>NZ_JAPJZH010000003.1 GCF_027889715.1 Allohoeflea poritis
ATCGACACCTCACGCAAAAGCGAAAAGTGTTACCTATGTGTCCGGTACGTTTTGTTACCTATCTCTCAGGCCGGGCACAAATGTAGAAAATGAAACCGGCGAGCGGACGGATTGGCTGACCATTGCCCACGCGGGCGCACACCGCCATGCCCGTCTCGTTACATTTTGCGACAAATTCCACTCCTGCCGGCACACTTCTGGTGCAACTTGCGCCTAATGTCGTGCGCATTGCATTGACGATGGGGCAACGATGCTTAAGCGGACTCTCAATTCTCGATACTTCTTCTGGGCGATCCTCACCCTGCCCGCCATTCCTATGGTGCTGGCGCTGGCGGGCGGCGAAGCTGCGCCGGACGGGCGGCCGGTGACGGAAGTGCTTTTGCATCCTACCGGAGAATTCGCCGCGCGCTTCATGATCATCGCAATGCTGGTGACACCGCTGCGCATGCTGTTCCCCAAGGCGGGGTTCCTCATCTGGCTGGCGCGGCGGCGGCGTTATCTTGGTGTCGCGGTCTTCGCCTACGCCCTGTTTCACACAATTCTCTATGTCGTCGACATGGGGTCGCTGCAACTGATCCTGGCTGAAATCACAGCACTCGGCATCTGGACCGGCTGGGCGGCATTCGCGCTGTTCATCGTGCTTGCCGCCACCAGCAATGACGCCTCGCAGCGTACTTTGTTGCTCTGGTGGAAACGCCTTCAGCGGCTCGTATATCCGGCAGCGGTCCTGACACTGCTGCACTGGATCTTCATTCACAACAATCTGGGCCCCGCCCTTGTGCATTTCGTTCCGCTGGCACTGCTTGAAATCTATCGCATCTGGAGAACGTACAACCCGCCGAGACCAGCCGCCCCTGCCGGCCCGGTGGAGATCAACTAGGAAGGGACCCCCCATGAAGAAATCAGCTTTCGCCGCACTCGCGGCACTTGTTACCCTGGCCGTTGAACCGTCATTCGCAACGGGACTCCACACCTGTGAATCCGGCGATCAGGCCGGCTGGAAGACGATGGGCGAGCTTGAGGAGAAGATGACCGCGGAAGGCTGGCAGGTCCGACGCATCAAGGAAGATGGCGGTTGCTATGAAGCCTATGGGACGAGCCCCGAAGGCGAGCGGGTGGAAGCCTATTTCGATCCGGTGACCCTCGAGATGCTGCTCGTCGCGCGACGCGGCGAAATCCTCTATCAGAAACAGGAGTAAAACCCGACCGGTTACAAACCATCAGCCATGCGCGGGACGCGCATGAGCTATTCGGAATTCGCGGTTTTATCCTGGGCCATGTTGACTAGATTCCATCCTGGATAAGGAGAATTGACATGGCCATACGCTCTTTCAGACCTGCCCGCGCCATATTCGATATTGTCGGCGACATCCGCTCGGCTTCGCGGATTGCGAACGCCATCGAGTCGGGCCGCTATCCGGACCGGCGGGACCTCGAAGATCTCGGTATTGAGGACATTTTCGCGCAGAAAGGCTGGGACGTTCAGAACCTGCGGTTCTGAATGCCGGGCCCGCGCGAAAGGAAAGTCGGGCCGCAGAGATATACTTTTGCCAGAGGCTGCCTGTGCAATCCGCACGGTACCGGTCGCCGCACCCTGTTCTTGCGCCGAAAAGTTGAGCAGCCCGATCAAAGCAATCGGTAGTTTGCAACGGCAGAAAAAACCAGGGCCGATCACTGATATTTTATGCAGCAAGGTGGATCTGCGGGTTACGGCTTGTACTTTGCTCGCTTGCTATTCCTCTGTAATTATTTGCTTAATTACCCTATCCACCCTCACGGCGGCCTCCACTGGCATCCACGCAGTACCAACTGAAAATTGCATCTTTGACTCTGTATTGCATACTATAAGTGCGAAAAATCCTGTCCAGGCGCACGCGATATATGGAATTTCCCAGTCTTTAACGAATTGGAAACCATGACGCGAGAAATATACATCACGGTTGCTTGGATTTACTGATCCAATCGCATGACGCTCGGCGGCCGGGTCGGTCTCAGCCCAACATGACTCATGAAAACACCTGAAGTCTTTCGCCGATGGCGAAGGCACACGGATGACCGGGCTGATCTTGCGCAGCCACCGGGCGATCAATCTCGCTCCGGGCGCGCTATTCGGCAAGCGGGCTGAATTGGAGCGGATGAATGGATATGGTTTCCGGCAACGATCGCAGGGGCGGCAAATCCCTCAGCGTCGGCACAAAGATTTACGCGATCGTCGGGCTCTGCCTTGTTCTCATGTTCGCGGTCGCCGGCACCAGTATCTGGCAGATGCGGTCGGTGGGCAAGGAAATTGAGGCGATTGCCGAACGCGACACCGCGATGATCGCCAGCCTTACGAAACTCACGGTTCACCAGCTTGAACAGGCGATCGATTTCGAGCGCGGCATGCGCCTTGCGGAGGAACTCGAGCGGCATCCGGAGATGCGCAGCGAGCTCGACAACACCATCGACCATTTCCGGAAATTCGCCACCCTTGTCGACACGGAATTCGTCGACACGATCGCGCTGGCCAAACATGCGGCCAAGGCGTCCAACACGCCCGCAGAGCGCGATATCTTCGAACATATCGACAGGGATCTTTCCGTACTGGCTGAACTGCACAAGGAGTTCGATACCAAAGCTCTCGAAACGCTTGAACTGGCCTCACGCGGCGCGTTGGAAGAGGCTTTTCCGAAAATTGAAGGCGTCGAGACGCTGCAAAACAAACTCGACCACGACCTTGAAGAACTGCTGTTCGAGATCGAGGAGTTCACTGTCGAGGCGGCACTGAAAGCCGAGGAGCACGAAATATTCGCGCAGCAACTGATGACCGGTATCACCATCGTCGCGATTGTCCTTTCCCTCTTTCTTTCAATCATGCTCGTGCGCAGGAACATCACCGGTCCGTTGCGCCAGATCGTCGGCGGTCTGGACGCGCTGAACAATGATGACCTTTCCGTGGATGTCCACGTCGCCAGCAATGACGAGATGGGCATGATCGCGGACTCCTACAGCGTCTTCAAAGACAATTTGATCCGGTCACGTGAACTGGAGGCGGAGCAGAAGGCGCAGGAACAGAGGCAGCGCGAAGAAGAGGAACGGGAGAAGCAGGAGACCGAAGCCCGGGCCCGTGAACAGGCAGCGGTCACCCAATCCTTCAGCTCGGCCATGTCCAGCCTGGCCGCCAACGACCTGAGCTTCCGCATCAGCGGCGATTTTCCGCCGGCCTTCCAGTCGCTCAAGGATGATTTCAACAATGCGATGGAGAAGCTCTCCAGCACGATGCAGGCGATCGGAACGGCATCGGAGCAAATGCTGTCCGGTTCGCGTGAGATCCATTCGGCGGTGGACAACCTTGCGCGCCGCAACGAACAGCAGGCCGCATCGGTCGAAGAGACGGCGGCCGCAGTCAGCGAAACGACAACGGCCATGAAATCCGCCAGCGAGAGGGCCGTGGAGGCAAGCAGCCTGGCGTCCGAAGCGCGGGACAATGCCGAACAATCCGGTATCGTTGTCAGGGATGCGATCGACGCGATGACGAAAATCGAGCAATCCGCCGAGGAAATCACGAATATTATCGCTGTCATCGATGAGATCTCGTTCCAGACGAACCTGCTGGCTCTCAATGCCGGAGTCGAGGCGGCGCGTGCGGGCGAAGCCGGCCAGGGCTTTGCGGTCGTCGCCCAGGAGGTTCGCGAACTGGCGCAGCGTTCGAGCGACGCCGCCAAGGAGATAAAGACGCTGATCGACTCGTCCAGCGAAGATGTGCGCGCCGGCGTCACGCTCGTCAACAAGACGGGCTCGGTGCTCGAAACAATCGTCGCGCAGGTCAAGGAAATCGATCTTCACGTTCAGTCGATCTCCGGTTCCGCAAAGGAACAGGCTGTCGGGCTCCAGGAAATCAACGGCGCGGTCAACAATATCGACGAGGGCACGCAACAAAATGCCGCCGTGTCGGAAGAAGCTTCCGCAGCCAGCCAGATGCTTGCCGAGGAGGTTGGCCGGGTAAACGTGATGCTGAGCGCCTTCGACACCGGCAATCTGGCGCGCGCTGCCAAACCGGAAGCTGAAAGCGCAAGCGTCTCCGGGAAGGAAGGGCATTCCGCGAACAAGCCGACGGTGCGCCTGAGCGGCGGATTTGAGGGAAATACAGCCCTTGCCGCAGACAATGAAAACTGGGACGAGTTCTGAGCGACACACACAGGCGTCATTGCTCAAAGCCGGCCCCCGGGCCGGCTTTTCCATTTTGTTTTCCAGCGCCTCAACATGACAATGTCGACATGGGGGAATAACCTGCTCTGCGAATGCAGCGGGAGTTTGGTATGAGCAAGGACCTGGTATTCTACACAAACCCGATGTCGCGCGGGCGCATTGCGCGATGGATGCTTGAAGAGACCGGCGCTCCCTACGAAACCCGGATCCTGGATTATGACGGCGACATGAAAGCGCCGGATTATCTCAAGCTCAATCCGATGGGAAAAGTGCCGACGGTGGTCCATGGTGACACGGTTGTGAGCGAATGCGCCGCGATCTGCGCCTATCTCGCAGACGCATTTCCCGACGCCGGCCTTGCCCCGCCGACCGACCGGCGTGGCGCCTATTATCGCTGGCTGTTTTTTGCGGCCGGCCCTCTCGAAGCGGCAACCGTCAACCGCGCGATGGGATTCGAAGTGCCGCGCGAGCGGGAACGCACAGTCGGCTACGGCAATTTTTCCCGCGTGATGGATGCGCTGGAAATGGCTGTATCGGGATCCGATTATATTGCCGGCGAAACGTTCTCGGCGGCGGATGTCTATGTCGGCTCGCATGTAAGCTGGGGCCTGCAATTCGAGACCATCGAAGACCGCGCCGCCTTTCGCGCTTATCGCGACCGGGTCACGGACAGGCCGGCATTTCGCCGCGCTGCGGAACGCGACGACGCGGCCATGCCGAATACGGAAGGCTAGGGAGAAACGGTGTTGACTGGATGCAGCACCATGCGGGGCCAGTCATGCGAACCACTGCCCGGCCGGTATGATCCACAGGTCGACCCTGGAATTTCGGCTCCGTGCCAAGCACAGAATAAAAAGCTGTCGTTTCGCTACCGAAATATAATACCCGTGTAATTATCCACAGGGCTGTCAGTTAGAAGAACAAATGGTGTTCAAAAATGCCATTGTCTGTTTTCCGGCCTCCTCCTGCGTTGCCAGAAACGCCTTCAGGAGCGACATATTAGCCGGCAAATCGACGGACCCGCGATCGCCGCAAGCATCGAATGAGCGGCATTCCTGCAGGGTGTTCTGCGCCAGGGCCGGCGCTTGCGAACCCGTCATCGCGCTCAGCAACAGGCGGTTCAGGCAACCGACCGTTTCCTGCACTGCGGTGGAATTCAGTCCCGGCGGGATTGCTTTGACATCTGCCGAAGTCCCGGTCTGCGTCGCCACTCCGCTGGCGGCGGCTGCCCTTTCAAAACTGGCGATAGCAAAAGAAACATTCGAGGCAGCCGTCAGTATCCGTTCTTCAAAAGCAGTCCGCTCATGCGGCTCCATGACCCTTGTACGGGTCAATGCGCGTGAGAGGTCGTTGTGGATGGCCCTTAGTTCCCCTGTCGCTGCTTCGAGTGCCTGTTCGACCTGTTCGGTATCACCCTCGATCAACGCAAAATCGACGAGCAGCGAAACCACGCCGAACAATCGATTGATTTCCGTTTCACTCGCCTGCCATCGGACGTCGGGCAGCGCGCTCGCATCGCCATTCTCCAGCGCCCGCTGCGCCTGTCGGAGAGTTTCCAGCGCCTCGTCGCCGAAAAGTTCGACATCCGCAAAAAGCACGCCGATCGGATGCTCGGCCAGCTTGCCCGCCTGCTCATAGATGTGAAGCAGTTCCGATAGTCTCAGGCCGATGGCGCCGAGCCGGTACCGGTCGGCGACCAGGCGGTCGCTATAGGCACAATATTGCGCCTCGTTCACAGTCGATGCGCATGTGCGCGGGCATTGCCCGACCTTTTGAGCGATGGCCTCCGCCCGCACAAGCTGTCGTTCGCTCGCCGCCTGGAGTTCCGCTGCCACGGTTGCCCCCGGCCCTTCATCGCAAAAAGGACCGGTCTTTACTGCAACAATCGCGACCGGCCGTTCCTCGAGCTCCTTCAGCATATCGTCGAAGAGCATCGATCCGCCGTCCGGCCTGAGCACCTCGAAACGCATGCAGGCTGCGCAATCGGCCGAGGCGTGCGGTGTCTGACAGACCATGGCGGCCAGCAACAGACCGATGCCGGCTGTTTTCATGCGCAAGGCGGCTCCCCCGGTGTTTGCCTTGCCATTAGGCCGCATTGCGGACGCTGAGTCGAACACTATTCCACCTGCAAAACGTGCATCCTCGCAGGACCGGAGCAAAGCCGTCTCATCGATCATTTGCCGATCTGGGCAATGAAGTCGACGAACAAAGCCCTGAGGGTATTGGTTCCCGGATTGTCCGGCCAAACGGCATAGATGCCGAAGCCGGGCACCGTCCAGCCGGGCAGGACCTCGACCAGCCGACCGGCCTCCAGCGGCGCGCGCGCCAGGAAATCGGGAAGCACGGTAGCGCCGCAGCCCTCCTCGGCAAGGCGCATAGCAGCAAAGCCCGAATCGACCACCAGGCGGCCGGGCATGCGCAAGCGGTGCTGTGCCTTGCCGCCCTTTCCGCCCTTGCCGGTCCGCCCGATCGTATAGGACCGTCCGGCAAAACCGATCATCTCCAGCTCATCCAGATCCGCGGGGGTCTTCGGCACGGGCCTGACCTTCAGATAGGACGGCGATGCGCAAAGGAATTGCCGCCCGTCGACCAGCTTGCGCGCCTTGAGCGACGAATCCCGCAGCGGCCCGATGCGAAAAGCCAGGTCGAGCCCCTCCTCCACCAGGTTGCGCCAGCGGTCGGAAAAATTCACGGAAATCTCGACCTTGGGATGCTGCTTCATGAATTCGGCAACGCGCTTGACGAACAAGGCGTATTGAAAAACGGCGGGCGCGGTCACCCGCAGCATGCCCGACGGGCTTTCCGCCTCGTGCCCGATTGCCTGGTAGCCTTCCTCGGCGGCGCGCACCATGGCCTGTGCCGACACGGCCAGCCGCCGGCCGGCATCGGTGAGGCTCAGCCTGCGGGTCGAACGATAGATCAGCGGTGTGTCGAGATGGCGCTCGAGCGCCGTGACGTGATGGCTGACGACCGATGGCGAGATGCCGAGCCTGCCGGCCGCGGCGCGGAACGAACCCGCTTCGGCGACGGCGGAAAAGACGGCCATGGCCCTGAGGTGATCAAGCATGCCAATTCCATCAAATTATCGAATAATGAAACTCAATAAAACCATCTTATGCGAATTTGATCAACGCATCATATTGCGGGTATCCGGCGCTGTGCCGGCCCACAAGGAAACAGACAGATGATTATTCGCACCTTTGCAGCATCCGCGCTGGCGTTCGTCATGACATCGACCGCGGCCCCGGCGGCGGACACGAGGGACATCGTCACCGGCGCCATGACCGAATTGATGATCAACAGGAATGTCGGCGCGATCGATACTTATTTTGCCGAACCCTATATCCAGCACAACCAGCAGGTTCCGACCGGGCTTGAGGCCCTCAAGGGACTGGCTGGTCAGGTCATCGCAGACAATCCGGATTTCGAGTATACGATGGTCCGCGCCTTCGCCGACGGCGATATCGGCTTCGTCCACGGCGTCTATAAGGGCTTCGGCCCCGTTCCGCTGGTCGCCTTTGACGTCTTTCGCGTCGAGAACGGCAAGATCGTCGAACACTGGGACAATCTGGAGCCGGTTGCAGCGCCGAACCCTTCAGGCCGCACGCAGACCGACGGGCCGACGGAAATCACGGATCGCGACAGGACCGAGACCAATCGGGCGCTGGTCAAGGAATTCATCGACACGGTGCTGATCGGCGGCGCCTACGACAAGATGCCGGCCTATTTCGACGGCGACAACTACATCCAGCACAACCCGAAAATCGGTGACGGGCTGAGCGGCCTGGGTTCGGCCCTTGAGAAAATGGCTGCGGCCGGCATGAGCATGCGCTTCACGAAAAACCACAAGGTGCTGGCGGACGGCAATTTCGTGCTGGCCATGTCCGAGGGTGTCATCGGCGACAAACCGATGGCCTTTTACGACCTTTTCCGCGTGGATGACGGCAAGATCGCCGAGCACTGGGACGTGATCGCGCCGATCCTGCCGGACTCGGAAGCGGCGAACCCGAACGGAAAGTTCTAGCAACAAACGAAACTGCGGCCGGCGGACAACAATCCGCCGGTTCAGAGTTTCAGGTGTGCAAGCTCGTCGAGCAGATCGAGAAGCCTGTTCATCTTCTTAGTTCCGAATGACTTCTCCAGCTCCGCGTAGATCCGGTTGCTGGCCGGGGCATTCCTGTCGATCAATCCCCTGCCCTTGTCGGTGATCTCCACGACGTGCCGGCGCCCGTCGGTCTCGTGGCGTTTGCGCGTCACCAGTGCGTTTTCCTCAAGAAACTTCAAAATCCTGGTCAGGCTGGGCAGGAGCAGGCAGGATTTTTCGGCAATGTCCGTCGGATCCATGCCGCCGTCTTCTGCCAGAACGCGCAGCACTCGCCATTGCTGCTCCGTAACGCCCGTGTCGGCAAGCATGGGCCGGATCTGCGCCATCACCGTTTCGCGGGCCCTCAACAGGGCGATGGGCAATGCCCTCGATGTGGCGCGCAGATCCTTGTCGCTCATTATCCTGCCCCGGTGCTCAATCTTGCTCCGCATAACCATCACCGATCATTCTGCACTTCGCAAGCCGGTCGAACATGCATATCCACTTGACATCATCCTGGCAATATGATTAACATGTTAAATATAAACGAGAGAGGAACAACCGCGATGCCGCACTTCTCGATCGAATATTCCGCCAATCTGGACGCGCATGTCGATATGGGCGCCTTTTGCGAGCATTTGCGGCTGGCCGGCATCGAGACGGGAATCTTTCCAATGGCAGGAATCCGCGTGCGCGCCATCCGCTGCGAGCATTATGCAATCGCGGACGGCAAGCCGGATCATGGCTTCATCGATATCTCGGTGCGGCTGCGCGGCGGCCGCCCGCTCGAAGCGCGCAAGGCGGCGACCGAGGCAATTTTTGCCGCGGCACGCGAATTCCTGGAAGAACTGATCAAAACGCGCCCGGTCGCTCTATCCCTGGAGATGCGCAATATCGACCCGGAACTGAGCCCGAAACTGAGTACGATCCGCGACCATATCGGCAGCGACAATTGAAGGAAAACGGCAATGAGCACCAACCTGGACGAAAACCTGACGAAGCTCGACGGTTATCTTGCCCGTTTCCGGCAGGACGGCATCCGCAACCATATCGACGGGCAAAGCGTTGCCGCATCTTCCGGCGAGAGCTTCGAGACGCGCTCGCCGGTCGATAACAGCCTGATCTGCGGCGTTGCGAAGGGCGGAGCGCAGGACATCGACGCGGCGGCAAAGGCCGCAAAGGCTGCCTTCCCCGCCTGGCGCGACATGAGGGCGAGCGAGCGCAAGGCAATCCTCAACCGCATCGCCGACGCCATCGTCGAGCGCGCGGAGGAAATCGCCCTTTGCGAGTGCTGGGATACGGGCCAGGCGCTGCGCTTCATGTCGAAAGCGGCGCTGCGCGGAGCCGAGAACTTCCGGTTCTTTGCAGAAAAAGCAACAGCCGCGCGCGATGGTCAGTCCCTGCCCTCGGCCACGCTCATGAACATCACCACGCGCGTTCCGATCGGCCCGGTCGGTGTGATCACGCCCTGGAACACACCCTTCATGCTGTCGACCTGGAAGATCGCGCCGGCGCTGGCCGCAGGGTGCACGGTCGTCCACAAACCCGCGGAATTCTCGCCCCTGACCGCACGCATCCTGATGGAGATCGCCGACGAAGCGGGCCTGCCGAAGGGCGTGTGGAACCTCGTCAACGGTTTCGGCGAGGATGCCGGAAAGGCGCTGACCGAACATCCCGACATCAAGGCCATTGCCTTCGTCGGCGAAAGCCGAACCGGCTCGATGATCATGAAACAGGGCGCGGACACGCTTAAACGCGTGCATTTCGAACTCGGCGGCAAGAACCCGGTCGTCGTCTTCGACGACGCCGATCTCGACCGGGCGCTGGATGCGGCGGTCTTCATGATCTATTCGCTGAATGGCGAGCGCTGCACCTCCTCCAGCCGGTTGCTCGTTCAAAGCAGCATTGCCGAGGAATTCCAGGCGAAGCTCGTGGAACGCGTCAACAGGATCCGCGTCGGCCATCCGCTCGATCCGGCCACCGAAATCGGGCCGCTGATCCACAAGGTGCACTACGACAAGGTCACATCCTATTTCGATGTCGCCCGACAGGACGGTGCGACGATTGCCGCCGGCGGCACAACGCCCGAAAGCAAAGGCTATTATGTCGCCCCCACCCTTTTCACCGATGCGCGGCCCGACATGCGCATTGCGCAGGAGGAGATTTTCGGCCCGGTGCTGACGGCCATTCCCTTCGAGACGGAAGAGGAAGCGCTGGAGATCGCCAATGGCGTCGCCTACGGCCTGACCGGCTATGTGTGGACCAATGACATTACCCGGGCGCTGCGCTTCACCGACAAGCTCGAGGCCGGGATGATCTGGGTGAACTCGGAGAATGTCCGCCACCTGCCGACGCCCTTCGGCGGCGTGAAGGCCAGCGGCATCGGCCGCGACGGCGGCGACTGGTCCTTCGAATTCTACATGGAGCAAAAGCACATCGGGCTTGCTCTGGGTCAACACGCCATACCGAAGCTCGGCGCAAACTGACCGCTTCAAGGAATCCAGGGAGGAACAAATGGGAGAGATCGTCCTTTCCGCCAAGATCACCCACGTGCCGACCATGATCATGTCGGAACAGCCGGGCCGCCTGCATGGCTGCCGCCAGCAGGCAATCGACGGCCACAAGGAAATCGCCCGTCGCGCCAAGGCGTGCGGCGCCGACACCATCGTCGTGCTGGACACGCACTGGTGCGTCAATGCCGGCTACCACATCAACGCCAACCACAAATTCGAGGGCGTTTTCACCAGCCATGAATTCCCGCAATTCATCCAGGGTCTGGAATATGCCTATGAGGGCAATGCGGCGCTGGGCGACCTGATCGCCGAAAAGGCCACGGCCAGGGGCGCATTCACCCTGTCGCACCAGATCGACAGCCTTGATCTCGAATACGGAACGCTCGTGCCGATGCGCTACATGGCGAGCGAGGGCGATTTCAAGGTGGTTTCGGTCGCAGCCTGGTGCACGGTGCATTCATACGAATCCTCGCGCAAGCTCGGCGAAGCGATCCGCGAGGCCATCGAGGAAAGCGATTCGAAAGTGCTGCTCTTGGCCTCGGGCTCGCTCAGCCACAAGATATGGGGCAATGACGAATATGAGGCCAACAACGGCACCTTCACCATCTCGTCCGAGTTCAACCGCCAGGTCGATCTGCACGTGCTGAACCTTTGGCAGAAGGGTGAAATCGCGACCTTTCTGAAGATGCTGCCCGAATATGCCGATTATTGCTGCGGCGAAGGCAGCATGCACGATACGGTCATGCTGTTCGCGGCGCTCGGCTGGGACGGATACACCGGCAAGGGCGAGCTGATCGGCGAATATTTCCCGAGTTCCGGCACCGGCCAGGCCAATGTCGTATTCCCGGTGCAGTAAAACACCGCCGCATTTCAGGAGAACCTTCCATGCCCGTCCCCTCGCCCGTCCTTTATCCGCCTTTCAACATCGTGCGGCTGAGCCATGTCGAATATGCGGTTGCCGATCTTGATGCGTCCAAGGCCTTTTATGCGGATCTGCTCGGCCTGCAGGTCACCCATGAGGGCAATGACCGGATCTATCTGCGCGCGCTCGAAGAGCGCGGCCATCACTGCATTGCGCTGGTGAAATCGCAGACGCCGGGCGTCTATGTGCTCGGCTTCAAACTCTTCGACGAGCCGGACCTCGACAAGGCGGCTGCGTTCTTCGAAGCCAAGGGATTGCCTGTGGACTGGGTGGAGCGGCCTTTCATGGGCCGGACGCTGCGCACCCGTGACCCATGGGGCATTCCGCTGGAATTCTACGTGAAAATGGACAGGCTGGAGCCGATCCACCAGCACTACAAGCTCTATCACGGCGTGCGCCCGCTGCGCATCGACCATTTCAACATGTTCTCATCGAATGTCGACGAGGCGGTCAATTTCTACAATGAGATGGGCTTCCGCACGACGGAATATACGGACGATCAGAAAACCGGCCGCATCTGGGCCGCATGGATGCACCGCAAGGGCGGCGTTCATGACGTCGCCTTCACCAACGGGCTCGGCCCGCGCCTGCACCATACCGCTTTCTGGGTGCCCAACCCGCTGTGCATCATCGACCTGCTCGATATCATGTCGACGACCGGCTATCTCGACAATATCGAGCGCGGCCCCGGCCGTCACGGCATATCAAACGCCTTCTTTCTTTATGTGCTGGACCCGGATGGCAACCGGATCGAGATCTACAATTCGGACTATCAGACGGTTGATCCGGATCTGGAGCCGATCCGCTGGGATCTGAAGGACCCGCAGCGCCAGACCCTATGGGGCGCGCCGGCGCCGCGTTCCTGGTTCGAGCATGGCAGCCTGTTCGAAGGGGCGACCACGGCCGAAAGCGACCTGAAATCCCAGCCGATCATTGCGCCCTGAGCGCCGAGCAAACGAAGGAACGAGTTTGAAATGAACGGCAAACTGGCCAGCTATTCGGTTGACGGCACGCATTATTACGGCGCGGTCCGGGACGACGGGATGATCGCTCTTTCCCCTGATTTTCCGCAATGGCCCGACCTGCGGGCCGTTATCGAGGCGGGCGGGCTGGACCGGCTCCTTGAAGCAGCCGAGGGCCGGCCGATCACGCACGAAGCCGGTACGTTCGACTACGAGATCCCGCTGGCGAACCCGGAAAAGATCATCTGCGTGGGCGTCAACTTCCCGGACCGCAACGCGGAATACAAGGACGGCAAGGATCTGCCGCAGAACATGTCGCTGTTCATCCGCTTCCCGCGCTCCTTCACCGGCCATGACCGGCCGCTGATCCGGCCGAAGGCTTCCGACAAGCTCGACTATGAGGGCGAGATCGCCATTGTCATCGGCAAGGGCGGCCGGCATATCCCGCAAGAGCAGGCTTATGACCATATCGCCGCCATCAGCCTTTGCAACGAGGGGACGCTGCGCGACTGGGTTCGCCACGCGAAGTTCAATGTCACGCAGGGCAAGAATTTCGACCGTTCGGGCGCGCTCGGCCCCTGGCTCGTGCCCTTCCGCGATCATGCGCAGCTTGAAGATGTGCGCATAACCACGCGTGTGAACGGCGAAACCCGCCAGGATGACCGCACAAGCCGGATGATCTTTCCGATCCCGCGCCAGATCGCCTATATCTCGGCATTCACGACGCTTGTGCCGGGCGATATCATCGTCACCGGAACGCCGACCGGCGCCGGTGCGCGTTTCGATCCGCCGCGCTACCTCAAGCCGGGCGATGTCATCGAGATCGAAGGCGAAGGAATCGGACTGCTCCGCAACACGGTCGAGGACGAGACATGAGCCTTTCGCAGGACGAGATCGCCGCCGCCGCCACGGACCTTTTCGAGGCCGAGCGGGCGGGCGCGCAGATCGGGCTTTTGTCGCTTCGCCATCCCGAGATGACCATGGACGATGCCTATGCGGTCCAGGCGGCGCTGGTTGAACGCAAACGCGAGGCCGGCCGGCGGATCATCGGCTGGAAGATCGGCCTTACCTCCAAGGCCATGCAGGACGCGCTCAAGATCGATATTCCCGACAGCGGCATCCTGTTCGATGACATGTTGTTCGAGGATGGCGGCACGGTGCTCGCCGGCCGCTTCATCCAGCCGCGCATCGAGGCGGAGATCGCATTCATTATGAAGGGGCCTCTTTCCGGCGCCTCAATCACCCGTGACGATGTCCTTGCCGCGACCGACTATGTGGCCCCTTCCCTGGAAATTCTCGATACGCGCATCCTGCGCGCCGACCCCGCCACCGGCCAGACCCGATCGATCGTCGACACCATTGCCGACAATGCAGCCAATGCAGGCCTGGTGCTTGGAACACAGCGGCACGATCCGGCGGCAGTGGACCTGCGCTGGGCGGGCACCATCCTGTCGCGCAATGACGAAGTCGAGGAAACCGGCCTTGGCGCCGGTGTGCTGAACGATCCGGTCGCGGGCATCATCTGGCTCGTCGAGCGGCTTGCCGCCTACAACCAGTCTATCCGTGCCGGCGATGTGGTGCTATCTGGATCGTTCATCCGCCCGGTCGAGGCGCGGCCGGGAGACAGGTTCCACGCCGATTTCGGCCCGTTCGGAACCGTAACGCAGTCATTTGCTTGAAACGACAGGACCATTCCATGCCCGCACCCATCAATCCGTTCAAGGCCGCACTGAAGAATGGCGAGTTGCAGATCGGCTGCTGGCTGTCGATGGCCAATGGCTATGCGGCGGAGATTTCGGCGACGGCCGGCTTCGACTGGCTTTTGATCGACAATGAACATGCGACGAACGATCTGCGCTCGACCCGCGATCAGCTGACGATGATCGATGCGTCGGATTCGCATCCCGCCGTGCGCGTGCCTGTCGGCGAGGCCTGGATCATCAAGCAGATGCTGGACGCCGGCGCGCAGACCATACTGGTGCCGATGGTAGAATCGGGCGCGCAGGCCGAACAGCTCGTGCGGGCCGTGCGCTACCCGCCGGCGGGCATGCGCGGCGTCGGGCCGACGACGGCGCGGGCTTCGAGGTTCGGCCAGATCAAGGATTACATCCCGACCGCAGACGAACAGATCTGCCTGCTTGTGCAGGTGGAAAACCGCGCCGGCCTTGCCGCGCTCGACGATATCCTGGCCGTAGACGGTGTTGACGGCGTTTTCATCGGTCCGGCCGATCTCGCGGCTGATCTCGGCCATCTCGGCAATCCAGGCGCGCCGGAGGTTCAGGCGGCCATCAAGGAGACGTTCGAGCGTATCGCACGCAGCGACAAGGCGTCCGGAACGCTGGCGACGGACCCGGCTTTTGCAAAACACTGCATTGATCTCGGCGCCACCTTCGTGGCAACGGCCATGGATGTCACGCTTTTCGCGAACGCGGTTCGGGGCGCCGCGGCGGACGCGCAGAAGCTGCGCGGCTGAACACCCGGATCCTAAAGAAGGCGCTGATGCCAGCGCCCGTCTTCGGGCGTGACGTGGATGGGAACGGCGTTGGGCAGCGGAATGAGGTTCGGCTCCATGTCGACATATTCGCTGGCCGCCTTCCACAATCCGCCATGGGCCACGATCAGCGTGTTGGGGCCGAGCGCGACGGTCCGTCGCAGGGCACTCCAGACACGTTCGCAGAATTCGCGATAGGTCTCGCCGTTTGGCGGGTCGTATCGGCCTTCCCAATATTGCGCCAGCCACGGCCCGTGCGGTTCGCCCTGATGATCGCCGAGATGGCACTCCATCAGACGGTCGTCAAACGACAAGGCGACATCGTGATGTTCCGCCACCGCTTCGGCCGTATGGCGCGCGCGCGACAGCGGACTTGCAACGATGCGCTCGATCGGCTCGCCCTTGAGCATTTCAGCCGCGCGCAAGGCTTGTGCGTGGCCCGTTTCGTTCAATTGTGAGTCATATTGGCCCTGCGTCCTATGCGTGCGGTTCCATTCCGTTTCACCGTGACGTAGAAAGTAGAACGGATATTCAAAGGCCATATGGCACTCCTTCAAGATCGCAAGGCGGGACCGGCGCGGCCCCGCCCATATTCAAACCGTATCGGAGAGGACAGCCTCCGCATGCCGACAAACAAATCGATATCGCGCGACCGCGCGGCCTACACGTGCTGGACGCCCGTCTCCATTCGCTTCTCAGATCAGGACCCGATGGAGCATGTCAACAATGTCGCCATCACTGCGTTCCTGGAATCCGGGCGCGTGGGACTTTTCGGACACATGTTTTCCGAAAGCCAGCTCCCCGCCAGAGGGCTGGTGCTCGCACGTCTGACCATCGACTACCTGCACGAAATCACCTTTCCGGGCACGGTCGAGGTCGGCGGCATGCTGGTTGCGGCCGGCGACCGGTCGATCACCACACACTATGCCATTTTTCAGGAAGACAAATGCTGCGTGGTGTCGGAATCGGTCAATGTGTTCTTCGATCCGAAGACCCGGCGGTCGACGGCGCCGTCGGATGATGCGCGCGCCGTGCTGGAGCGGGCGCTCTCAGTCGCTTCCCGGTAACGTCTGGCCAGCCCGGCATGCGCTGACGGGGCGCTCACCGGGAGAATGCCGCCAACCACTTGCGCAGCCGGTCTCTCTCAGCGCGCAGTTCCCGGATCTTCTCCAGGTTCCGCGCGCGACCCACATCCGCATCGATGCGGCTGTGGCGGCGATCGATCTCGTCCTGGATCATCTGAAGCCTGGCCTCGTGGCCAGTGATTTCCTGTTGGGTTGCCATGGTCTTGTCCTTTCTCAAACACAGTTGGAACAACCAACGCGTTGAAAAGCTTTCAGCTTTTGACAACGATGGGGTATGACCGGGACGTAGTGACCAATTGTGTCGGCATCAGATGCCCGCAATCACATTTGCGGTACCACGTGTGAGTGGAGGTGCGGCTGGAAGCACCCGTGTCTGAACGGTTCAAGCAGCGGTGCTTCTGTACATAACTGTACAATACTTTGTGTCACATCTCTGCACCGCACGATGCCGGGCGTCTATGTTTTTTTACCGTTCGCCGAAGCCGCGAGCTTTTTCGCAAGGTTGCGGAAACGGTTCATTTCCGTCGTGGTGGGATCCTTGCCGGTGAAGCTGCGGACATAGGCCTCGGAATAGGAAAGGCGCACGTCCAGAGGCTCGCGCACGCCAAGCGCATAGTAACCGATCTGCATGAAATAGATGACGCGGGCGCGCACAAAGGCTTCCGGCTCCTCATAACCGTGATTGGCAAACATGCCGGTGATCGCCGCGACCCGTTCATTGTCCGCCCTGTCGACCAGCTCCCGGACTGTCGGAGACCGCCTCGCCCATTCCCGCACGGCGAAATCAAGGCCCGGATCGAAAAGCGCCTCGTCGACCCAGCACTCGAAGAGATTGAAGACGGCCTCGACGATCGAATGGGACGGTCGCTTCGCACGTTCGACGATGCTGGCCGTGTTCTTGTGCTCCCAGTAGTGCAAGAGCTGGTCGAGCAGGTCGCGCCGGCTCTTGAAAAACCAGTAGAAACTGGAGCGTGAGACACCCAGCCTTTGCGCCAATGCGAGTACCTTGATGCTTCCGACACCTTCGCTGACGAGGATGTCCTTGGCGAGATCCAGCCAGTCTTCGCGTGTTGTGCGCCTGCCGGCTTCGGCGTCCGCTTCGGCCGTTTCAGCCACATTGCTGGTTGTCATGCTTTTCGATTCCGTTTCTGTACATATATGTCTAGAACATTTTTCCGAATTACGCTACTGTCCGGTTTCTGACGGGTCCATCGGGAGGCAAATATGGATCATTATCGTGTCGTCGTGATCGGTGGCGGTGTCGTCGGCGCATCGGTCCTCTACCACCTGGCAAAGTTCGGCTGGAGCGATGTCTGCCTGATCGAGCGCTCGGTTCTGACGGCAGGCTCGTCCTGGCATGCCGCAGGCGGCATCCATGCGCTCAACGCCGATCCCAACATGGCGGCCCTGCAGGCCTACACGATCGACCTGCTCGCCAAGATCGAGGAGGAATCCGGCCAGGATATCGGCCTGCACATGACCGGCGGCATCACCGTCGCCTCGGCGCCGGAACGCTGGGAGTGGCTGCAATCGGCCTACCGGATCTTCCAGACCATCGGCATCGAGGATTGCTGGCTAATGACGCCGGAGGAAATCAAGGAACGCTGCCCGATCATGGACACGACCGGCGTGATCGGCGGGCTGTGGGCCGACCGGGAAGGCTATATCGACACCACCGGAACCGTGCAGGCCTATGCGGGCGCGGCCAAGAAGAACGGCGCGACCGTCATCGAGCACAACCGGGTGCTGGAGCTTCGTCAGCGGCCCGATCACAGTTGGGACGTGATCACCGAAAAGGGCACGATCCATGCGGAGCACGTGGTCAATGCGGGCGGCCTTTGGGCCAAGCAGGTCGGGCGCATGGTGGGGCTCGAACTGCCGGTCACGCCGCTTGAGCACCATTACCTTCTGACCGAGACGATCCCTGAAGTCGCGGCGCTCGATTTCGAGCTGCCGATGACGGTGGATCTCGAGGGCTTCACCTATATGCGCCAGGACCAGAAAGGCATTCTGGTCGGCATTTACGAGACCAACTATGCCCATTGGAGCGTCGACGGCGCGCCCTGGAAATACGGCATCGAGCTGCTGCAGGAAAACACCGACCGGATTTCCGATGAACTCGTCATGGCCTTCCAGCGCTACCCCTGCCTGGAAACGACAGGGGTGAAAAACTGGGTCAACGGCGCCTTCACCTTCTCGCCCGACGGCAACCCGCTGGTCGGACCGGTGCGCAGCGTCAAGAATTACTGGCTGGCCTGCGGCGTGATGGCCGGTTTCCTGCAGGGCGGCGGCGTCGGCAAGACGCTGGCCGAATGGATGATCCATGGCGAGCCGGAGGCCGATGCCTGGCCGATGGATATCGCCCGCTATGGCGACTTCGCTTCCAACCGCGAATACATCAAGCAGACGACCGGGCAATTTTATTCCCGCCGCTTCGTCATGACCTATCCGAATGAACAGTTGCCGGCCGGCAGGCCGCTGAAAAAGGCGCCCGCCCATGACGGCATGGATGCCGCCGGGGCCGTCTGGGGCTGCAGTTGGGGGCTGGAGGTGCCGCTGATGTTCGCGCCCGAGGGTTTTGAGGAAAACCCGACATTGCGGCGCTCCAACGCATTCGACATCGTCGGCGAGGAATGCCGCGCGGTGCGCGACGGTGTCGGCCTCATCGATATTACCGGTTTTTCCCGCTACGAAGTGCGTGGCGACGGCGCAGAGGCCTGGCTCGACCGCGTGATGGCTGGCCGCCTACCGAAACCCGGCCGCGCGCGGCTTGCACCGATGCTGGGCCAGGACGGCCGTCTGAAGGGCGATCTCACCATCTTCAACTGGGGCGACGGCATCTGGTGGATCATGGGATCCTATTACCTGCGCGAATGGCACATGCGCTGGTTCCACCAGCACCTGGGCGCTGAGGACAGCGATGTCAGCGTGCGCGACATTTCTGACGACGTGGCCGGCTTTGCACTCGCCGGGCCAAAGTCCCGCGATGTGCTCTCCGCCCTCACCCATGAGGATATCTCTCACAAAGCCCTGCCCTTCATGGGCTGCAAGACGATGGATGTGGGGCTGATCCGGGCCAAGGTCGGGCGGCTGTCGGTGACAGGGGAATTCGGCTTCGAGATCAATTGCGGGGCCGCCGAACACATCACGCTGCGCCGGATACTGCTCGAAGCGGGCAAGGCGCACGGCCTGTGCGAATTCGGCTATTACGCGCTCAACTCCCTGCGGCTGGAGAAGAGCTTCGGCATCTGGTCGGCTGAATTCACGCAAGGATACACACCCGGCATGACGGGCATGGATCGCTGGATCGATTTTCAGAAGGACGGCTTTATCGGCAAGGAAGCGGCACTGAAGGAAAAGCAGCAGAACACCGCGCCGCAGAAACTGGTGACGCTCGACATCGATGCCGATGACGCCGATGCATCCGGTTACGAACCGGTGTGGAAGGACGGCACGCGGGTCGGCTTCATCACGTCCGGCGGCTATGGCCACTATATCGGCAAGAGCCTTGCCATGGCGCTGGTAAACCCGGAATTCTGCGAACCCGGAACCGAACTCACTGCCCATATTGTCGGGCGCGAACGTGCGGCCCGTGTGATCTCTTCAAGCCCGTTCGATCCGAACGGGGAAAAGATGCGCCTATGACAGCCGAAACCGCAACATCGGGCCGCCGCCGGGGCCGCCGAAGGCTGGCGCAGGAAACAGACAAGTCCGGGGCCGATGCGGCCTTCTACCACGCAGTGCGCAACACCTTGCCGAGGGCGGAGGTGTTGTCGGCAGATGAGCTGGAAAGCCTGCACCGGACGTCGCTGCGCGTCCTGGAAGAGCTGGGCATACGTGTGCTCAACGACGAGGCGCGCGAATTGCTGGCAAAGGCCGGCTGTGAGCTCCGTGACGACATGATGGTGCATTTTCCATCGGATCTCGTTACCGAGCTGGTGGCCAAGGCGCCGCGGTCGATGGTCTGGCATGGCGGCGAAGGCCTGGCCATCGAGATCGGTCCCGACACGCTGCACTTCGGGCCGGGCGCCGGCTGTCCGAACGTTACCGATGTGGAGCGCGGCCGTCGCGCGGGGTCCTTGAAGGAATATGTCGATTTCACGCAACTGCAGCAGCATTTCGACATCATCCCGTTTCTCGGACCGTCGATCGAACCGCAGGACATTCCCGTCCATGAGCGCCATCTGATTACCGCAAAGGTGCAGGTGGAGAATTCCGTCAAGGTGCCCTGGGTCTTTGCGCGCGGCACTGGCCAAGTACTGGATTCCTTTGAAATCATCCGCATTGCCCGCGGCTTGAGCGAAGACGAATTCAAGCAGAAAATCTGGTGCTACACCGTCATCAACACGAACTCACCGCGCCAGATCGACATTCCGATGGCGCAGGGCATTATCGATTTCGCCCGCTGGGGTCAGCCGACGGTGATCACGCCCTTCTGCCTGTCGGGCGCCATGGCACCGATCACCGAGGCCGGTTCTCTGACACTGAGCCATGCCGAGGCCATGGCCGGCATTGCCCTCGCCCAGGCGACCAATCCGGGCGCGCCGGTGCTCTATGGGGCATTTTCGTCGAACGTGAACATGAAATCCGGCGCTCCGGTCTTCGGCACGCCCGAACACATACGAACCAATCTGGGCGCCGGCCAGCTGGCAAGACATATCGGCATCCCCTGGCGCTCGGCTACGGGCACCGCCGGCAACGCGCCGGATGTGCAGAGCGCCGCCGAAACCCAGCTCGGTTTGTGGGGCGCGGTGCTCGCCGGGGCCAATGTGATCTTCCATTCGGCCGGATGGCTGGAGGGCGGGCTGACCATTTCCTACGAAAAATTCATCATGGACCTTGAGGTCTGCCAGACCATCGCCCAGGTGATGAAACCGGTCGAGGCGACACCGGAAGCGCTCGGCTTCGACGCCATCGCCGAAGTGCAGCCCGGCGGTCATTTTTTCGACGCCCGGCAGACCATGGCGCGGTATTCCAACCAGTTTTACGAGCCACTGATCCGCGACTGGTCGAATTTCGGCCAGTGGGAGGAAGCCGGCGGCGTTCAGACGGTGGAACAGGCGCAGGCCATGTGGAAAAAGACGCTCGCCGAGTTCACACCGCCGCAACTGCCACCGGACCGCAGCGAGGCGCTCGCCGCATTCGTGGAAAGGCGCATCCGCGAAGGCGGCGCGCCGCCGATCGACTAATCTGGAGGAAATCCTCATGTCGCAGACCACCGACGCCATCATCATCGGCGCAGGCATTATCGGCGCGGCGACCGCGCTGGAACTCAACCGCAAAGGCATCAGGACGATCTCGGTCGATAAGAACCCGGCCGCCGGATACGGCTCGACCAGCGGTTCCTGCGCCATCATCCGCGTTCACTATTCGACGCTGGAGGGCACGGCCTTTGCCTATGAGGGCTATCACTACTGGCGCGACTGGGCCGACTATCTGGCGGCCGACGACGAGCGCGGCCTTGCCGAATTCCGCGAGACCGGCTGCCTGGTCATGTGCACCGAGCAGAACGGCCACATGCAAAAGCACACGGAACTGTGCGCGCAGCTCGACATTCCCTTCGAGCGCTGGAACGCACAGAAGATCCTGGAGCGGCTGCCGATCTACGACCTGAAGAGCTATTTCCCGGCAAAGCGCATGGATGATCCGGATTTCGGCAAGCCGGGCGCCGGCAATGTCGAGGAGGCCGTGCACTTTCCAACCGCCGGCTACATCACCGATCCGCAACTGGCGACGCACAATCTGCAGCGCGCCACGGAAGCGGCCGGCGGTACGTTCCTGTTCAACCGGGCGGTCACGGAAATCCTGCAAGCGGACGGCCGTGTCGCCGGCGTCAAGCTCGACGACGGTACGGAAATCCATGCCCCGGTCGTCATCAATGTCGCCGGGCCGCACTCGGCCAGGTGAATGCCATGGCCGGCGCCTTGGACGACATGACGATCAGCACCAATGCGCTGCGGCAGGAGGTCGTCCACGTGCCGGCGCCGGAAGGCTTCGATTTCTTCGGCAACGCGTTCGTGACCTCCGACAGCGACATCGCCTGCTATTGCCGGCCGGAAAAGGGCAATTTCATCCTTGTCGGCAGCGAGGACCCGGAGTGCGATCCGCGCGAATGGGTCGATCCGGACGATTACGACACCAACTTCACCGACCAGTGGACGCATCAGGCGCAGCGTTATGCGCAGCGTGTGCCGAGCCTCGGCATTCCGAACCGGACAAAGGGCGTCGTCGATCTCTATGACGTGTCCGATGACTGGATCCCGATCTACGACAAGTCGCAGGTCCCCGGCTACTACATGGCCATCGGCTCCAGCGGCAACCAGTTCAAGAATGCACCCATCGCCGGCAAGATGATGGCGGCCCTCGTTGAATATTGCGAGGCCGGAAACGACCACGACGCCAGCCCGCTGCAATTCGACCTGCCCTATATCGGCCGGACCATCGATGTCGGCTTCTATTCGCGCAAACGCGAGATCAACAGGGAAAGCAGCTTCTCGGTGCTGGGGTAGCTGGCCAAAGCGACTGCCTTGATCTCTACGAGTCAGTCAAAATCTCTGCTACAGGAGAGAATTTGTTTAAGCGTTAGAGCGGGGGCTGCACAAGTTCGATGGGCCTGCCGCAGTAGTCACACGCGCTGATTTGTGGAAATTGTCAAATACCCATGGTTGTGGGTATGGTTTGCTGCATCGAATCTATACAGCCGTGGATCCGGCCGACTGGACAATGGAATGACGATTTGAACGATACAATTGAAGCTGCTTGGAATGAAGCCTCGGATGCCGAACTGACCGTCCGGGCGGAACGTGTTTTTTGGGAGTTTCTGTCCCTCAAGATGGGAATATTGCACGGAGAAGGGAACTTCGAGTCTCAGTCCCTTTATCAGCGTACAATCATGCAAAATCATATAGAATTCATCAAATCGATGGCTAATTGGTTGAGTACTAATGCTGTACCACTGGATCAAGAAATCCGCGACACGCTGCGCAATCTTGTCGACGCCAACCAACTGCCCAATTTGCTGCAACAACCAAAGGTATACAGAGATGGTACTTTGCTGGAGCTTGACGCTTCTTTTATAACCGAAGACGTCCGAACCGCTTTTTTTGTGTCGCTTGACAATGTATTTGCAAATGACGGCGGCAAGCGGCAAGCAATACAGACCGTCGCTATCAGCTTTATCGCTGCGTACCGGCACTACAATCCGAATTTGACAAACCAGATCGTCACTCCAAGCGGCTCGCCACTTGAAACAGGCATCCGATTTACAAATTCTCGGTTGGCTGCGTTTGAAGTGGCCAAGATTGTTGCACAGGATCCAATCCTGCCATCGGAACTCTCGGACAATCGCATGGAAAGTTTGAAAACGGACGTTGCTGAGTGCATTGGAATCGTAGCCGAGCTTCAAAAGCAAATCGGCGGTCTGCAGACCACCAAGAAGGTTGCTGAAGACAGTTTGAAAAGCATTGAAACGAAGTCGTCGGAAATTCACACAAAGATCGACAAACTCGACGGGCCCGTTAATGCAGCCCTTGAAAAAGTAAATCTGAACGAAGCCCGAAACCTTTGGCACAAGCGGGAAGGACAATACAAATCTGCACTCCGTCTTTCGATTATCCTGCTCGCGCTTTCCTTCATTACATTTGTTGTTTTCATTGCGTTCTTCTACCAGCAGATTTGGGGTATTTTGCTGCGGATAGAAACTGAAGCAATCACGGCTGCCGGAGATGGCTCGGGGCAAATAGCCGCAACAATCAGCGCAATCGGTCGCATCGCGATCATCGGAGCACCATTTGGACTTTACATTTGGATGGTTCGCCTTCTTGTAAGGTTTTACACTCGCTCCCTGGTTCTTTTGGATGACGCACGTCAACGCTTGACAACGATGGACACCTACTTGCACCTGATTGCGGAGAATGCCGCAGAACATCAAGATCGCGCTATTCTTCTTGAAGCATTGTTCAGGCGGGCGCCGGGACAGGGGCCAGACACCACCGAACCCGCAAGTATGGTCGACATGATGAATCTGACGCTTGGCAAGTCCGACAAGACGTAAAGTGATCACCATATTGCGCCTACCCTCTCCCGGCCCCGAAAAACGGTGAATGGTCCGGCTGACTTTCGCCTCTTCCGGCGACAGCAGTTCGGTGATGTCCATCGTGTCGAGCATGCCGGCGCACCAAAGCGCATTGACTGCGAATGAGCGCTTGATCAGCGTCTCCGATGAGGTGTGCCGCGTCGCGACATCAGGCATGGCGCGCTTACCACCCACAGCCACAGGCTGTTATATTAACTCGGCACCTGTTAAAGTTACAGTCGAGGAGGGATAAAAATGGCGCGTTTTTTGGAGATTTCCGCCACGGTTATCCTCGTTGCCGCGACTGCAATAGCAATCGCCTTCGGCACAGCGGCATATTTCGACATTCCTGCAGGTGTTGGGCTTTGTGAATTTACTAATGAATCGCATGTCGTATGCGCGCGCAATTGGATATCCGCGGCCGCCATATTTGGCGGGTTTTTGACGATATTTTTGTTTCGGTGCAGGTTCGAACTGCTCAACGCCAACATCGCGAGCAAATGGACCTGCAGACACTTGATCTGCGTCGTTATTTCTACCGTGAGGTAGGAGAGCTTGATCAGAAAATAATTGAGCACACAGTTACCATCAATCAGTCATCCAGAAACCTCGCAGAAGGACAGCCGGTCAGACAAATCGTCGATATCAGGCAGCGGATGTCCGGATTTGATCCAGCGTATTGGCATGAGGAGGTAGAATACGAACCGCTGTTCAAATACGACTTTGGTCAGATGACCAGGACATTCGAAAGTTTTCAGGAGTTAAGCCAATTGTGCGAAACCGCGCTGGCACACGAGATCGACGAGATCATAGCAAGGAGTGCTGTTGAGATATCCGACAACAACCGTGCGCGGCAAATAGACAGGACTCCATTGGATAGTTTCGGCATCGAGACGGTGTCCAAAATCGTGGATATCTACGTTGAAGGCTTGACGCGAATTTCTGTAAATCTGCGGATATACCGAAACATTGTTATCGCCGGCAACCTGAAACGTCTGGAAACATTCGAAACGAAGTCACTTGTGGATCTTATACTCGACGCAAGCGGATTTGTCGGCACTTCTCAGCCTGTAAACGATCGCTAGGCCATTTGACCGTTCGTTCATCCATTCCCCCCGACAGATTGCCCCATACGGTCCAGCCGGCGACCGGCCCTCAGGCCAATGGTTCGAGCTTGGGAACATCTGGGTAGAGCCGCTCGATCATGGTGCGCACGCATTTGGGGTTCACCGAGTGAGCGTCCTTCGGTTCGGAAAAACAGGGGTCGTTCCGATTGCCTGGCATCGGCACCGGGATCTTGCCGCACGTTTTGATTGAGCAGCAGTGCCGACTAACGCGGCTGCGGCAAAACCCCCTTGCCCATCGCTCCACCCCGCGCTACCGCTTGCCGGTCAACACGTAGTCACGGAACGCAAACCGAATGGATCATGTCGACTGTATCGTCGCCGGCGCCGGGGTGCTTGGCCTTGCCATTGCCCGCTCGCTGGCGCTGCGGGGGCGCGATGTGGTTGTCGTCGAAGCCGAGAATATGATCGGCACGCAGACGAGTTCACGCAATTCGGAAGTGATCCATGCTGGCATCTACTATGCGGAAGGTTCCCTGAAGGCGCGGTTCTGCGTTGCGGGCAAAAAGGCGCTCTATGCCTATTGCGCAGAGCGCGGCATCCCGCATGAACGCACCGGCAAGCTGATCGTCGCGACGGATGACGGGCAGCGCGCAACGCTGAACTCGATCCATGAACACGCCATTGCCAACGGGGTGGACGATATTCGCGCGATTTCACCCGAGGAAGCGATCGATTGCGAGCCGGAGCTCTTCTGCGTCAGCGCGCTGCATTCACCCTCCACCGGCATTGTCGACAGCCACGCGCTGATGCTGTCGCTGCAGGGCGAGGCCGAGGATGCCGGAACGATGATTGCCTTCAACAGCCGGATCGTCGCGGTGCATCCGCAAGCGGACGGTTTCGTGGTCGATGTCGCGGGCGACGGGGCCTACACACTCTCCTGCAACACGTTCATCAACGCCGGCGGCCACGGGGCCTGGGCCATCGCCCGGACGATCAACGGCCTCGCACAAGAGCGCATCCCGCCGCATTATCTTTCCAAGGGCAATTATTACGCACTCAGCGGGCACAAAAGCCCGTTCAGCCAGCTTATCTACCCGGTGCCGGGCGACGGATCGCTCGGCATCCATTTCACCCGCGATCTGGCCGGCCAGGCGCGTTTCGGTCCGGATGTGCACTGGATGGCAGGCGAAATACTCGACTATACGGTCGTGACCGGCCAGGAGCAGGCCTTTGCCGAGGCGATCCGGACCTACTGGCCGGGACTGCCGGACAATGCGCTGATGCCGTCCTATTGCGGGATCCGGCCGAAAATGGTGCCCACCGGCCACGCGCCCGCCGATTTTCTCGTGCAATCGCCGCGCGAAAACGGCATAGCGGGCCTTGTACAGCTTTTCGGCATGGAATCGCCCGCCCTCACCTCCTGTCTCGTCATCGGCGAGCATGTCGCAGACCTTGCCGGCGAGGAACTTTGACGGCGCACGACGTAATGCACATGCCATTTTCTCCAATTGCTTGAACTGGCGCGATTTATGGAATACGGCACTGTCGTGGACCCGTCGCCGCTTCCGGGAGGCAGATGGGGCTAACGGCACACTGGAGAGTTCGGTTGGCGAAAAGCAGATCCGTGCGGGTCGGACCGGTCACGTTTTCCAATGACGCACCCTTCGCGCTGATCGCGGGACCGTGCGCCATCGAGGGCCGCGATCATGCGATGAATATCGCCGCGGAACTGGTCGCCATCACCGGCGAGCTGGGCATTCCTCTCGTTTACAAGTCCTCTTTCGACAAGGCCAACCGCTCGTCGGTGTCGGGCGGCCGGGGCGCCGGCATCAACGAAGGCCTGCAGATTCTTTCCGACGTGCGCGAAAAATTCGGCTGCCCGGTGATCACGGATATCCATGAGCGCCAGCAGGCGGCGATCGTCGCTGAGGCGGTCGATATCCTGCAGATACCGGCCTATCTTTGCCGCCAGACGGACCTGCTGCTCGCCGCCGGCGAGACCGGCAAGGCCGTCAATGTCAAAAAGGGCCAGTTCCTGGCGCCCTGGGACATGAAGAACGTGGCGGAAAAGATCGCCGCGACCGGCAATGACAACATTCTTCTGTGCGAGCGTGGCACCAGCTTCGGCTACAATGCGCTGGTCACCGATTTCCGCGGCCTGCCGACCTTGGCCGAAACGGGCTATCCGGTCGTTTTCGACGCCACCCACTCGGTGCAGCAGCCGGGCGGCAAAGGCACCTCGTCCGGCGGGCAGCGCGAATTCGCACCGGTGCTGGCAAGGGCGGCGCTGGCCGTCGGCTGCGCGTCCCTCTTCATCGAAACCCATGACAATCCGGAAACGGCTCCGTCCGACGGGCCCAACATGATCCCGCTGGATGAAATGAAGGCGCTGCTGGCGCGCCTCAAGGCCTTCGATGCGGTCGCAAAGGACCAGGGAAGCTAGATGTCTCCGGAACGCAATATACGTGCGGAAATCCTCAAGGCGGCGCAGACATCCGCGAACGGCACCGATGCCATCGTCAAGGGGCTCGACGGAGAACTCGGCGACGCCGTGCTTGAAGCCATCGAGCTGATTGCCGGCAAGACCGGCCGCCTGATCGTCACCGGCGTCGGCAAGAGCGGCCATATCGGCGCCAAGGCGGCCGCCACCTTCGCCTCGACGGGAACGCCGGCCCAGTTCGTGCACGCCACCGAGGCGAGCCATGGCGATCTCGGCATGATCACCGCCGAGGACTGCGTGCTGGCCATCTCGAATTCGGGCGAGACAAGGGAACTGTCCGACGTTCTCTATCATGCGCAGCGCGCCGATATTCCGCTGATCGCCGTTACCGCAAGGGCCGACAGCACGCTGGCGCAAAATGCGAGCGTTGCGCTTGTCCTGCCCGGCGTCGAGGAAGCCTGCCCGCTGGGTCTCGCACCGACGACGTCGTCGCTCATGCAGTTGATGGTCTGCGACACGGTCGCCATCGGCCTTCTGGTGCGACGCGGCTTCTCGGAACGCGATTTCCGGCACTTCCACCCGGGCGGCACGCTCGGCGCCAGCCTGACGCTTGTGCGCGATGCCATGCATGCGGGCGACGCACTGCCGGTGGTGCAGTCGGGCACGCTGCTGATCGAAGCCATCGACACCATATCCGCCAAGGGTTTCGGCCTGACCATCGTCGCCGATGCAGGCGGCAAGATGCAGGGCGTCATCACCGATGGCGACCTGCGGCGCAACGCCCATGTCGATGCGGCAACGACAGTGGTCGACAAGGTCATGACGGTCGGCGGCCTGACCGTCGAGCCGGACATGCTGCTTGCCGCGGCCCTGAAAATGATCCAGGACCACCAAGTCGGCGCGCTGGTCGTTGAGGAAGACGGCCAGGCCGTCGGCGTTATCCACGTTCTCGACATGCTGCGCATCGGCGCTGCCTGACCGGATCGGCGCAAGGCGGATTTTTAACCCATGGCCTCACCGAAATTCGAGACGGAATTCGACCCGGCGCACGGTTTAGCCGTCCCGGTCGCGCCCGGCATCCAGAGGGTCACGGCGCCGAATGCCGGTCCCCTCACCTTTCACGGCACCAACAGCTACATTGTCGGCAATGACAGTGTCGCGGTGATCGACCCGGGCCCGGAAATCGAGAGCCACTATCAGGCGCTGAAATCGGCGCTGGATGGCCGCAAGGTTTCCCACATCATGGTCAGCCATACGCACAAGGACCACTCGCCCCTGGCACGGCGGCTTGCGACGGACACCGGCGCGACCATCATAGCGGAAGGAAAGCACCGGCCGGCCAGACCGCTTTACACCGGCGAAATCAACCCGTTACAGGAAAGTTCCGATACGGACTTCGAACCGGATATCGCGGCCTCCGACGGCCAGATAATCGAGGGCGACGGCTGGTCGCTGAGAATGATCAAGACGCCCGGGCACGCGGCGAACCATGCGGCCTTTGCACTCGAGGGCAGCGGCATCGTCTTTTCCGCCGACCATGTGATGGTCTGGGCGACCTCGATCGTGGCGCCGCCCGACGGCTCGATGAGCGACTATATGGCCTCGCTCGACAAGATGCTCGAGCGGGACGACCGGCTCTACCTGCCGGGCCATGGCGGGCCGGTGACCGATCCGGCGAAGTTCGTGCGGGCCCTGCGCACGCACCGCAAGATGCGCGAGGCGGCCGTGCTCGACCGCCTGCAGAAGGGCGACCGGAAGATCGCCGACATGGTCGAGGTGATTTACCGGGACACCGACCCGCGCCTGCACAAGGCGGCGGCCCTGTCGTTGCTCGCGCATCTGGAAGACCTTGTCGGGCGCGGCGATGTCGAAACCGACGGCGCACCGTCCATAGACGGCGTTTACAGGCTGAAATAGCTCAGCGCACCGAAATGCCGACGAGTTCGGTGTCCAGCGCGCGCAAAAACCCGGCAATGATCTGGGCGTTGGTGCCGAGATCGTGCGGGCCGAAGCGCGACTGAGAACGCATGTCGACGAATGTCGTCTCCGCCTCTTCGCTCAGGCGAATGCTGACATCGGAGGTGAAGCCGAAGATCGGCGTGCGCGTCTCGCCCTGAATGACAATCTGTGCCTGTTTCAGGATCACGGGCTCTGCGGCGGCGGCCGGATCGTCGTCGGAGATCAGTTCCGAAAGCCCGATCACACTGTCATCGTCCGGCTCCTCCGCCGGCGCCTCGACTTCGCCGATGGCCTCCGGCGCACCGGCGGCCGGCTCGCGCGCTGTCGGGACCGGGGCCTCCTCGGGCTCGGGCAGCTTTGTCACGGAAATCCTGATGCCCTCGTTCTCGGCAACGAGGCGGACCGCTTCGAGGACACGGTCGAGGGCGCCCTCGTAGCGCCGGCCGGTGACCTGAGGATAGGCCTTCTCCTGGCCCGCATAGGGCGGGACCTGCAGAAACGGGACGTGCGGAAACCATTCCGGGCCATGGGCGACCGGCTCCAGGAAGACAGGCACATCGGACGTGTTGGTGGAGATATCGTAGAGCGGCGGCAGCGTGGCGGCCCGAAACCCGGCTATGCCGGCCGGTATCAGGACAAGCAACGCGTAGAGGCTGCCCTTGGCAGAGGCGCGGCCGCCCTCCGCACCGACCATCCACAGCCGCAGGATGCCGTAGGCCGCCATCAGGAAGGCAAGCAGCGCCAGGCCGGCGCAGATGGTGAAGAGGACCACGAAAATCTCCGTTTCCATGATGCCGAAACGATGCAGGCCGGCCGAAATGGCAAACAGCACAAGCGCGAAAAGGCCCAGCCGGTGCGACCAGAAGGCAGTATGGCAGACCGGGCGTTCGTAACGGATCTTCATTGGCGGACAGATTCGGTGCGCATTTGCCCCAAGCAATAGCGCAAGTCCCAATTTATCGGAATAGCGGCGAGCGCAACAAAATGGACCGGCAGGCGCCGAAATATTGCCGGATGTTCCGATTGGGCGTAAGGATTCGTCCTAGACGAGCAACCTCCCGACAGGACGACGCCCATGCCACCGCTCAGCAATGTGCAACAACGCGACATCGATTCCGTTTTTCATCCCTATACGCCGCTTCACAAGCTGAGCGAGACCGGCACGCTGGTCATCGACCATGGCAAGGGCGTCTTTATCTACGACACGCAGGGCAATGAATATATCGAGGGCATGTCCGGCCTGTGGTGCGCCGGCCTCGGCTTCGGCGACGAGGAGTTGATCGACGCGGCAACCGAACAGCTTCGCGCCCTGCCCTATTATCATCTCTTTGCCGCCCGGGGCACGGAACCGGCGATCGAGCTTGCCGAGAAACTGAAGGAACTGGCGCCGGTGCCGATCTCGAAAGTGTTCTACACCTCGTCCGGTTCGGAGGCGAACGACACGCAGGTCAAGCTTGCATGGTACTACAACAACGCCCTCGGCCGGCCGGAGAAAAAGAAGATCATCTCCCGCCAGAAGGCCTATCACGGGGTGACCATCATGGCCGCCTCGTTGACCGGCCTCGGCCCCAATCACAAGGGCTTCGACCTGCCCGTCGACGGTGTCCTGCATGCCGAGTGCCCGCATTTCTACCGCAATGGCCTGGAAGGCGAAACGGAAGAGGAATTCACAGCCCGCATGGCAAATTCCCTGCGCGCGCTGATCGAGCGCGAGGGGCCGGAGACGATTGCCGCGATGATCGCCGAGCCCGTGATGGGCGCCGGCGGCGTCATCGTGCCGCCGAAGGGTTATTTCCCGGCAATCAAGCCGATCCTCGACGAACACGACATCATGCTGATCGACGACGAGGTCATCAACGGCTTCTGCCGCACCGGCAACTGGTGGGGCGCAGAAACGCATGACATGGTGCCGACGACCATGTCCGTCGCCAAGCAGCTGACATCAGCCTATGCGCCGCTCGGCGCGGTGATGGTGCCGGACGATATCTACCAGGCCTTCGTGGACTACACGTCGCGCCTCGGCACGTTCGGCCACGGCTTCACCTATGGCGGCCATCCGCTGGGCTGCGCGCTCGGCGTCAAGGCGATCGAAATCTATCAGAAGCGCGACATTCTGAGCCATGTGCGCGCGCTCGCACCGTTGTTCGAGCGGCGACTCACCGGGCTCACCGAACACCCGCTGGTCGGCGAAGCACGCTTCTCCGGCCTTGTCGGCGGTCTGGAACTGGTGGCCGACAAGGCGACCAAACGCGCCTTCGACCCGTCCCACGGCGTCGGCGCGAAAGTCTCGTCGCTGATCGAAAAGCGCGGCGCGATCCTGCGCCCGCTTGGCGATACCATCGCCATGTGCCCGCCGATGATCATCAAGGAGGACGAACTCAACGCCCTGTTCGACCGTCTGGAGGGCGCACTGGACGAGGCGGAGGGCTGGGTGGAGAAGGAAGGCCTGCGGGGGTGAATTTGTAACGTTCCCGATCCGTAATCCCGGCAGCAAAGCGCCTTCAGGCTGTTTCGAATGCGCGATTGACCGAGGACATTGAACCCTTATGGAGCAGGCAGTGCAAGCAACGGCGTCAATCGAAGAGAACCCGCAAGACCCGGCGCCGCGAAGCTATCCAAAGATGGTCGAGCTTCTGCGAAGGGGCCGGTGGACATCTTCGGAAATCGGCCCTCTTTCGGCAGCCGAGGTCGAAGCGTGGCTGCTTGACGCGGCCATGGACGAAGATGACTTCCTGCTTCTTTACCAGGGGTTCCTTTGGCGGCTTGTGGCGGCAGGGATCCCGATTGTCAGGGCAAGCCTTCACGTCGGCACGCTGCACCCCCAGCTTTACGGCTACGCCTGGAACTGGAACAGCGACGACGGCCTTTGCGATGAGGTCAAGGTCGATGAATCGGTGCTCTCGACCGATGCCTACCGAAAGAACCCGCTGTTTCGTGTGGTTGAAGGCGGCGAACACATCCGGGTCATGACCGAAACGCTCGATGGAACCGAGAGCGGCCTGTTGAAGGAGCTGAAGGAGATCGGGATCACCGAATATATGGCCCTGCCCCTGAAAGCGCACGGCAAGTTCCACAACGCGGCAACGCTGGCGACACGTGCGGATGGGGGGTTCACCGCCGGACAATTCGATCAAATCGAGCGCCTTCTGCATGTGTTCGCATTGCATGTCGACCGTCACATCGCTGCGAATATTGCTGAAAACATCGTCACCACCTATCTCGGCGCCGAAGCCGGCGGCCAGGTCCTGAGCGGCTCGATCAAGCGCGGCGCGGGCAAGGCGATCGACGCGGTCATCTGGGCATCGGACCTGCGCGGCTTCACCGAGCTTGCCGACACGCTCGACGAGCGGGCACTGACGGAGGTTCTGAACGCCTATTTCGAGCAGGTCGCCGGGGCCGTCATCGACCATGGCGGCGAAGTTCTGAAATTCATCGGCGATGGTCTTCTTGCGGTATTTCCCTTCGATGCATTTGCAACGCATCAGCACGCGGCGGACGCTGCCGTGCAGGCCGCCGAAGCGGCGCTTGCGACCTTGGAACGGCTGAACACCGATGCCGAGGCGCTTCCCGATGTGGCCGGTTGGCGGCCCTTGCGGACCGGCATCGCCCTTCACCGCGGCGAAGTCTTTTTCGGCAATGTCGGGGCGCCGGCGCGACTGGACTTCACAGTCATCGGAATGGCGGTCAATGCGGCCAGCCGCGTCGAGGGGCTTTGCAAATCGACGGGTCATCCCCTGCTTGTCACCGCAGCGGTGTGCGCATTGTCCTCCAGAGACTTCGATTCCCTGGGAGAATTCCAACTGAAGGGTCTGGACGAGCCGGTTTCGGTTTTTGCGCTGCGCGACGCGCCGCAGGGCGGCTGAAAACAACACCAAGGCCGTGAACCCGCCTCCAAATCTGCGGCAGTCTTGCGAATCAAATAAGTGTGTGCTTATATGTTGTCATGATCGAGAACGACCTCTTCAAAGCGCTTGCCGATCCGACCCGCAGGACAATCTTCGAGAAGCTGGCTCATGGCAGCATGAATGCCAGCGACCTGCGCCAAGGCATGACGATCAGCCAGCCGGCAATGTCCCAGCACCTTGCCGTGCTGCGCAAGGCAAGGCTGGTGCGCGAGGAGCGCCAGGGCCGCTTCGTCAACTACCAGGTCGACCCGGAAGGGCTGGCGCTGATCGCCGGATGGCTTGCCAAATACCGCGCCTACTGGCCGGCGCGCATTGATGCACTCAAGGACCTTTTGAAGGACATGGACCAATGAACGATCCGGAAAGCGAAGAAAAGGCGAAGGGGCTGGTCTTCAGCTACACACTCGATGCGCCGCCGGAAAAGGTCTGGCGCGCGATCACCATACCCGAGTACCGCGAGAAATGGCTGCCCGGCAAAGACGTGGCGGATGCCGAGCCGGACATTTCCGAGCCCGACGGGGAAATCCGTTTCCATATGCGCGAGCATGAGCCGCCCTTTCTGAAAAGCGCGGTGACGTTTCGGGTCAGACCCCACCGGAATGGCGGCACGATCTTGCGCATCATTCACGAACTGACAGGCGCTCGGGCGGGCAGGTCAATACCGCAGGCCGCCAACAGCAACGGGCCGTCTCTCATGCTTGCCGCCTGAACACAGGCACCAGACAAAATCGAAACTTCAAGGAGTTCGCCGATGCGCGAAGCGATGCAACTCGTCCCCATGGTCGTTGAACAGTCGAGCCGCGGCGAACGCTCGTTCGACATCCATTCCCGCCTGCTCCGCGAACGGATCATCTTCCTCAATGGCGAGGTCAATGATGACGTCTCCGCGCTGGTTTGCGCCCAATTGCTGCTGCTGGAAGCCGAGAACCCCAAGAAGCCGGTCTTCCTGTACATCAACTCGCCGGGCGGTGTCGTCTCAAGCGGCCTCGCCATGTACGATACGATGCGATACATCCAGCCACCCGTGCATACGCTTTGCATGGGTACGGCCTATTCGATGGGTTCGTTTCTGCTGATGGCCGGGGAAAAGGGCGAAAGGGCCGCGCTGCCGAATGCGAGCATTCTCATCCACCAGCCGTCAGGCGGCTTCAAGGGCCAGGCATCGGACATTCTCATTCACGCCGAGGAAACGCAGCGCACCAAGCGGCGCATGACGCGGTTATATGCCGAACATTGCGGCCGGACCTACGAGGAATTCGAACGCGCACTGGACCGCGACCACTTCATGACGGCCGAACAGGCGCTTGAATGGGGCCTGATCGACCGCATCCTCGGCGAACGCGACATGGCCGCGTGACTTCGGGCACTCGAGCAAGGGCCTGCCGGCGTTTGCCGGCCTGCAAATTTCAGGACTTCTTGGGGGACATGCTTTTCTTGTGGACCGGATCGTAGAAGCCGCCACCCAGATTGTCGTAGCCCCAGTGCATGAACTGCAGCAGAAGCGGTTCCAGCGCCCTGCCCTTCCCGGTCAGTTCGTAGCGATAGCGCACCGGCCGGTCCTGATAGGCCTTGCGTGAAACCAGGCCCCAGTCCATCAGCCGCTTGAGGCGCTGCGACAACTGATTGGTCGGCATGCGCTCTTCGCTGTTCTGCAGCTCCTGAAAGGTGTGCTTGCCGTGCCACATGAGATCGCGGACCACCAGCAGGGTCCACCTGTCGCCCAGGATCTCCAGACTGCGGGCGATGGAGCAGCGCGAGCGAAATTCGTGTGCGGTCTGTGTCATGGTCGGCCTCATAAATTCCGCTCATCTATACCCAAGTAACTTTCGAATTGAAAGTTTGACCTATCTAGTGACTTTCGATATGAAAGTTACTGTGTTCTCTAGAGAGCGGGTTCGATATGCAGGGTATTGGAAACACGCCGCTGATCAAACTGAAGAGGCTGACCGGCCCGGACAGCGCGGACGTCTATGTCAAATGGGAGGGGGCGAACCCCACGGGCAGCATGAAGGACCGCATGGCCCTTTCGATGATCGAGGCCGCAGAGCGGCGCGGCGATCTGAAACCAGGCGGACGGGTCGTGGAGTATACCGGCGGCAGCACCGGCAGTTCACTGGCCATGGTCTGCGCCGTGCGCGGCTATGCGGCCCATTTCGTCACTTCAAACGGATTCTCCGAGGAAAAGCTGCAAACGATGCAGGCCTTCGGAGCAACGCTCGAGATCGTCCATGCGGATGGCGGAAGGCTCACCGCGGATGTGCTTGACCGAATGATTGCCCGGGCGAAGGCGTTGTGCTGCGAGCCGAGCACCTTCTGGCCCGACCAGGTCAACAATATGGACAACAAGCGCGGCTATCACGGGATGGCCCGCGAGATCCTGTCGCAACTGGACGGACCGCCGGACGAATTCGTGATGGCGGCCGGCGGCGGGGGCTGCATATCCGGCAACGCGGAAATATTGAAGGAACACAATCCCGATACGCGGGTCGTGGCGGTGGAACCCTATTACGTGCGCAACGTGTCGGGCGGAAACACCGGCGGCACCCACAAGCTGGAAGGCATTGGCCTGTCTTTTGTGCCACGCATCATGCGCAGGGATCTGATCGACGATGTCATTGCGGTCAGGGACGAGGACGCCTATTCGGGTGCACGGCTGCTGGCGCGCCGGGAAGGCCTGATCGGCGGCATCACCTCGGGCGCCAATGTCTGGGCCGCGCTGCGGCGCGCCAGGGAACTCGGACCGGGAAAGACGATCGTCACGGTCATCATCGACAGCGGATTGCGCTATCTCAACAGCGATCTCTACCGAGCAAGCGACTGAGGGCTGCTGATCCGCTCGCTGCGCCGGGGCGGTTTCGATTCCAAGGTCGCGCACAAACGATTGGCGAGCATGCAAGTATGTCGCATTTGGAAGTACGCTTATCCGGATTCGGGTCTATTTGCTGTTCATCGAGGCGTAAAAACCATAGGTCCAAGCCTCTGGTCCACGTTCAGGTAGCCTGTGGCGATGTCTGGAGGCAAAATTGACAAAGCGAGGCCGATGCCTGTGCGGGAGAACAGGCTGGGAATTTGAAGGCGCAATCACTTGGGCCTGCTACTGCCATTGCGATGATTGCCGCCGCAACTGCGCCGCGCCTGTGGTCGCGTGGCTTGGCGTGCCGGTGCGGAACTTCCGGTGGCTGGGCGATGCGCCGAAAACGCTTGAGAGTTCCAAGGGCGTAAAACGGCACTTTTGCGAAACCTGCGGTTCTCCGATGGGATTTGAAGCCGAGCACTATCCGGGCGGCATGCATCTTTATGCCGCGTCCCTTGAAAACCCCGAGGACTTCGAGCCCACCTTCCACGTCAATTACGAAAGCAAGCTTCCCTGGCTTCAGATGAATGACGATCTTCCGAAATATGAAGGCACCCTGCTCAACGCACCGGACGATCTCAGGGATTACGGATCGCAATAGCGCCTGCGGGCAATAAGATAAGCCGCTTTAGCCGAGTTGCGCGGCGCTCAGGTAAAACGGGGATTGCACCCGGCAATTCATCCGCGGATCGCTAGTCCTTCTTGCGGAACGCACGGACCTCTTCCGCCAATTCATCCCGTTCTTCGCATCCCTGCGGGCAAAGCTCCCGCAGCCTTTGAAGATTGCCCTCGGCAGAGGCGATGTCACCGGTCAACAGGAACAGTTCGCCCTGATATTCCAACGCTCCCAGATGATCCGGCTTCAGATCGAGCGCTTTGGCATAGGCCTGCGCGCTTTCTTCCAGCTTGCCGCGGTTGCGTTGACTGTAGCCGATCAGGTTCCACACATCCGCATTGTCAGGGCTTACTTCGGCGGCATCAGCAAGGACAGCCATTGCGAGGTCGAACCTGCCCTGTTTTATGTAGGTATGCGCTTCATCCAGAAGGATTCCGGCCGCTTCGTCCGGCGTGTGGCTCCAGTGATCCTCGGCCGGCGCTGTAACGGCGACCGTCGGCAAAAGAAGCAAGAAGAAAATGACCGCAATGAAGCGTCCTGAAAGACCGTGCATATCCCATAGCCCGAACTGCGTTTGAAGCGCGCTGCCAGAACCATTGTACAATCAGAATGTGTCAGGCACGTTCTCGCTCGAACGTTCGGCCGGCTACGAATCCCGCCCTACCCATCCAGCGCCGCCTGGGCTGCCGCCAGCCGAGCGATCGGCACGCGGAAGGGGGAGCAGGAGACATAGTCGAGGCCGATCTTCTCGCAGAAATGGATCGACAGCGGATCGCCGCCATGTTCGCCGCAAATGCCGAGCTTGATCTCGGGACGCGCCTCGCGGCCCTTGTTCGAGGCAATCGCGATCAGTTCGCCGACGCCGTCGAGATCCAGCGAAATGAACGGGTCCTGTTCGATGATGCCCTTCTTCTGGTAGGTGCCGAGGAAGGCGGCCGCATCGTCGCGCGATATGCCGAAGGTCGTCTGCGTGAGGTCATTCGTTCCGAAGGAGAAAAACTCCGCCTCCTCGGCGATCCGATGCGCGCGTATGGCGGCACGCGGCAATTCGATCATGGTGCCGACGAGATAGTCGATCTTCTGACCGGCCTCCTGCATGACCTCGCCCGCGACCGCATCGATCCGTCCCTTGACGAAGCGCAGTTCCTCGCGAAGGCTGACAAGCGGCACCATGATTTCCGGCACCACATGCTCGCCGGTGTCCTCGCCTGCCTGGATCGCCGCCTCGAAGATGGCACGGGCCTGCATCTCGGCGATTTCGGGATAGGAAATCGCCAGCCGGCAGCCGCGATGGCCGAGCATCGGGTTGAACTCGTGCAACGCCTCGGTGCGCTCGCGCAGCTGGTCTGCCGGCACGCCCATGGCGGCGGCAACCTCGTCGATCTCCTCGTCCGATTTGGGCAGGAACTCGTGCAATGGCGGATCGAGCAGCCGGATCGTCACCGGTGTGCCCTTCATGATCTCGAACAGCTCGGTGAAGTCCGAGCGCTGCATGGGCAAGAGCTTGGCAAGGGCCGAACGGCGCCCGTCTTCAGTATCGGCCAGGATCATCTCGCGCATGGCGACGATACGGTCACCTTCGAAGAACATGTGCTCGGTGCGGCAAAGGCCGATGCCTTCCGCGCCGAAGGACCGTGCCGCGCGCGCATCGGCTGGCGTTTCGGCGTTGGTGCGCACCTTCATGCGCCGCGCCGTGTCGGCCCATTCCATGATGCGGCCGAAATCGCCGGAAAGCTCGGGCTGCAGCATGGCAACCGTGCCCTTGAGCACCTGGCCGGTCGAGCCGTCGACGGTAATCACGTCGCCCTTCTTCAGTGGTCCCGAAACCGTCAGCAGCGTTTCGGTCCGCATATCGACACGCAGGCTGCCGGCGCCCGAAACGCAGGGCGTTCCCATGCCACGGGCCACCACAGCCGCATGGCTGGTCATGCCGCCGCGGGTGGTCAGGATGCCCTCCGCCGCATGCATGCCGTGAATGTCCTCGGGGCTGGTCTCGACGCGCACCAGAATAACTTTGTGGCCCGCCTCCGCCTTGGCGACCGCCTCCTCGGAGGTGAAGACGATTTCCCCGGTCGCTGCGCCCGGCGACGCCGGCAGGCCGCTGCCGATGACATCGCGCACGGCGCGCGGGTCGATGGTCGGGTGAAGCAGCTGATCGAGGGAAGCCGGATCGATGCGCCTGATGGCTTCCTGCGTGGTGATCACGCCGTCATCGGCGAGTTCCACGGCAATCTTCAGCGCCGCCTTGGCGGTGCGCTTGCCGGCGCGGGTCTGCAGCATCCAGAGCTTGCCGCGCTCGACGGTGAATTCGAGGTCCTGCATGTCGCAATAGTGTTTTTCCAGCCGGTCGCAGATGGCGCGGAATTCCTCGAATGCATCCGGCATCAGTTTTTCCAGCGACGGGCGGTCGGAACCCGCTTCCAGCCGCGCCTGCTCGGTCAGGCTCTGGGGCGTGCGGATACCGGCCACCACGTCCTCGCCCTGCGCGTTGACGAGGAATTCGCCGTAAAGCTCGTTGGCGCCGGTGGACGGGTTGCGCGTAAAGGCAACGCCGGTGGCGGACGTATCGCCCAGATTGCCGAAGACCATGGCCTGGACATTGACCGCCGTGCCCCAGTCGGACGGAATGTCGTGAAGCTGGCGGTACGTCACCGCGCGGGCCGTCATCCAGCTTGAAAAAACAGCACTGATCGCGCCCCAGAGCTGCTCGACCGGGTCCTGCGGAAAGGGCTGCTCCAGTTCCTCCTCGATCGTCTGCTTGTAGCGGGCGATGACCGTTTTCCATTCCTCAGCGGACAGGTCGGTGTCGAGCTCGTGGCCGAAACGGGCCTTTTCATCCTCCAGAATGTCCTCAAAGACCTCGTGGTCGAGCCCCATGACGACATCCGCATACATCTGGATGAAGCGGCGGTAACTGTCATAGGCAAAGCGCTCGTCGCCGGCGTCACGGGCCATGGCCTGCACCGACTGGTCATTCAGGCCGAGATTGAGCACCGTGTCCATCATGCCCGGCATCGAGGCGCGGGCGCCTGAGCGCACCGAAAGAAGCAGCGGGCGTTCGGCATCGCCGAAGGTGCGTCCGGTCAACTTGCCGACATGCGCAAGCGCCGAATTCACCTGTTCGGAAAGCTCGTCCGGATAGGCGCGGTCATTTTTGTAGAACCAGCTGCAGACCTCGGTGGAAATCGTCATGCCGGGCGGCACCGGCAGGCCGAGATTGCTCATTTCGGCAAGGTTCGCGCCCTTGCCGCCGAGCAGGTTCCGATCCTGCGCGCTTCCTTCCGCCGTTCCGTCGCCGAACGTGTAGACCCACTTGGTCATTGTTCCTCTCCAACCGGGATGAGCCGCCGGAGTTCTGATAGCCGATCGGCGGGCGAAAAAGCCATAGGACATACGGTCATAGGCACAATATTATCGATTGAAATCAGACAAGAATTCGCAATCAGCTCGCATCGCGCATCTGTTCGGCGGTTTCCAGATCGACCGATACCAGTTGCGAGACCCCCTGCTCCGCCATGGTCACGCCGAACAGACGGTTCATGCGAGCCATGGTGATCGGATTGTGGGTGATCAGGATGAAGCGCGTTTCGGTGGACGCGGCCATCTCGTCCATCAGGTTGCAGAAGCGCTCGACATTGTGGTCGTCGAGCGGGGCGTCGACCTCGTCGAGCACGCAGATCGGCGCGGGATTGGTCAGGAACACCGCGAAAATCAGCGCCATCGCGGTCAGCGCCTGCTCGCCGCCGGAAAGCAGCGTCATGGTCTGCGGTTTCTTGCCCGGCGGCCGCGCCAGAATTTCCAGGCCGGCATTGAGCGGATCATCGGATTCGATCAGCTGCAATTCCGCCGTGCCGCCGCCGAACAGATGCGTGAACAGACGCCGGAACTGGTCGTTGACGACATCGAAGGCCTTGAGCAGGCGCTCCCTGCCCTCCTTGTTGAGATTCTGGATGGCCACGCGCAGCTTGTTGATCGCCTCGATGACATCCTCACGCTCGACCACGATCGTCTCAAGGCGCTCCGCCAGTTCCTTCTGCTCCTCCTCGGCGCGCAGGTTCACGGCGCCGAGCCGCTCGCGCTCGATCTTCAACCGCTCCAGCCTGCGGTCCACCTGATCAGGGTCCGGTAGCGCCTCGCTCGGCTCCAGGCCGCTTTGCCTGATTGCCTCGTGCGGGGCGCAGTTCAGAGCCTCGCGGATCCGGCCTTCCGCATCCGTGCGCCGCTCTTTCGCGGCGGTCAGGCGTTCTTCGGCGCGGCCGCGCTGTTCGCGGCACTGTGACAGGGCCTCGACCGCCTTTGCGGCGGCCTGATCGGCCTGACGCTGGGTTTCCTCGGCGGTAACGAGAATGTCGGCGGCTTCCTTGCGCTGCTCTTCGGCCTTTGAAAGCTCGTTCATCAGGGCGCGACGCTGGCGGTCGATCTCGTCCGGCGCGTCGGCGATCTTGAGCGCCTCGGCCTCGGCCTCCTCAAGACGCTGCCTGAGCGTGGTGATGTGTCCTTCGGCGCTGCTTGCCCTTTCCGTCCAGCTGTCGCGCTCATTACCGATGGCCTTGAGACGCCGCTCGCGGGCTTCGTTCTCGCGCCGCAGCCCCTCGAAGCCGGCGCGCGCTTCCGCCAACCCCGCCCGGTCGGTGGCGACCTCCGCCGTCAGGCGCTGCAGGCTTTCCTCCAGGGCCCCGATCTGCGGTGCCGCGGCCAGCGCGATTTCAGCCTCTTGCAACTGGGTGGCCGCTTCTTCGGCCTGCGCCGTCAATTGCTTCTGCGATTCAGTCAATACCGCACGGCGGCTGGCAAATTCACCGGAGGATTTTTCGGCCGCCGCATGGGCTTCGCGTGCCAGCGTCTGGGCGCGCTGGGCCTCGCGCAAGGTCTCGCGCGTCTCGCGCAGCAGCGCCTCACGGGATTTGAGTTCTTCCTCGGTCTTCTTGAGGTTTTCCTCGGCCAGCCGCAGCACCTTGGTTGCGCTGACGGCCTCGTCATCAAGCTCGGCAAGGCGGTTCTTCTGCTCCAGGCGCTGCGCGGCCGCCGTCGGCGCGTCCGCTCCGGCCGTGAACCCGTCCCAGCGCCACAGCGCGCCCTCGCGGCTGACCAGTCGCTGGCCGGGCCGCAGCGAGGATCGCAGGGCATCGCCCTCTTCCTGTGTTGCGACGATGCCGACCTGCGCAAGGCGTCGGGCGAGCGCAGGCGGCGCGGCAACGTATTCGGACAGCGCATTGATTCCGCCCGGCAGTTGCGGGTCATCCGCAAGCGCTTCGATCAGGCGCCAGTGCGCCGGCGCCGCCGGATCGTCGGGCTGGTCGAGATCATCGCCAAGAGCGGCACCGAGAGCCGCCTCGAAGCCGCGATCGACCTTCATCCGCTCGACCACCGGCGGAAACAGATCATTGCCGCCGCCGGAATTGAGGATTTTCGAGATCGTCCGCGACTCTGTCTCGATGCGGTTCAGATTGGAGCGCGCCTCCTGGACAGGCTGGCGCAGGGCAACCTCGTTGCGCCGCTCGGCCTCGATCGCCTCCTCGATCTCGACAAGACCGGCCTCGAGCCTGGCGACCGCCTGCTCGGCCATCTCGACAGCGGCCTTCTTTTCGCTGGGGTCCGGAAGTCCCGATATCTTCCCGGCAATCTCGGACAGCTCCGCCTGGCCGTCCGCCATCTGCCGGTCGAGGCGCGTGCGGCGTTCACCCGCTTCGCGGATGGTGCGTTCGAGCTGGCTGCGCGCGGCCGCGGCTTCGGCGCGTTCGGCCGTCGCGGCGCCAAGCGCCGCCTCGCTTTCCTTCAGTTTCGCCTCGGCTTCGGTAAAGGCAGCCTCGGCGGCGTCGGCGCGGGAGCCTGCATCCGCCAGCGCGCCCGTCAGTTCCTTTTCTTCGGTATCCAGCCGCTCCAGAATGCCGGCATTGTCGGCAATCAGGCGCTGTTCGCGGGCAATATCGTCCTTGAGCTGTGCCAGGCGTTGCTCGACCTCGGCCTTGCGTCCGGCAATGCGTTGCGCCTCTTCCTCGATCTGGCCGCGAGCGATCTGCAGCCGTTGCAGTGCGGCGGCGGCCTTTGCCTCGAGATCCCTCAAGGCAGGCAGTTTCTGCGCCGAAATCGCCTGCTGCTTTGCCGCTTCCATCTGATCCTGCGCCCGCTCGGCCACCTCTGCGGTTGCCTTGGACAGCGCGGATTCGGCCTCGCCTTCGGCTGTCTTGGCCTCGGTCCAGCGGATATGCAGCAAAGTCGCCTCTGCCTTGCGGATGTCTTCGGACAGCGTCTTGAAACGGTTGGCCTGGCGCGACTGGCGCTTCAGGCTCTCGATCTGGCTTTCCAGCTCCGAGGTCACGTCGTCCAGGCGCTCAAGATTGGTTTCCGCCGCCCGCAAGCGCAGCTCCGCCTCGTGGCGGCGCGAATGCAGCCCGGAAATGCCGGCGGCCTCTTCCAGAAGCTGGCGGCGGGCCTGCGGCTTTGCCTGTATCAATTCACCGATGCGGCCCTGTCCCACCATCGAGGGCGAGCGCGCGCCCGTCGAGGCGTCGGCGAACAGCAATTGCACGTCCTTGGCGCGCGCTTCCTTGCCGTTGATGCGGTAAACGGAGCCTGATTCGCGTTCGATTCGCCGCGAAACCTGCACCTCGTCGCTGTCATTGAAGGCCGGCGGTGCGGTGCGGTCGTGGTTGTCCAGGAACAGGCCGACTTCGGCGGTGTTGCGCGCCGGGCGGTTGCCGGAACCGGAGAAAATCACGTCGTCCATGCCGGAGGCGCGCATGTTCTTGTAGGAGTTCTCGCCCATGACCCAGCGCATGGCCTCGACGAGGTTGGACTTGCCGCACCCGTTCGGACCGACAACACCTGTCAGCCCGTTTTCAATAACGAATTCAGTCGGTTCGACGAAAGACTTGAAACCCAGAAGCCGCAGTTTGGTGAACTTCATATCATGTCACCCTGCGGCCAATTCCGGGTGGCCGCGCGCCGCGAAAAAACGCTGCGCGCCGCGCCCGATCACCTTTTCCGGTTGATCGGGGCTAAAGCAGGCTATCGATGAGTGCCGACATGCTTTCAACCGACATGTTCCCCGGATACCGCTTCCCGTTGATCAGGAATGTCGGCGTCGAATTCACCCCAAATTCCTCCGCCGCCTTTCTCCTGACTGCATTCACATCGTCCACAAGCTTCTGGTTCGTCAAGCAGGCCTCAAAGGACTCTTGTGTAAAACCGGCAAGTTTGGAGATGTTGAACAGCGCCGCGGCAGCGTCTTCGGCGCGGGCCCAGTTCGCCTGCTGCTGCATCAGGACGTCGACCATGGGGAAGAATTTGCCGTCCGGCGCACAGCGGGCAAGCATGATTGCGGCCGTGGCGCGCGGGTCGAACGGAAACTCCCTGACAATGAACTGGACCTTGCCGGTGTCGACATAGTCGGTGACGATCTGCTTGAAGGTGTCGTTGTGGAAATTGGCGCAGTGCGGACAGGTCAGAGACATGTACTCGACGATCTTAACCGGTGCATCCGGGTCGCCGAGATACATCTCTTCCATGGGCCCCGGCTTCATGACTTCTTCCATATCGACATCGCCGGACGCGCGTGGCAGTTCCACGGCGGCGGTCGTCACAGGGTCGATCCCGGCCTCGGCCGTCGTTGCCGCGTTATCGGCTTCGGATATGCGTGTCGTGTCCTGGCCACTGTCGCTGCATGCCGCGACGAGGGCAACCAGCGCCACACCGGCGACCAGTTTGGACATTGTGCGGGTGGCGGACTTCGTGGACTGGAGCATTCGGACGGCCTTTCTCGGAATCCTGCAATTGTCGGTTTTCTGCTGCTTGTTAGTTATCGCCACTATTGTGGCAGAACAACCATTTTAGGGCATCCGGCTTCACAACCATGTTACCCGCTGTTGCGGGTCTTTCCCAACACGCCCCTGCCGAGGCGAGCCAGCGCGTCGCGCAGCTTGTCGCTTTCAATACCGGAGACGAGATCGTCCAGACGCTGCTGGCGGTCAGGAGGAAGTTGGCGCACCGGCCTGGCGCGCGGCCTTTGGTCGGAAACGGGCTTCTGCACGATCTTGATGCGGTCGATCGCCGGAAAACCGAAAACGCTGTTGAGCCGCTGGATGAGCTGATCCTGTGTGTGCACCAGGAACAACGCGCGCGCGCCTTCGCAGGCGATTGTCAGCGTACCGGGCACGAAGGAATCATCGCCTGCCGTGCGTCGCGGCCATTTGATCTTTTCCGGGCGGGTGCAATCAGCGAAATCCGGACCCGCAATCTCGTCCCACATGCCGAGAAGCATGGTGTTCATGCCCGCACGCCTAGCGAGCACGGGATCGAGCATGCCATTGGCGATTTCGCTGATTTGTACAATGCCCTTGCGGTCTGCCATGGACTGCCGCTGCCCTGTGAATTGATCCGCTTATCGTCGCGCCGGAACTTGCCACGCCGCCGCTGAAGCTTACAACTCCATGGGGATTGCCGCAACGCCCGCAGGAGACCATGGCGAACAGCAATATCACGGTCGCTTTGCTGCAATGGTACGATGCGAACCACAGGATCTTCCCCTGGCGCGTTTCGCCGGCGGACCGTGCGCGCGGCGTCGCCCCCTTGCCCTATCATGTCTGGCTGTCGGAGATCATGCTGCAGCAGACCACCGTGCAGGCTGTGCGCCCGTATTTCCTGGCTTTTGTCGAACGCTGGCCGGACGTGCATGCGCTGGCGGCGGCCGACAATGAGGATGTCATGAAGGCCTGGGCGGGGCTCGGATATTATTCCCGCGCCCGCAACCTGAAAAAATGCGCCGAACAGATCGTATCGGACCACAATGGCTACTTTCCGGACAATGTCGCCGACCTCAAGGCCCTGCCCGGCATCGGCGACTATACGGCCGCCGCAATCGCGGCGATCGCGTTCAACCGACCTGCCGCAGTCGTGGACGGCAACATCGAGCGTGTCGTGGCGCGTCTCTTCGCGATCTCCACGCCGCTGCCCGCAGCCAAAGCGCCGATCAGGGAGCAAATGTCCCGCCTGACGCCGCAGGACCGGCCGGGCGATTTCGCGCAGGCGATGATGGATCTCGGCGCGATCATCTGCACACCGAAACGTCCGGCCTGCGGCCTTTGCCCGCTGAACGCGGACTGCGCAGTCGCCGGCCGGGACGACGCGGAAGCCTTTCCGGTCAAGCCGGCGAAGGCAAAGCGACCGGTGCGCCGGGGCACCGCCTTCGTGGCGGTCGCAAGCGACGGTTCCATCCTGCTGCGCAAACGCGCAGAAAGCGGCCTTTTGGGCGGTATGACGGAAGTGCCCGGCAGTGCCTGGACAGCGCGCAAGGATGGAGAACTGGGCGCACAGGCGGCGCCCTTTGACGGCGATTGGAAGGAGGCCGGCACCATCCGGCATATCTTTACCCATTTCGAGTTGCGGCTCGACGTTTACAGGGCCGACTTTACGGACAGACCACCTCTCGAAGGCGGCTGGTGGTCGGCGCAAGCGACGCTTTCCGGCGAAGCCCTGCCGACTGTCATGAAAAAGGCAATTGCCGCGGCTATTGAAACGGCACCTGAGACGAATCTCTCCCGAAAAGGACTTCTGCTTTGACGCAACCGACGATCAATCACGTTGTTTTCGATATCGGGCGGGTGCTGCTGCACTACGATCCGCAAATCCCGTTCAGCCGCATCATCCCCGACGAACACGACCGGCGCTGGTTTTTCGAGAACGTGTGCACCCACGACTGGAATATCGAGCAGGATCGCGGGCGCGGCTGGCAGGAGGCCGAACAGCTGCTGATCGAGATCCATCCCGATCACGCGGAGAATATCCGCGCTTTCAGGAGCAACTGGCATGAGATGGTGCCGCATGCCTATGAGGGCAGCGTCGAAATCATGCGCGGTCTCATGGAGGGCGGGCACGATGTGACCATGCTGACGAATTTCGCGTCGGACACGTTTCGCGAGGTTCAGGAGCGGTTCGATTTTCTCAATGAAACCCGCGGCGTAACCGTGTCAGGCGATATCGGGGTCATCAAGCCCCAGCGCGAGATTTACGACAGCCATGTGGCCAGCTTTGCGCTCGAACCGGCAGAAACGCTTTTCATCGATGACAGCCCGGCCAATGTCGAGGGCGCCCGGGCGGCGGGATGGCATGCCGTGCATTTCACGGGCGCAGACCAACTCGCATCCGACCTCGAGAAACTCGGCGTAAATTACTGAAAATACTTTTCTTTACTGGCCCCTCAGTCAAACACCGGCACGCGCCATCTCGTCGCGGACGATGCGGCGGAGGGCATCGATCGGCTGCAGTTCGCCGGTCTTTTCGAAGTGCCAGAATGTCCATCCATTGCAGGCATCGAGCCCCTGCAGCTTGGCGCCCAGGCGATGGATCGAACCGGATTCATCGCCGCTGGCCAGCGTTCCGTCGGCCCGCACAATGGCGCTGTGACGCCGCTTGGCGCAATGGAGGCGTGTGCCCGGCTTCAGCAGCCCGGCATCGATCAGGATATTGAAGGCGACACGCGGCTCGGCCTTCTTGCCGGTCATGACCGTCAGTTCCGCCTTGCCGAGCGGCTCGATGCGTTCAATACGCTCGGAAGCGGCGTCGATATAGTCCTGCTCGCGCTCGATGCCGATGTAATGCCGTCCAAGGCGCTTGGCCACCGCACCCGTCGTTCCCGAGCCGAAGAACGGATCGAGCACCGTGTCGCCGGGCTTGCTTGAGGACATCAGAACACGTGCCAGCAGGGCTTCCGGCTTCTGGGTCGGGTGGACCTTCTTGCCATCGGCGCCCTTCAGGCGTTCGGAGCCGCTGCAGATCGGGAAAAGCCAGTCCGAGCGCATCTGGACGTCTTCGTTCGCCGCCTTCATGGCTTCGTAATTGAAGGTGTATCCCTTGGCATTCTGGCCGAGACTGGCCCAGATCATGGTTTCATGCGCGTTCTGAAAGCGCCGACCCCGGAAATTCGGCATCGGGTTGGTCTTGCGCCAGACAATGTCGTTGAGGATCCAGAAATTCAGATCCTGCAGCACCGTGCCGACACGAAAAATATTGTGGTAGGAGCCGATCACCCAGATCGTTCCCATGGGCTTGAGAACGCGACGGCAAGCCAGCAGCCAGGCGCGGGTGAAGGCATCATAGGCCTGAAAAGAATCGAACTGGTCCCAGGCATCGTCGACGGCGTCCACTTTCGAATGGTCCGGACGGTGCAGATCGCCGCCGAGCTGCAAATTGTAGGGAGGATCGGCAAAGATCACGTCGACCGACTGTTCCGGAAGCGCTTCCAGCGCCGCGACACAGTCCCCCCTGATGATGGTGTCGGTCAGTGCGGAAGCGTGCGAATGCGGCGCACGTTGGATGTCGGCAAGGGACAGAACAGACATGGGATACCCGAATACGCTTACTCAAAAACTCGGGCCATGGTTGCGCAATATGGTTATCAAATCGAAAACGCGGCACGATTTAGGGCGCCGACATTGTGCCGCTGACGTCCATGGTGTATCAGCGCGGCCATTCTCACTTATTGCAGGGACTCTTCATGGCGGGCTTCGACCTCATTATTTTCGATTGCGATGGCGTTCTGGTCGATTCGGAGATCATCGCCGCGCAACTTGAGGCCAAGCTGCTGACCGAGGCCGGCTATCCGATCGAAGCGGGCGAGCTTGCCGAACGATTTGCCGGCATGGACTGGAAAACCATTCTTCTGACGGTCGAGAAGGAAGCCGGCCTGCTGCTGCAGGCAAGCCTGCTCGACCGGTCCGAGAAGATGCTGGATCAGAAGCTTGCCAGATCGGTGAAAGGAATCGGTGGTGCGCGCGAAGCCGTGGCGCGCATCGGTCTGCCCCGCTGTATCTGCTCGAACTCCAAGCCGCACCGCATCGAGGCGATGCTGAAACGCGCCGGCTATCTCGATCTGTTCGCACCGAACATATTTTCCGCGCTTGACCTCGGCGAGAAACGCCCGAAGCCGGCTCCGGACGTGTTCAACCATGCGGCCGACCGTATGAAGGCGGATCCCGCGCGGACCATCGTCCTGGAAGATTCCGTCCATGGCATCGAGGGCGCGCGCGCCGCCGGCATGCGCGTGGTCGGCTTCACCGGCGCTTCCCATACCTATCCCTCACATGCCGACAGGCTGACGGAAGCCGGCGCGGAAACCGTGATCAATCGCCTCGCCGACCTGCCGCCGGTCGTCGAAGCGTTGTCCGGCTGGTCGGAATTCGCGTGAATCCGTTACCGGTTCGTCAGGCCGAGCCGTCGAACAGCAAAGCCACATAAGCCGCGAACAGAGACAGATGCACCGCGCCCAACAGCGCGTGGGCACGACGGCTGATGAAGGTGACAAGGCTGACGGCGAGTGTGGCGGCCAGCATGACGATCTCCGTCGGCTCAAGCCCCAGTTCGACCGGCTCATTGATGATCCAGCCGATGACGAGCACGGTCGGAATGGTCAACCCCATCGTCGAGAGCGACGAACCAAGACAGATATTCACCGAGCGCTGGAGCTGCTTTCTTCTGGCTGAACGGATCGCGCTGAGCGCCTCCGGGGTCAGGATCAGCGCGGCGATCAGAAAACCGCCAAAGGCCAGCGGCGCGCCGAGCACGCCGATGCCGAAATCGACATAGACCGCCAGTTGCTTTGAAAGAAGGACGATCGGAAGCAAAGCCGCGATCAGGCCGGCCGAATGAAACGGTATGGACCTGACATGGTCGCCATGGTGGTCGTCATCATCCGCTTCCGCGCCGGCCGCTGTCGAAACACGATGCTTGAAGATGTCGCTGTGGGTGATTGTCTGCACCGCGAGGAATATGCCGTACAACAGCACCGACATGACGATCAGAAACGCCGCCATCAGAACCGAAAGCTGCCCGCCGGGCGCCGATTGCGTATAACTCGGCAAGACCAGCCCGAGCAGCGCGAATGGCATGAGCACCGCCAGATAAGCGTTTGCGCCCTGGAGATTGTATTCCTGCAGCCGGTGCTTCAGGCCGCCGAAAACCAGGCTGAGCCCGACGAGCCCGTTGAGGACGATCATGATGATCGAGAACATGGTGTCGCGTGCGAGAGCTGGCTTGTCGGCTCCGGCGATCATGATCGCCGCGATCAGCGCCACCTCGATGCCGATGACCGACAGCGTCAGGATCAGCGTGCCGTAGGGCTCGCCGAGAATGACCGCAAGGCACTCGGCATGACGAACAACGCTGAAGGCCGCCCACAGCATGACGCAGAACAGAATGACCAGCAGCAGCATCGACGTGGCGGGACCGACAATTTCAGGGGTCAGCGTGCCACCGAAAAGGTAGAAGAAGATCAGCGCGACAATCGCCACGACCGTCGCGGCTTCCTTGCGGTAGACTGCCATTCCTCACCGTCGATCAATAATCGTGGGGCCGGATTGTCGCACAATCATGGACGTTTAACCAACTGAACGGCGATGAACCGGGTGAGGATGTCAGCCCTGTTCGTAAGGTCCCTCATCGAAACCGACGAAGATCCTCACCGACCTCGAGGCGTTGATCGGTATGTTCACGTCCGGATCGGTAAACAGGAACTGGGTGGTCGGCGCCCCGGAAGGCAGGGTCGTCTCGAATTGCGCCAACTCGGAATAGATGACCTTGTTGGTTCCCTTCTCGACGACGGCAACCCTGATCGGCATCTTGATCGGACCGGCCTTGCCGGCCGGTCCGGCCGCGGCGCGGCCGGCGGCAACCACCTGGATCGTCATCTGGTCGCCGGTCACGCTGCACTGGCGCGTCGTGTTGGCAATGGCCGCCTGGTAGAGAACCTGCGAAGGATCATCCTCACCGCCACGGGCGTACTTCCTGAAATAGGCGGTTCCCTCGCGCAGCTCGATCTTCGGGCATGTGCCCTGAACCACCTTCGAACCGGTCGACTGGTCCACGGCGCCGCCCGGCTGGCCGCCACTGCCGCCCTGGCCGAGATTGAGCCCGCTTACGCCGGAAGAATTACAGCCGGCGACCAGCGCAGCTAGCGCCGCCATCATTATCAGACGAACCAGATTATCAGATGCCACTTCCCGTCCCTCTCAATCCAAATGACCCGACACGCTAGGAGCGAAGCTGGACCATATTGTGATCACCAGGCCTACGCTCTTTAACGAGTCCTGACGATGTTCTATACCAGCGGATTATTTCATCACAACACCATCCGCAAGGCTGCGGGTGAAAGCTCACAGGAACAGACAGTTGCAATACATCTCGACAAGAGGTGAAGCCCCCTCCCTCGGCTTCAGCGATGCACTCCTGGCGGGCCTTGCCCGCGACGGCGGTCTGTATGTGCCGGCGCAATGGCCACAGTTTTCCAAACGGGACATTCGCGCCATGCGCGGAAAATCCTATCAGGATATCGCCTTCACCGTGCTGCAGCCCTTCGTCGACGGCGAGATACCGGACGATCAGTTCCGCGCCATGATCGACGCCGCCTACGGCACATTCCGTCACCCGGCGGTCGTTCCTCTGGTGCAAACAGGCGCCAACAGCTTCATTATGGAACTCTTCCACGGACCGACTCTCGCCTTCAAGGATGTCGCCATGCAGCTGCTGGCGCGCCTGATGGATCATGTGCTGCGCGAGCGCGGACAAAGGGCGACGATCGTCGGCGCCACATCCGGCGACACCGGCGGCGCGGCGATTGACGCCTTCGCCGGACGCGACAATACCGACATCTTCATCCTGTTCCCGCACGGGCGCGTATCGCCTGTTCAGCAGCGTCAGATGACGACATCCGATGCGGGAAATGTGCGCGCCTTGGCGATCGAAGGAAATTTCGACGACTGCCAGAACCTCGTCAAGGCGATGTTCAATGACATGTCGTTTCGCGACCGGGTCCGGTTGTCGGGCGTCAACTCGATCAACTGGGCTCGCATCATGGCCCAGATCGTCTACTATTTCACAAGCGCCATTGCGCTCGGAGCGCCGGACCGCAAGGTCTCGTTCACCGTGCCGACCGGCAATTTCGGGGATATCTTCGCCGGATACTGCGCCAAGCGCATGGGGCTGCCCGTGGCAAAGCTCGTTGTCGCGACCAATGAAAACGACATCCTGGCGCGCACGCTGCGCAGCGGGCGCTACGAGATGCGCCCGGTCGTGCCGACGACTTCGCCTTCGATGGATATCGCGATCTCGTCGAACTTCGAGCGACTGCTGTTCGACGCCTTCGATCGCGATGCAGACGCGGTGCGCCAGTGCATGAGCGGGCTCAGGCAGTCGGGCGCGTTCACGATCGATCCCGATGCGCTGAAAGCGATCAAGAAGGAATTCGGCGCCGGCAAGGCGACGCAGCGGCAGGCCGCCGCGGCGATCAAGGACATGCTCGAACAAGCCGGTTACCTGCTCGACCCGCATACCGCTTCCGGCGTGCATGTATCACGCAGGTTTGAAAAGCCCCGCGCGCCCATGGTGACGCTGGCGACGGCCCATCCGGCCAAGTTCCCCGGCGCAGTAAAATCGGCGAGCGGCATTGACCCGGCCCTTCCATCGTGGCTTTCTGATCTGATGCATCGGGAGGAGACCTATGAAAGACTGCAGCCGGATCTCGAGGAGGTCGAGACCTACATTGCCCGAAATGCGCGCGCTGCAGCATAGTACCGGAACAAAAAATGAGCGTTGAGTGTACCCGTCTTGCAAGCGGGTTGACGGTTGTAACGGAGACCATGCCCCACCTTGAGAGCGTTGCTCTCGGCGTGTGGATCAAATCAGGCTCACGGGACGAGACGGCAGGCGAACACGGTATCGCGCACCTGCTGGAACACATGGCCTTCAAGGGCACAGCCAGACGGTCTGCGAGGCAGATCGCGGAAGAGATCGAAAATGTCGGCGGCGAGGTGAACGCCGCGACGTCGGTCGAGACCACGTCCTACTACGCACGTATCCTGAAGGACCACGTTCCGCTCGCGATCGATATCCTGGCCGACATCCTGACGAACTCCGTGATGGACGAAACCGAACTGCACCGCGAGAAGCACGTCATCCTGCAGGAGATCGGGGCGGCGATGGACACGCCCGACGATGTCGTGTTCGACAAGTTCTCCTCGACCGCATTCCGCGACCAGACCATCGGCCGGTCCATCCTCGGCACGCCCGAGACTGTGCAGTCCTTCACACCGGACCAGATCCGCAAATACCTCAACCGCAACTATACCGCCGACAAGATGATCATCGTGGCGGCCGGGGCCGTCGATCATGCGGAACTCGTTCGGCTGGTGGAAGAAGGCTTTGCCGGCATTCCCGCCTCGCCCGACGTGATGCCGGAGGAACCGGTGGCGCGCTACACGGGCGGCGAATACCGCGAGAAACGCGACCTGATGGACGTGCAATTGCTCATCGGCTTCGAGGGACGCCCCTATCACGCGCGTGATTTCTATGCATCGCAGATCCTCGCCAATGTGCTCGGCGGCGGTATGTCGTCACGCCTTTTCCAGGAGGTGCGCGAACATCGCGGCCTTTGCTATTCGGTTTACGCGCTGCACTGGGGTTTCTCCGACACCGGCGTCTTCGGCATCCACGCGGCAACCGGCGAGGAAGACATTCCGGAGCTTGTCCCGGTTATCCTGAACGAATTGCGCAAGGTGGCCGATCGGGTCGATGAATCGGAAATCGAACGGGCGCGCGCGCAATTCCGGGCCGGCCTTTTGATGGCGCACGAAAGCCCTGCCGCGCGTGCCAGCCAGATTGCCCGGCAGATGCTGCTTTACGGGCGCCCCATTCCGAACGACGAACTGATGGAGCGGCTGGGCAATATCACCCCGCAGCGCCTGACCGATCTGTCGGGCCGGCTGTTCTTCGACACGCCGGTGACACTGTCTGCCGTCGGACCGCTGGACAAGCTGATGGATCTTGAAGAGATCGGAGCCGGCCTGGCAACCGGACGCATGCGTCGGGCCGCCATCGGATAATCGCCGTGTCGCCGCTTCGTTTCCTGCCAAGGCGCGGAGCTGCGCTGCGTATTGACGGCGACGGGGTCTACCTTCGTTTCCCTTCCAGGCGGGACTATGCCATGTGGTCGCATGTGCGTGGATCAAGCCGGCGTTTTCTGGAGCCCTGGGAGCCGCTCTGGTCGCATGACGACCTGACACGCCAAGCCTTCAATCGGCGTATTGACCGCTACGAACAGGATTACCGCGAAGGCAGGGCCGTTGCGTTGTTCCTGTTCCTGTCGGACAGCGACCAGCTGGTCGGCGGCCTGAACATCGGAAACATCAGGCGGGCCGCAGCGCAAAGCTGCATGATCGGCTATTGGATGTCAGAGGAAAACGCCGGAAAAGGCCTCATGCTCGCGGGATTGCGAGCGGCAATTCCGTATATCTTTGAAAGGTTGCAGTTGCACCGGATAGAAGCTGCTTGTATTCCGGAGAACAAACGTTCAGTCAGGCTCCTTGAAAAGGCCAATTTTCAGTATGAAGGCTATTTGCGAGGTTATCTTAAGATCAATGGCAAATGGCGTGATCATCACATGTATGCGTTGCTTGCCGACGATCCGGCGCTGGATGGCCCTGCAACGGCTAAAACAAAAGAAAATACCGGGTCATAGTTAGCACCATGCGTTGTCAGCCTCGCCAGTCACCAGCAGTTTTGCGCAGCCTCGCGGTTACGGCCTGCGCACTGCTCGCGCTGCTGCTTTCGGCCCTGGCGGCATTCTCTGCCGAAACCGTCAAAATATCCCGCGACGACACGGCGCTCGACCTGACTGCGACGACCGATGTCCATACCGACCGCGGCAACGCTTTCCAGACATCGACCGCGCCCGACACGGACGGAATCGTGCGGCGCATCGAGGTGCGCGCGAGCTCAGTTCGGCACAGCGGCGACTGGGCCGAATTCTCGCTCGCCAACGTCTCGGACGAGCAGCTCGACAGGTTGATCGTCGCGCCACATTTCCGACTCGCCAATTCCGGCCTTTTCTGGCCCGACCTCGGCTCGGAGCGGATCGTCTCGATCACGCCCAGCGAGGGCTTTGCACTCGATCGGGTCCCGAGCGACGAGGCGGATGTGTTCCACATCACCCTCAACCCCGGCGCCATCATTACCTTTGTCGCTGAGCTGTCGTCCCCGGACCTGCCGCAGCTCTATCTCTGGGAGCCGGAGGCCTACAAGGATACCGTCAACTCCTTCACCCTCTACAAGGGCATTGTGCTGGGTATCGCCGGCCTGCTGGCCGTGTTTCTCACCATCCTGTTCGTGGTCAAGGGCACCTCCGTCCTGCCGGCGACGGCGGCGCTTGCCTGGGCGGTGCTTGCCTATATCTGCGTCGATTTCGGCTTCCTGTCGCAGCTCGTCCAGACAACGCCGACCGACGAGCGCATCTGGCGCGCCGGCACGGAAATCACGCTTGCAGCCGGCCTTGTGATCTTTCTCTTCACCTATCTCAACCTCAATCGCTGGCATACCAATCTGAGTTTCGCGACCCTTGCCTGGATCGTCGGTCTCGGCATCCTTTCGGCCTTCGCCGTCTACGATCCGGTGATCGCGACGGGTATTGCCCGCTTCTCCTTTGCCGCGACCGTCATCGCGGGAACCGGTCTGATTGCCTATCTCGGCCTCAACCGCTTCGACCGCGCCATCATGCTGATCCCCACCTGGGTGCTGATCATCTGCTGGCTGTTCGGCGCATGGCTTACCGTATCCGGACAGCTCTCCAACGACATCGTCCAGCCGGCACTCGGCGGCGGGCTGGTGCTGATCGTGCTCCTGATCGGCTTTACGGTCATGCAGCACGCCTTTGCCGGCGGCGGTGCGCAACAGGGGCTGTTCAGCGATCTCGAACGCCAGTCGCTGGCGCTGACGGGCTCCGGCGACATTGTCTGGGACTGGGACGTCTCGCGCGACCGCATCGTCACGATGCCGGATGTCAGCCGGCAGCTCGGCCTGTCGCCGGGCAGTCTGTTCGGACCGGCGCGCAACTGGCTGCCGCGCATTCACCCGGACGACCGCGACCGCTTCCGCACGACACTCGACGTTGTCCTTGAACACCGGCGCGGCCGGCTCAATCACCAGTTCCGCATCCGCGCCGAGGATGGCCATTACCACTGGCTGGCGCTGCGCGCCCGTCCGGTGGTCGGCTCGGATGGCGAGGTGATCCGCTGCGTGGGCACGCTGATCGACGTGACCGAGCAGAAAAGCTCCGAGGAGCGGCTCCTCCACGACGCGGTTCACGACAATCTCACGGGCCTTCCGAACCGCGAGCTTTTCGTCGACCGGCTCGATGCCATCATCGCTCTTGCAAACGCCGAAGAGACGGTGCGGCCGACGATCTTCGCCATCGATATCGACCGGTTCAAGCAGGTCAATGACGAGCTCGGCATTTCCGCGGGCGACACCATCCTCCTGACGATCGCCCGCCGGCTCAAGCGCCTTTTGAAACCGCAAGACACGCTGGCCCGCATCAGCGGCGACCAGTTCGGCCTCATTCTCCTTTCGGAACAGGAGCCGCCCAAGGTTGCGGCCTTCTCCGAAAGCATCGCCAAGGCGATCATGGTGCCGATCAATTTCGGCCAGAAGGAAATCATCCTGACGGCTTCGATCGGCCTCGTCACCTGGGTCGACGACATGGCCTCGCCGCTGGAACTCGTCAAGGACGCCGAGCTTGCCATGTATCAGGCCAAGCGTGTCGGCGGGAACAGGATCGAACCCTACCGCCCGGCATTCCGCGCCGCCGGCGCCGACAAGCTGCAGATCGAATCCGACCTCAGGCGGGCGCTGGAACGCAATGAACTGACGATGGTGTACCAGCCGATCGTCGACATAGAGAGCGCCGAGATCGCCGGCTTCGAGGCACTGATGCGCTGGGATCATCCGCGCAAGGGCAACATTCCGCCGTCGGAGTTCATTCCGGTCGCTGAAAGCTCAGACCTGATCGTCGAGCTGGGCATGTATGCGCTGCAGCAGGCTTGCGAGGACATCGCGTCCTGGTACCGGGCGCTCGGCCAGATCCCGATCTTCATGTCGGTCAATCTGTCGAGCGCGCAACTTCTGCGCAACGATCTCTACAACGATATCCGCTCGGTGCTGACAAAGACCGGCTGCAAGCCGCCGATGCTCAAGCTGGAACTGACGGAATCGGTCGTCATGCACAATCCGGAACAGGCCGCGCGGGTGCTGGCGCGCCTGAAGGATCTCGGGCTGCAACTGGCGCTCGACGATTTCGGAACCGGGCATTCCTCGCTGTCCTATCTCACGCGCTTCCCGTTCGACACGATCAAGATCGACCAGTCGCTGGTGCGCGCTACGAACGAGAAACAGCTCGTGCTCCTGCGTTCCATCGTCGCGATGGCGCGCGATCTCGAGATGAATATCGTTGCCGAAGGCATCGAGACGGAAGAGGACGCGGAGGAACTGGCGGAGCTGGGCTGCGACTATGCACAGAGCTTTCTGTTCGGGCCGCCCATCGGAGCGAATTCCGTTCTCAAGCTGCTGCGTGAGCATTTTCCGGTCATGTAGACCGCTTTCAGGCTAGGCCTGGCCGCACTCGCTGGAGAGCATCGCAGGATCAATCCCGATCGAGGCGAATGCGCGCTCGTATTTTGTCTCAAGCACATCGTCGAAGATGATGTCGTCAACGGAGGGGCATGTCAGCCAGCCATTGGCGCTGACCTCGTCTTCAAGCTGTCCGGCACCCCAGCCGGAATAGCCGAGCATCATGGTTGCCCGTTTGGGGCCTCTGTCCTCGGTGATGGCGCGCAGAATGTCGACGGTGGCCGTTAGTGACAGCTCTTCCGATACAGGCAGCGTCGCCTCGCTGTGGTAGTCGTCGGAATGCAGGACGAACCCCCTGCCCGTCTCGACCGGACCGCCGGCCTGCACGTTCAGTTCAAGCGCCGCACGTGGAAGGCTGGAGGCATCATCCGGCTGGATCAATTCGAGCTGGATCATCAATTCGCTGAACGAGATCGACTGCGGTCGATTGAGGATGAAACCGACGGCGCCGCTGCTGTTGTGGGCGCAGATGTAGATCACTGTGCGTGAAAAATTCGAATCGGACAAGCCGGGCATGGCGAGCAGGAACTGCCCGTCGAAACAACCGCGCTCCCCGTCCTCAAGGAGACTTTCGTGAAGAATGTCCATGAAGGCAGCTTAACGCAATTGACGATCAAATTGAAACAGCGGGGGCCATGAATGTTCTCGGGCTTCCCGGCCAATTGAAACCGGACCCCGGGACGCATCCTGTTCAGCGCGTCGCACGGCGCCACGGCCGGATCCGACGCGATCCGGCTTGCCAGCCCGCTCGACGGGGTTTGAAGGGTTCGCAACCCACAACCCGATCACCGGAATATGATCGCACCGCCATTGCTCGTTACTGGTTTGGCAAGGTGCCTGCATATAGATTGCCACCATGATCACTTATCATTTCACGCCCCGCATTGCCGGACTGGCAGCTCCCGGCCTGGTCTGGTGTCTCGCATTGGCGCCCATGTCCGCAACAGCCGCATCGAGCGCCTGGGTTGAGACGGAGGGCGGCCGAATCCGCGTATCGGCCCTGGAGCCGTCGGCGGACGGGACCATCAGGGCGGCGCTCGATATCGAGCTCCTGCCGGGCTGGAAAACCTATTGGCGCGATCCGGGCGAGTCCGGCGTGCCGCCTTCATTCAAGGTCGATCGCAGCGACAATATCCAATCGGCGCAGATCCATTTTCCGGCGCCTGAACGCATCAAGGACGCCTATTCGACATGGGCCGGATACAGCTATCCGGTGGTGCTTCCGATCACGATGAAGCAGACAAAAGCGGGTGAAGTAAGCCTCGTTGAAGCCGATGTGTTCCTTGGCATCTGCGAATCCGTCTGTATCCCGCTCCAGACGACTTTCTCGCTCACCGTCGATCCGGGGAAACCGGCCAACGCGTTCGAGAGGCGTCTCGTCAAGAAGGCCTTTGCCTCCCTGCCCGAAGCACCGGGTGACGATTTCGATGTTGTCGACGCCAGGACAGGCGAAGGCAATGACGGGTTCACCGTTTCGGTAGCGCTTCCGCAGGCCGACGAGAACAGCGAACTTTTCGTCACCGGCCCGCAGGGATGGCGGTTCCACACGCCGCGGCTTACCGGTCTCGACGCGAATGTCGCGACATTCCACGTTGAGGTTGACGGCGAAGGCGGTCTTTCCGGCCAGACCCTGGACGTTATTGTCAACGCGTCCGGCCGCAGCATGGAAACGCGGATCAGGCTGCCCTGATCGGGGTTTCCGCTCCAATTCCCTCCGTTCGGAGAAAAGCCGGCGACATGCTGTAGACATGATCGCCGGAATTCCTATTTTGGCCTTGTATGGCGCCCTGCCCCAGGGGCGCTCCTGCCTTACATAATTGCAACCGATTGGCACCGCGCCAGATTTTTGGAGGAATACGACCGTGACAATTTCCGTTGGCGACAAACTGCCCGAGCTTACCCTGAAAGAGGCAACCTCCGAAGGCATGAATGAAGTCTCCACCTCGAGCATCTTCGACGGCAAGAAGGTGGTTCTGTTCGCCGTTCCCGGCGCCTTCACGCCCACCTGCCACCTCAATCATCTTCCGGGCTATCTGCAGAACCGCGATACGATCCTGGCAAAGGGTGTTGATGAAATCGTCGTTCTGTCGGTCAATGACGCCTTCGTCGTCGGCGCCTGGGCCGCGGCAACCGGCGGCGAAGGCAAGATCCGCTATCTTGCGGACTGGGACGCCGCATTCACCAAGGCCATCGGCATGGATGCCGACCTTTCCGCCGGGACGCTGGGCATCCGTTCCAAGCGCTATTCCATGATCGTCGACGATGGCAAGGTGGTGTCGCTGAATGTCGAGGATTCGCCGGGAGAAGCGGTGACGTCCGGCGCTGCCGCCCTCATCGAACAGCTTTAGCGCCTCCTGTTGCGCCCTGCCCTCGCTATGGCGCCTTGAAGGGCGCCATGGCCATGCGGGCAAGCTCGTCGGCCCGCTCATTCTCCGGGTGACCGGCGTGGCCCTTGATCCAGTGCCAGGTCACGTCGTGCCGGTTGCGCGCCTCCTCCAGCGCCTGCCACAGATCGGCATTCTTGACCGGCTTTTTGGCCGATGTCTTCCAGCCGTTGCGCTTCCAGCCCTCGATCCAGCCGCCGATACCGTCCTTGACGTAGGATGAATCGGTGTAGAGATCGACGCGGCAACGCTCCTTGAGCGCATTCAGAGCCTCGATCGCGGCAGTCAGTTCCATTCGATTGTTGGTCGTATCCGCCGTGCCGCCGGACAGTTCCTTGTCGATCCTGCCATATCGCAGGATGGCGCCCCAGCCGCCCGGCCCGGGATTGCCCGAACAGGCGCCGTCGGTGAAGATCTCAACGTGCTTCAATGCGATTCCGCTCCCGATTGGCGCAGACCGTATTCGGCAGCACTGCCTATATTGCGGTGAAAGCGCATGTATCGCAGATATTCCATCGGGTCCTTCTTCACCACCATGGCGCCATCCGGCACATTCAGCCAGTCGTACAAACGGGTCAGGAAGAAGCGCAGCGCGGCGCCATGCGCCAGCATGGGAAGCGCCTCGGCTTCGGCGGCGGTCACGGGCCGCACCGACTGGTACCCGGAAAGCAGCGCCAGGCCCTTGGTCATGTTGAACGCGCCGTCCCGCTCGAAACACCAGGCGTTGAGGCAAACGGCAACGTCATAGGCAAACAGGTCGTTGCAGGCGAAGTAGAAATCGATGACCCCGGAAAGCGTCTCTCCGAGAAAGAACACGTTGTCCGGGAAGAGATCGGCGTGGATGACCCCCGACGGCAGTCCGTCAGGCCAGTTTTCCTCCAGCCGCTCAAGGTCCGCCTCGACTTCCCGCGACAGGCCCGGCTCGACCTCGTCGGCTCTCGCGGCCGACTGGTTCCACAGCGGGCGCCAGGCGCGCACGGACAGAGCGTTTTTCCGGCTGCGGTCGAAGCCGCGTCCGCTCAGATGCAGCATGGCCGCAACCTTGCCGACCTCGCGGCAGTGGTCGGGCGTCGGACGGCGCGGCCACATGCCTTCCAGAAACGTGATGACGGCTGCGGGACGGCCGGCCAATTCGCCGAGGACTATGCCGTCGCGGCGGTGAACCGGCAAAGGGCATGTCAGCCCGCTTTCCGCCAGATGTTCCATGAGGCCGAGGAAGAACGGCAGGTCGTTGCGATCGACGCGCTTTTCGTAAAGCGTCAGGATAAACGAGCCCTTCTCGGTGTGCATGAGGAAGTTGGAATTCTCGACGCCCTCGGCAATACCCTTATAGGACAGAAGTTCCCCGATATCGTATGGCTCGAGAAACGCCCGCAGTTCAGCCTCGGTGATGTCGGTATAGACTGCCAAATTCCGGTCCTTCAAACCCGCGGGACGAATGTCTTGCGCCGGTGTTACCCCTGACCGCCGCCATTGACAAATGCCATGTCCGCGCCGGTCAACTCAATATCGCGAAGGTCGCGCATGACCAGAAAGTTCTCGTCCTCCACAGCCGTCTCGGCGAGATCGATGGTGACCTCGAAGCGTTCGCGGAAAGCCTCGATGATCTCGTCAACGATGATCTCCGGCGCCGATGCGCCGGCGGACAAGCCGATGGTCCGGGTCCGGTCCGGGTCCAGATCGCCCCATGGCAGTTCGGAAGCGCGTTGGACGAGCAGAGCATTGTGAGCGCCAAAGCGCAAAGCGACCTCCACAAGGCGCTTCGAATTGGACGAGTTGGGAGCCCCGACAATGAGGAAATGATCGCAACCGGGCGCAGCCGCCCGGACCGCCTCCTGCCGGTTGGTCGTCGCATAGCAGATGGATTCGGCCGCTGGCGCGGCCAACATCGGAAAACGCGACTGCAAAATATCGATGATGCCGGCCGTGTCTTCGACGGACAGTGTCGTTTGCGTAACGAAGCCGAGATTGTCGGCATCGGCCGGCGCGTATTCCCGGGCATCCTCTTCCGATTCGATCAGGCTTACGGCGCCGGAGGGCAACTGCCCCATTGTGCCGATCACTTCCGGATGACCGGCATGGCCGATCAGGATCACATGCCTGCCGAGGCGCTGGTGGCGCATGGCCTGCTTGTGAACCTTGGATACCAGCGGACAGGTTGCGTCGAGATAGAACAGGTTCCGGGCCGCGGCGTCGGCCGGAACCGACTTCGGCACGCCATGGGCCGAGAAGATCACCGGCTGGCCGCTGTGTTCGGGCGGAATTTCGTCCAGTTCCTCGACAAAGACGGCGCCCCGCTCGCGCAGGCCCTCGACGACATAACGGTTGTGAACGATCTCGTGCCGGACATAGACCGGCGCTCCGTATTTCTTCAGCGCCAGGACAACGATCTGGATAGCGCGGTCAACGCCGGCGCAAAAACCGCGCGGGCCGCACAGGCGGATGGTCAATGGTGGCTTCGAAAGCTTGGTCATCGCTATTCCGAAATAGTCTGCAAAACTTGTAGAGCAAGTGTTTCGATGAAGAAACACCCCGCCCCTATTTCGATCCTATCGCCGCAGCAGGCGCCACAGATATATGCCGGTAACGGCCAGCAGGGCCGCGGCCAGTCCGAACCAGGTTATCGCATATTGCAGGTGATTGTTGGGCAGTGACACACGCGTGACGCCGCCCACAGGACCCGCCGCCGTCGCACCGTTTGTCGTCGCCGCGTCGACAAAGAACGGCACAAGGCTTGTTTCGTCCAACCCCATGGCATCCGCCATGCCGGAGAAATCCTTCCAGTACCAGATGCGGTTCGCCGGCTCATTGTCGGGTACAAGCCGTCCCGGCTTTTCCGAGAGCGGGTTACGGGCAAATCCGACGATTGATACCTGACCCCCGACCGGCTGCCAGTCGCGTTTCGCCGGATCTTTCATGTCATAGCGGACGAAACCGCGATTGACGAGAACGGTCCGTCCGTCGGCCAGTGTGAGCGGCGTATAGATATACCAGCCCGATTGCCCTTCATGGGTCGCCAGGTAATGCTGTTCGGCCTCGTGCAGGAACACGCCGTCCGCGCGCATGGGCATGTAGTCGACATCGCCGGAGCGTTCCCATTCGGCAAGAACCGCGTCAACGGGTTCCGGAGACCGGACCATGCGTTCTTCGATCGTGGCGAGCAGCCCCTCCTTCCAGGCAAGCCTGTTCAGTTGCCAATTGCCGAGCAGCAACAGGAAGGCAAGTGCCGGAAGCGCAAAGGCCAGCACAACCGCCACGGAACGCCCACGGCCGGGTGCGGCAGCTTCAGGGGCTTTCGGCTTGTCGTCAGCCATTGTCGAGTTCGCCCTCATGGGCGTTGTTCTTGTATTGCAGGGTGATCAGCACACCCTTAAGGGCGCGCAGCAGCAGCAGGCAGAGGCCCGCACTCAACGGGATCCATATGAGCAGATGAAGCCACAGAGGCGGCGAAAAGGAGACCTCCGCCCACAGCGCAAGGCCGACCACAAGGAAACCGATCAGCAGAATGACAAAGACGGCAGGACCGTCTCCGGCATCGGCAAAGCCGTAATCCAGGCCGCAATTCGGACAGGACGTCCCGACCTTGATATAGCCGTCGAACAGCCGGCCCTTGCCGCAGCGCGGACAGCGACCGAAGATGCCGGCGCGGTACGGATCCACCGGCGGATATTGTCTGCTGTCGTCAGTGCTCATGCAGCGGCTCCAAAGAAATGGGGGCGCACGCGTCAGGCGCGGCGCCCCCTCCCAAAATGCATGCCGCTTTCGTCAGTGCGCGGCGATCTCTGCGCCCCAGGAGGCCCAGATGTAGATGCTGAAGAACAGGAACAGCCATACCACGTCAACAAAGTGCCAGTACCAGGCCGCGGCCTCGAAGCCGAAATGCTTCTTCGGCGTGAAATCCCCGGCAGCCGCACGGATCAGGCAGACGATCAGGAAGATGGTGCCGACCAGAACGTGGAAACCATGGAAACCGGTGGCCATGAAGAAGGTGGCGCCATAGATCGAATCCCGGAAGGCAAACGGGGCGTGAACGTATTCGTAGTATTGGACGCAGGAGAACAGGACACCCAGCACAACCGTCAGCACCAGGCCCGTCACCAGCCCGCGCCGATCATCATGCAACAGCGCATGGTGCGCCCAGGTCACCGTCGTTCCGGACAGAAGCAGGATGATCGTGTTGTAGAGCGGCAGGTGCATCGGATCCAGCACCTCGATGCCGACCGGTGGCCATTGTCCGCCCGTATGTTCGACACGGGCGACCTGCGCTGCCTCTCCTGCAAAGATCGCGGCGTCGAAGAAAGCCCAGAACCAGGCGACGAAGAACATCACCTCGGAGGCGATGAACATGATCATGCCATAGCGCAGATGCAGCGACACGACCCGCGTATGGTGACCTTCGTGGCTTTCCTTGATGCAATCCGACCACCACCCGAACATCGTGTAGAGGACGATGGCAAGGCCGATGAAGAACAGCCAGGGATTGGCCGCTTCGATGCCGAATATCTCCAGCGACCCGCCTGCCAGGTAGCGCATGTAGACGATGCCGCCGATGGCCATAATCAAAGCGCCGACCGAGCCGATGAACGGCCACGGGCTGGGATCGATTATGTGATAATCATGCTGCTTTTGATGCGCATCAGCCATTTTCAAGTCCCCGAACTACCTTTTCCTTACGGCTGCAATCTGCTGCAGCATCGTTTCTAAAGCCTGTCCTTGTCGTCCGCTTCGCCGGTCACGGCCTCGGCCACCGGCTTTTCCGTGTCCAGCGGATAGAACGTGTAGGACAGCGTTATCGCGTTGATATTCTTCGTTTCCGGCGCGTCGACGATCGCCGGGTCGACAAAAAAGACGACCGGCATGTCGAGGCTTTCGCCCGGCGCCAGTTCCGTTTCGGTGAAGCAGAAGCATTCGACCTTGTTGAAATAGGCGCCCGCCGACTGCGGCGTGACATTGAATGTCGCCTGCCCGGAGCTTGCGGCGCTTCCGACATTCAGGGCCACGTAGGATGCCTGCTTCGTCTCGCCGATACGCAATACGACTTCGCGCTCAACCGGTTTGAAGTCCCAGCCCAGTCCACCCGCCGTATTGGCGTCGAAACGGACCGTGATCTTGCGATCGAGAATCGTGTCCGAATATTGCTCGGCGCGCTGTGTCGTGCCGCCATAGCCGGTCACCTGGCAGAAAAGCTGATAGAGCGGAACCGCAGCATAGGACATGCCGGCCATCGCGACGACAACGCCGACGCACGCTGCCGGGACACGCCAGTTGCCTTTGTTCTTGTTGGTTCCGCTATCGCTCATCGCACAACCCGTTATAGCGCCCGGTCAAGTATGGCCGGGCCGAACTTGACGATCGTTGCGACGTAGAAGAGCACCACAAGCGCTGCAAGCACGAGCGCAAGGGCAATCGAACGGCGGCGGCGGGCACGCTTCTGCTGGTCGGTGAGATCCACGCGTTCAATCATGCTCATGCTCCGGCACCCTGGGTCAGGCCGTCGACGAGCAGTGTGGCAAACAGGGCGAACAGGTAGATCAACGAGAATCCGAACATTGCCTTGGCCGGCTTCATCTTCTCGTCCGCCGGGCTCATGCGCAGCACCTTGTAGGCGTACCAGACAAAGCCCAGCCCCAATCCGGTCGCAAGGATGCCGTAAGCGGCGCTGGCGAAGCCCATCCAATAGGGCAGAACGCCGACCAGCGCCGTGATGATCGCATAGACAAAGATCTGCCGCTTGGTGGATTTCACGCCTGCAACATTCGGCAGCATCGGAACCCCGGCCTTGTGGTAGTCGCCCTGCTTGAAAAGCGCCAGCGCCCAGAAATGCGGCGGCGTCCACAGAAAGATCATCAGGAACAGGACGAAGCTCTCCCACGAGACCGAACCGGTGACACAGGCCCAGCCGATCATCGGAGGCAGCGCGCCGGCGGCACCGCCGATGACGATGTTCTGCGGCGTCGAGCGCTTCAGCCACATCGTGTAGATCACGACGTAGAAGAAAATCGTGAAAGCAAGCAGCGCGGCTGAAAGCCAGTTGACCAGCAATCCGAGTGTCAGGATCGAAAACGCCGAAAGCACCAGGCCGAAGGCAAGCGCCTCGGAGGGTCCGACCCGACCGGCCGGAACGGGACGCGATGCGGTCCGCGACATGACGGCGTCAATGTCGGCATCGTACCACATGTTCAGCGCGCCCGAAGCGCCGGCACCAACGGCTATGCACAGGATGGAGACCATGCCGAGGAAGGGATGGATCGTACCGGGGGCAATGATCATGCCCACGAAGGCGGTAAACACCACCAGCGACATGACGCGCGGCTTCAGAAGCGCGAAATAATCGCCGGGCTCGGCCTGGGAAAGGCCGAGTTCCGCTCCGTTCAATGCGCCCTGTTCGCCGGTTATCGCCATTGCTGTGAACTTGATTTCCCGTTGTCGTTACAGGCAAGAGCCGCGTATGCGGCTCCGCCAATCGGATGTATCTATTTGATGCGCGGCAGCTGTTCCCACTGGTGGAACGGCGGCGGCGAGCTGAGCTTCCATTCCAGGGTCGTCGCGCCCTCGCCCCAGGGATTGTCCTCCGCCTGGCGTTTCTTGGCAAATGCCTCCCATACGCCGAACAGGAAGATAACCACGCCGATCGCTGAAAGGTACGAACCGTATGAGGAAACGGCATTCCAGCCCGCATAGGCATCGGGGTAGTCGATGTAGCGGCGCGGCATGCCCGCCAGACCCAGGAAGTGCTGCGGGAAGAATACCAGGTTCACGCCGATGAACATGACCCAGAAATGGGTCTTGGCGATCCATGAGTTATACATGTAGCCCGTCATCTTGGGGAACCAGTAGTACCAGGCGGCGAAGATGCCGAACACGGCACCGAGCGACAGCACGTAGTGGAAATGGGCCACCACGTAGTAGGTGTCGTGCATTGCGCGGTCGAGACCGGCATTGGCCAGCTGAACGCCGGTCACGCCGCCGACGGTGAACAGGAAGATGAAGCCGAGCGCCCACAACATCGGTGTGCGGAAGGTCAGCGAGCCGCCCCACATGGTCGCGATCCAGGAAAAGATCTTCACGCCGGTCGGAACGGCGATCACCATCGTCGCGAAGACGAAGTAACGCTGCGCGTCAAGCGACAGGCCGACCGTGTACATGTGGTGCGCCCACACGATAAAGCCGACGGCACCGATGGCGACCATGGCATAGGCCATTCCGAGATAGCCAAAGACCGGCTTGCGCGAGAAGGTCGCGACGATGTGGCTGACGATGCCGAAGGCAGGCAGGATCAGAATGTACACTTCCGGATGGCCGAAGAACCAGAACAGATGCTGGAACAGGATCGGATCGCCCCCGCCTTCAGGCGAGAAGAAGGACGTGCCGAAATTTCGGTCGGTCAAAAGCATGGTGATGCCACCCGCCAGAACCGGCAGCGACAGAAGCAGCAGGAAGGCGGTGATCAGCACGGACCAGGCGAACAGCGGCATCTTGTGCAGCGTCATGCCCGGGGCGCGCATGTTGAAGATCGTCGTGATGAAGTTGATCGCGCCGAGGATCGAAGAGGCGCCGGCGATGTGCAGTGACAGGATGGCGAAATCCATCGCCGGCCCCGGTTGCCCGGTCGTCGACAATGGCGGGTAGATCGTCCACCCTCCCCCGACACCGTAGGCACCAGTCGGTCCCTCCACGAACATGGACAGCAGCAGCAGGATAAAGGCCGGCGGCAGCAGCCAGAAGGAGATGTTGTTCATGCGCGGAAACGCCATGTCCGGCGCGCCGATCATGATCGGCACCATCCAGTTGGCAAAACCCCCGATCAAAGCCGGCATGACCATGAAGAAGATCATGATGAGGCCATGCGCGGTGGTGAACACGTTGTACATCTGCTTGCCGCCGTCAATCGCGGCATCACCCTCGAAGCCGTAAACCATGGCCGCGAGACCGTGGAAGATCTGGATCCCCGGCTCCTGCAGCTCCCAGCGCATGAAGATGGACAGCGCACCGCCGATAACACCCGCAATGATCGCAAAGATCAGATAGAGCGTGCCGATGTCCTTGTGGTTCGTCGAATAAACCCAGCGGCGGATAAAGCCGACCGGCTTATGATCGTGAGCATCGTGTGCTGCTGTAGCTCCGGCCATGGGTTTACTCCTCGATCTTCTGTGCTTCGTTGGCAGCGAGCTCAACGGTTTTTTCTGCTTCGATCGACGCCATCAGCTGCGCGTTGGCAGCCTCGACATCGTCAGCGGCCGCGGCGAGCCAGGCACCGTATTGCTCCACTGACACGACACGCACGCCGATCGGCATATAGGCATGATCCTTGCCGCACAGTTCCGAACACTGGCCGTAATAGAGACCCTCGCGGTCGGCTTTGAACCATGTTTCGTTCATGCGGCCGGGAACGGCGTCCATCTTCACGCCGAAGGCCGGCATGGCGTAGGAGTGAATGACGTCACCTGCAGTGACCAGGAGGCGCACGGTCATGCCGACCGGGACGACCATCTCGTTGTCGACGGCCAGAAGCCTGGGATATTCACCGCGATCTTCCTTGCCATAGTCGGCGCGGTCATCATCGGCCAGGAGGATCGAATCGAAAGATACCTCTTCCTCAACCTGGTATTCATAGCCCCAGTACCACTGGTAGCCTGTCGCCTTGATCGTGAGCTGCGGTTCCTCCGGCGGCGAATACTGGGCATTGAGCAACTGGAACGACGGAATGGCCAGACACAGCAGGATGATCACCGGCCCGACTGTCCAGATGACTTCGATGGTGGTGTTGTGGCTCGTTTTCGAGGGATTGGGGTTCGCGCCCCTGCGGAAACGCAGGATGACGATAACCAGCAGCAGGAGCACCAGCAAGGAGATCGGAATGATGAACCACAATGTGTAGGTATTGAACCAGTCGATCTCACGCATGATATCGGTAACGGCCGGCTGGAAACCCAACTGCCAGTCTACCGGCTGCGCGGCGTGCGCCTGGGTTGCCAGAAGCCATGTGGCAAGCAGCGCCCAAACTGCCTGGATGAGAAATTTCACGACAATTCTCCCTCGAGCATACGCCGGCCGGTCTCGCGGAGGCGCATTTTTCCCTCTGATTGACTGCGCTTAAAATCATAGTTTAGAGCCAATCGCAACTGGCTGACAGACCTTTCGGTGCGACATTTTAAGCAATTGAACCGGCTAAATGCGCATGCCGCCTTGATATGCGCGTGCCGCATGTGCAAAAAAAGCCAAATTGATCAATCTGAAAATCCCTTCAATGCAGAGGGACCGTTCGCTGCGCGATTGTCGCCGCATTTGTGCACTAGGCCCGCCTCCGACAAGCCCGTAGGAACATGAACCTTCCAATTGCCAATGGGCGAATACACAATAACGCGAATGATTCGGGTAGCGCTGGAGCAAACATGCCGCAACTGAAGAAACTGAAACTTGCCGTCATTGCATTTGCGGTCTCGGCAATGGGTCTGACCGTATCGGCCGTCGCCCAGCAACCGGGAACCGTTCGTTCCAATCACGGGGCCTGGTCGATTGTATGCGACCAGCCGGCCGGCGCTTCCAGCGAGCAATGCGCTCTGATGCAGAACGTCATTGCCGAAGACCGTCCGGAAATCGGGCTTTCGGTGGTCGTGCTCAAGACCGCGGACAAGCAGGCACGTGTGCTGCGTGTGCTCGCGCCGCTCGGTGTGCTGCTTCCCAACGGTCTTGGACTGAATGTTGACGGCAAGGATATCGGAAGAGCCTATTTCGTACGCTGCTTCACTGATGGCTGCTATGCGGAGGTGATCCTCGAGGATGCATTGCTCAATACGCTCAAAGCAGGAACGATCGCCACGTTCATCGTCTTTCAGACACCGGAGGAAGGGATCGGGATTCCTGTTGACCTTGCCGGCTTCACCGACGGTTTCGGCGCCCTGCCCTGAAGCATGCGCACCCGGTCAGTCGGGATAGTTTTCCTTCATGTGCCGGTAGGCATCCGCCACGATCGCTTCGAGAACATCGAGATCAACATCCGACAGGCGTTTGATGTAGAGGCAGGATTTGCCGGTCTTGTAGCGCCCGAGTCGTGACAACTGACGGTCATAGGCCGAAAAACCCGGCATGACATAGACCGTCAAGGCGGTCTTGCGGGGCGAGAATCCCGTTACCATCCACTGGGCGGAGCGGCCGTCCGCATAGGTGTAGGTGTAGGTTCCGAAGCCGATGATGGAAGAGCCCCACATGACGGCATCCCGTCCGGTCACGCGGTTCATCATGTCCATCAGGACCTGACTGTCCGCGCGCTTCGCCTCATCCTCGATACCTGCCAGAAATGCATCCACGTCGCCGTTGCCCGGTCGCGTCTTCAGAGCGACGGTCCGTTTTGAAGATGTCGTCTTTCCCGATTTGTCAGCCAAGGCAAAGCCTCCCGGCGGCTCGCGTCGTCCTTCGCATTGGATATGAATGCGCTATACCATATATGGAGAACAGCATTTCCCGAAACAGGATGGCGCCGATTCGGCTCCATCGCATCCGGATGACGATATGAATACCGACTTGCTCAAGACCTTCGACTGCTCGGACGAGCGCGTATCGGAGATCGTGAAGAACAGCCTTGCCGGCGCAGATGATGGCGAGCTGTTCGTTGAACACGCCCAGATGGAAGCGCTCACCTTCGACGACGGAAGGCTGAAGGCCGGAAACTTCTCGTGCGATCAGGGTTTCGGTCTTCGCGCCGTTGCCGATGAGGCGGTCGGCTATGCCCATTCGGGCGATCTTTCGGAAGCCGCGCTGAAACGGGCAAGCGACGCGGTGGCCGCCGTGACGCGCGGTCACAGCGGCGCCTATTCGGATGCGCCGGCTCGAACCAACAAGCACCTTTACGGCGAAGAAAACCCCATCGGCGCGCCGGCTTTTGCGGAAAAGGTGGCGCTGCTGCAAGAGGTCGACGGATACCTGCGCGGCAAGGACGAAAAGGTCCGGCAGGTGACGGCGTCCCTCGCCGCGGGCTGGCAGGTGGTCAACATATTGCGGGCTGACGGGCAGATCCTGCGCGATATCCGGCCGCTCACGCGGCTCAATATCAGTGTCGTCGTCGGCGACGGCGACAGACAGGAAAGCGGCAGCTACGGAGCCGGCGGGCGGCGCGGTTTCGGCGCATTCATCGCCGAGGACAGCTGGCAGGCCGGCGCCGACGAGGCGCTGCGGCAGGCCCTCGTGAACCTTGAGGCAATCCCGGCGCCCGCAGGTACCCTCGATGTCGTACTGGGAGCCGGCTGGCCCGGCGTCATGCTGCACGAGGCCGTCGGCCACGGCCTCGAAGGCGACTTCAACCGCAAGAAAACATCCGCTTTTGCCGGCCTCCTCGGCGAGCAGGTCGCTGCAAAGGGCGTGACGGTCGTCGACGACGGAACCATCAGCGAGCGGCGCGGGTCGCTGACGATGGACGATGAAGGCACGCCCTCGGGCTACAATGTGCTCATCGAGGACGGAAAGTTGGTCGGCTACATGCAGGACCGCCAGAACGCGCGGCTGATGGGGATGGAGCCGACCGGAAACGGGCGGCGCCAGTCACATGCGCACCGGCCCATGCCGCGCATGACCAACACCTATATGCTTGGCGGCGACAAAACGCCGGAGGAAATCATCGCTTCCGTCGACAAGGGCATATACGCCGTCTCCTTCGGCGGCGGTCAGGTCGACATCACCTCCGGAAAGTTCGTGTTCGGCTGCACGGAAGCCTATCTTATCGAGAACGGCAAGGTCGGCGCGCCGGTCAAGGGCGCAATGCTGATCGGCAATGGTCCGGACGCCATGCACAGGGTTTCGATGGTCGGAAACGACTCGAAACTCGATAACGGTATCGGAATGTGCGGCAAAGCAGGACAGAGTGTGCCCGTCGGCGTCGGCCAACCGCACCTGCGCATGGACCAGATGACCGTCGGCGGGACGCAGGCCTGACCGGCATTCCGGTCCGGCCGGTTACGGATAAAGCCGCGTCTTCGTCCAGCCCCCGCCTTTGGACGAGCGTGTGAACACGATGCGGTCATGCAGCCGGAACTTGCGGTCATGCCAGAACTCGATCGACACGGGCGACAGCCGGAAGCCGGACCAGTATGGCGGCCTCGGAATCGCGCCGACCGGATATTTGGCCGTGTATTCGGCAACCGATTTTTCCAGTGCGAAACGGCCCTCCAAAGGACGCGACTGTTTGGACGCCCAGGCGCCGATGCGGCTGCCGCGCGGCCGGCTTTCGAAATATTCGTCGGCCTCCTCGTCGCTGACCACGGAAACATCGCCGCGCAGCCGCACCTGGCGGCGCAGGGATTTCCAATGGAAACACATTGCCGCCTTTTTTGAGGCCAACAATTCAGTCCCCTTCTGACTTTCGAAATTGGTGTAGATGGTGAAGCCGCGTTCATCGAATCCCTTGAGCAGAACCATCCGCACATTCGGCAACCCGTCCTCGTCGACCGTAGCCAGCGACACGGCGGTGGGGTCGTTCAACTCGCTGTCCTGCGCGTCGGAAAGCCATTCGCCGAAAAGGTTGAGCGGCTCCTCGGAAAGGGTAAAATCATCTTTCGTTAACAATGTGTTGTTAGTCATTGTACGTTAACCGTCAGAACTGTTGAGTGGTTGTTTCGAGTGACCCAGTTGAAGCTTGTGTGTGTAGAGAACAGAAAATCGCGTGAGAGACAATCGGGTTCTTTCATGGTTCGTGCTGTTCTGCTCACTGTGCTTGTCGCGGCATCGGGCTGCGTGAGTTCAGGCCTGGACCTCGGAGTCGAGGACAAGCCCGATACCAGCCTCTTGTCCGGTTCCATCGATCCTGCGGTCGACAGCTCTTCCGACGACATGATCATAGCCGACACCGTCGCCGAGGCAAAAATCAGACCGGGCCATGTTCAGGACATTCCGTGGAACAACGCAACAACCGGCAATTTCGGCTCGGTCAGCTTTATCCGCGAAAGCAGCTCCGTCGGAAAAGTCTGCCGCGACTTTATCGTCTCCAAGCACAGCTATGACGGCGTTGCGCAATATACCGGCGAAATCTGCCGCACCCGCCTGACCAAGTCCTGGTCGCTCAAATCGTTGAGCCAGCAGAGCTAGCCACCTTCCGGGCACGATACGGCAACATCGGGGCAGCGACGGAATCAAGCCTTTTTTCATAACTTGGCCCTAGAATCGACGACCTGTAGCAATGTTCCCTTGCCGACCGGTTCGGCGTCCGAGTTCAGGTGGGTCGTCCCATGCGTAATCCCTATGCGGTTCTGGGTATTCCGAAAACCGCCAGCGGCGATGAGATCAAGGCCGCATTCCGCAAAAAAGCCAAGTCCAGCCATCCGGATCGCAACCAGAACAATCCGCGGGCTGCTTCGCGGTTCAACGATGTCAACCACGCCTACGAGATCCTCGGCAATGCGAAGAAGCGGCGTCTTTTCGACAGCGGCCAGATCGATTCGTCCGGCCGCGCGACACCCAGGAAATCCGTCTTCTCGGGATTTGCCGGCGTCAATCCGTGGAATGGATTCAGCTTCAAGCGGAGCAAGAACAGCAGTGCCGCCGCGGACGAGGCAAAACGGGACAAGCCGGCGGATGCGGCCAGTGAAGCGGACAAAGGCGGGTTCGAGAACGATTCCCACGAGGAAATCATGGAGCGGATCTTCGGCGAATCCTTCGTGCGCAAGACCGCGGAGGACGCGCCGGGCCTTGATGACCATCCCGAGCCGGAACCGGAAACCCAACAGGTCGATGAGGCCGATATCCATGCGGAATTGGCCATTTCACTCGACCGTGTGCTGAAAACGTCAAGCGAAAGCGTCACCCTTCCCGATGGCCGGACCGTGAAGGTCAATCTGCCGGCGGGAATCGAAAACGGCAGGGTTCTGCGCCTGCACGGCAAGGGCAAAAATCTGCCCGAAGACAAAATGGGCGATGCCCTCATCACGATCCGTTACAAGAAGCACAAGTATTTGCGCACCGACGGTGTCGATCTCGTGGCCGACCTGCCGGTGCCTCTGAAAGACGGGATACTCGGCGCCAAGGTGCCGTTCGAGGGCCTCGACGGAAAGCTCCTGGTTTCCATTCCGCCCTGGTCCGGTTCCGACCGTGTGCTGCGCATTCGCGGCAAGGGCTTGCCGGACAGCAACAAACGGCGCGGCGACCTGTACATCAATGTGAAGCTCCTGCTTCCGGAAGACCCGGACGACGCCCTGCTCGCCTACGCCAAATCAACGGATTGACCGTGATGGCAACGCGGCGGTGAGCGCACCGGCCCGACCGCCGGCAGCAGCACAAGATGGTTGCCCGTGGAGCGCAAGCGTCTTGAACGCGTTTGTCCTCTGTGCCATAGCCAAGTTAGCAAGAAGCAAGGAGTGGGATATGGTTCTGGGTGCGGGTCTGATGAAAGGCAAGCGCGGAGTTATCTTGGGCGTCGCCAACAATCGATCGATTGCCTGGGGAATCGCCAAGGCCTGCGCCGATGCAGGAGCCGAGCTGGCGCTGACCTATCAGGGCGAAGCGCTGAAGAAGCGCGTCGAACCGCTCGCTTCCGAGCTTGGAGCCCATGTTGCAGGCCATTGCGACGTAACCGATCCCGCCAGCATGGATGCGGTGTTCGCCGACCTGGAAGAACGCTGGGGCAAGATAGACTTCCTGGTGCACGCGATCGCATTTTCCGACAAGGAAGAACTGACCGGCCGCTTCGTCAACACGACGCGCGAGAATTTCTGCCGGACAATGGAAATCTCCGTCTATTCTCTGGCCGCGCTGGCAAGGCGCGCCGAAGCGATCATGAACGATGGCGGCTCGATCCTGACGCTGACTTATTACGGCGCTGAAAAGGTGATGCCGCACTACAACGTCATGGGCGTCGCCAAGGCAGCCCTGGAAGCCAGCGTCCGCTATCTGGCCGTCGACCTCGGCGGTCGCGGCATCCGCGTCAACGCAATCTCAGCCGGCCCGATCAAGACACTGGCAGCCTCCGGCATCGGCGACTTTCGCTATATCTTGAAGTGGAATGAATATAACGCGCCGCTCAAGCGCACGGTCACCACCGATGAAGTCGGCGCATCGGCGCTCTATCTGCTGTCGGATCTGTCCGTGGCCGTGACCGGCGAAGTGCATCACGTAGATTCCGGTTATCACACGGTCGGCATGAAGTCTGTGGACGCACCGGATATTTCCGTCATCAAAGACTGATACGGCTCCGGTTGTAACGGAGGCTGTTGATCATGGCACTTTCTTTGCCGCCGCTTTATGTGGTCCGGCACGGCGTGACGGACTGGAACATAGAAGGTCGTTTCCAGGGTGCCCGCGACATTCCTCTCAACGCGACCGGACGCAGGCAGGCGGCTGACAACGGCCGCGCCCTTCAAGCGCTGATCGGCGAGCACACGGACAAATACGATTTCGTTTCCAGCCCGCTGAACCGAACACGCGCGACCATGGAACTGCTGCGCGGCGCGATGGACCTCGAGCCTGACAGCTACCGCACCGACACACGTCTGATCGAGGTCTGTTTCGGAGACTGGGAGGGTCAGACCTATGAAGAGTTGGTCAAGACAGTCCCGGGTCATGTCGATGAACGCGTGCGCGACAAGTGGAATTTCCAGCCGCGCGGCGAGAATGCGGAAAGCTATGAAATCCTGAGCTGGCGGGTCGCCGCATGGGTCAACGACATCGCGTCGCCGACCGTATGCGTCACCCATGGCGGCGTCATTCGCACGCTGTTTCACATCGTCGCCGGCGTACCCGGCGCGCAAGCCGCTGACCTGTCGGTCCCGCAAGATCGTGTTCTCAAAATCGAAGACGGTGCGCTCGACTGGCTGGCCCCGCCCGCCCGATAGCGCTTTTTCAATCGGCTGGCTCGCTTCGGCCGGCGCCGAAGCATTTGACCCGCCGAAAAAAACTGCCTAGACGGTGCATGAGGATCGCGGACAATGCTCCGTCGGCGGACGTGCCGCCGCCGCGTCAATTCCAGGCAGGAAACATGTCACACAATACGTTCGGTCACCTGTTCCGAGTCACCACATGGGGCGAGAGTCATGGCCCTGCCCTCGGTTGTGTTGTCGACGGTTGTCCTCCCGGTATCGAATTCACGGTCGCGGAGCTGCAGCACTGGCTCGACCGGCGCAAGCCCGGACAGTCGCGTTTCGTGACGCAGCGCCGCGAGGCGGATGCGGTCAAGGTGCTCTCCGGCTTCATGCCGAAAGACGATGGCGAAACACTCGTGACCACGGGCACGCCTGTTTCCATGATGATCGAGAACACCGACCAGCGGTCGAAGGATTACTCCGAGATCGCGCGGCGCTACCGGCCGGGCCATGCCGACTACACCTATGACGCCAAATACGGCATCCGCGACTATCGCGGTGGCGGCCGCTCATCCGCCCGGGAAACCGCCGCACGGGTTGCCGCCGGCGGTCTGGCGCGCAAGATCGTACCTGGAATGACGGTGCGCGGCGCCCTGGTGCAGATCGGAACGATTTCCGTCAACCGCGACAACTGGAACTGGGAAAACGTCGCCGACAACCCCTTCTTCTGCCCGGACGCCGACACGGTGCCGCGCTGGGAAGACTATCTGGACGATGTGCGCAAGGCGGGCTCCTCGGTCGGCGCCATTATCGAGGTGATTGCAGAAGGCATTCCCGCCGGGCTCGGCGCCCCCGTCTATGCCAAGCTTGACCAGGATATCGCCTCGAACCTCATGTCGATCAATGCGGTCAAGGGCGTGGAGATCGGCAACGGCTTCGGCGCAGCTTCGATTACCGGCGAGGAAAATGCCGACGAAATGCGCATGGGCGCCGACGGAAATCCGGTGTTCCTGTCCAACAATTCCGGCGGCATCGCGGGCGGGATCTCCACCGGCCAGCCGATCGTCGCGCGATTTGCGGTCAAGCCCACATCCTCGATCCTGACCGAACGGCGCAGCATCGACGCCGACGGCAACGAGGTCGACGTGCGCACAAAGGGACGGCACGACCCCTGCGTCGGCATAAGGGCAGTTCCGATTGGCGAAGCGATGCTTGCCTGCGCGCTTGCCGACCATTATTTGCGGCACAGGGGCCAGACCGGCCGCCTTTAGGATCGGGAAACAGAACGCATCATGTCATATGATCAGACACGGGTCGTGGAAGCACTGCGCGCCTTTGAAGCTGGCGAAATCGTCGTCGTCACCGATGACGATGGCCGCGAGAACGAGGGCGATCTGATCATCGCCGCGGTTCACTGTACGCCCGAGAAGATGGCCTTTATCGTTCGGCACACGTCCGGCATTGTTTGCGCGCCGATGACACGGGCCGATGCCAAGCGGCTCAACCTGACCGCAATGGTGGCGGAGAACGACGCGCCCCACGCGACGGCCTTTACCGTCTCGGTCGATTACAAACACGGTACGACGACCGGTATCTCTGCCGATGACCGGACCCTGACCGTGCGCAATCTCGCCAATTCGAATGCGGGCGCGGCGGATTTTGTGCGGCCCGGCCATATCTTCCCTCTGGTTGCGCGCGAGGGCGGCGTTCTCATGCGTTCCGGCCACACGGAAGCCGCGGTCGATCTGTGCCGGTTGGCCGGACTGCCGCCGGTCGGTGTGATCTGTGAACTCGTCAACGATGACGGCACGGTGACACGCGGTCCGCAGGTGGCAGATTTCGCCGAACGGCACGGACTCAAACAGGTCTCCGTCGCCGATCTCATCGCCTATCGGCAACGCCAGGAAACGCTGATCGAACAGGGTGATGTCTTCAGCGTTGATACCCCGTTCGGGGAAGCGACCGCACACACCTATTCCCTGCCCTGGGACCCGATGCAGCATATCGCAATCGTATTCGGGGACATTCGCGACGGTGTCGATATACCGGTGCGGCTGCACCTGGAATCGGTCGTCGACGATGTCTTCGGTCAGGAGCGGCCGATCAACGACTATATGCAACGTATCGCGGAGCACGGGCGCGGCGTAATCGTCTATCTGCGCGAGGGCTCGGTCGGCGTCGGAAATTTCGGCAATGGCCGCAAGGCGGCAGGCGAGCGTGAATTTCACGAGGAAGCGCGCGCACGCGAGAACGAATGGCTGGAAATCGGGCTTGGCGCACAAATCCTGAAAGATCTCGGGATCGCGTCGATCGAGCTGTTCGCATCGCGCGAACGCCACTATGTCGGTCTTGAGGGTTTCGGCATCGCGATCTCCAGGACCACCGTTATCGAAGGCTGAGAAGAAGATTCCGGAAAAGGGCTCAACGCGCTGATTTTGCAGCAAAGTCTGGAGCGACATGACAACACGTCTTTACACGCACCCGATCTATCTTGAACATCTGACACCGCTTGGGCACCCCGAGCGCCCGGACCGGCTGCGCGCGCTGGGGGAAGCTTTCGCCGACACGCGCTTCGATGCGCTTGACCGCCAGCAACCGGACGCGGCGAACGAGGATGCCGTGCTGCTGGCCCACCCGGAGGAACACCTCGCGAGGGTCAAGGCGGCCATCCCGGAGGAAGGCCTGGCTCCGGTCGATGAAGACACCAGCGTCAGCCCCAAGAGCCTGGAGGCGGCCCTGACTGCCATCGGCGGAGCAATCGCCGGCGTCGACGATGTGTTTGGCGGCGCGGCGGACAATGTCTTCCTTGCCGCAAGACCGCCCGGACACCATGCCGAAGCGAACCAGGCGATGGGTTTTTGCCTGTTCAACCAGGCAGCCATTGCAGCGCGCCACGCACAGCGGACCCATGGCGCCGAGCGGGTCGCCATCGTCGACTGGGACGTGCATCACGGCAACGGCTCACAGGACATATTCTGGGAGGATGCGAGCGTGCTCTACTGCTCGACCCACCAGATGCCGCTTTATCCCGGCACCGGTGCCAGGAAAGAAACCGGCGCCGGCAACATCGTCAACGCGCCGCTGTCGCCGCAAACAGGCAGCGAGCAATTCCGCGAGGCGTTCCTGACGCGGGTCCTGCCGGCTCTGGAAAACATGCGCCCCGATCTTGTCATCGTCTCGGCCGGATTCGATGCGCATCACCGCGATCCGCTCGCCGAAATCAACCTGACGGCAGACGATTTCGACTGGGCAACGGGCCAGCTCATGGAGATCGCAGGGCGTTTTTGCGACAATCGCCTCGTAAGCATGCTTGAAGGCGGCTATGATCTCACGGGTTTGGCCGAGTCGGCCGCATCGCATGTTGAGCGCCTGATGAAGGGTTAGTCATGAGCAAGGAAAACAAGGGCAATGAAGACATTGCCGCGATGAGTTTCGAGCAGGCCATGGACCAGCTTGAAAAGATCGTCGCCAGCCTCGAGACAGGAGATGTGCCGCTCAACCAGTCGATCGAGATATACGAGCGCGGCGAAGCGTTGAAACTGCACTGTGAAAGACTGCTGAAAGCAGCGGAAGACCGCATCGAAAAGATTCGCCTGGACCGCAGCGGCGCGGCCGCCGGAACGGAGCCGCTCGACGCCGATTAGGCTGTGCAGATTTGCCGCATATTCGGATGAATTTCGGTGCACCGGGCCTCAGACCGGCCGCCTCAGCTTGCGGCGATTGGGCACTTGCTATACCTCAAAAGGTTAACAATATGCGCGACTGCGCTAGTTAACCGACAAATGACACGGAAGCAGCAATAGTGAGCGATCGGCCCGATACTCCCCTTCTTGACCGCGTGCATGTGCCCGTGGACCTTAAAGACATCGATGATCGGGACATGCCGCAGCTTGCAGATGAGCTGCGCGCCGAGATGATCGACGCGGTCTCTGTTACCGGCGGCCATCTTGGTGCCGGGCTGGGCGTCGTCGAGCTGACACTGGCCATCCACAAGATATTCGACACGCCGCACGACCGGCTGATCTTCGATGTCGGGCACCAGTGCTATCCGCACAAGATCCTGACCGGTCGCCGCGACCGTATTCGTACCTTGCGGCAGGAAGACGGGCTTTCCGGCTTTACCAGGCGCGCCGAGAGCGAATACGACCCTTTCGGTGCGGCGCACTCCTCGACATCCATTTCGGCCGGCCTCGGCATGGCCGTTGCGAGCGCCATGGCGGAGGAGCCGCGTAACGTGATCGCGGTTATCGGCGACGGCGCGATGTCGGCGGGCATGGCCTACGAAGCGCTCAACAATGCTGGCGCGCTCGATGCCCGACTGATCGTCATACTCAATGACAACGACATGTCGATCGCACCGCCGACCGGGGCGATGAGTGCCTATCTCGCACGGCTCGCCTCCGGGCGTACCTATATGGGCGTGCGCGAATTCGGCAAGAAGCTCACCGCCTATCTCGGCAAGGCCGTTGACCGCGCGATTACGCGGGCGGTGGAGCATGCACGCGGCTACGTCACCGGCGGAACGCTGTTCGAGGAGCTGGGCTTCTACCATATCGGGCCGATCGACGGGCACAGTTTCGACCACCTTTTGCCGGTGCTGCGCAATGTGCGCGACAATGCGCAGGGCCCGGTTCTCATCCATGTGGTGACGCAAAAGGGCAAGGGCTACGCCCCCGCGGAGGCAGCGGCCGACAAATATCACGGCGTGTCGAAGTTCGACGTCATCACCGGCGCGCAGGCCAAGGCGCCGCCGAACGCGCCGAGCTATACGCGCGTCTTTGCCGACGCGCTGATCGAGGAAGCGGCACATGACGAGAAAATCGTCGCCGTCACCGCCGCCATGCCGTCCGGCACCGGGCTGGACAAATTCCTGGAGGTCTATCCGGAGCGCTGCTTCGACGTCGGCATCGCGGAGCAGCACGCCGTCACCTTCTGCGCCGGCATTGCCTCGGAAGGCTACCGGCCTTTCGCGGCGCTCTATTCGACATTCCTGCAGCGCGCCTATGACCAGGTCGTCCACGACGTGGCCATTCAGGGGCTGCCGGTGCGCTTTCCGATCGACCGCGCGGGTTTCGTCGGCGCGGACGGACCGACCCATGCGGGTTCGTTCGACACGACCTATCTTGCCACCCTGCCCGGCTTCGTCGTCATGGCGGCGGCGGACGAGGCCGAGCTCAAACACATGGTGCGCACGGCGGCGGCCTATGACGAGGGCCCCATTTCCTTCCGCTATCCGCGCGGCGAAGGCGCCGGCGTCGATCTGCCAGAACGCGGCTCGCTGCTTGAAATTGGCAAGGGGCGGCTGATCAAGGAAGGCGGCAAGGTGGCCATCCTTTCCTTCGGAACGCGGCTCGCCGATTGCATGCTCGCGGCGGAGGACCTCGATGCTGCCGGGCTGCCGGCAACGGTCGCCGATGCCCGCTTTGCAAAACCGCTGGATCACGAATTGATCCTGCAACTGGCGCGGCACCATGAGGTGATGATCACCGTCGAGGAAGGCGCGGTCGGCGGCTTCGGTTCCCATGTCATGCAGTTCCTTGCCCATGAAGGCCTGCTCGACAATGGTCTGAAATTCCGGCCATTGGTTATGCCGGACTACTTCATGCAGCAGGCCAAGCCGGAGGCCATGTATGCCCGTGCCGGGCTTGACCGTGAGGGCATTGTCAAAGCCGCTTTCCAGGCACTCGGCAACGAGCGGCTCGTATCCACGTCCACTCAGGCGTGAATTCGACGCCCTTGCCGGGAACCATGTGTTAACCGTACAAACGGCAAGTCACCCATTTAGACGCTGATTTTGTTAAATTCTTCCGCAAACCAAACAGGGATGCGGAAGATGCGGCAAATCGTTCTGCCCACCACAATCAGTGCGCTGTGCCTTTGCACGGGCGCCGCAACGCCGGCTCATGCCGGTCCGAAATATGACCGCAAGATCGAACAGGCGGCCATCACGATCGTTGCCGGCAAGCTCGGAATGATCCGCGGCACGCACAAGATCGGCGAGCCACACTATCTTTATCCGCCGATCCATGCGCGAAGTGCCGAGGACGGCACACTGGAGCCCGCGCCACTTCCCGACGCCGGAGTGTTCGCCATAGACTTCGACGGCTTCGCTGAGCGCTAAGGTTCGAAAAGGCTTGCCTCCGGGCCATACAGCGGCCATGAGAGGCGATGGGTGGCGAAAACTCCAATTCTCCAGACAGGATGCGCCTCGATCTGCTGCTCGTTGAGCGCGGTTTGTTCGAGACCAGGGCACGGGCACGCGATGCGATTGCACGGGGAACGGTTGCTGTCGATGGCACCATCTACAGGAAACCCGGCACCCGTTTCGTTCCCGGCACCGCAGTCACCGTCAATGATGAAGCGCAAAAATATGTATCGCGTGCAGCTCTCAAGCTGATCGCCGGCCTCGATCATTTCGGCTTCGACCCGGCGGGCCGCAATGCCCTCGACATCGGTGCGTCGACCGGCGGCTTTTCGCAGGTGCTGCTGGAACGCGGCGCGGTCCATGTCTGCGCCGTGGATGTCGGGCACGACCAACTGCATGACAGCCTTCGAAACGATGCGCGCCTGAGCAATCATGAGGGCATCAATGCCCGCTATCTGACACGCGATGACATTGGCGGGCGCGAAATCGACGCCATTGTCAGCGATGTGAGCTTCATATCGCTGCGGCTGGCGCTTCCGCCGGCCCTGGCACTCGCCGCAAAGGGGAGTTTCTGCGTCCTTCTGGTCAAACCGCAATTCGAGGCGGGAAAGGATGCGCTGGGCAAGGCCGGATTGCTGAAGGACCCTTCCCTCGGTCCGCAGATCGCATCCGAACTCTCCGACTGGCTCGGCTCGCAACCCGGGTGGCAAAGCCGGGGAACGTGCCCTTCGCCGATCGAGGGCGGCGACGGCAATCGCGAGTTCCTGCTGGGAGGCGTTAAGGAATGAATGTGGAATCCGTTACCATCGAGCGGCTCGGCGCGCAGGGCGACGGCATCGCCACAATCAACGGCGAGGCGCTTTATGTCGGCTTCGCGCTGCCCGGCGAAACGGTGGCAATCAGGCGGACCGGCTCCAGGGGAGCGTTGGTATCGGTCGAAGAACCGTCATCGGCGCGCACCGATCCGCCCTGCCGCCATTTCGGGCCGCAAGGCGATAGATGCGGTGGATGCTCGCTTCAGCACTTGGACATAACAGCTTATAATGACTGGAAAAAACAGCTTGTGAACGACGCGCTTTCAGCGCGCGGCATCGATGCGGATATCAAAGCGCTAATCACCTGCCAACCCGGCAGCCGACGCCGCGCGGTCTTTTCGGCCCGTGCGGTCAAGAACGGTCTTGTCCTCGGCTTCAATCAGACGGGAACCCATATCATCGCGAGCATCGAGGAATGCGCGGTTCTTTCGCCGGCCATCGTCGCCGCCCTTCCCGGTCTTCGCAAGCTCGCAGGTATTCTTGCGCATGGCGGCAAGCCGTTCCGCATTCAGGTGCTTGAAAGCCTGACGGGCCTTGACGTGGCCGTCGACGGCATAGGCAAAATCCGTGAAAAGGCGCGACAGGACGCCATTGGGCAAGCGCTCACGCTCAGCTATGCGCGCCTGTCGCTCGGCACCGAGATCCTGGTGGAGGCCCGCAAGCCGGTCCTCAAATTTGCCGGCATCGACGTCTTGCCGCCGCCGACCGGCTTTGTGCAAGCCAGCACCGAGGCCCAGGAAGCGATGATCGACATCGTCGGCGCGCATCTGAATGGTGCGAAAAGGATTGCCGATCTTTTTTCCGGTTGCGGCACGTTCGCCCTGCCGCTGGCCCGCCAGGCGGCGGTGGATGCGGCCGAGAACGACGGTGCAGCGCTCAAGGCGCTCGATCAGGCGGCCCGCCACACGCCCGGCCTGAAACCCGTGACGGTGGAGCGGCGTGACCTATTCCGGCGGCCGCTTTCGACTGCGGAGCTCAAGAAGACCGATGGCGTGGTTTTCGACCCGCCACGCGCCGGTGCGCAGGCGCAGGCACGCGAAATCGCGGCGTCCGGTGTTTCAAAAGTGGCGGCGGTCTCGTGCAATCCCGCGACGCTGGCGCGGGATCTGCGTATCCTTATCGATGGCGGCTTCAGGCTTGTCTCGGTTTTGCCGATCGACCAGTTTCTGTGGTCGCCGCATGTCGAGGCGATCGCCCTTCTTGAGCGTTAGCCCCTAAGCGCTTTTTTTCCGCGCCATGAAGGCTTCGAAGGCCGCCCGCGCTTCCGGCGAGGAAAGCCGCTCGCCGAACAGTGCCGATTCCTCCTCGATTCGGGCGACAATGGCCGAACGGTCGCCACGGCGCAGAAGGTCGCGGGCGAGCTGCATGGCCTGCGGCGGCTTGGACGCGATATTGGCTGCCGCCGCGAGAGTGACGCTTTCCAGCGCCTCTTCGCCGACGACCTGGTAGATCAGGCCGGCTTCGCGTGCCTCTTCGGCGGAAAACCCCGTGCCGGCGGCAAGCATGGCGAAGGCGCGCTGATAGCCCATCACGTCCGGTCCGAGCAGGCTGGAGCCGGCTTCCGGCAGAAGGGCCAGATCGACGAAGGGCGTGCGAAACTCCGAACGCGGCGTCGCAAATGTCAGATCGCAATGGAAGTGCATGGTCGTGCCGATACCGATCGCAAGACCGTCGACACCGGAGATCATCGGCTTCCTGACCGTGGCCAGCGCCTTGAGGAACTGGCCGACATGGCCCTCGCCGAGGCGGCCATTGATGGCATAGGACAGGAAGTCCTGCATGTCGTTGCCGGCCGTGAAGCAGCCTTCCGAGCCGAGGAAGACATGGACGCGCACATCGTCATCGGCGTCGCCGGCCCGCATCGCCTCGACCATGATCCGGTACATGTCCTGGGTGATGGCGTTCTTCTTGTCCGGCCGGTTGAAACGCATGACCTGGACTGCGCCGCCATGCTCCGAAGGCCGCTCGACGATGATATGTTCGCTCACGATGTTCTCCCTCGTTAGCCCAGCGCACTGCGTGCTTGAATGAGGCTCTGCGCGCCTTGTGTAACGGCATTGCGGAGCGCAGATGTCTCTCCGAGCAGGTTCTCGGCGCAGAAACGGCAAAGCGCGATGCGTCCGTTCTCAAGCGCGTCACCGGTTTCGACCAGCGCGCCCTTGGCGAGATAAACCGCACCGGATGTCAGGCCGAACAGGCGCTGATAGGGCGTCGCGCCGGCGAGCGCCTCCTGTATGCGACCGTCCTGCAGCGCCTGTAGCAGCCAGTCCGTCGCCGTTTCCAGATCGGCCAGTGCTTCGTCGAGCTTGTCCGCCGTCATGCCGAAATCGGGATTGTTCTTGCGGCCCACCTCGGCGGTGATCTCCCGGAGTTCGCCGATATAGCCCTTGACGTGCTCGCCGCCAGACTGCGGCAGTTTACGGGTCACGAGATCGATGGCCTGAATGCCGTTGGTGCCTTCATAGATGGGTGCAATGCGCGAGTCGCGCAGCAGCCGCGCGGCCCCCGTCTCCTCGATAAAGCCCATGCCGCCATGCACCTGGACACCGATGGAGGCCGCATCGACGCCGATATCAGTGGAAAATGCCTTGGCGATGGGCGTCAGCAGATTGGCGCGCTCGCGCCAGAATTTGGCGGCGTCGGCATCGCCGCGTCCCTCCGCGCTGTCAGCCATGTCGATTGCATGGGCGCAGCTGAAGGCAATGGCGCGCGAGGCCTGCGCCAAGGATTTCATGGTGAGCAGATCGCGCTGGATATCCGGGTGTTCGATGATGGGGCTCATGCCCTCGCCCTGCCAGCCGGGCGCCTTGCCCTGGGTGCGCTCATTGGCGTATTCCAGCGCCTTCTGATAGGCCGCCTCCGCAACGGCAACGCCTTGAATGCCGACATTCAGGCGGGCGTTGTTCATCATGGTGAACATGCAGGCAAGGCCGCGGTTTTCCTCACCGATCAGCCAGCCGAGCGCGCCGGGTTCATCGCCGAACTTGCCGTCGCCATAGATCATCGTGCATGTCGGCGAACCGTGTATGCCGAGCTTGTGCTCGACGCTGTGACAGATCAAATCGTTGCGCGCACCGAGGCTTCCATCCGCGTTGACCAGGAATTTCGGCACCAGAAACAGGGAAATGCCCCTCGTTCCGGGCGGCGCGTCGGGCAGGCGCGCCAGCACCAGATGGATGATGTTGTCGGCGAAATCGTGCTCGCCATAGGTGATGAAAATCTTCTGGCCGAAGATGCGGTAGGAACCGTCGCCGACCGGCTCAGCACGTGTCTTCAGAACGCCAAGATCGGAGCCGGCATGCGGTTCGGTCAGGTTCATGGTTCCGGTCCACTCGCCGGAAATCAGTTTCTCAAGGTAAATCTGCTTCAGTGTCTCGTCGGCATGCGCCTCGACGGCCTCCACGGCACCCATGGTCAATAGAGAGCACAGGCTGAAGGCCATGGAACTGGAATTCCACATCTCGCTGGTGGCGACGGAAAGCATGGTCGGCAGGCCCTGCCCGCCATAATCGGGCGTGCCCGTCAGGCTGTTCCAGCCGCCGTCAATCCAGTTGCGGTAGAGCCCGGCCCATCCGGGCGGCGTCGTCACCACCCCGTCCTTGAGGGGCGTTCCCTTTTCACCCTCTTGCGCCAACGGCGCCACCTCTTCGGAGGCAAAGCGCCCGGCCTCGTTCAGGATGGCGTCGACAAGATCGTCCGTCAGATCGCCCAGATGTCCGGCATCGATCGCCGCCTGCAGGCCGGCGACGTGTTTGAGGGTAAATGCGATATCCTCTACGGGTGCGCGGTACATGTCGCTCGATCCTTCTTTGGAAATTTGCCGATGCCAAAACAGCAGGCTTCAGCGGCCCTGTCCATCCTGAACAGACCTCCAGTGACCTTTAAGGTGATTTTTACGTAAACGTCAATTAAATTCAGCAAGGTTGAACAATCTCCGACGCATAGTCCCCTGCCCCGTTGAGCACCGGTCTGAAGCCTGCTATCTGCGCAGCGAACGGGTGCAGATATGACCATACTGAGCATCGCACAGAACGAGGACCGCGCGCGCAAGGATGCGTGCGGGATCCTGTCGGAGGGCGGCCTCGTCGCCCTGCCGACGGAGACCGTCTACGGCCTTGCCGCCGATGCCACCAACGGAGAAGCGGTGGCGCGCATATTCGAGGCCAAGGGCCGGCCGCGCTTCAACCCGCTTATCTGCCACATGAGCGGCATCGCCATGGCCCGGCGCTATGTGGAGTTCAATGCGATGGCGGAACGCCTTGCCGAAACCTTCTGGCCAGGCCCGCTGACGCTCGTATTGCCGCTGAAAGCGGACGCCGCCATTCATCCGCTGGCCTGCGCCGGCCTCGATACGCTTGCGGTCAGGGTCCCGACGGGTTTTGCGCAAGGTCTGATCGCCGAATTCGACAGACCGCTCGCGGCGCCCAGCGCCAACACGTCCGGCAAGGTGAGTTCCACCACGGCGGATCATGTCGCGGCCGATCTCGGCAACAGGGTGCGGCTGATCCTCGATGGCGGTCCGGCGGCGATCGGGCTTGAGTCGACCATTGTGAAGCCGACAAAGACCGGGATCGAACTCCTGCGGCCCGGCGGTCTTGCGGCAGCGGAAATCGAGGCGGCCAGCGGCATGCGCCTCACGCGGTCGACAGAAGCCGCACCGGCCATCGAAGCGCCCGGCATGCTGCGCTCGCACTATGCGCCCGGCGCGCATCTGCGCATCAATGCGCAGACGGCGGCGGCGGGCGACGCGGTCATCACCTTTGCCGGCAAAGCCATCCCCGGCGACGAGCATGCATCGATCGTGCTCGACCTGTCGCCTTCCGGAAATCTGCGCGAGGCGGCGGCCAATCTGTTCGACTTCATGAAGCGCGCCGACACGGCCGCCCGGAATCAAATCGTCGTCGCACCGATCCCGAAAGAAGGGCTCGGAGAAGCGATCAACGACCGGCTGGAACGGGCAGCGGCGCCGCGAGTTTAGTAAAATGAAACGCCGATGCCGGGCAGAAGTCGGATAGAGCGATGATGGTGAGCGATGTTACGCGGATAATCCGGTACCCGCTTGAATTTTGAAGACGCCAACGGCGATAGGCAAACACAATCGACTTCAGAAATGGTGCGCTGGCAGCTGATTGAAACCGAAAACCAACGAGTTTATTGAAAATTGTCGGCCATCAGTTCACACAACCCCTGCGGGCTTTCAATACTTTCTCGTTTGGAAATATCGCATTCCAAATAAATCGGTTCATGTCCGAATGGCCCTGATGAACCCTTATATTTTTTACCTTCGTATTTGATGTACAATGTGTAATTGCTGAAATGGTCTGCGCCAAGCATTACGAATAATTCCGTATGTGCTATTGGCCCAATCTGGAAAGCTCCCGATTCATCAGATTTCGCCCATTTTGTATCTCCGCGAAATGCGGCCAACTCCACTTCCACATCCGCCAGTACCTTGTCTCCGTCCTTGACCGTACCGACAATCAAGGGAGCAATGTATGTGATGTGAGGCAGCGGCACGATGCATCCAGACAGCACCGTACAGGAGATTACCAATGCTAGTCTTCGCACGACGATGGCTTTTGCCTCCGGAGTTCATTTATAGAACCAAAGCAGCGTTACTATGTTTTTCGCGTCTCCGAGCAGACAGGCCAACCAACTCCTACTTTTCGGGTCTGGCATCAATTGACGATCTGCAAGCAGAAGCGGATTTGCTTACAGCGTTGGTCTTTAATTCCGTAATGCCTACCGCAATCCCTCATTGATGCTGTTGAGAACACGGCTGCCGGGGCACAGCTCGTCCTTGCCCAGGCTGTTCAGCGGCTTGGGGGCAAGTTCCAGGGTGTGGTTGAGGTCCTGCGAGTTCGGGTCGATATAGAGAAGCCCGGTCAGAACCTTTCCGGTTTCATTGGCCGACTGAAGCGCGATCAGAGCGCTTTCGCGGCTGTCGGCCTTGTAGTCCTTGCTCGCCTTGTGCAGATGGATGATCGAACCGTCATGCAATGTCACCGCCTGGCTCGATCCCTCCTTGTATTGCGTGCGGATCTCTTCGCGCATCGGCACGAAATCCAGCGGCATCACCTCAAGATTATCGCGCGTGGCGGCATAGCTTTTCGTGGAACCGACATTGTTCGCGAAGGTCACGCAAGGCGATACGACATCGATGAACGCAAAGCCCTTATGCGCCATGGCGGCGCGGATCAGCGGCTCCAGCTGCTCCTTGTCGCCGGAAAAGCTGCGCGCGACGAAACTCGCCCCTTGCAAGACGGCGAGACTGGCAAGATCGATGCCGTCAAACTGGTTCTTCACCCCGGATTTGCCGACCGATCCAAGATCGGCGGTCGCGCTGTCCTGTCCCTTGGTCAATCCGTAACAGCCATTATTGGCCACGATATAGGTCATGTTGACGTTGCGCCGGATCAGGTGGACGAACTGGCCCATCCCGATGGATGCGGTGTCGCCGTCGCCCGATATGCCAAGATAGATGAGGTCCCGGTTGGCGACGCTGGCGCCTGTCGCGACGGACGGCATGCGCCCGTGCACGGAATTGAATCCGTGGCTCCTGCCCAGAAAGTATGTGGGCGTCTTGGAAGAACAGCCGATGCCGGACAGTTTGGCGATGCGGTGGGGCGGTATCGCGGACAAAAAACAGGCGTTTCGGATTGCCGCCGAAATGCTGTCATGACCGCATCCCGCGCAAAGCGTCGAGACCGCGCCATCATAATCGGCAACCGTGTAGCCCAGCTCGTTCTCCGGCAGACTCGGGTGACGGAATTTCGGCTTGTAATAGGACATTACGTGGTCTCCGGATGCAGCGCGACGACTTCGGCGCTGGTGGTCTTGAGCGCCTGACGGATCTGGTCGGCGATCGTGCGTGCAGTGATGGGCGTTCCCGAGTAGTTCAGGACCGACGTCAGTTTGTCAGGCGCGATATGGCATTCGTTCATGATGAGCTGGCGCATCTGGCCGTCGCGATTTTGCTCAATCACGAAGACGATGTCGTGCTCATGAACGAACATGTCGAGGCTTTGGTGAAACGGAAAGGCGCGAATGCGCATGACATCGATGGGGTATCCCTCGGCGGCCAGTATCTCGACCGCTTCATATGATGGCGAAGCCGAGGTGCCGAAGAAGAGCGCGCCGAGTTTCAGTTTGGTCTTCGGCTTCTTGACCGGGATCGGATCATGGACCTTGGGAACCGGGACATAGGATTTGGCGGTCTCGAACTTGCGCAAGAGCCGGTCGACGTTCCGGACATAGTCCTCGCCCTTTTCCGAATAGACCGCCATTTCGTTCTTTGAGGAGCCCCTGGTGAAGAAAGCGCCCTTGTCCGGATGGGTGCCGGGCAATGTGCGGTAGCAGATCCCGTCGCCATCCACGTCGAGATAGCGGCCCCAGCTCTCCGCCTCTTCCAGCGCCTTCGCGTTCAGGACCTTCCCGCGGTTCATTTCATAATCGTCGTCCCACTCAAGCGGCGGAGACATCCAGTCATTCATGCCGAGATCAAGGTCCGACATCATGATCACCGGCGTCTGCAACTGCTCCGCAAGATCGAACGCCTGGACGGTCATGTCGAAGCATTCGCGCGGCGTCGCCGGAAAGAGCAGCACATGTTTCGTGTCGCCATGGCTGGCATAGGCGGCGGCGAGAATGTCCGACTGCTGGCTGCGGGTCGGCATGCCGGTCGACGGCCCGGACCTCTGGACGTCGATGAGCACCACCGGGACTTCCGCGAAATAGGCAAGGCCCAGGAACTCGCTCATCAGCGACAGGCCGGGTCCCGAGGTGGCGGTGAAGGCCCGCGCGCCATTCCAACTGGCGCCGACGACAATGCCCATTGCCGCCAGTTCATCCTCGGCCTGCAGGATCGCGAAGTTCCGCTTGCCGGTGCCCGGATCGATGCGCATGCGTTCCGCATATTTGGAGAAGGCATCGACCACGGATGTCGACGGGGTTATCGGATACCATGCGGCAACGGTTGCACCGCCGTAAATTGCGCCAAGGGCGGCGGCGGTGTTCCCGTTCATCAGGATGTGCTGGCTTTCGCGTATATGCGGCGCTTCGTTGATGCTCGGATCCAGACGGATCGGCAGCGGACATTTGAAATGGTCCTGGGCGAACTGATAGCCCATCTCGAGCGCGTGCACATTGGGCATGATCAGCTTTTCCTTGCCCTTGAACTGGTCGCTCAGAAGATCCTTGAGGATCGAGAAATTGATGTCCAGGAGCGCCGCCATTGCACCCACATAAACGACGTTCTTCAAAAGCTGCTGCAGGCGCGCGACCTTGAATTCGCGCATGCACATTTCCGTCAGCGGGACGCCGAAATAGCTGATGTCGTCGCGTTTGAGATGCGGCGCCAGCGGCCGTGTGGAATCGTAGACGAAGTAACCGCCGGGCTCGACGCTGGCGACGTCGTCTTCCATCGTTTGCGGATTGACGCACAGCATCAGGTCGACGCCGCCGCGACGGCCCAGATAGCCCTTGGAGCTGACTCTGACCTCATACCAGGTCGGAAGGCCCTGGATGTTGGACGGAAAGATATTGCGCGGGCTGACGGGAACGCCCATGCGAAAGATCGCCTTGGCGAACAGGTGGTTGGCCGAAGCCGAACCGGTGCCGTTCACATTGGCGAACTTGACCACGAAATCGTTGACGCCCTTGATCTGCTTCATTTGATATCCACCAGGTTGGGCGTCGCCTTTGTCACGTTGTAGAGGAACATCTGCATGTCCCAGGCGGCCGTCGGACACCGCTCCGCGCACAGGCCACAATGCAGACAGACATCTTCGTCCTTGATCATCACGCGGCCGGTGCGCAGCGGGCCCGAGACGTAAAGATCCTGCTCCCTGTTTTCGGCAGGAACCAGGAGCTTGGCGCGCAGTTCGTCTTCCGGCGCGTTGTGGGTGAATGTAATGCAGCTCGTCGGGCAGATATCCGTGCAGGCATCGCATTCGATGCACTCGACATCTGTGAACACCGTCTGCGCATCGCAATTCAGGCAGCGCTCCGCCTCGATGAAGGCGGCCTCGGCATCAAAGCCCAGTTCGACCTCGACCATTCGGTCGCTGAGTGATTTCTTGAGATCTTCCAGCGGAACGATCTTGCGCTCATCGGCGATCGGGATGGAATCGTAGCTCCATTCATGAATGCCCATTTTCTGTCCGACGAGGGTCACGTCGGGCGGTGGCCGTTTGGAGATATCCTTGCCTCGACAATAAAGGTCGATCGACACCGCTGCCTTGTGCCCATGCGCGACGGCGGTGATGATATTCGACGGTCCGAAGGCCGAGTCTCCGCCGAAAAACACCTCCTTGCGCGTGGACTGGAACGTTTCATCATCGTTGATGATCGGCGTTCCCCAGCTTGTGAAGCGGATACCCGTCTCCTTTTCGATCCAGGGAAAGGCATTTTCCTGTCCGATGGCGACCAGCACGTCGTCACAGGGCACGAACTCCGGGTCTTCGCCGGTCGGCGTCAGTTCACGGCGCCCATCGGGGTGATAGACCGCTTCAACCTTCTCGAAGGTCATGCCAACGAGCTTGCCCTTTTCGACGACGAATTCACGCGGCACGTGATTGTCGATGATCGGAATGCCCTCATGCATGGCATCTTCCTTTTCCCAGGGCGATGCCTTCATATCCGCAAAGGGGCTGCGGACGATGACCTTGACGTCCTCCCCGCCGAGGCGGCGGGACGTGCGGCAGCAATCCATGGCGGTGTTCCCGCCGCCGAGCACGATCACGCGCTTGCCGATCTTCTTGGTGTGCTCGAAGGCGACATTGGCCAGCCAGTTGATGCCGATGTGAATATTTTCATCAGCCTCCTTGCGGCCGGGCAGTTTGGGCAGGTCGCGTCCCTTCGGGGCGCCGGAACCGACAAATATGGCGTCATATCCCTTGGTCAGCATCTCGGCCATGCTGTCGACATAGGTGTCGAACACGGTCCTGATGCCCATGTTGAGGATGTAGCCGATCTCCTCGTCGAGCACGTCTTCGGGCAGCCGGAACGACGGTATCTGGCTGCGCATGAAGCCGCCGCCCTTGGCCTGCTCGTCATAGAGATGCAGCTCGTAGCCGAGCGGCGCGAGATCGCGCGCCACGGTCAAGGAAGCCGGGCCCGCCCCGATCAACGCGATCTTCTTTCCGTTGGGAGGGCCCGCCTTGGGAAGCATGTCCGCGACTTCGTCCTTGAAATCGGCGGCAACGCGTTTCAGCCGGCAGATCGCCACGGGCTCCTCTTCGACGCGGCCGCGCCGGCAGGCGGGCTCACACGGCCGGTCGCAAGTGCGTCCAAGCACGCCGGGAAAAACATTGCTTTCCCAGTTGATCAGATAGGCGTCCGTGTAGCGTTGCTGAGCGATCAGGCGAATATAGGCGGGCACCGGCGTGTGCGCCGGGCAGGCATACTGGCAGTCGACGACCTTGTGGAAATATTCCGGGTCCGTCGTGTCGGTGGCTTGCACGTCCTTTTCCCTTCCAATCAAGTCCAATGCACTTGGCCGGTTAAATTAAAACGTGGTGAGAAGGCCCGTGTAAAGGTTACATCGCCAGTTCCGGAAAGTTTTGTTAATTCGAGATTCTTGAAAACGCACGGCTCGCGGCCCGCGCGGCACACGCATCAGGTGCAAATACCGGGCCGGTTCATGAGGAAACGTGATGTGCGGCCCGTGAGACAATCGCCCGTGCGGCGCGCCCCGCCGCTTCGATATATTCGGGATCGCGGTGGACCAAAACGGTTGAAAATGCGCCATCCATCAAAAGGACAATGTGCCTTGCCGTCTCGTGCGGAGATGCAACATTTTCGCGGCGAAAAATCTCCGAGAGCCACTCCTCGAATTTCCGCTTGTGCGCGGCGCCAACCTTCATTGCCGGATGGCCCGGCATGTTGGCGAGCTCGGCGGCCGTTCTCAGGAACCCGCAGCCTTTCCATTTCGGATGACGGGCCGAATTTGCCAGGTTCAGGAAAATGGCCTCGACCTTGTCTTCGAGAGCACCCGCCGTCCCGTCGAACCACGATTTGAACAGAGCGAGATTGGGTTGATCACGGGACGCCAGATAAGCCTCGATCAGGTCGTCCTTGCTCCTGAAGTGATAGTAGAGCGTCTTCTTGGTGATCCCGGCCTGGGACGCGATCGCATCCACGCTGACGGCGCGAATGCCCTCTGCGTAAAACAGGCGGTTCGCCGCATCGAGAATGCGGTCTTTGGCGGAAGAGTTTTCTTCTGGCATGGTATGTATACTAACCAGTGAGTATACACATGTCCACAATGCGCCTATTGTTTTCCAAGCAGAGTGGAAATTACGTTTTCAACGCAGTTTGGAGGCCCGCATGTCCGACATTGTGAACTTCGAAAAAAACGACGCAATCGCGCTGCTTACACTAAACCGGCCGGCAAAGCTGAATGCCCTTAACTATGCGACGAACGACCGGTTGCTCGAACTGCTGGACGGCATCGAAAACGACCAGAGCGTCCGGGCGGTGATCCTTACCGGTGCCGGAGACAGGGCATTCTCTGCAGGCGGAGATATTCACGAATTCACGCAAAGCATCAAGAATGGCGTCGACATTGCCGTGACGGAATTCTGCAGGCGCGGCCAGACCATGACGGCGCGGCTGGAATCCTTCCCCAAGCCGATCATTGCCGCCGTGAACGGCATCGCCTTTGGCGGCGGATGCGAGATCACGGAAGCCGTGCACCTGGCCGTGGCCAGCGAGAAGGCACTCTTTGCCAAACCCGAGATCAATATCGGCATTCCGCCGACATTCGGCGGAACGCAAAGGCTGCCCCGTCTGGCCGGCCGAAAAAGAGCGCTTGAGCTTCTTTTGACCGGGGAGACCTTCTCTGCGCAACGGGCTTGCGAATTGGGACTGGTCAACAAAGTCGTGCCGCATGACCGATTGCTTTCATCGGCCTTTGACCTGGCGAAGCGTATCATTGCGCACTCGCCCCTTGCGGCTTCGCGGATCATCAGCGCCGTGACAAGGGGCATCAACACCACGATTGCCGAAGGCCTTCAGATCGAGCGCGAACAGTTCGCCCGAATGGCAGCCACCCACGATGCGGTGGAAGGTCTCGATGCATGGATCGCAAGACGTGAACCCAATTACACAGGCTGCTAGACTGTGGTGACCGGCGACTGAAAGGAACCATCGTCATGATTGTTGTCATATTCGAATCCTGGCCGAAACCCGACAAGGGGCAGGCCTATCTGGAGATGGGGCAACGCATGATGTCCCTTGTCGAAGGATTTGACGGCTTCATCTCGATCGAACGCTTCGAAAGCGTGGTCGAACCGGGCAAATTCGTGGCCCTTTCGTTCTGGCGCGATGAAGCGGCTGTTGCGGCGTGGCGAAACGTTGTCGAACATCGACGGATTCAGGACGGAAGCCGAAAGTCGATCTTCGACGATTATCACATGCGTGTGGCGGAAGTGATACGCGACTACAGCATGACCGGTCGCGCCGAGGCGCCCGCCGACAGCGTCAAGGCGCATGGGTGAGGCTCCCATAAAACAGGCGGGCCGCAGAGCAGTTTATTCCCTTGCATGGAATTCACCTTCGAAGTCGGCTATGCGGACAATGTTGCCGCCGAGGCATCCGCTCCAACGGCGATTCAGCCGCCATATCAGCTGACGGTAAACTGCCCCATCATCCCACGATCTTCGTGCTCGAGAATATGGCAGTGATACATGTAAGGGTACTGATCGGTCGCAAGGTGATTGAACTGAACGACTATTTCTGACCATCCGTCGTCATCCAAAACCACCGTATCCTTCCAACCCTGTTGATCCGGCGGCGGTGCCTCGCCCGCAATTTTTTCGATCAGGAATGAACACCCGTGTACATGAAACGGATGTTCGCCTTGATTGGAGCGAATACGCCAACGTTCCCAGACGCCTCGTTTGACCCGCTCATTGATGACGTTCATGTCCATCGCTGCGCCATTTATGGTCATGTCCATCATCGCATGGCTGCCCGTGGAGTCATGTGTGCCGCTCCCACCATCATCCATGTCGAGCACAAAATCACGCGTTCGCACAATCTCCGACTGGAGGGGCCGCGCGATGGCTGCGAGTTTTTCCGGCAGCGGAGCGGTGTTGGCAGGAAGTGATGTGTCAACGCGGAGAATGAGCGACGGCGCAGGCCTTCTGTTTCGAGATAAAAGCTTCAGCAAATCGCCGACAGGCCCCTCACCCTCGAACTCATCTTCGAACAGGGTGAGAAGTTCTGCCGGAGCGCCGTCTTCAAGATCGACAATGATCTCGCACCGTTCGCCCGGCGCCATTTCCATGCTCGTCATCTGTACCGGCGCTTCCAGGAAACCGCCATCGCCGGCTATTTTGTGAAAGGACCTGTTGTCAGCAAAAGCAACAATGTAAAAACGGGCATTTGCCCCATTGAGTAACCTGAGCCGAACCTTTCCCGCGGGAACATGGGCAACGGGTGACATTGCGCCGTTGACAACAACAGTCTCGCCATACCAGCCATCCTCGCCCGCATCGCTCAGCGAGTAAACCAACCGGCCACGTTCATCAAAGGTCCGATCCTGAACAATGACCGGCAGGTCGTCAACACCATATCGGGAAGGCAGATCGGTTGCCCGGCTCAAATCGTCATCAATGATGATCATGCCCGCCAACCCATGATAGACCTGATGGCTCGTCCTGCCATGGGTATGGGAGTGATACCAGCAAGTTGCGGCCGGCTGTACGATGGGCAAGGTCGGTTGCCACCTGCCACCCGGCGCGATCTCAAGCTGTGGTCCGCCATCCACCGCACCCGGAACATGCAGACCATGACCGTGAATCGCCACACCTTCATCCAGGGTGTTTTCATAGTTCAAATTGAGTTCACTGTTCTGGCGTGTCCGAATGGTTGGTCCCAGATAGTCCTGGCTAAATCCAAGAGTGGGCGTTTTGATGCCCGGCATAAAGGACCACTGACCGGCGCGGATCTGCAGGTCTATCGGTTCTGCAGCGGTTCCATCCAAAAGCGGCGGTATCGGCAGTTTGGTATTTGCAGTTTTCCCCCACGCCCTGTTGAAAGAGCCGCAGGAGAGAAGGGCAACACTGCCGGCAGCAAACTGCCTGCGGGTGAGTTTAATCGACATTTTTTCCTCAAGCCGAAACCAAAAAAAGAACAACTTTGGCTATCTGATCGGCATCAAACGCGCTATCGGACAAATGTCGGATGTGCGTCTATTCATGTGCGGCATAAGGTCAATATCTTGGCGATGCCGTCCCGCATCGAACACTCGAGTGCGGGAAGCCAATAGGAACAGACCATGATCGACACGATTGGACAGGCTTCTTTCCAACGCACTCTGTTTGCGGTCTTTGTGCTCTTCGTTTTCGGCACCAGCGGCATCGAGGTTGTTTTGGAGTTTGCCGCAGGAGAGACCCTGGATTCGATGGCGGACGACCTGCTTCGGCTCATCTTCAGCGGAGTTGTCCTTTTGGTGTTTGTTCGCGATTACCTGGCACAGCAGCGGGCACTCGCTGATCTGCGTGGGCAACTGGAAATGGCCCGTGGCCAGTTGGCACGCTTCGATACTCAATCACAGATTATCGCACGCCAGTACCGTGCGGTGATGCAGCAGCAGTTTGATGCATGGCGCCTGACGGCAAGTGAACAGGATGTCGTACTAATGTTGCTGAAGGGATTGTCGTTTCGGGAGATCGCAAAACTGAGGGAAACGAGGGAAAAGACCGTACGCCAGCAAGCATCAAGCGTGTATCAGAAGGCAGGCGTCGGAAGTCGGACCGAACTTGCGGCATGGTTTTTCGATGATCTGCTGGGCCCACAGTTCGATCATCAAGTGAGCACCTGACCTCTTGTACGCTTTGGGCTCAAAAGCGCTCATTCTCGCCCCCTCACCGGTGCTGGAGCAAGACGGCAGCCAACTTGATCAACTTCTTGAAGCGCGGCACCGGCCGAACAGGCTGGGGGTTCCCATCGAACAGGCAGCGACCCTTGCCGGACGGCGGCGTCCTCAGGTTCCAGTGTCCGGCAGTTTGTCCAGCCTGGATGCTTGCGCATCTGGCCGCCGGACGAGAACCAGAACGCCCGCAGCGATAATGAGTGCGATACCGGCGACGGTCCAGACGTCCGGCACTTCGCGGAAGAACACGAAGCCCCAGAATGCGGCAAAGATCAGATAGGCATAGTCAAAAGTCGCGATTATCTGCGGGCGCGGCGATTGATAGGCCCTGGCCAGGCCAATGCTGACCCCAACGATCAGAACCGCCATCACACACAGGATACCGATCGTCCCGGCACCGAAAGACGACCACGTGCCGAACAGGAATGGATAGGTCTCGGCATGGTCCGACGGCGAGACCCAAAACCAAAGGCTGGCAGCGCCTCCGAACGCAATGAGCCCGACGTTCAGGCCGGCGGCCAACGAGGCCGGTGTCTCATCGGCGCATTTTGCCCGCGTCAGAACCGCTACCAGCGCATAGAGAAGCGCGGCGATGATCGGGATCAGCGACAGGGCCGTGAAATCGGCTCCATTCGGCCGCACCACGAACAGAACGCCGACGAAACCCAGCGCGACCGCAAGCCATTGCTGTGGCGCGACCCGCTCATGCAGAAAGACCGCGGACAGCAGGACGATAAACAATGGCCCGGTATAGAGCGACGCGGCAATGACGGAGAGATCAAGCAACGGGATCGCCGCATAGATCGCGAGATACATGGCGACCAGCGCGAGGCTGCGAAGGGCCACCCAGCCAATGGCCTTCGGCAACACTCCGCCTCTGCCAAGCAATAGGAGCAACGGAAGCGCAATGGCGGACCTGCACACATAAATCTGCCACAGCGTCATGTCGGCGCTGGAGAATTTGACGAAGGCGTCGGTCAGCGCCATTGCGAACACTGTGAGAAGGATCGTTACGATCCCGGTCAGGACGGCGCGCGTTTCTTTGCGAGGGTCGGTCATCTGCGGTCTTTCGATGAGGAGACCGCAGGATACCGGGTATTGATTGTGTGCCTATCTACTATAATCTAAATAGAATGATTAGAGAAATGACATAATGAACCGTGCGGATCTGAGCGGCCTGAGAACGTTCCTGGCGATTGCGGATAATGGCACCCTGCGCGCAGCGGGCCGCGATCTGGGCGTGAACCCGTCTGCCGTGTCCCAGAAGCTCAAGGCTTTCGAAGAGATCCTCGGCAGCGCCCTTTTCGTGCGCAACACACGATCAGTGTTGCTCACCGACGCAGGCCGGGCGCTTTACGAGCGGACGCATCACCTCATGGACGAAATCGATGCCGCACTGGATGCGACGCGGCGCGTGGCGCGCTCCACATCCGGGCAGTTGCGGATCACCCTGCCCTATCGGGCATGGCAATTGGCGCTTGCACCGCGTATCGCCGCCTTTCAGGATCGCTTTCCCGACATCGAACTCGACCTGTCCATCGACGAGGAACTGGCGGACATTGTCACAAGCGGTTTTCACGCCGGGATCCGTCTGGGAGATTACCTTGCAGACGAGATGATCGCGGTCGCTTTGACCAAACCGCTCGACTGCGCCTTCGTGGCAAGCAGGGATTACCTGGAAAGGCATGGCGTCCCAAAGGAGCCCGCCGACCTGCTGAAACATGAGTGCATCAGATACCGCCAGATCTCCGCGGGGCAGATCGCGCCCTGGCTGTTCGATGTCGACGGGACGGAAACCCGCGTCGATGTTTCAGGGCGGCTCGTGTTCAACGATCTCAGGCTGGTTGTGGACGCGGCAGCTCAGGGCTTTGGAATTGGCTGGTCGCTCCGGGATGGCGTTGCAGCGCAGATTGAAGCTGGCGATTTGATCGAAGTTCTGCGCGACTATACGCCCTCGCGTCCCCGCTTCTACCTGTACTTTCCGAGACAGCTGAAAAACATGGCGCGGCTGCGGGCGTTCATCGATCACTTCGCGATTGGCGGTTAGTCCGTAAAGCATCGCCTATTCTCGGCCTCTTCCACCGGCGCCTGGCGCGGCGGGGGCAACGTCACCACAGCTTGCGGCTTCAGAAGACCGATTGCATAACCCGCCGGGAATTCAGGCTGATATCAGGTCAGCTTACCTGCGTTCGTTCGTATTCCAGGCGCGCCGACCGCACCTGATCCATGTGCTCATGTGACCAGTAGACAAGCGGCTTCAGCATCTCCAACAGGCTGCGGCCAAGCGGTGTCAGCTCATAGGTGACCGCTACCGGCGGCCCCGGATCGACCGTTCGGGTCAGGTATCCGTCACGCTGAAGACCGCGCAGGTTTTCTGTCAAAACGCGTTGTGTCACATCACCGATACAACGTTTGATCTGTCCAAATCGTTTGGGTTCGTCTTCCAGCGCCAGAACGATGATCATCCGCCATTTGCCCGTGACATTCGAGAGTACGGAGCGGATTGAGCAGTTCGAAGCTTCGGCTTTGCTTGCCACGCCAACCGGCAACATGGCGACCTCCGGTGCATAATGGATACCAGCATCCATATTAGTACCATGTCGACCGATGGCAAGTGCCTGAATTCAATCGCGGTATGCTCTACACAACCATGTTCCCTTTAAGTGCGTAATTGAAACTTGGTGCGTTTTACATACCTTTTATCTGCGTATGCGATTTTTAATTCAGGAGACATTCCATGACACCCAAAGAACTTGTCCTCGCGCTCTTCATGGCGGCCTTTGTCGATCACGATCCGGAGGCTGTGCGACAACTGGCGGCCCCCGCCTATATCCAGCACAATCCACAGGTTCCCACCGGCGTTGAAGGGCTGATCGGCCTTATCCCGCTTGTCGAGCAATCCGGCATGACGGTCACGACGCACCGGGTCATCACGGAAGGCAATTTGGTGGTGCTGCACAACACCTATGAAAACGCCGATGCCTTTGGCGCTCCCTCGCTGGCGGCCTTCGATGTTTTTCGGGTCGAAGACGGACAGGTGGTCGAGCACTGGGACAATCTCCAACCCATACCCGAAACCACTGTGTCCGGGCGCGGCATGACGGATGGACCGACGGAAATCACGGATCTCGATCGTACTGGAGAAAACAAGGCGCTCGTTGTCGGTTTTGTCCGTGATGTCCTCGGTGGTGCGGCACCGGAAAATGTCACCAAATACATGGACCCGGCCGTTTACATGCAGCACAATCCGATGATCGACGACGGGCTGGCCGGGTTGATGGCCGCAATCGAGACCTTTGCTGCACAAGGACAGGTCATCACCAAATTCGAACCGCAATTCGCCGTCGCCGAGGGGAACTTCGTTTTCGTCGCATCCGACGCGATCATGGGTGGCGAGCCATGGGCTTTCTTCGATCTCTGGCGGGTGGAAGACGGCAAAATCGTCGAGCACTGGGATGTGGTTTCGCCGATCCCGTCGGAAATGGCGCACGACAACGGCAAGTTCTGACATCTCAGAAATGCACGATGGGCAGCGACCGAAAGCCTGCCCGTTGTGCGATCAGACATCGACGGGCTTGGGATTAGTATACCGGAAGAGCTACAGACCATCGTTCGACGACGCCGCAATCAGGAATCCGGTGCCCCATATACAGCCGGCCCGATAGACCGGCGCAAGCGCGGCGGCTATTAATGGCGCATGACGAAAGACATTCTTGACCGGTTCGCCGCCATCGTCGGCGCAAAGAACGCGCTGCGCAGCGCGGATGACGCCGCCCCGTACCTTGTTGAGCCGCGCGGACTCTATCACGACAAGACACCGATGGTGCTGAAGCCCGGATCGGTCGAAGAGGTGTCGCAGATCCTGAGACTTGCCACCGAGACCGGCACGGCGATCGTGCCGCAAGCGGGCAATACCGGCCATGTGGGCGGCCAGGTCCCGCTTCAGGGAACGCAAAACCAGATTATCCTGTCCGTCTCGCGCCTCAACAAAATCCGCGCGGTCGATCCGACCGGCAACACCATGACGGTGGAAGCCGGCTGTGTTCTGGAGGATGTTCACAAGGCCGCCAGCGAAGTTCAGCGCATGTTTCCGCTGTCGCTCGGCTCGCAGGGCAGTTGCGAGATCGGCGGGAATCTTTCGACCAATGCCGGCGGCACGGCGGTGCTCGCCTATGGCAATACGCGGCAGCTCTGCCTCGGTCTCGAGGCCGTGCTGCCGACCGGCGAGATCTGGAACGGGCTGCGCCGGCTGAAGAAGGACAATACGGGCTACGATCTGCGCGACCTCTTCATCGGCGCGGAAGGAACGCTCGGTGTCATCACCGCGGCGGTGCTGAAGCTGTTCCCGGTCCCGGAAGGCCATCAGGTGGCGATTGCCGGGCTCGACAGTCCCGAAACGGCGCTGAAGGTGCTGAAACTGGCGGAGCGGCATTGTGGCGGCGCCCTCACCGGCTTCGAGCTGATGCCGCGCATCGGCGTGGAGTTCACCGTCGCGCATATTCCCGGAAACCGCGACCCGTTGACCGGCAAATACCCCTGGTACGTGCTTATCGACATCTCGTCCGGGCAGTCGCAGGACGCAGCCGATGCCATGATGCAGGCGGTGCTGGAAGACGCACTTTCCGGGGGGCTGATCGGCGATGCGGTCATCGCCCAGTCGGACACGCAGCGCGCGGAATTCTGGCGCCTGCGCGAAACCATGTCGGAATCGCAGAAACACGAGGGCGCGTCGATCAAGCACGACGTCTCGGTGCCGGTGGCCGAGATCCCGCACTTCATGGCCAGGGCCGACGCCGCGGTGCGCGCCGCCATGCCGGATGCGCGGCTCTTCGCCTTCGGCCATATGGGCGACGGCAATATCCACTACAATATCTCGCAGCCGGAAGGCGCAGACCCCGAGGCCTATCTCGCGCGGCGCTTCGAGATCAACGCGCTGGTCTACGACATTGCCCTCGAACTCGGAGGGTCGATCTCGGCCGAACACGGCATCGGGCAGATGAAGCGCGACCGGCTGGCGGCAATCCGCGAACCGATCGAGATCGACCTGATGCGGCGCATCAAGGCGGCCTTCGACCCGGCGGGGATCATGAATCCGGGCAAGGTGGTCGCCCTGCCCGACTGACCGGTTCCGCCGCACGGCAGCCGGCCGAAACCGTCCCGATTAAAAAAAGATTATCGCCTGTTTGAATTCGCTAACCATTTGCGAAAGCAGCATTTTCTTAACCGTAGATATTAAGCCGGGTCGAAGGGAATTCGCGTAAGTTGCTGATTGCAAGAGGACAAAAGTCCCGCACCGGATTGATCCGGCTCTCAGAAGAGACAGAGGCAATTATGACGAACACATTGCGCAAACCGGCCTGGGCCGGAGACGAATTGCGACTGGACCCGGCACGTTTTCCGCAGCAGGTCACCTATGCGTCGCGGCAGGATACGGACGGGGTCACATTCACGCTGGACAAGCGCGGCGCGGTGTTGCGCCGGACGCTGCCGCAAAGCGGCCTGCCGCTTTCCATCGCCTTGCCGGCGCGGGCCTTCAAGGGCATTGCCGCGCGCGCCATGGATCACGGCGACGGCACGGTGACCGTGACCCTGGAACTGCATCACCAGGACAACGATCTGTGCGTGCCGCTGCTGGTCGCGCATGATCTCGACGACATTGCCGCCGACTGGCACACTTGGTCGGAGATCTACAAATTGCCGATGCTGATGATCGATGCGGATGGGACGGCCAGCCCGCTGGACGATCAGCTCGGGCCGATCAAGAAGAAAGATACAAAGCCGCGCAGGCGTCATGCCGCGCTGTCCGGCCGCCGGCCGCGCTTCCTGATGCGCCGCAGCACCGGTACGCTGGGCGTGCGCATGGCGATCAAGGGTGAGGAAATCATCGCTCGCCGCTAGAACGGCCGGACATCAACTTTCAAACAAATGAGCCGCGATCGCACAGCCCGTGCGGTCGCGGCTTTGTTTTGCGGTCGATTGCGGCTTTCCGCCGTCAGGCTTCGCGCGGCCGGATCGTCCAGACGAAGACAAGGACGCCAACCGCCATCAGGGCGGACACGGCAGCCAGCCCGTTGCCGAGCGCGGCAAGCGCGGCCGTTCCCGCCCAGCTGATGGATGAAAACGCTTCGGCCAGTGTCGCGATCTTCGAGGAGGCATGGCGGTGGCGAAAGTGGCTTCGCTTCGCCTGGGCACGGAACCAGACCTGCATCGCGGTGGCAGCGGAGGCCGACAGGACAAGGCAGATGGCGGTGATCAGCGCGGCGTGCAAATCGACAAGGCCGAGGAACAGGACAATCGGCGCAACGGCAAGGCCCACGGCGATGAGCACCGCCTCGATCTTGGCCTGCAGGGCGACATTGGAGGACATCGGCGCGGTCTCCACGAGATCCGGCGCATCCTCGCCGCAAAGGGTCAGCCAAGCGAGCCCGCCCGCGAGCTGGCCCGATGCCATCACGACGACGGGCACGACGACGATGACGGCGCCGATATCCGATCCGTAATTGCGCCAAAGCAGGAAGGCCGGCACCAGCAGATACAGCATCTGCATGAGTGTCTGCGACAACAGCCATGGATCGCGCGCCAGCAGCACCAGTTCCTTTCGCCGCAGCGTACGGCGAACCGTCCCGGCGCGGAACCGCGCCGGCCGCCGCGCATTGACCGTGTTGTGTTCGCTGACGCCAACCGTCGAGAGCGCAAGCGCCGCGAAGCGCGAGGAATAGGCCCAGATCGACAGGCCCAGAATGCCGAAGCCTGCGACACAGAAGGCCAGCACCGCCAAAGCATCGCCCAGCATTGCGCGCGCCGGTATCCAGATGGGCGAAGCGGGACCGGGAAGGCTGACGGTCAGTTCCGGCGAGGTCAGGACGCTGAGGCGCGACAGATTGCCGAAATAGACGATGGCGACGAGCTGCATGGCGATCGCGAAGCCGGCACCGATAACTGCGGCAATGATCTGGGCGATAAAGCGGGTGCGCCGGGGTCCGACCGTGCGGAACAGGACAACGGCGACAATGAGGGCAATCGCCGTCGCGATGGCTGACATGGACAGCAGCGCAAAATAGCCGAGCAGCCAGACCGGGCTTTCCAGCACCGCCATGACGTTGAAGAACGGCGCGACGAGGGCGGCCGACATGACAACGCTCATCAATGCCACCGCGCAGAAACGCACGATGAAGATACGCGCCGATGGCGCGGGCGACGTCAGAATGAGATCGAGGTCGGCACGCGCGTAGAATGCACGGGTCACCATTTCGAGCGACTGCGACACCATCAGGCTCAGCGAAACCAGCGCACAGCCCGAAACGAAGATGAAGACCGCACGCGGATCGGTCTCTGCAAGATTGACCGTATCGGTCACCGTGAACCAGGCGACGACATGCATGCCGATGAGGAAACCCGCCAGCGCAAGGCCGACAAAAATCTTGCGGCGCGGCTTTCCGCGCAGGACAAGAGCCGTCCAGTCACGCCAGAAAAGGCCGATCTCGTGGCGCGCGAACCAGGCGAGCGAGGCGCTGGACATTACGCGGCCGCCTCGCCGGCTTCCTGACCGCCCTCGGCAACCAAGTCGAGAAAGATCTCCTCGAGGTTCGAGCCGTCACGGCCCGATCTGGTGCGCAGTTCCTCCAGCGTTCCTTCCGCAATCAGCCGGCCGCGATCGATCACGCCGATGCGGCGGGCCATGCGCTCCGCGACTTCCAGAATATGGGTGGTCATGATGACGGTGACACCGCCGGCGACCCGCTCCTGCAACACGCTCTTGACCTGGCGGGCGGAGCCGGCATCGAGCCCGGTGAGCGGCTCGTCAAGGATGATCAGCCGCGGCTCGTGCACCAGCGCGCCGGCAAGCGCCACCTTCTGGCGCATGCCCTTGGAAAATCCTCCGCAACGCTCATGGGCATGGGGCGCAAGCCCCAGAAGTTCGAGCAGTTCGGCGCTGCGCGCCTCGGCAATGCGCGGATCGACACTCCAGAGCCCGGCGACGAATTCGAGATATTCGTAAGGAGACAGCTTGTCGTAGATCATCGGCTCGTCGGAGACCCAGGCGACGACACGCTTGGCTTCCACGGCATTGAACAGGGCGTCGATGCCGTAAATGGAGATGGAACCGGAATCGGGCGGCAGCAGGCCCGCGACCATGCGCAACGTCGTCGTCTTGCCGGCCCCGTTCGGGCCGAGCAGCGCATAGAACTCGCCGCCGGCAACGCTCAGGTCGAGCCCGCAAACGGCAGGCTTGTCGAAACTCTTGTGGAGACCGGCTATGGACAAAGCCGGCGCGTCTGGCTGCTGGACAGTCATGCGTTTTCCCGAACCACCTGGGCCGGCCGGCGCGGGATTGCACCGCCGGTCCGCGTTTGAGAATTAGCGCAAGCGCGTTGAGACCAGGTAAACGGCGCGTTTCAAATCCGAGGCATCAGCCGGCAACAGCCAGACAGGTTCCGCAGGCGCAAGTGCTACAGATGGCTGAATTCGAACTCGTCGCAGGAAAGCCCGAGCTCGGAAAGCCCTTCCTCGAGATAATCGGCAAGCATGGGCATTCCGAGCAGATATTGCGCCGTGCGATCGTTACTCGCGTCCGTCGCCTGGGCGCGAATATCGTCCCAGTCATTGCGGTCGTAATCGTCGTCGCGTCCAAGCCAGGCAAGCGCCACGAGATCGATCTGCTCATCGACAGTGAGCGATGAAATGAACGAGGTCAGTTCTTCTTCGACCGGGTCGTCGCGATGGCTCTCAAGCACCGCGTACATTGCATCGTCAGAGGCATTCGATCCCGGGTCGGGATCGGTGACGGCATCCTTCACGTCGAATGCACGGGCCTTGATAATCGTGAAGCAAACCTTTTCCGTGGAAATTTCCAGCATTTTGCAATCCTCCATGCGAGGGCAATCGGACGGCCCGCACGCTTGCGGTGCCTTTCAGAAAAACTACATGAAATTGAGGGCGGCAGATTTGAGATGGGTCAAATCGACTATCTGTTTCCTGCAGCTGATGACGGGCGCGGATGGTCTTGATCCAAATCAAAGCAGCCGGCTGCGCGAGCGCGCAGGATCGCCGGCAACAGCTTTGAAATGCGGAGTACAGGAATATGCAAGTTCAGCCGAAAATCAGTTTTCATGGCATGGATCATTCACCGGCGGTGGAAGCCCGCGTCATGGAGCGCATCGAAAAGCTGGAGGAGTATCACAAACGCATCGTGTCCTGCCGCGTCGCGATCTCGGCGCCGCACCGGCACAGCCGCAAGGGCAAGATCTTCGACGTGCGTATCGACGTGGGTGTGCCCGGCCGCGAAATCATCGTCAACCGGGAGCCCGGCAAGAATCACGCCCATGAGGATGTCTATGTGGCGGTCCGCGATGCCTTCAACGCGGCCCATCGGCAACTCGAGGACCATTTCGGGAAAAGAGCTGCTTCCGCGTAGAGGAACACGCAACGTCGGTAACGACGTCGTCTAGATCAGATTGACGCCAACCCCGGCGCAAAGTCCGAGGAAAATTGCCAGGCCGACCCGGTTGTTGGACTTGAACAGCGCCAGGCACTGGTCGCCGTCATCGATATCGACGACGGCGATCTGCCATGCGAGCATCAGTCCGGCGACGGCAAGCCCCGCGTAGGCCGGCCAAGATGCGCCGGCCAGCCATATGGACAGGGCAATGAAGAAGATCGACGCCGCGTAGATGCCGGTCAGCCACGCCTTGGTGCGATCCCCGAACAGCCGCGCCGTTGAACGCACGCCGATGAGCGCATCATCTTCCTTGTCCTGATGGGCGTAAAGCGTATCGTAGCCGATCGTCCAGAGCACCGCGCCGACATAGAGCGCCACCGGCGCCGTTCCGAGGCTGCCGAAGGCCCCTGCCCAGCCCATCAGCGCGCCCCAGGAAAAGGCCAGACCGAGAAAGAATTGCGGCCAGTCGGTGAACCGCTTGGCAAAGGGATAGATGGCCACCACCGCCAGCGAGCAGATGCCGAGCACGATGGCAAACAGGTTGAACTGTAGCAGCACGACGAGACCGACAAACGCCTGCACGACCATGAAGACCTTGGCCTGCATGCGGGTCACGCGACCGGACGGCAGCGGGCGCGAGCGCGTGCGTGCCACCTGCATGTCGATATCGTGATCGACAAGGTCGTTATAGGTGCAGCCCGCACCGCGCATGGCGACAGCGCCGATGAGGAAAAGCAGCAGATGGCCGATCACCAGCCCCGGCTGAAGCGGCCCTGACAGCGTCTGCGCGTTGGCGGCCAGCATGGTCGACCACCAGCATGGCCACAACAGCAACTGCCAGCCGATCGGGCGGTCCCAGCGGGCCAGCTGGGCATAGGGCCACAGCCACGGCGGCAGCAGCCGGTAGGCCAGATTGTCAGACGGTGCGTCCGCGACACGGCCGGTCTCTGTCGACAGGTCCTGCATGCGGATTTGGTGCCAGCACGACGAGCAAAAAGTCAAGCCCGTCGCGGCGGCCCGGAAAGGCAAAGCCGATCCCCAAAAGGCAAGACGGCCGCCAAAGGCGGCCGCGCATCTGGACTGCGATATCCGCCCTAAAGCCCAGAAACAAAGGCTTTCAACGCACTGTCGAACCGGGCCGGATCCTCCAGGAACGGTGCGTGACCGATGCCCTCCAGGACAATACGCTGCGTCGTGCCGCCGCCCGCTTCGATCAGTTCCTGCATGATTTCCGTCGAGCGCGGAAGAACGTGCTGGTCCTTCGCGCCATGCAGCAGCAGCGCCGGCACCTTGATCGTCCCAAGCGTCGGCGCGTGATCGAGCGGACCGCCAGTGACGAACCGGTCAATTACCATGGCGCGCCGCACATAGGGCGGCGTCTGCAGATTGTAGGCCAGCGCCTCGGCCATGGCGGCTTCTGACATCGGCGACCCCGGAACCATTTCCAGAAAGCGCTTCGTTCCCGCGAGTTGGCGGCCATAGGCGCCGCAGGTGCCGGCGGCGGCACAACCGTCGAGATCGGCATCGGGCGGCCCTGCGGGAATGCCGGCCATCGGCCCGGTATTCTCGATCACGCCCGGCCCCAGCACCAGTTCCGGTCCGCCGGCATCCGGCGGACGCAGGTCGAGATTGTACCCTGTGGCGACGAATACAAGGCCCGCCAGTTTACCCTCGCCATGCTCGGCAACATAGTCGAGAACAGGCAATCCGCCATAGGACCAGCCGACCAGCACGACATCGTCCAGCCCCTTTTCGGCAATGACGGCGGCGATGTCGTCGGCCCACAATTTGCTGCTCACATAGTGCTTCGGATCTTCCGGCTTTGCCGAGTAGCCGTGGCCGCGAAGATCGAATGCAATCAGGTGATGGGTCTTTGCAAGATCGCCCAGCATCTGTTTTCGCCAGGCCGCGGCGCTTTGCGAAAAGCCGTGCACGAAGAGAACGGCCGGGCCTGTCGTCTCCCCGCTTTCCACGACGGCGATCGACACGCCATCAGGCGATGTCACCGTTGACGGGACAAGTCCCGCCAATTGTTCGGAGCTGGCCGGCATTGCCAGGGTCAGCGCCGCCGCCGCGGCTGCCAGCAACGTTGTCATGCGTTTCATTCGATACCTCCCAAAATTGTGGCGGCAAGGCTAGGCGCTTTATCCGAACGGCGGCAATCGCTATAAATAGGGACCGGCCATGGGAGGATGCGCCGATACTGAACTCGCAGGACATGAAGGATCTCGCGCATGTGGCCCATGCGCTCGCGCAGCCGGATCAAAGGCCGATCCTGGCGCGCCGTGAGCTGTCGGAACGGCTGATTTCGCTGTTCCGCGCCGACTTTCTCGGCCAGACCCAGTGGAACCCGGAGAAAGGGGTCTTCGAAAAGCCGCTCTGCTACAATCGCGACCAGCGCATGTCGTGGGAGTTCGAAGCCTATTACCAGCATTGCGATCCGATCTCGAAGCATATCCGCACGCGCCGCGAAGCGACGTCCACCTACGAGGTCATCTCGCGCCGGCGGCTGGAACGCAGCGAATATTATTGCGATTTCCTCCAGCCCCACGGCGTCTCGCACGGGCTCGACCAGTACCTGTTCGAGGACGGCCGGATCATCGGCGACTTCCGGGTGTGGCGAAAGTCGGCATCCTTTGAATTCGGGCGCAGGGAAAAACATCTCCTGAGTGCGCTGCACCCGATGCTCAAAAATGCATACAGCACAATGCCCTATGGCGATGATCTGGAGCAGGCTGTGAGCGGACATGGACTGCTCGCGGTCGCCATGTCCGCCGATCTTCAGCGGTACATCTGCTCGCCGGCACTCATCGACTGGATCGCACATCAGAACGACCTCAGCGAAAGCGCGTTCAAGAATGCCGTACTGGCTACCGTCCGCGGCAAGAAGAACACGGCCTCCTTCCCGCGTTTCGAGTTGCGAATCGGCTGGCGCAACGTCCCTGTTCACTCGGACTGCGCCATCCTTTGCACCGTCATCCCGAGGTCCGGAAACGAGGGCTTGCGGCAGCCGGGTCTGACGATGCGAGAAGAACAGGTTACCGCCCTAGTTGCCGAGGGCCTAACCGACCGTGAGATATCAAACGAACTCGGCATCGCTTTCTGGACTGTCAGGACCCATGTCGGAAACAGCCTGCGCAAGCTTGGCGCGCGTAACCGCACGGAACTTGCCAGGCACGCCGGGCGGCCGCGCCAGCGCAAGTCCGCGCGCGATTGAAGCACTTGACCGCACGTCACAGCATGCTACCTCGTTGGCCGGTCTGACGGATCGGGAACAGCGCGATGCGCGGTGACAAAACGCGACACGGGGGATAGCGGCAATGAATGTGCTTTTGATTGGTTCCGGTGGCCGCGAACACGCCCTTGCCTGGAAGATCGCGGCCTCGCCGGTTCTTCAAAAACTCTACTGCGCCCCCGGAAATCCGGGGATCGCGCAGGAGGCGGAGTGCGTGGATCTCGATGTTTCCGATCACCACGCCGTGGTCGTGTTCTGCGCGGAGAACGAAGTCAGCCTCGTGGTTGTCGGCCCTGAAGCGCCGCTCGTCGCGGGCATCGCCGATTCCCTCCACGAAGCCGGGATTCCCGTATTCGGCCCGACGGCGGCAGCAGCACAGCTCGAAGGATCGAAGGGATTCACCAAGGATCTTTGCGACCGCTACAACATTCCGACCGGCGCCTATATGCGCTTCAACAACGCGCCGAAGGCCAAGGCCTATACGCGGGAAACGGGTGCGCCGATCGTCATCAAGGCCGACGGGCTGGCCGCCGGCAAGGGGGTGACCGTCGCAAGGACCGTCGAAGAGGCACTGGCTGCGATCGATGACTGTTTCGAGGGCGCATTCGGCGAAGCGGGCGCGGAAGTCGTTGTCGAGGAATTTCTCGAAGGCGAGGAAGCCAGCTTTTTCTGCATCTGCGACGGCACCAACGCCCTGCCCCTGACCACGGCGCAGGATCACAAGCCCGTCGGCGACGGCGATACCGGGCCGAACACCGGCGGCATGGGTGCCTACTCACCCGCTCCCGTGATGACGGATGAACTTGTCGAGCAGACAATGGAGCGGATCATCAAGCCGACGCTGCGCGGCATGGCCGATCGCGGCACGCCTTTTACCGGCGTACTCTACGCCGGCCTGATGATCACGGAATCCGGCCCGCAGCTCATCGAATACAATGTCCGTTTCGGCGATCCCGAGTGTCAGGTTCTGATGATGCGTCTGAAGGACGACATCCTGATGCTGATGAAAGCGGCGGCCGATGAATTGCTGTGGACCATGAGTGCGCGCTGGATCGACGAGGCCGCCCTGTGTGTCGTGATGGCGACAAAGGGGTATCCCGGCCCCTACGAAAAGGGCTCGAAGATCCGCAATCTCGAAGCGGCCTCCGCCCTGCATGATGTCGAGATCTTCCATGCCGGGACGGCGCTCGACGGCGATGAGATCGTCGCCAATGGCGGCCGGGTCCTCGGCGTCACGGCGCTCGGCGCCAATGTCAAGGCAGCCCACGACCAGGCCTATATGGCGGTCGACCTGATCGACTGGCCTGAAGGGTTCTGCCGGCGCGATATCGGCTGGCGGGCCATCGCCCGCGAAAAATAGGCGGATTTCGGCGCTTTCGCGTTTGCGGAACGTTAACCATGCCTGAAAACCGGTTGAAAAGGCTTGTCTGCTAACTTCAGGGGGAAAACCCTGGAGAATGACATGACGCGGCTTATCGCATTCACATCGTTTCTGGCACTGGCCGTTGGTCCGGCGCTGGCCGGCGACTCGGTCATCAACGTAACTTCCGATGCGCTCGGCGCGGGCAGTGTCATCGAGGTCGACTGCTCGACCTGTCCGCCTTTGAAGCCGAAGAAAACGGGTCCCGACGTCCATGGCGTCGAGGTGATCGAAGCGGAAATCGGCGGCAAAAAGAAAACCGTCCAGACCGACAACATGATGGGCGGCAGTGCCGTGCGCACCGTAAAGGCATCGCATTCCAGCCCGCAATTTGCCGGTGAAACCGTTACCCATACGAAGGCCGGCACAACCGTGGCCTCGGAACATCACGGCACGATCCACATTCAGCCCGGCGCCGAGCCGATTGTTGCCGACAGCGGCACCACTTTCGAAGGCGGCGGCGAGTTCAATGTCGAGGAAGTCGGCGAAAACAACATCCGCCGGGACGGTGTCGACGGTGCCTCGCAGACGTCTTCTGTGAACATGAACGACGCGCAGCACGACAATGCCGGCCAACAGGCGCCCGAGGGCGGCCAACAGCCGCACAATAACGGTCCGGAAATCATCGAGTTGCGCCCGACCCAATAGCCGGGCGTTCAGGTCTGCACACTTGTCAAAGGGGTGAACATCGTTTCACCCCTTTTTGCATGGGCGCTCATGTCGGGCGCCCTTTGGTTTGCGCTATCCGTTGATCCTTGAAAAATCCGCGACCGTTTCCGTAGCCGCGCGGATGCGGCGCAGCAGCGCCAGACGGTTGGCGCGCACCGCATCGTCCTCGGCATTGACCAGCACGTCGTCGAAGAACGTGTCCACCGGTTGCCGTAAACTTCCGAGCGCACGCATCGCGCCGGCAAAATCCTCGTTCCCGACGGCCGCTGCCGCACTGACTTCGGCCTTGTCGATCGCATCGGACAATGACTTCTCGGCGGGCTCGGTCAGCAGCGCCGCATCCACATCGTGTGCGATATGGGTCTTCTTCTTTTCTTCCGCGACAAGAATGTTGGCAGCCCGCTTGGTCCCCGCCAGCAGGTTCTTCCCGTCATCGGATTCCAGCAGTTCAGCAAGGGCCTCGACCCGTTTGCAGACTATCAGGAGATCGTCCTCATCCGGAGATATCACTGCATCGATCAGATCGTGTCGCGCGCCCTTGTCCCGCAGATAGACTTTCAAGCGGTCGTGAAAGAACGCCAGGAGATCCTCAGAAACGCCGAAACCGGACAGCGGCAGGCGAATTTCGTTTTCCAGCACCAGCCGGATCACGCCCAGCGCCGCGCGCCGCAGCGCATAGGGATCCTTCGATCCGGTCGGTTTCTCGTCGATCGACCAGAAACCGTTCAAGGTGTCGAGCTTGTCGGCCAGCGCCACGGTGACGGAAACCGGACTTGAGGGCACGTCGTCGGACGGTCCCTGCGGCTTGTAGTGTTCCTCGATCGCGGCGGCCACTTCGGCAGGCTCGCCTTGCAGCAGGGCATATTTGCGGCCCATCGTGCCCTGCAGTTCCGGGAACTCGCCGACCGCTTCGGTCGTCAGATCCGCCTTTGCCAGCAATACCGCCCGGTCCGCCGTTTGCACGTCGCAACCGACAACCGGCGCAAGCTGCCTTGCCAGGTTGCGGATACGGCCAATGCGTTGCCCCTGCGTTCCCAGCTTCGCATGGAACGTCACATTAAGGGCATCGAGCTTCGCCATGCGCTGGTCGAGCGGCTTTGCAAGATCAAGACCAAGGCTCGCGGCGGATGCCGATAGCGTGTCGAGGTCGGGCAGATCGGCCTGGTCGGTCTTCCAGAAGTGCAGCGCGTCGGCAAGACGGGCGCGCACCACCTTGCCGTTGCCATGGGCGATCTCCTTGCCGCCGTCGCTGGCCTCGATATTCGCCGTGATGATGAATCGGTTGGTGAGTTCGCCGGGCCGGCCCTGCGGGCGAAGCACGAAACATTTCTGGTTTTCCTTGATGGTCAGCCGGACAACCTCGGGCGGAATGGACAGGAAGTCCTCCTCGAATTCGCCCATCAGGATCACCGGCCACTCGACAAGACCGGACACCTCATCGGCCAGCGCGTCGTCCTCAACCAGTTCGAATCCTTGTGCAAAGGCAAGGTTTCGCGCATCGGACAGGATGATCTCGCGGCGGCGGTCTGCATCCAAAACGACCCGGGCCTTTTCAAGCTGTTCGGCATAGTCGTCGAAGCGGCGCACCGTAATCGGTCCGGGCGCGTGAAAGCGGTGTCCGTAGGTGACATTGCCCGACTTCAGAGCACCGATCTCGAATTCCACGACAACAGGCTCCTCGGTTTCCGGACCGAAGGTGCAGACGATCGACTGCAACGGACGCACCCAGCGCAGGGATCCGGGCCGTGCGGAAGCCTCGCCCCAACGCATGGATTTCGGCCAGGGAAAATCGCGGATGATGCCGGGCATGATGTCGGCGACAATGTCCTCGGCGGGACGGCCCGGCTTTTCGATCACGGCAACATAGAAATCGCCTTTTTTCGGATCGGATTTGACCGTTGCGTGCTCGATGGATTCGAGCCCTGCGCCGCGCAGGAAACCGGCGATCGCCTTTTCCGGCGCGTCCGTACGCGGCCCCTTCCTTTCCTCGCGGATATCGGCCGAGCGCGCGGTCACGCCGCGCACGTCGAGCGTCAGCCGCCGCGGCGTCCAGTATTCCCGGGCCGCTTCATAGGTCAGTCCGGCGTCGACCAGCCCGTCCGTGACCAGTTTCTTCAGGTCGCCGGCGGCCTTGCGCTGCATGCGGGCCGGGATTTCCTCGGAGCGGAGTTCGAGCAACAGGTCAGGCATCTTCAACTCATTTCCAAATAATCACGATCGGGACCGGATCAGGCCGCGTCGGCGGAAAAACCGCCGGCCTCGGTCCTCAGAAAGGCTTCGCCGCACATTTTCGAGAGGTTTCGCACGCGCAGGATGTAGCTTTGGCGTTCCGTCACCGAGATGACCCCGCGCGCATCGAGCAGATTGAAAACATGCGATGCCTTGATGCACTGATCGTAGGCCGGCAGCACGCATTTGTGTGCCTGCGCAGGATCGAGTCCAGCGGCCCCCTGCTCCAGCAGCGCCCGGCATTCCGCCTCGGCGTCATCGAAATGGCGCAGCAGGGTTTGTGTGTTGGCGAACTCGAAATTGTAGCGCGAATATTCCTGCTCAGCCTGCAGGAAGACCTCGCCATAGGTCACCCTGTCATTGTCCGCGCCGCCATTGAAGTTGAGATCGTAGACATTGTCGACACCCTGGACATACATCGCCAGACGCTCAAGCCCGTAGGTGAGCTCGCCGGAAACCGGTGAACATTCGATGCCGCAAACCTGCTGGAAATAGGTGAATTGCGAAACCTCCATGCCGTCGCACCAGCACTCCCAGCCGAGACCCCAGGCGCCCAGCGTCGGGCTTTCCCAGTCATCCTCGACAAAGCGCAGATCATGCAGCAGCGGGTCGATACCGATCGCCTCCAGCGATCCGAGATACAGCTCCTGCAGATTGGGCGGAGACGGCTTCAAGAGCACCTGATACTGGTAATAGTGCTGAAGACGGTTGGGGTTCTCGCCATAGCGGCCGTCGGTCGGCCGGCGCGAGGGCTGCACATAGGCGGCGTTCCACGGGCGCGGGCCGAGTGAGCGAAGCGTGGTCGCCGGGTGGAAGGTGCCTGCGCCCACTTCCATGTCATAGGGTTGCAGGATAACGCAGCCATATTCGGCCCAATAATTATGCAGGGCCAGGATAAGCCCCTGGAACGAACGGCTCGGATGCAGTGAGGACGCCTCTGCGCGCGCTGACGAAGTCATGGATCGGTTCCGGACACAAATGGAATTCGGCGCGACAGGTGCCACGCGCGCCCTGCGCGGTCAAGGGTTTACGTCCGGCAATGATGGATCGCGTTGGACGCTAATTCCCGTCCTCGTCCTTCTCGAGGCGGTATTCGCCTGTTTTCGGATCCTCGACCAGTGTCCCCTGCGCTCCGGTCTTGGCTTCCTTCTCGTGCCGCCGCACCGACTTGCTGACCCGCTCGGCTTCTTTCAGGAAACGCTTGTATCCCATCCAGCCGACGATAAGCACGGCGATCAAAAGCAGGATCTGAACCATCTTTGCCTCCCCCTTTGGAACACCACAGCCTAAAGGCCGTAGCGCCCCCAGAGCGCCCTTTCCTGGACCGCTTCCATAAGGCCGGCGGCAGCGGTGCCGGCAATCCGCGTGGACATGTCGCCCAATCCTGCGCCGGCCATCCTGCGGCCGAAAAGGCCGCGCGGCATGGTGATGAGCCGCAATTGCGTCTTTTCTCCGTAGCGCTCCTTCAGAACACTCCGCAGATCGCCAAGCGAATCGACAAGGCCGAGTTCCTTGCCTTTCAGGCCCGACCAGAACAGGCCGGAGAAGAGGTCGTCATCGTCGGCAAGCTTCGTTCCGCGGCGCTCCTTGACCAGATTGATGAAGACGTCGTGGACCTCGAGCTGCAGTCTCTTGAGGTGATCGACATCGGCCTTCTTTTCCGGCTGAAACGGATCGAGTGTCACCTTGTTCTTTCCGGCCGTATAGACGCGCCGGTCAACGCCGATCTTCTTGATCATCTCGTCAAAACCGAAACTCGCCGATACGACTCCGATGGAACCGACGATCGAAGAGGGATCGGCGATGATCTCGTCGCCGGCAATTGCAATCATGTAGCCGCCGGAAGCTGCCAGGTCCTCGACAAAGACATAGACCTTCTTTTCCTTCTCCTCCGCGAGATCGCGGATACGTCGGAAAATCAGGCGCGACTGCACGGGTGAGCCGCCGGGTGAATTGACGATGATGGCAACGGCGGGCGCCCGCTTGTCGGCAAAGGCCTTCTCAAGCAGCGGCGCCGCCGTCGCCATGTTCAAAGCGGGCCGGAATTGCGACCCGCCGGCCATGATCGCGCCCTGAAGCCGGACCACTGGTATCGTGATATCGCTGCGCCTGAAACGCCGCGGGAGTAGAGACCTGAAGGACGCCATTAAATCTGCCCTGTTGCTTGACTGTCTGCCGCCTGATGTAAGTCATTTCCGGCAAAACACAATGGCCGGTCAAAGGCGGAGCCGGTCAAGCGAGTTGGAATTGCGGCTGATGGTGGCGCGGCCATTGTTCAGGTCGTCGACCTTGGAAGAAAACGCCTGTTTGCCCGCCTCGTGAACGAAAAGCGGCGGGCGAAACGTCAATCGCGCCCGGCTACCCTTGATGCCTGTCAACAATATGCGAATGGCATCCTCGTCGGGGCGCGGATGAACCGGGATCGCCTGCAACCCGCCGAAACGGTTGCGGCAGGCATGCAGGATTTCAAGCAGCGATTGCGGCCGCGCAATCAGCGACAACTGGCCTGACGGTCTGCAAACGGCGCTCGCCGTCCTGATCCATCGTTCGAAAAGCTGGTCCGTCATCGCATGCGCTTGCGCCTTCAGCGCATCCGGTGTCGCCCGGTCGTTCACATCGTTAAAAGGCGGATTCATGATGACGTGGTCGAACGAGACGTCTTCCAACCCTGCGGCAAGGCGTTCACGCCCGGTCAGGGTCACATCGGCGGAAAGCACGGTCACGCGACCCGCAAAGCCGGCATTTTGCGGCAACAGGACGGATTTCCGCGCCAGCTGCACCATTTGCGGCGAGCGCTCGATCAGGACCACGTCCATAGCGTCGTTTCTGCTTGCGACAGCCATGCCGGCCGCACCGGAGCCTGCACCGAAATCAGCCAGCTTGCCGGTCGTATCGCCGGGAACCAGCGACGCCAGCAGCATGGCGTCGACACCGGCGCGGTGGCCCCTGCCCTTCGGCTGAACGAGGAAAAAGCGGCCCCGGTGAAATGCGTCGACCGTGGTTTCCGGCGCCTCTGGCGCTGCCTTTGCGGCCATATCCGGCCGTTCCGTCATAAGCCCGGCTGTCGGAGCTCGTCGCCAAGACCTGCGCCTTCAACAAGCCTGCGCGCTTCCTCGACGCGCTCGGCGTCGACGAGCAGCCGTCTTGAAAGCGCGTTGATCGATCCGTCCAGCACACTCATATTCTCATCTGCGATGAAATACTGGATGCCGGCCTCCTTGAGGAGCGATCCGACAAAGGAGAGCGTGACGACATTGTTGGTTCGGATCAATTCCTCCATGTTTTCAAGGCCTTTCGGATTGTTTGACGATTGCGTGGCGACCGGCCCGGGAACCATTGCCGCCGGGGTATCCGCCCTTATATGCAGAACTGCGGCCCATTTGTCATCAGCGATGGCCGTCGGCACGCAAATGTGAGCGAAAGTCGGCTTGAAACAAGGTGGTGCGGCGATTCTTCACTTGTACCCGAACCGGCCAGTTTCTATTGTCTGTCGAAGCATTTGAGGAGTCTGCATTTTGGGTGTTGTCGTTCCGCTCGAGGACAAAAGCAAGAATACCGCGTCGGTGAAGCCGCTGGTCGAACTGACCAAATCCGATATGGGGATGGTCAACCAGCTGATCCTTGCCAAGGCGGGATCGGACGTCGAAATGATCCCGGAAGTGGCGAACCACCTGATCTCGTCGGGCGGCAAACGGCTGCGGCCCATGCTGACCCTGGCCGCGGCGAACATGTTCGGCTACCGGGGCGACGGCCACGTCAAACTCGCCACCAGCGTCGAGTTCATGCATACGGCGACACTGCTGCACGACGATGTCGTCGATGAAAGCGACCTGCGCCGGGGCAAATCCACCGCCCGCATGATCTGGGGAAACCAGGCCAGCGTGCTGGTCGGCGATTTCCTGCTCGGCCAGGCGTTCAAGATGATGGTCGAGGTCGGCTCGATCGACGCGCTGGACGTGCTTTCCAATGCCGCGTCCATCATTGCCGAGGGCGAGGTCCTTCAGCTTTCGGTCGCAAAGAACATGGAGACGACGGAAGACGACTATCTCGCCGTCATTCGCGCCAAGACCGCCGCGCTTTTTTCGGCTGCGGCGGAGGTCGGTCCGATTATCGCCGGCGCGACCAAGGCGGACCGCGATGCCCTGCGCTCCTATGGCACCAATCTGGGCCTTGCCTTCCAGCTTGTCGACGATGTGCTCGACTATGGCGGCTCGGCGCAGGATCTCGGCAAGAATGTCGGCGACGACTTCCGCGAGGGCAAGATCACGCTGCCGGTCGTGCTTTCCTACCGCCGCGGCAATGACGAGGCACGGACCTTCTGGCGGTCGGCCATCGAAAACGGCAACAATGACGATGCGGCGCTGGACAAGGCGCTTTCGCTGATCGCGCAATCGAACGCGTTGACGGACACGATCGCGCGCGCCGAGCACTATGGCGCGATTGCGCGCGACGCGCTTGCGCCGATGGCGGATACGCCGGCCAAGTCGGCGCTGCTCGAAGTCATTGATTTCTGCATCAGCCGCGTTAACTGACCGAAAACGGTCACTTATCCCGCGTGCTTGCCGCGCAGGCCGAAAAAGGCCATGCTTTGGCCCAAAGACAAGGAATCGCTTTTGCTGACAATTGGAGCGGGAACAGGATCAGATGCGGCTTAAATCACTTTCCATGACCGCCAGCGCAGCAGTCATCAGCCTGATGATTGCTCTGCCAGCGGCGGCCGAGGGCGAACGCAACGCGGACGACTTCAGAACCGGAACCGTGGACAGCTTCGCCGGCGCAATTCTGGCGGGACGCACGGCCGAGGCCGATCGCGACACGAAAACCGCCATCGACCTCTACCGCAAGGCGCTCGATTTCGAAGAGGACAATTCCGACATCAAGCAGCGGCTGATGGTCCTTTACTTCAACAATGGCGATTTCGATGAGGGTGTGGCCCTCGCCGAGGGCCTCAAGGGCGATCCGGTGATCGAGAGCACCGCCCGCCTGGCACTTGGCATCAACGCGATCCGGCAGCGCGAATTCAAGAATGCGCAAACGCTGCTGGACTATTCCGGCGTCAGCGATCTGGAGCGCCTGTTGCACGGCCTGCTGCAGTCCTGGGCCTATTTCGGCGACGGCCAGGGCGAAAAGGCGCAGGAAATCATCGATGCGCTGGAAGGTCCGGAATGGTACGGCATATTCAAGGGTTTTCACAGTGCGGCCCTGCAGGAGGCGCTCGGCAACAATGAGGATGCACGACGCCTCTATACCGAGGTGATCACCGATCAGAACAGCGCCGGCATGGCGCCGGACACCTATATCCGCGCCGCCATGGCGCTGGCCGGCATGGAGGCGCGCGCGGGCGGCAAACAGAAGGCGCTCGACGCGATTGCGACCGGAAGCGCGTTTGCTCCCGGCTACGCGCCGCTGAAGACGATGGGCGAGCGCATCGAAGCCGACAACCTTCCGCGCGCCGAAATACGCACTGCGTCCGAAGGCGCGTCGGCGGTCCTCTATACGATCGGCAGCGCCCTTAATCGCAGCGGAGCCGAGGATTTCGTTTCCCTGTACCTGAATTTTGCAAAGGTGCTCGATCCGAAGAATGCGGCAACGCTGATCATGCTCGGCAGCCTTGCGGAAAACCACGGTCAACCGGAAAGAGCGATCGCGATCTACCAGAGCATTCCGGAGGATTCGCTCCTGCACCGGGAATCAGAGCTGCAACTCGGCCTGAATCTCGCCGATCTCGGGCGCCTGGACGAAGCGAAGCAGCACCTGGTGAAGCTCATCGAGGACGACCCGTCCGACATGCGCTCCTATATCGCCTATGGCAGCGTGCTTTCGAGTGCCAAGGACTACCGGGCCATGGCGGACAATTACGACCGCGCCGTGCAGGCAATCGGCGTCCTGCCGGACCGTTCGCACTGGAACATCTTTTATCAGCGCGGCATCGCCTATGAACGGCTGAAGGAATGGGAAAAGGCCGAACCGAACTTCGAGCGGGCGCTGGAACTCTATCCGAACCAGCCGCAGGTGATGAATTATCTCGGCTATTCCTGGATCGACATGAACATCCATCTTGAAAAGGGTATGGATCTGATCCGGGAGGCGGTGCGGCTGCGCCCGAATGACGGCTATATCGTCGATTCGCTCGGCTGGGCCTATTACCGCCTCGGCGACTACGAGAACGCCGTGCAGGAACTGGAACGCGCCGTGGAAATTCGCCCGGGCGATCCGACCATCAACGACCATCTCGGTGATGCCTACTGGCGTGCCGGCCGGCGCCTCGAGGCCCGCTATCAGTGGGAGCGGTCGCTGACCATGGAACCCGAACTCACCGAGATCCCCAAAATCCGGTCAAAGCTGGAAAAGGGACTGCCGGACCTGGCTCCCAAGGCGCCATCCGCCGCCAATACCGACGGTGAAAAGAACGATGTCGACGGCTCGATGAAATCCGATGATGAGCCCAAAAAGAGCCAGCTGGACAACGCGCCGCTGAAAACGACGACGGAATACAAGGTCAAGCCCGGACAGACGCTTTGGACAATTGCCGACGAAGTGCTCGGCGACGGCAATCGATATCGTGAAATCCTTCTGCTCAATCCTTCGCTGAAGGAAGGTGCCGACGTCATCCATCCGGGACAAATCATCCGGCTGCCGTGAATTAAAGCAAATCCGGGTTGGATTGGACCTGTAGCGCCATGGACGAGACGGTCGAAACCGCGCGGGCGAAGATCAATCTTGCGCTCCATGTCACCGGTCGGCGCGCTGATGGCTATCATCTGATTGAAAGCCTTGTCGCCTTCACCGAGCTCGGCGACGTTCTGACATTCCGGACGAGCAACCATGACAGCCTGTCGATCAGCGGTGTCTTTGCCGGCGAACTCGCAGCAAATGAAGATAATCTGGTCTTCAAGGCCCGAAGCAGCCTGCGCCGGGCGGCCGAGAAACGCGGCCTTCCAGCGCCCCGCACAGCGATAGGTCTTGAGAAGAACCTGCCGGTCGCATCGGGGATCGGCGGCGGGTCGGCCGATGCGGCGGCCTGCCTGCGCGGGCTCATGCGCCTGTGGGATCTGTCGCCCGACGATATCGATCTTCCGGCCATTGCTGCGGGCCTCGGCGCCGATGTTCCGATGTGCCTCGTCTCCCGGCCCCTGATTGCGCGCGGTGCGGGCGAGAACATCACAGCCATCGACACACTGCCGGTTTTACCGGTTGTGTTGGTCAATCCGCTGGAAGCGGTTGCGACTGCGGATGTGTTCGCGGAACTGACCAATAAAAACAACGATGTGCTGGACCTTCCTGACATTTCAGGCGACTTGAATGGCATCGTTGCAGCGCTCGCGGCCACACGCAACGATCTGCAACTGCCGGCCGCGCATATCGCGCCGGTTGTCGATGAAGTGCTTGCGGCGCTTGGAGCCTGCCATCCGCTGCTTGCGCGCATGTCGGGTTCCGGCGCGACCTGCTTTGGCATATTCCATGATCCGGTCGAGGCACGGCTTGCGGGCGAATTGCTGCGCGACAGATATCCGCACTGGTGGGTGCGTTCCACAATGACGGGCGGCACGCCCGGAGCAACAGGAGACGGCTGATGTCGAGAATTGACGAATCGCGTCCGTTCATCCCGGTCAAGATCGCGGTGCTGACGGTATCGGACAGCCGCAGCCTGGAGGACGACAAATCGGGCGCCACACTGGCGGGCCGCATCGAGGACGCCGGCCACACGCTGGCGACGCGCGATATCGTTACCGACGATGTGGAAAAGATCGCCGCCCGCGTCAGCGGCTGGGCGCAAGATCCTGACATCGATGTCGTCATCACCACCGGCGGCACCGGATTTACCGGCCGCGATGTCACGCCGGAAGCCGTCACGCCGCTGTTCGAGAAACAAATGGACGGTTTCTCTGAGGTCTTCCACCGCATTTCCTACGACAAGATCGGCACATCAACCATCCAGTCGCGGGCAACGGGCGGCGTCATCAACGCGACCTATGTGTTCGTCCTGCCGGGCTCGCCGGGCGCCTGCAAGGACGCCTGGGACGGGATCCTCAAGCAGCAGCTCGACTACCGGCACATGCCGTGCAATTTCATCGAGATCATGCCGCGGCTGGACGAGCATCTGAAACGCGGCAAATGATCGCCGCTATCCGAACCTGCGAGGTTCGGGTACTTTTTCCCTAGTCTGCGGAAACCGCCGCGACCGATTTGCGCAGCGACGCCTCGAATTCGGCCCGTTCGTAGATGTCATTGTGGCCAGCGCCGTCGATGACGATATCCGCGCGGAGATCGGCCGACGCCTCGCGAACCGGCTTCGAACGCGCATCCGGGACGACAATGTCGTGTTCGGCGGTTATGATTGCGACGGGCAGTTTCAGGTCGCGCAGTGTCGCGGCGTTTTCCATGCGATGGCGCAGGAACAGGCGCACCGGCAGCCATGGATAATGGGTTGCAGCGAGTTCCTTCAGCGAATCGAAGGGCGTGACAAGGACGAGCCCCTTGAGGGGCCGGTTCGCGGCCAGATCGACGGCGACCGAGGCGCCGATGCTGAGGCCGACCGCAACCACCCCCGCCTGCCCGCTCAGGTGATCATAAGCAAGGGCGGCGTCCTCAAACAGCGCGCGCGCCGAGGGCCGGCCGCTGCTTGGCCCATATCCGCGATAGTGCATCGCCGCGATTTCGTATTCCGGAAACATCTGATGCAGCATGGCGGCAAGAGCGTTGGCGCTCCAGGCGTTGCCGCCAAAGCCGAGCAATATCGGCCGCTCTCCGGCTTCACCGGCTATCGGCGACATGCGCACCAGGACAACCGTTTCTCCGTCGGGTGTTTTCAATTCGACATTGCTGCTGTTCGGCGGCGCGCCGCCGCCCTGTCCGACAAGGCCGGCCGGGAAAATCAACTGCGTCTGCAGGAAATAGGCCGCGACGACGATCGCCGCATAAAGGCCGGCCAGCACCATCGCGATCTTGAGCGTCCATATCAATTTTCAGATTTCCTCGAAATTGCCCGACCGGCCCTTGCCCGAAGAGAAGCGCGATGCCCCTTTCCGCGCCTCCTCTCGCACGGGTTTCTCGCCCTCCATGCCCTCAAGGCGCAGCGCATCACCGACATCCATGCCCCACTGACGATAGGCGGTCATCCGGTCGGTCCTGAGGCAGGTCTGCGGGAAGCGCGCAAGATCGTTCGCCAGCGCAATCGCTTCCTCCAGCGCTTTTCCATCGGCGACGAGCCGATTGGCAAGGCCGAAGGAAAGCGCTTCTTCGGCCGCCACGGGGCGTCCCGTCAGGATCATGTCCATGGCGCGGCTGTGGCCGATCAGCCGCGGCAGGCGCACATTGCCGCCATCGATGAGCGGCACGCCCCAGCGTCTGCAGAACACGCCGAAGACGGCGCTTTGCGCCGCCACACGCATATCGCACCAGAGCGCCAGTTCCAGGCCGCCGGCCACCGCGTGCCCTTCCACCGCGGCAATGACGGGCTTGGACAACAGCCGCCGCGTCGGGCCCATCGGCCCCTCGCCCACCGGATCATATTCCAGCTCGCCGCCGGAGACGGTGTGAAGATCAAAGCCGGCGCAGAACGTGCCACCGACGCCGTAAAGCACGGCGGACGACTGGCCGTCGTCCGCCTCGAACGCTTCGAAGGCGGCGCGCAGGAGTCCGGCGGTTTCCGGATCGACCGCGTTGCGCCGTTCGGGCCGGTCGATGGTCACGATCGTGACCGGCCCCCTTTGTTCGACCCGGACCTTGTTTCGTGACGCCTCGTCCATCGCACACTCCATGATTTCGGCTTCCACCGGCGAGATGCTGGCACCGGCACCGAAGGCGGTCAACGTCGGGGCTTGAAACTTCTGTTCACAGGCATCATTTTTGTTCTTGATATGTTCTCATTCCTTTGTTAGGAATAAATTCACAAACCACATGCAGACGGAAGGCTGTTTCCATGAGCGAACTGGAGCATTTCAGGCAGAACGCGCTCGATCCCGCAAACCGGGCCGATGTCGCCGACGCACTTGCCGCCCGATCCGGCATGCGTATCGATATCGACCGCCGCCGCGGACGCGCCGCCGGCATCAATCCGAGCGGCCGCTATGAACAGCAAAGCCGTCATGTCTTTGACGATGGCTGGGAGACACTGGAAGACCTTCCGGCCTTCAAGACGGAGGTGCAGGTGGAGCGGCCGCGCACCGTCATTACGCGCAACGAATCGCCGGACATCTCGTTCGACCGCTCGATCAATCCCTATCGGGGCTGCGAGCATGGCTGCATCTACTGTTTCGCGCGGCCAACCCACGCCTTCATGGGGCTGTCTCCGGGCCTGGATTTCGAGTCGCGCCTGTTCGCCAAGCCGGACGCGCCGAAACTTCTGGAACGGGAACTTGCCAAACCCGGCTACAAGCCGCGTTACATCGCCATCGGCACGAACACCGATCCCTATCAGCCGATCGAGAAGAAATGGCGGATCGTGCGCCAGATCCTGGAGGTGCTGAACGCCTGCAACCATCCGGTCGGCATCGTGACGAAATCGGCGACCGTGCTGCGCGATATCGATATCCTGGCGCAGATGGCGGAGAAGGATCTGGTCAAGGTCGCTGTTTCCGTAACCACGCTGGACCGCCAGCTCGCGCGGACCATGGAGCCCCGCGCCTCGACGCCGGTTCGCAGGCTCGAGGCGATCAAGGGCCTTTCCGAAGCCGGCATTCCCGTGGCCGTCATGGCCTCGCCGATCATTCCGGGACTGAACGATCACGAGATGGAGCGCATTCTCGATTCGGCAAAGGCCGCCGGCGCCTCTACGGCAAGCTATATTCTGCTGCGCCTGCCGCTCGAGGTCAGCCCGCTCTTCCGCGACTGGCTGCTGCGCCACTACCCGGACCGCTACCGCCACGTCATGTCGCTGGTGCGCTCCATGCGCGGCGGCAAGGATTATGACGCCGAGTTCACCAAGCGCATGAAGGGCAGCGGTCCCTATGCCTGGCAACTGGCGCGGCGTTTCGAGATCACCACAAAGAAGCTTGGGCTGGACAGGAAATGGCGCGCCTTGCGTACCGATCTGTTTACGCCGCCGCACGGCACCGGCGTGCAGCTCAATCTCTTGTAGGTCCCTGTTCCGTCATGACCGTTCCACCCCGACTGCGTTCATGACGGCGGCTCCCTCCCCCAAGCCGCATCCGGGTTCCCGCCACCGTGCCTTACACGGGAACCCGGTCTTTGGGGAGCAGACGGTCCGGTCTCTGCCGTCCGGACCATGCTCCTTCCCGGAGGGACTTGCAGGGGATCGGGTGGGCGTGCGAGTTTGCCGCACATGTCTCGCACCCCACCTGATTCCCGTTCGCGCAAAGCCCGCGTCAGCACCGAGAATTCACAGCAGACGACACTTTTCGCACTGCCGGAAAACGGCCCCGATTTTTCCCTCGAGCGTGAAGCCGGCTCGCCGGCGCGGCTGATTGCGGGCACCGACGAGGCCGGTCGCGGGCCGCTGGCAGGACCGGTCGTCGCGGCTGCGGTCATCCTTTGCCCGGACAGTATTCCCGAAGGGCTCGATGACTCGAAGAAGCTGTCCGAGGCGAGACGCGAGTCGCTGTTCGATCGGATCCTCTCATCCGCCATCGTGGCCGTCGCATCGTCCGGCCCTGCCCGTATCGACCGGACCGACATCCGCAAGGCCAGCCTCGACGCCATGCGCAGGGCCATCGCAGCCCTGCCTGAGAGGCCAGACCACGCGCTGATCGACGGACGGGATGTACCGCCCGGCCTCATCTGCCCGGCGGGCGCGATAATCAAGGGGGATGCGCGATCCTTGTCGATCGCGGCGGCCTCGATCGTCGCCAAGGTCACCCGCGACCGGATGATGGCACGGGCGGCAGGCGACTTTCCGGCTTTCGGTTTCGAGCGCCATGCGGGCTACGGCACCGCTGCACACCGCAAGGCGATCACCGACAATGGCCCCTGCCCGCTACACCGCATGAGCTTCAGGCCCATGCGGCGCAATCCCTAAGCGTCTCGATCAAGCCGCCTGGGCGGCCGGAGCGCGCGCTTCGCGGTGGGCGATATAGATCGATGCGGAGACGATCAGCAGCGAGCCGAACCACAGGTTCCCGGTCGGAACGAATCCGAAGACGATCCAGCCGGCCAGCACGTTGAGCGGCAGCTTCAGGTGGTCGAAGGGCTGCACATAGGCCGCATCCGCGCTGGCATAGGCGCGCACGATGAAGAACTGGGCTGCCATGGTCATCACACCAGCCCCAACGATCAGTGCCGCCGCGGCCATGCCGGGAATGGCGAAACCGCCAGCCGTCGTTGCAAGACCCGCATTGATGGGTGCCAGCAGGAGCAGCATGTAGAGCGTGATCGTTCGCGAGGATTCGGTTTCCGTCAGCTTCTTGGTCATCAAGGATGTCGCGGCCCAGAACACCGCCGCCGCGACCGGCAGCAATGTCGCGCCGGTGAAGGCATCGGACCAGGGCGCGAGGATGATCATGCCGCCGGCAAAGCCGATGAGCGTCGCCAACCAGCGCGCTGGGCCGACGCGCTCCCCAAGCAGGAAGCCGGCGCCAAGCGTGACGAAGAAGGGCGACGTCATGATCAGCGCGATCGCCTGCCAGATGGGCACGGATGCAAGGCCGGCGACCCAGAACTGGACACCGATCGCGGCAAGGGCCACGCGCACAATATGGGCGCCGGCATTTTCCGTCCTCAAGACGCCGAAACCGGTGCGGACGATCCATGGCAGGCCGCACAGCATGGCGATCAGATATTGCCAGAAAGCCGCCGATGCGGGCAGCATGCCGAAACGCATGGTCACGGCCTGAAGGCCGACATTGACCAGCGCAAAGGCCGCCCCGCCGAGCACCATATAGGCAGCGCCGGCCAGCGCAGGATTGCGCAGATGAGAAATCGAATTTGAGTGGGAATTCATCTGATTCATCACATGTTCCTTCAAAGAACCTATAAGAATCAGGGCATACAGGCATGACCATCGGCATTCCGCAGGCGGAATACGTCCGTGTCCTGACCCGCTCTCTTCCATCCGGACTGTAACCGTCGGCTTCGGAGTTGCACCGAATCTGCTGACCCCGGACCGTGCGGACCGGGCGCTCGCGGGCTTCGAAACCTTGCAGCTTGCGCCAAAAGCTTCGTCACCGCCGGTGGGGAATTTCACCCCGCCCTGAGAACGAATGCGCCGGCAGCCAAACCGCAGACGGCGCGGACAAAGCGATACAGCAAAGCCGGGAAAAAGAAAAGGCCGGGAAAACCCGGCCTTGTCCAGTGCAAGATCGAATGACGGATTGCGTCAGTTGAGGCGATCCTTCAACTCCGCCACGGACGCCTTGAACAGTTCCGCCGTCTTCTTCTCATCGGCCTTCTCGGCAATGAGGTTCTGAGCAGCGGCGACCGCGATATCGACGGCCGACTGGCGCACCTCGTTAACCGCCTCGGCTTCGGCGAGCGCAATCTTCTGCTCGGCCATGGCGGTGCGGCGGGTGACATATTCCTCCGTCTTGGCACGGGCCTCGGCGACAAGGCCGGCGGCCTCGTGCTCGGCGGCGGCGATCACTTCGCTGGCTTCCTTCTCGGCATCCTTGCGCTTGCGCTGATACTCGGCAAGGAGCTGTTGCGCCTCTTCGCGCAGACGCCGCGCCTCGTCCAGCTCGTTGCGGATCTTGTCGGCCCGGTCATCGAGCGACCTGGCCAGCATGCCGGGAACCTTCAGATAGGCGATCAGCCCGAGGAACAGGATGAGCGAAATCAGGGCCCAGAATGAGGCGTCCATTATTCCCTCCCCTCGGCGGCAACCTTGACGGCCGCGTTCAGCTTCGCCTTGGTGACCGTGCCCCCGATCAGCTGGCTGACGATGGCGGCCGTCGTGTCGGCGGCAATCGCATCGACCTCGGCCAGCGCCTTTTTCTTGACGTTGGCGATTTCGGCTTCCGCCTTTTCGAGTTTGCCGGTCACATCGGCCTCGACCTTCGCCCGCTCCTCGTCAGCATCGGCCTTGGCCGCATCGCGCGCGGCCTGGGCGATATCGTGCGCCTTGGACTTGGCGTCGGCCAGTTCCTGCTCATAGGCGGCAAAAGCCTGATCCGCCTCTTCCTTCAGCCGTTCGGCCTCGTTGAGGTCCTGGGCGATCCGGTCGCGGCGTGTCTCGAGGATGCTGCCGATGCGCGGCAACACGACCCGGGACATGAACAGGTAGAACAGGCCGAATGTAATCGCCAGCCAAAGGAGCTGCGAAGCAAATGTGGAGCTGTCAAACGGCGGGAAGTTTCCCTCCGCCGCATGTTCAGCAGCTTGTTCAGTGGCTGCATGGGCCGCTGTTACGAGCATGATTGCCTCCAAAGAGTTCCGCAACGCCTTGGGCGCTCATCGGCACCCGGGCACTGCGGTCCATAAACGGGAGCGATACGCCTGCCGGCGACCCGCTCCGGGCCACACCCGAAGGCATGGCCTGATGCACCGAACGCTGGATCAGACGGCGAACAGGAGGAGCAGTGCAACGAGCAGCGAGAAGATGCCCAGAGCTTCGGTAACGGCGAAGCCGAAGATCAGGCGGCCGAACTGGCCGTCGGCTGCCGACGGGTTGCGCAGTGCGCCCGACAGGTAGTTGCCGAAGATGGTGCCCAGGCCGATGCCTGCGCCGCCCATGCCGAGACAAGCAATGCCTGCGCCGATGTATTTTGCTGCTTCCGCTTCCATGATGAACTCCTTCGAATGGGATAATTGCGGCTAACTGTTTGGCGGCTCAACCGCCGGGTTCTTTTCCTAGTGGCTGGGATGCAGGGCGTCGTTGAGGTACATGCATGTGAGCACCGCAAAGACATAGGCCTGCAGGAAGCTGACCAGGAACTCCAGACCGGTCAGGGCGACCGTCATGATCAATGGCAGGATGGCGCCGCCGATTCCAAGCGCGCCCAGCGCGCTCAGCGAGGTGACGAAGCCCGCGAAAACCTTCAGCGTGATGTGCCCGGCCAGCATGTTGGCGAACAGACGAACCGACAGGCTGATCGGACGTGAAAGGAAGGAAATGACCTCAATGGCAACGACCAGAGGCAACAGCACCCCGGGCACGCCGCTCGGGACGAACAAGTGCAGAAAGCCGAGGCCGTGTTTCATGAAGCCGTAGACCACCACGGTTCCGATCACCAGCATCGCAAGCGCGAAGGTGACGATGATGTGGCTGGTAACGGTGAAGAAATAGGGGAACATGCCGAGCAGGTTCGCGACCAGCACGAACATGAACAGCGAAAACACCATCGGGAAGAAGCGCATCCCGGCGGACCCTGCCCCGTCGCGCAGCATCGACGCCACGAATTCGTAGCACATCTCCGACACCGACTGCAGACGGCTCGGGACCATGCCCCGGTTGGAAGTCGTCAGAAACAGGAAGCCGGAAGCCGCGGCAACCGTGGCAACCATGAACAGCGACGAATTGGTGAAGGAGAAGTCCAGACCGCCGACCTCGATCGGAATGATCTTGCTGATGTGGAACTGGTGGATAGGATCGTTAGCCACCTTGTGCCTCTCTCTTTGCGCCGGCCTGTTCAGCCATCGGCGTTATGGTTGTTGCCCCTGCCGTTCTTAGGATCAAGGCGGTTATCCGCCACCAGACCGGCCGAACGCATCACATTCAGGACCCCCGCGACGAAACCAAGGAGAAGAAACAGGATCATTCCCCACGGCGTCGTCCCCAGGAAGCGGTCGATCAGATAGCCAAGAAGTGCTCCGACAAAGATCGCGGCGACAAACTCCGTTGAAAGCTGAAACGCCTTGGCGTAGGACGACTTGCCCGCCCATTCGGCTTCCCTGCCCGGTTTGTCCGCCGGTCGGCGGGAGGCAAGTTCGGCCTCCAACTGCCTGCGGCGCTCTTCAAGACCATCGGCCTGATCATTCCGTTCGCCATCGTCAGGAGCAGTTTTATCTGTTCCTCTGTTTTGCGCTGGTTTTCTCATGAAAGTCGCGCTCCACAAGGTGCCTGACGATCGAGAACCGGACCGTTCCGAAGTCGGGCGCAACATAGTTTTACGCTCATGCCAAGTCAAGGCAGCTTCGCAACCGGCAAAGTTATATTTTTTTTCAATAAAATCATATAATTAGATCGCATCCGGCCAATTCTCAGACTTAAGTGTCACAGAATCATTCCGCAATGCGGCACTTTGCCCGCGGCGTGGCGGTCACGGCGGGTGCTTTTCCAGCGATTTGCACGCATTCTTCGTTTGCAGCGAAACGCGCTTCAGCAACAGCGCAGGACGGGCATGTTGGCGGCGAACATGGCCTCGCTCATTTCCCGCATGACCGCATGGGCCGGTGTAAACAGGTACACGACATCCCAGCGTTCCGTCATCGCGTCCATGCCGATGGCCGACAGGCCGTATATTCCGTCCAGTTCCCTTTTGAAACGCAGTGGCAGATCGCTGCCGTAACCGCGCCAGTGATAGTGGCTTTCCGGGGCCGCCCGCCCGAGTTCGAAGGTCTCGACGCAAAAGGCGGTCACCGGGACGGTGATCTGAAGAACACCCTGCGGCCTCAGCACGCGAAACAGCTCGCGCATGCCGGCGAAATCATCTTCGACATGTTCCAGCACATGGTTCGCGATAATCCAGTCGTAGCTTTCGTCCGGACGGTCGATAGCGCTCAGATCGAGGCTGTTTTCCTCTTCGAAGACGGAAATCTCGAAGGATTTGAAACGCTCCTTCGGCGCGGCGATATCGCGGGAGAACTGCAATGCGGCCGCTTTCGCCAGCAATGCATCGGGGAGCACGTCATAGACCTGCCGGATGATGCGATGGCGCTCGAGGGACTTGCAGTTCACGCAGCGCGGCGCCTGGCCGTTCTTGGCCATCCTGCCCGACGGGCCCGGTTTGAATTCTGTGCCGCCGCAGATATTGCAGGTCGCCATCGCTTTGCCTTTTCAACACGTTCACATCATCGGGCGCGGAACCGTCGAACGGCGCGTGCCGCGTCACAGATAGACACGCTCGCGCCCGGCGGCAAGCGCCGGGCAAGATCAATCCGATCAAATGCAGTTGTTCGCTAGCTCCAGCCGCCGCCGTGGGTGCGGTAGAAGATGTGCAGGCCGATACGGCCGACGCGCTTCATGCGGCGTGCCCATTTCGGGCGTACATAGGTTGCGTGATAGTGGGTGGACGAACCCACCTCATCGAGCCAGATCTTGCCGGCCGTCACGGCCATGGACACGTCCTTGGCAATCGACCAGTGGTGCCGCGAGCGCACCCGGTCGCGAATCCCGTCGCAGGCAAAGGAGAACTGGCAGCGATTGCGCCAGCGCTTGTTCTGGTAGACGACGCCGCAAATCGTGTCGGGATAGGCCGGATTGCGAACCCGGTTGAGAATGACCTGGGCAACGGCCGCCTGGCCCTTTACCGGCTCGCCACGCGCCTCGAAATAGACGCCGGAGGCCAGGCATTGCTGCTCGCGGTCGGTGAAGACATGCGGCGGCAGCGCATTGCCGGCCCAGGCGTGGTCGTTTTTCGGCACGGGCGGAAAGAACCGTCCGCTCTCTTCCTCGGTCCGCAGGATCGACTCAAAGGGCGACGTGCTTGCATAGTCGGGCCCTTCCGGCGCGTAGGCCGTGGCCAGCACATCGGGCTTGTCGTTGTTGACCAGGCTGGCCAGCATGACCGGCACCTTGCCGGCGGCTTTCGGCTCCGTGCGGCTGTGAAACGCCGTCGCGATCGCTACTTCGCGGCCGCGTATATCCGGCTCGACAAAGGCCATCTGCAGCCCGTCGAGGTCGGCGGGCGTGGTCACCATGCTGCGGCGTTCGAGAATCGATCCGGCCGAGAAATTCCTGGGCGGGGCCACCGGCACGGTGCTCGTCACCCTGCCGCGCTTCTGATCGCGCGTGACCCGGTCCTCATCCGGCCCGGCATCCGTATGGCCGTTCTTGTGACGGAACGCGATCGTGCGCCCGTCCGACGTTTTCATGCTGACGCCCTTTGTGGAACCGGTGGTGATCGGATCGACGAAGACCAGCTCGGCTTCGTGGATCGAGCCCGCGGGCGCGTCAACGAGATAGGTCTGCCAGCGGGAGTCGCTGGTCGCCGCTCCCGCGACAACACTGGCCATATCCGAATATTCCGTAGGCGATGTCGAAAGGAATAAACCCAGCACCCCAAATGCAAGGGGGGCTGTCCAGCCACGGTCCAATGACGCCAGCCGGCCCAAATCGGCAAATCTTTGACGCAATACCCTACTCCGCGCACCCGTACTGAACACTATTGTTCGGATGATGGAGTATTAACCTTTATGGAGCGTTAATCGGGCAGGCCCGCCTTTTTTCACAGACTTGCGGATAAAAAATTGTTTCACACGTGTAGCATTCGGTCAGCCGCCGCGCTCCGCTACCGGCGCTTCTTGCGCGGCGCGTAAGGATTGTCGCCCTTGCGGTAGGAGACCCGCACGGGCACGCCGGGAAGATCGAAATCCTCGCGGAGCCCGTTTGTCAGATAGCGCGTATAGGAAGCCGGCAAGGCTTCCGGACGCGAACAGGAAATGACGAATCCCGGCGGGCGGGCCTTTATCTGCGTCATGTATTTCAAGCGTATGCGGCGCCCGGAGACGGCCGGCGGCGGATGCTGAACCTGCATCGACTCCAGCCACCGGTTGAGCTTCGCGGTTGGAATGCGCCGGTTCCAGACCCGGTGCGTGTCGACGACGCCTTGCATCATCTTGTCGAGGCCGGTGCCCGTCAGACCGGAAACGGGCACGGCCCGGATGCCCCGCACCTGCGGCAGCAATCGCTCGGTCTTCTCGCGAAGATCGGCGAGCACCTGCTGCCGGTCCTCGATCCTGTCCCATTTGTTGAAAACGATGACCGGCGCCCTGCCCTCGCGAATGACCAGATCAGCGATCTGCAGGTCCTGCTTCTCGTACGGCACGTCGGCGTCGAGCACGATGACGACCACCTCGGCGAAACGAATCGCCCTCAGCGCATCGGCCACGGAAAGCTTCTCGATCTTCTCCTGGACACGCGCCTTGCGACGCAAGCCCGCCGTGTCGAACATCTTGATGCGCCGGCCCCTCCACTCCCATTCGACGGATATGGAGTCGCGCGTAATGCCCGCTTCCGGTCCGGTCAAAAGCCGCTCCTCGCCGAGAAAGCGGTTGATCAGTGTCGATTTGCCGGCATTGGGACGGCCGACGATCGCAACGCGCAGGGGTTTGCTTTCATCATAGTCGTCGCCCGCGTCCTCGCCCTCGTCGGACACCGCGACATCCGTTTCGGCTTCCTCGTCCTCGATGGGCAGCGCCAGCTCCTCGCCGATCGCCGCGACAATCGCATCGCGAAGATCAAGCATGCCCTCGCCGTGCTCGGCAGAAATCGGACAGGGTTCGCCAAGGCCGAGACGGAATGCGTCAAGAAGGCTTGCCTCGGAACCCCGCGCCTCCGCCTTGTTGGCGACGAGCACGACCGGTTTGCCGCGCTTGCGCAGGATCGTCGCCAGCGTCTCGTCAGCCGGCGTCAGGCCCATCTTGGCATCGATGAGGAACAGGGACAGATCGGCCTCGTCAATGGCGGCCTCGGTCTGGGCGCGCATGCGTCCTTCGAGCGTATCGGGTCCCGATTCTTCAAGCCCGGCGGTGTCGATGATGCCGAATTTGAGATCGACAAGCCGCGCCTCGCCGGGGCGGCGGTCGCGGGTCACGCCCGGCGTGTCGTCGACCAGGGCGAGCTTGCGTCCGGCAAGCCGGTTGAACAATGTCGACTTGCCGACATTGGGGCGCCCGATGATTGCAACGGAAAATGTCATGTGTGCGACCGTCTCACGTCGACACAGCGGTCCAGCGGATCAGGACTGCTGTCCGCCTTGCCCGCTGGCGGCGATAACATCCAGCATGAGTTGCGCGCGCTGCGAGATGCCGCCCGGGACGCCGGTATCGCCGGCAATCAGCTCGAACCATTGCCGCGCCTGAACGAAGTCACCCTGCTTCCAGGCCGACAGGCCGAGCGCTTCCCGGGCGGAGTGCCGCATCGGGTTTTCCGCGCCGCTCAATTGTTCGACCTGGACCGCGACATCGTCATAGGAACCGAAATCGACCAGCAGGTAGGCCGCGCGGATGCGGGCTATGTCGCGAATTGCCGCCGGCACGCTGCGGTCGTTGCCGATGGTCGAAAAATCCGCGATTGCCGCTTCATGTTCGCCGGAGTCGGCGAGTACCGTCGCGGCCCGCATGCGCGCCAGCGCCGGATAGGATCCGTAACCGCTCTTCTCGAGTTCGCGCAGCGCGACAAGCGCCTCGTCCTGGCGGCCCTCGCGGGCAAGATTGAGCGCTGCCAGGAACGCATCGCCCGACCGCGATGCCTCGGTCTGCTGCCAGTACTCATATCCGCGCACGCCGGCCGTGCCGACCACGACCAGCACTGCAAGGCCTATGATGTATATGCCGAACCGCTTCCAGATCGATTTCATCCGATCGGAACGCAGTTCCTCATCGACCTCACGGATAAAACTTTCATCGGACATGGTGTCTACCGGATCTACCGGCCCTCATCTCGGCGCGGGCCATGGCCCGCGGTTATTGTCTCTTGTTGTTCAGGCGCGCCTTGTAGCCGATTTTGCCGCATATGTAAGGAAAAATATAAAGCGGTCGGCAAAGCCTGCGGGCTAAAGCACCACGGGCGGCACGCCGATCAACCATTCGTGCAGCTTCCAGACGAACAGCACATAAAGGACAAAGCCCGAGACGACGGCGATGACATCATTGCGCACCGGACCGGTTTCGATGTCCTCGACCTGGCCTTCGAGCACACGGCGCTTGACCGAAATACGGTCGGCCACCGCCCATATCAGAAAAGTGCCGAACAGGAGCAGCGATGCAAGATCGCCATTTGCAAGCAAGTGGGCCAAAGCCCACAGTTTGATTGCCACAAGCATCGGGTGCTTCAAAACAGCCTTCAGCCGGCCGGCCGGAACGCCATACACCGCAAGCGATATGAAGGACAGAAGCATCAGGAAGAGCGCAATATGCGCCATCCAGATCGGCGGCGTGTAGAGGATCGGGCCCTCGAAACGGGCCATCGAGAATCCCCAGGCGATCAGCACGAAGCCGGCAAGCGAGACGAGTGAATAAGGTCCCTTCCAGGCGTTTTCGCCGCGGGTTGCGATCACCCGGTCGCGGAACTCCGGTGCGACGATGCGGACCGAATGCATGCCCAGAAAAAGGATCAATCCCAGTATCAGTATCAGCATGTAACCCCCAATTTGCTTGCTCGGGTCACCGCCGCAAACAGCCAAGACCGTGCCCACCGCTGGCTTCCGGGTTTCGGCAAGCACCATGCCGGTACGTTTACTATCGCACCGGACGAAACTTGCGCCACCGGAATCGCCTCCTTAGCATAGGAAAATGGCGATTGATCTTGAAATTGCAAGAAAACGGCTCGCCGATCGCAAGGCCGAAATCGAGGCCCTTTCGGAGCTCTCGGAGGAATCGCGCTCGACCGTCGTGCTCGATCAACAGGCCGTTGGCCGACTGTCGCGCATGGACTCGATGCAGCAACAGGCCATGGCCGAGGCCCAGGAGCGACAGCGGCAGCGGGACCTGGTGCGCATAGAAATGGCGGAACGGCGGATCAAGGAGGGCGATTACGGCTATTGTGCAGAATGCGACGAGGAGATTCCGGACGGCCGCCTTGAAATCGACCCAATGGCTGAAAAATGTGTGCATTGTGCTTCGTAGCGGAAGCGCAGATCCGACAGCGCTGCTTGAGCAAATTGCCCGATCAAGTTCGCCGTTCTACCGTCGTCGCTCGGCCAGCGCTGCATCAAGCCGCCGCGTGATATTGTGATTGATTCCGTTGTCGAAGGGCCTCATGTTCAAATCGTATCGCTTCGCCGCAGTCGCCGTTTTTTGTGCCCTTTCCGTCCCTCAGACACAGGCGAATGACGCCAGGCCCGACCAGCTTGTCATCATCTCGTTCGATGGTGCGCACGACAACAGGCTGTGGCAGAAGAGCCGGGACATAGCACAGCGCACGGGCGCCCGTTTCACCTATTTCCTGTCCTGCACGTTTCTCATGACGCGCGACCAGCGCTGGTCCTATCAGGGTCCGGCGCAGAAGGCCGGACGTTCGAATATCGGATTTGCAAGGAATGAGGCCGAGGTGCTGAAGCGGCTCGATCACATATGGCAGGCGCGTAGCGAAGGCCATGAGATGGGCAGCCACGCCTGCGGTCATTTCGACGGCGGCGACTGGAGCGAGAGGCAATGGCGCGCCGAGCTTTCGGCCTTCTCGTCAACGCTGGAGAATGCATGGTCGAATGCCGGCGCGAAAGACAAGGAGCCGGAAGGCTGGCGATCCTTCGTGCGCGACGACGTCACCGGCTTCCGCGCACCCTATCTTTCCACCAACAGCAACCTGAACCCGGCTTTGAAGAAAGCCGGCTACACCTATGACGCCAGCGGCGTCTCGCGCGATCCTGAACAGCCGCGCACCGGCCTTGCCTTCAGCACATTCGACCTGCCGCTCATTCCGGAAGGGCCGCGCAACCGCCGGGTGATCGCCATGGACTACAATCTTTTCGTGCGCCACTCCGCCGGCGTCGAGAATGCTGCCAGGTCGGAGATCTATGAAGCGCGCGCCTATAGCGCCTTCCGGCGCGCCTTCGACCGTCAGTATGAAGGCCGGCGCCGGCCGCTGCAGATCGGCTTTCACTTCGTGGAAATGAATGGCGGCGCCTATTGGCGGGCCATGGAGCGGCTGCTGTCCGAGGTCTGCGACCGGGAAGACGTTGCCTGCATCTCCTATGCCGAGGCGCTCGAGACCATCAAGGCGCAGAGCCGCGTCGATGGCGCCTGACGTCAGTCTCCGAAAATCACGGCCGCTCGGCCTCGATCGCCGTTGAAAGCGGGTCCGAGGAGGAATCGACGCGCGCCAGATAGGCCTGATCGATGTCCGGCAGCGGCTCGTTCCTGATCGCCGCTTCGAAGGCTTTCAGCCTTTTGTAGATGGACATCAGCTCGACAATCGTCGTCCAGGAATTCACGAGATACTGGAAGGAATTCGACACCTGCGCGAAGGCCGTCAGGATCTGCTGGATAAGACCCAACGTGATCTTGCCCGCAGCAATGGTCGGAATCAGGATGAAGTAGGCGAAGATGTTGTCGGCCTGGAGATAAAAGCCGCGTGCGATGTTGAAATACATGTAGTGGAAATAGAGGCGGAAATAATTCTTGCGGACATTGTTGAACAGTTCGGCGACCGTTGGCGGCTGCGCCCTGTCTTCATCGTCCTCGCCATAAACCAGTTCCTTGCGGTAGGCCGCCTCGACACGCTGGTTCTTGAATTCGAGACCCGGCAGCTTGATCCCCACAACAGACAGCAGGACGGTTCCGAAGAGTGACCAGAAAATGGCTGCCGTGAACAAGGGCGACGGGATTGCGCCAATGATCGGCAGTTCAGTGACATAGCCCGAAAGGCTCCACAGGACCGGCAGGAACGCAAAAAGCGTCATAACGGAATCGACCATGCTGACGCCCAGACCCTCCATGATGCCGGCAAAACGCATCGTGTCTTCCTGTACGCGCTGCGATGCCCCCTCGATGTGCCGCACCTCTTTCCAGCGGGACATGTAGTAGTCGTTCATGGCCGTGCGCCAACGGAAAATATAGTGGCTGACCAGGAAGCGGGTTGCGACGAATACGGCCATGGCCATGAAGGCGATGTAGCCGAAGATCATGATCAGTCCGTAGAGATCGGCCGCCGTTACCGTACCCTCGCCGTCGAGCGCCGACTGAACCGAATCGAAGAAGGGCCTGCGCCAGTTGTTCAGCGCGACCGAAACCTGGACGGAGAAATAGGTGGAAAACAGAATCAGCGCCGAGCCGAGCACAGACCATATGAACCAGGGATGCGGCGCGTAGCGGTACCAGAAGGCCGCGAAGACCACGACAACCGCGGCGTAGTAAACATAGAACCACAGGAAACTCTGCGTCCAGAAATAGCGGATGCCGACGACCTGCCCATCATCCTCCCCAAACTCAAATCCCAATGCCGTGCCGATCTCGGTGCCGTACATGTACCAGACAAACGCTGATATCAGAGACCAGGCGACTGCCGACAGAAAAAACACCTTTGGTTGGGGAAAGAAGGATTTGAACACGGCTCGTCTCTTCCGGTTGTCTGCTTGTTATGTTGACGGGATCGAAAAGTCTGACCGCCCATTAACGCATTTTACCTGGAACGAATACCTATGGCCGTAAACCGCGCTTTGCATATCACAATTACGTTCCCGGCGCGTGTGTCGCCGCCAATGTCGCCAATGCGGCCGCCACAATGAGTGCCAATGCGGCCACGAGGCTGCCCGACGTGTAGCTGCCCGACAGCTCGGCCAGAAAGCCGGCGACAACCGGGCCGATGATCTGGCCTGTGCCGAAACAGGCGGTCATGATGGCCAATGCACGCCTCGGCGACTGGCCGGCAAGCAACCTTCCCGCCTGAAGGCCGAAGGCGGTGATCGCGACGAAAGTGGCGCCCAGCAATGTACCGCCGACAAACGGTCCGAAAGGCAGCGGGACCAGCACGCTGACCGCCACGCCAACCGCCTCGATGACACAGCCCGTGGAAAATGCGGCAAACAGGCTGAAACGCCTGCGAAACGGCGCCCACGCAAAGAGGGAGATCGCGGCCGCGCCGCCCGTCGCCATCCAGACCCAGGCTTCCAGCGGAGACTGTCCGGCATCGCCGCGGACAATGGCAACGAGGAATGTCGCGGTGACGATATAGCCCATGCCGAAAAGCCCGTAGGCGATCGAAATCAGGACCAGGGACCGGTCCCACACGAGCGGCGGCTCCTTGTTCCCATTCGCGGAACGCACGGGTTCGGCCCGGATAATGACGGCCGCAAAGAGCGTGCCGAGCAGCGCAATCGCCGCCGACGCATACCAGCCGACCTGCCAAGGCGCATCGAGCCGCAGGAGCACCAGCAGCAGCAGCGCTGAAATGATCATGCCAAGCCCGACACCGCTGAAGTGAACAGCCTGCAGATCGTGGCGGTTCGCCGCATCGAGATGGCTGAATATGATGGTGCTCACAAAGATCATTCCAAAGGCGCTGGCTATGCCCGCCGCGAAACGGATGATGGAAAGCGCCAATACGCCATCGGCAAAGGCAACGGCGGCGAGCAGCAACGTCGTCGCGGCCAGGCCGCCCAGAAACACCAGCCGCTCGATGCCTGCCGCCCAGCCATAGGCGGCCAGAACGGCGCCGAGCAGATAGCCGAGATAATTGGCCGATGCGATCAGCCCCGCGTCGGCGGGGTTGAGGCCGAGACCCAGCATGAGGTCCGGCAGGAGCGGCGTATAGACGAAGCGGCCGAGCCCCATGGCAACGGCCATGGCGACCAGCCCGCCCGCGGCAAGCCAGACGACCGACGTGTTCGATTGGGATCCGGCGGGAAACGCTTCCGCCTTCCGGGAGCGGCGAAACATGCGCGAGCTATGGCATTCCGTCGCGCTGCGCGCAAGGCCGGTTTTGCGTATAGGTCATGCACCGAGAGTCCAGCGCATCGTGCCCGGCAGGGTTGCCGCTTGACACGCCCAATAATTAACCTTAGTGTTATTTAACAAATGAGGCAAATAATGAACGTCCAGACCATATTCTCCGCCCTGTCGGATCCGACCCGCTTCGCCATTGTCGAACAACTGCTGGAAAAGGGCGACCAGACGGCCGGCTCACTTGCCGAGCCCTTCGACATTTCGAAACCGGCTATCTCCAGACATCTGAAGGTCCTCGAGGAAGCGGGCGTGATCGAACGGCGGATCGACAGGCAGTTCCGGTCTTTCCGGGTGCGCCCGCAAAGCATGCGCAGCCTGGATGACTGGATCGGGCGCTACCGCCGCTTCTGGCAGACGTCTTTCGATCGTCTGGAAAAGGTTCTGCAGGACAAGAAGGAAGAGGAAAACACAGATGCCGACCGTGATTGACGACCAGGTTCTCTATATCGAGCGCACGATCTCAGCGCCGCCCGAACAGGTGTTCGACGCCTGGGTGAACCCGGACATGCTGGTTCAATGGTGGGGACCGGAAGGCATGAGCATTCCCCAGCACAAACTCGATGTGCGGGTGGGCGGCGCATGGGAGACGACAATGCGCAACGCGGAAGGCGGCGAGGTGTTCGTCTCCGGGGTCTACAAGGCGATCGAGCACCCGAACCGGCTTGTCTTCACCTGGGCCTGGCGTCAGCCCGACGGCTCGCGCGGAGAAGAAACGGAAATCACGGTCACGTTCGAAGCGGTCGAGGGCGGCACGAAAATGATGCTGGATCAGCGCGCCTTCTCCGAGGTGGGCAACCGCGACAATCACCGGATGGGCTGGGAATCGAGCTTCAACTGTCTCGACCGGCTGTTTGAATAGGGAGAAAAGCCATGCAGGATCATGCCGTCGTTTCCCGCGACGAGTGGCTGAAGGCGCGCGTTGCGCTGCTTGAGCGCGAGAAAGCCTTCAACCGCGAACGCGATGCACTTAGCCGCGAACGACAATCATTGCCCTGGGTGGAGGTGAGCAAGGACTACGCATTCGACACCGACGCAGGCAGGAAATCGCTGAGCGATCTGTTCGGCGGTCACAGCCAGCTCATTGTCTATCATTTCATGTACGGGCCGGACTGGGAGGCGGGGTGCAAAAGCTGCTCTTTCCTTGCCGACAGTTTCGACCGCAGCGTCGTGCATCTTGCAGCACGGGACGTCAGGCTCGTTGCCGCCTCGCGCGCGCCGCTCGCTACGCTCAATGCCTTCAAGAAGCGCATGGGCTGGAGCTTCGACTGGGTATCCTCGCTCGGCAGCGACTTCAACTACGATTTCGACGTCTCTTTCAGCAAGGAAGCGCGGGAAGACGGCTCCATACGGTATAATTATCGTCCCAGCACGTTTCCGGCGGACGAGGCACCGGGCGCCAGCGTCTTCTACAAGGACGCGGACGGGAAAGTTTATCACACCTATTCCACCTATGCGCGGGGCCTCGACATGCTGATTGCCTGCTATCATTTCCTCGACCTCGTCCCGAAGGGGCGTGACGAGGACGGCCTGCCCTACACCATGGACTGGATTCGCCTGCGCGACGAATACGGCAAGGCGTAGCGGGCTTTCATGAGACCGCTTCATACAGGCCGCATCGCGGCCTGTATGCTTTTGTGGCGTTCCCGCGCCTTACGATCGGCGCGGTTATTTTCCGGGCGCGTTGCGCGGCAGCCGGACCCGTATCGCCGATTTTTCCTGCGCGGGCGGAAGGATCGATACGGAACCGCCATGCGCCTTGGCGATCTGCTCGACCAGGGGCAGGCCGAGGCCGTAGCCGTCGACATTCTGCCTGTCGGCGCCCCGGTAGAACGGCTGAAACACCTTTTCGCGATCCTTTTCGGGAATGCCCTGCCCGCTGTCGCGGACGGTCAGGGTGACCGCGTCATCGTCTGCATCCATCTCGACGGTCACGGGCGGAACGCCGTGCTTGTGGGCGTTCTCGAGAAGATTTGCCAGCAGGCGGTGAAGCAGGCGCGGATCGCCCGTGATCTCGGGCACCCGGCCCGACATGCGGCAATCGTCAAAGCGTGCGCACTCCTCCGCGACCAGGGCAACGAGATCGACGGCCTGGTCCAGATTGACATTGGCGCCCGCGTCCAGCCGGCTCATGAGCAGGATCTCGTCGATGAGGTTGTCGAGTTCAGCTATGTCCTGCTGCAGCGCCTGCCTGCGCTTCGGGTCCTGTTCGCCCTTCGACATTTCAAGGCCGAGCCGGATGCGCGAAAGCGGTGTGCGCAGCTCGTGCGACGCATTGGCGAGCAGCAGACGATGGGCGCCCACAAGCTTCTCGATTTTCTCGGCCGCCTCGTTGAAACTCTCCGCCAGCTTCGCCACCTCGTCGCGGCCACGCACCTCGACACGGGCGCTCAAATCGCCGGCGCCGATCCGTTCGACACCGCGCTGGAGGATTTCCAGCCGCTTTGTCAGCCGCCGCACCAGAGGAAACGCCGCAAGGCCGACGCAGACCGCGACAAGCAACAGGGCCAGCAGCAAATCGCGCAACGGCTCGAACGGGCCGTCCTCTGCCGGAGCGGCAACCACCGACCGGCCGTCGGGCAGTTGCAGGGAAAAGGCCGGCCCTCCCGATGTACGCCGCCAGCCGCTGCGATCGCGATGACGGGCACGCAGGATTCTCGGCTCGCCATGGGCGGCGATGAGCCGTCCCTGCGGGTCGAACAGGCTGATGTCGAGATCGAGTTCCCGGCCGAGCGAGCTGACAGCCGCCTGCTGCTCGCTATCCGGTGCATCGGCGGCAGGCAAGGCAAGCGCAACGAAACGGCCCGCAACGTCGAGGATGCGTCGCTCGTCGCCATCGCGACCGAATGCGTTCCACAAAATGCCCGACAGGATCGCCACCAGAACGAGGCTGGCGATCAGCGTCAGGTAGATCTGCAGATACAGCCGCCGCCTCAGCATGCTCTGCGCCCCTCAGCCTGGGAACCGGACCGCATCAGTCTTGCGACCGGGCAAACACATAGCCCGCTCCCCTCACGGTGATCAGCCGGCGTGGCTTGTTCGGGTCCTCCTCGATCTCGGCGCGGATACGAGAAACATGCACGTCAATCGACCGGTCGAAGGCGGCAAGATCCTCGCCCTTCAACGCATTCATGATGTAGTCGCGGCTGAGCACCCGGCCGGCGCTTCCGGCCATGATCTGCAACAGTTTGAACTGGTGCGGGGTCAGGCTGCAGATCCGCCCGCCCACACGCGCCTCCATGGCGTGCGCATCGATCTCCAGGCTGCCGAAACGCAGGATCTCCGCCGGCTCGTTGCCCCTGCCGCGACGCAATATCGCGCGCAGCCGCGCCAGCAATTCGCGCGGCTCGAACGGTTTAGGGAGATAATCGTCGGCTCCGAGCTCAAGGCCGACAATGCGGTCCATCGGCTCACCCTTGGCTGTCAGCATCAGGATCGGCACCCGGTCATTCGCACGAATGGTGCGGCAAACCTCCAGACCGTCCGTGTCCGGCAGCATCAGATCGAGCAGCACGGCATCAAAACCACGCTGGCGCTGCAGGGCAATGCCTTCCGCGCCGGTTGCCGCGATCGTAACCGCAAAATCGGATTCGCCGAGATAGTCCCTGACCATCTCGGCGAGCCGTGCATCGTCTTCAATAAGAAGAATCTGTTGGGTCATTCAAAATTTGTCGAGCAGACCGGTTTCAGTGGCGCCATCCGCCACGCATCGACCGGAACTGATCCAACCGTTCCTTGATCGTATCGCGCTGCTCCGCGGTCAGCACCATGGAGACATCGGTCACAACGTTGACCCATTCTTTGCTGATCTGATCGGCCTCCGCAAGCTTTTCGGCACGCAGTTCCTCAATCGCTGCGCGGTCGACCGTGGGAGAGGTCAGCAGTTCGGCGAACTCCTGGCCCGTGCCGCGCATCTCGCCGCGCAGGGTCTTCATGTTGATGGCCGCCGGCAGAACCAGAGCGACGATCTGTTCCTGCTGCTGCTCGGTCGCGTCGATCTCGATTGCCAGATGTTTGACCGCGCGCGTGATGTGCTTTTCGATTTCCGTATCGGACATTTCGGAGAAGTTCGGTCCGCGGCGGCGGTGTCCGCCCCAGGCCGCCTTGGTGAATTCAGCGCCGCCATCCGAAGTCAGCATACGGACATGCTGATAGGTCTTGCTGTCGGCCACGGCCTGAACGGTGAATATGCCGCCTGCCGCGATGCCTGCGCCGGCTATCAGCGCGATCGCCAGGCGGTTGCCTTTCGTGAAGCGGCCGGAGTTCGGATTTTGCTGCTCGTTGGACATGTCTTGCTCCTTTGTTGTCGTCGCCACGGAGACCTTGCCTCGAGGCTTGTCATCAAATCTGGTGTGCTGAAGTTTCGCGGGCTTTTCCGCCAGGTAAAGAAATGTAAATTCCGCCCCGGCGGATCAGTCCGCGCCGGTCAGGCGCGCCCGAAGGGCCTGGCGCTGCTGTTCCTGCAGCCTTTTGAACGTATCCATCTGGGCAGGCGACAGGATCGCCGCCACCTGTTTCTCGAACGCTGCACGGTTCTTCTTCATATCGCCGCGAACGGACAGCATCTTGCGCAATGGCGGGCGTTCTCCCGAAGCCGGATCGATCCCGTGTTTTTCGAGGATCGCCTTTGTCGCCTGCCCATGCTGCTGGAGGATCGGTATCAGCGCCTGGCGCTGTTGATCGCTCAAGTTCAGCTGATCGGCCATGGCCCTGATCTGTTCGGCAGCGGCCGGTCTGCCGGACGCCGCGTTTTCCTGCGCCGGCGCGGCGGTCGCGTAAAGAAGCAGCAGAAACAGGTAGAACCCGCCGAGAAAGATCAATCGGACTGTGTTGACTGGGGGTTTCTGGGTCATGAGATTGCTTTCTGTGCGAAGGCCGGCGGATCGCCGGCGCAGTGTCCCGGATTTCACAAAAGCAGTTCTATGCCGCCGCCGTTTCGGGCGTTTTTCGTCAATGTAAAGTTATGTAAAGCCGGAGCGGCGGCCGGACTATCCGCCTGTTTGCGCACGCGGTCTGATCAGCCTGCCGCTGCGTCTCTGTTCGAATATATGCGCAAGCCAGCCCGCCATGCGTCCGACCGCAAAGATGCCAAGCGCCGCGCCCTCGACAAGCCGCAGCCGGCGTTCCAGCATGGCAAGTGCAAAATCGAGGCTTGGATGGGAGCCGGTCCGCCGATGGACCTCCTCGACGATCCGCTGCCATCTGTCCGATATTCCGATATGGGTCAGAAGTTCTGCGGCACGCGGATCGCCGTCGGGATAGAGCGGATGGGAAAAGCCGGGCGGCGGCGTTCCGTCCGTTGCGACATCCGGGACGCTTTGCCGAGCCCGACTTTCCACATCGTCCATCCAGCGCCGGCAGCGGGTCGTGATACCGCCATGACCGGTGCCGGACAGCGTTGAAAGACCGGCCAGCAATGCCGCCGGCAACGAGGCGCCGGCGGACGCAGCAACCCGTGCTGCGTAGGTCGACGCGTTGAGTTCGTGATCGGCACACAAGACCAGAGCGCGGCGCATGAGATCTGCGGCGGACGGATTATTGCACCACGCGCGTGACAGGAGCTGATGCATCGGCAAGTCCGGCCGGTCGCTCCCACTGGACGCGGCCAGCGCGGTCAATCGCATCAGTTCCCCGGCGCGCGGGCGACCATCTCCACCGCGCGAGCCAACGGCTTGCCGTGCCATCTCCAGCAGAATGCGATCGAAAGGCGTCCGCTCTTCCTTCATCGGCCGATCGGCAACGGAACTGTATGGGGAGCGCATGTGAACGCCCGCAAGCAGTATCAACGCCGCCTCAAGCGTGACGGTCCTCGACAGCACAACGGCGTCCTTCCCACGATAGTAAAAGCGGCCGTCGGCGATGCGGGTGATCTTTGAGGTGAGGATAGGCTCGCCCCAGTTGATGGTGGATTCGGCGACAGCGCGGCGGGATCGGCCGCGCCGTTTTCGCGTGCTCAGAGATTCGATGTCGCGTCTGTCGTAGAGGCTGCGCCGGGCGTCGTCCGGATGCGCGATGGTCCGCACGAGCCCACGGCTGACATAGGCGTAGAGCGTGTCCCGGGAAATGCCGAGCATTGCGCATGCCTCAGGGGCCGTAACGGTGCAGAAATCGCTGTCCGCCGGATTTTTCATATTGATTATCTTGATCAAGATTGACCCGATGTCAAACCACCGGTCTATTGCGGCGCATCGACAGGAAAGGATCCGAAATGTCTTTGATTGACACGATTGCACAGGCGTTTCCGGGCGAAAAAAAGGATCTTGCGCTGACAATAACGGGCGCTGGCGCCCTGCCATCCTGTTTCGCGGTCAGCGATCTGGCGGTTGCCGCTGTCGGCGTAGCGGCAAGCAAGCTTGCGCGGCTGGCGACGCCGGAGGACGAGCCACCGCCGGATGTCGCGGTCGATCGCAGGTTGGCTTCATTGTGGTTCGACATGACTTTGCGCCCGACCGGCTGGCAGATGCCCTCCCCCTGGGACCCTGTCGCCGGTGACTACCGCACTGCCGACGGTTGGATCCGCCTGCACACGAACGCACCGCATCATCGGCGAGCCGCCCTGTCCGTCCTTGGCCCCGCCTCCGATCGCAAGGCACTCGAGCCCCTTGTCGCCGCGTGGAAGGCTGAGGAACTCGAAACGGCCATTGTCGCGGCGGGCGGCTGCGCCGCACAGATGCATAGTCTCCAGGGCTGGGCCGCGCATCCGCAGGGATTGGCCGTTGCGAGGGAACCGCTGATTGACTGGAAGGATCATGGCGCTGGCGAAGCGGCGAAGCGCTCGCAAACACAAGGCCGGCCGCTCGAAGGTATAAGGGTGCTCGATCTGACGCGCGTGCTGGCCGGCCCGGTGGCCGGACGCTTCCTGGCCGCCTATGGCGCCGACGTTCTGCGCATCGATCCGCCAGACTGGGACGAGCCCGGTGTCGTTCCGGAGGTCACGCTGGGAAAACGATGCGCCGGCCTTGACCTGAAATCCGCCGAAGACCGCTTGCGGTTCGAAAACCTGCTGGCAAAAGCCGATGTGTTCCTGCACGGCTACAGGCCGGGCGCGCTCGACAATCTGGGCTATCCACAGGAGGCTCGACGACACATCAATCCACGCCTGATCGATGTGTGCCTCAACGCCTATGGCTGGTCGGGTCCCTGGTCCGGGCGGCGCGGTTTCGACAGTCTCGTGCAGATGAGCAGCGGCATTGCCGATCACGGCATGAAGGCTAATGATGCGGACAAGCCCGTTCCGCTTCCTGTTCAGGCGCTCGACCACGCGACCGGCTATCTGCTTGCCGCGGCCGTGCTGCACGCCCTGCATGATCGCGATGTCAGCGGTCGCGTGGCCTCCGCACGCCTGTCGCTGGCACGGATGGCGCATCTGTTGAGCACCACGAAGCTGGCCGCTCCAGCTGGATCGATGGCGCCCGAAACGCCGGATGATCTCGATCCGACAATCGAGAAAACGGACTGGGGCCCTGCGCGGCGCGTGCGTTTTCCGCTGAAGATCGGCGGCATTGACCACGCCTGGGACACCCCGGCGGGCCAATTGCGCGCAGCAGAGCCCGCATGGAGGGACAGGTCTTAGCGGACAGGACGGCGCCGCTTGCTCAATATTGACCGGCTCTTTACGCTGCTTCAGACGGTCGGAAACCATGCATCGCGGAGGAAACGATGATCTGGCAAAACATGTCGCGGTATTGCCGCGCGGCTTTATTGATCACGCCTTTGGTCTGTCTGAACCTGCCCTTTGCCGGCGGTGCGCGCAGCGAAACGCTGCCGGAACCGCTTTCGAAATTCAGCGATTGTGACGAATGTCCGGAGATGGTCGTTCTTCCCACCGGCACGTTCATGATGGGTGCGACCGACCAGGAACAAAAGGACATGTTTATCGGTTTCGTCCCCTCAGAGCATCCGGTCCGCGAAGTCAGCATCGGCTATCCGTTTGCAATCGGCCGGTTCGAAGTCACGACCGATCAATTCGCCGCCTATGTGCAGCAGACCGGCGCGCAGGTCGGTGGCACCTGCGGCATCCGCCTGATGGAGAAGGGCAAGCTGGCAAAGAAATTTAGCGGGACCCGGCATCCCGACGACGGAAAGGTACCCACGGGACCGTTTTTCGTTTTCATTTCGGACGGCTCATTCGAACAGCCCGGCCTTCCTGTCACGGGCAACCAGCCGGCCGTTTGCGTTTCCCGGCTGGAGATTCAGGGATATCTGGACTGGCTCAGCGAAAAGTCCGGCCGCAGCTATCGTCTCCCAAGCGAAGCCGAATGGGAATATGCGGCCCGGGCGGGAACCAGGACCGTCGGCTTCTGGGGCGATGATCTCGGCAAAGCCTGCGACTACGCCAATTTCGGCGACCGCAATTCAGGCTATCAGGCCGGAATGGCCGCACCTTGCGGTGAAGCCATATCGCCGGAATGGACGGCTGAGGTCGGCAGCTACAAGCCCAATGGCTGGGGCATCCATGACATGGCGGGCAATGTCCAGGAGCTCACTGCCGATTGCTGGTTCGACAGCTATGAAGGCGCGCCGACGGACGGTGCGCCACGACTGAAGAAGGATTGCTCCCTCTACGTCGCGCGCGGAGGCGATTATCAACTGTTGCACGTCTCGATGCGCGCCTCGGAAAGGCTGTTCTACGGCTACGTACCTGAATCGAACGCCGTGGAAGGACCGGATGCCGGCGACAATGGTCGCAGCAATGTCATGGGTTTCCGCGTCGTGGTGTCTCTGGACGATACCGCCTGGGACAAGCGCTGAGATCGGACTTGCGGTTTCACTCCGCAACGGCCGTGTAGTCGGGCGATCCGTCCCAGATCAGCTTCCAGCGGGCGCCGGGACGCACGTTCTGAACGAGATGCGGATGAAAGGCGACGAGACAGGTGCCGCCCTTGCGCCGCGCCGAGGGGTAGATGACGCCGCGAGCGCCATCTTTCCGTAACGCGGCAGCAAAGGCCTGCCCCTCCGGATAGGCGGTGTGCGGATCCTTGCCGAGACAGGCTGGATTGCCTTCCACCTCGCGCATGTCGTGAAAATCGCCTATGAAGGCGGCAAGAAGGCTCTGATAGACCGTTTGTTCTTCAAAAACGCCGATCGCGGCGAGTTCGCGCGTCTTGTGGAACGCCACCTCCTCAATCGCCGTCAGATCCTCGAACGCGCAATACCACGCGCCGCGGCTTTCATCGTTGAAGCGGTTGCCGCCGGCCCTCGTATAGGCAAAGGCGGCGTTGATATAGGACTGGCCCCAGACATTGAAAGCCAGCTCGCGCGGGTCGAGCGCCGGAAGGCCGGTGCTCTGCGCCTTCAGCCGGCGGTTCGTCAACCCCTCGATCTCGGCCAGGATCGCAAGCTCCTCGTCACCGTCGACAAGCGGCGCCAGAACGGGCGGCTTGTAATAGGCTGTGGGGACAAGGCGGATGGTCGCCTGCTGGCAGATGGTCGTTTGCGGTGGTGTCACGCCCCACCCCGCAGGGCGTCGACATAGTTGCGCGTCTCCATGATCGCCGGCAGACCGCCCTCGATCATTGTTTCAATCGGCTCATGCCCGGCAAATAGCGGGCCGCTGTTGCGAAGGCCGATCCATCGGTCCGCCAGCGCATCGCTGAAATAAAGATGCAATGCCTTGTAGAGGCCGGTTATGGCGCTGACGCGCATCAGCTGATCGCGGTTCAGCCGGCCGGACCACTGCCCGCTCTTCATGCGCGCCCAGGTGCGCGGACTGACCGCGATAAGGTCCGCAGCGAGCCTGTTGTTGAGTTTCCAGGCAGCGACGATCCGCGCATAGGCCTTGGCGGCGACCGCCGCGACGCGGTCGTCGTCGTAGGCAGACAGGCCGGCTCCCGGTCCGGCGAAATCCTCCTGCACAGCCTGCAGTACCATATTCGGTTTCCTTGCCATGTGTCTAATAATAATGTGCCTTGTGGCATATTTCAAGGATTCTTGCGCAAAACGATATTTCGAAATTCAGCCGTTCAGGCTGCATCAGACTCCAATGTCAGCAATGTGGCGGTTACGAATGCAGACGCAGATAATTGCAAAGGAACCTCAGTTAATTATCTTTTATTTTCAAATCTCTAAACGAGTTTTCTATCAATATGAATCAGTCAGTCACACTGTGCGTCAAGCCGTAAAACAGCATCTGCTGCGATCAGTGATCGCCGCGAACGCCCCCGGAAGCGGGATGATGTGGTGAAGCTTATGACGGCAAGGGCTCCCGGTCCGCTGAGCCATAACGGTTTTGCCTGGAACGGCGGCCTGGAGCCTCCCCGATTCCAGCTTACCGGCAGAGACAACCCGGCAGGTCGGCGTTGCAATTCGCGCGGGCCGCAATATCGTGTCGGCCATGAGCAGCCGGCGCTATACAATCCCATCGACAAGCAGCCTGACGGCCTTCGAGAGCGTTGCCCGCCTGCGCGGCTTTGCCCGCGCGGCGGAAGAGCTGAACACGTCGCAATCGGCGGTCAGCCGGCATATCGGCAACCTCGAAACAAGGCTCGGTGTGAAACTCTTCGACCGGGCCGGCAAGCGGGTTGCGCTGACGCGGGCAGGAGAACTCTATTTCGGCGCCGTGACCTCGGCGCTGGAAGAAGTGCAGAATGCGGAACGTTCGCTGCTATCCGAGCAGAACGACGTCACGATCGCCTGCACGCACGAAGTGTCGCATCTGTTCGTGATGCCGCGCTACGCCAATCTCAAGCGCGCGCTGGGCGGCAAGGCCGACATCCGCATCATCACCAGCGAATACAGCCTGGTCCCGTCGATCCTCGATACGGGTGTGGATCTTGTCTTCGAATATTCCGACGCGCAGGACCGAAAGAATGCCACCATCGTCACGCCAGAGTTGATCACGCCCGTGGGCGCGCCTGACCTCGTCGCGCAACTGCGCTCAAAACTTCAGGACCCGGCGGCGGGCTGGGGCGACGTGCCGCTGCTCGCCCTTTCGAAAACCAATTACGGCTGGGCCGTCTGGGACGACTGGTTCGAGGCGCGAGGCATCGCCGTTCGCGGGATAACCGTCGAGACCTTCGACAATTATGTCTACCTGCTGGAGGCCGCGGTGAACGGCCAGGGGCTGGCGCTCGGTTGGCGCGGTTTTGTCGACCGTTATCTCGCCGACGGCGCGCTGGTTCAGATCGAAGACCGATGGATCGAGCGCCGGACCAAATTGTGGGCGCGGCTGACGCCCAAGGGACTGGAGAATGCGGCGGCGCTGCGCATCATGCGGCAGTTGCAGGGCGATGCCCCTACGATGGCGCAGGGCAATTAGCCGCCGCCCGGCCGCTGTTCCATGCCCTGCCCCTCGCGCAAGCGGCGCGCTGTACCCTCGCGCTCAAGGCGGTTGTTTTTATCGCCATTCAGCGCCGCCAGCTCCTCCAGGCGCAATCCGACGGTTTCAAGCCTCGGGCGGCCCGATTGGGCGATGGCTTCGAGACGGGTGCCGGCGGCAAGTTTCTTCTTCTTCTGATGCGGCTGTGTGTCGTTCATGAAATCCGGCCCGACTTGCTCTCCCATGGCGAGAAAGCCGGCATCGACGGCCGCATCCACCAGCTCAATGCCGGCCGCCGTGCGGACGATGATCGAGTTGAAGCCCGGATCGGTTTGCGAGCCGAGCCTGTCCGGGGTTGCATTGGGCCAGATATCGGCCGCGGCGATGTCGGCGCCGTCACCGATGCCGTCCGGGCAAATCTTGCAGCGGAACGGCAGCGACCAGGCGCTTTCGTCCTCGCCCCAGAAATCGAGATAGTGGAACGAGCGTTCTTCACCGCTTTGCATTGAAAACGTCGTCGGTCCGGGACAGCCGAAGCCGCGATAGCGCAATGCGGCGACATTCGACCGCTCGATACCGTGCTCGCCCATGAACCGGTGCATCGCCTCGGTCGGCATGTAGCCGCCGCAAACGGGGCTGAGCCAATAGCGCACAAGGGCGTTCACGCGCGGATCGTGATGCGCGAGATTGCGCACGGCATTGAGATCGCACGGCTTGGCGATCAGCGCGAAAGGCTCGCCGTGCGCCAGGGCGTCCTCGAAATCGACCAGCGGGGCTGTCGGCCCATAGCGCGAGCCGGCGCCTTCAAGGACCTGCGCCTCGCTGAAGCTCAGCGTTCTCTCGCCAAAGGAAGGTTCCGTGGCCGACGCCTTCACATGCAGGATGAACGACACCCTGTCGCTACTGAGAAGATAGCGGCCCAGCGCTGTCAGGACGCCGCCGGCCGATCCCTCGTGCCGTGTCTGCGGCTCGGCGGCCCAGGCGAGCGCCATTGCGTGATAAGGCCCCCAGACAGTATCGGAATGCGGCGCCTGCTTTGCCACGCTTTCCGGCAATCCTTCCGCCCGTGTGCCGGGACAGGTCCGGTAAACCGCATCGACCGCATCATCAGTCAGCGTGCCATGGACATGGGGCCGCAACTCGCCATTTTCGGCCTTGTCCATGCGGACCGCCCCCTTGCCGGCAACCGACTGGCACAGGCCGCAGCCAATGCACAGGCCGCTTTCGACAATGCGGTAGAATCTGTCCTCAGGCGTCATTGTTCCTCATCACGCGCGCCCTCTAAGCATCGGCCGTAATGCGGTGCGCGTAAAGATGCTCATAGTGGGGAAGCACCTTCTCATGGACCTCCCTGACACGGTCCGGCGCATCAGCAATATCGATGTGGCGGCGCGTCTGCGGCTTGAGGCCGTCGGAATTGCGCAGATTGGCGTGGAACGAACCGCCGTCCCACCAGCTCACCTCGTCGCGGGCGCCGGGCTGCCAGCTCAACGCATCTTCGATGAACGGAATACCCACGGCCTCGCACCAGGCAGCGACGATCCGGTGCGGCGCCTCCAGCAGATCGTCGCTGTCGATCAGCGGCGGCGCCTTGCCGTCCCGATCCGCCAGACGATCGAACAAGGCGCGCTGCTCAAGAAAGCCGACTTCCTTTTCATGGAAGTCGGGCCATTTGGAATACATGGAGGTGATGGTTTTCGCGGGGTCCCGGATAAGGAACGAGTGGTTGAACATATCCAGCCGGTCGTCTGTCCACATATGCTCGATATAATGCGGGAAATCCTTGGAAAAGACAGGCTTCTCGCGTGCCATCGCCGCAAGCGTCTCCCAGACCGAATCCAGTGTCAGGCCGGGCGTCCTCACACTGTCCGCGGTCAGGCGTGGCCACAGCGGCGCCTCGCCCTGGTACCAGGCCTCGCCGAAGGGTTCATGCAGGCATTCCAGATCGCCGCGCTGGCGCATCATCCATTCGAAAGCGGTCGAGGTCGATCGGGGCACAGCCCATAAAACAAGGATCTTGTGCATTGGCCTATCCGTTGTAAAGCGTTGACAAAAGAGCGCCCTGGCGGGTGACTGGCGCAATTTCGAGGGTCTTGAACAAGCGCCAGTAGAGCGCGTTGTCGTGGGTGATTACCGGCTTGCCCAGCAGCGCTTCCAGTTCAACTTCAAGCGAAACGAAGCGCTGGGCGAGACCGTCGCCCGGCCGACGGAAATTGCACATGCCATTGGCGAGATAAGCATCGGCACCCGGCGCCTTTTCGGCCACATACAGCATGGATTTTGCGGCCAGCTCGCCGTCGAAGCACCACCGCCGAGCATTGCACTCTTCCTGGGTGGCGATGAAGCCCTGGTCGACAAAATTGCCGGCCCAGAGAACATCGAAACCGGCTTCCCTCAGAAAGCCGGCTGTCCCCTGCCACCAGTCGGGCCAGTGATAGACTGCGTTGAGCGCCACCTTCTCGACATTCATCGCGCGCAGTGCCTCCACCATGGCGTAGCCGGCCATGTGGAACGGCGTCTGGTACTTGTCGCTGAGCATCGCGCAATGATCGCGGATACCGTCGACGCCGAGGCCGCTGGCGTGAACCCAGTTGGAGCCGACCTGGCCACAGACATCGGCGCCGTTGTTGGCCATGCATTCGACGAACTCCTCGAGCAGGCCAAAATTCCGTTTGCGCTGGTCGAGCCTGTGCTCATAGTCGGGCACGTGCAGCATGCGGCCATGCACGCCGACGGTTTCGGGCGCCATGCGCAGGAAATCGGACGGTGCGGCATCGAAATCATGCGGCGGACAGGTAAAGCCCACCTGATAAGGAAACAGCTTGTTCTTCGGATCAGCCCAGACCGCGGGCTTCACATAACCCATGATATCCCTCCCGCGGGGCAGCGCATCGGCCTGCCCGTCTTGTTGGGGGGCCGTGTTGCCGACACGGCCCGGCACACCGAGCTTGGCAGAACCGGCCATGCTTTGCCAATGCCTATTGCGCGTCTTGTGATATCAGAATTGATATGATGACGGGTGCCTTATCCGGTGATCTGGACAGTGCCGTCCGTGGCGATTTCGGCATGCAGCCCATCTATCAACTGCTGGTATTCGATCTCTCCAGCTGTCAATACCGGCACGCTCGTTCCGTAAAGCTCGTTCGCGACCATGGCGCCGATCGCGATATTGATATCGCGGTGCCGAAGTATGATGGCGACCGGCCCGGTGTTCAGCCGGATGCTCTCTGCGACCCCGGCCGGCGTGCCGGCCGAGCCGCGGCTGGACGGCATGACGATGATCCTGCCGGAAACCGAGCGGCCGGCCTGCGAATGATGCCGGTCCAGGATGGTGCCGTTTACCGGATCGAAACCGCCCCAGAAACTCAGCGCCTCATCCAGAACCAGCAGTTCCGCCGAAGCGCTGCCGGGAGTGAGGACCGTTGTTTGAATGCGCGTGATGGATTGGCCGCTCATTTCAAACGTCCCAGAACTTGCCGGGCGCGGTCGCGGTTTCCCGGCGGACCTCACCGGTCGTCGCCGACAACACACAATCTTCCATGCTTCCGAAGACGACCTCCACCGACAGCATGCCGGGCGCGTAATAGGCCCATTTGGCCGAATTCGTCATCACCCGGCCGCGGCAGTTTCGCACTGCGGGCGAGAAGTAGGTGCATGTATCGACAAGCACGTCGATGCCAGCTTCGGCAATCGGCCGCAGGAATCCCTTCTCTTTAGCAATCTGCTCTACGAAGCGGCTCGTCGAGACATAAAAGGTCACATCCGGATGAACCGCCCTGCCGTCGACGAGCCTTGCCAGCCGCTCGAACTCGGAAACGGAAAAATGCGGCGTTCCGAGCGCCACCATATCGAGCGGGCCGTCGGATGCCGGTGAAAGGGACTGCCAGGAAGCTCTGACCATATCCGGTGAGACGACAATGATCTCGTCCGCATCGCGCCCCTGCAGGGCTGCCTGCCTGTCGGGCGCTTCCGGCGTCACGCCGACAGCATGGAACATCGCGACACCGCCCGATGCGGCGACGGCGGCGCTGATGCCCTTGAGGCTGTCCTTCGGCGTGTCGTCGGGCAAACCGGTGATCAGCGGTACCCTCGAGCCGGCGTGCGCGCCCACAAGGTGGCCGAGGACATGACAGAACATCTCCGTCCGGCGCACCTCTTCGGGCAGGCCGGTCAGGTCGAACTCGACCGTTGCGCGCCTGCCCTCATCCGTGTGCAGGCCCGAAAACGGCACCCGGCCCACATAGGCGGCACAGACATCGAGGAAGTCGCCATATTTGTTGGTGCGGGCGCCGACGACGGAATTGTAATAGGCGACCGCATTGGATTCCGAACCGATGATCTGGTCGCCGAAACCCGGGCCGCCCGGAATCTGATAGGGCGCGCAGGTCCAGACCGGACGGCAGCCGATTTCGCCATAGAGCCGCGCGACCTCCCTCGCCTCCTCGTTGAAGCGCGCGCCGGCGTCGGCACGATTTTCCGGGCGCCGGAGGCTGACGGGTATCGTGTTGGTCCAGACCGGAACAGGAAACCGGGCAGAGGCCTCGGCGAAGCGGCGCACGAAATCGAGATGCGCGGTTCCGTAGTAATGACAGGCGTCGATATGGGCGAAGGAGACATCGGCAAGCCATGGCGCACCGGCAATCCCGGCCGCCCGGACGACAATATTCATGGCAAAGCGGCCAAGCGGGCCATCATCCCCGTCAAGCAGCGCCTGGTCCTTGTCGGTCAGCTCAAGGTGCATGGTGAAACGCAAAAGGACACATTCATCCGGCGAACATGATGCAAAAGACGCCCCGCGCCAAGCCCGTCTTTGCCTTTACCTGCACGCAAGGCAATGTCCGGCAGACGGACACCCGAATTCCTGATATTTGTTGCCTGCCCGCCGGCTTTTATCTTTCGCTCAGCGGACTGCCGGCATTTGAGGACTGCGAAATGGCCATACATGCGCTTGGATATCTCGGCATCCGCTCGGACCGGCTCGATGAGTGGGGCGATTTCGCGGGCCGGCTGCTTGCCATGCAGAGAATCGACCGGGGCAGGACAGCGCTTGCCTTTCGCATGGATGACCGGAAACAAAGGCTGCTGGTGACCAACGAACCCGGCGACACGCTGGCCTTTATCGGCTGGGAGGTCGATACCCATCAGGATCTGGAACACTTTGCCGCGCACCTCGACGGCGCGGGCCATCAGGTAGCACGCGGCTCCCGAGCGCTCGCGGACCGGCGTTTCGTCGAAGATCTCATCGTCTTCAACGATCCTGACGGCAACCGGATCGAACTTGTCTGGAACCCGATGCGCGCCGACGAACCGTTCCGGCCGGGCCGCCCGATCGATGGCTTCACCACCGGCCCGTTCGGCATGGGCCACGCGGTGCTGCATGTCGCCAATATCGACGCGCTTCTGCCCTTCTACCGGGACCTGCTGGGCTTTCACCTGAGCGACTACGGACTGACGCCCTATCCGCTCTATTTCTTCCATGTGAACGGCCGCCATCACAGCTTTGCGATGGTCGGCTCCGGCCGGACCGGCTTTCATCACTTCATGGTCGAGTTCCAGAACCTCGATGATGTCGGCCAGGGCTACGATCTGGCACAGCTCGAGGAAGGCCGCATCGCCTACACGCTCGGCCGGCACACCAACGATTACATGACGAGCTACTACGCCAATTCGCCGTCCGGTTTCTTCGTCGAAAGCGGCTGGGGCGGCAGGGTTATCGATCCGGCCACCTGGGAGCCGCACGAAACCCATGTGGGGCCGAGCTTCTGGGGTCACGAACGGCTCTACCTGCCGGATGACGAGCGCGCCCGGATGCGCAACATGCGGCTCGACACCGCCGCAAGCGGCCAGCGCGCGCCGCCGATCGTCGAATGCCCGTGGCTCTACGGCGAGATCAATCGTCGCTAAAACTGCAGACCGTCAGACGGTCACCACCGTGCGGCCACGATTGGCCATGGGCGTCGTCACGCCGGAAAGCATGGCGTTGAGATAGTCGATGTTCTGGTAGCGGCCGTTGACCGATATGCGCGGCAGCGTGTGCAGATGTCCGGCATGCTCCTTCTGGATCACGCCATGACGCGTGGTCACCGCCGATTTGAACCCTGCAAGCTTCGCAAGCTGCGCCTCGCGTTCGCCCACGGCCTTCTCGAACCCGTAAGGATAGGCGAAATGGCGGGGGCGCTCACCCAGACGTTCTTCCAGGACCGCAGCCGAATCCGACATTTCCCAGAGCGCGTTTTCCCGCGAAAGACGCCGGAGATTGTAGTGGTTGATCGTATGCGCGCCGATGGCGCACAGCGGATGCGCCGAGAGGCCGCGAATTTCATCCCAGTTCATCAGATGGGCCTGGCGGAAGTTGCCGCAATCGACGCGGGCATTGCCCGCCAGGCCGCGGACCGCCGCAACCTGATCCGCCTCGTCGATTTCCTCGGAAAGGACGCGGCAGATTTCCTCAAACGCATCGGCCTTGGCTTCATCGGTGGAACAATCAAACGAAAGGACACCACCGGATGCCGCCATTTCCAGGGCATTGCTATCACTGCGTTCGACCGCCGCCTCGACGATCTCCCACCAGGGCTCGACGTCGCCATCGGTCAGGCCGGGCGCGATGAAAACCGTGAACGGCGTGCCGTGTTTCTCAAACACCGGCAGCGCTTCCGTCAGATTGTCGCGAAATCCGTCATCCAGCGTAATCGCGGCGAAACGCCCGCCATCCCTGCCCTTGCCGATACGATCGACAGCCTCGTCGAGCGAAACAAAACCGAAGCCCTGCGCCTTCATTTCGGCGATCAGTTCATCGAGGAACTCGGGATGAACAATCAGGTTGCTGTTGAATCCGTATTTCGTTCCCGGCGCGGCGGTCACCCGGTGCGCCATGAGGATCGCGCCCTCTCCACCCAGCAACGGCCGCAGCATCTGCGGCAGGCGACTGGCGCTCAGGCTCCTGAAGACTATTTTCCGCAGCTTTTCCTTGTTGTCGATCATGCCGGACTACTCCTGCGCGTACTCAACAAGCAGCGGAGCGGCATGCAGATAGTGCGCGACCCGGCGCTTGGCGGCAATATCGCGCCAGACCTGCTGAACCTGTTCGCTCGTCAGCCCGACAGCCCCGGCAACCGCCTCTTCGGGGATATTGTTGTTGAGGCCGTAAAGGCACAGATCCATCTGCTGATAGGGGAGCGCGAAATAGAACTCCTCCTGCGACTGCGGCAGCGACCATGTGTCCGTCGTCGGCGGGCGTTGCCGTATATCCTCGGGCACATCAAGATGCTCGGCGAGCTGATAGACCTGGCTCTTGTAGAGATGGGCGATGGGTTTCAGATCCGCCGCGCCATCGCCATTCTTGACGAAGAAGCCCTGATCGTGTTCGAGCCTGTTGGGCGTGCCGGCGACTGCACAATTGAGCCGGTCGGCGTGGTAATATTCAAGCTGCTTGCGGGTGCGCTGCTTCATGTTCGCCGCCGCGACGACGCCGTGATAGACATCAAGCGGCATGCGCATCTTCTGCTGCTCGCCCTCGGGCGATTCCACCACCAATTGCGAGATGTTGATGCCGCCGCTCTCAAGCGCGTTGGAAAGCACGATCTTGCAGCCCCAGCCGGGGCCGAATTCGGGAACCAGCTTGCGGATGAACGCATCGCGGCGGCGATAGCAGCCGGCCGCCGTCAGTATGGGCTCGATATTCTCCGTTACGCATTCAATGCCGAGTTCGTCGGCAACGCGCTTGCCGAGCACCAGGCTTTCATCCTCGGAATCCTTTTCGGGCATGAGGATCGCAATGACCTTCTTCGGACCGAGCGCCTTCACGCACAGGGCGGCGGTCACGCTGCTGTCGATGCCGCCGGAAAGACCGACGACGACGCCACGACGGCGAAGATCGCGCAGGACCTGCTCGCGGATCCGCGCCGCGATCCTGTCGGTTTCGGCAGGCGCGTCCAGTACCAGCGTTTGCGCCGAGAAATCCCGGCTTGCATTCTTCGCTGACAGGTGTGGTTCGACCAGGTTCATGGTCACTCCCCCGCTTCCAGTGTTTCCTGAAGAAGCCGCCGGCTGATCTTTCCGGAATCGGTCTTCGGCATCGAATCGCGAAACTCGACCTGTTTCGGCACCATGAAATCCTCAAGGTGCCGGGCGCAGTGCCGCAGCACGTCCTTTTCCGTCGGCTGCGCACCGGGCGCGGCAACGATAATGGCCTTGATGGCGCTTCCGAGCACCGTGTCGGTCACGCCCAGGACCGCCGCCTCGCTGATTTCCGGCATCGCGTAGAGGACGTTCTCGACCTCCTTCGGACTGACCTTCTCGCCACGCGTCTTGATGATGTCATCCTTGCGGCCGACGAAATAGAGAAAGCCATCCTCGTCCGCGTGGAAGAGATCGCCGGTGTACAGCACCTTCTCCCAGGGATAGATGCCCGTCTTCAGCGCCTTGTCGGTTGCCTCTTCATTGTGCCAGTAGCCCTTCATGACGTGCGGACCGCGAATGACGAGTTCGCCGACCTTGCCGGCGGGAAGCCGCTGACCGTCGTCGTCGACGACATAGGCTTCGGTGCCCGGAATGGCGATACCGACGGAGCCCGGCCGGCGGTCGAGTTCGGATGGCGGCAGCCAGGTGCAGCGCTTGCATTCGGTCAGGCCGTACATCGAATAGACTTGCGCACCGGGAAACAGCGTCCGCATCTGCTGGATCACGGCCGGCGCGAACGCCGCGCCTGTGCTTGAAATATAGCGAAGATGCGGGAAGGAACCGGCTTCCAGGCTTTTCATGCGCAGGATCAGCGCAGCCATGGTCGGAACGATCGGAAAACCCGTGACTTTTTCCTCGGTCATCCGGTCGAGAATGACCTGCGGAAAGGCGAAGGATTTCTCCAGCACCAGCGTCGCGCCGACGCGGAAAGCCATCAGGATCTGGTACAGGCCGTAATCGAAGGAAATCGGCAGGACATTCAGGATGACGTCGTCCGCGGTGTTTTCAAGATAGGTGGTAATCGCACCGGCGGCAGCGTCGACGTTCTGATGGGTCATCATCACGCCCTTCGGAAAGCCGGTCGACCCGGATGTGTAGACGAGCATGGCAAGATCCGTGACAATGCCGGCGAACGGCAATTCAAGACCTCTATCGTCATCGAGGATTTCCTCGAGAGTCAGATAGCCGGCGGGCAGGCCCTGCCCTTTTTCGTCCGATGCGATCTTCAGCGTTACGGACGGCGCCTGCTCCGCCGCCTGATCAGCGGTCCTTGTGAGGCGCGCCTGCGTGATGATGCCTGCGGCACCGGCATTGTCGAGGATATAGGCGAGCTTGTCGGCCTTGGTCGACGGATTGACCGGCGAGACCACGGCGCCGGCCTTCTGAACCGCGAAGATCGCAACGACTGCCTGCCAGCAATTGTCCATGAACACGACGACGCGATCATGGCGTTTCAGGCCCGCCTGCGCCATGGCGGCGGCCAGCCGGTCGGAAGCGGCATCGATCTCGCCATAGGTCAGCCGCACCGGCCCCGCGATAAGGGCTTCCTTGTCGCGATACCGCCGGGCATTCGCCCGCAGATAGTCTTCAACGCGCATCATTGATCCCTGTCACTTCTGCGACCCGCGGCCGCTTAATTGCTGTTCTTCGACAGCTTGGCGTTGGCGTAGTTCGAGATGTTTTCAATGGAATCGAAATTCTCCGGGACGATCTCATTGTCCTGGATCTCAATACCGATATCGCTCTCCAAAAAGGCAACGAGTTCAAGGACTCCGGTCGAATCCATCAAACCGTTCTCGAGCAGCGATTCGGTGTCCGACACGGTTTCGCGGTCTTCCCGGAAGAGAAAATTGTCGACGATGAATTCGCGGACATCGGATCTGACATCGACCTGCATTCTTAAGCTCCTGTATTTAAGCGACGGCCCTTGGCTCGGCGCGTGCGTGTTCCGTCTCGGCACGTTCGGCAAAGGCGTGGTGCCAAAGCTGGGTTGAAATGATTCCGACCATCGCCATGTTGTCGCGCGTTCCGACATTTGGGCGCTTGCGGCATTTGGCCAGCAGTTTTTCCACCGCACCGGCATCGAAATAGCCGGCGGTTTCGATCTCCGGCCTGGACAGCCGATCATCGACATAGGCCGGCGCATCCGCACCGGTGAAACACTGACTGTCAGGCGCGCGGTAAGGCTGTTTCGGTCGGTCGGAGATGGTTTGCGGCAGGAGATCCTTGACGCTTTCGCGCAGGATGTGCTTCTCGCGCAGTGCCCGCATCTTCATTCGCGGCGGAATACGCGCCGCAAACTCGACAAGCCGGTGATCGAGGAACGGATAGCGCCCCTCAACGGAATGAGCCATCGACATGCGATCGCCCTGCGAGGAGAGGATGTATCCGGGAAGCAGGTGGGCTGCTTCCAGATATTGCGACTGGGACAGCGGATGCCAGCGGGTGAAATCGGCCGGCAGGTTCTCGCGCAGATCGGCCAGCGCATCGTAATCACCCAGTTCGCTCCGCATTTGCTCCGAGAAAAACAGCTTCGTGCCCGACGTCGTGCGGAAGCGCGGCAGATGCGAATAGAGCGGGTCGTCCAGCGCCATACCGCCGGCGCTGAAGAACGCAGCGAGCGATGACTGTGACTGGTTCTGCAGTTGCGGCAGATAAGGATAGAGGCGGCGATAGAGCAGCGGGCGGAAACGCGAATCCGGCTGGCTGGCGCAGAAGCGGCGCAGCTTCGCCTCCTTGAAGATATCGTAGCCGGCAAAGACCTCATCGGCCCCCTCGCCCGTCAATACGACCTTGAAACCCGACATGCGCACCAGCCCGGAAAGGCCGAAAAGCGGTGCCGGCGCCGTGCGCAGAATCGGCGTTTCCGTGTGCCGGATTACGGACGGGAACGCATCGGCGATATCGGCCTGCGTGCACATCAGCTCTTCGTGCCGCGTATCGAGTGCCGCCACCATCTCCTGCTGCTGTTCGCGCTCGTCGAACTCGCCGCTTTCGAATGCGACCGAGAATGTGCGCAGCGCGTCGGGCGTGATCTTTTTGACGGCCGCGGTAATGATCGATGAATCGAGACCGCCGCTGAGATAAGCACCGACCGGCACGTCGGAACGCAAACGGATCCGCGTCGCATCGAACAAGAGGGCGCGCAGTTCCTCGGCGAGGCTGGCTTCGCTGCGCCCGGCAAAGGACCCTTCGCCATCGGCATCGGGATAGTCGAGCTGCCAGTAGCGGCGTACGTTGATTGCGTCCGGCGTCGCGGTCAGAACATGGCCGGGCGGCAATTCGGAGATGCCCTTGAAGGCCGTGCGCGGCGCCAGCGGGAACCACATGGTAAAGATCTGGTCAAGCGCGACGGGATCGAGTTCGGCTGCGATGCCCGGAACCTGCAGCAGCGCCTTGACCTCGGACGCAAAGTAGAGACAGCCATTGTTCTGCGTATAGAACAGCGGACGCACGCCCATACGGTCGCGCGCGATCATCAGCCGTTTCTTCCGCGCATCCCAGATCGCGAAGCTGAAATCGCCATTGAGGTCCTCGACGCAGTCGAGGCCTTTTTGCAGGTAGAGCCGAAGGATCACTTCCGTGTCGGACTTGGTGCGGAACCGGTGCCCCTGATCCACAAGGGCGTCCCGCAGTTCGACGTGATTGAATATCTCGCCGTTGAAACTCAGCCAGACGGATTCATCTTCGCTTGCCATCGGCTGAGCGCCGCCGGCAAGATCGATAATGCTCAGGCGTGCATGGCCAAGGCCGGCGCCGGCAAGCACGCGGGTCGCGCGCGCATCAGGGCCCCGGTGCGCGATGGCACCAACCATTCCGTCCAGGATTTTGGCCTCCGGGAGCACCGTTGCCGGTTTACCGAAATAGCCGGCGATGCCACACATCGCACGCCTCCAACCGCCGGTTTTACGCACACAACGTCTATCGGCCGAACCAGCGGGGCGGCGCGATCACGGTTACACAATGCGGAAGGATCGCAGAAAAAGGTTGCAAATCCGTTCATTTGGAGCGGAAAGCTCTATTTGGTTAACGCCATTCCAACGTAAGGGTCACAGCCCGCTCTGTTCGGTGCACACCAAAAAACATCACCCCGGTGAAACGCGCACAGATTCCCGATCCGGCGTCACATGATCAGTCGGAGACCTTGATCATGACCTTGCCGTGGCTCTTGCGCGGTTCACGCAGATAAGCCCAGGCCTGCTTGTATTCCTCCATCGGGAAAACCTTGTCGACAAAAGGCTGGATCTGCCCCGACGCAAGGGCCGCATAGACAAATCCAAGGCCCTTTTCCTTCCACGCGGCGTCCTCGATATAATTGAACAGCGAATAGGGTTTGAAGGTCGCATTGGCCTGGTAAAGGTCCATCATCGGCAGTTCGGGAAGTTTTTCATCGAGCGTACCATAGGTGAAAATCTGCGCATTCTTCGCAAGGGCCTTGCTGTATTGGGCGATCATGCCGGCGCCGATGGAATCGAAGACGGCATGAACACCCTCGCCGCCTGTGAATTCCATGATCGCATCGGGCAGGCCTTCGCCCTCGCCGAAATAGACGTGGCTGGCGCCGGCTTCCCGAAGGTAGTCGCGATTGTAGTCAAACCGCGAGGTGCCGATCATGTTGGCACCCCGCATCTTGCCGATCTGAAGCGCCGAACTGCCGGCGGTGCTCGTCGCGGCGGTGACCAGAATATTGACGCCGGGACCAGCCTTGGCCAATTCAGCGATCGGATAATAGGCCGTCATGAACTGCATCCAGATGGAGCCGGCCTCGACGGCGCTCAAGCCATCCGGCGCTTTTGTCAGATAGCGGGCATCGATCAACACGGTGTCGCCGCTGGCGCCCTTCATGTCGTAGAAATAGGGAAGCGTGCAGTAGCGCGCGCCCATCTCGATATTCGTCACGCCCTCGCCGATCTGATCGACGATCCCCACCGCCTCGCAGCCGATGCGCGCGGGGAGCTGGCTGAAGTTGAATGAGTAGCGGCCTTGCATCAGGTCCATATCGCCCCAGTTCAGGGCAAATGCCTCGGTCCGCAAGCGGACCTCGCCCGGACCTGCATCGGCCGGCGTGTATTCACGCAATTCAAGCCCGGATATTCCCGAATACTCGGTGATGACCCATTCGCGGTTGGTTTGTGACATTGATATCGGCTCCCTGCTTATTCGTTTTTCTTCGTGCTTCCCGACGCGGCGGTGCGTCATACTAATAATTATACAAACTTTATGCAATAAATTATACAAACATTATGCAAACTCAGATCAGAGCGGGCAGCAACCGCGAATAGACATGGAAAAACATCAGGCCGGTTGGAACTTTCCTGGCGCAGGGATGCCGATTTCAATCGGGAGATCGATCGGCGTCTGTGCGGTTATTCGAACCGGTCGCCGATCAGCCTGATCCAGGATTCGGCGGCCAGGCCCGTGATGAAGGCATCGCCGGCATCGATAGTGGCCTGAATCTCCGCATTTTTGGTGTGGATGACGGTCGAGGCATTGCAGAGGAAGAATGCCTTTTGCCGCATGAGCGGCCCCACCATGCGCGGCATGACGCGCCCGCGAATGGCGACCGCACCGGTTTGCTGCGCGTGATCGAGCAGGCTGGCAATGACGGTCGCCTCGGCTTTCGGAGCGGCGAGCAGTTGCAAGGTCCAGGCGATACCGCCCGGGCGTGCGAAACAGATGTGGCAGCCGAGCAGCTTGCCGCCTGGCGATTCAACGGCATGGCTGTGCATCGCGCCATGGCGCCGCTTGCACGCCGCGTGATCGAGCATCCAGTGCAGCGCCTCTTCGTCCCAATCGGGGTGAAGCGCATGCAGCTTTGACAGTTCGAGCAGGCAGGCAATCAGTTCCGGACCTTCAAGCGGCTTCAAGCGATACCGCTTCGGTTTTTCGTCCGTTGCCAGCGCACCACGATAGAGGGGTCTGGCGACGGTATCCGTCAGGGATGCGATCGGTCGCAACAGCCGCGCCGCAGCGAAACGCTCCGCAAGCGCGGCGGTGGCGAAGCCGGCGGGACGAAAGACCCGCACCCATTGCAGGCTGTATTGCGGCAGAGCAGGATCGCCGAGCTGTTCCCACATGCCCATGGAAACGTCGTTGGCGGTCTCGCTGATGGAAAGGTCCTGCGGTCCGGAGCGGACAGACCGCAGCAGACGTGCGCCGGCAAGCGGATTTTCAGCCGGATTGCCGACCATGAGTGAGCCGGCGACCGCAGCGCGAACGGACTTTCCATTGAGCATCATGGGTGCCGGGAGCACCCCGATAAAACCGTCGACAGCCCCCTTTGCGTCGATGCAGACCCGGGAAGGCAACTCCGCATCGAAGCGGGGATGATCGAGGAAAACCTCTTCAAGATAGGTTCCCAGGGAGGTGGGCGCAGGCTTATTCGAACGCAACAGGACCTTCTGGTAAAGCGCTGCAACGGAGGGAATGTCAGACCGCTCCAACGGCCGGATATCGGCCGCCGATGCCAACGGCGCGTTCCCTTGTTTTTCGACGTGCAGCAATTGTCTGTCCTGAATGACCGGTCGCGGCCCGGCTTTGTCCGCCCGCCAGGATCGTCTCAGTCTCCGATTAAATAGTGGTTAAGTCGGTGCGGCGCACCAACGCCTGCCCTGGGCCGGTCAGGCTCTGGCCCGGTCCGTTCCGGCGGGCTGCCCAGCCACGAAAAGGCCCTTCACATCCTCGGTTATTGCCAGGAGCACCGGCACCAGCAGCAACATCAAAGCCGTCGCGAACAATTCGCCATAGGCCAGCGACACAGCTGCCGGGATCAGATATTGCGCCTGTTCGGACGTTTCGGTCAGCAGAGGCATCAGGCCGATCACCGTGGTGGCCGTCGTCAGGAAAATCGCCTGGAAGCGGCCGGTCCCGGCGTCATGGATCGCATCCGCCACGGAAAGCCCGGCCTCACGTCCCTGATTGTAGCGGGTGATCATGACGAGGCTGTCATTGACCACGACACCGGTCAGCGCCAGCATGCCGAAAAACGACAGCAGCGACAGCGGAATATCCATGATCAGATGGCCCATGGCCGCGCCGACGAAGCCGAACGGGACGATGGCCAGGATGACAAAGGGCTGCCAGTAGGATTTGAGCGGCACGGCCATCAGCACATAGATCAGCACGGCCGCCAGCAGCAATGCGCGCAGCATGCCGCCGCGGATCTCGCCCATTTCCTCCAGTTCGCCGGCCTTTTCGATCTGCACGCTGGGATAGCGCGCGGCAAGTTCCGGAACAAGCTGCTCGAACACGGCCTGAGCGACCTCCTCCGGCGCGACCATCGAGCGGTCGATCGATGCCGCGATGGTGTTGACGCGCTTGCCGTTTCGCCGGTGGATGGTTCCATCCACGTAACCGCTGTTGACCTCCGCAACGGAAGGCAACGGGATCCACCGCCCGTTCTTGCTGCGAACCCGTGTCTGCAGTAGATCGTCCACCGTGTCGCGCGCGCTGCTTTCATTCTGCACCATGACCCGCAATTCGGTTCCGTTGCGGTTGACCTTTTGCACCTCCGCCCCGCCGAAGGAATAGCCGATCTGGGAGGCCAGGGTCTCGGCGTCGAAGCCCAGATTGCGCGCTTCGGGCCTCACCTTGATTTCCAGTTGCGGCTGACCGGATTCCATGCTGTCGCGGATATTGTCGACGCCCTCGATCCAACCGAGATAGGACTGCACGTCAGCGCTGGCGCGGCGCAACAGTTCCACGTCCTTCGAGAACAGGCGAATCCTGAAGCCGCCCGCCAGTTCTTCCGATCCGGTGAATTGCAGCTCTGTCGCACCCTCGACCGGACCGGTTCGGGCGCGCCATTCGTTCAAAATGTCCAGAACGCCCAGTTCCGGCCGCTCCGCCACCGGCGTGAGTTCGGCATAGAGTTCCGCCGAACCGGCGTCCGAGATCGTCAGGAAGGTGGTGCGGATCGGGGCATTCCGGAGACCGTACCGTACTTGCAGCTCCTCGTTCAGGTCGGCACCGATCGCATCGATGCGTTCGATGTTCGACCGCGTCAGGCGGAACGGCGCGCGCGCATCCATCTTCAGGCTCACCGTAATGATCTGTCCCGGCACATCGGGAAAGAACACGGTCTTGACCTTGCCGAGCCCGATGAGGCCAAGCCCCAACGTTCCGGCTGCAAAGAAAAGGATCAGGGTAGCATAGCGGTGCCGGATCGCGCTCTTCAGCAGCGGTGCGTAGATCCGGTCGCGGAACCAGATCAGGCCGCCCCTGGCAAGTGCCTGGACACGTCCCCAGAGCCGCGCAATGAAGAAGTGCCGCTTCCGGTTCAAATCCATCTGGGCCAAATGTGCCGGCAGGATGAATTTGCTTTCAATCAGCGAGAAGATCAATGCGAAGATGACCATGCCGGAAAAGCCCGCCAGCACCTTGCCCAGCGGATTGTCCAGAAGCAGCATCGGGAAAAAGGCGGCAATCGTCGTCAGGACACCGAACACGGTTGCCACGGCGACCTTGGCAACGCCGTCTTCCGTGCCTCGGATCGGGTCGGGATTTCGCTGCCGCTCCTCGTAGACACTCTCGCCCACGACCACGGCATCGTCGACCAGGATGCCAAGAGCCAGGATCAGGCCGAATGTTGTGACGTCGTTGAGCGAATAATCGACCCATTTGGACCCGGCGACCGCAAGGGCGCCCATGACCGAAACGGGAATGCCCATCGCCACCCAGAAGGCCAGACCCAGATTGAGGAACAGCGACAGGATCAGGACAACCAGAAGCAATCCCTGAATGCCATTGTTGCGCAAAAGCTTGAGACGATCGGAGATGTAGTCCGAAGAATCGCCCCAAACCGATATCGCAACATTAGGCGGCAGTTGCGGCGCGAACGCCTCGACCACCTCGTGGACCACTTCCGAAATGCGAAGCAGGTTCTCCTTGCGCCCGACAAGGATTTCCATGCCAGCCGTCGGGGCGCCGTTGAAGCGGAAAAGATACTCGCCCTCCTTGATCGTATCGCGGATGGTGCTGATGTCTCCCAGCAGCACAGAAGTGCCATTGGCGCGCTCAATGACCGGGATGCGGGCATATTCGGTCGAGAACCGGGCGCGGTCATCGGCGCGCAGGAAAATGTTGCCGCCCAGCGTGCGCAGCGTTCCGGCCTGGAAATCGAGCGAACTGGCGCGTATCAGGCCGACCACATCGGCGACCGTCAGGTTGAAGCGCTGGAGCGTGCGCGGCTCGACCTCTATGCGCATCTCGCGATCGTGCAGACCCCAGACATTGAGGCGCGAAAGTTCGGGTTCGGCGAGCAACTCCTCCCGAAAGCGTTCGGCCAGCGTCTGCAGCGTCAACGGGTCGGTCTGGCCGTGAATGTTGATGTAAAGGGCCGGGAAGTCATAGCCGCTTGAATCGATGACCGGCCGCTTGACCGACGCCGGCAGGTCAGAGACCGCGTCAATTCTGAGACGCACCTTGTCGAGCAGCTTCTGCAGATCCTGTCCGCCGGCGCGGCGCACCGTCACCGTTGAAAGACCGTTGTCGGACCGGGAGGTAATGCTGCGAACGCCTTCCAGGCCTTCAAGCGCCTTTTCGATCTTGCGCGTTACCAGTTCGTCGACCTGCGCAGCCGGCGCGTCGCGGTAGTCGGTGGATATGAAAATGCTGTCCGGGGGAACGCGGGGGAAACCTTCGATGCGGATCGACAGCGCCGTCATCGTCCCGATGAAGAGTATGAACAGCATCAGAAGATTGGCTGCGACGGGATTGCGGATGAACCATCCGGTCAGGGCGTGCATGGATCAGTTCCCCGTCTCGACGGCGCGGACCTTCTGGCCCGGCAGGAACGATACGAGCGGGGTCGTGGCAACCCGCCAATTATCCGCGTCCGTGTCCGTTTCAACGATGATCCGGTTGCCGCGGCGGAACAGAACCCGCGGCTTCATGCGCTGCAGCCGGTCGCTCTCGTCGAGGAACCAGACATCGCCCTCCTTTGTGAGCGCAGACGCGGCGATGTTCAGGACAGAGGGCAAGGTCACGCCCGGCAGAACCACCTGGACGAAGTCGCCGGACAGCACGGTCCCCTCTTCCGGCTCGTCGATTTCCAGGAAAACCTTGTATTGCCGCGTTGTCTCGTCCAGGAAACCGCCCGCCTTGCGTACGGTCGCCTGCGCAATGGTCCTGCCGTTCTGGTCGCGGACGTCCGCCGGCATGCCGGCGAGCGGCTGGCGAAGCAGCGCCCAGTCGCGCGCGCTGACCTCCACGGTCAGCTCGAAGGTGCGGTCGTCGACCAGCTTGACCAGCGGATCGCCGATATTGACCGTCTGTCCGGGGCTGACGAAACGCTCCGTCACGAAACCCGAGAACGGCGCATCGACCGTTGCATCGTCAAGCTGCTGGCTCGCGGCGGCAAGCCGTGCCTCGGCGGAACTCACGGCGCTTTTGGCGATCTCGAGCTGTGGCAACCGCAGCGCCAGGTCGTTGGGCGGCGTGACCTTGTTCCGTTCATGCTCCTTTACGGCGAGCGTGTTGGCGTTCTGCGCCCGGCGAAGCTCGAGCTGCGATTGCTTGAGCGCGAGCTCGGCGGCGCTGAGCTCGGCGACGTAGCGGCTGTCTTCGATGGTTACAAGCGTGGTGCCGCTCTCGACGCGCTCGCCGACAAGGGCACTTTGCGTGACATCGCGCACGCGCCCGGAGACCGCGGCACGCAACTGCGCCGACCAGCGCGGTCTCACCTCGGCAAAGGCGGTTATCTCAGCCGTTTCCTCGCTCATGGGCCGGATTTCGACGGAGACCTGCTGCAATGGCGGCGCCGTCGTCACCTGCTCAACGTCCACGGTGTCTTCGGCCGACATGAGAAACACAACAACGGTGCTGAAAACGACGATGGACACAAGGATCCAGACCCAGCGCTGCAAGGTCGAAGGCCTTCGTTCGTTTCCGTCCGATCCGGTATCGGGTCTGGTCCCTCCGGATTCCGTCATGACCGCCATCCCGGCAGGTATTTGTTCGACAGATTGCCGTCGGCATTGTTATGGAGCATCTTGAATTCTCTCCGGAGGCGACAAAATAGTAACAATGACATACTATGAACGAACGATCGTTCACTCTAGTTAATAGGCTGCGGGAGAGGTTTCAAGCCATGAATGCGCCCGAGGACAAAACGGCAGCGCTGCAAAAGCGGAAAATGCGCATCGTGGATGCGGCCCTTACCTGTTTTCTGGAGAACGGCTACCATCAGACCGGCGTACGCGATATCGCAAGAAAAGCCGGTATCAGCTTGGGAAACCTGTATAATCACTTCCCGGGCAAGGAAGCCGTCCTGGCGGAAATCGCGGCGCTGGACCGTCAGGAAACGCAGCCCTTTCTGGATCTGCTTGCCGATCATTCGCAACCGGAAAAAACGCTCAAGCGGTTTGTCTCCGCCTATGCGGACTATTCGGCGCAGCCCGAGAACGTTGTGCTCACCACCGAACTTGTCGGCGAATCCGTGCACAATCCGGAAATCGCCGCGCTGTTCAGTGAAAACTGGACATCGCTCGTCGATGCGCTGAAGAACCTGTTGAAAGCGGGCATGGCCGACGGATGTTTCCGGGCGTTCTCCGACCCCGACGAGACCGCCGAAATGATCATGGATCTGCTTGAGAGCCTGGGATTGCGGCTTCTGCTCGCCGATGGCGAGAAGAAAAAAAGCGCCGCCATAGACGCGTTGCAGGATTTTATCGGCCACGCCACCCGCAAATAGGTTTGTCAGCGGTCGACATTCGGCCTTCGACCGCCCCAAAACAACCTCCGCAAATGCCGGCAAAACAGCCTAGTCGCAGCGCCAGCGCTGTCGTTTTAGTTCATTTGGCTCATGGACTGTACAAGGCCATTTGAAGTTTCCTTTCCCGAAAAGATGAGGGAGAAGAAACATGTTCAAAATCAACAGAAGGCGCCTTTTGAAGTCGTCGGTCGCAGCCATCGCAGCCGCCACCGTCGCCACCCCGCTGCTTGCCGCCGATCCGATCGTTCTCGGCGTTCCGACCGCGCAGTCCGGCCCGGTCGGCGTTGCCGATCAGCAGGACTGGCTGAACGGCATCACGCTCGCGGTCGATGAAATCAATGCCGCCGGCGGCGTCAATGGCCGGATGATCGAAACCAAGGTGGTCGATATCGACATATTGACTCCGGAGGGCACGGTCGCAGCCTTCCAGAACCTCGCTGAATCGGGCGTGCACGCCATCGCCTCGTCCTTCGTGCTCATTCCGCAGCCGGCCATGGATGCCGCCGCGGCATCGGGCGTTCCCTATCTGCACGGCAACACACAGACCGCTTCCCTGGATCTCTTCAAGTCGGACCCGCAGAAATACCGCAATATCTTCCAGATCGACGTGGCGGAGACCTGGTACGGTTCCGGTTTCATCAAGTTTCTTTCGAACCTGAAGGCTTCCGGCCAGTGGACGCCGAAGAACAACAAGGTCCATATCGTTCAGGAGCAGATCGCCTACACGCAGGTGATCTCCAAGGCGACACAGGACGCCATCGCCGCCTCGGGCGGCGAATGGGAACTGGGCGCAGTCACCGATATCCAGTTCCCCGTGCAGGACTGGTCGCCGGTGATGCGGGCGCTCAAGGAAACGGACGCCGGCATCATCATGATCGACCACTGGGTGGCCGCCGAACTTGCAGCCTTTGCGCAGACATTCGCCGTCGATCCGGTCGAAGGATCGCTCGTCTACCTGCAATACGGGCCTTCACAGCCGGAATTCCTCGATCTCGCGGGCGAAGCGGCCAACGGATTCATCTGGGGATCGGTCATCGGCACCTATGCGGATGAACAGGGCATGGCCTTCCGCAAGAAGTACCAGGAACGTTTCCCGGGAACGATGGGCATGGTCTATACCGGCTCGGGCTATGACACGGCCAAACTCCTGGCGCAGGTCTGGGAAAACACCGATCCATCGGATTTCGATGCGGTCGGGGACGCCGTGCGCGGCATCACCTATCGTGGCACGGCGGGCACCTACACGTTCGACAATGACAGCCAGTCCGGCACCAGCTATCCGAACCAGACGGATGATCCCGAGGCCGGCCAGGCGCATCTGATCTTCCAGGTGCAGGACGGCGAGCACCGCATCATCTCGCCACCGCCCTTCAACGAAGTGGATTTCGAGCCCGCCTTCTGGATGTAGTTCCGGTGAACAGGGCCGAAAATACGAGTATCTTCGGCTGCCGGGGGATCGACATATCCTTCGGCGGCCGGCCGATCCTCAAACAGGTCGGTCTGCACGTGGACAACCACGAGGTGCTCGGCCTGGTCGGTCCGAACGGGGCCGGCAAGACCTCGCTCTTCGAGGTCCTGTGCGGCCGTTACACGCCAAGTGCCGGCCAGGTGTGGCTCGGCGGCGATGATGTCACGCAGCTTTCCGTGCACGACCGCGCCCGCAAGGGCCTTGCCCGCACCTATCAGAGCCCGGTCGTGCCCTCGGCGATGAGCGTTGCCGAGGTGTTCCGCGCCGCCCGGTTTGCTCACAGGCCGTATCTGACTCGGTTCGATGCCGAATGGGGCTGCCATCTCGCCCATTTCCAGGTGCGCTGGGACACACCGGCCGGCGCGCTCGACACATTCGACCGGCGCAAGCTGCTGCTGGCGTGCCTGCTTATGCGCAAGCCGGCCGTGCTGCTCCTGGACGAGCCGGCATCCGGGCTGATCAATTCGGAGATCGATGAGCTCGATCTCGTCATTCGCCGACTGGTCGATGAATACGCCATCGGCGCAATCCTGATCGAGCACCGGCTCGAACTGCTTTCGGCGATCGCCGACCGCACCGTCGTGCTCGATCTCGGCGAAGTGATCGCCACCGGAACACCGCGCGAGGTGTTCGAGAATCCGCGCGTCCTGGCCGCCTATTTCGAGGAACCGGCCCATGCCTGAGGTGCTGTCGATCACAGGCCTGACGGCGGGCTATGGGCCGCTGCGCGTTCTTCACGAGATCGATTTCAATGTCGAGGAAGGCGAACGCGTCGGGCTGGTCGGCCTCAACGGCCACGGCAAGACCACGCTGTTTCGCGCCGTTTCGCACCTGGTCGGCTGGCAGAGCGGCTCGATCAAGCTGAATGGCGAGGAAATCGGCGGAACACGCTCGCTGGGACCGGGCCGCAGAACCTCAGGAATCGTGCGCAAGGGCCTTGCAATGACGCCGCAAGGCGATGCGATCTTCCCCGGCCTGACCGTGCGCCAGCATCTCGACTGCGGCGCCTACTCCAGACTTGCCTGGCGCGAGCGCCGCCGGCGGCGCGACACGGTGATGGACATCTTTCCGCCGCTGCGAAAGCTGGAGGACGCGCTGGTCGGCAAGCTCTCCGGCGGCGAACGGCGCATGGTTTCGGTCGGCCGCGCGCTGATGGTCGAGGCTTCGCTCTACCTCGTCGACGAGCCGTCTTTGGGACTGGCGCCGAAAATCTCCGCATCGGTCATCGAGGCGCTCTTCTCACTGCCGACGGAAGGCCGGGCGATGGTGATCGCCGAGCAGAATGTGGCGCTTCTGACCGGCCGGGTCGACCGCATGATCGGCATGCATGCCGGGCGCTTGCGCGGCGATGTCGGCCATGTGGGACTGGAATAGAGGCCGGCATGGATATCCTGGGAACCATCATCCACGGCCTCAACCTTGCCGCCATCTATGGGCTGATGGCGATCGGCATTTCGATCCTGTGGTCGTCCGTCGGCATGATCAACATGGCGCATGGCGCGACATTCGCGGTTTCGGGCTACGCGGCCTGGATCGTCGCGGGGGCGGCAAAGCCGCTGATCGCGGCGGCGTTCGGAAAGACGCTGATGGCGAAGCTCGCCATGGCGGGCGTGACGGTCGGCGCGGGAACGCTGGCCGGCGCACTCTTCGGCGCGATCATATATCTGCTTGCCTTCCTGCCAATCCATGACAAGCCGAATTTCGCGGTCCGCTCGCTGATCGTCACGCTGGCGATCAACCTGGCGACCGTGCAGATCCTGCTGTGGTTCTTCGGACCGCGCCAGCGGGGTCTGCCGAAGCTGTTCGGCTTCGGAAAATTCGAAATCCTCGGCGTGCCGATCCGCTACGATCAGGCCGGCGCGATCCTGTCGACGGCCATCATTCTCGGGCTTGTGCTCTTCTGGCTGCGCGTCTCGCGCAAGGGCCTTGAAATCCGGGCAATGATGCAGAACCCGGAAGGCGCGGTCCTTTCCGGCATATCGGTGCGCTGGACGGCGCTTCCCGTCACCATGCTGACCGGCGCGCTTGCCGGCCTTGCCGCAATCTTGTTGTCGCAAACGATCTTCGTCAGCCCGACGGCGGGTGCCCTGCCGCTGATCAAGGGCCTTACCATCGCGCTGCTCGGCGGCCTCGGGTCCGTTCCCGGCGCTGTCGCCGGCGCGGTGGTGATCGGCTTCCTCGAGGCAACCGTCGGCGCCCTGCCCTTCCTCGGGCAGCGCTATGTGCTGTTTGCCCAGTTCCTGTTCATCATCACGGTGCTGATCATCCGCCCGCGCGGTCTCGGCGGCCTGCTGGACGAAACGCGGGAGTAGCGGCATGGCACAGGACAAGAAATACTATCCCATCGGCCAGCGCCCCCATGAGCTGCTGTTCTATCCGCCGGGCGACGAACCGTTGCGGCGTCGACGCCTGCCCGGCACCCGCCGGCACCTGTTCAAATGGCGCAGCAGAGCCAACCCGAAGACGCTGCAGCAGGAGCGGCGGCTGGCGGACAAGCGTCCGCTGTGGTGGGCAATCGGCCTCGGCGCGCTTGTGATCGCGACACCTTTCCTGTCCAACTCGATGATCACCATCGCCGCGATCTTCTGCATGTTCGCCGCGATCAACGTGCTGTGGACGCTGGTGATCGGCACGGCCGGCATCTTCTCGCTGGCGACGCTCGCCATTGTCGGCATCGGCGGCTATGCCGCCGCTGCTTTGAATGTGTGGCTGGGCCTGCCCTGGCCGCTCATGTTCGTTGCAGGCGGCCTTGCCGGATTGCTCATCGGCGGTTTTCTCGCCCTGCCCTCGACGCGTCTCGACGGGCTCTATTATGCGTTGCTGACCATGGGCTTTGCGGAAATCTGCAGGGTGTTCGTCGTGCAGCTCAAGGCGCTGGGGCCGACAAACGGCTCGATCAACAATGTCGGCAGCTTCATTCCGAAGGACTGGTTCCTGCAGCGTCCGGGCCTGCTGCTCGGTTTCGGCGGCGCGTTTCTGCTACTGCTTCTGTCGCTGCTGATCTTCCGCATCGTCAATTCCGAGCGGCTGGGCATGCTGCTGCAGACGGCGCGCGAGGAGGAAGCCTATGCGGAAGCCGTCGGCATCGATTACCGCCGCGCGCGGATGTATGTCTTCTTGATCACATCGGGCAGCCTCGGGGTCATCGGCGCTTTCTACGCAATGTTCTACATGTCGATCTCGCCTTCGATCTTCTCGCTCGATCAACTGCTGCTGCTCTTCGCCATGATCGTCATCGGCGGGCTGGGACGATCCGAGGGCGCCGTGATCGGCACCGCCGTCGTCGTCCTGATCGACAAGGGCATGCTGGAACTCGGGCCGCTGCGCATCCTGCTCATCGCCGCGATCATGCTCGTCGTGACGCTGTTTGCCAATAACGGGCTCGTTGGCATCCGCGAGCAGTTCCGCAACTACCGCAACCGCAAGAAATCAGAGGCGCGCGCGCGCCGCACCGAAAAGGGAGGTGAGGTCATGCCGGAAGAAGCCATCGAATTCACCGACAAGCAGGAGATCTACTACCGCCGCTTCCAGAAGCGCCTGCGGGACCATCTGAAGACGCTCATCACCGACGAACTGATCGAGGAGCACCGCAAGAGCCCGCTCGGCAAGCATTCCGATGCGCTGAACCGGGTGCTCAACTATTTCCGCCGTGGCGAGATGGCGGACAAATACGCCATCATGCGCCAGCCGGACGGCTTCCACCGCTACAAGATTGTGGCGTTCTCGGGCGAACGCGGCGCGCCGCCGCGGCTTGTCGACGACCGGATTTATGAAGATATCAACGAGGCTTATCACGCGGTCTTCCTGCTGCGTGTGAATGACCTGCTGGAAAGCTGACGCAATGACCAATACCCGCATATTCGGCTATGCCGACCCGCTGAACGCGAAGGCCGGCGACAGCGTCGATTTCATGATCTCGGTCGAAGGCCGGCATGAGGTGGAAGCCAAGCTTGTCCGGCTGATCCATGGCGACGAGAACCCGGACGGTCCCGGCTTCATCGAGGAGGAAATCGATGTCGACCTTCCGAGCTGGCTGGATGTGAAGCGGCAATATACGCAGGTCGGCTCATTTGCCCGTTGCAATGATCCGGACGGAAAGTTGGACGGGCTTCAGAGCTTCACCCTCTTTGCCCATATCTACCCCACACTGCCCAAGGCGGAGCGGCAGATGGTGATGGGCCGCTGGGCCATCGAGGGAAACCGCGGCTACGGGCTGGGCATCGATCCCGACGGCCATGTCTCGCTGTGGCTCGGCGATGGCGACAGCGTCGATCAGATCACCACCGAGATTCCGCTGGTTCCGCGCGCCTGGTATTTCGTTGCCGCGAGCTTTGACGGGCAAAGCGGCGAAGCGCAGTTGCACGTGATCAACTGCGTCAATGCCTGGAACTCACGCATATCCACCGTTGTTCCCTTCGAGGACGATAGCTGGATCCAGGAGGAATTGCGCGTCAAACCTGTGGCGACCGAAGAAGATGCCATATTTCAACTGGCCGCCGCGACGGCCTGGAACCGGCAGCGCGGTCTCTACGCCTCGTTCCTCTTCAACGGCAAGATCGATCGCTCGGGCGTCTATGACCGGGTGCTTTCACGCGACGAGGTCACCGCATTGTCCGGCGGTGCGGCACCGGCGACGAACGGTCTTGTCGCCTATTGGGATCCGACCGTGGGCATTACCGAAACGGGTGTCGATGACAGGATCGCCGATACCGAACCGCACGGTCTCGACCTTGCCGGTGTCAACCGCCCGGTGCGGCTGATGACCGGCTTCAACTGGGCGGGCGCAGACAGCTTCCGCCTTGCGCCGGAAACCTATGGCGGCGTGCATTTCCATGACGATGCGCTGACCGACAGCGGCTGGGAGGTATCTCACAGTCTCAAGCTTCCCGAGAGCCTTCGCAGCGGCGTCTATGCCTTGCGCCTGCGCGCCGGCGGCATGGAAGATCATGTCCCGTTCTTCGTCCGGCCGAAAAAGCCGGCTGCCAAGATCGCCGTGCTGATGCCGACCTTCACCTATCTCGCCTATGCCAATGAGCACCTGGCCTATGAAGCGCCCATCGCCCAGGCGATTGTCGCGCACACGCCGGTGATCGTTGCCGAGGATCTCGAATACAAGAAGCTCGAAGAATTCGGGCTCTCGACCTACGACCATCACAGCGACGGCGCGGGCTGCTGCCATAGCTCGTGGCGGCGGCCGATCATCTCGCTGCGGCCGCGCTACCGGATGCCGGCAATGAATTTCCCCTGGGCGCTGCCGGCGGATCTGTCGCTGCTGTGGTGGCTCGAACATGCAGGCTACGACTACGAAATCCTGACTGATCACGACCTGCACGCCGAGGGCGCGGAGGCGCTGAAACCCTACAAGGTCGTGCTCAACGGAACGCATCCGGAATATTATTCAGAAGAGATGATGGATGGCACCGAGGATTATCTGCGCGAAGGCGGCCGGGTCATGTATCTCGGCGGCAATGGCTATTACTGGGTGACGGGCCTGCGCGCGGGCGAGCCGCACTGTATCGAGGTGCGCAAGCTCGATACCGGCTCGCGCGCCTGGCAGGCCGAACCCGGCGAAGGGCATCTGGCCTGCACCGGCGAGCGGTCAGGCTTGTGGCGCTCGCGCGGGCGCGCGCCGCAGAAGATCGTCGGCCTGGGTTTCACCACCGAGGGCATGGACGAAAGCCAGCCCTATGAGCGCATGCCCGATTCCTTCCACAAGCGCGTGTCGTGGATCATGCAGGGCATTGGCGACGAGGAGCCGATCGGCGATTTCGGCCTGGCGGCGGGCGGCTGCGCCGGCGTCGAGCTCGACCGCTACGAGCTGGGGCTTGGAACCCCGCCGCACGCCATGCTGCTTGCGTCGAGCTGGGGCCATTCCGACAACTATCCGCTGGTCTCCGAGGAGATCACCTATGCGTTTCCGGGGCGCGGCGGCACGCAGGACGCGCAGGTGCGCGGCGACATGATCTACTTCACCACGCCGAATGACGGCGCCGTCTTCGCCGCCGGCTCCATCGCCTGGTCACAGGCCCTGCCCTGCAATGGCGGCGAGAACAATGTCGGGCAGATCATGCGCAATGTGCTCGACGCCTTCACCAAAGATGGGAAATTGCCGGGATCGCAGTATACTGGCGATGAAAAGCTGTGGCGTTAGCAATTCGGTTCTAACGCCGGCACACCTAGTGTCCTGAATCTGAAGTTCGCCACATTAAGCAGCACCCTCTGAACGAACTTCAGATTCAATCAGGACACTAGCAACATTATGATTCTAGTGTGGTTTACGGATTTGAAGTTCCTTGTTGAGAGCGCTGCAGACAATGAGAGGAACTTCAAATCCACCACACTGGGGAGGAGTGCATGAAGAACAGCCTCAATGAATTTTCGAACTTCGTGTCCGAAATGCACGAGCGCGTGCGCACCGACGATGCCGAGGGCCTTGCCCGCTGGGCGGTCGGGGAACTGTCCGAGACACTCGGTTTCGACGCCGCCTGGTATGGATGGGCCGATATCCGGCCGGAGGGCGTGAATATCCACGCCAATGCCTCGCTCAACCTGCCGGACAATTATTACGACACCTGGCTGACCATGTCGGAAGACGATTTGCTGGCGGCAAAGTTCCTCGAAGTTCCGGACGGCGTCGCCACCTATAACCGGACCGACAGGCTGCAGACCGACGGCATGGTCTATCTCGCCGACAAATACGGGCTGAAAAAGCTCGCCACCGCCATGCATACGCGCCCCGGGCGCATTGCCTCATTCTATCTGTCGAGCTACCGGGTCGGACGCCACTCCCGGGAATGGTCCGACGCCGAGCAGGAGTTCCTGCAATGCGCGGTCGACCAGCTCTCGGCCGCAATGAAGCTCTCGACGTCCGAGCCCGGACGGGCACAGGAACCGGGCGCCGTTTCCATATTCGTCAATGAGAACGGCATCGGCATCCTCGGTCTTTCGAACCTGCGCGAACAGCTCGGCGAGATCTGGCCCGAATGGGATGGCGACCATCTGCCGGACCGGCTGCAAAGCCTGATCGGCGTTCCGGGCGAGCACATCCTCACCGATCGCGGCCTCGTCGTTCAGTGCGAGAATGCGCCCGGCCTCGAAGGCATGGGCCTGAAGAAGCTGACATTGCGCCGGCTGACCCCGTTCGATCTGCTCACCCATCGGGAGCGCGAGGTGGCCCGCACCCTGGCCGCCGGCAAGAGCCACAAGGAGGCCGCACGCATCCTCGGCGTCGCGCCGGCGACGATCCGCAACCAGACGCAGGCGATCTACGCCAAGCTCGGCATCGGCAACCGCGCCAGCCTGTCGAACATGGTTCCGGAAGTGCAGGACCTCTGAGCGCGATTGATCTCAGTGGCCGAAATAGGCCTTGTTCAATTCCTCGTCCGAACCGAGTTCCTCGGCGGTGCCGCTCATCTTCAACTCGCCGGTCTCCAGAATGTGCAGATGGCTGGCGAGGCTCATGGCGAAGTTGGCGTTCTGTTCGGTGATGACGATGGTCAACCCGGTCTCGCCATTGAGGCGTCTGAGGGACTCGGCAATATCCAGGCAGACCTTGGGCGCGAGGCCGATGGTCGGCTCGTCGACCAGCAGGAGGCTCGGGCCGGTCATCAACGCACGGCCGAGCGAGACCATCTGCCGCTCGCCGCCGCTTTGCGTATAGGTCTCCTGGCTGCGCCGCTCGGCGAGACGCGGGAACAGGTCGAAGACAAGCTGCAGGTTCCGGTCCGCCTCCTCGCGCGCCGTGAACGCGCCGACAAGCAGATTGTCGAGCACGGACATATAGGGAAAGAGATTGAAACGCTCCGGCGCGTAACCGACGCCCTGTTCGACGATGGCGCGGCTCGAAAGCCCCGCCAGCGAATCGCCGCCAAGGCGGATGTCGCCCTTGATCGTCGTCAGGCCCATGATGGAATCGAGCAGGGTCGATTTTCCGGCGCCATTGGCGCCGACAACGGCAACGATCTCGCCTTTTTCCACGGCGATGTCGACATTGTGCAGCGCGCGGGCCTTGCCGTAATAGGCCGACAGGCCCTCGATCTCCAGGAACGCCATCTATTCGCCCCCCAGATAGGATGCGCGCACATCCGGATCGGCCATGACCTTTGCGAACGAGCCTTCCGCGACGATTGAGCCGTGATTCATGGCGATCGCACGGTCGATCAGCGGCTCCAGCGAGCGCAGGTCGTGGCTGACGATGATGAGCGTCATGCCCTCGGCGCGCTTCTTGTTGATGAGCTCGGCAATCTGGGCGATCTCGCCGGCCGTCAGCCCTGCAAAAACCTCGTCCAGCAGCATGATCGACGGATCGGTGGCCAGGGTGCGGGCGAGTTCCAGCTTGCGCAGATCGCCCATCGACAGCTCCGCCGGGTGGCGGTGCAGATCGTCCTCGCTGAAACCGACGCTCAGGGCCAGTTCGATCTCCCTGTAGCGGTCGGGATTGCGCGTCAGCATCTGCCACAAATTGTTGGGCATCAGGCCAAGACGGATGTTTTCGAGCACGTCCATCTCGGAAAACGGGCGCGGTATCTGGTATGTGCGGCACACGCCGCGGCCGATGCGGGCATAGGTCGGCAGGGACGAGATGTCCTCGCCGTTGCACAGGATTTCGCCGCTGGTCTGGCGGTGCTCTCCCATGATCAGGCTGAAGATCGTCGTCTTGCCGGCCCCGTTCGGGCCGATCAGTCCCAGCGACTCGCCGTCATTGACTTCAAAGGACATGTGATTGGTTGCGGTCAGCCCGCCGAACCGTTTGACGACATCCTTCAGTTCCAGGGGATAGCTCATGGGCCGGCCCCTGCCCGCGCCGCCCGCAGCCGGCTCCAGCCCTGTTTCGCGACCTCGTAGATGCCCTTCGGCTGGTACATGTAGAGGATCAGCGCGATGCCGCCATAGATGAAATAGCGCTCGGCGCCGGGCAGAACCGGGCGCAGATATTCAAGCAGGAAGGTCAGGAAGAATGCGCCGATCATCGGACCGATGATCGTGGACGCGCCGCCGATCAGCGCGGCGACGATGATGGTGAAGAGAAAATTGATGTCGAACAGCGCACGCGGCGCGATGGAGCCCAGATAATGGACATAGAACGCACCGCCGAGGCCGGCGATGAAAGCTGCGATCATGAATGCGGCGAGCTTCAGCTTGGTCGTGTCGAGCCCGCTGCCGCGCACCGATTCCTCATTCATGCCGATGGCGCTCAGCGCGGTGCCGAGGCGGGTCTTCATGACCAGCCACATGGCCAGCGCGATGATGATCATCAGGCTGAAGGAAAGGTAATAATTGTTCACCGCGCCGCGCGTGATCGTCTCGATGCCCGACATGCCGCGCGTGCCGCCGGTCAGGTCGGGACGGATCACCTGGACGAGCTGGTACATGAGCTCCATGAAGGCGAGCGTCACGAGGGCGAAATAGCTGCCCCTGATGCGCAGCGCCGGCAGGAAAAAGAGCGTTCCGCCGATCATGGTGGCGATGACCGCGAGCGGTATCGACGCCGCGATCGGGAAGCCGAAACGGTAGGACAGGATTGCCGAGGTATAGGCGCCGATGCCGACCAGAAAGGGATGGCCGAAGCTGATATAGCCGGTCCTGCCGGAAAGCACGTCCCAGCTTATGGCGAAGATCGCCAGGAAGTTGGCGAAGATGATGGTGCGGAGCGTTCCCTTGGATACCAATTCAGGCAGCGCCAGCATGAAGACGATGAACGCGAGCCAGAGCGCGATGTGCTGCCAGCGGATGCCCATGTCACAACTCCTCCCGGCCGAACAGACCGCGCGGGCGCAGGACAAGAACGCCGATGATGAGCAGCATGGTGAAGACGCCGCGCAGTTCGGCGGCAATCAGGGTCGTGGAGATGATCTCCATGAAGCCGATGATGTGGGCGACGATCAGCGAGCCGATGATGGAGCCGATGCCGCCGACAATGACAACGGCGACGGCAATGATGAGCGGCGCCACCCACATGGACGGGTTGAGCTGCGTGTAACTCGCAAAGAAGACGCCGGCGACCGCGCCGAGCGCGCCGGAAATGCCCCATGTGATGAGGTTGATGCGGTCCGGGTCGACGCCGGAAATGGCCGCGCCCTTGACGTCCATCGAAACCGCCTGCATGGCGCGCCCGATATGGGTGTTGCGCACGAAGAGATAGAGCCCGATGATGATCGCCCAGCTTGCAAGCGCCGCCGTCAGGATGTTGAAGGTCACCGTGGCGCCGCCGATGCGCCAGACGCCCGGCACGATCGGGTGCAGGATCTTGGAGCTGTCATTGAAGATGAGCACGATGCCGGCCTGGATGACGACCGCCAGGATGAGCGTCGAAATCTCCACCGCCACATGATCGCCCTTCAGCGTCTTGACGATCAGCCGGTATTTCAGGATGCCGATCACGCTGCCGAAGACGGCCGCCAGAAGGATGCCGGCGATCTGCGGCATGCCGAGCACCTGGGTGAAGTGATAGTAGACATAGCCGCCGATCATCAGATAGGCGCCGTAGGCCAGGTTGAGAACGCGTCCGATGCTGAAAATCAGGGTAAAACCGACAGCAATCAGCGCGTAGAGCCCGCTTAAGAGCAGCCCCTGGATAATGATCTGGCTCATGGTCAGATATCGCGGTTCCGGAATGTCCGGCGGCGCTCCTTATGAAGCGCCGCCTTCTCGATCAGCTTAATTCTTGACCCAGGACGGGACCTGAAATTCGCCGGTTGCGTATTTTTCCGGATAGACGACCGCTGCCGTGCCGTCCTCGTACCACTGGATGACGACCATCGAGGGCGATCCGTCATCATAGGGATCGGTGATGTCGAAACGGGCATTGTGCGGGTAGGTACGGCCGGTGCGCGGCTCGACCTCGTCGCGTCCCCAGAAGCCGTAGCGCAGCCACATCTGGCCGTCCTTCTCCAGGATCAGATCCTGCTTCTGCATCGCATCGACCCAGCTCGAATTGTTGAAGCCGCCCGCCTCTTCGGCGGCCGCGAAGGCCTGTTTGACGCCATGATAGGCATTGAAGCCGTTGAAATGCGGGAATTTCGGCCGGCTGTCACCATATTTGGCGACATATTTATCGACGAATTCCTGCGACTTCGGATCGAGCGCGAAACCAACGGACGGGACCGGGCTCAGCGTCGAGATGCCGCCGCCGGCACCGCCGGTGTCTTCCCAATATTCCTGGCCGAGGGCCGCGACATTGACGCCGGTCATGCCCATCGGCACCTGCAGTTTCACATATTGCGAAGAGACGACCTGCGAGTTGACCGACGAGATCAGGTAGATGAAGTCGGCGCCTGAATCGACGGCCCTGTTAAACAACGGCGCGAAGTCGACCGTGGCGATGTCGTAGACGATGGTGTCGACCACTTCGATGCCGGCATTGGGCGCCAGCGCTTCGGAAACGAGACCGTTGATGGCGTTTCCGAAGGCGGTGTCCTCCTGCAGGATGACGACCGATTTCCAGCCCATCTTGTCAGCCAGAACGTCCTTGCCGAAGTCGATATAGAGCGTCGCCAGCGCCTCGTCGGAGGCGATGTTCATGAAGTAGGGCTTGTAGCTGTCATAGTCCTCGACCAGCTTGTCGATGATGCCGATATAGGACGTCCAGGTGTCGAGCGTCGGGATCTGGTACTCGACCATGCGCGGCAGCCAGCCGAGCGACACGTCGTCGATGGATCCGGAAACGATGAAATCGACCTCTTCGCTCTCGGCCAGATATTCATAGGCCTTGATGCCTTCGGTGACGTCCTCGCCCGTATCGGCCTTGATCAGCTTGATCTGCTGGCCGCCGAGAACGCCGCCGGCGGCGTTGAGTTCCTCAATGGCGAGTTCGGCGCCGCGCAAGGTGCTCAGCCCCGTATCCGATGAAAGCGATCCAATGAAACCGATTTTGACTTCGGCCTGCGCGGCCTGAACAGCAAACAGCAGCGCGCCCGCAGCCGCGGCGCTTCTTAGTATCCCAGACATGTTCTTCCTCCAGAAGGTTGGCCCAATATTGTTATTATTGTATCCTGTATACAGTACACAGAATTCGAAGACGATCAACCTTTTTGACCGCTTCTAAATCGCCTATTCGCCGAAAACCGCTCCCAGTTCGTCGCTGATCAGCGCATCCGCCTCGATCTCGATCATCATGCCGGGCATGGTCAGGCCCGCCTCGACGCCGCTGGTCACCGGATCGATGCCGCGAAAGACCTCGCCATGGGCGCGCACGAATGCGCCTCCGCCCGCCGCCATGTCGGTCAGAAAGGCCCGCGTGCGCACCACGTGGCGCATCTCGGCTCCCGCCTCGGCCAGCGCCTCCTCGATGCGTTTGAAAATGAAGATCGATTGCGCGTAGGTATCGCCCGGCGCATGCAGCCTGCCATTCGGCTCAACCGCCGTCGTGCCGGCCACATAGACGAACGGGCCGACGCGCTTGACCCGCGCATAGGCGCCGATCTCCTCGAAGCGCCCACCCGTCTTGACGGTCTCGATGATCATGGCTGCTACGCCTCGAGCCGTTCGCGGATGGCTTCGGCGGCGGCCTGCAGCGCGTCCAGCTCGGATCGCGACAACGGCAGTTCCTTGACCGAGATCAGGCCGTTACTTCCAAGATGGCACGGCACGCCAAGCACGACGCCGGAAATTCCGAATTCCCCGTCCAGCATGACAGATGCAGGAACCGGTCCGGTGCGTGCGCCGCGTATGTGATCGATGAGCTCGATGGATGCATGGGCCGGCGCGATCGTCGCCGAGCCGGTCTTGCGCAGGGCGACGACCTGCCCTCCCCCCGTGACCGCATCCTTGACGCAGGCGTCGATCTGTTTCCCGTCCAGAAAGACATCGAGCGGACGGCCCTTGATGCGTGCGCGCGAGACGATGGGCGCCATCTCATCGCCATGGGAGCCAAGGGTGATCGCCTCGACATCGCCGGACGAGACACCCGCCGCCATGGCAAGCGCGTTGCGGAACCGGCTGCTGTCGAGGGTTCCGGCCATGCCGAGCACCTGCTCGCGCGGAAACTCCGTCGCCCGAAGCATCTCCACCGTCATCTCGTCGAGCGGATTGGTCACGACAATGACGACGGCACCGGGCGCTTTGGTGCGAATGGCTTCGGCGGTCGTGTGGATGACGCGGCGGTTCACGTCGATCAGGTCGGCACGGGTCATGCCGGGCGTGCGCGGTCTTCCGGCAGTCACGACGACGACATCGGCATCGGCAACGGCGGAAAGGTCCTCTCCCCCCGAAGCGCGGCTGCGGCTGCGCGAAACGCCGCTTGCATGGTTGAGATCGAGCGCCACCGAAGCGGCGAGCCCTGGAACGACATCGATCAGGGCGATCTCATCGGCGGACCCGGCGTTTGCAGCCAGATGCCCGATATTGGCGCCGACGCCACCGGCACCGATGAGCGCCAGCTTGCGGATCGGCGATGCTGTGCCGTTCTTTGGCCTCTGCGGTGCGATCCAGCGCGGCGAGCGGCGATAAAGCGTGCGCCGCAGCGACGTCGCGCCGTCGGTTTTATGGACCTGTGGACGCTCCAGCGGCCCCGGAACCAGCTTGATGCCGAGCCTTGCCGCGGTCTCTTGTGCCTGGGCCGTGACGATATCGGTGGGCATGATCTCCATAACGACGCGCCCCTTGGCGCGCGTCTCGGCGACATGCTCTGATCCGATGACGCGTCGGCCCGAATTCATCATCAGCCGTCCTGCCCGTCGACGCTGTCAATAGCGACCGTTGCGGCCTCTATGGCGGTCTTCACCGAATCCTCGCTGCCGGAAATGAACAGCCGCCCGAAACGGCCGACCGCCCGCACTTCGACGATGTCGACATCGGCGGATTTTTCCGCCTCGTTGGCGGCGATGGAAATATAGGCCGCAGGCGCGCATTCGATGATGCCGAGCGTCTGGCCCGGAACAAGCAGCGCGCCCTTGCGCCATTTGTTGAGAAGCTGCGCCTGGTAGGGCTCGACCGAGGTGATGATCTGCGTCGAGGCGACGGATGGCTTGACCCGGTCGCTCATGGACGCGCCGAGTTCGGACAGGATCGCGTCGCGCGCGGCGCTCACCTCGGCATTGGAGGGCGAGCGCAGGATGAAGAAACCGAATTCGCGCTCGACAAGCTGGGTCGTCGCCTCCACGGCGCTGGCTTTCAGCGCCCGGTCGATCAGCGTGAAAACGCCGTTGCCGGGGGCGAACTCACCGATCAGGACCGTATCGCCGGAGAGCGGCACGGAGCCCTGCACGGTCGCGCCGTTATAAGCGGCGAATTTCGGCTGCAGATTATCGATCTGCATCAGCGCCCGTATGGTGATCTCGTTACCCAAACTCATTCTCCGTATTCATCGTAGATGTCGCGCCACGGACGGCTCTCATAGGCGACGCGCTTGATATTGATGAGGTGCAGCGCCGTGACATTGTCCGAGGTGATCGAGCCGGACCAGGTGCCGGTGCCCAGCATGAAGCTCGGCTCCAGGTCGGTTGAATAACCCATGCCGCCCATGATCGCCGGCGTGTTGACCAGAACGCGCCCGGTCGGAATGGCGCTGTAGCGGGCGACGACCTGCGGATCGTCCGAATGGATGACCGAGGAGTGGCCCCAGCCCTCGAAGCGGGCAATTCCGTTCGACAGTTCGATCGCGTGATCGACGTCGCGGGCCTCGTAGAAGGCAAGCACGGGGTTGAGCTTTTCCGCCGAAAGCGGGCGCTGCCAGCCGATCTCTGTCTCTTCGGAAACGAGACAGCGGGTGTTCGGCGGGATTGAGAAGCCGGCCTTGTCGGCGAGGCTGTGCGGCGACTGGCCGACATTTTGCGGGTCCATTGCCTGCTTGCCGGAGAAGATGACGCCGGCGAGCCGGTCCGCTTCCGCCGGGGTGCAGAAATAGGCGCCCTTGAGCTTCATCTCGTGGCGCAGTTCCCGCGCGATCCTGCGGCTGGCGATGACGGCCTGTTCGGAGACACAGGCGGTGCCGTAATCGAAACATTTGGAGGTGACGATCTGTTCGGCGACCTCGCCGAGCTGGTCGGCCTTCGAGTCGTCGACAAAACAGGGAACATTGCCGGCGCCGACGGCCAGCGTCGGCTTGCCGGACGAATAGGCGGCACGCACCATGCCCGGCCCGCCGGTTGCCATGACGACGGACGTCCTGCGATGGCGCATCAGTTCCGCGGTGCCCTGGATCGTCACCTGATCCAGACACTGGATCAGCCCCTTCGGCGCGCCCATCTGCTCGGCCGTTTCGGCCATGATGCGCACGGTCTCAAGACCGCACTGAACGCCGCGCGGATGCGGTGCGCAGACAATCGCATTGCCGGCTTTGACCGCCGACAGCACCTTGTAGATGATGGTCGAGGTCGGGTTGGTGACCGGGATCAGCGCCGCGACCACGCCCATCGGCTCACCGATCGCCGCGATCTTGGCGGCATCGTCGCGCCAAAGCACGCCAAGCGTGGTGATGTCGCGCAGATAGTCGGCAACCGACAGGGAATTGAAGAGGTTCTTGACCCGCTTGTCGGGCACGTTTCCATAACCGGTTTCCTCGACGGCCAGTTCACCGAGACGCTTGGCCTCCGGCTCAATGGCGCGGGCCATGGCGTCCACCATGGCGTCGATGGCGGCCGGGTCCGTGCCGAGGAAGCCGCGATAGGCCTCGAAGGCGGATTCGGCGCAGCGCCGCGCGGCGGCAATGGATTTCAGATCAGCGTCCATCAGCGCGCTCCACCGGCAATGTCGTCAAGAAGGCGGCGGGCATCCTCGATGGCGCCGGAATCGATGCCGATCGTCTCCAGCCGTCTGCCCGCCGGGCCCAGATCAGCGCCCAGCACGGTGCCGGCAAGCGTTACCATCGATTCCGTGGCCGGAACCGGGACACCGGCAATTGCGGCCGCCGAAACCAGCGGAACCAGCGAGCCGATGGTCGCACAGCGCACGATCTTCTGCGCCTCACCGAAGGCGGGCACCGGACGGCTGCCCTCGCCTTTCAGGACACCGGCATGGCGTTCCTGCCAATCGGCAAGCGCGGGAAGATCGCGGACGCCGAACCGGCGTGCGACCTCACGCCGCTCATCCGCCATGGCACCCATGATCGCCTCATGCTGCGGACCGATGAGTGCGCGGAAGGTGTCGTTCTCAGGCAGCGCCACGGCCTCGTCGGGTATCGCCGGCAGACCGTTCACGGTTGCAGGGCCGCCGAGCAGAAGCGCCGGCACCTCAACCAGCCCCGAGCCGTCGTCGAAACTGCTGCGCACCGTGTTGATGGCCGGTTCGATATTCGGAAGAAACGGCCGCAGCCCCTCAAGCACCGTCTCCCGCCCCGCCGGAAGCGTCGCGGCCTTGACCGTCGCGGCGGCGGACAGGTGAAACTGGTTGCCGGCCACCCGGAACCAGTACGGCAGGCCCTGCACTTCCACGATGGTATAGTCGGCGGTCGCGCCGCCAACACGCAGCAGCCAGGCCGCTTCGGCGGCGCCAAAGGAACGGCCCGGCGCCAGAACCAGGATCTGGCCGTCCCGCACATGATCGGCGAGCACCATGGCGTAGGTGCGCTGTTTGTGCACGGGTCCGGTCAGGAAGATCACCTCGGCGCCGGCGACCGCGCGGTCAAGCTCCGCTGTCGTCGCGATCGAGGGCGTATCCGCCTGGTCGACCTGATAATTGCCGACCGGTCCGGCGCCGCGCAGCGAAATGCCGTGGCCCGTGCGCAGCGCATCGAGTTCGGCGCCATACGCGGAGAACATCGTCACCGCGGCACCCTCGGCAAGGCAGAGTGCGCAGAGCATTTGCGCATCGGCACCGCCGCCGAGCACGGTGACGCGCTCGAAACGCGGCGCCGCGGCATGGCTGGCGCGCGGCCGGGCGGCGACCGCCTCGGCAAATTCCTGGAACCCGCTGTCCATAATGAGATGTCTTTCCCTTTGGTCGTATCAGGAACCGCGGGCGGACTATTCGGCGGAGCCACCGCCGAGCGAGGAGATAAGCGTCTCAAGCTCGTCATGCGGGCGCGGAATGACATGGACCGCAACCACGTCGCCGACCTTGTTGGCCGCCACGGCACCGGCATCGGCAGCAGCCTTGACGGCGCCAACCTCACCGCGAACCAGGGTGGAAACCAGGCCGCCGCCGGATTTCGTCTGGCTGATGATGGTGACGCTGGCCGCCTTGACCATGGCATCGGCAGCCTCGATGGCGGCGACAAGGCCGCGTGTTTCGATCATTCCAAGGGCCGCCTGGCCGCTTACGGGTTTAGCCATTTTACGATTTCCTTCTGTTGGAAGAGGTGGGACGGGCGCCGCCCGCCTTGATGTCGATGTGATCGATGATGGCGACGACCGCCGCGTCGACCGGCAGGCCGCCGATCTTTGCCGGCAGGCGCGCCGCCGAACCCGTGGCAAGCAGGACGAGGTCGCCCGGTCCCGCACCGCAAGTATCGGCGGCGACCACCGCCTTTTCCAGCACGGCGCCGGCTCCGTCCTCGACATTGCCGAGAAGAAGGGCGGTGCCCGAGAGGCTTGCTTCCTTGACGGTGGCGGTAACCGTGCCGGTGATGCGTGCGATCTTCATGGCTCAGAAATTCGTCATGTAGCGGTCGATTTCGACCTGGGTGACCTGCTCGTCGAAGAAACCGATCTCGCGCTCGGCCTGCTGGACGAGCAGTTCGAAGAGATCATCGCCGAAGACCGATTTCATGAAGTCCGATCCCCGCGCCTGCTCTACGGCATCGCGGATATCGGTCGGGATGGGATCGGCATCGGCTTCTTCATAGGCGTTGCCGGTGGCGATCTCGGACGGCTCAAGCCCCTGCTCGATGCCGTCGAGCCCCGCCGCAAGCTCCGCGGCGATCAGCATATAGGGATTGCAGTCGGCGCTACCGTCACGCTTTTCGGCGCGCACGGCGCTGTCGTTGCCTTCGATGATGCGGATGCCGACGGTGCGGTTGTCGATGCCCCAGCTCGTATTGATCGGGCAGAATGTATAGGGCTGGCGGCGGCGGAAGGCGTTCGGCGTGGTCGCGCCGCAAAGCGCCGTTTCGGCCATGCGCTTTTGCAGTCCACCGACGAAATTGCGGCCGAGCGCGCTCAGCTTGCCGCCCTCGGAGAAGACGTTGCCACCATCCTTCCAGAGGGAATAATGGGTGTGGAAACCGTTGCCCGACTGATCGATGAAGGGTTTCGCCATAAAGGTCGCGAGATAACCATGCGCGCCGGCAAGCTGCTTGACCAGCGAGCGGAACATGACGACCCGGTCGGCGGCCTGCAGCGCGCCGCCGTAGCGGATGTTCACCTCCACCTGGCCCGGCGCATATTCCGGGTTGGACTGCTCGATCGGAATGCCGGCCTCGTTGATCTGCTGTCGGATCGGCCCCAGGACATGTTCCAGTTCGGCGGCGCGGGCGAGCGAATAGACCTGGATGCCCTCATCGCGTGGCTGACGGGTCTCGGGATCGAGCAGGTGAAACTCAAGCTCCGTGCCGACATTGACCTCGAAGCCCATCCCGGCGGCCCGCTCGACCTGTTTGACCAGCGCGTTGCGCGGATCGATGGGAATGGGCTGGTGGTCCATGCCTTCGGCGCGGGCAAGGCAAAAAGCCACGCCCGGCTCCCACGGAAGCGGCACCGGCTGGGTGATCGGGAACATGTGCATGTCGGGATAGCCATTGTCGAAATTGACATAGGGCGTGTCCCAGACATCGCTGGTCATGTCGATGGCGAAGAGCGCGATGGAAAGCGCGTTGCCGCTGTTGCAGATGTGGTCCCAGTGAGTCGACGGGATGCGCTTGCCGCGCATGATTCCGTTGAGATCGCCCAGGCCCATGGCCACGGTGTGCGTGCCTTCCGGCAAGGTGAATGATGCACCCGACAAGATCGTTCCCTCCCAAATGCGGTCTTGAAGACCGTTCGTATTCTGAATACAGTATTCAGAAATCGATAACAAAGCAAGAGGGAAATCAGGATGCGTAGCGAAGCGATTGTCGTCGGCGGCGGTATAGCCGGCGCCATGACTGCCCTTGCCCTGGCGCGCCGCAACATCAAGACAACGCTGGTCGACCGCTGGGAGCCCGGCCATTCGCGCGCATCGTCCACCGACTACAACCGGGTCATCCGCTCGATCCACGGCCGCGACGAATTCTACACGCGCTGGGCGCGTGAATCGCGCGAGCGCTGGCTGGAGATGCAGGCCGAGACGGGCCAGCGCCTTTATTACGAATGCGGCGCGCTGGTGCTGGCGACGGCCGGCCATTGCGACTGGGAAGATGCGACGGCCGAAACCTTCCAGAAACTCGGCGTGCCCTTCCACCGCTTCTCGCCCAACGAAATTGCCGTGCGGTTTCCGCAGTTCGATCCACACGACATCTCCTATGGGCTCTACGAGCCGGAAGCCGGCATGATCATGGCGCACCGCGCCGTCATCACCACGATCGACCTGTTCAAAAAAGCCGGCGGCACGGTGATACGCGGGCGTGTGGAGACAGACAGGACCGAGCGGCCGATGCTGGAGGGGAAGCCGCTGGAGGCCGACGTCATCGTGATCACCACGGGCGCCTGGATGGGCGACATGTTCCCGCGCACGGTCAAGCCGATCTCAAGCGTCGTCGGTGTCAATGTACTCTATACCTCGACGCCTGACGGCAGCACCGCCTTCGACCAGGAGAACATGCCCTGCTGGATCGACCACGGACAGGGCTCGTTCGGCCTGCCCTCGACGGAAGGCTCCGGTGTGAAAGCCGCCGTGGTCATACCCGACACGATCGATCTCGACCAGGACGAGCGGCTGATCCGCCGCCAGACGCTGAACCGGACACGCAGCTACATCAAGAAACGCCTGCCGGGCCTCGTCGGCGAGAAGGTGGTGGATTCGAAATTCAACCAGATCGTGCTGACGCCTGATACGCATTTCATCGTCGACCGGCACCCCGAGCACGAAAACGTGCTGCTTGCCGGCGGCTGCTCCGGCCATCTCTTCAAGCACGGCCCGGTTTTCGGCGATTTCGTCGCCGGTGTCGGCGTAAAGGATTTCGGCACCGCCGACCGCTTCAGGATCGCCGGCCGAAAGAAGCTGTCGCCGAAGGAAAGCCCGTCGGGACGGTAGGGAAAATCCGGGCGGACTTCACCGTCCGTTTCCCGACAAGCCGCCATACCTTGCACATTCTGCAAGTGCATATTCACATTTTGCTATTGCATTCGGCCGTCGTGGTTGAGACGTTCTGACGACAGTCGCAGATCAGGGCGTCATCATGAGCAAGCATCACTACCGGATCGGCAACCAGATCAAGGCGGCCTCCGCGGTCATCGGGGTGCAGCCGGAAGCGGTTCTTCGGCGCGCCGGACTTTCGGTCCGCTTTTTCGACGATCCGGATGCCGAGGTTGAGCCCGCGCAGTATTTTGCAATCTGGGCAGCAGCCGAAGGGCTGTCGAACGACCCCGATCTGGGGGTGATGCTGGGGCGCAAGATGCCGCATCTGCCCTTCGGCTCGGCTCTGGTGGCCTTTTCCTGCGCCGACACGATCCGCACTGGCCTCGACCGGCTGACGCTGTTCAAGCCGCTGATTGCGCCCATCAGGATCGAACACCGGGAAACGGCTGAAGGCTATATGGTTCGTTTCCTGCCGCTTGATGACAGTCTGCATTTCAGTGCGCTTCTGTCGAATTTCGAAGTGAGCTACTTTGTTGAACTTTGTCGCCTGCTGACCGGCCGCGATGTTTCACCGCTCAAGGTCGGCACCATTGCTCCGGCACCGGCCCTCAGAGATTTTCTGGGTATTGCACCACGCACCAGCGGCGCGCCTGAAATCCTGTTTCGTCTTGCCGATATCGACTTGCCGCTGATTTCGGAAAACGCGGACATCTGGCAGGGGCTGGAGCCGATACTCAGCAAGCGGATGCTGGAAATGAACCGGGAAGCCCGCGCGGCCGATCGCGTCCGGGCCGAACTGATCGAACTGCTGCCCTCGGGAAGATCATCGATCGACGATGTGTGCGGCCGGCTGGGCGTCGGTCGGCGCAATCTGCAGCTCAGGCTCGCCCGGGACGGCACGAGTTTTCGCGACGTGCTGGAGAACCTGCGCCGTGAGCTTGCCGTCTCCTATCTGCGTGACGATACGATGCGCGTTGAGGAGGTGTCCTACCTGCTTGGATTTTCCGATCCCAATTCCTTCTACCGCGCCTTCCGCGATTGGACGGGCATGACGCCGGCCGAGGCGCGCAATCTGCACTGATTGCGCATATCGCTAGAGAATATGCGCGGCTCGCGAGTGTATCGCACCAGGCGAGCGGCTAACCTGTCGGCGGTTTTCAACAAGGGACTCCCGACATGACAGAAGATCTCAAAACTGCGTCCCGCCGCCAGGTTCTGGCCGGCGCGGCGGGTATCGGCCTGGCAGCAGCGACGCTCTCCGCGACAGGCGCACATGCCCAGGAGCAGGCCGGCGGCGCATTCGCCGGCAAGACCGCCTTTATCACCGGCGGCGCGCGCGGCATCGGCCTTGCCTGCGCCGAGGAACTCGCCAAGGGTGGCGCGAATGTCGTGCTTTACGATATCGCCGCGCAGCCTGCCGAGATTCCCTATCCGATGGCGACGGAAGAGGATCTGGCCAACGCAAAGGCCACGGTTGAATCGCACGGGGTAAAGTGCCTGGCCATCAAGGGCGATGTGCGCGATTTCGACGCATTGCAGGCGGCGGTGGCGCAGACCCAATCTGAATTCGGTTCCCTGGACTTCCTGATCGTCAATGCCGGAATCACCCAGCCCGGCCGGCTGGGCGGATTCGATGAAGAACAAGTGCGCACCATAACCGACATCAACCTGATCGGCTCAATCAATACAATGCAGGCTGCAATGCCGATGATGCAGGAACAGGGAAGCGGGCGCATTATCCTGATGGCCTCGACCACGGGACGCGCCGGCAGCGATAATTTCCCGCTTTACGGGGCGACCAAGTGGGCGATGATCGGTCTTGCCAAAAGCGCCGCGCTGACCGTTGCTCCACTGAACATTACGGTCAATGCGGTCTGCCCGACGCTGGTGCGCACCAAGCTTCTGGACAACGAATATGTGCTGAACGCCCTGGCCCCGGGTCAGGGCGTGACCTTCGAGCAATTCGACGCGCTCGCCAATCAGCAGATTCACCCGATGGATGTCGGCTTTTACGAACCGGTCGAGGTCGGTCGCACAGTCGCCTTCCTGTGCGGCGATGGCGCGCAATTCATCTCGGGCGAGGTCGTAGACATCGGCGCGGCCGCCAATGCGCGCTTCCCCGCATAAAACCATCATGCACGGCGGCACGTGATATTTTGAACACGAACCTGCCCGGTCGGCGACTCCCGCCCCGGGCAGGTGTCGGCGCAGGATGAGGCCCTTGCGCCAATCCGGATCGAGGTGAGCAGCAATGGATATCGACACGTCTTCCCCGGTGATGGTGACCGGTGCCACAGGCTATGTCGCCGGCTGGATCGTAAAGGCCTTGCTTGACGCAGGCCTTACGGTGCACGCCGCCGTCCGCGACCCGGACAGTGCGGCAAAGGTGCAGCACCTTGCGGACATGGCAGCCGATGCGCCCGGGAGCATCCGCTTCTTCAAGGCCGATCTGCTGGACGAAGGCTCCTATGGCGCGGCCATGAACGGCTGCTCGATCGTGTTCCACACGGCTTCTCCCTTCGTGATCGACGTGGCGGACCCGCAGCGCGATCTGGTGGATCCCGCAGTAAAAGGCACCGCAAACGTCCTGAACTCGGTGAACGGCACGCAATCGGTCAAACGCGTTGTGCTGACGTCTTCCTGCGCGGCCATATATGGCGATGCCGCCGATTGCGCACATGCGCCGGGCGGCATTCTGACCGAGGCCGTCTGGAATACATCCTCGTCGCTGACGCATCAGCCCTACTCCTTCTCCAAGGCCGAAGCCGAAAAGGCGGCCTGGGAGATCGCCGCAGCCCAGTCGCGCTGGGACCTGGTGGTGATCAATCCGTCGCTGATCATCGGGCCGGGAACCAGACCCGACGCGACGTCGGAAGTATTCCGGACGATCAGGCAGATGGGCGACGGCACTTTGAAATCGGGAGCGCCACGGGTGGGAATCGGCGTTGTCGATGTCCGCGAGGTCGCGCAGGCCCATATCAACGCGGCATTCACACCCGAAGCGGAAGGCCGGCACATTCTGAACGGCACGAACACCGATTTCGTCGAAATCGGGCAGGCTCTCGCCGAGACCTTCGGCAAGGACTATCCGCTGCCCACCAAGGCCCTGCCGAAGCCCGTCCTGTGGTTGATCGGACCGTTCGTGAACAAGTCCCTGACGCGCAGATTCATCGCACGCAACGTCAACCATCCGTGGAAGGCGGACAATGCCAAGAGCAGACAGGCGCTCGGCGTATCCTACCGGCCGATGAAGGACAGCCTGACCGAAATGTTCCAGCAGATGATCGAGGCGGGCGCGTTCAAGAAAGCCTGAGGCGATCTTAGAGCGTATCTGGTTTAGATTGCCGTCGCGCTTGTCACGACCGCCGGAATGGGCACGTCCCACCGAGGCCCGTCGCCGTGCTTTTCCAGAACCTTCGCCGCCACTGCCTTGCGGATCGCGGCAGCATTCGCCTCAGGTTGGGGCCGCAGCAGCGCTCCGCCCCGCGCCGTTCCCTCGCGAAAGAAATCGTAGGGCGTGCCGGGATCGTCCACGCGCCACATCGAAGCCACTGTTGTGCAGTGACAATCCGTGAAGCCGGCTGCTGTCAAAACCGGAAAGGCTATCGCGGGATCCGCATAATCGTTGGCGCCCGGTCCCGGCGGCAGGGCAATGTCGGGATGCCCATGCGCATTGATCGCGCCGAAGACATATCCGAATGCGCTGTCGATTTCAGGTCCGCACCAGACGGAAAACGCCAGCCGTCCACCGGGCCGCAAGACCCGGCGCGCCTCCTCGACCACGCGCACGGGATCTGGAACATGCGGCATTCCGAAACCAATGGTGACCGCATCGAACGTGCCGGCATCAAAGCCGAGATTCATCGCGTCGCCCTCGATGAAGCGTGCGTCGGGAACTGCCTCTCGCGCCATTTCCAGCATCGCCGGCGAGAAGTCGAGGCCGGTCACATTCGCCCCTGCCCCCACCAATCCGGCCGTCACATTGCCATGCCCGCAGCAAAGATCGAGCGCCCTGGCGTCCGAATTGACGCCGACCGCCGCAACCAGATACGGCACCACCATGTCGGCCGCCTGTGCGAAAGCCCGCGCATAGGATCGCGCCACACCTGCGTCCGACCACTCGCGCTTCTCAAGTGCGGCAAAACTGTTCGCGTCATCTTCATTCGCCATCAGCGCTCCCCTTTTGCTGACCCTGCATGCCGGCAATGAAACGCAAATGCGGGCAGATTTACAAGATCGTGGGTGATGACGCCCGGGTCGGGAAGCTGACGAGGCGTGGATGGCGGATGCCGTCTCAAGCCAGCCTGACCCCGTTCGCCACCCCGGAGACACAGTCCGGCATCACGCCATCGAACTGATGCCGAACAGGTTGCCTTCGGTGTCCTGGCACAACGATACCCATCCATATTCGCCGATCGAGAATTTCGGCCTGACGACTTTTCCGCCGGCGTCGGTGACACGAGCCTCCTCGACCGCGCAATCCTTCGCCGAGAAATAGACGATGGTCCCGCCCGCACCGGGAGACGCGTGGGCCGACTTCGTCAGCGCGCCGCCGGCGCCATAGGCACTCATATCCGCCGGGAAACTCATCATCCGGCTTTCGCCGGTGGGATCACCGATGGGCTCGAGCGTGCAATCCATCACGGTCTGGTAAAAGGCGACCGCCCGATCCATGTCATCCACATAGATATCGAACCATCCGACAGCGTTCATTTTGGACATCTTCAACTCCTGTTTGTTGTCGCGAATGTCCATTGGCTACCGGGTCACCAACGATCCGTATTGTGGATTTCAGACATCGAATTTTTTCGAGTATTGCCCCGGCGTGTAGCCGGTCGCCCTGCGAAACGAATGAATGAAGTGGGACTGGTCGGCATATGCAAGCGACGGCTCGCCATTCAGGGATTGCTGCAGCCGAAGCACTTTGAAAAAATCGTGCGGGGCAAAACCTGTTGTTTTCTTCAGAACCCGTTGCAGCTGGCGCGGTGAAAGCTCTGATATTGCTGCCATATCCGCAACCGAATGAATGTCGTCAATATGCCGGAATATCTTCTCGGTGACCCTGTTGGCGACCAGCAGTTTGTTTTCGATCAGGTCCTCAATGAAGCTGCACAGGATCGTCTGTTTGACCGCAAATTCCTTCCCCATCAGGCTCTTGTTGACGGCAACCAACGGCAGCGCGCCTACATAGGCTTCCTTCACCAGACCATAGGACGTCGCGGCGCGGCTTGCCTGCCATACGCCCGGCAAAAGCCGGATGTTGAAGAAGTGAAAGGACCTGCCGAGATCAAGCTCTTCGGATGAGGCACGCAGCCGCGTCACTCCCGTGACATTCGGGTCGCATTGATCGAAGACAATATAGGTGCACGCATCCGGCAGCGCGTGGAAACGGTAGTCTTCGGCCAGCGGCGACAGTGTGCGCAGTTCCAGGAACCGATGCACGACACCTTTCAGATGGTCAGGCGGCTCGGCTTCGAGAAACTGCACATCATCGACCGCCCTGTCCCTGCCGTTTCCCTTCGGATCATACATGCAACGCTCGCTTGATTGGTCTTGTGTGTCCGTCATCCGATTTTGGACAATAAGGACGCCGGGTTCCATTCCTTTATTCAATCCAGCAGGCCGCCGGCCGGTTCCGGCGCGGCCATATTGATCTTGCATTGCTGGCCATTCCGTTCAATCAATCGGCTTCGGAAAACGCAAATGCCCGTAGCGGAGACCCTGCATGACCACGCCTGAAGACAGACGATCCACGGAAGGCATGGTCGATTACAACAGGAACTCCGCCATGCAGCAGCAGCTCGTCAACCATTATGCGGAGCGTCTCGGCGAACTGGTCCGGCGGCTGGGACGGGTCGAACCCGAGTTGCGCATTGTCGATTATGGCTGCGGCCCCGGACAGAGCGCCATCGAGGCGGTCGCACCGGCAATCGACACCTACCGCGCACAATTTTCCGATGCGCCGATTTCGGTCTGCCACGCAGATCAGCCGGGCAATGACTGGAATGGCCTGTTCCAGCTCATTCCGGGACCGACGGGTTATACAGCGCCTTTCATCCGCACCGGCGCGGCTGTCGGCAGTTTCTATGACCGCATGGCAGCTGAAAACTCGGTTGACCTTGCGACCTGCTTCATGGCCAGTCACTGGCTCAGCCACGCCGTCAGTCTCGATGCGCCGGGTTCCGTCTGGTTCGCCGATCTGCAAGGCGCGGCGAGAGTGGAGATGGCCGAACGGGCGCGCAGGGACTGGACGCGGTTCCTGCAATGCCGGGCCCGGGAGCTGCGCAGCGGCGGTTTTCTGCTGGTCTCCTGCCTCGGCGCCGTACCGGAAGCGGGCGAGATCAACGGCATCGCGGCATCCGGCCGGGCCGTCTACCGGGCCATTCATGCAGTCGCGCAGGACATGGCGCAGGACGGGCTGATCGACAAGACCGTCCTCGACCGCTTTGTTTTCGGAGTCTGGTTCATGACGGCCAGGGAGGCGCAAGCGCCCCTGCAGTCGGACCCCGAACTGGCCGAGGCCTTTGAAATCGAGGAGATCGCGGTCGTGCCGGCGCCGCGCAACCCGCTTGATATCTATGCCGACTTCATTGCCGATCCGGCCGAGTATGCCCGGCTCTATGTGGGCTATGTGCGCGGCTTCGGCCATTCGACCCTGCACAACTATCTGTTCGAGCCGGGTGCGATGAACGGCCGGAGCGCGGAAAGCACCGCCGAGGAATTCTACCGCCGGCTGGACGCTCTCTACCGGGCAGAGCCCGGAAAACATGCCGGAGAAACCTGGTATCTGGCGGTCATCCTGCGCAAATCGTGACCGCTGCGGCGGCGTTGAGGGCGATGTGTGGACGGCCCGGGTAAGACCGATCGGCCTGTAACGGCGCGGACGGATTTTCCGCTTCGGACCGTCGTCAAGATCGCAAAAGCAGCTTTGAGTCATCACCTTTCCCTCCTATGATCCGATGAACTTGGATCGATAGGAGGATTTCGGCGTGCATCTTGGGATTCTGACCGGCGGCGGGGATGTTCCCGGCCTCAACGCGGCGATCAAGGCCGTGGTCAATGAAGCACATCGGATGGGCTGGCGCGTCACCGCGTTCCGGCGCGGATGGGCGGGGCCGGTCAACACCGATGCCGCCGACCCGTCGGCGACGCCGAATTCGCATATGGCTCTGACGCCCGACCTTGTGCGGGCCGTCGACCGGACCGGCGGAACCTTCATCCACACGTCGCGGACCAATCCGTCACGGATGAAGCCGGACGAGATACCGGACTGGGTCAAGGTCGACCGCGAGCCGGACGCGCATGGTCGGATCGACATCACGTCCCATGTGCTTGGCGTTCTGAACACCATGGAAATGGACCTTCTGATCGCCATCGGCGGCGACGATACGCTCTCTTACGCGGCGCGCATTCACACCGAGGGGATGAAGACCATGTGCATCCCCAAGACCATGGACAACGATGTTTTCGGAACCGATTACTGCATCGGTTTTTCCACCTGCGTGACGCGCTCCGTGGAAATGATCAACCGGCTGCGCACATCGGCGGGAAGTCACGAGCGCAACATGATCGTCGAACTGTTCGGCCGCAATTGCGGGCTGACGGCGCTTGCCGGCGGCTATCTCGCCGATGCCGACCGCACGCTGATCGCCGAAGTTCCTTTCGACCTGCAGCGCCTTGCCGATCTGCTGACCGAGGACCGGGCGCGCAAATCGTCGAACTACACGGTCTCGGTCATTTCCGAAGGTGCGCGCATCATCAATGAGGAGATCATCCAAAGCGGCGAGGAAGACGCATACGGACACAAGAAGCTGGGCGGTATCGGCGAGCGGGTCGCAGCCGGCATCAAGCAGCTCACCGGCACCAATATCATGGTGCAGAATCTCGGTTACCTTTTGCGCTCGGGCGGGCCCGATGCCGTGGATCTGATCGTCGCGAAGAATTACGGGACCATGTGCGTGCAACTGATTGCGGAAGGAAAGAGCGGCCTGATGGTCGGCATCCGTGACGGCTGCTATGCCACCCAGCCCGCCGATATCAGCACAAAAGGCGAGCACCGCGTCGATGTCGACGGGCTCTATGATATCGACCAGTACCGCCCGAAGATCGCGCGGGTCGAAGGCATACCGATGTATCTGCGTTAGGCGTTGAGCACCTTTCGCAGCGAGGCTTCGATCTGGCCGCTGCACCAGGCGTTTCCGTATTCGGCGTCGCTGCGCTCGCGCAGTCGGGCCTGTTGCGGCAGCGCAGCGATCCGGTCCGACAGGCCGGCGATCGCCGGAGCCGTCTCGTCGAGCACCGGCCGCAACGGCGGCAGCTTGTCGGTCATCGTGCCCCACAGGATACAGGCGGTCAGATCCGCAATACCGGGACTTTCCGTGCCAAGGAGATAGCCCGATTGCGCCGTCATGCCGTTACGGCGGGCGGTTTCCTCGAAGATCGTCATCCAGCGCCTCAAGCGCGGCTGGAATTGCGCCCACATCTCGTGCGTCCACATCTGCGCGCCATTGTAGAGCGTCATTTCGTAAAGCACGTCATTGGCATCGGCGACGATCTTGTCGGTCATCGCCTGATTGAGAGGATCGCCGGCAATCAGCCCGTGCTTCCTGCCGAGATAGCCCAGGATCGCCGGCATCTGCGACAGGGAGACCCCTGCCCCATGATCGACAAGCACGGGCGGCCCGACAAACGGTATCGGCTGATCGGCCGGCGCCTTGTTCTTCAGCGCCGCGATCGTGTTGAAATCCGCCTCATCCCATGAAGCGCCGACATGGGCCAGCACGGCGCGCACAAACTGGCCGCGGAAAGCGATCGGCCAGTAATAGAGCGAATAATCGGGCATATCTGCTTCCTTCATGTCGAATTAGCGTTACGCGCGGATCACAGTCAGAAAACACCCATGGCGAGGCCGGCCGCAAGCGCCCGGCCGAGGTCGCGGCAAAGGGCAAGCTGCTCGTCTGGGATGGTTTTTTCGGCGAGGATCTGTTCGGGGGTCTGAGCGTGGGTGCAGACGATCAATGGCGGCTGCACTTCCTTCAGCCGCCAGCCGGTGGCGATGCGTGCGGTCTGGCGCGCGGCATTTTCCCCGTCCGATCCGGCGCAGACCATCTGCGCATAGGGACGTCCCTCGATGCGGCCAAGCACGGGATAGTAGCAGCGGTCGTAGAAATCCTTCATCACGCCGGCGATGGCGGCAAGGTTCTCCGGCGCGCAGAAAAGATAGCCATCGGCCCCAAGCAGGTCGTCCGGCCCTGCCTTGTCCGCTGTTTTCAAGACGGTCGTCGTTTCCTCGCGCGCCGCTTCAGCCGCGGCCTCGGCCATCTGCCTGCTGCCGCCCGTCTTCGAGTGATAGACGATGAGAAGTTCCGCCATTTCGCTCCGATTCCGCATCTTCCTGCCCGCAGACATTAGGGCGGGCGAGCGCCGATGCCAATGACCGGCAGATCATCCTTGTCCGAAGCGTTTCCTTCAAACATCAACGGGCGGCCCGAGGGCCGCCCGTTCTGCTTGTCCCCGGCGCTCTCAGACGCCGGCGGGAGGAGCGTTCACCAGTCGAAAGCGCGGTCGATGCCGGCCATCTTCACGCCGGTGAACGCAGAGGCCTCGAAAGACATGGCCCGGAGGTCCTCCACCTCCAGATTGTGCACAGAGGACTTGCCGCAAGCCTTGGCCAATGCCGTGATCTCCATGGTCATGGCCGTCAGGTAACGGGCGATGCGCTCGGCGCCGGCATGCGGGTCCATGCGGGCTTCGAGCTCCGGGTCCTGCGTTGCAATGCCGACCGGGCAAAGGCCCGTGTGGCAATGGTGACACGCACCGGGGGCCGTACCGAGCCTGGCGAAATCTTCGTAATAGCGCGGCGAGTTGCAGCCGAGCGCGATCATCGCGCCATTGCCGATCATCACCGCGTCGGCACCGAGCGCCAGACATTTGGCGGCGTCGACGCCCGAGCGGATGCCGCCGGCGGCAACGAGGCTGACCTTGCCGGTCATGCCGCATTCGTCGAGCGCCTCGCGGGCGGCGCGGATCGAACTCATCGTCGGAATGCCCGTATGGTTGAGCAGGAGTTCGGGCGACGCGCCGGTGCCGCCCTCCGCTCCGTCCACGACGACGACGTCAACGCCGGCTTTTGCGGCGATGGCGACGTCATAGCGCGGTCGCGTTGCGCCCATCTTGAGGAAGATCGGCACCTGGTAGTTGGTGGCGATACGCAGTTCCTCGACCTTGACCGCCAGGTCGTCGGCGCCGAGGAAATCCGGATGGCGGATGGTCGAGCGCTGGTCTACGCCGACGGGAAGCGTACGCATCTCGGAAATACGTTCGCTGACCTTCATGCCGAGCAGCAGGCCACCGGTGCCGGGCTTTGCGCCCTGCCCCACGACGATCTCCAGCGCATCGGCGCGGCGGATATGGTCGAGATCGATGCGGTAGCGCGCCGGCGACATCTGGTAAAGCAGCGTTTGAGAGGCCTCGCGCTCTTCCTCGAGCATGCCGCCCTCGCCCGTGCATGTCATGGTGCCGACCTTGGAGGCGCCATAGCCGAGCGATGCCTTGGCATTGGCCGAAAGCGCGCCGAAGGACATCGAAGCAATGTAGATCGGGATCTTCAGCTCCACCGGCTTTTCGACAAGGCCGCGTCCGCCGCCGAGCACCGTCGTGGTGTCGCAGCTCTCGCGGTAACCTTCCAGCGGCAGGCGGGTCATCGTCGCCGGCACGAAGGTCAGGTCGTCGAAGGTCGGCATGCGCTTGTTGAAGGTGTTGTAGCCGCGCACCTGGTAGCGGCCGAGCTGGGCCAGCGCGTGAACCTCGGAGATTGCCTCCGGCGTCCAGCGCGTAGAGCCGCCTTCGGCGTAAGAAGACGGCACGCCCGCAGGCTTGCCGGCAATGGCGCCGTCGGAGAACTTGACGGCCTCCTCGCTCGGCATGTCGAAAGGGTATGTGTAGGTGTCGTTCAGATCATCAGCCATGCGTTCGCATCCCGGCTCTCGAAATACCAAAGGCGCTGTCCGGAGATCATCTTGCGCCAGTTCCTTGAGGAGTCGACCAGCCCGAGCGGCTCGAGGATCGAATCGACCTCGGCGACCTCCTCGGCCGTCGGCTCGACCACATTGACGTCGACACCGAGGCTTTCCACCTCGCCGGCGACCCAGACCTCACCTTCCCACAGCGCGTCGGCGCAGGAATGCCCGGCGCCGCCCAGCGCGATGATCTTGCCGGAATGGGCCATGAAGCCGGACTGGTAGCCGATCTTGCCCTCGACGATGATGTTGCCACCCTTCATGGCGACGCCGCAGCGCGGTCCGCTGTCGCCTTTTACGTGGATGGTGCCGCCGGTCATGGCAGCGCCCGCCGACATGCCGGCATAGCCGCCGACGGTCACATGGCCGCTCGCCATGCCCTCGGCGAGACCCCAGCCGGCATTGCGCTCGACCTCGATCACCGCGCCGTCATTGAGACCGGCGCAGTAATAGCCGACGCTGCCCTCGAAGCGCACATGGGCGCCCTTGGGAAGACCGATGCCGAGATTGTGGCGCGACAGTGTGTTGGTGACGACCACTTCCTGGCCCTCGGCCGCGGCCTTCTGAAGCTCGTCGTTGATTTCACGGATGTGGCGCTGACCCGCCTCGACGACGCGCGCGCTCACGCCGCCATCCTCCGGTTGCCCACCGTCCAGATACCCGTCAGGCTCGGCCCGTCATAATTGATGACGTCGCATTCGTCGGAAAAGACACGGCGCACCGCCTGTTCCTCTGTCGCGGCGGCCAGTTCACCGGCCTGCTCGATGACCACCAGCGGCTTCATGGCGAAACGGTCCTTGGCAAAGCCGATGCCTTCAGGCCGTGCGATCATATAGGTGAAGACGCCGTCAATGGATGGGATGGATTTCTGCAATGCCTGGGCCATGGTCAGGCCCTGGCTGATCTGGTCGGAGACCCAGACGGCGATCAGTTCGCTGTCATTCTGGGTCAGGAACCGGTAGCCCTTGCGCTCCAGGCGCTCACGCCAGGAATAGTAATCGGTGATCTGGCCATTGTGGACGATGGCGACATCGCTGAACGGACGGGCCCAGAAGGGATGGCTGGCATTGGGCAGTACCGAGCTTTCGGTCGCCAGGCGCGCATGGCCGAGCCCGTGCGTGCCGACCATGTCGCGCACGCCGTGCTTGTCGGCAACGGCCACGGCCCCGCCGATATCCTTGACGATCTCCAGCGAACGGCCGCAGGACTGAACCTCGAAGCGGTCGGTCAGCGTATCGGCGTCACGAATCCAGGCGGCGATGTCGCGCGGATCGCTGATCACCATGCGCACGCAATAATGCGGGTTGTCGTCGGTAACGAAGACCGGCTCCTCCAGATAGTCGGAGCCGTGCTCGCGCAGAATGTCGCGAAACCGCTCCATATCCGCGTCAAGGCCGGTCTTGTCGAAGCCCATGCCACGCAGGACATAGCCTTCGTCACGTGGTGTTCCGTAGATTGCGAAGCCGGTGCTGTCGGCACCGCGATGCTCCTGCGCATCCATCAGTTCGACGAGGTCATTGCCGACCCGGCCGGGGGATGCCAGGATTCGCCCGGCAATTCCGCACATTGATTTCTCCCTCAACTCGTTTTTGTGTATACTGTATTCAGTATTCATGACGGATGCAACTGGACGAAACAGGATTCAGGTATTTTTTCTGTTTTTCGAATACGGTATACACAGCGCGCCCGACTCACGGGCGCAAAAAAGACCGAGGGAAGGCACCGCCTATGGCGTTGAAAAAAATCAAACATGAACGGCAAAGGCTCGCAGATATCGTCTACGACCAGCTCCTGGAGGCGATTCAGTCCGGCACCATTTCCTCCAATGAAAGGCTGGTACAGGAAAAGCTTGCCGAGGAGATGCAGATCAGCCGCACGCCGGTGCGCGAGGCGCTGCTGCGCCTTGAGCAGGACGGCATCCTGACCTCCTCTTCGCGCGGCGGTTTTTCCATCCACCGCATGACCAACAGCGAGGTCAAGGAACTCTACCAGGCACGCGCCGCCGTCGAGGGCCAGGCCGTGCGCATCCTTGCGGCGCAGAACGATGCGGAGAAAAACAAGGCGCTGCGCGCGACGATCGAGCGCGAGGAGAACATCTCGTCTTCCTCGATCCGGGCCTATTTCGAGGCCAACCGCAAGATCCACCGGCGTCTGGTGGAGCTGTCGGACAACCGTTACCTCATCGAGATGTTCGACAATATCTGGAACCGGGGCGTGTCCTACAATCTCTTCGCCGCGATCGACAAGATCGATTTGTCCGCCTCCTTCGGCGACCATATCCGCCTGGTCGAGGCGATCGAGACCGGCAATCCGACCTTCGCCATGGACGCCATTATCGACCATATCACGCACGGCCTTGAGCTGCAGTTCGAAGCGCTGGAAGTGAAGGACTGAACCGCCGATGCGCATTGCCATCCTGCTTGCCGACAATGACGATACGGACCTTTCGAGGAACCACCCGGATGACGGCGAGAAATTTCGCGCGCTCTTGGGTCGGCACCGTCCGGACTGGATCTATGAGTCCGTCCCGGTCAAGGACGATGTCTTTCCGGACTCGGCATCCGACTACCAGGGTTATGTCATTACCGGCAGCCCCTCCTCGGTCAATGACGATGTTGCGTGGATCATCCGCCTCAAGGAGTTCATTCGCGAACTCGACCGGCTCAAGATCCCGACGGTAGGCGCCTGTTTCGGTCACCAGGCCATCGCCGCGGCGCTTGGCGGGCGCGTGGGCAGCAATCCGGATGGCTGGGGGCTCGGTATCGAGCCGACGCGCTTCATGCGCCACACGCGCTGGATGGACCCGCCGCATGCCGAGCTGAAGCTCTATTCGGCGCACAAGGAGCAGGTACTCGAACTGCCGGACGATGCAACCGTGCTCGGCAGCAGCCCGATCGCACCGGTTGGCGCCTTTGCCATTGGGCAGCACATTTTCACGACGCAGCATCACCCCGAAATCACGCCCGGCTATATGAGCGATCTTGTCCAAGTTGTCGCGGACATTGCCGAACCCGAAGCCGTGGACAAGGCGCGGGAAACGATCAAGGGCAGCGATCAGGGCGATGATTTCGCCGGCTGGATGGTGCGCTTCTTCGAACTACCGCGCTGAACAACCGCGCTACGTCCACATTGGCCGATTGCTATTTTTCGTTTCCGCCGCTTAACTGAAATCGGACGGCGGAAACGGAGATGCTCCGATGGGCCTGCGCTTCATCTTCATGCTTACCCGCAACGACCAGACGGTGCCGGATGCGGCGGAACATCTGAAAACGGCGCTGTCCCTTGGCGTGCGCCATATCGGCTTCAAGGATGTCGGCCTGCCGGTTAGCGAATTGAAATTGCTCAATGCCTCGATCAAGGCCAAGGGCGCGACATCTTACCTGGAGGTCGTATCCCTGGACCGGGACAGCGAAGTGGCCTCGGCCAGGGCCGCCGTCGAGATCGGGGTCGATGTCCTGCTGGGCGGCACGCGCGTCGATGACGTGCTGCCGATCCTGAGCGGGACCGGCATCGAATATTTCCCGTTTCCGGGGCGCATTGTCGGCCATCCCAGCGTTCTTGAAGGCACTGTCGGGGAAATTGCAGAAAGTGGCCGCGAACTGGCCTCGCGCGACGGGGTGAGCGGACTTGATCTTCTGGCTTACCGCTCGCCGACCGCCGACGTGCCGGAGCTAATCGCGGCCGTCTGCGCGGCCGCGGGCAAGCCCGTCATCGTCGCCGGATCCATTGCCAGCAAGGAGCGCATCTCCGCCGTGCGCGCTGCGGGCGCGGCGGGCTTTACCATCGGAACCGCCGCGCTTGACGGCGCTTATCCGGCGGATGGCGAGGGTCTCGAAGCTCAGCTTTCCGGCATCGTGCGCGATGTCGCCGAGTTGAACGGGCACCTGTCTCCCTTCGGGAAGAAGAACCTGGATGCTGCCTTCGGTGGCCTTTCCGAGGCTGCCTCGCCGCGCGTCGCGGGGCAGGTCAACGATATGCGGATCAAGCTCGAAAGGCTGGAAGGCGCCCTTGGATGGCGCTTCCACCGGCGCGAGGACAAGCTGCTGCTGGTTCACAGCGGCCGTCTCCTGATGCGCTTTCGCGACCGTGAGGAAATCGTCGAGGAAGGCGAATTCATCGTTGTTCCGCACGGCGTCGAACATTGCCCGGTCGCGCTGACGGAAAGCTGCGCGGTCGTATTGCTGGAGCCGGCAAGCACAGAGAACGACGCTGAAACAAAGGCTGGCCGCAACGCCAGGGAAGATGCTGCTGCGCCGGGCTAGCCCGTTCCCACGCAACGGCACATACATTGCGCGCGCATCGAACTTGTCGTTGCATCCGTCCGGTTCCATGTATTTTCTGGCAGTTGCAGTTTTTTGGCCGGAGCACCGCTTTCGCACATGGCATTGCTGGAATTCACGGATCGCGGCATCTTCTGCCGCCAGGCGGATGTCTATATCGACCCGTGGAAGCCGGTCGAAAGGGCTCTGATCACGCACGGGCACGCGGATCACGCACGGCCCGGCCACGGGACCTATCTCTGTACCGAGGCCGCCGCCCCGGTCATCCGCCTGCGGCTTGGCGACATCGCGTTGGAGACCGTCAGCTTCGGTGAAACCCGGACGATCAACGGCGTGGACATTTCGTTTCATCCGGCCGGCCACATCCCCGGCTCCGCGCAGATCAGGATGGAATACAAGGGTGAAGTCTGGGTCGTTTCCGGCGACTACAAAGTGCGGCCGGACAATCTGTCGGAGCCGTTCGAACCGATCCGCTGCCACACTTTCATCAGCGAATGCACCTTCGGCCTTCCGGTGTTCAAATGGCGGCCTCAGGAAGATGTGCTCGCTGAAATCAACGACTGGTGGCGCGAGAATGCCGAGGCCGGACGCACAAGCGTCCTCGGTGCCTATTCGCTGGGCAAGGCACAGCGCCTGCTCGCAGGTATCGATGAAGGCATCGGGCCGATCTACACCCACGGCGCGGTGGAAAACACCAATGCCGTCTTGAGGGCGCAGGGCCTTTCCCTGCCGGATACGACGCTGGTGACGGACGAACAATCCAAGGGCGACTATGGGTGCGCCCTCATCATCGCTCCGCCCGGAGCGCTTGGCTCGAACTGGATGCGCCGGTTTCCGAAAGCATCAACCGGATTTGCCTCCGGCTGGATGGCCATGCGCGGCGTGCGGCGGCGGCGCGCCGTCGACCGCGGCTTCGTGCTTTCCGATCACTGCGACTGGACGGAGCTGAACGAGGCGATCGCAGCCACGGGCGCAGAAAACACTTATGTCACGCACGGTTATACGGAGATTTTCCGGCGCTGGCTTGAAGAGCGCGGATACCACGCGCGCATTGTCGAGACCGAGTTCCGCGGCGACGACCTGGAAGAACCCGCCGAGGGCGAAGGGGCATCCGCATGAGAGATTTCGCGGAGCTTTTCACGGCGCTTGACCGGACGACAAAGACAACCGTCAAGGTAGCCGCCCTGTCTGAGTTTTTCACCGCCGCCAGCGATGACGACAAGCTGTGGACGATTGCGCTGCTGTCGCACCGCCGGCCGCGCCGGACGGTCAACACGACGATGCTGCGCGAATGGGCGGCCGAGGCGGCCGGCATTCCGCTTTGGCTCTTCGAGGAAGCCTATCCGGTTGTCGGCGATCTCGCTGAGACCATTTCGCTTGTCCTGCCGGAACACTGCGACGCCGCAGACGTTCCGCTGACCGAATGGATCGATCTGATCATCGGGTTGCGTGATGTCGAAGAGGAAGAACGGAAGACGGCCGTAACTGACGCCTGGCGCCGGCTGGACCGTGTCGAATGCTTCCTGTTCAACAAGCTGATCACCGGCGGCTTTCGCGTCGGCGTGTCGCAAAAACTCATGTCGCGCGCCCTGTCAAAGGCGACCGGGATCGACGAGGCCGTCATCGCGCACAGGCTGATGGGCGACTGGACGCCGCAATCCACTTCCTTCAGCGACCTGATCCTGTCAGGCGACGTCAATGACGATCACTCACGGCCCTATCCGTTCTGCCTGGCCTATGCCGTGGAAGAGGATGTCGATGAGCTGGCCGAGCCCGGCGACTGGCTGGCGGAACGCAAATGGGACGGCATTCGCGGGCAGGTGATCGTCCGCAATGGCGAGGTGTTCGTCTGGTCACGCGGCGAGGAACTCGTGACGGACCGGTTCCCGGAATTCCATGTGCTCGCGGAGCATCTGCCCAACGGCACGGTGCTTGACGGCGAAATCCTGCCCTGGCGCGACGGGCGGCCCATGGATTTCCAGTCCCTGCAGACCCGTATCGGGCGCAAGACGGTCGGCAAGAAGCTGCTTCAGGACGCTCCGGTCATCCTCATGGCCTATGATGTCATGGAGGACCGGGGCGTGGACATTCGCGAAATTCCCTTCGAGACGCGGCGTGCGCGCCTTGAAGAGATTGTCGAAGAGGCTGCCTCGCCTGCGCTGCACCTGTCGCCGATGCTGGCTTTCGACGACTGGCCGGCGCTGGCGGCAGAACGCGAGCAGTCGCGCGCCCATGCCAGCGAAGGCCTGATGCTGAAGCGCAAGAACAGCGTTTATCACACCGGGCGGCGCAAGGGCGACTGGTTCAAGTGGAAGGTCGATCCGATGACTGTCGATGCGGTTATGATCTATGCCCAGCGCGGCCATGGCAGGCGGGCCAACCTCTATACGGATTTCACCTTTGCGGTCTGGAAGGACGGCGAACTGGTTCCCTTCACCAAGGCCTATTCGGGCCTGACGGACGCGGAATTCAACGAGATAACCAACTGGGTGCGGCGCAACACGCTGGAGCATTTCGGGCCTGTGCGGCGCGTGACGCCGGAACTGGTGTTCGAGATCGCCTTCGAGGGCATTCAGAAAAGCAAGCGGCACAAATCCGGCATCGCGCTGCGCTTCCCGCGCATGCGGCGCTGGCGCCGCGACAAACCGGCGGTCGAGGCCGGGACCATCGAAGAGCTGTTCGGATTTTTGAACGCTTCGGCTTGATAATCGGTTGGGGATCACCGATTGAAGTTTCCGTCACCTATGGCTTCAATTTGATACACCAGGGCACCGGCATGAAACATCGAGTTCAACTCAAGCTGCATTCCTAGATGGATTTCGCGGCACCATGGTGCATGGTCTGCGAGATGCAATATCAGTGTTAATGTTATACTGTCTGCCTTTGTGTATTTCTCGCGATCGGCCCCTTCTAGATACCGATGATGCTTTACAACCTCAACCGCAGGCGATTCAAACAAATCTGCATTTACTTAGACGCGCCATCAAGTCGGTGGCATCAATCTAAAAAAACCCTCGACGGGCACACCTCCTCCATCATATATCCCTTTATTATCAAAGCCGCGCGACACGACCTGTTCATTGGAGCCACATAAACGGATCGCTTTGGATGTTAATATCCGCCGCATAGGGTGAATAAAGGAACTAATTGCGCGCGTTTAAGTCACTGTATTACTAGTCGACGAAGATATACACATGAACAAGACACCGATAGAGCATGAATCGCAGAATGATCAAATCAATGCATCTCTAAGTGACGAACGGGACACCGCTCTTAAATACTACTTCGACGCGGTGCAGACTATCCGACACTATGATGGTGAGAGAACTGGGACACATCGACTGGCAGTAGCTGTCCTCGGTTCATTATTTGCATTTACTGGAAGCAACCTGTTTAGCCCTACGATGCTTGTGGTTTCGTCCGCAACTGGTTTGTTGCTGGCATGTTTATTTTTCCTGATTGCCCAAAAACATGCTTCTCTGATAACCCGCGAAAGAATCAAAGCCAGTGTGGCTAGGGATGTCCTTTCCAGCATAGGTAACGATATTATAAGACGTATTGATCAGTCAAAAACCGATAAATATCAGAAATCGCGGCTATCTAGCATACGTGTATCAACACTCTGGTCCGCCATGTACGCTACATTTGTTTTAGGCTTTATGGCACTTTTCCTTTTCCACATTCTATACGGTGAATGACCACTGCCTAATTTAAGTACCCAAATTGTTCGGCTTCGAAGACATTCACTTCAACGTCAAACTTCAGAAACTCTGAACGTACCCACTCTTTTTCACTTCTTGGCGCAATGACGTGGTCTATGTAGTTGCGAATATGCCAACCATCGACAGATTCAAGTAGCCAACAATGCTGAAAATACTCATCTCTTGGCGGGCGTTTTCTACCCAGAACTATAGCATCTTTGAGTGAAGATATTTCGTCGGATTTCTCACTCGCCAACGGATTCAAAAATTCTGGATGATTGCCAAGGCTATACCAAATCGCACCTTGACGCATGTGGTGAATAAGCCGAAATTCTCTTTGATGGAAGAACGCTAATATATCTTCATTTATTGAAGAGTCAGTCTGTTGGAAGAGATTGAGCATCATATTTACAAATCCGACTAGATTGAAACCTGGCTCACGGTCTAGATTGAATAAACCAAATAATTCTTTCTTTTTTTCATTGCTCATTAAGGTTATATGCTCTAATATATCTTCATTATATTTTAAAGCAAAATCAATTTCTTTAAGTTCAGAATATTCTGGAAATTTATAATTGTCTTTCTTTATTCCGCTTTCGATATACGATAGGACAATAAGTATTTCTCTTATTTCCTTCAGGCGGGAAATAATTTGAAAATTAAGACCTGGAATACTACCATGTTCAGCTGAAAAACTGTCACCGAATATGTCATTTGGTGAATAATAGGAGGTCGGCACGATTCCAATTCTACGTGCGGATATTGGATCAATTGCTAAGGCGAAAGGGCCAAACAAGTCCGAATGCGATCTAAGCGCTCCCGGTTGATACCTGGGACCCGCAGCTGCCGGCGTAAGCCCTCTAACTGTTGGTTCATAGAGCTCACTTGGGGAACAAAGTGTAAAGCACACCCTAGATTGCATATGCTTGATTTCAGGTTCACCAGTGTAAAGGAGAACTCGTTTTTTCGCGTACTCCGTGTTGGGATCAGGATAAATTTCCAAATATTCTGGCGTACAAAGCAGCCCAAATTCCACAATACTACTTAAAGTTGACTTTGCGACATCAATGTCATACTTTTTTAACTTGCGTTCCGCTGGAGGGCGGGGAAAGGCGTGATATAAGAACATGAAATACCTACCTTTTTTTACCTATTTGTTCATGTTCTGCATCTTTGCCTCTTTGGCCAACGCGGTGCGAACAACTACCACAATTTCTGCTGTTGCGAACCCTCAATCTGCTCACAAGGTAGCAAGAATCATCAATAGCGGGGAGCACCGTATCGGTGGCGGCGTTTTTTTTGATGGAACTACGACCTTTGTACTTGAAGATGGAGATAGCAAGTTCCGGTTGAATTCGCGAGAGCTGCAGTTGGAGTATTCGAGTGGGTCCGTTTTCCTTTTGTACAAGGGAGTTCGATATAACTACGACATGCATGCGGAACTGGTTTGTCCACTGTCGAAATTTACGCTTAGAGAAGCCAACCTAGCTTATTCAATTCCGTCAGACAGATCAGATCTAGGAACCGAACTACTGAGCAATATGGGGCTGGTGCCAGTTGGGCGCACCGGATCCTGGATAGCGCGCGAGTTTCTCGAAAACGAACTTCCATTTTTACTATTTGGTATGGACTTTGCAGAAGTTACACCGCTTCCAGATCACCTGGAGTTGCAGATCAGAAACGAGGTGAATAAGCTCACCGACGGTGTGATAGGTGGACTAACTGCAGAATGGGATTCATATGTTAACACTGACTCGATGTCTAACATCACGACATATCTTGTAAGAAGTTCTACCGAAGTAGAAATCGCTGGCGTGCCGTTGCGCTTTTATTGGCGCCAGCTTTCTGACCAGAAAACACAAGTAGTCCGTGTGGAAGCCTATTCGCAGAAACTCGGTTCGACAAAATTGACGGAATTTTCTTCTCTGGACAAAACTTTGATGCAGGATTTAAGTACAGTAAATTTGTTGGTCGCTAGTACGCAATTCAATCAAATCGATTACGTAAGCGCATATCAATCTGCGGCTTTGTTCAAAACACTGCACGCGCTTGACTCCAGTAATTTTTTGGAATTTTCTGTGGATGCTTGTCAATAAGTGAATTCGATTTATATTTTGGAAGAATATTGCTTATTTTAGACATTTAATATATTTACATTGTAGGAACAATTTCGTCAAAAATTACCAAATTTCAGTGTTAGCAAATACTCCAATTGAAATTTGGTTTACGATTAGGATTTGCTGCTCCTTGCACTTGCCGTGGACAGGCATACTGGCAATTCGGATGCTACCCGTTTTCTCAACATTGCCCCCTCAGGCGCCTTGCGAAAACTGGCGTACGCCCAACACAAAGCCAGTGTCCCCCTTCTTCGAAAATCTTCCAGTGAGCTTCCACCTTACGAAAGCTGGGCGCTCAGCCCCTCCGCTCCGTTCAGCCCGGAAGGCGGCGGACGGTCGAGACCTCTACAAGTCTTCCGGTGCGCGCGGACTCGATCGCGCTGAAGGCAAGCTCAAGGCTTTTGAGGTTCCCGGAGGCCGCGTTGAGCGGTGCGCGTCCTTCCTCGATGGCGCAGAGCAACTCGCCCATGGCGCCGCGGAAACCGTCATTGAACCATTGCCCTTCAAGCTCCGGCTCTGCCCGACCTGCCCCGGTCGTCAGGGTCACACGCTGCCGGCCGAGATCAGGGCCGGCGCTTGATAGGCTGCCTTTGGTACCGGCAATATAGGTCGCATCCTGCGGACCGAAGCGCGTGGCGGCATCGAAGACCAAAGAGGCCTGCCCGCCGTCCAGTTGCACAAGGCACTGCGCCAGCAGCGGCGGTGCGACCTCCTGCCCCCTCGCCCGCGCCTTCATGGCAAAGACGGAGCGCGCCCGGTCCCCGGCAATGCTCGCCAGGAAGTCGAACCAGTGGATGGCAAAATCATAGAAGACAAGGTCCTCGATTTTCTCGAAGGCGGTTCCCCTGATCCAGCCGTGATCCCAGTGGATGGCGATATGGCAGCTGATCAGATCGCCGATGAGTCCCGTCTTCACTGCCTCGCGCATATAGGAAAGATGCGGCGCCCAACGGCCGTTCTGGTTGACGGCAAGAAAGACGCCATTCTCACCCGCCAGTTGCACCAGCCTTTCGCCTGTGTCGAGATCAAGGACAAAGGGCTTCTGGGATAACACATGCTTTCCGGCCTTCAGCGCAGCCTCAATGAGCGCGACACGCTCGGCAGGATGCGTGGTGATGTCGACGACCTCGATGGCCGAATCTTTCAGGACCTCGTCGTAATTGTCGGTGGCGATGGCCTGCGGAAAGAATTCGTCGCGCCGTGAAACCGCGTTGGCCAGCGTTTGGCTGCAAATGACCGCAATATCGAGGCCGGCGGTCCGGTAGGCGTCGAGATGGGCCGCCGAAATTCCGCCCGCGCCCACGAGTGCTATTCGCGGACGGTAGTTTAGCGGCTGTGGCGGACGGTATTTGAGTTGCGGCGCATCGACCCGTGCCGTTTCGGCTGCCGTCAGAGCATAGGTGTCGGTGTCCGGCTTTTCATCTGTCACGGAACCAGCTCCAATGTGCGCTTTTGTTGTGCTGAAAGCGCGGCCGTATCGACGATGCGCTGCGCATCGAGGCAAAGCGCAGGATCGAGCGGTCCGCCGATCGGTTCGTCGCGCTCGATGCAGCCGAGCACATATTCGATCGGCCCGCGCCGGCCTGGCGGCAACGCGTCGACCGCAATCGGCGTCGGCTCCGGCTTGTCGCGGGTCTGGACGGTGACATGGTCTTCATAGTCGTAGCTGGCGATCGTGCCCTCGGTTCCGACAACCACGAAACCGCATTTCGGCTGCGGCTGGATGGTCCAGGGATCGCTGAAGGTGCCCCAGCGCGTCTCCATCTTGGAAAGGCCGTGCGCATAGCGGCAGACCGTGACGGAATGCTGATCGACCTCGATGCCGGGCGTCTCGTCAACCACCGATGTGACCTCGATCGGGATCCGGCCGTTCTGGAACCAGGTGCCGAGCGTCGCACCATAGCCGAGATAGTCCAGCAGGCTGCCGCCGCCCGAAGCGCGCTTGTACCACCAGGAGGTCGGCTTTTGCCGTTCCACCTCCTCGGCGCTGACCTCAACCTTGTCGGCAAGATGGTAGAGCGGCCCGCGATTGCCGTCATAAAAATGCACTTCGATCAGATCGCCGATGACACCCTCGTCGATCAACCGTTTGCAGGTGACGTGGCTCTCGACCCAGGCCAGCGGCCAGTTGATCGCCATCTTCCTGCCCGTTCCGTCCATGGCGGCAAGCATGCGGCGGGCGTCGGCGACCGACGCCGCGAAGGGTTTCTCCACCATGATGTGGACTTTGTGCCTTGCGAGCTGCTCAACATGGTCGGCATGTTCGGCCGTTGCGGCGCAGAGGATCGCCAGATCGGGTTTCGACGTTTCGACGCAGGCATCGAGATCGGTGAAAACCCGCTCGTCAGGGATCGAAAAATCGGCAATGGCCTGTGCCATGCGCTCGCGCGATTTGTCGTAAATGCCGACGATTTCCGCATCCGGATGGTCGAAGACCTGGCGCAGCAGATCGCCCATATGCATGTGGTCGAAATTGATGCCCGCGACACGCCACTTTGCCATTGTTCCTCCCCGGTGGCCTTCGCCACCTCATTTCGATTTCCCTGCGGCTCCCTAAGCGGCCAGAAGTGTCTTGAGACGCCGCTCTGTTGCCGCCAGCACCGCCGGATCCGGCGTTGCTTTCCTTGCAATGAGCATTTGCGCGATCCGCATGTCCCGCGCGACATCCGACAGTTGGCCCAGCGCCGCGGCGCCGACAAGCCGGCCGCCGCCGTCGATATAGAATTGCAGAACCGCATCATCAGACAAAGGCCGCACCACGGTTGATTTGCCGAGGTCGGGCAGACCGGCAATCTGCAGATGAAGATCGTATTGCTGCGACCAGAACCACGGCACGATGGATTGCCGTTCGTTTGCGCCCGCCATGTTGCGTCCCGCCAGCGCGCCCTGTTCGCGGGCGATCTGCCAGCTTTCGAAACGCATCGGCTGATCGCTGAATTGCGGATGGACGCTCGCCGCACAGTCGCCGCAGGCATAAATCGCGGGATTCGACGTGCAGAGCCTGTCATCCGTGACGATGCCATTCTGAGCGCGCAGACCGGCCTTGCGCGCCAGAGCCGTTTCCGGCTCGGCACCGATGCCGCAAATGACGACATCACCGGCGATCCGCTCACCATTCTCCAGAATGACGGCCCGCCGTTCGACGCGGCTGACCGAAGCACCGAAATGGAAGCGCACGCCACGGCAGACATGTTCCTCATGGAGGCGCTGCGCCAGTTCCGCCGGAACCGCACGCGACAGCAACCGCTCCTGATTTTCCAGCAGCGTGACGCGGCCACCCAGCTTGATGGCGCTCGCTGCGAGTTCGAGCCCGATAAAACCGCCGCCGATGATGACGGCATGACCGCCGGCGCCGAACAGGTGCCGAAGCGCCCAGGCGTCCTCGAATGAACGGAGCGTCAGCGCATATTCGCTGCCCGGAACACTCATCAGCCGCGCCCGGGCGCCGGTCGCCAGGAGCAGTTTTTCGTAGTGCGCCGTTTGGCCGGAGTGCAGGCTGATTTCCTTACCGGCCGGATCGATATCGATGACCCGGCTGTTCGGCCGGTGGGATATGCCGAGTTCATCGAAGCGCCCGGCTTCGGCACTCGGTCGCGGTTTCGGAGGCTCTTTCTCCGTCAGCAGTTCCTTCGACAGGGGCGGCCGTTCATAAGGACCGTGCCGCTCTTCGCCATAGAGCGTGATCGGCCCCTCCCAACCTGCTTCGCGCAAAGCCACAGCGGCGCAACCGCCCGCCTCCCCGGACCCGACGATGATCATTGCCGGCCGTGCCATCGCTCAGCCCGCCTTGATGAACAAGCGACCGTCCCGCACCTCGGTCTCGTAGGTTTTCAGATCGACACAGACGGGGGCACCCTTTGCCTTGCCGTTGGTGAAATCGAAACGGCCATTGTGTTTCGGGCACTCGATGATGGTGTCCATCACCAGCCCGTCGCAAAGATGCACCTGCTCATGGGTGCACAGACCGTCCGTGCAGAAAAACCGGTCGTCCAGCGTGCGATAGAGCGCATAGGCGTGGCCGCCATGTTCAAAACCGATGACATCCTCCTCCTCGATGTCGTCGATCGCGCAGGCGTCGATCCAACCCTCCTCCAATGCAGCCTCCCTCCGTGGCCCGGCCTGTTTACTCGGCCGGTTTGAATTGCGTGCCGTGATTGTACGGCACGGATTTGGCGCCCTCCGGCAAAACCCTTTCGACGAAATGGGACGGATCGCGCACCTGTCGCAAAAGCGTCGGAATGATCTCCCGGTAGGCGGCGATGGTGCTCGGATAAGGCTCCGGGCAATCGTCCTTGATGTGTTCATGGAGCCGCGGCAGTGCGTGATAGGGCACCATCGGAAACATGTGATGCTCGATATGGTAGTTCATGTTCCAGTAGAGGAACCGGAAGAGCGGGTTCATGTAGATGGTGCGCGAATTCAGCCGGTGGTCGAGCACGTCCTCGGCGAGCCCGGCATGCTGCGTGACACCGAAATAGACCGTCATGAACCCACCATAGATGGTCGGCAGGCCGATCAGCATTGCCGGCAAGATCGACTGCATGATGAAACAGGCGAACGCGACGGCGGCGAGGATTGCCAGATAGATGCGGGCGACAAGATAGACTTTCCAGCGCTCCATCTCCGGAACGAATGTCTTTTCCTCATCGCTCATTCGACCCACGGCATGCATGAGCAATGCCCTGATCGTGTAGAAGCTGCTGCGGATGGCGAAGAGGTTGAGCAGCAGCGCCGTTATATCAGGCGGGCGTGGCGCCGCGATTTCAGGGTCTCGGCCGACAATGATCGTATCGGTATGGTGACGCGTGTGGGACCAGCGCCAGATCGTCGGCTCGCGGAAAATCATGAAGCTCGCCACATAATAGAGCACGTCATTCATCCATCGGGTGCGGAAGGCCGTGCCGTGGCCGCTCTCGTGCCAGCGACTGTCTGAGGACGAGCCGTAAAGTACGCCGTAGACGAGAAAGAACGGCACGCACCACCAGGTGCCCCAGAAATAGACACCGCCCGCACCCGATAATACCAGCGCGGAAATCCAGATCGCCGTGTCGCGCAGCGCCGGCCCGTCGGACCGGCGCATCAGGCTCTTCATCGTCTTGCGGTCGATGGAGCAGGCATACCATTTTGCCGAGGCCAGGCCGTTTTTCTCGGCCAGTTCGCTGTCGCGTCCCACAAGGCTGTAATCGCGCGGCGTCGGTTCCATGGTGCCTAAGTCGCCTCAATTTGATACCTATCGGCGCAGCTAAGGAGTGATTTCCATGCGTGTCAAGAAGCATCCCGCCAATATTCCATCAATTTGATCTCCAAATTGCGAGAATTGTGCAAATAGCCTCATTTTGAGGTTATCACGTCCACACTTATGCGCTAGAACAACATTCGAGAAAAAGCGGAGGTATTCGGTTTGACAGTTCGTCGCCCGAGGCTGAGGGAGATTTCGGAGAAGGCCGGCGTCTCCAAGGCAACCGTCGACCGGGTGATCAACAACCGGTCCGGCGTGCAGGAGCACACGCGGCGGCATGTCCTGTCTGTTGCCGCGGCGCTTGCCGGCGAGAGCCCGGACCACCCGGTGCGAGCCAACGCAATCGCCCTTGATTTTGTCATTCCCGACAGCCGAAACGCGTTCATGTCGCAACTCATCGCGGATATCGAAGCCTGCGCCCGCCGCCGCGAGGATGTGCGCGTGACCATCCACCGCCTGGCGGATATCGGCGCCGAGGGCGTCGCCGCCATGCTCGACCGGCTCGGCGAAACCAGCAATGCGGTCGGGCTGATCGCGCTCGATCATCACCGGGTGCGTGCGACGGTGCGCCGGCTTTGCGAACGCGGCATTTCGATTGCAACGATCGCCTCCGATATCAGGAACGTTCCGCGCGCCTTTTATGTCGGTGTCGACAATCGTGCGGCGGGACGGCTGGCCGGCCATCTGACGGGACGACTGTTGTGCAAGGAGAAGGCGAAAGCTGCCCTGATCCTCGGCGCGCGCGCCTATCACGGCCATGAAGAACGGGAAATGGGCTTTCGCAGTGTGTTGCGCGAGCGGTTCAGCGGTCTGACAATTGTCGCGGAGCGTGAGGTCCACGAGGACGTGGACACGGCCTATCGCGAAACCGCCGCCATCGTGAAGGAACACCCGGATCTCGATGCCATATATTGCATTGGCGCGGGCCAGCCGGGCGTTGCCCGCGCCTTGATAGACAGCGGCCACGCGGGTTCCGTTGTTTTCCTGGCGCATGGCCTTTCGGACGATACGCGCGGCTATCTCACGGAGGGCATCATGGACGCGGTCATTGATGAGGACACGTCGGTAATGGCCGAGCAGGCCATCGAGCGTCTCGTCGCAGCGCGGAACGGATTGCCGCCGGACCGCCTGCCGGCCATTCGCATCCAGGCGATCTTCCCCGAGAACATACCGGTCGAACCATGAAGGACGGTCTTATTCATCATGCGGTCGACGGAATCTCGATCGATTTCGATCCGATCGGCGGACGGATCGAAGCGATGGTCATCGAACCGTCCGATGGCACGCCGGCCCTGCGTCCCCTGCACAAGGCACCCTGGGTGGATGCCGGAGAAGACCTGCCGGATTCGATCGACCTTGTGGAGAGGAGCCTCGCCGGCGATTTCTTCTGCGCGCCCTTCGGCAAGCAGCCCGGCACGCCGATCCATGGCTGGACGGCAAACGGCACCTGGCTCCCAGCAGGCACTGAAAATGGGGCGGACGGTTCGCTGACGGCAAGCTATCGCCTGCAGGAGCATGTCGCTGGCGCAAGCGTCACAAAAGACCTCACGCTGCGCCCCGGCCATCCATTTCTTTATCAATGTCATCGCTTTCGCGGCGGTCAGGGACATTTGCCGGTCGGGCACCACGCCATGATCCGCGTGCCGGGTGGCGCCCGGCTGAGTTTTTCGCCCAAGCGCTTCTGCGTGACTCCCAACAATGCGCCGGAGTCGGATCCGGAGCGCGGCCGCTCTGTGCTTTCCTATCCGCAGCGGATAAACACGCTGGCGCAGATCAAAACGGCCGGCGGCAAAACCGTCGACGCAGCCGGCTATCCTTTCGACAGCGGCCATGAGGATACGCTCGTGATGGCCGAGGCGGATGGCGATATCGGATGGTCCGCAGCGCTGGCCAAGAAGGACGGATTCCTGTTCTTCGCCGTCAAGGATGCGCGCCGGCTGCCGGAGACGACGCTGTGGATGAGCAATGGCGGACGAAGCTACGCACCGTGGCTGAGCCGGCATACATACGTGCTCGGTATAGAGGAGACCGCGACCGGTTGCCACGCTTCGCGGCACTTCGAGAGCACAGGCGCGCTGTCATCCGAGGGGCTGGCGACGGGGCTCGTTCTCAAGGAGGGGGCAGAGACGGAATTCCGTTACGGCTTCGGCGCCGTTCCCGCGCCCGCGGGCTGGACCGAGATTGCCGACATTCGGGTCAGGCGATCGGAACTGATGATGACCGATACGGGCGGTGACAGTCTCACCCTGCCCTTCGACGGCACGCATTTCGGATTGTGATCCTCACGAATCCTCGGTGATGCGCACATAGACGGCCGTCACGGCGAGGATGATCAGGCCGAACAGGATCCGCCGTGACCCCTCCGGCATCTGCAGCACCGTCAGCATGGTGGTGAGCACGGTAAGGATCAGCGCGCCGACGATGGTGCCGGAATAGGTACCGCGCCCGCCGAAGATCGAGGTTCCGCCAATGACGGCAGCGGCGACCGACGGCAAGAGAAGCGGCACGGCCAGCGACAGCGACGGCGCCTTGATGAGGCCGACATAGATCAGCCCGGTGATGCCTGCGATCAGGCCGGACAAGGCGTAAAGCGCGAGGATGACCTGCCAGGAGCGCACGCCGGCAAGGCGCGCAGCGTCCTCGTTCTCCCCGAGCGCATAGAGCAGCCTGCCGAACCCGGTGCGACGCAGCGCATAGATGATGAGCGCCGCCATCGGCACGAAGACCAGCAGCGAATTGGGCGCACCAAAGGTCCTTCCCGTGCCCAGCCAGGCCAGTATATCCGGCACGCTGGAGCCGGTCGCAATGACCGTGCGCTGATAAACCTGCAGGCAGCCCGTGCCGATCAACCCGGTGCCGAGAGTCATGATCAGCGGATGGACGCGGAACAGGCCGACCCCGATGCCGTTGGCAATGCCGATCAGAATGGCCGGTATCAGCGACACCGCGATGGCGCCGGGCGTTCCGAGGATCGCCACCTGTGTCGCCACCACAAAGGCGCTGATGGTCGCGGCAATGCCGACGGAAAGATCGATGCCCCCTGTCAGCATGGTCAGTGTCTGGCAGGCGGCCAGCATGGCGAGCGGAATGGCGAATTTGATGGTGTTGCCGATCCAGCGCTCGTTGAAGATGCCGGGGCGCATGAGCTCAAGGATGACGACGAGCGCGATCAGCAGCACCACCAGCGGCACTAGCGGATGGTCGCGCAGAAAGCGCCGGATACGCTTGGCAATGCTGAGATCGTCCTGCGCCGGCATGGTCATGATCGTCGTCCCCTCACGGCAAGCAGGCCGCCGATCATCACGACAACGACCATGATGGTGCCCTCAACAATGGTGGTGATGTTCGGATCGACGGCGAGGAATGTCAGGTCGGTGCGCACGAGGCGCAGGATAAAGACCGCGACAATCGGCCCGAGCAGGCCACCGCGACCGCCTCCGAGAACAACGCCGCCGAGAACCACGGCGGCAACGCTCGCCAGCAGATACGGACCGGGGATCGGTGCGCCGATGCCGGTGCTCATGGTCAGGACAAGACCGCCCATGGCAGCGAAAAGCCCGGCCATGGCGTAGGCGCCGACCTTGACCCGATTAACGGAGACACCGGTGCGGAACGCCGCGAGGCTGTTGCTGCCGATCGCATAGACGGACAGTCCGAAACGCGAGCGGCGGAACGGAATCCACACCGCCATCAGGCAGACGGCAAGAAGAATCAGCGATTTGGGAAACCAGACCGTGACGGCGTCCGGTATGCCCGGTATCGAGAGCGAGCCGACGAGCAACCCCTTGAGCCATTCGGCGGCGGCGCCGCCCGGCGCCTTGAGGATCATCAGCGCGACGCCTTCCCAGACGAAGAGCATGGCAAGCGTGACGACGATATCCGGAACGCGCGTCAGAACGATCAAGAGCCCGTTGATTGTGCCCATCAGAGCGCCGAGGCACAGGACGAAGATCACTACGAATATGGCGTATTCCTCGCTGGCGCCGTCCATCATGACGGCGGCCGTCACACTCGTCACCGCCATCATGGAAGCGATCGAAAGATCGATGCCGCCGGCGATCACCACCACCGTTTGCGCGGCCGCGGCAAAGGCGAAGGGCAGCGCGGCGCGGGCCAGGGAATCGATGCCCGAAGCGCCGTATTCCGGCTGGATGATCTTTGTAATGACCAACAGCAGGGCAAGGATCGCGAAAAGGCCGGTTATCCAATAGTGACTGCGCAGGAAACGGATCACGACGGCGATGCCTCCGCAGCTTCACCGGTCGGCGCCTTGGCATTGGCGTCACCGGCTGTCAGGCCGTAGGCGGCGCGCATGAGGGTCGGCTCGTCCGCATCATGCGCATCGATCACATCGACGACGCGCCCGTTGAAGATGACGACGGCGCGGTCGCAGGCAAGCTGCACCTCTTCCAGTTCCGAGGTGTAGAGCAGGACCGACGAGCCCTGATCGGCCAGTTCGCGCAGCAGTGGATAGATTTCGCGCTTGGTGCGAATGTCGATGCCGCGTGTCGGATCGAAACACAAGAGCGTGCGCACGCCCGCCGCGATCCAGCGGGCAATGGTCACCTTCTGCTGGTTTCCACCTGACAGGCGCTGCACTTCGCCTTGCGCGCGGGTGTCGATCTGCAGGCGTTCGATCGCGGCGCCGACGCGGCTTTTTTCCTTGCCCATATTGATATTGCCCCAGCGGAAGGGCCGCGCATAGAAGGGCAGCGCGATGTTCTCGCGCACCGAACGCTGCATGAGCAACGCGTCCGCGCGATCGCCCGGCACATAGACATGCCCGGCGGCGATCGCGTCTGCGGGGTGATGAAACCGCACATCCCTGCCGTCGATCTCAATATGCCCGCCGGAGGGGCGCTCGAAACCCGCCAGCACCTCGAAGAGCTCGTCCTGCCCCTGCCCTTCAAGCGCGACGACACCGAGCACCTCGCCGGCACGCATTTCGAAAGAAACGTCGGAAAGCTTGGTTCCGGACGACAGATTGCGGACCCGAAGACGCGGTGTCTCTTGCGTCTGGACCGGCAGGGCCGAACCGGTCGCGCGGACGATCTCTTCGGCCGATTTCACCGGCGCGCCGAGCATCATCTCGACAATGCGCTCCTCGGAACCGGGCCCGACCTCAACCGTGCCAACGGTTTCGCCGTCACGCAAAACGGTCGCGCGATCGCAAAGGCTGGAAATTTCAGAAAACCGGTGGGAGATATAGATCACCGAACGGTCCAGCTCGCACTGTTGGCGCACCACTTTGAGAACGCGCTCGACCAGATCGGTCGGCAGGGCCGCGGTCATCTCGTCGAGCAAAAGCACATCCGGTTCGCTGGCGAGTGCGCGCGCCAAATCGAGGATACGCAGTGTCGCAAGCGGCAGGCGCAGAACCGGTTCGTCCAGATGCAGGCCGGCAATGCCCAGCTCCTCGACCCATTTGAGAAAAGGTTCGACCGGCGTGTTGCTGAGGCGCAGATTTGCTGCGACATCCAGGTCCGGGATCAGCGAGGGTTCCTGGTAGACCGGGACGAGCCCCGTCTGCCTGGCCTGCGCGGGCGAATGGACCCGGTGGTCCCTGCCCTTGATCCGGATCTGTCCCGCGTCGGGCCGGATCGCTCCGGTAAGGATCTTGACCAGCGTTGATTTGCCGGCGCCGTTCGCCCCCATCAGCGCGACGACTTCGCCCGGCGCAACCTCCAGCGATGCGTTCCGCAACGCCAGTACGGCGCCGAAACTCTTGACGACGCCGGAGGCTTCCAGAAGCGGCTCAGTCGCCATGCCGGTGTCCCTCGTGAGGCTAACGGAGAAAGGATTGGCGCGGCGACGCCCGGGAGGACCGATAGCGCCGCCGCCGGTGGAGGAGCCGGGTTTTACTCACCCGGTCCCTTGCAAGCGATGATGTCTTCCTTGCTGTAGGTGGTCCAGCCGGGAATCATGATGCTCACCGGCCACTCGGGATCGAGCGACGGATCGGCTGCGGCTGCCAGTTGCGCCTTGCCTTCCTCGGTCTTGTTTTCCCAGAGCTGCGGATCGACCAGCACGGTCTGCGCATCGGGCTTGTCGCCATCGAGCAACTGGATCGCCAGGGTCACGCCAGCGCCGCCAACGGAACCCGGATTGGTCACCGCCGCTCCGACAAGGCCGTCGACGGAGTTGAGCTGGCCGACGAAGCCGGCATTGTCGGCCCCGACGATCGGCACAAGCGGCACGTCGGACTCCACAAACGCATCAACGATCACATTGTCGATGCCGGAGGTCCACACGCCGTCAAACGGAATGCCGGTGGCGATGTAGTCCAGGATCTGCTGCTTGCCCTGATCCTGCTGCCAGCCGGTGAAGACCTCATGCGCGACCTTCACGTCCGGATATTCCGCCAGTGCCCGCTTGAAGCCCTTGTCGCGGTCATCGTCCGCCGCAGCACCGGCGGCACCGCGCATATAGACAACACTGCCCTTGCCGCCGATTTCCTCGAACAGCCACTTGGCGCCGAGATAGGCGTATTCTTCCTGGTTGTTCGACAGAACGTAGGCCGAGGGCTCGGTCACCGCCTGGTCGACGGCAACAACGACAATGCCCTTGTCGGTGGCTTCCTTGATCGCGGAATTGATGCCTTCCGGGTTCGCCGGATTGACCACGATCGCATCGACGCCCGCCTCGATCAGGTTGCGGATGTCCTCAAGCTGACCGGCCGCGTCCGTATTGCGGTGGGCAATGTTGAGCGATTTGACCTTGCCGGACGCTTTTGCCTGCGCCTTCATCGCGCACACCATTTCCTCGCGCCAGCCATTGCCCTGTACGGTGTTGGAAACACCGATCGTGTAGTCGCTGGCCAGGGCCGTGCTGGACATGCCGGCCACAAAGGCACCGAGCAGTACTCCGGATAGCAGTCGTTTCATTGTGCATTTCCTCCTTGTTAAAGCTGCATATGCGCTTTTGCTCACGCTGTTCTTGTTATTTGACGTAGGGGCGCAGGACGTCGCGCGCGAGCAGAAAACCCCTTTTGACCAATTCGTCCGTTCCTTCGAAATTGCGGTCCTCGTGTTCGATGACCATCGGCCCGTCATAACCGGCCCTGTAGAGGCCCGAGAAGATCTCGCTCCAATCGACATCGCCGAGGCCGGGCAAGCGCGGGACCTGCCAGCCCATGCCGGCCGATAGGATGCCGCGCTCATAGAGGCCCTCATGGTCGATCATCAGATCCTTGGCATGGGCGTGCAGCATGTGCGGGCCGAATTCACCGATGAAGGTCGTCTGGTCGATCATCTGCCACACGAGGTGGCTCGGATCGTAGTTCATGCCGACATCATCGCCCCAGGCTTCCAGGATACGGCGCCAGACATAGGGCGAATAGGCGATGTTGTGCCCGCCCGGCCACTCGTCGTAGCTGAAGATCATCGGGCAGTTCTCAAAGGCGATTTTGACACCGTTGTCGCGGGCATGGGCAACGATATCGGGCCACACTTGAAGGGCATCGTCCCAGTTGTCGTCCACATGCTTTGAGGCGTCACCGCCGCAGAACGTGTTGACCACCGGCAACCCCATCCAGCCGGCAGCCACGATCACCTGTTTGAGATGGGCAATGACCGTGTCGCGATGATCGCGGTCGGGATGCAGCGGATTGGGATAATAACCGAGGGCCGAGACTTCGAGGCCCTTGCCCTCGATTTCGGCCCGGATGTCCTGCGCCTGCGCCTTGTCGATCGATGCAACGTCGATATGGGTCGTGCCGGCATAGCGGCGGGTCGGCCCCTTGGAGACCGGCCAGCAGGCGATTTCCAGCATCTCGAAGCCGTTGGACACCGACCAGTCCGCCACCTCCATCAGCGGCGTTTCCGGAAATGGTGCCGTCAGTAATCCGAGCTTCATGCAGCCTCTCCCTGTTGTCGCGGCGTCATCATGATCCGATCTCGACCCAGCAGCCTTCCTTTGCGCTGCGCAGCACAGCATCGCAGATCAGCATTTCCTCGTGTCCGTCCTCGAACGTTGCATAGAGCGGTTCGTCCGGCGGCCCGCCGGCGGCCACGGCTCCGTAGACGTTGCGGTACAGGGCGTAGAATGTGTCGGCAAAGCCCTCCACATGCCCGCCCGGCAGGCCGGCGGCGGCGGCACCGGTCGCGTTCATCAGCGATGCGTCGCGCTGCAGGATTTCATTGGGCTTTCCGCGGTGACCGATCCACAGATGGTCGGGCGTCTCGGAGTGCCAGCTCGCGGCCGACTGCGAGCCGTCGATTTCCCATTGCAGGCTGTTCTTGCGCCCGGCGCTCACCTGGCTGACCGTGAGCGAACCGCGCGCGCCGTTGGCATAGCGCAGCAGGATGAGCGCCGTGTCGTCGGTCTCGATCTGTCGCTCGACCGTTTCCCCGCCGCCTCCTTGTGAAAAAGTCTCAACAGGACCAACGGGTTGCTGGCGGGTCTTGATGAAGGTCGAGAGTTCGGCGAAGACGCTGGTCACCTTCTGGCCGGAGATGAAATTCGTCAGATCGATCCAGTGCGTGCCGATGTCGCCGACCGCCCGCAGGGCGCCGCCCTCCTTCGGATCGAGACGCCAGTTCCAGTCGGTGTCATGAAGCAGCCAGTCCTGAAGATAGTGCCCGCTGATCAGCCTGATCTCACCGAGACCGCCATCCCGGACCATCCGGTGCGCATGCTGGTTCAGCGGATAGAAGCGGATGTTGTAATTGACGGCGGCGATCAGGCCGCTGTCTGCGGCCAGCTTCACCAGCTCCGCCGATTCCTGCGACGAGACGGCAAGCGGTTTTTCGCAAACGACGTGCCGGCCGGCGGCCAGGATCTGTTTGACCTGTTCGAAGTGAAAGCGGTTGGGCGATGTCACATGAACGACATTGACCGCAGGGTCATCGAGCAGCTGATCGAGGCTTTCATAGGCCTTTTCGACACCGATCTGCCGCGCACGCTCGGCCGCTCTTTCCGGGCTGCTGCCCAAAAGGCCCGTAACCTTGACGCCGAGACGGCGCAGGGCCTCGGCATGAACCGTGCCGATGAAGCCGGTACCGATGACGGCAGCACCAAAGTCACCCGGATTGAATGGCTGCGACGTGCTCATTCGGATGTATGCCCCCTAAGCCTTTTCACTTGAGTTTCACGCAACGGAATATCCGCCGTCAACATTTATCGATGCTCCGGTCATGAAAGCCGCTGCCGGAGAAGCCAGGAAAAGCACGGGGCCGGCGATGTCTTCGGGCTGGCCCCAGCGCCCCATGGGCGTGCGTTCATTGACCGCGGCGACGTGGTTCGGATCGGAGCGACTCCTCGCCGACTGTTCCGTCACGATGAAGCCGGGCGACACCGAATTGACCCGGATCCCGTGCTCTGCCCAGGCGATCGCCAGCGAGCGCGTCAACTGCTGGACCGCCGCCTTGCTGGCGCCGTAGGCCGGGTTTTTCGGGCTGCCGAAAGCGCTGTACATGGAGGCAATGTTGATCACACAGCCCTTGCTCTGCTTCAGCGCCTGCAGGAAGGCCGATGCGACGCGGAAGGTGCCGTGCAGATTGACCTTGACGACCTTTTCGAAGAAATCCGGCTGCATCTCCTCGCCGCGCGCCGTGATCGCCGCGCAATTGACCAGGATATCGAGTTGCGGCGTCGCCCTGGTCAGGGCTTCGATGGATTGCGGGTCCGTGACGTCAAGCTGGACATAGGGATGGCGGTCGCGATCGGCCTCGATCGGCTCGGCTTCGACACCGGTTATGCGGACATGCGCGTCCGCAGCCTTGAAAGCCGATGCAATGGCAGAACCGATGCCGCCGCGGCTGGCGCCGACGACGAGAACCTGTCTGCCGGAAAAATCGAAAGTGCGATGCGGATCCATCGACACTGTCCTCCCTGGGACAATGTTCCACGGCCCATTTTCGATTGCAAGGATATTTTCAAAATCAAGTTTATGAAAATTTGTGACCAATCTTGCAGCACGCACGCTGCCCGACTATGTGCGCCGTTCGATCCTGCGGCCGAGACTGACGATGATCGACTGGCACAGCACCAGTGCGGGTACCTGAGAACGGAAATGCCCGAGACGCGCCTCCTTGACGTAGAGAACGCGTTCCGCAAGCGAGACCACCGGGCTGAGCTCATTATCGGTAATGGCAAGGATTCGCCTCCCGCTTTCCGCCGCGCGTTCGGCGATTTCGACAGTCTCAGGCGTATAGTCGTCGAAGGTGATCGCCAGCAGAACGTCGCTTTCGCCGATCGAGGCAATCTGCTCGTTGCGCATGGCGCCCAGATTGTCGATCAAGTGCACCCGTTTTCCGACATTGGAAAAGCCGTAGAAGGAATAGGCACCGATCCCGTAGGCGCCGCGCGCCGCGGCGATGTGGACCGCATCGGCTTCCAGCAGCGCATCCACGAATGCTTCGAGTTCGCTATTGTCGATATCATCGCGAAGGCGCAGCAACGACTCGACCGCCGTTTGCACGAATGTCCCGAAAACGATGCGCGGCTGTTCCAGGTCGAGCCCGCTGTCGGCGTCCATGTCACCATATTCACCGAGCGCCTTGATGCGATCCGAATAGGTCATCCTTGGCCCGACCAGGCGCTGGCGGAAGACATCCTGCAGTTCGGCAAAGCCCGAAAAACCGAGTTCCTTGGCAAAACGCGTGATGTTTGCCGGCGGCACCCCGGCCATTTTCGACAGGCCGACAATATTGTAGATCGCGACGTCCTCGGGATTGTTGAGAAAGAACTGGGCGACCTGGTTCAGGCGCTTGCTGAGGCTTCCCTGGCGCTCGACGAGCTTATCGACAAGGCTGGCATAGTCCTCGATGCGCGCAATCGCCTCGTCTCCGCTTTTCTTTTTCGGCATTGCTTTCCTCAAGCACCTATATTCCCGCCGGCGCCCCGACCACGGCCTGTTCCATGTCAATCAGCGCGCCGGTCGTCAATCCGGCGGCATCGCTGAGCAGGAACACGGCCAAACGCGCCACCTCGTCCATCTGCAGGAGCCGCCCAAGCGGCAGATTCGAGGCCGCCGCGGCCAGCCATTGATCGCCATTGCCGAGAATCTCCGCCTGCATTTTCCGCTCGGCCGGCGTATCGCACCATCCCACATTGATGCCGTTAACCCTGATGCGGTCCGCCAGGTGTGCATTGGCGGCATTGCGGGTCAGTGTCGCCAGCGCACCCTTGGTGGACGCATAGATCGCCAGGTCGGGGGCGCCGCAATGGGCGTTCATCGACAGGATGTTGAGGACCGCACCGGCGGCGCCGCGCCGCAGCATGTCATTGATCGCACCCTGCATCAGGAAAAAAGGCGCACGGGCATTGACCGCATAGAGCCGGTCCCAGGTCTCCACCTCGCCATCGGCAACAGTTGCACGGTCGGTGATGCCGGCGGCATTGACCAGGCAATCGATCCGTCCGAAACGCGCAAGTGCCGCATCGATCACCGCGGACGGCGCGGAAGGCTCTGCCAGATCGGACATGAAGAACGCAGCCTTATGTCCCTGCCCCGCCAGATCCTGCGCAACCGCTTCGCCCGCAGGCGCGTTCCGATCCGTCAGGAACAGGGCTTGCGCACCCGCGCCGGCAGCGGTTCTGGCGATCTCGGCGCCAAGCCCCTGCGCGGCGCCGGTTATGACAATGACCTTGCCTTCAAGATCGATCTTCACGCTCTTCTCCCGTGCCGGCGGGACGCCGTCATGCCCCGGATGATCCTGGCCAGAAGGCACCGGACACACGGCCCGAAAGGCTAGTCGCGCCTGCCGGCAAAAGCAAACCGGTGCTATAAACAACAGTGGAATCAGCCACGTCCGTTGCGAAAATCGCCCCGGATGATCTATCGTCCGCCGTCAAGAAATGCTGGCCTAACGGGCAACTGTACATGTCAAAACCCGAACACGAAAAACAGAACCCGACCGTTCAGGACGTCGCGCGCGCCGCCAATGTTTCAACGGCGACGGTGAGCCGCGCCCTTTCCGCTCCCGAACGCGTATCCGAGAAGGCCCGCAAGCGTGTCGCCGAGGCCGTCAAACAGACGGGCTATGTCATCAACCATGCGGCGCGGAACCTGCGGCGCCAGGAGACCGGCACCATCGTCGCGCTGGTCCCGGATATCGGCAATTCCCACTTCTCGAACATCCTGAAAGGCATCGAGACCGTCTGCGACGAACGGGACATCAAGGTGCTGATTGCCGATACGCGCAAACCCTCCATGTCGCGCTCCAAGCTGCAGGGCTATTTCAGCCAGAACAATTGCGACGGTATCGTCATTCTCGATGGGGATATCTCGATTTCCGAGATGCGGGCGGCGAACCTTGCCCTTCCGCCGGTGGTCACGGCCGGCGAATGGAGCGACGATCCGACCGTTCCCATCGCCATCGTCGACAATCTCATGGGCGCCGACCTCGCCGTCTCGCATCTTCTGGCGTGCGGCCACACCAATATCGGCCACGTCACCGGCCTGCTGACGCACAAGCCCGGCCGCGACCGGCTGGACGGTTTTCGTAGGGTGCTTGCGGGCGCCGGGATCGCCCCTTCCGGGGCATGGGTTTTTACAGGCGACTATTCACTGGAGACGGGAAAAGGAGCCGCCGAAGCCTGGCTGAAACTGCCGGAACGGCCGACCGCTGTCTTCTGCGCCAGCGACCGCAGCGCCTTCGGCTTCATTTCGACGCTGCACGAGGCCGGGATCAGGGTTCCGGAGGATGTTTCGGTCGTCGGTTTCGACGATATCGACATTGCCGCGCATTTCATTCCGGCCCTGACCACGGTCCATCAGCCACGGCGGGCCGTGGGCTCATGCGCGGCGCGCCACCTGCTCGACCTCATCGAGGGAAATCAACCGGATCTTGAGATGGCTCCGCTCGATCCTTGGCTTGAAGTGCGCAAGAGCACTGCGCCGCCGGCAGCGCGTTAGTCAGAGCGTCAGCAGCAGTTCCGGAACCGTTCGATGCAGGTATCCAGTACCTCGCCCGGATCGCGCTTCCACCAATTTTGCGCTGAGAAAATCTCTACCTCGCAAAAACCGTCATAGCCGGCTGCTTCAACAGCGGCCCTGACATGTCTGAGATCGGCGACGCCATCGCCCATCATGCCGCGATCGAGCAGAACGTCCTGCGTGTCCGCCAGCCAGTCGCAGAGGTGATAGCCGACGATCCGTTCGGCACCGGCGCGTTTCAGTTCCGAAGCCAGCGAGAGGTCCCACCACACGTGATAGACGTCGATGGCCAGTGCGACGGCCGGATGGTCGATGGCCTCGCACATATCCACTGCATCGCGCACGGTCGTCAGGCAGGAACGATTGCCGCCATAGACTGGGTTGAGAGGCTCGAGTGCGAGGCGAACATTCGCCGCCTGAGCGACCGGCGCGACTTCTGCAACAATGGAGGTCACCTGTTTGAGGCTCTCTCGCATGCTGTGTGAGCCTTCGACGACACCGCCGACACAGATGGTCAGGCTGGCAGCGCCCAGCCCGGCGGCCATGTCGATCGAGGCGTGAAAATCGTCCAGAACGGACTGGCGGTCCGGCGGCGCGAGCGGCCCCGTCAGGAAGGGCGAGCGGCAAAGTCCCCAGACTTCCAGACCTGCGGCGCGGGTGCGCTCGCCAATCTCCGCAGCGCGGTCGCCGATCTCCCTGCGCCACCAGGTGACGGCGCCGTAACCGCGTTCCGCGCAGGCATCAATCACCTGCTCCGGGGACCAGCCGGCGCCGTGACCCTCGACATTGTGGCCGAGCGTCGCGGTGTTGAGCGCCAGCATCGAATGGTCCGATGAAAAATCCCGCAATTCAAAGGAGGCCATCAGGCAGCCCCGTACAGATCGAGCAGCTTGCCCATGCGCCGCACCGCAAGCTCGGGATCGGTGAACAGACCACACTGGTCCGCCATCCTGAACGAATCCACGAAGTAGGGCAGCGAGCGCGCCGACTGGGCACCGCCCAGCATGACAAAATGGTCCTGGAAGCCATTCAGCCATGCGAGGAAAACGACACCCGTCTTGTAGTATTGCGTCGGCGCACGGAAGATGTGCCGGGCAAGCGGCACCGTCGGATCAAGCGTTGCGCGGAAGGCAGCGACATCGCCTTCACCGAGCTGCGAGACGGCCTGCGCTGCGTGCCGGGCCAAGGGATCGAAGACGCCGAGCAGCGCGTGCGAATAGCCCTCGCTGTCTCCTGCAATCAGTTCGGGATAGTTGAAATCGTCGCCGGTATACATCTTCACGCCGTTCGGAAGGCGGCGGCGCATGATGATTTCCTTGTCCTTGTCGAGCAGCGAAACCTTGATGCCGTCGACCTTCGTACTGTTCTCGGAGATGACCGCGAGACAAGTCTCCAGCGTTTCCTCGAAGCTGCCCGCGCCCCAGTAGCCCGCCAGGGCCGGATCGAACATGTCGCCGAGCCAGTGCAGAATGACCGGCTCATCGCATTGCGCCAGCACGTCGCGATAGGTGGTCCGGTAATCATCCGGACCGGAGGCGACGGCGACCAGCGCCCGGCTCGCCATCAGGATGATGCGGCTGCCCGCCTTCTGCACGACTTCGACCTGTTCGAGATAGGCCCGCCTGACATCGTCGAGCGCGCGTGCGTCGGCTGCCTCCAGATGGTCGGTCCCGGCCCCGCTCGCCAGCAGCGCATCCGGCAGTTCGGCCTTCGTGCGCCGGATCAGTTCCAGCGCGCCCGGCCAGTCGAGGCCCATGCCGCGTTGCGCAGTGTCCATGGCCTCGGCGATGCCAAGACCCAGCGAAGCCAAGTGCCGGCGGAAGGCCATTGTCGCCTCCCAATCGACCGAGGCCTGCCCGGAGGGATCGCTGTCCGCGAACGGATCGGCGACCACATGCGCGGCCGAATAGATGATCCGGCAGGCACTGGCACCAAGCGGTTTGCCCTCGACGGCATTGCCACTCATGGAGTAGTCGGACAGCCGACCGGTTTCGTCTGGAAGGCGAATGTGCATGGAAATCCTCAAAATCGCTGAACGAGCATGCCGGCATCGGCCGAGATCGCCTGGCCTGTCGTATAGGGAAGGTTGCCGGCGGCAAGCGTGGCGACGATACGCCCCATCTCCACGGGCTGGCCGAGACGTGGCAGGAGGGTCAGCCCCTCCTCGTCGATGCGCCGCTGGTAGGTGTCCTTCACGCCGCGCGTCATGTCGGTTTCGATAAGGCCGGGCTGGACGTCGTAGACAGCGATATTCTCCTCGCCTAACCGCACGGCGAAGGTCTTCGAAATCATCGCCGCGGCAGCCTTGGAGGCGCAATATTCTGCGCGCGGCGCGGCAACGGCGACGGCATTGGACGAGGTCACGTTGACCAGGCTGTAGAAGCGGCCGTCGTCGCGCTTGCGCGCAACAAGCCTTTTCGCGAAGGCCTGGCTCAGGAAGAACATCGCCTTGGCGTTGACCGCCATGCAACGGTCATAGCTTTCCTCGCTTGCCTCCAGAAGATCGCCACGACTGAGCACCGAAACGCCGGCATTGTTGATCAGCGTTGTCAGCGGCCCGATCGCGGCCTCTGCCTGATCAAGCATGGCCTCATGCTGTGCCAGGTCCGCCACATCGCCCACGACCTTGGCCACCGAAACGCCGGTTTCGGCAACCGCATCGGCAGCGGCATCCAGTTCCTCGCCGCCGATTTCCGCATTGAGCGCGATATCGAAACCGTTGCGCGCCAGTTCGAGTGCGATCCCCAGACCAATCCCCCGGCTGGAGCCGGTCACCAGCGCTGCGTGCTTTGCCGACATTATGCGCGTGCTCCGTTCTTCATCAGTTCACGGGCGATGATCATACGCTGGATTTGATTGGTTCCTTCATAAATCTGCGTGATCTTCGCATCGCGATAGAGCCGCTCGACCTCGAAGCCGCGAATATATCCCGAGCCGCCGAACACCTGCACCGCGTCGGCGGTACGGGTCACCGCCATGTCGCCGGCAAAACACTTCGCCATGGAACAGGCCATTGTCGCGTCGCGGCCCTCATCGATGGCCGTGGCCGCGCTGTGCACGAGCAGCCGCGCGGCCTCGATGTCCTTGGCCATGTCGGCGAGCATCCACTGAACGCCCTGGAACTCGGCGATATGGACACCGAACTGCTTGCGCTGCTGGGCATAATCGAGTGCCGCCTCCAGGCCCGCCTGACCGATGCCGACCGCCAGAGCCGCGATGCCCACCCTGCCCTTGTCGAGAACGCTCATCATCATGTGGAAGCCGCGCCCCTCCTCGCCGAGCAATGCGTCCGAGGACAGCCTGACGTCGGTGAAATTCAGCGCTCCGACCTGGCTCGCGCGCTGACCCATCTTGTGTTCCTTCGGGCCGCGCTCGACACCGTCGGCGTGCAGGTCGACGATGAAGATGCTCATACCGCGCCGGCCAGCATCCTTGTCGGTGCGGGCCAGCACAAAACCGACATCGGCAACCGGCGCGTTGTGAATCCATATCTTGCCGCCGTTGAGGATCCATCCATCGTCTGTTTTTTCCGCCGTCGTGCGGATGCCCGACACGTCGGTTCCGGCTTCCGGCTCGGTAATGCAGTAGGCGGCCTTCTTCGTCGCGGCCATGACCGGCTGCAACCAGGTCTGGCGCTGGGTATCCGTTCCGTGACGCACAAGCAGGGTCGAAATGAGCTCGACCAGACCGCACTGGTCAGCCACGGATGCATAACCGCGCGACAATTCCTCCATGACGACCGCGTAACACAGCGTGTCGAATCCGGGACCGCCATGGTCTTCCGGCACGCCGATGCCGAACAGGCCGAGTTCGCCCATCTGCTCGTAGATTTCAGACGGAAAACGTTCGTCGCGGTCCAGTGCCTCCGCAGCCGGGCGGACGACATCATCGGCAAACTGCCGGGCCATCTCGCGAACCTGCCGGTGGGTATCGGTCAAATGCATGAGTCTACCATATTTGTAACTATCTAGTTACTTATATATCAACTAGGAATATCGCCGTCAAGATTGCCGACCGATGCATCGTGCCATCGCGGCCGGGCACAACGAATAAGTACCGATTTGCCCGGATGAGGCTTGCGGAAATCGTAATCCCGTGTATCTTATATAACTAACTAGTTACTTGTGAGGCAATCATGAATATCGGCGATAAACGCAAATTCGGCAGGGTTGACCTGCATGTCACTCCCTTCGCTTTCGGCGCGGCGCCCATCGGCAATATCTTCCGCCCTATCGGCGAAGACGTCTCGGATGCGATGATCCAGACGGCATGGGATGCGGGCGTGCGCTATTACGATACCGCGCCCATGTACGGACACGGCCTTTCCGAACTGCGCTGCGGCCATTCGCTGCGCTGGAAACATCGCGATGACTACGTGCTGTCCTCGAAAGTGGGGCGCATTCTCAAGCCGCAAAAGCGCGCCCATATCGACTTCACGCCCTGGGTCGACGCCGCACCTTTCGAGATGATTTTCGATTACAGCTATGACGGCACCATGCGCGCCTTCGAAGATTCACTGCAGCGCCTGGCGCTGGAACGCATGGACATCTGCTTCATCCATGACATCGACGTCTTCACGCGGGGCAGCGAACAGCCCGAAGTGTTCAAACAGGCCATGGATGGCGCCTGGAAAGCCCTGTCGCAACTGCGCGACGAAGGCGTCGTCAAGGCGATCGGCGTCGGCGTCAATGAATGGGAAGTGTGTCATGAAGCCCTGAAGCAGCGGGATTTCGACTGCTTCCTGCTGGCCGGGCGCTACACGCTGCTTGAGCAGGATTCGCTCAATGCGTTCCTGCCGCTTTGCGAGGAACGAAACGCGGCCGTCGTCGTCGGCGGGGGCTTCAACTCCGGCATCCTGGCAACGGGCGCCGTCGAAGGCGCCAAGTACAATTACGCACCGGCGCCGGCTGAAATCATGGAGCGCGTCAGGGGCATCGAGGCCGTGTGCCGCGAGCACGACGTTCCCCTGCCCGCCGCGGCGATCCAGTTTGTCGTGGCGCATCCGGCGGTCCCGTCCTTTGCGGCCGGCACACGCACCGTCGAACAGCTGGAGAAAAACCTGGCGTGGTTCACCCATCCGATCCCGGCGGAATTCTGGGCCGAGCTGAAGCGGAAGAGCCTTTTGCGGGAGGATGCTCCGACACCGGCGGGAAGCTGAGATGCCGGTGGAATCGCAGCAGCACGAACTTGCCGCCGGAACCCATGAATACGAACAGCTTCGGGACGGGGACTGGTTCAGTACCGACTCACTGACGGTGACCGCCGATCATATCGATCGTTTCGCCGACTTGACCGGTGACCGCTTCGAGATCCACATGTCGGACGACCGGGCCAGACATCACGGCTTCGACGGCCGCGTGGCCCACGGGTTGCTGGTCCTGTCGCTCGTCGACGGGCTCAAAAACCAGGCCGCAGCGCGTTTCAACGCCATCGCATCGCTCGGCTGGGACTGGTCGTTCAAGCGCCCGGTCCTGATCGGCGACACGATCCGCGCCACCTTGACCATTGCCGGCAAACGCCCGACCCGGCATGCCGCGCGCGGCATCGTCAAACTTGCCTGCGATGTCACCAACCAGAATGGCGACAGCGTGCAAAGCGGCACCAACCAGTTGATGGTTTACCGTGGAGTTAGAGCAATTCTGAGTTAGCTTGGTTCATTTGACCGTGGCGATTTTGGTCTCTGGCTAGGCGGATTGCGTGCCGTGGTGCCAACCCACCACAAGCGCGGGCCAACGACGCCAGGGGGCAAAATCGCCCGGCCCATTCACTACTGGTTTTCAGTACGACAATCCTTTCGAGGGTGGGGAAAATCGGCCCATCGGCGTTGTTGCGCCGCTTGCCCGATGCACCGCATCGCGCTGCGTGACGCGCCTGGCCGAGTGAACCGATTTTCCTCCATCAAATGTTCCAAGCTAAATCAGAATTGCTCTAACGCACAAGAATAGCGCGGAAATCGTTGACGTTGGTTCCCGTCGGACCCGGCACAAAGAGCGCATCGATGGCGGCGAAGGCAGACCAGGCGTCATTGTCGGCAAGCAGCGCCGCCGGATCGAGGCCCGCCGCCCGCATGGCCGTCACACTGTCGCCATCGGCAAACGCCCCGGCATTGTCTTCCGAACCGTCAATGCCGTCCGTGTCGGCGGCCAACGCGTGAATGCCGTCGAAACCGTCAATATCCATGGCGAAGGACAGCAGGAATTCCGTGTTGCGCCCGCCCTTGCCCTTGCCGCGCAGGGTCACCGTCGTCTCACCGCCCGAGAGCAGCACCACAGGTTTTGCAAATGGCCGGTCGCGCCGGGCAATCTCGCGCGCGATCGCCGCATGCATATGCGCCGATTCCCGCGCCTCGCCCTCGATGGCATCCGAAAGGATGGCGGCACTCAGTCCTAATGATTTCGCCTTCTCCGCGGCGGCCTCCAGAGAAACGCCCGCAGAAGCGATGACCGCTTGTTCGTGCCCGGCAAGGCGCCGGTCGTCCGGCTGCGGCGCGGGCGATGCGGCGTTTTCGATGTGAGCCAGGACATTGGCTGGCAGATCGATGGCGTAGCGCTCAATCGCGGTAAGAGCATCCGCAGCGGTGGTCGCATCGGCGACCGTCGGGCCGGACCCGACATCCGCCGGATTGTCGCCGGGAATATCCGACACGATGAGGCTGACGACCCTGGCCGGGTGCGCTGCTGCCGCGAGCCTGCCGCCCTTGATGCCCGATATCTGCTTGCGGATCGCATTCATCGCCGAGATCGGCGCGCCGGAAGCCAGCAGGGCCCGATTGACGGCGATCTCGTCTTCAAGGGTCAGCCCGGGCGCGGGACAGGGCAGCAAAGCGGATGCACCCCCGCAGATCAGCGCAATCACCAGATCATCCCGGGTCAGATTACCGACCGCGTCCAGAAGGCGCTTCGAACCGGCAAGCCCATTGGCATCGGGCACCGGGTGATCCGCTTCGAGCACCTCAACCGTCTCGCAGGCCGCGCCAAAACCGTAGCGGGTGACGACAACACCGTCCAGCGGTCCGCCCCAGCTCTTTTCCAGCGCTCTTGCCAACTGCGCGACACCCTTGCCGGCACCAACGATCACCGTACGGCCCCTGGGTTTCTCAGGCAGATGAGAACGGATCGTTGCTTCCGGATCGGCAGCCGCAATGGCCGCGTCGAACAGTGCGGTGAGAAGCGTGCGCGGATCTTCGGTCATTGGATCTAGAGCTCCAGATCAACCACGATCACGCCGTCAATGCCGCCAACCGTGTGCTCGACGATGCGCGCGCCGGCCGCCTGGTGTTTCTCGTCCACGAGATAGGCATCGCGCGCGTTCGCGTCCTCGAAATCGAACCAGAAGGCTTCCCTGAAGCCGCGAATGAGATCAGTCTCGACGGAGACATTGGCACCGGCATGGAAGCCGCGCACGCCTTCCAGGTGAGCCTGCAGGCCGGCAAGCGCGTCGAATATGTCCTGTTTCTGCTCGGTGGTGACGTCATCGCGGAATCGAAGCAAAACGAAGTGGCGGATCATGGCATGGCCCCGGTATCTTGTGTGGGCTTTGGATGGCGAGCAGCCACCGCGGCTCAGAATTCAGGCTTCTGTTTCTTGCGGAAGGCTTCAACGCCCTTTGCCGGCTCGCCCGACTGGCTGACCGCAAGCCCTGCAAGGGTTTCGAGGGCGCTTTCGCGTTCCTCGCCCTCGGCGGCATTGATCAGCATCTTGATGGCCGTCGTGGCGGCCGGACCGCGCGACAGGACGGTCGCCGCGATGCTCTCGGCCTTTGCCATCCCCGCGCCCTTTTCGGCAAGGTGATCGACAATGCCGGCGGCGAGGGCCTGTTCGGCGGACAGAATTTCACCGAAGAGCGCCATGCGCCGCACCGGCCCCGCCCCAAAACGGCGGACCGCGCGCTGGGTGCCGGACCAGCCGGGTATGATGCCGATGCCGGCTTCCGGCTGTCCGAAGCGTATGTGGTTCTCGGCAATGCGCAGATCGGCCGTCGCGGCAAGCTCCAGGCCGCCGCCCAGCACGTCGCCGCAAAGAACGGCTATCAGCGGCACGCGCAGGCGCGCCAGCATATTGAAGGCATCATGGCCGCGCCGCAACCAGTCCCGGGCGAATTCCTCGGGCGTCAGATCGCCCCACGCCTTGATGTCGCCGCCGGCGGAGAAGGCGCGGTCACCCGCAGATGAAAGCAATGCGATCCGAACCGAGGCGTCGGAATCGATCTCGAGGCAGATGCGGTGCAACTCCGCGACCATCCCGGCATCCAGTGCATTGAGCTTGTCTGCCCGGTCGATGGTAATGCGCGCGATGCCGCCGCTATTCGAATAATCTATCAGTGACGATCGATCTGCCATGCCCTGCCTCCGGGTTTCAGCTCAAGCCCGAATGGCTCGGGACAAAACAGGGCTTCATCCATCACTTTGAGGTCCGAGGCAACCTTCAGCGGTATGGCCGCCTGCCCCAGCACATCGCGCTCCAGCTCAATACCGGGCGCGATTTCCGTGACGACAAGCCCGTCTTCCGTCAGTTTGAGCACGCAACGCTCGGTGACGTAAGTCACGTCCTGGCCGAGCTCCATGGCGCGCCGGCCGGAGAACGAAATCTGTTCCACCTCTTCGACGATCTTGGCGATCTTGCCTTCCTTCTCGATAACGAGGCGGCCTTCCGAAACGGCAAGCTTTGCACCGGCATTGAAATAGCCGGAAAAGACGATGCGGCGTGCGCGCGCCGTGATGTCGACGAAACCACCGGCACCGGCGGTGACGTGCGGCCGCGCGGAGAGTTTTGAGACATTGACCGATCCGTTGCGATCGATTTGCAGGAACGACAGAAGCGATGCGTCGAAGCCGGCAGCCTGAAAGTAAGTGAACTGATGCGGCGAGGAGACGAATGCCTCGGCATTGGAGGAACAGCCAAACTTGAAATCGAGCAACGGAACGCCGCCGACGGCGCCCTGCTCGATGACCCAGGTGATTTCGCCGTGCTTTTCCTCCTCAAGCAGGATGCGCGGCACATTGGCGGATATGCCGAAGCCGATATTCACCGCCCAACCGGACCGCAATTCCTGAACGACCCGCCGCGCAATGACCTTGGCGACATTGAATTCGCCTGTCTTGAAACTGTCCAGCGGCCGGAAGAGCTCGCCCGATATGGCCGGATCGTAACTCGTCGCCGTCGTCTGCAACTGATCCGGCGCCTCGACGACGGTGTCCACCAGAATGCCCGGCACGCGAACGTCGTGCGGCTTCAAGGTGCCGGATTTGGCAACGCGCTTGACCTGGGCGATCACCAGCCCGCCGCTGTTGTGCGCGGCCAGCGCCAGCTCCATGGCGCCCAGATAGGCCCCCTCATGCTCGAAGGTCAGATTGCCGCGTTCATCGGCGGTGCTTGCGCGAATGATCGCCACATCCGGTGCGAGCGCCGGAAAATAAAGCCACTCCTCGCCCTCGAATTCCACTTTCCTGACGATGGGCTTATGGCTCGCCGCCTCATTCATGGCGCAGCCCTCATGCGCCGGATCGACGAATGTGTCGAGGCCGACTTTCGTCAGCACACCCGGCCGCTTGCCGGCTGCTTCGCGCAACATGTCGAAGATTATGCCGCTCGGCACATTGTAGGCGGCGACCTCATTGTTGCCGAGCATCTGCCAGATCAGCGGCGGCTCGGCGGAAGACGGACCCGACGGATAGGAGCCGCCCAGGATGGTGGTGATCAGCCCCTTCTTTGCAAGATGATCTATCCCCGGCGTGCCGAACATGTCGCCGGCGGCGATGGGATGAACCATGGTGAGGTCCCTCGGCGCCGACTCCGTATCAAACCTTTGGCCGACCGCTTCAAGCACCGCGTCCGGGCAGCAAAGGCCGCTCGATGCATTCACCGCGACGACAGCTCCGCTCTTGATCTGCCTTGCCGCCTCCGAGGCTCTCCTCACCTTAGACATCGATGTTCTCCGCTGCCCTTAATTAAGTAACTAGTTCGTTAATTATATGCCCAATTGGGCTTATATTTCAAGCGCCGCCACGGCAGGATTACGCCTAAAATGTTGCGATCGGGTGCAATTTTCAATATTTCCGGCGCCATAGAAAGCGCTATCGCCGGCAAACTTGCAAAATCGCCAAAAATGCGATTAATTAAGTAACTGGTTAGTTTATTATGAAAGAACGGACAATGACGGCTTATTTTCAACGAACCCACCAGCGCTCCTTCGGCACCTATCCCCTGCAGGGAGAGGAACTGAAGCAGGCGCTTGCCCACGCGATCGAGGCTGGATACCGTTCAATCGACACCGCACAAATGTATGAGAACGAAGCGGATGTCGGCGAGGCCCTCCAGGAAATCGGCACCCCCAGAAGCGAGCTTTTCATCACCACGAAAGTGCACCCGGACAACTTCACCGAGGAACGGTTCATCCCCTCCGTCAGGGAAAGCCTGGATAAACTCAAGACCGACTATGTCGATGTCCTGCTGCTGCACTGGCCGCCCATCGGCGGCGATATCGCGCCATCGCTGCGACTTCTTGAAGAAGCGCATAAACAAGGTCTTGCGCGCCATATCGGCGTGTCAAACTACACGGCGCAGATGATGCGCGAGGCACGAGACATCATTGATGCGCCGCTGGTGACCAACCAGGTGGAGTTTCATCCGCTGCTCAATCAGGACATCCTGCATGCGGCTTCGGTTGAAACCGGCATTCCGCTGTCGTCCTACTGCTCCGTGGCGCGGGGCGAGGTGTTCAAATATCCGCTTTTCGAAGAACTGGCCGAAGCCTATGGAAAGACCCCCGGACAGATCGTCCTGCGGTGGATCCTGCAAAAGGGCGTCTCGATCAACACCATGTCGACCAAACCGCACAATATCCATTCAAATTTCGATGTCATGGACTTCTCGCTTTCGAGCGTCGACATGGCGCGCATCGACGCGCTGACGCAAACCGGCATGCGCATTGTCGACGAAAGCCTGGTGCCGTGGGCACCGAAATGGGACTAAACACCTAGAGCAATTCTGAGTTAGCTTGGAACATTTGATGGTGGAAAATCGGTCCAGTCGGCCAGGCGCGTCGCGCAGCGCGATGTGGTGCATCGGGCAAGCGGCGCAACGACGTCCGATGGGCCGATTTTCCCCACCCTGGTAAGGCCTACCGTGTTGAAATTCAGAGATGATCGGGCCGGGCGATTTTGCCCCCTGGCGTCGTTGGCTCGCGCTTGTGGTGGGTTGGCACCACGACGCGCAATCCGCCTAGCCAGTGACCAAAATCGCCACGGTCAAATGATCCAAGCTAACTCAGAATTGCTCTAGCCAAAAAAAACGGCGGCCCAGGCCGCCGAGTTTGTGTCGGGAGGTGACACGCTACTGGTTGCCGCGAATCATGTCGCTGGCCTTCTCGGCTATCATGATCGTCGGCGCATTGGTGTTTGAGCCGATCAGGCTCGGCATGACGGAACTGTCGCAAATCCGAATTCCATCGAGACCGTGAACGCGCAGTTGCGGATCCACGACCGCCATCTCGTCCGTGCCCATCTTGCAGGTGCAGGTCGGATGATAGGAGGTGCGTCCATATTGGCGTGCATAGGCCTCGAAATCCGATTGGGTTTTCACGCCGTCGTCCGGATAGCGGATTGCCTTGATGTATTTCCGCAGGGACGGTTGCTGGAAGATCTCCGTGCTGATTTTCACCCCTTCGACGCTCGTTTTCAGATCGTCCGGTTCGGCGAGGAAATTCGGATCGACGATCGGCAGCGCCTCAGGATCGGACGAGCGCAACCGCACGGTCCCTCGGCTCTTCGGTCTGACCGTGTATGAATTCAGGGTGATCCCGGACGAGCCCTTGGGCACGCTCGGCACCCCGGCTTCGGCGCCCGCGCCGGCGAGAAAATGAAACTGCAGATCCGGCACAGCATTGGCTTCATCCGCAAACCAGAACGCGCCGCCTTCGACCACGTTCGATGTGACCGGACCGCTGCGGAACAACACATATTCGATCCCCGCCCAAAGTGCCCAGTGCGGCTTGTTGTACTTGTCGAGACTGTCATGGCCCTTGAGTTCGGCCACGATGTCGATCCCGAAATGGTCATTGAGGTTCTCGCCGACGCCCGGCAGGTCGTGCTCGACCTTGATCCCGTGTTCCTTCAGATGCGCGGCCGGTCCTACCCCCGACAGCATCATGATCTTCGGGGAACCGATCGCGCCGGCCGCCACCAGCACTTCGCTTTCGGCGCGGACCGTCTGCTTTTCCTTGCCCTTCGCATAGACGACCCCGGTTGCGCGGCCGGACTCGATGGTAATCCGCAACACCGTGCAGCCGGTCTCGACCGTCAGGTTCTTGCGATGAAGAACCGGTTTCAAATAGCCGACGGCGGCGGAGCAGCGGCGATAGTTTTTGGTCGTTGTCTGGTAGACCCCGCATCCGGCCTGGGTTTCACCATTGAAGTCATGGCTGTAGGGAATCCCGTTCTCCTGGCAGGCCTGCACGAAGGCGCGCGTCATGGCCTGCGGATCGGGAATGTTCGACACACCAAGCGGACCATCGGTGCCGTGCCAGTCGCCCGACAGGATCGTGTTGCCTTCCGAACGCAGAAAATACTGCTGGATATCCTTGAAGGCCCAGCCGTCGCAGCCCTCTTCCTTGGCCCAGCGGTCATAGTCGACCGGGTTGCCGCGTGTGAACACCTCGGCATTGATGGAGCTGCCGCCGCCGATGACGCGCGCCTGCGCGTAGGGAATCTCCCGGTTGTTGGCGTGTTTTTGCGGTGCCGTGACGAGGCCCCAGGTATGCGGCCCGGTGGTCATCTTGGCAAAGCCCACCGGCATGTGGATCAGCGGGTGCCAGTCCTTGCCACCGGATTCGAGCAGTAGCACCCGCACATCCGGATTTTCGCTGAGCCGATTGGCCAGAACGCAGCCGGAGGAGCCGCCGCCGATGATCACATAGTCATAAGCGGACGCCGCCATCACTCTACCCATGGAGACCGCTTGCCGATCTCGATATGCACGGACTTGATCTGAGTGTATTCCTCGACGCCATAGATACCCGCCTCGCGGCCCCAGCCCGACTGTTTGAAACCGCCGATCGGCAGTTCCGGACCGCCGGACAGTGTCGTGTTCACCCAGAACCGGCCCGCCTGCACCCGACGCGTCACCGTCAGCGCCTTGTCGATGTTTTTCGTCCAGACGCTGGCGGCAAGACCGTATTCGGTGTCGTTGGCAATGTCGATGGCCTGCTCCACGGTGTCGAAGGGCATGACCGTCAGGACCGGGCCGAAAATCTCTTCCCGGGCAATGGCCATATCGCGCGTGACATTGCCGAACAGCGTCGGTGCAATGTACTGACCGCGCCCGAAATCCAGTTGTTCGCCGCCGTGCAGCAGGGTTGCCCCTTCCGACTGCCCCTTTTCGATATAGCCCATGATTGTTGCGTTCTGTGCGTCCGTGGTGATCGCGCCGACCTGGGTCGCCTCGTCGAGCGGATCGCCCACCCTGACCTTCTTGAACTTTTCGGCCACCATGTCGGCAAATTGGTCGGCCACCGATCGCTCGACAATCAGACGGGATCCCGAGACGCAGCACTGGCCGGTATTGAACCCGATACCGAAGGCAACACCATCAGCAGCATCTTCGAGATCGGCATCGGCAAAAACGATTTGCGGATTCTTGCCGCCCAGTTCGAGGCCCAGCTTCTTGAAGTTGGTCCGCCCGGACGCTTCGACAACGCGCCGGCCCACCGCCGTCGAGCCGGTAAAGGACAGCATGTCCACATGGTCGTGCTCGATCAGGCCCTGACCGATGGTGCTGCCGGATCCTGTGACGACGTTCATCACCCCGTCGGGAAGCCCGGCGTCGTGCAAAATTTCCGCCAGCATCAAGGTGGTTACCGAGGTTACTTCGGACGGCTTGGCAACGATGGTACATCCCGCCGCAAGAATATAGGGCACACGCTCGCAAAGGATCAGGAACGGAAAGTTCCATGGTGTGATGAGGCCGACAACGCCGACCGGTTCGCGTGTGACCACGCCGAACATGCCGTCACCGAGATTGTTGAAACTGTCGCCGTGGATGGCGCGGGCGAGCCCGCTGGCATATTCGAACATGCCGATGCAGCCGCCGACTTCCGCCCTCGCCTGGCTGATCGGCTTGCCGTTTTCCAGCGTTTCCCAATAGGCGATCTCTTCGGCGCGCGTGCGGATGCCCTCCGCGGTTTTCAGAAGGACCGCGGCGCGGTCGGCACCGGACAGACCGGACCAGCGCCGGTCATCGAAGGCGCGCCGGGCCGAGGCAACGGCCATGTCCAGATCTGCCTCGGTGCATTTGGGAATGCGGCTCACCGGCACGTTATGACCGGGCGAGTTGCGTTCAAAGACGTCGCGGTCGCCCGCACCGATCCAGCCGCCGTCGACAAAAAAACCGAATTCGCGCGGTGTTTTTGGCAGGGAGAGATCTATCGTGGGTTTATCCATAGCCTGTTGCTCCGTTGATCAGCCGCTGACGTCCAACCCGTCGCGATAGTCGTTCCAGCCTCCATCCACCGAGGACGGTGCATCGTGCCATTGGTGCATGGCTTCGCCCGTGACAGGATCCTTGTCGGGGATAGGCAGCATCATGATCCGCTTGGCCGCCTGGTAAAACAGTTCGGGCGTCAGGTAGGCCTCCTGAATGTTGTCCCAGTCGCGCCCGCCGGCATAACCGCCGACCATGAGGATATCGTCCGAGTGCCCGACCATCTCATGGCTGACACCGGCCGGCATGACAATGACATCGCCGGCGTCGATGCGCACCCGGGACCAGCCTTCCACAGACAGGTTGAACTCCATCCATCCTGAAGCACACCCAAGGCATTCGTGCGAGGTCGAGTGAAAATGCGGATATTCATAGATACCCGGATATTCCCAGTTGTTGCCCCAGCCGTTTTTGCGGAACCTGGCCTTGATGGCATCAGCCCCGCCGCCTGGTATGCCGCCCCGGTGAATGAGCAGCGGAAAGCGGCTGTTGGGAATCATGCCTTCCGGCTTTGAAGTATAGGCTTCAGTGGTCATCACGGTCACTCCATTCGTTTACATCACGATCTGGGTCTTGAGGTCCTGTGGCCGGTCGGCGAAGCTGTCGAAAGCCACCTGGATTTCTGCCAGTTGGTATTCCGCCCGGGTGAAAGCATCAGTCCGGATGCGGCCATGGGAAAGCAGCGTCAGGCTGTCATGCATGTCCTGACCCATGCCGGCGACGGACCCCTTGATCGAATTCTCCTCGAGGATCGTCTGAAGAATGTCGAGCGGCAGCGTCTCGCCCGCACCGGTCAGGCCGAACGCCGCAATATGCCCGCCTTTGCGGACCAGCCCCTGCGCCTCCTTGTAGAGCGCCGGATGTCCGACGCTCTCAATCACAATGTCCGCACCACGCCCGTCGGTCGCCCGCATGACGGTGTCCTTCAATTCATCGGGATCGCTGACGCCGAAATCCGCGCCCGCATCGAGCGCCGTCTGAACGCGCTCTTGTGAAACATCCGAAACGATGATCGGCGCCGCGCCGATCGTGCGCATCAGCTGGACATGCAGATTGCCGATGGGTCCGGCACCGATGATCACAACGGATTGCCCGAATGTCACCTGCGCCTTGCGGGCGGCACGCACAACGCAGGCGAGCGGTTCGGTGAGCGCCAGGACAGCCGGCGGGATCTGACCCGATGCCGGGATCACCAGCCGCGCGGGCACGCAGATATATTCGGCGAAGGCACCGTCAATGGTAATGCCCATCTGCTGCATCTCGGGACAGTTGAGAACTTCGTTGCGCCGGCACCAGTAGCAGCGTCCGCAGCCGATGTTCATGTCGACGACCACCGGCTGCCCCTCCTCGAGACCGGCAACGTCATCGCCGAGTTTGGCGATGGTACCGGTAAATTCGTGCCCGGGGATCAACGGCAGCTTGTCCGCCGAATAGGCGCCGTGGAAAATATGCATGTCGGTTCCGCAGATGCCGGTCCGCGCAATCTTGATCAGCGCTTCGTTCGGGCCCGGTTCAGGCACCGGCACCTCGCGCAGATCAAATCGTCCGGGTTCAACCAAATAAGCGGCCTGCATGGTGCTCACTTGACCACTCCGCGCAATTTGGACCGGTCGATGGTCAGGGCAATGGCGGCAATCAGGACGATGCCGAACACCATCTGCTGCTGCGTCGCGTCGATTTCCAGATAGACCATTGCCGAGCGGATCACCATCACGATCAGCGTGCCGATGGCCGTGTTGACAACGCCGCCGACGCCACCGGTCAACGGCGTGCCGCCCACCAGAACGGCAACGATCGCCAGCAGCAGGAATCCATTGGCAAGGTTGGCGTCGCCGCCAGACAGTTTCACTGAAAAAAGCAGCCCGGCGATCGCCGCAAAAACGCCCGAGATCGCAAAGGCCAGGATCTTCACCCGGTCGACATTGAGACCCGATGCGATGGCCGCCAACTCGCCGGATCCGACCGCTTTCAGGGCACGGCCAAAGGTCGTGCGGGTCTGCAGGAACCAGGCGACGACCAGAAGGACGACGGCAATCGCCAGCTCATGGGGAATGCCCGCCGTGTTGCCGAACATCCAGCCGAAGCTGGCATCGCGCAATTCGGCATCCATATAGAGCGCCCGCTGCCCGGACAGGAATTTTGCGGCCGAAAGCGCCACGAAACCCATTGCAAGCGTCGACACGAAGCTCGGCACGTAAAGCCGTGTTGTCACGAAGCCGGAAATCACGCCGATGGCAAATCCCGCCACGATGGCGATCACGGCAACGGCAATGCCGAATTCCGCCAGGTAGACCGTGGCAATCACCGTCACCAGATTGGCAAGCTGCTGCACGGACAGATCGATCCCGCCAATATAGATGGCGAACGTCATGCCGAGCGCCATGATGAAAAGGGGTACGACGTCGCTCACCAGTGTCAGCAGCCCGGCCGGGTCGAAGAAACTCGGATTGGCAATGCCGACGATCAGGATCAGCACGACCAGCGTTATCCAGGGAAAGTGCGGCTTGATGCGTTCGAAGGACATTGGGCGGCCTCAGATCATGTGGTGGACTAGGTCATAGAGCGACGGCTTGGAGCCGGGTTTTCCGTCGAAGCGTTTCTGGAAAGCACCGTCCTTGAGAACGATGATCGTGTGGGACAGTCCGATCGCCTCCTCCAGCGTGTCGGCGACAAGCACGACGCCGACCCCTGCAGCGCACATCTCCCGGATCATCTCGTAGACATCTTCCTTGGCGCCGATATCGAGACCGCGCGTCGGGTGATCGAGCAGCATGATGTCCGCTCCGGCGGATCGCCATTTCGCCAGAACGACTTTCTGCTGATTGCCGCCCGATAGACCGCCGCAATCCTTGTAGACGTCTGGCGTCTTGATCCCCAGCCGCTCGATCCAGGTGCGGGCGAGGCTCTTTTCCTCATTAACCTTGAGAACACCGGCACTGGCATAGTTGCCCATCTGGCTCAGAGTCATGTTCTCGTAGACATTCATGCCCGCGACGATGCCTTCGATCTTGCGTTCGCGCGGGGTGTAGCCAACGCCAAGCTTGACGCCGTTTTGCGCGGTAAAGCGGCTGATCGTTTCGCCCTTGATCGTCACCTGTCCTTTTGTCGGCGTCTCCAGCCCGAAAATCGTGCGCAAGATGGCCTCGCGGCCCGATCCTTCGGTGCCGACAAGGCACAGAACTTCACCCGGGTGCAGTGCGAAGGAAATGTCGGTGTAGCGGTTGCCGCTGCTGACGCCGTCAAACCGGACCAGCACCTTGTCTTCGTCGTAAGGTTTCTGTTTCTGCTCACGGTAATATTCCTTGTCGACGTCGCGTCCCACCATCTTGTGCTGGATCGCATCCTTGTCCGCACCGTCATGGGCGACGACATCCACCACCGCGCCGTCCTTCATCACATAGATGCGGTCGCTGAGTTCCAGCACTTCTTCCATGCGGTGGCTGACGAAGATGAAACTTGCGCGTTTCGTCAGGTCGCGGACGAGACTGAAAAGCAGCTCCACTTCTTCCTGCGCGAGCACCGAGGTCGGCTCGTCGAGCAGGATCACCAGGTCGCCGTCGATGCGCTCTTCAAGCGTCAATACCTTTGCAAGTTCGACGAGCTGGCGCTGGGCGAAGGAGAGGTCCGATGTCGTCATCGCCGGGTCGATGTCCAGCTTTACCTTGGCGAGCTGTCTTCTCGCCGCCTCGGACATCGCCTTCCAGTCAATGACGCCGAGTTTGACGAATTGCTGCTCATATCCGAGAAAGATGTTTTCCATCACGGTCAGGTTCAAAATCAGAGACTGCTCCTGGAACACCATGCCGATGCCGTGATCCATCGCCATGCGCGGATTTTGAAAGCGCACAACCGTGCCGTCGATCAGCACGTCGCCGCCATCGGGCTGATAGGCGCCATAAATGACCTTCATCAGGGTCGACTTGCCGGCGCCGTTCTCGCCGACGAGGCCAACGATCTCGTGCCTGTTGACCTTGAAGTCGACGGCTTTCAGCGCATGCACGCCGGGGAAATGCTTGTCGACCTGTCTCAGCTCATACATGCGCCCGCCCCTATTTCACGAAACTGACGGACTTGCGGTCGGTCGAAAGCACCACCGCGAGGATCACGAGAATGCCCAGCACCCCGTCCTGCAGGAAGTTGGGCAGGCCGATCACCACCATGCCGTTGTTGATGACATTGACGATCAGCACTCCGACCAGCGTGTTCCACACGCCGCCGATGCCGCCCCACAGAGCGGTGCCGCCGACCACCACCGAGGTGATCGACACGAACATGAAATTGTTGCCGGTCGCCGTTTCGGCGATGCCGATGCGGCCCACTGCCAGGAGTGCGCCCACCGCAAAGAAGACGCCGGCCAGTGTGAAGCCCATGATGCGGACACGGTTGACGTTCAGGCCGCTGGCATGGGCGAGTTCTTCCCCGCCTCCAACGGCATAGAAGTTCCGGCCAAGCGTCGTGCGCGACTGAATGAACCACGCAATCAGCAGCATGACAGCCGCGACATAGACCATGATCGGGAAGTTGAACCAGCGGACGGTCAGCAATGAGCGGAACAGCTCATCCTCGACCCTTATACGATCTCCGCCCGTCAGCAGCAGCGCCAGACCGGTGCCGACAAAGCCCATCGCCAGAGAAGCCATGAAACTCGGTATCTTCAGGCGAACATGGACCAGACCGTTGATAAACCCGAGTGCGGCGCCGACCAGCAGCGCCACCGGGATGGCCAGCCACGCCCAACTGGCCAGCGTGCCGCCCCACCCGATGAAGGCAAAGGCAAAAATCACCGCGCAAACCGATACCGTGCCTTCCATCGACAGATCGATGGAGCCCATGATGATGATGAACGTCACGCCGATGGCGACCATCAGCGCGGGTGTCGCGGCAATGAAAATCCGCGCGGCGTTGCGGATCGAAAAGAAGCGGCTGTCTGCCAGGTACATGTGCTCCTTGCCCGCGCCGAAATCCTCGAGCCATTCGAAGAACGGGAACAGCAACACCAGAAAGACCAGCACCAGAAGCGGCGTCCACTTGATTATCCGTTCCCGGGTCAGGAAACGGGCGCCCGGTGCACTTTGAGCCGTGATGTCCGTCATGGTACGAGCCTCCATGCCCTTTGTCGCCGGCAGCTAGAGCAATGCGCAGTTCGGAATGTGGAAGTTGCCGGTAGCCGCAAGGTCTGCGTGGCCGGATCGTCCGGCCACGCAGAGGCGTCTTTACTTGTAGAGGATCTGGCCGTTTGACGGACCCCAGAAATCCTTCCAGTCATAGGTCGGCACGTTGTCGAGATAGGCTGCCTTGAATTCCACGGCATCCTCGGGCGTGATCATGATCGTGGGACCGTAGAACTCGCGATGCTCATTCGGCTCTTCCGACGGCTTGAACGCCCCGGTTGCCGCGTGATAGGCGAGCGCTGCGGTCACGCCGCCGCCCCAATGCGGGTTGGTGAAGACCGTTGCCAGGATGTCGCCCTTGGCAACGAGTTCGACCGCCTGCGGATTGCCGTCATAGGTCACGATCGGCACGGACATGCCTTCGGCCCGCAGCGCTTCCAGAACGCCGTAACCGATGGTGTCGTTCGCACAGTGCACGCCGGTGATCTCATCGCCGTAACGGGTGATGAAGGATGACATGATCTGGTTGGCCTTCTGGGTGTCCCAATCCGCCGGCTGCGCGTCCAGCAACTCGACATCAGGATAGTCTTTAAGGGCGTTCTTCAGGCCCTGCAGACGCTCGATGGCGGGGTTGTTCGATGCGATGCCGCCGAGATGCACCACGCCGCCCTTGCCGCCAATGGCTTCCAGCAAGATGCGCGCGGTCTGCTCGGCCGGCTTTTCGTCCGACCAGGTCATGTGGCTGACATAGTTGTCACCGAAATCCCACGGATGCAGGTCGTCGGTCTTGTTCCACAAAGTCGAGACATAGGCACCGGCGCCGGCACAGGCTTCAACGACCGGACGGCAGTTCGGCGCGTCATTGGTATCGATGGCCAGCGCCAGTTCGCCATTGGTCTTGGCCAGCAGCGCCTTGACGTCGGCAAGCGACTTTTCGGAAGACCCCTCGTTGATCAGGTGGGTGAGCGAATCCTTGGGCTTGCCGAGGCTTTCGACAAAGGCCTCGCCGCCGGAAACGATCTCGTTCCAGTACGGATTGGTGCGGTTGCGGTACGACCAGGCGATCGTCGGATCGGCATAGGTCGCGGCCTGTACGGGCGACGGACCGAACATGCGCATCGCCGCGGCACCGGAGATTCCGTAGGCTGATGCCAGCAGCAGATTCCGCCTGGAAATCTTCTCCTGCTCGATGAATTTCTTGATGAACGACATTTCTCTCTCCCATGGAATTGATCAATGCGAGGAATATTCAGGCTGCACGCGTCGGAAAAATCATGATTTCCACGTCTGGCCTTTTCGCATTAACGCACTAACTAGTTACTTCGTTATTTGACATGTGTCAACACCCTTGCGACAGTGGCGCGACACGTGCGGCATTGACCGTGGCCGGCTTGCGGGTGCCATAGACGGGTTCTGGAACTAACGGGTTATTTCTGGTGGACTTTGGGGCACAAACGTCTTGACAGAATCGATTGCGATTGAATTTGATGGGGATACACGTGGAGGTGCCGGTGGGTGGTAGAGCGAGATGAGGGCACAAGCGTTTCAATCAGCAAAGCGGGACATGATGGCGTCAACTACCAAACCAAAGCGCATTCGCGACGCGGACGCCACGCAAAAGCGTATCCTTTCGGCGGCGCGGAAGGAATTCGCCAAAAACGGTCTTGGCGGTGCCAGAGTGGATGTCATTGCCGAGCGGGCCAAGGCCAACAAGCGCATGATCTACCACTATTTCGACAGCAAGGAGAGCCTGTTTCAGCGGGTTCTGGAAGATGCCTATCTGGATATCAGGACGGCCGAGCAGAAGCTTGAATTGGATCACCTCGCGCCCCCCGAAGCGCTCAAGGCGCTGGTGACATTCACCTGGAACTACTATCTGAAAAATCCGGAGTTCCTGACGCTGGTCAACAGCGAGAACCTGCACAAGGCACGGCACCTGAAACGCTCGACCGTGCTGAAGGATGTCAGCCGCCGTTTCGTCGGAATGGTCGGCGATCTTCTCAAGCGCGGTGAGGAAGCCGGCGACTTCCGCAAGGGAATCGATCCGGTCCAACTCAACATCACCATCGCGGCGATCAGCTATTATTACCTGACCAACCGGTTCACGGGATCGATCCTGTTCGAACGCGATTTCATGGACCAAGGCAAGCTCGACGAGCGCCTGGAATTCAACATCGAAACCGTGATGCGGATGGTCTGCGTCTAAGACGCACGGATTTCCGGCGTCTGCCCCGCTGCCCTACACGCTGACCTTGTAGACCCGCTTGGTGTTTTCCTGCGCAATCTGCGCCGCCTCGTCTTCGGAGAGGCCCTCGAGGATTGTCCGCGTCGCGGCAAGCCAGTCCGGCAGGCCGTTGGCCATGTCGACGACCGGCCAGTCGCTGCCCCAAACGATCCGCCCCGGCCCGAAGGTCTCGATGACATGATCGACATAGGGCCTGATCGCATCGAGCGAGGCCTCACCGGCGGCACAATAGGCAAGCACACCGGAAAGCTTGCAGGTCACGTTCGGCAGCGCGGCAAGTTCGCCAATATGCGCCCGCCACGGGTCGAGGCCGCCGCCGGCGATATCGGGCACGCCGCAATGGTCGAGGACGAGGCTCGTATTGTCGCACGCCTTTGCCAGTTCGAGTGCGATCGGCAGTTGGGCCGCCAGGAAACACATGTCAAAGACAAGCCCCCTCCTGCCGATCTCCCGGATATTGCGGCGGAAGGTTTCCGACTGCGACAGATCGTCGGGCATGACATGGAGGATGCGGCGAAAGCCGACGACGTTCAGGCCCGCACACTCGTCGAGCCAAGCCTCGTAACCCTCGTCGCTTTCCGGCCGGCATGACGCGATCAGACCGATGATACGGCTCGACGGCCGGCCTGCCAGTTCGGCGGCAAACCGGGCTTCGGCCTTGTAGTCCGCGTCATCGACACCCGTTTCCATGAAGATGGTCGCCGCCACACTGCGTTGATCGGCGAGTTCCTGATAGGTTTCCAGCGTAAACGCCTTGTCCGCAAGAACAGGAATGCCCGCCGTCCAGCCGTAGCCGGCCACGTCCGGATAAACGAGATGCTGATGGGTATCGATAAGCGGTATCATGACATCCTCCCTGTGGTGCCTATGCGTCGTCGAAACACTCCTGCTTCTGCGTGCCCAGCCCTTCAATGCCGAGTTCAACGACGTCGCCGGCCTTCAGATAAGTCGGCGGCTTCTGCCCCATGCCGACGCCGGGCGGCGTGCCGGTCGAGATCACATCGCCCGGATGCAGGCTCATGAATTGGCTGAGATAGGCGACGACATGGGCGACACCGTAAACCATGGTGCGGGTCGAACCGCTCTGCATGGTGTTGCCGTTGACGGTCAGCCACATATCGAGGTTCTGCGGATCGGCGATCTCGTCCCGGGTAACGAGCCAGGGACCGATCTGACCGAAATTGTCGCAGGACTTGCCCTTGGTCCATTGTCCGGCGCGCTCGATCTGGTAGGCCCGCTCCGATACGTCATTGGTCAGGCAGTAGCCGGCGACATGATCCAGCGCATCGGCTTCATCGACATATTTCGCGTGTTTTCCGATGACCACCGCGAGTTCGACCTCCCAGTCGGTCTTTTCCGAGCCGCGCGGAATGAGAATGGGATCGTTCGGTCCGCAAATCGCACTGGTCGCCTTCATGAAGATAACCGGTTCGGGCGGCACTTCCATGCCGGCCTCTTCGGCATGGTCGGCATAGTTCAAGCCGATGCAGATGAACTTGCCGGTTCCGGCGACACAGGGTCCCAGCCGCACGGACGCATCCACCGCCGGAAGCGTTGCCGGGTCGATCGCCGCGATACGCGCTATCCCCTCATCGGACAGCGTTTTGCCGGCGATATCACCGACGACCGACGACAGATCCCGGATGGTCCCATCGCCATCCACCATACCCGGCTTCTCCGAACCCGTTTCTCCAAATCTCAGTAATTTCACATTCTTCTCCTGTCAGACATTCGCCCAGCCACCGTCAATGACATGTGCGACACCGGATGTATAGGCCGATTCCTCGGATGCGAGGTAGACCACCAGCGCGGCGATTTCCTCCGCCTTGCCGATGCGCCCCATGGGCTGGCGGGCCACGAAATCGCTCCTCGCCTTGTCATAGTCTCCGGTGGCACGCAGCCGATCATCGAGCGAAGGCGATTCCACCGTTCCGGGGCAGATGGCGTTGCAGCGGATACCCTTTTCGATGAAGTCGGCGGCAACCGCCTTGGTCATCCCGATGACGGCGGCTTTGGATGCGCCGTAGACGAAGCGGTTCGGCGCGGCGATCACCGATGAGGCCACCGAAGACATGTTTATGATGGAGGCACCGCCATTGTCGATCATGCCGGGCAGGAAACGGCGGATCATGCGGTACATGGCCTTGACATTGAGTTCGAAGGAGAAGTCCCAGTCCTTCTCATCGCAGTCGAGGATGTTTCCGTTGGCGACATAACCGGCGCAGTTGAAAAGCACATCCGGCGCGCCGACCCGTTCTGCCGCCTGATCGATCGACGCCGGGTCGAGAACATCCAGCCGGAACGTCTCCAGCCCTTCGTTGTTCAGCGACGCCAGCGCTTCCTCATTGACATCGGTCGCGAACACCTTTGCACCCTCGCGGCTCATCGCCAGCGCGGACGCCCGCCCGATGCCCTGCCCCGCTGCCGTTACCAGCGCCGTCTTTCCTTCAAGTCTTCCCATATGCCCTCACGATACTGTCCTTGCTAAACCGGCAAACATGCCGGACCAATCGGTTCGAAACTCTTATATGTCAGGATGAACTCGGTGTGGCCGAGCGCTTCGGATTTCGTCTGCTGGCCCGCGGCCACGTGCAGGACCTGATTGAATATCGCCGATCCAACCTCGTCAAGTGTCGCATCGCCGGTCAGAATGGCGCCGGCATTGATATCCATGTCTTCGCTCAGCCGTTCATACATGGTCGGATTGGCGGCAATCTTGATGACGGGCGCCAGCGCCGAGCCGACCACTGAACCCCGCCCGGTCACGAACAATGTCAGATGCGCACCGGAGGCCATCATTTCGACGATCTCGGCATTGTCGGAGATATTGGGAAATCCGAAACGGACTTCGCCATCCGGCACGACATCCATGAGGTAGAGCCCGCCTTTCGGCGGCCTGTCGCCCGGCTTTATCAACCCGGATATCTGTGAACTGCCTGACTTTGCATAGGCGCCCATCGATTTTTCCTCGATGGTCGAAAGGCCGCCATCGGCGTTGCCGGCGGCAAAGCTGCCATAGCCGAGCTCGGCATAGTAGCGCGCCGCCTTGTGCACGGACCGGCGCAATTCGTCGGCAAGTTCAGGCGTTGCCGCCCGCGCGGCCATGATCTCCTCGCAGCCGATCAGTTCGCCGGTCTCCTCGAAGATGCAGGTCGCGCCTTCCCGGACGAGCCGGTCAAAGGCGCGGCCCGTGGCCGGATTGCCGGAAATTCCGCTCGTGCCATCGGAACCGCCGCACACGGTGCCGACGACAAGGTCGCTGACATCCATGGAAACGCGTTGTGCGCCCGCAAGCCCGGCAAGCGTCCGCTCGATCCACGCCCGGCCCTTTTCAATGGTCGTGCGCGTGCCGCCTTCGCGCTGGATCACCAGCGTGGATACCGGCCGGCCGCTGTCGGCGATGGTTTTTTCAAGCCGGTAGCGATTGAAGCTTTCGCAACCCAGCGAGACCAGCAATACCGCTCCGACATTGGGGTGGGTGCACAGGCGCTCCATCATGTTCTGCGCATATTCGTTGGGAAAACAGCCCGGAAATCCGATCAGATGCGCTTCCTCCCGATGCGGAAGCACGATTTCGCGGGCAACATGGTGCGCGCATTCGACAAGGTAGGCCACCGCGACGACATTGCGGATACCCTTGCGACCGTCGGCGCGTTGAAAACCTTCAAATCTCATCGGCCCTCTCCATTGCGCTCACCGATATGATCGGCGCGCGCGGCATCAAGAGAATGGGTGGGCGTGTAATCGCTTCTGATATTGTGGAGATGAACATGATCGCCGACCGCAATGTCGGCGGTCGCCGAGCCGATGGGCACGCCGTATTTGAGCACTTTTTCACCCGCGCGAATTGGGCGAAGCGCCACTTTGTGCCCGAGGCCGATACGGACCGCGGCAATGATCTCACGACCGCTGACCAGAAACGTTTCGCCGGCCGGAATCGCCTCTTTCGCCACGGCGACATTGTCGCGTGGCGACAGGGTGAGCAACCTCCTGTCGGTTTCAAGCCGGTCGGTCAAGGTTTCGATCCTGCCCATCGGTTCACAGCTCGGCGATCGTGCAATTGTCGATAAGGTCCCAGTCGAGTTCCACTCCAAGACCCGGCTTGACCGGCATGCGCGCTATTCCATTTTCGACGGGCAGCGGCTCCGCCAGTCCGAACGCGAACTGCGACACCGGCCACAAAAGCTCGAAATAGCTGTTGTTGCGTACCGCTCCGCACAGGTGCAGATTGACCAGTTCCAGCGGGTGGAAAATCGTCGTGTGCAATTCGCAGTTCATGTGAAACGCCTCAGCAAGACGCGCCGTCTTCAGCGCGCCCGTCACACCGCCGGTCCAGGAGATATCGGCCCGCACCGCATCGACCACCCGCGATGCAATGCACTCGGCAACCGAATAGGGATGTTTGGCGATAACCTCGGTGCCTACCACCGGAATATCGAGGCGCCGCGTCAGTTCCCGCAGGGCGCTGAAATTCTCATCCGGCAGAGGCTCTTCAAGCCAAAGATAGCCAAGTGCTTCCAGTTCCCGGCCAAAGCGAACAGCTTCCTCAAGCGAGTAGGCCGCCACGGGATCGGACATCAGCGTGAATTCGGGACCGACGGCTTCGCGCACGGCACGGTGGACCTCGATATCCTCTTCAGGCGAACGCCCCGGCGGATGGATCTTGTAGGCCTTCATACCGGCATCGCGCACGGCACGCGCCTCGTCCTGATAGGCGGCGGCATCGGGCAGAACCATGGACGAGGCATAGACCGGGATTTCGCTGCGCGCGCCGCCGATATAGCGCCAGAGCGGCTGTTCGGCCGCCGTTGCTCCGAGCAGCCACAGGCAACAATCGACAGGACCGTAAAGATAGATCGGCAAGTGATGCCACCAGCGGTCGGCCACGCGCCAGTCATGCCAGGCCGCCTCGCGATCGAGTGCGTCGCGGCCGACCATGAAAGGCCTGAGCGATGCGGCCGCCAGGTGACCGGAGCCGAGCGCCGAGCGTCCGGCGAAGCCGAACATGGAGGCCGACAGGCCGTCCTCGGTGTTGGCCGTGAAAACCAGGAACTCCATGCCGTCCTGCGCGATGCCGTCGCGGGTCGCATCGCCCGGGATGACGGCCTGCTGCAATCGGCAACAGCGGATGTCGAGGCTGGCGATCTTCATCAGAATTTTCCGAAACGCAGATAGGCCTCTTGCGGATCGACGCCCTCAAGGATCGCTTTGCGGACCAGGTTCTCCGTCTGCATCGCTTCGACGGACTTTTCCAGGACCTCATCCAGGCGCTCGAAGGGAATGCGCACCATGCCGTCGCGGTCGCCGTGCAACCAGTCGCCCGGGCGAATGAGGACATCGTCGATCATGATTTCCACATCGATTGCCTTCGGAAGCCAGGTGCCGACGATATCGCGCGGCGTGTGGTGGGTGCGCCAGCAGGCGAAACCGAGATCCAGGATAAAATTCGCATCGCGCAATGCGCCGTCGAGGACGCAGCCCAGCACACCCTTGCGGTGCAGGGTTTCGGCGGAAAGCTCGCCCATCTGGGCGACGAGATGGGTGTTTGGCTGCGCCGTCCAGATATGGCCGGGCTTGCATTGCGACAACAGCCCCGTCCAGGCCAGCAATGTTTCATGGGCGTCCGCCGTCTCATCCATCCGCCCCTCGATGGTGAATGCCGGCCCGCACAGCGTCTTTTCCGGCTGCAGCGGCGTGATGCGCGGCGGCAGGGTGAAATTGCGCAAGCCGCTCGCCCGCATCACGTCATGGATGACGCCGGTATAACACTGCCCGAGTTTGCCGACGCGTGCGTCAGTCATGATGAAAAACCTCCTCCATCATGGCCCACCATTCACCTTCCTTGCGCGTCTCGAGCGGAACCTGGCAGGGCATGCACACATCCCACCATTCCCGGGTCTTCGGATCGGCGGCCATGAGCGCCGCATCGGCCTCGAAATCGTTGCCGGTATATTCCCAGTAGCCGAACAGAAGGTTCTCGGGCTCTTTCAGGAAGATCGAGTAATTGGTGATGTTGCATTCGCTTATCTTTGCCAGGATCTCCGGCCAGACAGCCGCATGCAGGCGCTTGTATTCCTCGACCTTGTCGGCGTTCAAACCGATGACCATTCCCATTCTCTGCATTGTCTATCCTCCGGTGAATACGCGCTTGTGCGCCTCGGCCCTTGCCTCAATCGCCGGCCAGTCCCATTCGATGCCGATGCCCGGCGCCGATGGCGGACTTGCCTGTCCATTGTGTATCTGAATGCGGGAAACGGTGATGTCGTCGAGCTGGGGGATATATTCCAGGATCGGCGCGTTCGGCACGGCGCAGACCAGACTGACATGCAACTCCATGAGGAAGTGCGGACAGACGGATATGTTAAAGGCTTCGGCCATATGGGCCACCTTCAGCCACGGCGTGATCCCGCCGATGCGCGCCACATCCACCTGGACGATCGAACAGGCGCCCTGATTCAGGTAGTCCTTGAACTGGCTGATCGAATAGAGGCTCTCGCCGACGGCGACCGGCACGCGCGAACGGCTGGCAAGGGTTGCATGGGCGCCGACATCGTCGGCGGGCATCGGCTCCTCGAACCAGCCGACATCAAGCTCGGCCAGCATTTCGGCGCGGATCAGCGCCTCCGACAATGCGAAACACTGGTTGGCGTCGGTCAGGATGCGGTACGCGTCTCCCACCGCCTCGCGCACCGCCGCCAGACGCGCCCGGTCCTCGGCCGCCGTCGGCTTGCCGATCTTGAACTTGGAGCCGATGAACCCCTGCTCGCGCATGGCAAGGGCATCCTCGACCAGCGCTTCCGGCGCAAGCTGCAGCCACCCGCCCTCCGTCGAATAAAGCGGCACCGCGTGTTTGGCGCCGCCGGCCATCCTGTAGAGGGGTTGCGATGCCTTCCGGCAGCGCAGGTCCCACAGGGCCGTATCAATGGCTGCAAGCGCCAGGGACGTAACCGCGCCCACGGCGGTCGCGTGGGTCAAGAACAGCAGATCGCGCCAGATGGCTTCGATCTCTTCGGCTTCCCGGCCGATCAGCGCCGGAATGAGGGTGTCGCCGAGCAGGCTCATCACCGCCCCGCCGCCGGTACCGATCGTATAGCAGTAGCCGGTTCCGACGGCGCCGTCGGTGTCGGTGATGCTCAAAATGGGCGTTTCCTGGCTGACAAAGGCCTGGATCGCATCCTTGCGCTCCGCCTTGGGCGCAAGGTCGACCATGACCAGTTCCACCCTTTCGATGCGCGCCATCAGCCGAGCCTCACGGATTTCTGCGTTTCAGCGTCGAAGAGATGGACCTTGTCGAGCGAGATGTTGAAGGTCATGCGTTCGCCCGGCGATACGTCGCGCGGATCGAACATCTTTCCAAGCACCTCACTGCCATTGATCCGCGTGTAGAGGATCGTCTCCGTGCCAAGCAGTTCGGCAAGTTCCACCGTGAGTTCCACCGTCGCCCGGTGACCGCTTTCCGCGATGCCATGCCCCTGGGGCGTCAGATCGTCGGGCCGCAGCCCGAAGACCACCTTCTGCCCGTCGCGCACATGCTGTTCCAGACGTTCGGGTATCGGCAATTGCGTGCCGTCGGAAAGGACGATCCGGTTGTCGGCGATCTCGGCATCGATCAGGTTCATCGGAGGCGAGCCGATGAAGCTCGCGACGAATGTGTTGAGTGGATGGTTGAACACCTCCATGGGTGTTCCGACCTGCTCGATCCAGCCGTCCTTCATTACGACGATGCGATCGGCGAGTGTCATCGCCTCCACCTGGTCGTGGGTCACATAGACAACCGTCGTCTTGACCCTCTGGTGCAGCTTCTTGATCTCGGTGCGCATCTGCACCCGCAGCTTGGCGTCCAGATTGGAGAGCGGCTCATCGAAAAGGAAGGCTTCGGGGTGGCGCACGATGGCGCGGCCCATGGCCACGCGCTGGCGCTGGCCGCCGGACAGTTCCGCCGGCGTGCGTTCCAGCAGCTCTTCCAGCCCGAGGATCTCGGCTGCCTCCCTGACCCGCTCGGCAACCACGGCTTCCGGCTGCTTGGCGATCTTCAGGCCGAAACCCAGATTCTCGCGCACGCTCATATGCGGATAGAGCGCATAGTTCTGGAACACCATGGAGATATTGCGTTTGCGCGGCGGAAGGTCGTTGACAACCTGCGGGCCGATGGAAATCGTCCCGTCCGAGATCTCCTCGAGCCCGGCGATCATGCGCAACGTGGTCGACTTGCCGCAGCCGGACGGTCCGACCAGGACGACGAACTCATTGTGCTCGATATCGAGGCCGATACCGTGCACGACCTCCAACGGGCCGTATTTCTTGACAACGTTCTGCAGCTTGATTTCAGCCATGAATTATCCCTTCACGCCGCCGAATGTCAGGCCGCTTATGAGATGCTTTTGCACGATGAAAGTGAGGATCAGCGCCGGCACGATGATGATCACCGCCATGGCCGACATGCCGGCCCAGTCAATGGTGAACTGGGCGGTGAAATCCATCAGCCCGACCGGCAGCGTCTTGCTGTCGGTGGACCGGGTGAGCTGGCTGGCAAGCGCGTATTCGTTCCAGGACGTCAGGAAGGCGAAAATCGCCGCGGAGGCAATGCCGGAGCGTGCCAGGGGAAATTCGATCTTCCAGAAGGCCTGCCAGCGTGTGCAGCCATCGACCTGCGCCGCCTCGGACATCTCCTTCGGAATCTGTCGGAAGAAGCCGTCGATCAGCCAGATGGTGAACGGGATGTTGAGCGCCACATAGACGATGATCAGCCCGGGTTTGGTGTCGATCAGACCAAGCCGGCTCCAGATCATGAAAACCGGCAGGGACAGGGCAATGCCCGGTACGGTGCGCGACAGCATAAGGCCGAGGAAAATCCCGTCCTTGAAGCGGAAGCGGAAACGGGCAAAAGCGTAGCCGCCGGACATGCCGATCAATATGGCGATGACCGTGCTGGTCAGGGCAATGATCAGCGAGTTGGTGAAATAGGCGGGCACCGGGATCGCCACCTGTTCGGCGCCGAAGCCGAAGATCTGGGCAAAATTGTTGAGGGTGAGTTCCTCGGGAATCCAGATGGCGGGCTTGGCCAGCACTTCGCGGTTCGGGCGAAACCCGGTCAGCACCACCCACAGTCCCGGCAGGCAGATGATCAACATGAGCAGGAAGGTCATCACCCAGGTGACGGCCTTGCCGATGCGCTTCTTGAGGGCGGTATCCATCAGTTCGCCCCTCCCATGTAGCGCCGCGCGGCAATCAGCTTCCTGAAGAAATAGTAGGTGAAGGCGATCGACAGCAGGATCGACACATAGGCCATGGCGTTGGCCTGCCCCATCCGCGAATTGTCGTATCCGACCCGGGCAATCATCGTCCAGAGGAGCTCCGTGCGGCCGGCGGGGCCGCCGCCGGTCATGACGTCGACAATGTCATAGGCGCGAGCGACATCGAGCGAGCGGATCGTCATGGCGATGAAGGCGAAAGGCATCAGGAACGGCAGCGTGATGTGGCGAAACACCTGCCACGGATTGCAGCCGTCTACCTTGGCCGCTTCCAGCGGATCGCGTGGCATGGCAAACAGCCCGGCGAGCAAAAGGATGGCGAAGATGGATGTGCTCATCCACACTTCGGCGACGATGATCGAACCCATGGCGAGATGCTTGTCGACCAGCCATGGAATGGCGCCGTCGCTCAGCCCCAGCGACTGCAGCGCATTGTTCAGCACGCCGATATTGTCGTTGAAGATGAACTTGAACTGATAGCCGACGAGGATCGGCGAGAACATCATCGGGAACATCATGATCGTGCGCAGGGTGCGCTGCCCCCAGGTGATCCTGTTGATCAGGAGGGCAATGCCGAGGCCGAACAGGAATTCCAGATTGAGCGCAATCGTCAGGAACAGGACCGTGCGGCCGAAGGCGACCCAGAAATCCCAATCGGTGAAAATACGCTCATAGTTTCGAAACCCGACAAAGTTGTAGAGACTGTCGGGCCGGATCAGCCGGTAACCGGTAAAGCTCGTGTAAAGGGAGAAAAGCAGCGGCAGCAGAACGACAAGAACGAGAACCAGTATGGCAGGCAGAAGCAGAATAAAGGGCGTGAACCCTTCGCGCTGCCAGAATGGAAGCTTTTTTTCGATTTTCGCCATGGTCCGTCCCGTCTAGTGGGAATGTCTGGTCGAACGGCGGCCCGAAGGCCGCCGTCCGGTTGGGAGGACATCAGAGATAGCCCGCATCTTCCATGACCTCGCGTGCCGATTCCGCGGCTTCGTCGAGTGCTTCCTGCGGCGACTTCTCACCCAGGATGGCGGCCTGCAGGCGCGGCCAGATTTCGTTCGAGACCTCGATCCACGGCGCAATCAGCGGCGGTGTGAAGGCATCTTCCGCCATGGATTGCGAGTAGGTCTCGAAGACCGTCACCATGAATTCATTGCCGGCTCCGTCGAATTCGGCAATGGCTTCGTCCCAGACCTTGGCGCGTGTCGGCAACAGGCCCTTGCGCGCTTCGATCATCTGCCGCTCATGCGATGTGAGGAAGGAGATGAAAGAGGCCGCGGCTTCCTTGTTGTCGCAGGTCTCGGTGATCGAGAAGGTGTGGCTGCCCGACCATCCGCTGCGCTTGCCGCCCGATCCGACAGGTGCGCGCACCAGGCCGATATCGCCGGCGACCTTCGAATTTGCCGGATCATTGAAGAAGGATGCCCAGCCGGCCCAGTCGAGATTCAGCGCAACAGTGCCGGATGCAAAGCCAAGACCGGTGTCGTCCCACAGATAGTTGAGAACACCTGCCGGCACGGCCTTCGCATCATACAGGTCCTTGAACCACTGGACCGCGCGAACGCCGGCTTCCGAGTTGAAGGTCGGGTTCCAGTTCTCGTCGAAGAGCTGCCCGCCCTCGGCGATCAGCAATTCGTAGAAGCGGCCGGTGATCGCCTCGTCCTTGCCCACATATTGCGTGCCGAAGAATTCGGGCGCATTGGCGAAGAAAATGGCCTGATCCTTGAACTGGTCCCAGGTTTCCGGCGGCGCCAGATCATAGCCGTGCTTTTCCTTGAACCGGTCCTTGTTGCCCTGATCCGCGTAGAGCGATTTCTTGTAGTAGAGGTTGGAGATGTCCGAATGCCTCGGCAACTGCACCAGGCGTCCGTCAACGGTCGAGTTCGCCAGAGCCAGCTCCTGGAACTCGGCAAGCGTTGCTTCCGGGATCACACCGTTCAGGTCGATATAGATGGTTCCGTATTGCGGCGCGAAGCTGGTGTGGTTGGAGCCGACACACCAGTCGAGCGTTCCGGCTGCGATGTCCTGCTTGATTTCGCGGTCGAGCTCGAAGTGGTTCTTGCGGGACAGGACGTCGACCTTGGCGCCGGTCATCTCTTCCCACTTCTCGATTTCGGCATAGAGCGGCTCGTACTGCGCACCGCCGATCAGCTTCACACGCAGCGTATATCCGTCGAAATTGCCGTAGTCGATCTCCTCGGCGCTGACTGCGCCGGCCATCAGCAGCGGCAATGCTGTCGCCGCGGCCAAAAGTTTGATTCCTGCCTTGGTCATCGTTTCCTCCTTGGTACGATTGCTTGAGTTCGTCATTTCGATTGTCCGGCCGACTTTCCATCGCCGTCTTTAGTCTTGTCCGCGCCGAAGACAGCTGCGTTGTGCTGGCCGAGGACCGGCGCCGCTATCTCGGACTTCAGGGTCGCGGCGTTGATGCGGATCGGGGAGCGCACGGCAGTCAGCTCAAGGCTGGCGTTGCGTCGGATCGTCTGCTCCAGATCAAGCATGCGATAGGCTTCGCTTCGCAGCATGTCCTGCCAGTCGAGGACCTCGGAGCACCAGATGTCCGCCGGCTGCAGCACGGCAAGCCATTCGGCCGTCTTCTTCAGCTTGAGACGCCGGGCGATGGACTGCTTGATCTCGTCGCGATGGGAAAGCAGGGCGTTCTTGTCTTTGTAGAAATGGTCGAGGCCTTCCACACCAAGCAACTCCGCAAGCGTCTTCAGTGACGGCGTCATGGCAAGAGCCAGATAACCGTCGGCGGTCTCGTAAACGCCGTAGGGTGCGCCCAGATAGGCATGCGCCCCGTTGAACCCGCTGCGTTCGGGCGGCCTGTTGCCGTCGTTGAGATGGGTCGTCAGGACCTCGAACTGGAAATCGATCATCGCCTCGAAGAGGCTGGTCTCCACCTTGGCGCCCTTGCCGGTAATGCCGCGGCCGACCAATGCCGCCAGAACACCCTGCGCCAGCGCATTGCCGGCCATCATGTCGGCGACCGCCAGCCCCATCGGCATCGGCGGATCGTCACGGCTGCCGGTCAGCCAGAGCAGCCCGGAACGCGCCTGGGCCAGAAGATCCTGGCCCGGCAGGTCCTTCCAGGGGCCATCCTCGCCATAGCCGGAGATCGATCCGTAGACGATGCCGGGATTGATCTTGCGTACGTCCTCGTAACCGAATCCCTGCCGCTCGATGACGCCCGGCCGAAAGTTCTGGATCATCACGTCGGCCGTTTTCAAAAGGTCAAACAGCCTTTGCCGGTCCTCTTCGTTGCGCAGGTCCGCCGTGATGCTTTCCTTGTTGCGGTTGATGGCATGGAACAGCGTGTTGTCGCCATCGATATCCGTGTCCGACAGATAAAGGTAGCGGCACAAATCGCCGATCTCGGGCCGTTCCACCTTGATGACCCGGGCGCCGAGATCCGCCAGCTTCAGCGTGCAGACGGGACCGGACAGGAACTGGCTGAAATCGATAACGGTCAGACCGTTGAGCGGCCGGTCGGCCTGCGGCAGATCCCTCATGACCGGCTCTCCAGATAGGCTGACTGCAATTTGTCGAGCGTTGCTTCGATGCCGGCTTCGCCGCGCAGGCACTCGTGAACGATGTCGCCGCCATGATCCTGAAGGCCCATATAGCCGTCGTAGCGCGGGCGCAGCCAGGCCGTCTCCAACGTCTGTCGCGTGTTGCGGAAGAAATCGCCGCATGCCGCATTGCAGGCATCGTCTTCCCAAGCGACCGCATTGCCCGGCTGGCCGCCGGATGAGAAATAGACACCCGACTGACACTGCGCTCCGGCGATCCAGAACGCATAGTCGGCGGCGATGGCGCTGTGTTCAGACGAAGCGGACACCGCAATGCCCGTTCCGCCGATCACCGTGCCGCGCGGCCCGTTGTTGCCGATACCGGGCGCGTCGGCGAAAGTAACCGGAAACCTGCAATAGCCGCGGCGGCTGTAGTTCGTATAACCATAGCCGAACGGCGCATAGATCGGGCCGTCGGCCGTCCGGCCCATCCATTCCAGAACCCCGATGGGATCGAGCGTCAGGCAGCGCGCATCCATCAGGCCGGCGATCTCCGCCATTACTTCGAGGACACGCTGGCCCTGCGCGCGTTCGATAAGGAGCCCGGGATCCTCGGCAATAGCGTAATCCATGTTGCGTGCGAGGCCGAAAAAGGTCATCAGCGCATTGATCGGGATGAGCGCAAAGGCCACGTCGCCGCCCCTGGCAAGTTCCACAACCTCGTTCCAACGCGTCGGTGCCACGCTCAACTGGTCCGAACGAAAGGCGGCAACCGGCGTGGCGGCATCGATCGCCAGCGCCCATTGATGACCATCAAATTCATAGGAGCGGTGCGAAACGCCAACGGATTGGGCGGCCAGCGTTTCCAGCTCCCCTGCCCGGCCCAGCGTGTCCAGCGCCAGGAGCTGTCCGCTGCGAGCGACCTCACCGACATGCGGATGATCGATGACCATCAGGTCATAGTCGCCGGCCATCTCCTCTATCGGGCGGTCGGCGAAAGCCTGGAGCGAGCGCTTTTCCCAGGCAATCGACACGCCCGGATGCATCTCGGCAAACTGCTTCGATGTCGCGACCATCGGATCGTAACCACGGCTGTGATCCCAGGTCATGCCGCGCAGATGTATCGTCTCACCCATCCGCAGCTACCCCGCCGCCTTCTCTTTCGCCAGCTTGGCAACCTCGTCGGCGAACGCCGCCGGATCGCGATAGAGCGCGGTCATGAGATGTTCGCAATAAAGCACCAGCTCGCCGTCGCCCTTGAAGACCGAATAGCTCACACGCACCTTGCCCATCTCCTCGTTCTTGATCTCCTTGGAGAGGTTCTCGCGGATCGTGTAGATGGTGTCGCCGATAAAGACCGGCGCGATGAAGCGCAGGCGGTCATAGCCGTAGGAAAACGAATTCAGGCAGTTGGTCGCGGCAAGTCCCAGGCCGTAGGAGAATACCTGAGCGCCGGCCACCAGGCGTTTTCCGAAAACGCCCTCTTTCTCGGCAAAGCCCTGATCGCCGACATAGGGATGCATATCGAGCACCAGCGAATTGAAGAGCATGGCCTCGCCTTCGGAGATGGTGCGCCGGATGGAACGGATTTTGTCGCCGACCTCGAAATCCTCGAAGTACCAGTTCTCTGCGTTCCAGACCGGGATTTCGCAATGGTCCTTGGGCAACCCGGGCAATGCCCGTGCGTGGACACCAATCTCAGCCATTTCTCCTCCCCAGGCTTCATTCTTGCCTGTCAATGATCCATGTTATTTTTTATTTGTCAAATTCTTTTCTATATATAAAATCCAAACTGTGCATTGACATGCCCGGACATCGCCGCCGACCGGGACGGCTGCCAGTTGTCGCAGGCATAATCAGCGCGGCGAAAACGGGAGGATCATGATGATTGCGGAACTCAAACAGTCCTGGCCGGCGCCGTCGGCGCCAAAGCCGGTTGTTATTGTGGGCGCAGGCGGCATTATCCGCGATGCCCACCTGCCGGCCTATGCCAAGGCCGGCATAGCGGTCGGCGGCGTGACCGATGTCGACGCCGGGCACGCCAATGCCTTGGCCAGCGACTACGACATACCGGCGGTCTATTCGAGCCTGTCAGACGCGGTTTCGGCCAAGGGGACCGATGCGGTCTACGACATTGCGACGCCGCCCCACGTCATCACCGATATTCTGCCGGACCTTCCCGACGGCGCTGCCGTTCTCATTCAAAAGCCGATGGGCGCCGACCAGGAGCAGGCGCGCCGCATCCGGCAGATCTGCCGCGACAGGAAACTGAAGGCGGCGGTCAATTTCCAGCTACGCTTTTCACCGATGATGATGGCTGCCAGGGACGCAATCGAGAAGGGTCTGCTCGGCGACCTTCTTGAGATCGAGGTGCACCTCAATATCTTCACGCCCTGGAAGCTCTTCCCGTTCCTCATTCCGATGGAGCGCGTCGAGATCGCTGTCCACTCGATCCATTATCTCGATACGATCCGCGCGCTGGCCGGCAGCCCCTCCGGCGTCTTCGCGCGCAGTATCGGCGATCCGCGGGCCGAGGACTTTGCACAGACCCGGACCTCCGTCATCCTGGATTACGGCGACCGGCTGCGCGGCCTGATGTCGATCAATCACAATCACCAGGGCGGCCGCAAATTCCAGTCCGCCTGGTTCCGCATCGAGGGAACGGAAGGCGCCATGATGGTCAAGCTCGGCGTCTGCTTCGACTATCCGAACGGAGAAGAGGATGAATTGTGGTACTGCCCGAATGGCGGGGCGTGGCAATCCATACCGCTGGAGGGAAGCTGGTTCATCGACGCCTTCATGGGCACCATGCGCAATGTGCAGCGCTTCGATGCCGGCGAGGATGACCACCTATATGCTTCGGTCGAGGATGCCTATGAGACGATGGCGCTTGTCGAAGCCTGTTTCAATGCCATGCAGGTGCCACCTACTCCGCTTCAGCTTGACTGACATCCTGCAGGAAAGCCCCGCCGCCGAGGCTCTTGGTCAGCTCGGCGGCCGTCCTGATCAGTTCGAGACGGCAATCCTCGAAGGTGATCGGGTCGTTATATTTTTCGATATGCGGAACGGTCAGAGCGGCAACCGCCCGGCCGGAATGGTCCATGATCGGGGCCGCGACATTGACCACGCCCCGGACGACGAAACTGTCGCGAACCTCGTGTCCGTTGTCGCGTATCTTGCGCAGATCACGGCGCACCGATTCTTCACTCATGTCGGCCGGAAGCGGCACACTCTCGAAATATTCGCCGACCTCCTCGTCGGGAAGATGGGCAAGGATCACACGACCGGACGATGTCGACCAGAGATCGATCTTGGCGCCGAGGCGCACGGTCATGTTGTTGATGCCGGGTGAATCCACCTGCCCGACGACAAGCACGCTGTCGGACGTCAGGATCGCCAGATGCGAGGACTGCTTGACCGCATTGACCATCGCCCGCATCAGCGGCCCGGCAAAGGCCGTGAGGCGCCGGATCTTCGGGATGCGGTGCGAGATCTCGAACAGGAAAGTTGTCAGAACGTAACGGTCGCTCAGCGGTTCCTGCGCCACGTAGCCGCGCTCCATGAGCACCACCAGCATGCGGAATATCTCGCTGACGGACCGGCCGAGCGCCCGGGCGATTTCCGACTGGCTCAGACCCGTTTCCTGATCCGACAGGAGTTCGATGATATCCAGCCCCTTTTCAAGGGCGGGAGCGGAATAGTTCTGTTTTTTGACGGCTTTATCCATCCGTTCGCCTCAGACAGCACGCCGGAGCGTGTCGGGATACTTCGACTCGCTATTTTCTAGGGTAATTTGCGCCGGATCAAGAGACAGGCCGTGTCTGTCCAAGCAGGCTATACACGCCGGACACGCATCTTGACGAGTTTCGGCTCGAGATAGGCATCGAGCCCCTCCGGCCCGAGTTCGCGTCCGATGCCGCTCATCTTCCAGCCACCGAAGGGCGCCTGCAACTCGCTGACATCGTTGACATTGATGCCGATACCGCCGAATTCCAGCCGGTCCGCGACGGCCCAGAGCCGCTCAAGGTCCGAGCCGTAGAGATAGGCCGCCAGCCCGTATTCGAGGCTGTTGGCCATGGCGATCATCTGCGCATCCGTATCGAATGCGGCAACGGCCGCAAGCGGCCCGTAGGTCTCGCTGGTCATCGGCAGACTGTCGGCCGGCGCGTTGTCGATCACTGTCGGCCTGTAGAAAAAGCCGCTGCCGAAGGTCTCTCCGGCCGGTCTGCTCCCGCCGGCGACAAGCCGCCCGCCCTTTGTGACGGCGTCCTTCTGGTGGGCCTCGACCCGCTCAATGACGGAATTGTTGAGGACGGGTCCGTATTCGACGCCTGCATCGGTCCCGTGGCCAAGCTCCGTCCCTTCGGCCAGCCCGGCCAGAATATCCACGAATTCATTGTGCACGCACCGGTCCACCAGGATCCGGTTCACCGTGATGCAGATCTGTCCCATATTCGAGAAGGAACGGCGGTGCGCCGCCCGCGCCGCCTCTTCAAGATCGGCATCGGCCATGACGACGAGCGGCGCATTGCCGCCGAGCTCCAGGCAGAGCTTTTTCAGATTGCCTGCGGCATTGCGCATGATGTCCTGGCCGGCAGGGATCGAGGCGGTCGCCGAGAGAACGCGCACGCCCGCGTGACGCGCCAGCGCGGCGCCCGCCACCGGGCCGCGGCCCGGCAAATCGGCGAGCGCGCCCATGGGAAGCCCGGCTTCGTGCAGGCAATCGACCAGCATGGCGATCGCCAACGGTGTCTCGGGCGGCGATTTGACGATCAACGGGCAGCCGGCGGCAATCGCCGGCCCTGCCTTCCAGCAGTAAAGATCGACCGGGTAGTTCCACGGAACGATCGCCGCCGCCACCCCGACGGGATGATAGGAGACGATATTCTTGATGTCGGCGGCCATGGCCGGCCGCAGGGAGCCGCCGATGCGAATCACCTCGCCCGCATAGTAACGAAGCACCCGCGCACCGAAGAGGATTTCCTTGCGGTTGTCGGCGACCGGCTTGCCCTGCTCGCGGGTCAGCAGGAACGCCATGTCCTCGGCGCGCGCCTCGATCAGGCCGACCGCCCTTTCGAGTATTGCAGCCCGCTCATCTGCGTGCATCGCCGCCATGGCGGGAGCCGCCCGTTGCGCGGCTGCAACCGCGCGGTCGACAGTCGCCTCGTCGGCAAGCAGGGTCGAGCCTACCGGCGCTCCGGTGGCGGGGTCGGCGATCTCAAACCGCTCAAGCCCTTCCGGGAACTGCCATTCGCCGTCGATGAATAGTCCGCGATCCATGACCCAGCCTTTCTAACGCATCTTCAGGCGCCGCCAGAGTTCGGCGTAGTTGCGGTCGTTCTGAATGTCGGCCTCGGCCTTCTCGGCCGTGTTGGGGCTGACCATGACGAAGGGCTCATGACCGCGTTTGACCATGATTTCCACTGTCGCGGCGTTGATCGCCTGGCCGACGGCAATGGCAATCGACGTGGATGTCGCGCCGACCCGGTATTTCAGGCCTTCGATGGATATGCCCGCATCGCCCTTGGGCACGCCGGTGTCGATGACCACATCGGCAAGTTCGTACAGACGCTTGCCGCAGGAATGGCGCGATGGCGTCGACGAGGAATGCGGGACAGACGTAACGCCGATGAGCTTCATGCCGCGCTCCTTGGCGCCGACGGCAATGTCGAGCGTCACGGCATTGAGACCCGAATGCGAGAAAATCAGCATCGCATCGCCGGAATCGAGCTGGTGCGAGGACAGGATCGCGTCGCCATAGCCTTCGCGGCCGTGGATGAACCGGTACTGGCGCGCGCCGCCGTCGCCCAATACGCGGTGAAACGAGATCATCGAGCTCTCGACGATCGGCCGAAAACCGGTGACCGTTCCCGTGCGCGGGAACATCTCCATCGCGGCAAAGGAGCCGTGACCGGTGCCGAAGGTAAACACCAGCTTGTCGTTGATGATCGCTTCTGCGCAGATCTCGGCCGCGGCCTCAATGGCCGCGCCTTGCGTGTCCGCGACCTTCTGCAACCGTTCCATGACCGTAGCGAAGTAATCCGTTGAAATATTACTCATTTTAACTCTCCATGCGGAACCGGTACGCCGTCAATCGAGCGCGCACAGCCCGCTTAACGCGATTTCGAACAATTGCTTCTCACCCTGCGCCAGCGCGCCCGGTTCGAGCTTTTCCTGGGTCAGCGCGTCCACTGTTCCGAGACACAATGTGGTGCATGCGACGTCGAGCGCGCCGGCTGCCGCCAGCAGAGCCGAGGTTTCCATATCGACCGCGAGCACGCCCATTTCCTTGAGCAGTTCCCTGTTTGCCGAAGCGCGGTCACGGCCCGCATCGTCGATGCCGAACATGTCGCGATAAAAGGCGTCGTATGTGGCGTAGATACCTTTTCGCACGCTCTGCCCCGCAGCGGCGGCCGCCTGATTCAAGGCCTCGACCAGGGCGGTATCGGCCGCATACGGCTCGCCGCCTTCCAGATAGGCCGGCGATGTGCCCTCGAAGCCAACGGCCGATGTGCTGACGATAAACTCCCCGCCACGCGCCGGCGGGAAATACATGGCGGTTCCGATGCGCAGGAAGCGCGATATGCCGAGATCGGCGAGTTCATGCAGTACGATCGTCGCGATCGGCGCACCCATGCCGAATGCCGCGATCGTCAGGGATTTGCCCGCAAAACCGCCGGTGACGGATTTGAGGCCGCGCGAGACCGGCAGGAACCGTGGCTCTTCGAGGAGGCCGGCAATACGGTCCACCCGGTCCGGATCTCCGATCAGTATGGCGCGATCGCCTATATCGTCGGCAGAATATCCGAGATACCAGGCCTTCTTCATGAGGTTTGCCTTTCCTGCCGCTGTTTCAGCATCTTGTTTGCCGCGTCGAGACCGGCTTGCGTCGCCGCGAGCGCATCCATTGTCCCGGCCATCTGTGCCGCAATGAAACCACCGGCCAGCGTGTCGCCCGCGCCCGTGGTGTCGCGGACCGCCAAAGGATCGATGGTCAGCGTCTGCACCTGCCCCTCGCATTCGACCGCGATTCCACGCAAACCCCGCGTCTCCACAATAGTCGTTTCGGGTGGTGTTTCCGCCACGAGGCTCCGCTCGGCTTCGTTGCAGAAAATCACATCGGCGGCCGACGAGAGCTCACCGCAAATCTCGGGAAAAAAGCTGTGCGCATCGTTCTTGATCACCCAGTAGAGCCGCGCGCTCGCCTTGCGGCACGCGAGGATCTCCCGGGTCAGGTGCGGCGGACCGACGGAAATGCACAGATGATCCGCGCCGGCCAGGAGGTCGCGCTGGGCTTGCGTCAACGTCTCCTCACCGGCAAAGACCGGATCGAAAAGGCAGGCGCACGTGCCGTCTGCCTGATAGGCCAGGATGGCCGTCGGCGTGCGCTCCGACGGCAGACTGGCGATCCCGCCAATATCCGCTCCGGCATCGCGCAGCGCACCGACAAAATGATCGCTTTCCGCGCCGGTGCCGATCCATGTGAGCGGTGAAACCGATCCGCCTTCGCGTGTGACGGCCAGCGCCATATAGGCCGGGCAGCCGCCGATGCGCGGCCAGGCGGCGGGATCACGGTGATCGATCAGTGTCGTCCTGTCGCCGCCGATCTGCCCGGACAGGCCCACCGGATAGTCGAGACTGGCATAGCCGGTGACCACCAGTCCCGTCATGACAGCATCTCCAGTGCCTCGTCCGTCGATATGAGCCGGCCCATATAGCGCTCGATATCCTCCAGCGACGCCTCGGCAAGGTGTTCGCGGTTCGAATTGGTCGCATCGCTGACCACGCAGACTTCAAAGCCGTTGGCGAATGCATCCTGCGCCGTTGCCCGCACGCATACATTGGTTTTCACCCCGCACAGCACGACCTGCTCCGCCGACTGCTCATTGAGGAACAGCGCCAGCTCCGTTGCGAAGAAGGCACTGAATCGCCGCTTGACGATCTCGATTTCATTGGGTCGCCCGGAAGGGCCGAAACCGTCGAAGAACTCGGCGTTGAACCCACCGCTCACACAATGGCGCGGCAGACGCTTGTTCTCGAAGTCCTCAAATCCCTGGCGGTGACGGTCCGCGACATGCACCACCGGCACGCCGCAGGCACCGGCCGCCGCAATGAGCCGGCGGACATTGTCGATCACATCCGCCGCCGCCGGATAGTAGTTCTCGCCGTCAGGGTGCAGGAAGGAATTCTGCATGTCGATGACTATGAGCGCGGTCTTCATGGAGCGACAGCCTTTCTGCGGTGATTGCGCCAGCCGGCGATACACAGTGCCACGAGCACCATGAGATAGGGAATCGTGCCGATGAGCTTCGGCGGCAACCCCGCCGTCTGCATGCGTATCTGAGTGGCGTCAAGGAAGCCGAACAGCAGGCACACCAGCGCGGTGGTCACGGGCCTGTCGCGGCCGAAATAGAACGCTGCGAGGGCGATGAAGCCGCGCCCCGCCGTCAGGCCCTCATTGAACAGGCCGATGGAAGCGAGCGCCAGATGCGCGCCGCCCAGCCCGGAAAAGAAACCGGCGAAGGCGGTGGAGAAATCCTGCACGTTGCGGCCCGATATGCCCATGGCGCGGGCCACCTGCGGCGCATTGCCCGTGGCGCGCACCCAAAGACCGATCCGGGTGTTAGCCAGCAGAAACGGCAGCGTGAAGACGGTTATCCAGGCGAAAACCGTCAGAGGCTCCAATTCGGACAAGGCCAGTCCGACGACCGGAATTCCGGAGACGAAATCGGGCATGAATTTCGGCAGCAACTGCACATCCGGCAAGCGCAGCGTGCCACTGGAATCGTAGACCCAGTTGAGGATGAAACCAATGAACCCGGCAACCAGGACATTCAGGCCCAGCCCCGCGACGATCATGTTGGCATTGGCGCGCGTGATCACAAGCGAGAACAGATAGCCGACGAGTGCGCCCGCGACGGCGGCAGACAGGACCGCCACGAACCAGCCGCCCGTCATCGAGGAGACGATGACCGCGACAAAGGCGCCGGCCAGCATCTTGGCGTCGAGCGCGATATTGACGATACCGCCCTGGCGGTTGACGAGGCCGCCCATGGCGGCGAGCAGAATGGGCGTCGTCAGCGTCAGGGAAGCGGCTATGACCTGGTCGACGATCATCGTCGCGCCCTCCATCGCTTGAGACTGATCCGGCCAAGCTCGACGACCGCGAAGATCATCACCGTGCCCTCGATGATATTGACGATGTCGAGCGGGATGTCGGAGAAGAGTTGCACTGTCGTGCCGGCGGAGGCCAGCGCGCCGAACAGGACAGCGCCGAGGAATATCCCGATCGCGTTGTTGCGGCCAAGCAAGGCGACCGCCATTCCAGTAAAGCCGTATCCGGGCGAAAAGCCGTCAGCGAAGCGATGCAGCTGGCCAAGCGCGTGGGACGCGCCGCCGAGGCCCGAGATGACGCCCGAAAGCACCATCACGAGAATGATCGTGGCCGGTATCGATATGCCGACCGCGCTGGAAAACCGCTTGTTCTGCCCTACCAGCGCGGCCTCGAAACCGGATGGTGTCCTGCGGGCCCATACCCCGTAAAGGATGACGACCAGCACACCGATCAGGAAGCCCGTATGCAGAGTCGACGGCGGCATCAGGCGCGGCAGTTGCGCGGCTTCGTGAACCAGCGGCGTGACGTTGTTGCCGGAGATTTCCGAGAGCAGCGGGCCGTTGACCAGATAACCGGTGATGCCGAAGGCAACGAAATTGAGCATCAGCGTCGAGACGACCTCATCCACCTCGTAGCGGGCCAGCAGGAAACCCGGCACCAAAAGCCAGATCGCCGAGACGAGCGCGGCAAAGCCGAAGGCCAGCGGTATCAGCGTCAGGCCGAGCGCTGCCGGAAGCGTGAAGCCGATAAACGCCGCGCAAAGCCCCCCGATAACCAATGCGCCTTCGACGCCGACATTGAAAACGCCCGAGCGGAAACAGATCGCCGTCGCAACGCCGGTAAACAGCAGGGGTGTCGCTGCAGACAGGGTGGCCGCAATGCGCCTTTGCGTGCCGAAGGATTCGGCGAACATCAGCGCGAAGACATCGAGCGGATTTTCGCCGATCGCCAGAAGCACGACAGCCGCGACGACAAGGGCCACGATGAACGGGAAAGCCAGGCCGATGCCCTTGTCGAACCAATCCATGAGAGGCGATCGCCCGATGCTTGCGGCCTCAGCCATCGCCCGCCCCCTGGATAACCATCATCCGGCCGATATGGCCGATATCGGCGTCCGAAGCGCTGGTCTCTCCGACAATCGCGCCATCGGCCATCACGAGTATGCGGTCCGACAGGGCGAGAATTTCATCGAGCTCTTCGGAGATCAGCAGGACCGAACCGCCGTTTCGGCGAAAGTCGGACAGAATGCCGTGGATGGCGGCGATGCCGACAAGATCAACGCCACGGGTCGGCTGCGAGACGATCAGCAGGCTCGGCCGCGATGCGATTTCCCGCGCGAAGACGAGCCGCTGCTGGTTGCCGCCGGACAGATCGCCGGCCGCATTGTCAAGGCCGCCATGGCGCACCCCGATGAAGGACAGCCGTTCTTCGGCGGCGCGCCGCATGGCTCGCCGGTTGAAAAACCCGCCATTGCTGATCGGCGGCTTGCGCTGGCTTCCGGCGATGACATTGGCTTCAACCGACGCTTCAAGCGCCAGGCCTTCATGCCGCCGGTCGGCGCTGATGTACCCCATGCCACGGGCGCGTCTTTGCTGATTGGACATATGTGTAATGTCCTGCCCGGCGAAGGAAACCACGCCGCCTCCGACAGGCCGCAATCCGACGAGACATTCGACGAGTTCGTTCTGCCCGTTGCCGCTGACGCCGGCGAGACCGATGATCTCGCCCTTGCGAAGTTCAAAGCCCACCCCGTGCAGCGGGTGGGATTTCTCGACGATGGGGGTCGTCAGGCCTGAGACTTCCAGCACCACGTCGCCGACAACGGCTTGTCTGCTCTTTGCATCCGCCGCGCTTTCCGGCAGGACACCCTGCCCGCCGACCATGTGGCCGGCGATCGTGTCCGGGTCCGTCTCGGCAACCGGGCTGGTATATTGCACCTCGCCGCGCCTGATGACGGTGACCTGGTCGGCCAGCGCCATCACCTCGCGAAGCTTGTGGCTGATGAAGAGGATCGTGGTGCCGCCATCGCGCAGCTTCTTCAGCAATGCGAACAGGTCGTCGACCTGCTGCGGGGCCAGAACGGCGGTAGGCTCATCGAGAATGAGTATCCGCGTTCCGCGCCGCAGCAGCCTGATGATTTCGACAAATTGCTGGATATGGACGGGCGTATTGCGGGCTGTGCGGCTCCAATCGACATGCGCCGCGGTTTCCCGCGCCAGCCGCTCGCCCGATTCCAGCGCCGAGCGCCAGTCGATCGTCGATGCGGGCCCCAGCGCGCGGATCACCGGCTCGTCTCCGAGCACGAGGTTCTCGAGCAGGGTGAGATCGGGCGCCAGCATGAATTCCTGGTGCACCATGCCGATACCGAGCGTGAAAGCCCTTTGCGGCCCTGTCAGATCGACCACCTGATCATCGACGATGATGCGGCCGCTGTCGGGCTGCTCGATGCCCTGCAGCATGCGCATGAGTGTCGATTTGCCGGCGCCGTTCTCGCCGACAATGGCATGGATTTCGCCCGGCGCAACCGTGATCGAGATGTCGCGGTTGGCCTCGATGCTGCCATAGCTCTTGCAGAGCCGGTCGGCGCCGAGGCGCACGGACACCTGGCCTGTTTCATCTCGGGCCGCGTTGCGGACATTCATTTACAGGTCTTTCGAATGACCAGAGGGGCGGCTCACGCCGCCCCTCTGGTGCTTGGGAGATTACTGGAAGAAGTCCGGGTAACCCTGAGTCGATACGTCCCAAACCTCGATCTTGCCGTCGACTATGTCGGCTTTCAGGGCATCGACCTTTTCAAGATAGGCGGCCGGGATCATGTCCTTGGTGTGCTTCATATCGGAGAGCGCCACGCCGTTCTGCGCAAGGCCGAAATCCATCACCTCTCCGCCGGGGAACTTGCCGTCCGCGTAGTTGTTGATGATGTCCTCAACCGCAACATCGACACGCTTGATCATGCTGGTCAGCACGTTGCCCGGGGCCATGCCGTCCTGATCGGTGTCGACCCCGATGGCATAAGCGCCAGCCGCCTTGGCGGCCTCGATGATGCCGATGCCCGTGCCGCCGGCGACCTGATAGACGATGTCGGCACCCTCGTCGAACATGGCCTTGGCCATCTGCTGGCCCTTCGCCGGATCGCCGAAGGAATCGGAATAGGCGACCTTGACCTCGATGTCGGGATTGATGGCCTTGGCGCCCTGGATATAGCCGACAATGAACTTGTCGATGCCCGGCGCCTTCACGCCGCCGATCACGCCGATAACCGGCTTGCCGTTGATGCCCTTGATGGATTCGTCTGTCGTCACCTGAGCAGCCAGGGCGCCGGCCAGATAGGAACCTTCATGTTCGCCGAATACGACGGAGGCGACATTGTCGCCCTTGCGGGTCTGGTTCATGATGACCCAGTTGGCGTCGGGATAGTCGACCGCGAGTTTTTCCATCGGCTCGCCGTGGATCCATTCCAGGCTGATCACCAGCCCGAAGCCGCCATCGGCGGCGCGGCGCATGATCTCCTCGCCCTGCGCGGCGACATCCTTCGATTCAATGGGCCGACCTTCGATGCCGGTGTTCTTGAGACCGGCCTGGAAGCCGGCATTGGCCGTGTCGTTCCAGGACCCGTCGCCGAGCCCGCCCTGCGCGATGATCAGTGCGGCCGGCGCAACATCGGCCGCGTTCGCCATTGTCGGCATGCCCATTCCAAGAATGGCCAATCCGCAGGCGATCGCTGTTGATTTCAACATTTCATTTCCTCCTGTTAGCTGGATTGGACACACGCCCGCCGAGGCTGAGGATGCTGGGACCATCATGGTCCGTGACCTCGCTCGGTGCCGAAACCAGGCGCATGTCGTAAGTGTAGTATTCTCCGTGGTAGACGGCCTCGACGGCCTCGACCAGCCGTCCCGACCCGTCGTAACTGCGCCGAAAAACGACCATGACCGCCGCCGGATCGTCGAGGCCGAGCAGTTCGGTTTCCTCGGTGCTCGCGAGACGCGTGGTCACGCGCTCGCGGGCCTCGCGCACCTTGAAGCCGGCCTCGTCCAGTGCGTGGTAGAGCGAGAAACCGCTTTCATTCAGCGCTTGCGGCTCCTTGCCGTTCAGCGCGTCGATCCGACGCGCCACATGGGCCGGCACGATCGAGCGGTGGATGGCGCAAGGCAGACCGTCGAGAGACCGCAGCCTGCACATGTAGATCGCCGGCCCGTCGCAATCGAACTGCCGCACCTGTTCCTCGGACGCCGGTTTGAAGTCGATCAGCGTCTGCTGCGATTGCTTGCCCTCGCCTGCAGCCGATTCCGAAAAACTCAGCAGGTTTCCGGCGCGCCGATGCAGCGACGGTCGCGCGACGAAACTGCCGGCGCCCTGGCGGCGGTGAACAATGCCGTCGCTGACAAGCTGTTCGATGGCCCGCACGACGGTCCCCCGGCTCACGCCATGATCGGCACAAAGCTGCGCCTCGCTCGGCAGGCGGTCGCCCGGCTTGAAGGCGCCATCCTCGATCCTGCCGCGCAGATCGTCGGCAAGCATGAGGTAACGCGGCTGGGCGATGTGTCTTTGCATGGTTTCAGACTAATATGTCCAGTTGACTAGTCAAGTTGAAAAATACGCAACGTGATGATCAAGCGCTGCAACGCATCCGGCTCGCGCATTCAGCGCGGCGCGTGGCTCGGGTCTTTCACATGTTTTCGGCAATGACCGAGGTGCAAACCCTCAGACATCGGTCCGCGAACTCGCTTCAGGGCCGCATCTGCACCAGATAGATGTGCTCGCAGTACAGAACCGTCTCGCCGCGCTGATTGACGACGGATGTCGCCTCGATGACCCTGCCGTGGTCATCGCGTTTCCTGTCCGGAGTCTTCTGCGTGATTTCGACCTCGGTGTGGATCGTGTCGCCAATATGGACGGGCTTGAGAAACCGCAGCTTGTCGTAGCCGAGGCTGAACGCCCTTGGATTGATGACCGTTGCCGTCAGCCCGACACCGATTGTGAAAATCATGGTCCCGTGGGCGATGCGCTGTCCGAATTCCTGCGTGGCGCACCACTCCTTGTCCATGTGGTGGGGGAAAAAGTCGCCGCTGTGGCCGGCATGAACGACGAAATCGGTCTCCGTGATGGTTCGCCCGAAGGTCTTTCGACGCGTCCCGATCTCATAGTCCTCGAAAAACTGCTCCACGATCATGCGGTTTCGGCTCCCTGTCCACACCGGGCAGGCTACGCCAAAACGATCCATATGTAAAATGTGTTTTTATATGTGAATTTCCGAGAACATGGTAGCTACCAGCCGGGCTGATCGGGATCCGGCAACGGGATGGCATCAAGCAGTTCGCGGGTATATTCGGATTTGGGCGCGTCGAAAATCTGCTCCACCGGCGCATATTCCACGATCGTGCCGCGATTGAGGACCAGGACCTGCGAACACAAGCGCCGGATCACCGAAAGGTCATGGCTGATGAAGGCCAGCGTCAGACCCAGTTCGCGCACAAGGTTCTCCAGCAGATTGAGCACCTGTGCCTGCGAGGACACGTCAAGGCCGGAGACGATTTCATCGGCGAGGATGAAATCCGGACGCATGGCAATGGCGCGGGCGATGCCGACGCGCTGACGCTGCCCGCCTGAAAGCTCGTGCGGGTAGCGCGCCCGGAACGCGCGCGGCAGCCCGACATGGTCCAGAGCCTCGTCGACGCGCTCATCGATCCGGTCAAGATCGTGTATCCGCAGCGGATCGGCGATGATTGCTCCCACACGGCGCCGTGGGTTAAGCGAGGACATCGGGTCCTGAAAGATCATCTGCAACCGCCTCCGCAGCGGCCGCAGGCCCGTCTCGTCGAGATGTCCGATGTCGCTGCCTTCGAACACGATCGATCCGGCCGTCGGCTCCAGCAGCCGGACGAGCGTTCGGCCCAATGTCGACTTGCCAGACCCCGAGCCGCCAACGATGCCGAGCACGCTTCCTGTCTCGATGTCGAAATCCAGCCCTTTGAGTATATCGACCATCGGCGCGCGGCCGAAGGGCTGCTTGTTGGCGAAATCGGGGAGCGACAGCTCCAGTCCGCGAACCTTGAACATGGATGCATCAGTGTGCATGACGCCATTCCCTGTCGGCTGCTTCGACCTGCTCGGAGACGGCTGAAATCACCGTCTGGTCCACCGGCGTCAGCGAGGTGAACGGCTCGGTGAATTTGGGCGTGGCCGACAAAAGCGCCTTCGAGTAGGCATGGGCGGGGTTTGCGTAGAAGTCCGAGACGCCCGCCTTTTCGACGACCATGCCGGCAAACAGGACGACCAGGCGCTGGCAGATCTTGGAAACCACGCCGAGATCGTGGGTGACGAACAGCATCGCCGTTCCGTGGCGTTCCTGCATCTCCCGGATGAGGCGCAGGATCTGTTTTTGCACCGTCACGTCGAGCGCCGTCGTCGGCTCGTCGGCAATGACCAGTTTCGGATTGGCGGCGAATGCGGATGCGATGAGCACCCGCTGGCGCATGCCGCCGGACAGTTCATGCGGATAACTGGCGAGCACCCGCTGCGGGTTTTCGATGTGAACCTCGTCCAGAAGCTCGGCCGCGCGGGTTCGTGCGTCGTGCTTCGTCCAACCCAGAATATCGACCAGCCTGTCGGTTATCTGCGGTCCGATGCGGCGCGACGGATTGAGCGCGGTGAGCGGGTCCTGCGGAATCAGCGCCGCCGTCGCGCCGATCAGCCGGCGACGCTCGCGTTGCGGCATGGCCAGCAGATCTTCGCCATCGAGCCGCACCTGCCCTTCGACAATCTCCACCGCCGACGGCAGAATGCCCAGAACCGCCTTGCCGATCATGCTCTTTCCGGCGCCACTTTCGCCGACGAGCCCGCAGACCTCGCCGGAATTGACGTGCAGCGAAACGGAACGCAGCAGCCTGTCGGGTGTGCCCTTGATGGCGGCGCTCAGGTTCTCGATTTCCAGAAAAGCCGTCATCGCAGCACCGGATCGAAACGGTCTTTCAGACCCTCGCCGAACTGGCTGAAGGCCAGCACGGTCAGGAACAGAACGATCAGCGGGCAGACCAGAACCCACCAGGCCTGGTGGATGGATATGCGCCCCTCGGCAATCATCCCGCCCCAGGTCGGCGCGTCCGTCGAAATCGACAGATTGACGAAGGACAGGATCGCCTCGACGATCACCGCTATTCCCATCTCCAGCGACAACAGGGCCACGATTGTCGGCAGCACATTCGGGCCGATTTCGCGCCACAGAATGGCCGAGCGCACATGGCCTGCGACGACGGCGCTGGCGACATAGTCCATCTGCGACTGGTTCATCGTCTCCGCGCGCACGACCCGGCAGAAGCGGGTCCAGTCGATGACGATGATGGCAATGACGATCGACCACAGGCCGGTGCCCAGAACCGCGATCAGCAGAATGGCGAACAGGACCGGCGGGAACGCCATCCAGATGTCGACCAGCCGCGAGATCACCGCATCCGCCCAGCCGCGGTAATAGCCGGCGATCAGGCCGAGCACCGATCCGACGATCGCCGTTGCCAGGCCGGCGATGATGGCGACGGTCAGCGCGACCCGCCCGCCATAGATGATGCGCGAGAGCACGTCGCGCCCGAGACTGTCGGTGCCCAGCAGATAGCCGGGTTCGGCGCCGGCGGCCCAGAACGGCGGCAGTCTTGATGCGAAGAGATCCTGTGTCAGCGGATCGTGCGGGCTGATCCAGCCGGCGAACAAGGTCAGCACGGCGACGACCGCAAGCCAGCCGCCCGATAGCCAGAGCTTGAGCCCTGCCTTCCTCTTGATCGTGCCGCGGCCGTCACGCATGGCGCAATCTCGGGTTCAGGAGGGCATAGGTCAGGTCAACGACGAGATTGACCACGGTGAAGAGCAAGGCAAAGACCAGTACGATGCCCTGTATCAGGGGCAGATCCCGGTTGATCACGGCGTCAATCGCCATATTGCCGAGCCCTTCATAGGAAAACAGCCGCTCGATGATCACGGTTCCGCCGATGAGGAAGGTGAACTGCACGCCAATCAGCGTCAGGGTCGGCAGAACCGCGTTTCGCAGCGCATCGAACAGGATGACGTGGTTTTCGCCGTAGCCCTTGGTCCGGGCAAGCACGACGTAATCGAGATGCATGGTTTCCTTGAGCGACTGCTTGAGCAATTGCCCGATGATGGCGGCAAGCGGGATCGCCAGCGCCAGAGCGGGCATGAACATGTGTTTGAGGAGATCCCACCACAGGTCGAAGCGCAGCCGCAGGATGCTCTCGAAGACGTAAAACTGTGTCGTGAAAGGCAGGTCCAGCGAAGGCGAGATACGCCCTGAAATATGAAACACGGGATAAAGCACCCCGAGCGTCAGGATCAGGACCAGTGCCCACAGGAAATCCGGTATGGAGAGCCCCGCGCCGTTGGCGACATCGATGACGGCTTCCGTCCGCCCGCCGCGGAAGCGGGTTCCGGTCAGGGCCATGGCACCGCCGATGATAACCGCCAACACCAGCGCGAAGATCGACAGTTCCAGCGTCGCCGGCAGGCGGCCGAGAACAAGCGGCATGACCGGCTGCCGCAGGGAGATCGATGTGCCGAAGTCGCCGTGCAGGACCCCGCCGAGCCAGACAAAGAATTGTTCGGGTATGGATTTATCCAGCCCGTAATGGGCCGTCAGCCTTGCAATGTCCTCATCGGACGCACCCGGAGGCAGCATCATGGCGATGGGATTGCCCGGCACGACGCGTATGACGACGAAGACGATCACTGCCGCTCCGAACAGTGTGATCGCCATCATGGCCAATCGCATCAGCAATGTCTGCAGCAGCCTCAAATCCGTCTCCCGGCGTGCAAGAGCCGCCGCGCAAGCGGCGGCTCTCCAACAAAGTCTCGTCGGTTACGAGCGTTTCATCAAGTGCGGCAGCAATGCACCGGATGCATGCGGCGTAACCTGAACGTCGGACGAATGCAGGATCGGCTGAACATACTGCATAAGCGGAATGACCAGCGCATTGTCGGCGATGTAGCGATCCACGTCCTTCCAGCCCTGGATGCGCTTTTCTTCATCCGCCTCGCCCCAAAGCGGCCCGATCATGCCGACAAGGTCCTCGCCGTCCCACACGGAGTGCGGCGAAGGCCCGAACATGGCAAAGCCGGTCGAGGTCGTCGGATCGCCGACCGAGTTGCCCCAGTTGTAGAAGGCGGCGGGCGCCAGCGTGTCGGCGGCCCGCAGTTCGAAGTGCTTGGCGATCTCGTAGACCTCGATCTCCGCCTCGATGCCCACCTTGCGCCACAGGCCGACAATCGCCTGGATGATCTCGTAATCCTTCGGCTTGAAGCCGCGTGTGGTCTGGATCTTGAACTTGACCGGATTGTCCGGAGAAAAGCCGGATGCGGCCAGGAGTTCCATGGCCTTGTCGGGATCGTAGCCGACGGTAATCGACGGATCATAGGCGATGTAGTCCGGCGTCTGCAGCGTATCGATCGGAACGCCGTATCCGGACAGCAGACGGTCGATGATCAGCTTCTTGTCGATCGCCAGCGCCGCCGCCTTGCGCACATTCTCATCCAGCATGGGCTCGACATCGTTGAGGAAGATCATGCCGATATCGGAGATGGGCGCGGAGGTGCCTTCAATATTGGCGTTTGCCTTCAGCCGGTCATACTCCTCATAGGGCATCTCGATGGTCACATGGGCGTTGCCGGATTCGATCTCGGCGACGCGCGAGGCCGCATCGGTCACGAATTTGATCGTCACCGTCTCGAATTCCGGCTTGCCGCCCCAGTAGTTGGGGTTCGCTTTCAGACGCACGAATGCGTTGCGCTCGAACTTGTCGACCATATAGGGGCCCGTGCCGATCGGTGCCGCCTCGAAGCCTTCCGGCCCGACTTTTTCATAGTAAGCCTTCGGCAGGACATAACCGGTCAGGAAGTACATCCATTTGAAGATGGTCGGCTCGAACCGCACGACATCGGCCGTGACCATGTTGCCGTCGGCCTTGATATTGCCGATCGTCGACCAGATGAACTGGATCGGGTTGCCGGTCGCTTCATCGCCCGCCCGGGTCAGGGACCACGCGACATCCTCGGCGGTAAAGGGCGATCCGTCATGCCAGGTCACCCCTTCGCGGACCTTCATCCAGATTTGGCTCTTGTCATCGTTCCAGCCCCACTCGGTTATCAGGCCGGGCGCCGGCGACAGGTCCGGCTGCTGCAAAATAAACTGATCGAAGACGGATTGATAAATCCCCTGCAGCGTCGGATTGACCGCCGAAAGGCCGACTGTCGGATCCCAGGATGGCAGGTTGACGTTATAGGCGATGACGAGTTCGTCTATCCCCTGTGCATACGCCTTCGTGCCGATCATGCCGGCAACGGCAAGCGCCGTCGTTCCCTTCAGTACTGTGCGTCTGGAAAGTTCACTCATGATTTCCTCCCTATGAAGACCTTGTTCTCTTTCTTGCGGGCGCTTGCACGATCTCAAGCACCGGCCAGTTTCCTTGCCAGAAGATAACCCGGTCCGGCTCCGGTTCCCGCCCCCGGCCAGACCGCCGCGCCCGTCAGGTGCAGGTTCTTGACCGGCGTGTCGCCCGTGGCAAAGCCGCGCGCGGGGCGAAAGACGAAATGTTGCGTCAGATGGTGGCTGCCGCAGATCTGGTCGCCACCGACGAGGTTCGGATTGTCGGACTGCAGGTCAAGCGGCGAGACGACCTGCCGGGCGATAATGCTGTTGCGCAGGCCGGGTGCGTGCGTCTCGATGATGTCGAGAACACGCTCCGCATAGGCTTCCTTGACCACATCCCAATCGCTTTGCGTGATCTCACCCTTGGCGTCACCGGCGATTTCAGCCGGCACCATGCGCACCTGCACCCACAGAACATGCCTGCCATCGGGCGCGCGGCTCGGATCGATCGCAGTCGGCTGTCCGACGACAATGACCGGCTCATCCGGCAGTTGGCCGGCAACGGCCTGCTGATAGGTCCTCGCCATCTGGTCGAGCGAGGGGGCGATATGGACGTAAGCGAATTCGCGCAGTTCGGACGACGCTTTCCAGTCCGGCAGATCGGACAGCGCCAGATGCATCATCATGGTTCCGGGTGCGTGCGAGAAGCCCGCCATGGCGCGGTCGAAATCGGCATTGCCGGTTCCGCCGCCAGTCAGCTTTTCCAGGTTTTTCGGCGACACATTGGCAATGACGGCGCGCTTTGCGCCGATCCGCGTTCCGTCGGCGAGTTCCACACCCCTCGCCCTTGCGCCATCCATGGTAATGCGGGTGACGGGCGAACCGCAGCGCACTTCACCACCACCTTCTTCTATGAGACCGATCAGGGAACGGGTCAGCGTATCGGCGCCGCCCTTTCCGATCACCATGCCGAAGCTCTGGTTCGCCATGGACTCCAGATAGGGAAAGATCGCGCCGCCGGCGATATCGGGCGCGAAATCAAGATGCATGCCCCAGGCCGCCAGGGTCGCGCGGAGGCGGTCGGACTCGAAGGTTCCGGTGAGCCAGGCGCGCGGGGACGCAATCATCAGCCGCGCAAGATCCGTCGTCCAGGCCGCCCCTTTTTTCCAGAGCGCCTTTGCGAACAACCGCCCTTGTATATGCGTTTTCATGGGATTACCCAGCAACGCGAAGATGTATTCCGCCTTGCCGGGAAACTCCTCGACCAATTTGCGCCAGGTCTCGGCATCGGCTTCTGAAAGGGCGGCGATGCGGTTCGCGGTCGCCTCGAGGTCGGTTCCGACCCCGAGCCATTTGCCATCGGGGAACACGCTGGCGAAACAGTTGGCGGCCGGAACGAATTCCAGCCCGCAAGCGCCTAATTTTTCTCCATAATCCTTGTTGAATGCCGATCCGGCAAACAGGCTGAGATTCATCGCGGCCCAGTCGTGCCGGAAACCGGATTCGGTCAGATCGAGCGTCTTGACCGCGCCGCCCGGCTCGCTCGCCTGCTCAAGTACAAGTGTGCGCCAGCCCTTGTGCTGCAGATGCGCGGCACAAACCAGGCTGTTGTGCCCGGAACCAATAATGGCGGCGTCAAACTCTTCTTGCAATATTTGCGTCCTTCCGTCGCAAAGATAATTGCAAATGCATATTTAATTGTCTAGCATGAATTTAAACGGGGCGATCAGCGCTCCAGGCGATAGCAAGGGAGGACGAATGATGAGTGCCGCTGACGCATTGGGAGACGTAGGCAGGCTTCTGCTTTCCGGCGAAGTCGAAGTGGTAGACCTTTCTGGACCTCTTGGCCCGGATACGCCGCTTCTGAAATTGCCGCCGGAACTGGCCAAGGACACGCCCAAGATCGAAGTCCACAAGATCTCCGAATATGACGACGATGGTCCGTTCTGGGCCTGGAACTGGCTGAAAATCGGGGAACATTCCGGAACGCATTTCGATGCGCCGCATCACTGGATCACCGGCAAGGACTATGCCGACGGATATACCGACACCATTCCACCGCAGAACTATGTCGCACCGGTGAATGTCATCGACTGCTCGGCGCAGGTTGCCGAAAATCCGGATTTCCTGCTCGATGAAGCCGGCGTCAAGGCCTGGGAAGCCGAGCATGGCGCGATCGGCGAAGGCGAATGGGTTCTGATGCGCAGCGACTGGGACAGCCGTGCCCACAGCGAGGAACTTTACCTGAACGCCGACGAGACCGGGCCGCATTCGCCCGGCCCCACCGTCGACTGCATCAAGTACATTCTCTCAAAAGGCGCGATTGGCTGGGGCACCCAGTGCATCGGCACCGATGCGGGACAGGCCGGCGGCATGGAGCCCCCCTTCCCCGCACACAACCTGCTGCACGCAGCCAACAAATACGGGCTGGCGTCCCTCGCCAATCTCGACAAGCTGCCGCCGAAGGGCGCCATCCTGATTGCCGCGCCGCTCAAGCTGGTCAACGGCACCGGCAGCCCGGTCCGCGCGATGGCTCTGGTCGCGCGCTAAAGCCGGTATTGGCACATGGCCGATTTCGACCATATCGTCGTCGGTAGCGGGATTAACGGGCTGGTCTGCGCCGCGCTGCTTGCCGGAAAAGGCAAGCGTGTCGCCGTGCTTGAACGGTCCGACCGCGCCGGCGGATGCATGCGGACCGAGGAGATCACCGCACCCGGCTTCCATCACGACGTGATGGCGGCAACCTTCGTGCTCTTCCTGACATCACCGGCCCATGAAGCGCTCGGCGCCGATCTGGCACGCCACGGGCTGGAATTCTGCCATACGCCCAATCCGACCGCCGTATTGCGTCCGGACGGATCGGCGCTCGTGCTAACCACGGACCGCGCGGCAAACGTGGCCGCATTCAATGCCCTCTCACCCGGCGATGGCGAACGACATGCCAGCGATGTTGGCGCGGTCGAGGCCGATGCACCGTTCCTGTTCGCGCTTCTTGGCGGCAAATTGTGGAGCTGGCCGGTGGCAAAATTGCTGACACAGCAAGCGTGGAAGCGTGGTGCGCGCGGGCTCGCGGCCTGGTTCGGCGAAGCGCTGACGCCGGCGCGCGCCTGGCTCGAGGCAAGTTATGCGTCTCCCGATGTCCAGGCACTATGGGCTCCCTGGGTATTGCATACGGGCCTGACCACGGAAGCCGCCTATGGCGGCCAGATGGGCAAGGTCATCGCCTTTGCGCTTGAAGCCGCGGGCGCACCGGTGATCAAGGGCGGTTCCGGCCAGGCGGCGGCGGCCTTTGTCGGGCTGATCGAAGAGCGCGGCGGCGTGGTGCGCACCGGTGTCGATGTCGCACGCATCGTGATCGACAACGATCGCGCAACGGGTGTCGTGACCGCCGAGGACGAGACGATCACCGCCGAAAGCGTGATCTGCTCCGTGGCGCCGGGGCAGCTCTACGACAGGTTCCTTGGACAGCACGCCGGGCCCCGGAAGGAGAGCTTGCGCAAGTTCCGCCACGGACGCGGCAATTTCCAGCTTCATTACGCGCTGGACGGACCCATTCGATGGAAACAGGACGGGCTTGACGATGTCGCCCTCATCCATCTTGCCGATGGCATCGACTCCGTTTCCAAATCGTCCAACGAGGCCGAGCGGGGCATGTTGCCCGAAACGCCGACCATCTGCGTTGGCCAGCCGCACCGGCTCGATCCCACCCGGTGTCCGGACGGCAAATCCATTTTGTGGCTGCAGATTCCCGATGCACCGCGCATCCTCAAGGGTGATGCCGCGGGCGAGATCTCAACCCGGGAAACGTGGGACGAAGCCACGCGCGAGGCCTTTGCCGACCGTATCGAGGCGATCCTCGCACAACATATCGACGGCTTCGCGGAATCGGTGCTGGCGCGCCGGGCCTATTCGCCCGCCGATCTCGAGGCGCTGAACATCAATCTGGTCGGGGGCGATCCCTATGGCGGGTCGTGCAACCTGGACCAGTTCTTCCTGTGGCGGCCGTTTTCGGGGTCGGTCAATCACGGCACCGGCGTCAAGAACCTTTTCCACATCGGTGCCTCGACACATCCCGGGCCCGGACTGGGTGGCGGATCGGGCTATCTGGTAGCAAAGGAACTGGGCGCATGAACGAGGTGGTGCAGAATTCAACCGGATCCGACGGCGCAGCGCTGCAGCGGCTGGGAGAGATCGGGCTTGCGAATTTTGCGCCTTACCTGATGAACCGCATCATGGGCCGATACAATGCGGATCTTCGCGACGAGATGGCATCGATGGGCCTCACGACGCCAAAGATGCGTTCGCTCGCGGTGCTTTCCGTAATCGACGGCCTGCTGATACGCGACCTCGCGGTTTATGCGGTGGTCGAACAATCGACGCTGAGCCGCGCCCTGGACCAGTTGCTGGCGGATGGCCTCATTCGCAAGGCGCCCGACGCCGAGGACAGCCGCGCGACCCGCATATTCATTACCGAGGCAGGACGGGCATCGTTCGAACGGCTCTGGCCGTCCATGTCGGCAATCTATTCCAGGATGTTCGACAATATTTCGGACGAAGAACACGCACAGTTCGTCGCCACGCTGCAGAAGATGCTGAGCAACGTCAGAAAGCACGAACTCTAACGGGCCTGGCAGGTCTGTGTCACATCAGGCAAGCCCGAAATACTAACAGCAACGGAACATTCGAATGGCGGAACGTTCATTTGCCAAGGAAGTCCAGAAACTGAAACTCGGCGAAGGCGAGACCTTCACCAGCGAGGGCATCCTTGCGATCACGAAAGCGCTGCTGGAGAACGGTGTCGGTTATGTCGGCGGCTACCAGGGCGCGCCCATCAGCCACCTCATGGATGTTCTTTCCGACGCGGAGGAAATACTGGACGAGCTTGGCGTTCGCTTCGAGGCCAACGCATCCGAGGCTGCCGCGACGGCGATGCTCGCGGCATCTGTGCATTACCCCATCCGCGGCGCCGTCACCTTCAAAGGCGCGGTCGGCGTCAATGTCGCCTCCGACGCCCTGGCCAACCTTGCCTCCGGCGGCGTGACCGGCGGCGCCCTCATCATCGTGGGCGAGGATTATGGCGAGGGCTCCTCGATCATGCAGGAGCGCAGCCACGCCTTTGCGATGAAATCGCAAGTCTGGCTGCTCGATCCACGCCCGAACCTTCCCTCCATCGTCAAGGCGGTCGAACAGGGCTTCGAATTGTCCGAGGCATCGAACACGCCGGTAATGCTGATGGTCCGGATACGCTCCTGCCATGTGACGGGCAGCTTTGTCGCCAGGGACAACAGACCGCCGGAGCTGAGCGTGCGCGAGGCGCTTTCCAATCCGCAGAGCAATTATGCCCGGGTCGTCCTGCCGCCGATGTCCTTCGTGCAGGAGCAGGACAAGATCAACAATCGCTGGCCCGCGGCGCAGAAATACATCACGGAAAACAGGCTCAACGAGATCTTCGGCCCGGCGGATGGCGAGATCGGCATCGTCCTGCAGGGCGGCATGTACAACAGCGTCATCCGCGCACTGCAACGTCTGGGGCTCGCCGACATATACGGCAAGAGCGAGGTACCGCTATACGTACTGAACGTCACCTATCCCATCGTTCCGGAGGAATTCGCCGATTTTTGCGAGGGCAAATCGTCCATCCTGGTGGTCGAGGAAGGGCAACCGGAATTCATCGAACAGGCGCTGGGCGCGGCGCTCTACAAGGCCGGTTCCGACATATCACTTCACGGCAAGGACATGCTTCCGATGGCCGGAGAATATACCGGCCAGGTCATGCTGGACGGCATAGAGGCTTTCCTGCGCGCCGAGGCGCCCGAACTCTTGCCGGCGCAACGGCGCGCGCCGAACAGTGAGGAAAAGATCGAGATTCCGGATCTGTCGAAGACGGTCCCCATCCGGCCGCCCGGCTTCTGCACCGGATGCCCTGAGCGGCCCATCTTCGCGGCGCTGAAGATGACCGAGCAGGAACACGGCAAGCACCAGATCACCGGCGATATCGGCTGCCATCTGTTTGCCAGCCTGCCGCCCTTCGAGATCGGCGGCTCGACCATGGGCTATGGTCTGGGTCCCGCATCCAACGCGGCTTTCGACGGAGGCGGCGAGCGGCGGCCGATCTCGATCATCGGCGATGGCGGTTTCTGGCACAACGGCCTGTCGTCGTCGATCGGCAACGCGGTCTACAACAAGTCCGACGGCGTCATTGTGGTGGTCGACAATTACTACAGCGCCGCAACGGGCGGCCAGGATATCCTGTCATCGCGCGCGGACAATGAAACGAAATCGACGGGCCATCTCATTGCCGAGGCCGTGAAAGGCGTCGGCGTCAAATGGGTGCGCCAGATCGACCGGACCTACGATGTGCCGAAGATGCGCAAGATCCTCGACGAGGCGCTCAGCACAGACCATGTGGGGCCGAAAGTCATTGTCGCGTCCTCCGAATGCATGCTCAACCGGCAACGCCGGGAGCGGCCGCTCACCGCGAAGGCCATCCAGGACGGACGCCGGGTCGAAAAGCCGCGCTTCGGTGTCGACGAGGATGTGTGCACGGGCGATCATGCATGTATTCGGCTTTCGGGCTGCCCTTCCCTGTCGCTCAAGAAGCTCGACGATCCGCTGCGCGACGATCCGGTCGCTAGCATCGACGAGAGCTGCGTCGGCTGTGGAAATTGCGGCGAGGTCGCGGACGCGGCTGTACTGTGCCCGTCCTTCTACCGGGCCGATATCGTGCACAATCCCGGCCGCCTGGAGCAAATGATGTCCGACCTGTCGCAGGCGATCATCGGTTGGCTGCAGGCAAGACGATCGCAAAAACGGCTGGAGTTTTCATGAACAAGCTCCACAAGAAGCAGGCCGATCCGCGTCTCGTCAGCATCATAAAGCTCGCCATCATGGCCGTCGGCGGACAGGGCGGAAGTGTCCTGACCAACTGGATCGAGGATTGCGCGCGCGCCAATGGCTATGCCGTACAGGCAACATCCGTCGCCGGCGTGGCGCAGCGCACCGGCGCCACGATCTATTATATCGAGATGGCGCCGGCCGGTGAGATGGAGCCGGTGTTTTCACTGATGCCGGCGGCAGGCGACGTGGACATCCTGATCGCAGCGGAAATGATGGAGGCGGGACGCGCCATCATGCGCGGATTTGTGACGCCCGATCGCACGACGCTGATCGCCTCGTCTCACCGGGCCCTGGCGGTTTCCGAAAAAACGGTTCCGGGCGACGGAATGGCCAATTCCGACGAGGTGGCGGCCGCCGCCGAAATCGCCGCCCAGAGGCTGGTCCTGTTCGACATGAACAAGATCGCCGTAGAAAACGGCACTGTCATATCAGCGAGCCTGTTCGGCGCGCTGGCCGGCTCCGGGACCCTGCCGTTTTCACGCGATTCCTTTGAAGCCGCCATCAAGGCATCCGGGCGCGGGGTCGAGAAAAGCCTTGCCGCATTCTCGGCGGCCGTCGATGCGGTGGAAAACGGGCAGCCTGAAGAACCGGCAGGCCAAGACGGTCTGGAACCGGGAACAAAAGCCAGCGGTTCCGAACGTCTGTTGTCTGCCTATCGCACACTGGAAAGCCGGGTTGCAAACATGCCCGAACCGGTCGCGGACATGGCTTTGCGCGGCCTGCAATCGGTGGTCGACTTTCAGGACATCCGCTACGGCAAGGAATATCTCGACCGGCTGGACAAGGTGCTCGAACGGGACGATCCGGCAAAGGACCACGCGCTCGCTTGCGAGGCCGCCAAATATATCGCGCGCGCCATGACCTATGACGATGTCATCCGGGTTGCCGACCTGAAAACGCGATCCAGCCGCTTTGAAAGAGTGCGGCGCTATATGGACCCGCAAGAGGGAACCCGCATGAAGATCACGGAATTCATGCATCCCCGCGCCGAGGAGATGGTCGGTATGCTGCCGGCCAGGCTCGGCCGCTATTTGAACGGGCGTCCGGGCGCGATGAAGATGATCGACCGGCTTGTCAATCGCGGCCGCAGGCTGCGGTCCGACAGGCTCTGGCCGTTCCTGCAACTCTATGTGCTGGGCGGCATCCGCCGCTGGCGCCGCGCCACATTCCGCCATGCCATTGAACGCAATCACCTGCAAAATTGGCTTGATACGGCGCTCGGATATGTTTCCGGGGACTATGATCTGGCGGTCGAGATCATACGCAACAGGCGGTTGATCAAGGGGTATTCGGACACGCATGCGCGCGGCCTGTCGAAATTCGACAAGGTGATGGAAGGCGCATCGATCGTCGCGGGCAGGCCGGACGCCGCCGACTGGGTGCGGCGGCTGCGCGAAGCCGCGCTTCAGGACGAGAAGGGCGAGGCGCTTGACGGCGCACTGCAGACAATTCGTTCCTTCACCGAACCGCAGGCCGCCGCGTAAACGGACGAGACAGGGGCGGCCGAATTGTTCATTGCGGTGCCTCCCGGCGCATCCGCGCGCTTTGGATTTCATCCAGTTTATCCAGCGCCTTTGCCGGACTGCAGCGATTTGCGAGTCTCGTTATCAGATGCGGGACCGATAGCGCCAGGATCAGGAGTGCGCCAAGGTTTCTGCGTTGCGACCGAATTCGCCTATAAAGGCATCGAAAGGGTTGCACACGATGAAATCACCTGTTTTTCCCGAGTTCGGATTGGGCTGCGCGCATCTCGGCAATCTGTTCACAACCGTCGAAGAACCGGTTGCTGCCGCAACTTTATGGGCCGCGTGGGATGCGGGCGTCCGCTATTTCGACACCGCGCCCTGGTACGGCCACGGGCTGAGCGAACTGCGTCTCGGCGGTCTGCTAAGGCATCATCCGCGGGAAGACTTTTTCCTTTCGACCAAGGTGGGGCGCGTCTACGATTCCAGCCAGACAGGCATGGAGCATATCGCCCCGTGGACCGGCGGCCTGCCCTACGCCATGCATTACGACTACACGGCCCACGGCTTCGCGGCTTCTCTGGCGCAAAGCCGTCTGCGGCTGGGTGTGCCGCGGATCGATGCGCTTGTCATCCACGACCTCGATACGGGTCATCACGGTGACGGCCGCGCGGCACATGCCGAGGATCTTGTGGAGAGCGGCCTGCCCTATCTGCACGACCTCAAGCGGCGGGGCGAGATTTCAGCGATCGGCATGGGCACCAATGCGACCGAGGATTTCGCCCATTTTGCGCCAATGGTTGATGTCGATTTCTTTATCGTGGCGATGCCCTACACGCTCTTAGACCAGGCGGCGCTCACCGGCCCGATGCAGACCTGTATCGAGCGCGGCATCAAGGTCGTCATCGGGGCTCCCTTTGCCTCCGGGCTGCTGGCAGACCCCGGCGCGGCGCAGGCGACCTACGGCTATGCGGCCGCCGGCGAGGACATCCGCGCCAAGGCGCTGGCCATCGAGGCCGTCTGTGAACGACACGGCGTGCCGATTGCCGCCGCCGCGCTGCGCTTTCCCCTGCTGCATCCTGCCGTGACAAGCGTGATACCGGGCGCGGTATCACCCGAGCAGGTGCGGCAGAATGTGGAACACATGTCCCGGTCCATCCCCGATGCGCTGTGGGAGCGGTTGAAGGCGGACGGGCTGATCCTTGACCAGTCACCCACGGAGAATGCACCCGGCGAGCCGCAATGAGTCTGCCAAATAATTTGGTAATTTAAGCTAATTAAATCATATTCTTAAAAGAATTTTCTACAGCTTCTTACCAAACCGACTTCAGACGCGCGCCTTCTCGAAAGCAGCCCATGCCTGCTCGAAGGCGGCGTAGTCGAAATCCGGTTTGCGCGCGGGATCGAGAATCAGTCGCTCGCTTGCCTGCATTCTTGCAATCGCCCTGGGCAATTCGGGCACTATGTCCAGCGGAACCACCACAGCGCCACACCGGTCTGAAGAAGGCAACCGGTTCGAGACTTTGAACGCGCTGGCTGGAAAAGTTATGCGGCGTCCACACCGCGCTCCCTTGACATCCAGGCGGAAAACCGGCGCACGATTTGCCGCTGCCGCGTGGACTGCGGGATGACCAGATGATGTCCGATGTAGCAAACGCTCTCGGAACGGCCCAGGAGCGGCGCGACCAGCCGGCCGTTCTCGAGCTCGCGCTCGGCCAGCGTGGTCGACTCAAGCGCCACACCCATCCCGTCAACGGCAAAGGCGATCGCCAGGAAGCTCCGGTCAAACCGCGAGCCATTTGGAGGCGGCGCATCGAGCCCGTTCGCCGAAAACCAATGCGACCAGCGGATCTGTTTGTTGTCGCTTTCGATCAGACTGTGCGCGAGCAGGTCCTCCGGCTTCGTGATCGTTCCCGCCAGTGCGGGAGCGCAAAGCGGCGTCACGACCTCCTCGCCCAGAGGCATGACGATGTTTCCCGTCTGTTGCGGCTGTCCGTAGACAATGTCGGCGTCGAACTCGTCGGTCTCGAAGCTTGCATAGTCCGTATCCGCGGACAGGCGCACGTCGATTTCCGGGATATCATCGACCAGACGCGGCAGGCGTGGTGTCAGCCATTGGGCCGCGAAGCTCGGCGCACAATGCAACCGCAGCAAACCGGGGGTGCGTGTCGAAACCACTTCAAACCCGTGGCGGATGCTGTCGAACGCACCGCCGACATGACGCAACAGCTCCTCCCCATCGGGATTGAGCCGAATGCCGCGGCCGTTTCTCTCAAACAGCGCCGTACCCAGGAAATTCTCCAGCCGACGCACGGAATGGCTGATTGCACTTGGCGACAGGCCCAGTTCCAGGGAGGCCGCCTTGAAGGATCCGGTTCGGCCAGCGGCCTCGAATGACCGGACAAGCGATATGGGTATCTTCTGTGTCGTCACAACACCCTGCTCCGGCTCTGTGCGGGACAGTCGAGATATGAAGTCATCTTCTTGACCTTTGCCAACACGCGGCCTGCTTGATTTTCAACAAAAATTCATTCGTCCGACACAGTAACATGACTCTGATTCATCAATGAATGTTATTTTCGCGTTTGCGCGCCGCCGGCCGGAAAAGCACAATCGCGCGAAAACAAGGGAAGGAGAAAGGCAGGTGACAACGCCGCCCGCAGGGCATTTGAGCGCCAATATGAGCCTGCAGCAACGTGCCTGGAATATTCGCCGGCACGCCATACGCATGGGCGCGGTTCAGGGTCAGGGCTATATCGGCCAGGCGCTGGGGGCAGCCGACATTCTGGCCGTCGCCTATTTCCGCGTCCTTACCTATCGCCCCGACAATCCGGAATGGGAAGGGCGCGACCGGTTTCTTTTATCCATCGGGCACTACGCCATAGCCCTCTATGCCGCATTGATCGAAGCCGGCGTTCTGCCGGAAGAAGAGATCGGGACCTACGGCATGGACAACAGTCGCATGCCCATGTCGGGCATGGCGGCATACTCACCGGGAATGGAGATCACCGGCGGCTCGCTCGGCCATGGCCTGGGCATCGCCGTTGGAATGGCACTGGGCCTCAAACGCAAGAAAAACCCGGCCATTGTCTACAATTTCCTGTCCGACGGCGAACTCGGTGAAGGATCGACCTGGGAAGCGGTCATGTCGGCGGTCCAGCACGGGCTGGACAATCTCATCGCCATTGTCGATTTCAACGACCAGCAGGCCGACGGCAGGGCGACGGACGCGCTGTGCGCCGAGCCGATCGAAGACAAATGGACGGCCTTCGGATGGCATGCGCAGCGTGTCGACGGCAACGACATCGGCCAACTCGTCACGGCTTTCGACAGGGCACGCGACCTTGGCGATTCCCGGCCCCGCGTCATCATCTGCCAGACCAGGATGTGCAAGGGCGTCCCCTTCCTTGAAGATCGCGAGATAACGCATTTCGTCCGCGTGGAACCGGACGAGTGGGCAAAGGCTCTTGCCGTTCTGGATGAGGCGATGCCGCAATGAAGATTACGAAGGCTCCGCCGCATTCCAGGCGCAAACCCAAATACGAACCGCGGCTTGCACCCGACCGTGGCGACGGCGAAAGGCTGACCACATCCGCCATGATCGCATCGCTCGACGCGGAAGGCCGCGAGTCGGTTTCGGCACCTTTCGGACATGCTTTGGCCGGGTTGGCCACATCCCGCCCGGATATTGTCGGCCTGAGCGCCGATCTGGCGAAATACACCGACCTGCACGTCTTTGCCCAAGCACACCCCGATCGTTTCTATCAGATGGGAATGGCGGAGCAATTGCTGTTCTCGGCGGCCGCAGGCCTGGCCCGCGAAGGCTTCACACCCTTTGCAACCACCTATGCGGTCTTCGCATCGCGGCGCGCATATGATTTCATCTGCATGGCCATTGCGGAAGAGGCCCTGCCCGTCAAGATCGCCTGCGCCCTGCCGGGACTGATCAGCGGTTACGGACCCAGCCATCAGGCGACCGAGGATCTGGCAATCTTCCGTGGAATGCCCAATCTGACCATTGTCGATCCGTGCGACGCGACGGAGATCGCACAGGCCGTACCGGCCGTCGCCGCACATCCGGGTCCGGTTTATCTTCGACTTTTGCGCGGCAAGGTGCCGGACGTTCTGTCGTCGTATGACTACCGGTTCGAGATCGGCAAAGCGAAACACCTGCGGCACGGCAAGGACGTCTTGTTCATCGCAAGCGGCTTCATGACCATGCGGGTTCTGGACGCGGCCGAGCGCCTGCAAGCCGAGGCGATAGACTGTACTGTCCTGCATTCGCCGACAATCAAGCCCCTGGATGTCACCACGATTGTCGAAGCGGCGCGCGCTGCCGGCAAGCTTGTGATCGTGGCGGAGAACCATTCAATCATCGGCGGCCTCGGGGAAGCGGTCGCGTCCTGCCTCATGCGCGCGGGCGTCAGCAAACCGTTCCGCCAGATCGGACTTCCGGATGAGTTTCTCGATGCCGGCGCGCTGCCGACCCTGCATGATCAATACGGCCTTTCCGTCGACCGCATCGTGGCGCGGACCAGGGCCTGGTTAAACGAGGGGTCAGCGTCATGAAGCTGCTTTCGGGAAAGTTTGCCATCGTTACGGGTGCGGCTTCGCCGCGCGGGCTGGGCAAGGCGACCGCCACGCTTATGGCCGCCCATGGAGCGACCATCGGCGTTCTGGATCTGGAGGCCACGGCCGCTGAGAACGTGGCAAGGGAGCTGGGTGACGGGCATGTCGGCCTCGCCTGCGACGTCACCGACAAGGCGGCATGCGAAACGGCCGCCGAACGATTGCTTTCGGCCTGGGGGCGGATCGACATCCTGGTCAACAATGCCGGCATCACGCAACCTTTGAAAATCATGACGATCGAGCCGGAGAACTACGATGCCGTGCTCGACGTCAATCTCCGCGGAACACTCTATATGAGCCAGGCGGTGATCCCGCAGATGCGCCGCCAACGATCCGGTTCAATCGTCAATCTGTCTTCGGTGTCCGCGCAGCGCGGCGGCGGTATTTTCGGCGGGCCGCACTACTCGGCGGCAAAGGCCGGAATTCTCGGCCTGACCAAGGCGATCGCACGTGAACTCGCGCCAGAGGGTGTTCGCGCCAATGCGGTCTGCCCCGGCTTTATCGCGACGGATATCACCGAAGGAAAACTGACGGACGCGATGCGCGAACAGATCCTGCAAGGCATTCCGATGGGCCGTGTCGGCACCGCCGAGGATGTGGCCGGGTGCTGCCTTTTTCTTGCGTCGGATCTCTCGTCCTACGTGACCGGATCAGAGGTCGATGTAAACGGAGGCTCGCTTATTCACTAGCGGTCCAGCGAAAGAGGAATTGATCGGGCTCCAGGAGCCTTACACTGAAGGGAGGAAGCAATGAATGTCCATTTGAAGTCAACCGCCGCGGCGGTGGCAGTCGCCATCGGCCTGGCGGCTCCAGCCAATGCCGCCGAACTGGTTTTTGCCCACGGCGCCAACGCCGGTAACCCGCGCTATGACGCCGCGAACATGTTCGCGGGGCTCGTTTCCAGTTGCACCGGCGGAGAGCTCACGGTCAATGTGGCACCGTCCGCGACGATGGGAAATGACGCTGAAATGATCACGTCCGTGCAGTCGGGCGTTATCGAAATGTCGGCCAACTCCCAGGGTGCAATGGGTCAGGTCGTGCCCGAAGTCGGCATGCTCGGCCTGCCATTCCTGTTTTCCAGTCTCAATGATGCCTGGGAGGCACTGGATGGCGAGGCCGGCGCGCTTATAGACCAGAAAGCCCAGGCCGCCGGGATGAAGGTCGTCGGATATTGGGACAACGGGATCCGCAACGTCACACACACCAGCAAGCATATCGCATCGCCTGATGACATTAAGGGTATGAAAATACGCACACCCCCGGACGAGGTCACCCTGGCGATGTTCAATGCGCTCGGCGCCAATCCGGCACCGCTTGCCTGGTCGGAACTGCCCTCGGCTCTGCGCTCCGGCGCGTTCGAAGGCCAGGAAAACCCGTTGACCAACATCCATTCAGCCAAGCTGCATGAGATCACGCCCTTTATCTCCATGACCGGCCACAAATACGAAACGACCCCGGTCGTTGCCGGGCTTGGCTGGTGGAATGGCTTGCCTGACGCGCACCGCGACTGTATCAGCAACGCAGTCACCCAGGCGGGATGGTACCAGCGCGGCCGCTCGCAGCTCGACAATCAGGCGCTGCGGGCAAAGATGGAGACTGAAGGTGCCAAATTCCTCGATGTGGACCAGTCGGTTTTCGCCGAGGCCACGGCATCGGTCTATGACCTCTACAGCGACAAATATGGCGACATCGTCAACCTTTTGCGCGGCAACTGAGTGTCATGAATGACGGCAACGACAAAGCGACGGGGTCCGCCGGCCCCGTCGAGCGCATTTTGTCGGCCGCAAGGCGGCTGATCCTCTATGCCGGCATCGCTATCTTCTCCACGACGCTTTCGGCGCTTTTCGTTGCGCTTTTCGTCAATGTCGTGCTGCGCTATGCCTTTGATCGCGGCATATCCTGGGCTTACGAGATTCCCTACATCCTGTTTCCCTGGGCCGTCGGCGGCGCGATCATCGTTGCCAGCTGCCTCGGCCGCAACATTCAAATCAATCTGTTTGCAAATCTCGTCCCGCTCGGCTCCCGGCGCCTGATCGGAACCTGCGTCAATGGCCTCGTCTTGCTGATCTGCCTGGTCGTGGTCTGGACGGCCACGCCCATCCTCAACGCATCGAAATTCATGCGGCTGGCGGAAACCGGTATCCCGCAATTTTACGGCATGTCGGGTCTCGTTGTCGCCTTTGTCGCCGTTGCCATCGTCTCGGCCATAGACCTTGTGCATCTCCTCCTTGGCGCGCCTTACCTGGACGGCAACGCCCCCGAAAAGAGCCTGAGTTGACACGATGTCAATAATCGTCGGCTGGGCCTTCGCAGTTCTTGTTGTTCTCTCGATGCCGATTGCATTCGCCCTGCTCGGCGGCGCGGCAATTGCCCTTATCGTCGAGGGGCGGCCGCTGGCGGTCATCATGCAGCGTCTTTATACGCCGACCCAGAGTTTCCCGATGCTGGCCATCCCGTTTTTCATCCTGGCGGGCAGCCTGATGATGTCGGGGCGGATCGGCGACCACCTCATCGCCTTCGCCAAGCTGGTGATCGGCCGCGTCCGCGGCGGCATGGGCCAGGTTTCCATCCTGGGTTCCGTCATGTTCGGTGGTGTGTCCGGGTCTGCCGTTGCGGACGCATCCGCGCTCGGAAACGCGCTGATCCCGGTGCAGGTCAAGGAAGGCTATCCGCCGGCCTTTGCCGCCGCCATCAACGCGTCGTCTGCCACGATCTCGCTGCTCATTCCGCCCTCCATTCCCCTCATCCTGTTCGGCCTCGTGACATCGACGTCGATCATCGATCTTTTTGTCGCCGGCATCATTCCGGGCCTCATGCTCGGCGCAGGGCTGCTGGGGGCGTGCTGGCTGACGGCCGTGCGTCGCGGCCTGCCGCCGTCACCCCTTCTTGGTGGTTTCTCGGTGTGGCGCGGCCAGGCCCTGAAAGCCCTGCCGGCTCTGGTCATGCCGGTATTTGTTATCGGGACGCTTCGTTTCGGGGTGGCGACGCCAACCGAGGTCAGCGTAATGGCGGTAGCCTATGCACTTTTCATCGGATCGGTCGTCTATCGGGACCTGGATCCGAAAACAATCCTTCGCGCGCTGACCGAGACCGCAGTGATGACCGGCGCCGTGCTCCTGATCATCATGGCGTCGTCGGTCGTTCAATGGATTCTGACGCTGGAGCAGGTGCCGCAGACATTGACCGACTGGATTGTCGGCAATCTCGACAAGGCCTGGATGGTCATTCTGGCGATGAACATCATCATGCTGATTGTCGGAACCGTCCTCGACCTGCCGGCAGCCATGCTGCTGCTTGGACCGCTGTTTATCGGAATTGCGCAGGCGATCGGACTGGACCCGGTCCAGCTGGGCCTGATGATGGTCATCAATCTGGCGATCGGGCTGTATACGCCACCGGTCGGAACGACGCTCTTCATCTCGGCGACCATCGCCCGAACGACCATCGGCAAAGTCGTGGTCGAGCTCTGGCCCTTCTACCTCGTATCCGTACTGGTGCTCGTCCTCGTGAGCTACGTACCGGCGTTGACGATCTACTGAATTTGGACCAAACGCAATTGGGTTCAAAATGTCGCGCCGACGGAAAAGCCTACCACCACGGCGTCGTCGATGCTGGATTTGCCGTCAGGATTAATAACGAACTGCACATCCGGCTGCACATAGAACGCCGGCAGGAGCTGGGCGCGATAGTTGACTTCAAGGATGGTTTCCGCAGTCTGGCCGGCCAAGTGCTCGCTGAACACGCCCGTGGCGGCAATAAAGGACAGGCTGTCGTTCGGGCGGCTGTCGAAAGGTCCGACATAGCTCAGGCCTCCGGCGGCCATAAACATGATTTCATTGAGGTCGGGCGGCGCGTAGCTGAGTGCGAGCCACGCCCACAATCCCCTGGAATAGCTGTCGTCCGCGCTGTAGAGCATCTGTTCGCCCATCGCGTAAATGCCCCATGTGTTGCGCTCGCTGTCACCCGTCTCCAGATTGGTCAGGCGCTCGGTATCGAAATAGCCGCCGACCTTGTAGGTGCCCGGCAATCCGCTTTGTGATGCCCTGTTACCGACATTCACACCAACCTCCGAAATGGCCAGAACGCCCGACCCGTCGGGCACGCCAAATTCGACACCGTGTTCGCTGGGATCTCCCAGGGTCGGATAAACCAGATATGCGCCAGTCTGTGCATACCAGCTGTTTCCAGGTTTCACCTTCACCCGGCCGCCCCAGACAGCATTCGGATAGGTTGGAAAGTTAATACTGCTCGCCCCGGCAATCGGGTTGCCGCAGATCCCCTGGTTGAGGGATGTACAGGCTGTGGCAAGCGTGGCGAAATCCTCGCCCGTGATGATCCGGCCGCCAACCAGTTCCGTGGTGTTGTTGAACAATTGTGTGCCAAGGGCGAGATGAACGAGACGCGTCGAAGGCCCGGCCTCTCCTGATGACGACAATTGAACCGGAAAGTGGTTGCCGATGTAGTTCGGCGTCAGGCCGATATTGCCGGTACCCAAATTGAACGAGGCCGTGAAATATGTCCGTTGGTCAATGTCAAGCAGGCGTGAGAAATCCACGAACGTCCCGAAGTTCCAGCTGCCGATCCAGCTTGCCCCGTCCGGTGTCTGCCCACCGATGGGATTTGCGGCAAACTGGCCGGAGTAAGCCGCAGCAAACGAGATACCCATCAGTTCCAGATCGTCGCGCAGGCCGCCCCAGCTTCCGAATACATTGGGAGCTTGCAGATTGCCGGAGAACCACCCCCAATCCTGCCCGGGCGTCCACGTCCCGGGGTGCAGCCAGGGTGTCGCCGTTTCCGGTCCTGCCGTGTCCCATCTTGCGGGATTAAACTGGCTGGATTTTATCCAGGGATTGATATCCGCCCAGGAAGGGGTCACCCCGGCCGTTAATCCCATGATCGCCAGTGTGGAGCCGAAGGCCCGGAAACGAAGTTTCTGCAAATGTGCCGACATTGGACTACTCTGGCCCTTCTTTTGCCCGGTGACCCGTCTTGCCGTACGCCGTGGCAGGGTCGCGGGCGATTTGTGATTCATGAACAGGAAGCTGCAAGCCTGGAGAAGCGGCAATGCGAACCGGTTTTGAATGGCGTTTCCAACGCCGTCTTCATCACACCGCAGGGTTCCGGCGTTCGAATATTGCAAACGCCGATCCTGTCTGTACGGCAACGCCTTATGCGTTTCTGCATCCTGCTCGTCCCAAAATGGTTTCTACTCGCTTCTCGGAGCCAGAGGCGCACCGCCGGGTCCGGGGGTCCCAAATGTCAGAACGTTGTTGACATAAGTGCGCATCGCATCCGCCCAGTCCGTCAACGTCTTGCAAATCGCCGGCTTGTCCGCGACGTCGACGGAGCAACGCAGCGATACGAAGTTGTTCAGGCTCATCGAAAGTTGCAGGGAAAAGTCCGACGAATACAGCTGACTGTCGCTGAACACCGCCCCGGCGGAAACGTTGCGATAGAACGTCATACGAAAATCCTGATGATCGCCGGCTGTCTTCGAATCGTCCAGGCCCAGGATGGGGCCGAGGGTCGAGAACTCCGGCAAGATCGCGACCGGCGGGAAGCCGGCGGTCTGATGGCACCCCATGCAGGAAGCCTGCGGATTGTCGACCGGACCGGCGAGACGGCCACCGTAGCCGAGATGATCGAGTGTGACGGGAGCGGTCGTCAGTTCCTTGAGCGCTTCCTCGTCAATCCACTGCTCCGTCAGTTTTTCCTGACTGCAGTTTCCGTCGGCATCACACGTCTGCGAATATGTGACTTTGGGGCTGTTTCCCCACTGGAGACCGAGGGGCACCATGCGATCCCAGACCGTTGCCCCACTGCGGGTGCCGTCATAGGCGAACGTTCCAAAAAGCCAGCCGGAAAAGCTGCGATCATCGCGCACGGCAACATCGATCTGCAACAGGCGGACGCTTTGGACCTTCCTCTCATAGCGCGAGATCGGCCCCTGATTGCGGACAGCCGGCTCTGTTTCGACATATATATCCGCCTGCCACTCGAGAGCATCCTTCATGGTCGGAAGCTGGGCTTCTTCGATTGTCGAAAACAGAAGCTTGATGATGTAGGAACCGTCGGCAAAATTGTTCAGTCCGGCGGGATCGGGATTGAGCGCCGACGGGTCAGGCGAATTGGGATCGCAATAAACCTGGCCAATACCGAAAGCGCCTCTGTCGTTGTAGTAGGCGCCCGACCAGGTATCGACCGATTTGGTCTGCAGTGTCGACAGTGTCTTCGGATTGGAATCGAATTCGTGGGTCAGGCCATGGACGAACTCGCGGCCGTCGGTCCCCGGCCAGTCGGCTGCGACTTCGGAGTTCCAATCCATCCAGGGCATCGAGTACCAGGACCGGACCTTGTTGTCTTCAACATAAAAATCGACCTCGACGTTACCCTCCAGACCATATTTGAGGAGTTCAGCCAGGTAGGTTTTCGGATCGGAGGGAGCGCCGTTCTCGAATTCTATCGCCATCCACGGATAGTCTTCCTTGGGTGGCAGCTTGTCAGGGTAGTCCTGGCTTAACTTGAAAACCCGACCGGTATAGTCGGCCGGCGGATCGCCACCCTCCCCTTGCAGGTAGTAATCCTTGAATTCGCCCCGCACACAGCCCTGTTTCGCATGGGCGTTGCGTTCATCATCCGATGAAGCCAACGCGCTGACAGGTGCGCCAATCGTGAAAATGCAAAAAACCGGGAAACAAAGACATACTGATCGGTTGAGGATGTTGGTCAGTCTCATGGCTATCGTTCCCTTTTTCTATGAGTGGTCATGTCTGGACGCCGGATCGACGATCAGGAAGTTTTGCATCATGCCCGTGTCTTCGTGCGGCAGGATATGGCAGTGGTAGACGGCCTTGCCGACGTACTCCTTGAAGCGCATGCGCACGACAACGGTTTCATTTACGGGGACCCAAATCGTATCCTGGATCAGGCCCGGCGGTTGCTCGATGCCGCCAATCGATACCACCTCGAATGAATTGACATGGATATGGAAGGGATGTCCCTCGATACCCCCGTGATGGGTGTCCTCAAGCGACAAATGCCATTCTTCCACGCCGCCCAGATCGACGACGGTCGGCACTTCCATTTCGCTGTAGATCGCATTGTTGATGAGGTAATCACCACCGACGACCTTGTTGATGATCCCGGGAACGCTGCCGGTGAAGACGATCTGGCGGACACGACTCACCTCTTCGGGTTCGATCAACGGATATTCGCGCGAGGGAACCGGCAGTTCGTCTGGCAGCGCCATATCCTGTGCCGGACCCTTCACCTCGATTTCCGCGACCACCTTGGCCGCACTTTCGAGGAACTGCCGATCGTGAGGGATTTGGCGTATCTGATAGACGCCGGGCGTTGCGTTTGCCTTGATCAGAAATTCGGCCCGATTGGCTGGCGCCAGGAGAAGCTGTCCGTCGGTTTCACTGTAACCAGTCGCCGGAATGCTGCGCACCTGCGGGAAATTCACCCCATCCATGGCAAGCAGGTGGACCTCATGCCCGTCGACGACAATCGGCATGAGATTGTCCGAACTGCCGTTGAGCATCAGGAAACGAACCACCTCACCCGGTGCAAGGGTGAAGCGCTGCGGCGTCAGTTGTGCTGGGACCGGGCTTGTATCTTCGTTGGGACGGTCATTGTGCGTCTCTCTGAAAAACGGCTCGCCATTGAGAAGGTAGTACCGGAGTTTGTAATCGCCGGTGGTGAAGCCGCCGTTCAGGGATGTCCTTTCGCCATTAATGGTGACGTATCCGCCATAAGTCTGCCAGATGGCGTTCTGAACCGGCTCGTAGGTCCACAAATCCGGGTCATCCTCGCTTGGGAACAGGCCGATGTCCTGAATCACGAGCGGGATCGAACGAGCAGCTTTGATTTCCGGGACTTCGTCGAGAGCGCCCTTTACGATGAGGGGCCCCGCCATTCCGCTTGCCGCCTGGACCGCCGTCGCACCATGTTTGTGCGGATGATACCAATTGAGCCCGGGAGGGTGATTTTCCGGAATTTCGAAGACATAGTCGAGATGTTCGCCGGGCGGGATCTTGATCATCGGCGCGAGCGGCTCGGAGGTCCCAATTGGAACGAACAGATGCGGCAGCACATCCATGCCGTGAAGATGAAGGGCCGTGTGGTCGAGGCCATGGGGTACATTGTGGTCGCCGCCCCAGGCGGACGAATCGTAGGGCGGCAACGAATTCTTCATTCGAATTCGCAGCGTCGTTCCCGGTGTCGCTGTAATTGTCGGGCCGGGAATCTGGTCATTGTATGCCCTGAGCCTCACCCGATTGCCGTCAAGGACCGTCTCCTTGATAGCGCATTCGAGCACAATCCAATCGTCTCCGCTGACGGATGCAGTATCACTTTCCGCTTTGGCCAAAGACGACGTGCCCGCAACGCCAGCCACCGCCGCGAGTGAACCGCCGAGGACTTCCCGACGTGTTACCCTATCCATCTCGATTGCCCCTCTCCGGTGGCGTCTCTCCCGGCTTTGTGCGGCGCGATTCGCGCCCAAAACCTGATAAAAAAAATCGAGAGTTTGGGTGTAAAACGCAAGGAACTATAGCAAGACAGCAGTTTCAAATTTCGTAGGTCAAACGTATCACCGGGCTCGACAATCTGCCCGTCTGCGACGTCAGGCGAAGCCGCACAGCCTCTGCTATCCCGACGACGTCGTTATTGTGGCCGAATGCATGCACTGCAATCATCCAACGCGTGTCGCCGCTCAATTGGCCGTTCTGAATTTGACGTTTGTGGCTTCCGGTATAACGCGACGCCACGATAGTGGCATTGAGGATTTCGACACCGCTCAATCCTTTGCTCTTGTCGGTGGCGATCAGCGTCGTGACAGCCGTCTCCCGGACAACTTTACGGGGAAAACGGGTCATTGTGACTTTTGGGAGCTATCATCCAATCCGTTGTTCGATAGAATCGCAGACATGATGAGACAAGATGACCTGGTTCCCGCTCTCAAATTCGATGGCACGTCATTGGGCAGCAAGCACAGCTTCGATGCATGGCGTGAAGCCCTTCGATGCGTCTACGATATGACGCCTCTGGAGGACGATGCCGGCGCATTGGAAAACATGAACGGTTGGCTGGTGGACAATCTCATATTCACTGAGGTTTCCTTCTCGAGACAGACCTTCAGCCATCATGCCCACCACCTGCAGGACGCCAACTACCTGAGCTTGCAGATATACAGGTCCGGGAGTTCAGCAGGTGTCCTGGTGGATCAATCCTGGGCCATTAAGCCAGGCGAAGTGCACATCTATGATTTTTCGCGAGAGTTTCACTCAGCGGCAGAAAATTCTGTCGTTTCGGGTGTTAAAATCCCGCATGAGGCTGTCGGATATGATCCGGCAAAACACCCGGCGCACATGATGTTCTGTGGCAGTTCTGCCATTGGCAGTGTCTTGAGGGAGAGCTATTACGCGATTCAGCGCCGCCTGCCGGAACTCAACCTGGAGGAAGCTGCAGCCCTGGCGAATGGATTTTGCGGACTGGTGCGCGGCATCATCAATCCCAGAACGACAAAGCAGTCGACTCCAGCGAAAAAATTCGCCACTGAACGGCGCCTTGCCATGCGATCTTATCTGGACCGGCATCTATCGGATCCCGACCTCGGAATCGATGATCTGTTGGACGCATTTGGTGTTTCGCGGCCGTCAGTCTATCGCGACTTCGGCGATGCTGGTGGAGTAACGGCTTACATTAATGGGCGTCGTCTCGATCGCGCCTTTCATCAGCTTGTTTCCGCAAGCCCTTCACACGGGCGCGTCAAAGAAATTGCCTACCGGATCGGGTTCAATGACACATCACATTTCAGCAGGCTTTTCCGCAAGCGCTTCGGCATAACACCCGGAATGGTCATGACAGACCGGCGATTTGCAGTGGCACACCGCCAGCCGTCAGATCAGAACGCTTCCTCGCTCAACACCTCTCTGCTAAGCGACTGGTTCAATTGCATTTGACCGATATTGACCAATGTCTCACCGAAACAAAAAGCAATGATAATTTGAGACTGCTGTTCAATACAATGTGGTTGTAAGCAAGACAGGGTAATTCCGACAATCAGCCCAGGCATTCTGGTCGATTGATTCGCGACCAGCCCGACGTTTCGTGACGGCATCAGAGCGAAACGAAAGGTTGTTTGCGTTGCAATCCAGGTCGACCGGGGCTTTGGGGCGATCGTGCCTTGAAACACGAGGAGTGGGTCCAATGACAACCATAGATGCGAAGCCGTTTCCATATCAATTCGACATTGATCACATCGCATTGGTCTGCATCGATATGCAGCGCGATTTTTGCCTGCCGGGCGGCTTCGCCGAATCGCTCGGAAACAATCTTGGCAACATCCAGCCATGCATCCCGGTAATCGCCAAGCTCCAGGCTGCGTTTCGCAAAGCAGGCCTGCCGGTTATCCATACAAAGGAATGCCACAAGCCGGACCTTTCCGACCTTCCGACCGCAAAGCGCAATCGCGGCAATCCCAAGATAAAGATCGGTGATCCCGGACCGATGGGCCGAATACTGATTGATGGAGAAGAAGGCTCGGATTTCATTCCCGATTGCACGCCGCTGGAGCATGAACTGGTTGTCGCCAAGCCTGGCAAGGACACGTTCTACGGAACGAATTTTCATGAGTATCTCATGAAACGCAACATCACCAACCTGATCATCACCGGCGTGACGACGGAAGTTTGCGTTCAGACCACCATGCGGTGCGCGAACGACCGCGGATATGACTGCCTCCTGGTCGAGGACGGAACCGACAGCTTCTTCCCCGAATTCAAGGAATCCACTTTGAAAGCCGTTGTGGCTCAGGGCGGTATCGTCGGATGGACCTGCACGTCGGACAAAATTCTCGATCTGCTGGAAACACTCTAAAGGAGGAGCATGCAGGCGGCTTTGACCGGTTTCCCTTCCGTCAGAACGTCACCTGCATGTCGTACACCAGCCAATGACCCAACCGGTTGACTTATTGTTTCCGCACGTCGAACCCGGAAAAGTTCCTTACTGGCGCCTGGCATTGCGCGGCTGTTCGCAACTTTGCTTTCAGACAAATGAGTTAACGGGATTACTCTTCCTTGCAGCTGTCCTCGTTGCATCGCCGATTGCCGCGGCGTACATGTTGGCCGCGGCAATCATTGCACCCGGCGCCCGAATGCTGCTTGGAGACCGGGGTGTAACACTCGAAACCGGGTTGCCGGGCCTCAATCCCAGCCTTATCGCGGTTTCACTTCCTGCCTTTTACCAGACCGGCTGGACAAATCTCGAAATGTGGGGCGTGCTGATCCTGTGCGTGATCTGGGCAGTCTTGCTGGTGAAACTGTTGCTGGCAATCCTGCCCTTTCCAATTCTGGTTTTCCCGTTCCTGATCATATTCTGGGTTCTTGCTGCCATTGCGCCGTATACCGAAATTCTGGAACCGGTGAAGTTTTCGGCAGAACCTACGGAACTTTTCAGACCTTGGGTGGCCGTGCTGTTCAGCCTCGGTCAAGCGCTGTTTTCACCGACGATACTGTCAGGGGTGCTGTTTCTTGCCGGCATTCTCTTGAGCAATTGGCGACATGCGGTGATCGCCGTTATGGGCGCGGTCATCGGAACGGCCGTGTCCTACTATTACCGGGATGTTGATCCTGTGAGCGTCAATTTGGGTCTGTATGGTTTCAATGGTGTCTTGGCAGCCGTGGCTGCCTATGTGACATGCGGCGCCAAGCTGCGCCTGGCCGTCCTGGGTGCAATTCTTGCAACAATCCTGATACCGGCCGTTGCCCATTTCGGTGTTCAGTCGCTGTCCGCCCCGTTTGTTTTCACCACTTGGCTGCTGCTCCTTCTGGGTTGGATCGATGTCAATTGGTTCCAGGAAAACAAAGGCAGCAACAACAATGACGGCCCAACCACGGATTCGATTGCATCACCAAAAACGCAGGCAGGGAACTGACACATGACTTCTCCCAAAACAGCAACAGTACTTCCCCAACTGATCAACTATGCAAAACAGTTACGAGACACGGAAGATTGGGCCCCTTTCCGACCGGGAGTGACCGCACATTGGCTCTACAAAGAGGAAAACAACGGGCCTGCTGCCGTATTGCTGCGCTATGAACCGGGAGCCAGGGTCGCCCTGCACGAACACGTGGGCTACGAGCACCTTTTTGTTCTCGAAGGCGATCAATTCGATGAATATGGCGACTATCCGGAAGGCTGCTTTGTCATCAACCCGCCCGGAACCGCACATTCGCCGGGCAGCAGAGGCGGCTGCGTGGCATTGCTGATTTACGAAAAGCCGGTGCGGTTCGTTGAAACCGATTAGCAGTCAAATCAAGCCGGTCCGGATATCTGACACGATCCGGCTCACCGGCCAAGGCTCGGAGACGATCCCCGAAGCCAATTACCGGGCACAAGTCCTGCCCGCCGTCTTTGTTGAACCGACATTCAATACGTTATCAATCCAGACGGACCTTTCGATGCGGACGACGCACTTGTCGTTGGCTTCACGATCGGCAGCAGGTTTTGATTTTCGGATCCATGCCGATCGAAACCGCATGAATTTAGGGGCGTTTCGAACCTCATCGCGGATCTGACCCTATCCGCTGTGGGTTCTGAGCATGTCCCGGGCGTGCACGATGCCCGGGACATGCGTTGCGCGAAAGCTGATGCAATGCGCTTTAGAATTTGAGATTGCAGTCGCAGACAGCGACCAGGATACGCTGGTGGTAAACCGGTGCGCTGTCGCTGGACCAAGTCCTGGCGTGGATCTCGTAATAGGGCCCATCTGACGTCAGTTGGTAGGTTTTCAGCGTCTGTGCATCCGGCATCACCGTGGTCACCAGGTGCTCGCGCCCGGTGACCTTGAGATTCAGGCGTTCCTCGAGAAACGGCCGGATATTGGTCATCATCAGTTCATTGATGTCGACTGTGTCCAGTCCGCTCGCCAGAGAACATGGAAGGTACATATCGGCGCCCGCACGGGTTCCATCGAGCATCTGGAGCCGCCTCGTGATCCTGTAGCAGGCACGGTCAGCGCCCAGATGGTCCGACCAGAAGCCCGCATCGTCGACTGTTTCAAGCTGAATGCTCTCCTCCGCGATGCGCAAAGGCTTTCCGCTTTCCCTGGACTGAAAGCGAAAGTGCCAGACGGTTTCGGCCAAGGGCTCTTGCGCCGCAACACGCGTGCCGTCGCCGCGCCGGCGAATGATCAGGCCGACGTCACGAAGCTGCAGCAGGGCTGCCTGAACCGTGCCCAGACTTACGTCGAAAACTTTCGTGAGCGCCAGTTCGGACGGAAGGTAGTCGCCCGGTTTCAGTACCTTCGAACGGATCGCGTTTGAAATAGCCAAACGTGCGGCCGTCCGTTTGGTGCAGCGTTGAGAAGCCAAAACGGCTTTCATCTCTGCCGCAAGCACGTGGCAGACCTTCAGCTCCTCGGCATTCGGAAGATCGCCCGCCTGTGCCTTGCCGATGTTTTCAGCTGTTCCCACTCTTGCTCTCTTGCCACGCGGACCGAAGCAGCAGAATTACCGTCAGCCCGAAAAACGCAATTGCGATGGGGCTTTCCACTATGACGCTGATATCTGACTTATAAAGTAAGAGTGACTGGCGCAAGGATGTTTCGAACATGCCGCCAAGTATAAACCCAATGACCATGCAGACCACAGAGAAACCGGTGCGGCGCATCGCGAGCCCCACGGCGCCGAAGGCCAGCATCACCGCAACGTCGAACATCGACTGGCCGGGAAGATAAACGCCGACCATGCACAGAACGACGACCGCAGGCAAAATCAGTCCCCGCGGCGCTTTCGCGAAGGTGGCCCAGACGGGAATCCCGGCCTTGCCGATTATCAGGTGAATGCCGTTCGCCAACAACATGCTGGCAAACAGCGCATAGATCAGATCGCCATGCATGGTCATCATGAACGGGCCCGGCACAATGCCGTGAATGATGAATGCGCTTATCAGCAGTGCGGCGGCGATGTTGCCGGGTATGCCGAGTGCGATGGTGGGGACGAGGTTGGCGCCGACGACGGCGCTGTTTGCAGCCTCCGTAGCGACGATCCCGTCGGGGTTGCCGGTGCCGAAACTCTCCGGTTCACGCGAGGTACGTCGTGCTCCACCGTAGCTGAGAAACGCCGCCAGGGTCACGCCGAGACCCGGCAGCATACCGACACCGGAGCCGATCAGCGCGCCGCGTATGATGGTTCGCCAGTGGCTGAAGAATTCAGCCACTGGCAGCGCCGAACTGATCGTCACCGTCGGTCCGTCGTTCTCCTCCGACCGCTCGCCGCCAGACCGCCACAGGTCGAAAATCTGTTCAAGCACGGACGCAAGGGCCAGCGAACCGACCGCGACCGCCGTCAGCGGCAGCCCGTCGAACAGGTTGACATTGTCAAACGTCATGCGGGCCGAGCTGTCCATCGGATCAAGCCCGATGGTCGAAAGGAACACACCCAGCAATATGGCAAGGAGACCCTTGATCATCGATCCGCCGGAAATTCCAGCCAGCAGCGCGAAGGCAAAAACCAGCACGGCTGTAAATTCGAGCGGACCGAACTGCAGCGCGATGGCTGCCACCGGAACCACCAGAACGATAAGGAGCATGTCGGAAATCATGTCGCCGGTGACCGACGAGTAGAGCGCAAATTTCATTGCCCGCCGGGCTTCGCCCCTTTTGGCCATGGGATGGCCATCGAGCGCGGTGGCCGCGGCTTCCGGGGTGCCGGGGCTGTTCAACAGGATTGCCGGAATCGCGCCGCCGGACGTTCCTCCCTTGTTGACGCCGACCAGGAAGGCGATGGCCGTCAGTGGCGACATGTAGTAGCTGATCGGCACCAGGACAGCCAGCGCGGTCACGCTGCCAAGCCCGGGGATCGCGCCGATAACGATGCCGAGCGCGATGCCCAGCGCAATGAACAACAGATTGGTCAGCGTGAAAGCGGCGCCGAAGCCGGCGATCAACTGCTCAAGCATCGTACCCTCCCGACAGCATCATGGAAGGTCGACCTGGAAGATCAGCCATGCCATTTGATCGATGGCAGCCGGCAGGACGATGGCCAGTCCGGCAATGGCCAGCGCGTGGCGAAACCTGCAGACAATGGCGCCAAGAACCAGAAGAGCAGCCGCCGTCGGCATATAACCGATTACCGACATTGCGAACCAGGCGAGGCTGGCAACCGCTGCCCAGGCGACGGTTTCAAAAAGGACTGACCGCCCTTTGGCCAGGCCCGTCCGCAGTGCCGACAAGCTGTTGATGCGGGCGGCCTGCACTGCAACCAGGCAAAGCGACAGCGCAAGACAAAGCCAGGCGGTCAGTCGGGGAAAGAACGCCGGCGACAAGTCGTTTTCGCTGGCGCCGGTTCCGACGTGATTGGGGATGATCCAGGTCAGGCAAATGGCCGACATCGCAGCAAGAACCAGTCCCGCCGCAATGTCGATGGCTGCCAGCCTGGTTTTTGGTTGGAGGTCAGCCATTTTTATAAGTCTTAGTTGGTTGCGTCGATGACCTGTTTCAGCCCGGTGACCGTGTCGGCAATATCCTGCGTCAGTGCCTGCGAGCCCACGAACATCACCGGAAACTTCAGTTTGTTCGACACCAGTTCAACGAATTCGGTATCCCTGGTGGCGGCTTCCATGGCGCTTTCAAGCTTTGCGACAATGTCGGCGGGCGTGCCTTTGGGCGCGACGATGACCGCCTGACTGGGCATCGATACGTTGTATTTCTCCCGGATAGACATCACGTCCGGCGCGGCCAGCAGGCGACCGGCATTCATTGACGCCAGCACCTTCATCTTGTCGCCATAGCGGTTGTGAATGCCGCCACTCCAGGCAAAATCGATCTTGCCGCCGAGCAGAAACGGCACCATTTCGCCACCGCCCTTGGTTGGTATGCCGGTCAGTTTCACGCCTTCGCTGTCGCCGATGTAGTTGATGTACTGCCGCGACATGGCGCTCTGGTCGGCGTAGTTGAGCGAATGCGTCCTTGCATGCTCGATCAGCTCGTCCAGCGTGTCGAACGGCGCATCGGCCCTGGCGACGATGGCCTGCTGATATTCGGTGATCTGACCGATATAGGTGAAGCTGTCCAGATCGTATTCGACATTCTGCGTGAGAGGCGGCCAAAGCAATGATGTGGAGGCGGCGAAGAGCAAGGTATAACCATCGGGAGCGGCTTTCGCCACTTCCGTCGCACCGACCGCTCCGCCGCCTCCCGGCCGTGTCTTGACAATGACCTTCGCGCCCAATGCCTTGCCAAGAGCGACCGAATATACACGGGCCATGGTTTCCGTGCTTCCGCCGGCCTTGTAGGGCACAACCAGGGTCACCGGCTTGTCGGGAAATTCAGCGCGCGCCTGAACACTCCACAGAGCGGTCGCCATCCCCAGCCCAAACGTTGCAAGTGTGGTCAAGCACTTCCGACGTGCAAAATTGATTCTCATGTTTTCCTCCCGAGTAACGCTGCATTCCCGCCCGATTTGACGCCTGAGCAGCAAACCATGATTTACAAAACTATATAGTTTTAATAAGCTTGTCGAGTCGGCAACTTTCCCGGGAACGTTCACTTATGAAAACATTGAGTCCGTATGGCCCCGTTCGACGCGACCTGGTTGGCGACAACCATCCGTCAGCAACGCCCGGCGAGGACCCGGCGATCTATGGAACCGCCACGTTGCAACCGGTCACCCCCGTCGAGGCGCGCAGCTTTCACACGCTCAAACTTGTCTATGTCGTCGGAAGTCTCGGCCTTGACGACACCGGTGCGATCCGCATCGCCTGGCGCCTGGTCAGCGATTCCGGACGGCCGCAAACGGTGGATCCGGCGGTCCCCAATTTTGTCTCGGCAACGAGCAGCGGAGACGGCCGTCTCCAACTCAAATACGATGTCAATGGCGGACAGCGACCATGGAACGAAACTCTGACTGTGTACCAGCGCGGCGGCTATCTTCGGCAGGGCGACGAAATAACCGTCATCTTCGGCGATACCACAGGGGGCTCGCCCGGTATGCTCGCTCAGACCTTTGCCGAGGGCGGCCGCGAATTCCGCATCATGGCTGACGTCCAGGCAACCGGAAATTTCGTCGAACTGCCGGATACCCAACTGGCGGTTCCGATCGTCGCCGGCCCCCCGCAGAGCTGGCACGGAGTCCTTCCGAGCCTGCGCCGGCCGGGCGAGACATTTCATTTCGGCATCAAGGCGGAAGACAAATGGGGCAATCCGACCGCACAGGCGAAGGCCAGGCTGACCCTTCACCCGTCCGTCCCCGTCGAGGGACTTCCTGAGGAATTGCACTATGAACCGGAGGACCGGGCCATGACCCTGGAAGGTCTTCGGGTGATGGAACCGGGCTTGCTGAGGATCGGGATCGCCATCGATGGCCGGACAGTCGCCGAGGCTGGCCCCTTGGTCGTCAGGGAGGGCGAGGTCGCGGGCTACTGGGGCGATTTGCATGGGCAGACCGGTGAGACCGTCGGCACCAATACGGTTGAAAGCTACCTGGATTTCGCACGCAACAAGGCCTTTCTCGATGTGACCAGCCACCAGGCGAACGACTTTCAGATCACACCTGACTTCTGGGCGCACCTCAATCAGCTCACCGCCGAATATGATGAACCAGGCCGGTTCACCGTTTTTCCCGGTTACGAATGGTCGGGCAACACGGCAGTGGGTGGGGACCACAACGTTTTCTTCCGCCACGAAGGGCGTCCCATTCGCCGCTGCTCACACGCACTGCTGGAAGACCGGTCCGGGATCGAAACCGACGCCCATACGCTCAGCGACCTTTTTCATGCCTTCAGGCAGACGGATGAAGACGTGGTGGTGTACGCCCATGTCGGTGGCCGATATGCCAACATCCACTACGACCACGACCCGTTGTTCGAAACGGCGGTCGAGATCCATTCGGCCTGGGGCACTTTCGAATGGATTCTGACGGACGGCTTCGACCTGGGCCGCCGGGTCGGTATCGTCTGCAACAGCGACGGCCACAAGGGACGGCCGGGCGCGAGCTATCCGGGGGCGTCGGTCTTCGGTGCCTATGGCGGCCTGACATGCTTCTTGACCGAGGAGAACGACCGCGACTGGATCTTCAAGGCTCAAAGGCGTCGCCACCACTACGGCACTACCGGCTGTCGCATGCACATGGATGTACGGGTCGCATTGCCGCAGTTAAGCACGCTTTATGAGCGCAACCCGGACGCGGAGCCCTATACCGCCACATACCGCACCGGCAGTGCGATGATGGGCGACATCGTCAAAACGGATGCATCGGAAGTCGAACTGGCGGTCGAGATCTGTGCCCACGCAGGTATTGAACGTGTCGAAATCCGCAACGGTGTCCGGGTTCTGGAGACGATCAGGCCCTACACCGAAGCCGATCTGGGCGATCGCATCCGTGTTCTGTGGAGCGGTGCGGAGTATCGCGGCCGCGGCCGCAACACAAACTGGGGTGGAAGGGCGCAGTTTTCCGGGACAACGATTTCGCGTTTCGAAACCATCAACAGATGGAATCCCGACATGCTGCTCGAGCAGCGCGGTTCGGATACGGTGGTGTGGAAATCTGTGACCACCGGAAACTTCATGGGCTTCGATGCGTGGCTGAGCCGCCGCGGCGGCCACCTTATGGTCAACACCAACCACGGTAACCTCAGTCTCGATCTCGACGCTGTCGGGCTGCAGGACGTCGTGCGCGAAGCGGGCGGGCTGGATCGAAAAATACGGGTTTTCAGATTGCCTGATCAAGAATTGAAGCGCGAACTGACATTTCGCCGGACGGTCCCGCTCAAGCCCACGGGGGACAACCCGATCTGGATTTGCGTCACCACCGAAGATGGGTTCCAGGCCTGGTCAAGTCCGGTTTACCTCTTTCGACAGGCCGGGTGATCCACCCTGTGGTGGCAGGAAGGATCGGGCCATTTTGCTGCCGCTCCTGGTCGATTCGATCAGCGGCGGCCGACAGGCGACACGCGGGTTCTCAAACAGCGGAAGGCGCTTCCGCTTGTCTCACAAGCGGAGTTTTGAGCATACTGCGTTGTGGCACCGGGCCGGTCCATCTGGCCACCTCCACAAGTGATGTGTGTGCGATATTGCCCTGGCTGAGTTCGGAACAACCTTTGTCTCCGGTCAGGACATTCGGATTACCGCTCACCTCAATGCGCGCTCCGTCGAAATATTGCGGATCGAACCAGGCGCCTGCCGCAAGCGCTACGGTATCCGGCCGTATGTCGTCTGTGAGTACAGCGCCGGCAAGGCATTTTCCCCGCGCATTGGAAACGCAGACGAGATCGTGGTCCGCGATGCCCCTTTCCCCAGCCGTTTCGGGATGAATGTAGAGCGCCTCGCATCCGCCGATCTTTTGACTGCGTGAATGGGAACCATTGTCCAGTTGTCCGTGCAGGCGTGTTGCGGGCTGTCCGGATATGAGATGCAGCGCGCCTTCGGCAACCCCGTCCTGGCCCAGCCATTCCACCGGCTCCACCCATAACGGATGCGCGGGACAGTCCTGTAGCCCGAAGCTGCCAATCCGCTCCGAGACGATCTCGATCTTGCCGCTGGCGGTCTGAAGCGGCGCCCCGGCCGGGTCCTTCACAAAGGCTTCCAACTGGATCCGGTTCTCGTCGCAATCCGGGCATTCAAAAATCCCGTTCTCGCGAAATGCATCGAAATCCGGCAGTTCAAAGCCATTGTAGCGCGCCACCTCGCCGGCCTCCAGCCACAACCGACGGATCCAGTCGTCCTTGGACTTGCCTTCAGTGAACTCGGCGTGCGTGCCGAGCCGTTCCGCCAGCGCCCGGAATATGTCGTGATCGTCGCGTGCTTCGCCCATCGGCTCGAGCAACCGGTCCATCCATACGAGGCAGGGGTCACGCCGGTTCATCATGATATCGGTGCGCTCGAGCGGCGAGGTTGCCGGCAGGACGATGTCGGCCCGGCGGGCGGTCGCCGTCCACCATTGCTCATTGACGATCACCGTCTCGGGGCGTGTCCACGCCTCCTCCAGCCGGTAAAGATCCTGGTGGTGATGGAACGGATTGCCGCCGGCCCAGTAAACGAGCTTGATATCAGGATAGGTCCGATGCCCGCCATCATAGCGATACCCGGCACCTGGATGAAGCAGCATGTCGGCGATACGGGCGACGGGAATGGCCTGTGACACCGGGTTCTGTCCTTGCGGGAAAGACGGCCAGTTCATCAGTTTCCTGGGCCGGCCGACCGGGGTCGTGGATGCATAGCCGAACGCAAAGCCCGTTCCCGGGCGGCCGATCTGGCCGAGCATGGCCGCCAGCGTCAGTCCCATCCAGATCGGCTGTTCTCCGTGGTCGCTGCGCTGCAGGCTCCAGGCGACCGAGATCATGGTCCGGCTGCGCGCCATCCGGGTAGCCAGATCGGTGATCGCGCCGGCTTCGATGCCGCATATCCTCGCCGCCCATTGTGCCGTTTTTTCAATACCGTCGACGGAACCGTTCAGATAAGACTCGAACACCTCCCAGCCATGGCAATAGCGGTTCAGAAAATTCCGGTCGTGCCAGTTGTTGCGGTAAAGCTCATGGGCAAGACCGAGCATCAGCGCGGTGTCGGTGTTGGGGCGGACCGGCAGCCATTCGGACCGGCCGGTACCGCAAAAGTCCGAACGCCGCGGAGAGATACTGACAGCGACCATGCCGTTCCTGCCGGCCCTGTCCATCCAGTGTTCCACCTCATGCGTGGAGGTGCCGCTCGATGTTATCTGGGCCGTGTTTGCGGAAATACCGCCAAAGGCCACCAGCAACTCGCAATGTTCCGCGACCAGCGCCAGGCTGGTCATATTGTCCTGAAACGCGCGATGGGGCATGCCGACAATGTAAGGCAGCAGCACTTCGGCGGCGGCATGCGAATAGGTGTTGCGCGAGGCCGTGAACCCGCCGATCGTGTTGAGGAAGCGGCGCATTTGCGACTGTGCGTGATGAAACCGGCCGGCGCTTGCCCAGCCATAGGAGCCGGCGAAGATGGCCTCATTGCCATGAGTCGTGCGAACCCTGTTCAGTTCGGCGGCAACAAGGTCGAGCGCCGTTTCCCAGTCGGTTTCCACAAAGCTGTCATCGCAGCGGTCGGCCGTGCTGCGGTTTTCCAACCAGCCCTTTCGGATGGCCGGCCTTTGCACACGCACACCGGTGTCGCGAACGGCATCGATCCAGCCATCAGCGATTTTCGACGGCGCCGGATCGTCTTCGATCCCTTCGAGACGCAGCGAAGCGCCCTCACCCGCCACCTGGTAGGTTCCCCAATGCGCTGCGGTGTAACGCTTCGCCACTATCGTCTCCACTCGGCTGACGGTGCTGCCGTGGACCTGACGCCTAATTTCCGCCCTTCAGATCGTTGTACATCTGCAGTGCCTTTTCGGGCGCTTCCAGCGTGTGCACCACATGGGAAACCGCCTGGATCATGGCGACCGGATCATCGGCCTGGAAGATGTTGCGCCCCATATCCACGCCCGCCGCGCCCTGGTCGATGGCCTTGTAGGCCATTTCCAGCGCTTCAAGTTCCGGCAACTTCTTGCCGCCCGCAATGACGATCGGGACCGGACAGCCGGCGCAAATGCGCTCGAACCCTTCCTCGACGAAATAGCTCTTGACGTAGTGGGCACCGATTTCAGCGGCAATGCGGGTCGCCAGGGAGAAATAACGCTCGTCACGCGCCATTTCCTTGCCTACACCGGTAACGGCAAGCGTGGGAATGCCGTAGCGCTGGCCCTCGTTGATCAGCTTTGAGACGTTCATGATGGATTTGTGTTCGTATTCCGCGCCGATGTAAATCTGCGAGGCCATGGCGCAGGCACCAAGGCGGATCGCATCGTCGATATCAACGGATACCGCCTCGTTGGACAGCTCCGTCAACACGGAACTGCCGGCCGTTGCACGCAATGCGATGGGAACGTTGATCGTCGGCGGAATGGTGGCGCGCAAAATGCCACGGGTGCACATGAGCACATCGGCATGTTCGATCAGCGGAACGATCGACAGGTCGATGCGCTCCAGTCCGCTGGTCGGACCCTGTAGATAACCGTGGTCGAAGGCAAGCATGACCGTGCGGCCGGTTTTGGGATTGAACAGCCGGCTGAGGCGGTTTTTCAGCCCCCAATCGTAATGGGCGTTGCCCTTGATGATGAAGCCTTCCTTGTCCTGCGGCCGGTCGAGCCCGAAATCCTTGCCGTCCTTAATGCCGTCCATGTCAGCCATAATCTGTCCTTCCTAATTGTCTCGCAATCTGCCGCGGCCGTTGTGCCCTGTGGCCGGCCGGGGGTAACTCAAAAATCAAAGCGCCTCTTTCATGCCGCGGAACGCCGCCGCGGGATCGTCGGCACGCATCACTGCACTGCCGCTGACGACCATGTCGGGGGCGGCATTGGCGATCTCGCCGATCGTCGCGGCGGTAACGCCGCCATCGAACTGAATGAGCGGGCCGCCCGGCCCGAAACGCTGCCGCAACTCCGCAACGCGCCCGCAAGCGCGAGTGACGTCCGGCGGCTGCTTGCCGCGCGGATCGAGCGCGGCAACAAGCAGGAGGTCGGGTTCCATCGCCAGCAGTTCGCCGGCATCGTCGATCGCCGTGTCGGGCAGCAGGCACAGGCCGGCAAGGACCGGCCGTCCCGCGCTTTCGGCCGCTTTACGGATCGCGCGCAGGGCTTCGGCAGGCGCTTCCGATTCTGCCTGGACGGTGACGATGTCGGCACCGGCCGCCACAAAGTCCGTGACGTGATCCGCCGGCCTTTGCACCATGAGGTGGACATCCCGGATCATGTTGCCCGCCAAGGCCTTGACGAAGCCCGGCCCGCCGCTGATCTGCGGTACGAAGACACCATCCATGACGTCGAAATGCAGGATGCCGCATCCCCAGCCGGCCGACGCCTGCGCGTCGCCGCGCAAATTGCCGGGGTCCCCGGCAAAGATGCCAAGACTGATGCCGCGGCAACGCTCCTTCAAGGATTCTATCGTGTTTCCAGTCACATAAGATCTCCGTTTGCCGCCTTGTCAGTCAAATTCCCAAGTCGAGTCTCGGTTTCCAGAACGGTCTGAAAAGCTCGATCTTGGGGCACCGGTCCATGACGACCTTCAGGCCCGCGTCCTCGGCGAGCTTCGCCGCTTCATCGTCATAGACGCCGATCTGGCCCCACAGCACCTTGGCGCCGATCTCGATGGCCTCCTGCGCGATGCCGTAAAGCTCTTCCTTGCGCCGGAACACCTCCACCATGTCCACGGGACGGTCGATCGCCTTCAGCGACGGATAGACCTTGATGCCGCGGATCTCTTTCAATTCCGGATTGGGGTTGACCGGCACCATGTCGTAGCCGGTCTCGTGCAGCACCCGCAGCACGCCGTAGCTGAACTTGGTCTTGTCGGCACTTGCCCCCACCATGGCGATGGTTTTGACGGATCTCAGAATGTCGGCCAGATATTCGGGATCATAGTCGTATCTGCGGTCAATATCGGCGTCCGGCATGTCTACTGGTCCTTCGTCGTGGCGATGTCGGCTTTGAGTTCGTGCGGCTCCAGCGGGTCGAGAAACGGATTGCGGTAGAGCCTGTCGTGGCTCTCGACCCCGATATCGAAGGTGCAGTCCGACAATGGACGCGCAACGCACAGGATCACATAGCCGTCGTTGATCTGCCTGTTGTTGAGAGCCACCTGCGCCTTCTGATTGACCTCGCCTTCGATCAGCTTCGCGGCGCAGGTGATACAGCCGCCATATTTACAGCCATAGGGCAGGTCGACACCCTGGTCGCGCAGGCTGTCGAGCAGCGGCTTCTTCGCGTCCACCGCGTAGGTCGCGTTGCCGCGGTTGGCAATGGTGATGGTGCGGGTCGTCATATCCAGATATCGCTCGTGCAGTCGCCGCCGGGATAACGCGTCTCGTGACAGCGCGACGGGCCGTTCGGCTCCCTGCCGAAATCGACGACGAAGTCCGGGTCGATCTCCATGCCGCCGTTGTCCGTGTCGCAATTGACCATCAGCATGCAGCCGCCATTGGTCCGGATTTCAGGGTAGAACTGATTGTCCCAGGTCGAAAACAGCGACGTCGTCACGTAAAGCCGCTTGCCGTCGAGCGACAGCTGGATCATCTGCGGACCGCCGGTCACCTTCACGCCATTGACCTCGGGCGCCTTGCCCAGCAGGCCGCCCATCCACACCTGCCCTGTCAGTACGGGCCTGTGCGGATCGGAAATGTCATATTGGCGGATATCGCCGTGCAGCCAGTTGCACAGATACAGGAACCGGTCATCCATCGACAGCAGGATCACCGAGATCACACCCGGCACCGGGATCGGCCATTCGGGATGCGGCTCGTTCTCGACGTCGATGATCTTCTCCCACTGCCATTCGCCCGCCGCGTCCTTCCACCAGTGGATGATGTTGGCCGAAAGGGCCGCGCCGACAAAGCCGTGCGAGGAATCCGGATCGTGATGAAACCGCACTTCCAGCGGTATCAGGCCGTCTTCGCCGAGATAGAAGGTCTGTTTCGGTTCTTTCTTTTCGAAATCCCACAGATGGATTTCGCGGCCGTATTTCAGGTGACCCACTTCTTCCAGATCAAAACCCGGCATGAAGGTGTTGGGCGCGGCCCATTCGGAACTCACCATCACATTGTGGCGGGGCTGATACCAGAAATCGTAGCCGAACTTGATGTCACCCATGGACTCTTCCCAGCGGCCGACGATCTCGAAATCCTTGTTGAGGTGCAGATAGCCGCCCGGCGCGTTTCCTTTCGCATCGCCGAGCATGGAAATGATGATGTCCGACCCCAGGCAGTGGACGGTATGCGGCGCGCTGAGATTGGTCTTCGCCTTGATCTCGGCGCCGTCGATCACCTTGTGGAGCTTCGGATTGCGCGGGTCCGTGCCACAGTCGACGATGTGCAGATTGGTCGAGCGAACGCCCGGCACAATAAGGTATTTGCGCTCCATGCTGGCGTCGTCATGGCAGGAGGAACAGGCATTCCAGCCCATGTGGTGAAGTTCATCACCAATGCCCGGCATCTCAAGTCGGGAGATTACCTGAGAGTAGGTCGGGCTGTCCGGATCCGCATCGATCGTGCAGAGGTAATCCGGCTTTTGAATACCTGTTCCTGTGTAAATGGCGATTGTGTAAAGCACTTTTTCCCGCGGGGCCTTCATCGCCTCCGCCGGTGAAGCGTAGCCGGGACCGCAACATGTTTCCGACATCTTTACCTCCCTCAACCCTTGTCTATCTCAGTTCCGCCGCGGTGTTTCCGCCGTCGACGGTCAGCACATGACCTGTCGTGCGTTCCGACAGGGCGAGCGCCACAAAGGCCTCGCCGACATGGCGCGCCTCAACCTCTCTTCCCAGAAGATTGCCGCCCATGTAATCGGCTTCGCTGACACCGCGCGCGGCCGAGCGTTCCTTGATGAAATCATCCGTCAAAAGCCCCGAGCGTATGCGGTCGGCATTGATGCCGTTGACCCGGATGCCGTCGCCGCCGAGTTCCAGCGCCAACTGGCGCATGAGGAACATTGTCGCCGCCTTCGGCATGCCATAGGCGCCCATGTTCTTGCCCGGATTGATCGCCTGCTTGGAAATATTGAAGAGGATCTGCCCCGGACGCTGCTGGCGCAGCATCAGCGAGGCGGCGGCGGTCGAGAAATTCTTGTGCGCGAAGAAATTGAGCTCGAAGGCCTTGCGGAACGCCGCGTCGTCGAGATCGAGCATCGCCCCGCCGGTCGCCGAACCGGCGTTCGACACGAGGATATCCAACCCGCCGAAGGTCGCCACGGCGTGGTCCATGGCGGCCTGCGCCGCGTCGTCCCGGGTGATGTCGCAGGCGAATGTGCCGTGCCATTGCCCGAGTTCCGCGACGGCGCTCTCCAACCGCTCGGCATCGAGATCGACCAGAATGCAATTGGCGCCAAGGTTCGCGAAAGCCCTCGCCGTCGCCAGGCCGATGGCGCCCGCCCCGCCGGTGACCATGACCACCCTGCCCTGAAGCAACGGCTTTGAAAGCCGGTCCAGCTTGGCCCGCTCGACCGGCCAGTATTCGCACTCGAACCGGCGTTCCTCGGAAATCGGGTGGAACCCGCCGGCGTCCTCGCCGGCAATCCGCACCGCCATGTTCTGTTCGGCAAGATCGGCGGCAATGGCGGCGGAGCGCGCGTCGCTGCCGATCCCGACAATGCCGATGCCCTCGATCCAGGCGTGCCTGGGGTCCGGGGTCACCATGGTCCTTGACGCATCCGACCTTGCGGCATTGCGCTCGAAATAGGCGGCATAATCGGCTTCGAAAGCGTGAACGGCTTTTTCAATCGCATCGCGCCCCGCCGCGCAGGTCTGCCTGGAAAGCACCAGGGGCGAGCCCTTGATGTGCAGCACATGATCCGGCGAACAGACCCCTCGCCCGGACAGCGCCTCGACATCGGATCTGGCCCAGATTGCTTGCGCGGCCGCATTGCCGCGCACGTCGAAAACGGGCATCGGCACATCCGGGTCATCGCGCTGCGCGGCAATGACACCGCGCAACACCGGCAGAACCGAAAGATCCGTTGCCGGCTCGTCGCCCCCGCGCTCCGTGGCTTCGGTCAAACCGAAATAGGCAGCCGCTTCATTGACCTGATCGACAGCCCGTGTGTAGCTCTCCTGCGCCGTGTCACCGAAAGCCACGTGGCCGTGATTGAGCAGCAACAGACCTTCCACGTCCGGATTTTCATCGAAGATCTCCGCCGCCAGTTTGTTCAGGCCAAATCCCGGCATCATGTAGGGAACGACGCCAACCCGGTCGCCGAAAATCTCACGACATACCTCTTTCGCGTTCGGCAGATTCGCGAGCACAAGAAAGGGCGTGGCGTGGGTATGGTCCACATAGGTGTGCGGCAGAAAGGCATGCAGCAGCGTTTCGATCGACGGATTCGGCGAACTCGCGTCAAGCAGCGCGCCGCGCTGGGCGCTGATCATCTGAACGTCGCTGAGACCGTCGAGCTGGCGCTGTTTCAGAAGCGGGTCGAGCCAGACACCCGGCATGCCTTCCGCCTCGACCGCGCCCAGGTCCCAGCCGGACCCCTTGATGTGGAGAACGGCTTGCTCCTCGCCGTAGAGGTCCCGGCGCCGGACCTTGACCGACGTGTTGCCGCCGCCATGCATGACCAGATCGGGGTCCTGGCCGATCAGCTGCGATGTGTAGACGCGCTCGGCCAGTTCCTGGTCCGCCGGATCATCGCCGGCCTGCCGGCGCCAGCGCATTGCCTCGTCGCGATTGTAACGGTTCTCAATCATCATCATTCTTTGCCGGTTCTGAAATCTCTATCAAGGCAGGGGGAGAAACGCGGTTGCGCCCATCCCTGCTCAGTTGGGGTTGATTGGCGGTTCGCCGGCAAGAAAACGGCGGACCTCTTCGGCCGCCTGTTCGGCGGCAAAGGTCACGGTCCGCACCGACGCGCCCGCGATATGCGGCGTCAATGTCACGTTGGGAAGCTGCAACAGCGGCCAGTCCGGCGGGACCGGCTCGACCGCGAACGTCTCCAGCATCGCACCGCCCAGATGCCCGGAATGCAGGGCATCGTAAAGCGCATCGTAGTCGACCAACGGACCTCGTGCGGTGTTGATGAATATCGCGCCCTTCTTCATGGCGGCAAACGCGTCCTTGCCGATCATGCCCTGCGTTTCCGGCGTGACCCGCGGATGCATCGTCACCACGTCGCTGCCTGCGAGCAGTTCCTCGAGCGAGACATGCCGCACGCCGTCGCGGCGGTCCTGCTCCGACAATTGCACATAGGGATCGCAGACAAGAACGTTGGTCCCGAATGCGCGCAGGAGGCGCACGACCCTGGTGCCGATATTGCCGTAGCCGATGACGCCAACGGTCATTTCATTGAGTTCCCTTCCGGTCCGGTCGGCCCGGTAGAGATCGCCGCGCCAGTCGCCGGCGCGCAAGGATTCGTGCCCTTCGCGAATGAGCCGGGTTTCGGCAAGGATCGCGCCGATGGTGAATTCGGCCACCGCGGTGGCATTTCTGCCGGGCGTGTTGACGACCAGGATATTGTTGTCGCGTGAGGCCTGCATGTCTATGGAAACCGGCCCGCCGCGCGATACCGCGACCAGTCTCAAATTGGGCAGTTGCTCCATCATGGCGCGTGACAGCGGCGCCAGATGGGTGACAAAGATGTCGGCATCGCCGACGAAGTCCAGCACCTCCTCGGCGGTTCCGAAATATTCCTTCAGCCCGTCCATGCCGGCCACGGCGTAACCGTGTTCCATCGGCACATCCGGCCAGGGCTGCTGCATCGTCCGGATTGTGTGGTCGTTGCCGCATACGGTTTCGATCTTCTGCGCGAAAACCTCCGGCAACATGAAAAGATCACCAATGATTGCTATTTCGGCCATGGTTACGCGTCCTAGATTTCCAGCAGTGCCTGCGCAGTCCGCTCGTCGGTGACAAGGTGGGAGACATAACCACCATTGAGCGTTGCGCTTATCGCATCGAATTTTGCCGGCCCGCCGGCAACGAGTATCCCGTTCGCCCTTTCCTTCAGGCAGGAAAGATCAATGCCGATCATCCGGCCATCCATCGGGCCCTTGATGTGGGTTCCCGAGGAATCGATGAAACGGCCGCACAGCACGCCGACGGCACCGCGTGCGCGATACCAGTCGAATTCCTCATCCGTCGTGATGGCGGACTGAACGATGGGCGTATCCGAATCGCAATTGCCGACCGAGAAAACAGAGCGGTCGATGGTCTTGAGCCGCTCAAGCTGCTCTCTGATAACCGGCTCGTTGCGCAGCGCCTCCGCAAGGTCCACTGAGGTCAAAATGGCCGGCGCATGCAAGGTATGGCATTCGGCGCCGAGGCGCGATGCCAGGCTGATGGCGCAGCCTTCGGCGGTCATTACCAAAGGCGTCGTCATGGAGCCGATGATCTGGCAGACCGTCAGGTCCTCGATAATGCGGTAGGGCGCCTCATTGGCAAGATGATAGATCGTTTCGCCCCAGGCGATGCCGACCAGTTCGCCGGGCTGCAAAATTTCGTGCAGCGCCATGGCGCCCACCTGCGCCACCTGGCGGTTGATCTGCGCCTTGTAGGCGACATCGGCTGAATCTCCATCGGCGGTGAGCCCGGCAATATAGACATCCGCCAGCTTGTATTTGGCGCGCAGATCGCGGGATGTGTTGGACACCGTAAAAGACGCGCCGTTGATGCGGATGTCGACGATGTTCTGCTCGCGCGCGAGGCGCAGATAATTGATCACGGTCTGTCGCGACACGCCAAGGCGCAGCGCGATCTCGTTCTGGGTGAGCCCTTCCTTGTAATAAAGGATCGCCGTATTCGCCAGGACACTATCCTGATGCAACGCCCGGCGGATATCACTTTTCTTGGCCTGTTCACCCATTGTCGCCATCCAGTATCGAAGCGGTTGCGATGAACTCGAGCGTGGTTTCGAGGTCAACCACGCCGGCATCGGAACCAAGCCCTGTCGCGACGAGGCCGGAAACCGCAGTTCCCAGCCGGCACGCTTCCTCAAGGTCGTAGCCCATGCTGAGACCGGCAATGAAGCCGCCGCAATAGCTGTCGCCGCAGCCGGTCGTGTCGGAAACGTCCACCTTGAATGCGGGCATGCGCCGATCGCCGTCAGCGGTGCTGATGAACGATCCCCTCGCCCCCCATTTGAAGATACAGGCACCGGCGCCGAGATCCCTGAAGAAGCGGGCTGCGTCTGCCGGATCGGACATGCCGGAGATGAACAGGGCCTCTTCCATGGACGGCATGAAATAATCGACATTGGGCATCAGAGCTTTCAACTGGCCCAGCGTCTGATCGGTCGGCGCGATCAGGTCAAGAGTGACCGTCAATCCTTTCTTCTTGGCGTGCGCGAGCAGTTTGGCGCTTTGTCCCTGATCCATCTTCGCCAGAAAACCGGTGCCGCCATGATGCAGAAAACGGGCATCGCAGACCGCATCGAACTTCGTTTCATCCAACCACCATTCATCCGAAGCGCCGCGGCAATGCAGGGCCGGACGCTCGCCATTGGGCCGGATCGGCAGGATGGTCGCCGATGTCGCCATGGTGTCGGTGCGCTGGAGCAATGAGCAGTCAATGCCCATGGCGCGATACCGGTTTTCGATGAAATCGCCCTTTTCGTCCTGTCCCAGACAGGCCGATGTTGAACATGATACGCCGAGCTTGGCGGCATTCATCACCGCCCCCGACGCCGTGCCGGCGGGGTTCATCCGGATTTCTTCCAGAAAGGCGATCCCGCCGCCATCGGGAATGGCCGTGACAGGCCGCCCGGCGATATCGAGGATCGTCAATCCGGCAAATACGGCATCGAAGCGCGGTTTGTTGTCAGTCATGGCTGATCCCCCATAATATCCCGTCGCGCATTCCACAATTCACCGGAGGATGCCACGTAGCGCTCATAGAGCCGAAAGAGCCGGTCGTAGGATGCGATCAGATCGGGGTCGGGCCCGTGATGCCGCAGCGCCTCGTCGCGCTTCGGCGGCCGCCCGACATCCATCGTCCCGGCAGCGCAAGCGCCGAGCATCGCCGCGCCCCAGGTTCCATGATCGCTGGAGTCGCTTGCCACGATCATGGTGTTCATGACGCTGGCGATGATGTCGCACCAAAGGGCATTGCGCGCGCCGCCGCCCGTCATGAAGATCTGACCAGGTTTTGCCGCGCCCGTCGCCTCAAAACATTGACGCAGGCTCATCGCGGTGCCTTCCATAACGGCGCGCGCCAGGTCCGCCTGGGTCGTTGCGCTTGTGATGCCGAGAAACGATGCGGTTGCGTGCGGCGCCACGATCGGCGCCCTCTCGCCCGACAGGAACGGCAGGAAGACGACGCCATTGGCACCGGCAGGCGCCGACGATGCCGCAGCATTGAGCCGCTGCGCGCTTTCGCCCGCATCCGCGCTGCCATAGGACATGGTGTCGAGGGAGGAGAACCAGTCGAGCGCTGACGCGCCGCTGAGCGGGGCCAGCACCTTGATCCATTTTTCCGCATAGGGATGCGCCAGCGTCGCTCCGGGCTGGGGGCCGCTGAACGGCTCGGCCTCAACGATAACCGCCACCACGGCGGTCGTGCCGAGGATCAGGCAGATATCGCCCGTCTCCGCAAGGCCCATTCCGCTGATCATCGCCGCGACATCGATACAGCCCGCCGCGACCGGGGTTCCGACAGCGAGGCCGGTCTTCTGCGATGCCGCTTCGCTGACCATGCCGTTCAGTTCGACCGCCCGCACGGCATCAAGCATTTTTTCCCGAAGCTCCTCGACCCCGAGCATGGAAAATGCTGCGGGGGCGTAGTCGCCCGTGTCCAGATCCATGAACGGAATGGTCGCGTCGGTGATGTCCGTCGTCAGTTCGCCGGTCAGGTTAAAATTGACCCAGTCCTTGCAGTTGATGGAATGGCTGGCGCGCGCCGCACTATCCGGCTCATGCTCCTTCAGCCAGCGGAAGGCCGCGCCGGAGGTACCCGGCCAGATGGCGGTGCGGCTGTAGCGGGCCAGCCGGTCCGCCGTTCCGTCCTCGATCCATCCGGTGACATAGTCGACAGCCCGTTGGTCATTCCACAGAATGGCATCGCGAACGGGATTGCCATCTTCATCGAGCAGCCACAATCCGTCGCCCTGCCCGCACACGCCGACCGTTCCGATATTCTCGGCGCCAACCTGCGACACGACGGATGCGAGCGCCAAGGCGCATATCTGCCAGATCGCGTCCATCGACTGAGACGACCATCCGGGATGGTCTGCGATCAAGCCGCTATCGCACACTTTCGATGCCTTCATCACGCCGCGCGAATCGTAAACCGCCGCCTTGATGGCGGTTGTTCCCACATCCAATCCGAGATGGAGATTACCAGTCATTCACACAGCCAACACATCGTTACCGTTGTTTTACATATGCCATATATTTTTACATTAGTTAAGTCAAATCGCCTGCGCCTCGGACACCAAATACCGCAGGATGGAAGCAACTCGGGACACGCAGAACCGCCATTGAAAGCCTCGCACTCTATTTGACTTATGACATTTCATGTTACATAAGTTAAGTCCGTTTTGAGACGGCAGTCACGATTTTAGGTCCGATCCTGCACCAAGAGACTTGGTATCCGGACCCGTGCAGACCGGTTGAAAACGTTGTTTCGAATGCAGCCATCCTGCGGCTGCAAAAGGGAGGAACTAGCAATGAGCAAAAGTTTGCGTTCAAGCGTTCGCGCGCTTGGCCTGGGCATCGTGGCCGCGACACTGTTCGCCACAGGCGCCTTGGCGGACGGACATTTGTCCCTGGACGGAAAGAAAATCGGCGTGGCGGTCGTCGGCACCCAGCACTTCTGGGACCGCGAGGCGTTCAACGGAGCGATTGACCGGGTCAAGGAACTCGGCGGCGAAGTCGTGCCGGTCGATGGCGGGCGCGACAACCAGGTCCATGCGGACAATCACGACATCCTGCTGAACAGCGATGTGGATGCCGTCATTTCCATTCTCGGCGACGGTGCCGTGGAGCCGAAGTTCGAGGCGCTGAAAAACGCCGGTATACCGGTCTTTACCGTCGACCACCTTTCGCCGCATGGCATCAACAACACCACGTCCGACAACTACTATATGGGCACCACCATCGGCCGCTACATGGCGGATGCGATCGGCGGCGAAGGCAAGGTCGCGATCTTTAACGCCTTCGAGGGCGCCTTGCGGATCTGTGGCATTCGTGCAGGCCTGTGGAAATATGTGATGCAGGACTATCCGGGCATTGAAATCATGCAGCCGGAACTCGCCGAAGCATTCGCAAACGCTCCCGAGGATGCGCGCAAGAAGACGCTGGACCTGCTTTCCGCCAATCCGAAAGGCACGATCGACGCCATTCATGTCGGCTGCTGGGACCAGCCCGCCATCGGCATCGTCCAGGCGCTCGAGGAAGCCGGCCGCACGGAAATCAAGGTCACGGCCCTTGATGGCGGACCGGAAACGCTCGAGATCATGGCCGAGGAAAACAGCCCCTTCGTGGCCAATGTCGCACAACAGCCGCGCAAGATCGGCTCGACTGCCGCCACCAATGTCGCCCGTCACTTTGCCGGCGAAAAGCTGCTGCCGCAGACCTTTGTCGACGTCAAGCCGGTGAACGGCCCGGAAGAGGCCAAGGCCGTCTACAAGGAACTCGGCTACGGCGACCTGAACTAGGACCGCCCCGCCATTTCAGCGGAAAGACAGCCGGAAGGCCCGTGGCTCGCCCCGGGCCTTCCGGTTATAGTCTCCTGATGTCCCTTTGAGCAGCATCGGCCCATGAACATGCCAAAGAACGATGACGCGCACGTTCTTTCCATGGCTGGAATATCGAAATCCTTTCCCGGCGTTCAGGCGCTGGACGGGGCCAGCCTTTTTGTCGCCCCGGGTGAAATCCACGGGCTGGTGGGAGAAAACGGCGCCGGAAAATCGACGATCATCAAGGTTCTCGCAGGCGTTTATGAGCGCGACAGCGGAACGGTCACCATAAACAGCACGGTCTATGAAACGCTCACTCCCGCATCGGTGCATGCGGCGGGCGTAAGGTTCATCCACCAGGAACTTCATCTCGTCCCCCATTTCACGGTGGCCGAATCCGTGTTCATGGGCCAGGAAATCACCGGCATATTCGGCATTGACCGCAAAACGATGAACGACCGGGCCGCGGCGTTCCTGTCCGAAACGCTGCATATCGACATCGCGCCGAACACGCTCATTCGCGATCTTGGAATTGCCGAGCGAAAGCTGGTCCAGATTGCCCGCGCGCTGATCGACAACAAGGCCAGCATCGTGGTTTTCGACGAGCCCACCGCGCCGCTCGCCATGGCGGAGATCGAGCAGCTTTTTACGGCGATCCGACACCTGAAGGAACGCGGAATCGCCATTATCTATGTCTCGCACTATCTCGGGGAAATCACCCAGCTTTGCGACCGGGTGACCATTTTCCGCAACGGCAAGGACGTTGCCGTCGAGAGCAATATCGATGAAGGCTCCTCCGACAGCATCATCCGGCACATGGTCGGGCGCGAGCTTGCCGCACTTTATCCGAACAAGCATCATGCGGTCGAAACTCCTCTGCTGAAACTGACCGGCCTTTCCGGCGACGGGCAGTTCAGCGACATCGACCTGACGGTCGGCAAAGGCGAAATCGTCGGGCTGGGCGGCCTTATCGGATCCGGCAGGGAGGAACTGACCGATACGATCTACGGCCTCAGGCAACCGACATCCGGCAGCATTGAGCTTGACGGCCGGGCGCTGAGCATAACCGCGCCGTCGACCGCCGTTGAAGCCGGGATCGTGCTGGTCCCGCGCGACCGGCGCCACGACGGGCTGGTGCTGGATTTGAGCGTTGGCGACAACATCAATCTCGCCTCCCTGGAAGAGATCGCGAATCTGTGGCTGGAAGACCGCAAATCGGCCGCACGGCGGTCGGATGAGCTGTCCGAGAAGCTTGATATCAGACCACGCAATTCGAGCGCCCTCACGCGTTTTCTGAGCGGCGGCAACCAGCAGAAAGTGGTGCTGGCACGGTGGCTGGCGACGGGCTCGAAACTCTTCATTCTCGATGAACCGACCGTGGGCGTCGATATCGGCGCCAAGGTGGAGATCTACCAGTTGATCGAGGATCTCGCCGCCCAGGGCGCCGGCATTATCGTTTCATCATCCGACCCCGCCGAACTGCTTGGCCTTTGCGACCGGGTCGCCGTGCTGATGCGCGGCAAGCTGATCGCCGACCGGCCCACGGGATCGCTCGACATTGACAGCCTGATCGCCTTGACCACCGGTTTCGAAACGACGGGAGATGCGGCTTGAGCGTGAACAGCACAATCGCGGCGGGACATTCCGCGACCCTGAGACGGGCGGCGCTGGTCGGCTATCTGCCGCTGGCGATTTTCGTCGTGCTCCTGGTTTATCTGAGCTTTACGGCGCCGAATTACTTCAGTTTCCAAAGCCTCGACCTGATCCTGAGACAGGCCATCCCGACCGTTGTCGTGTGCCTCGGCCTTTCCGCGGTGGTGATGGCCGGTGGAAACGACGTCGTTTCCGGAGGGATCGATCTTTCGATACCGGCGACCGCGGTCCTGTCGGCTGCGATTATCGCCGACCAGGTGACCAACCACGGCACGCCGATCGCGCTCGCCCTCGCCATGGCATTGATTGCGGCGCTGCTGGTCGGTGCGGCCAACGCGGTGCTTGTCGTGCGGATCGGCATGACGCCGCTGCTGGCGACATTGTCGAGTTCCGTCGCCGTTGTCGGAATCGTCAAGGTGATCACATCCAGCCGGCGCATCAATGTCGACCATCCGGCCGTCGTGTGGCTGCGTGACGGGTCTATCGCCGGCGTCTCCGTCGGCGTCATCCTGACGACACTCATTTTCCTCATCTTCTTCTTTGCGGTTCACCGGACCCGCTGGGGCATGAATCTGCAGGCCGTCGGCGGCAGCCGCGATGCCGCCGAAATTTCCGGCATTCCGACGGGACGCTTTCTGTCGCAGTCTTTCGTCGTGGCGGCCTTCGCCGGCGGATTGGCTTCGATGTTCGTGCTGGCGCGCGGCTCCGGCTCAACGCCAGGGACGGAAGAGAACCTGCTGCTTGAGATGGTGCTGGCGACCTTTCTGGGCGCTGCCTTCTCGCCGCGCCGCGTCGTCACCCTGTGGGGCGCTGTCCTGGGCGCCGTGCTGGTCACGGCGCTTTCCATCGGTTTCAAGTCCATCGGGGTCAATGTCTTCTGGACCGGGTGCATCAAGGGCGCGCTGATCCTTGTCGTCGTCGCCTCCGCCTCGCTGTCGCTGAAGGCATCGGCAAGGGGGAGCGCGGGATGAGTCTCGTGAGCGACAGCGATACATTCTCTTTGCGCAGCTTCCTGGTGCGCTATGGCTTCCTGGTGATCATCGCCGCGTTCTTCGCGTTCTTCTCGCTCTATACGGGCAGTTTCCTCAGCGGGACCAATTTGCTGAACATCATCGAGGGATCGTCCATCCTGCTGATCCTTGCGCTCGGCATGACGCTGGTCGTCGCGCTCGGGGGTATCGACCTGTCGGTGGGCATCGCCTTCGACATGGGCGCCGCTTTCGCGATCGTCGCCATGAAGGAATATGACGCGGCCTGGTATGTCGCCATCCTGATCGGCATCGGCGGCGGCGTGCTGGTCGGGCTGCTCAATGCCTTTCTGGTGGTCAAGCTCTCGGTCAGCCCGTTTCTGGCGACGCTCGGCACATTCTTCATCGGCAGTTCCGTGCAGCGGATCTTCACCGGCGGCGGCGGGCCGATCTCCCATCGCCAGGCGCCGATGGAGTACCGCAACCTTGCCATCGGAGACGTGTTCGGCATTCCTTCCGAGGTGATCATTGCCGCCGTCGTGCTGTTGATCTATTTCATCTTTCTCGAGCGGTCGATTTTCGGCAAGCGCATCCATGCCATCGGACTGCAGAAAACCGCCGCGCTGGTCGCCGGCATCAAGGTCAACAAATATATTGCCCTCGGTTTCATCATCGCCGCGGCCACCTGCGCCATCGGTGGCATGATCGGCTCGGCCAATTTGCGCATGTTCACACCGCTCGCCGGTTTTTCCTACCTGCTCGACGCAATCGCGGCCGTCTTCATCGGCGCCTCGATCCATCCGCATGGGCGGCCCAATGTGCCCGGCACTTTGATCGGCGTGCTGTTTCTGGGCATGGTGGCCAACGGGCTTAATCTGATGGGGCTGGATTTCAACACCAAGGACGCCCTGTCCGGGCTCATACTGGTCGGCGCGCTGGCCATTGCGGTTGCGCAGAAGCGCCTGCGTTAGGGCGCTCACTCTAGACGAAGCGGCGCTATCGATTGCAAGGTTTCGCTTCGGCAATTGGTCCTGTACTGTTTCGAAGTGACATCGAACAGCATCTCTTCAAACGATACCGAACCACTTGAGGCAAAACGGCGATGGCGTGTCCTGGCTATCACCGCGGTCGCGGTCGTCCTGTCGCTGATGAGCTGGTTTTCAGCAACCGCCGTCATCAACGATCTCGCGCGCGCCTGGAACCTGGATACGGCGACGGCCGGCTGGCTGACGAATGCAGTGCAGTTGGGATTCGTGACCGGCGCCATCCTGTCCAGCCTGCTGGCGATTTCCGACATCGTTCCCCTGCCCCGGCTGATGGCGGGATCGGCGCTTCTTGCGGCGATCTCAAGCGCCGTTCTGCTGATCGAACCGGGCTTTGCCGGCGCCGTTGCGGCGCGCTTTGTCACCGGGGCGGCCCTTGCCGGGGTCTATCCGCCGGCGATGAAATTCATCGCCACATGGTTCAGGACCGGCCGCGGTGTCGCCATGGGCGCCATGGTCGGTGCATTGACGCTGGGCTCGGCCGGGCCGCATCTGGTGCGGGCGGTCGGGCAGGTTCTGCCCTGGGAAACCGTAATTGCCGTCACGGCCATTTGCTGTTTTTTGTCGGCGGCGATTTTCCTGGTTCTGCGCGAAGGTCCGCACGGTTTCGCGCGGGCCCGGGTCGATCCGAGACAGGTTGCCGCGATCATCCGCAACCGCCCGGTCATGCTGGCCAATTTCGGCTATTTCGGCCATATGTGGGAGCTCTACGCCATGTGGGGATGGATCCTGGCCTATGTGGCCGCCGCATCGGAGTCAGGCGCCTTTTTCGGCAACGCATCTTTGCTTGCTTTCGCCGTGGTCGCCATGGGGGCACCCGGATGCCTGCTGGGCGGTTTCCTGTCGGACAGGATCGGTCGGTGCCATACGACGGCGTTGATGATGGCCGTGTCGGGCCTGTGCGCGCTGGCGATCGGCTTCCTGTTCGACGGCCCGGCAATCCTGTTTCTGGCCGTCGCGCTGATTTGGGGGCTTACCGTCGTTGCCGATTCCGCCCAGTTTTCGGCGGCCGTCAGCGAGCTCTCCGATGCCAGCTATGTCGGATCGTCCCTCGCCTTCCAGATGGGTGTGGGCTTCGCCATCACCACCGTTACCATATGGCTGGTTCCGGTCCTGGCGGAGATGACCGGAAGCTGGCGGTGGACCTTTCTCGTCCTGGTTCCGGGTCCGTTTCTGGGTGTTGTCAGCATGCTTGCCCTGCGGCGCTTGCCGGAGGCCGCAAAGATCGCCAACGGGCTGCGATAGGGTAATCCGGTCAGGGAGCCACTTCTAGCAACTGCCGGGCGATGCGTGAACTCGTGGTCAGGTGGGTCACATAGCCACCGCGTATCGCGGCGCGGGCTGACACGGCGCGGCCCTTTCCCGCCGCCACCAGAAGCGCCATTTCCTTGTTTCGCATCTTTTCGAGGGAAACGCCGATCATACGCTCTTCTGTCGCCGTTTTGACCGGCTGACCTTCGGCATCGATCAGGCGCCCGCAGATCACGCCGACAGCGCCCTGCTGCGCGTGATGCTCAAGTTCCTGCGGTCCGACAAGACCGGTCTGCACGATATGGGCCTCGGCATCGCAGGTGCCGCAGGCCAGAACGGTCTTGTTGCAATTCGCCAGCGCGGCCAGTTGTGCGGCAACCACGGGTTCCTCGCAAAGCGTTTCGCGGAGCGCTTTGCTGGTCAGCAAAAGAGGAACGTGCAGGTTGATGCAAAGCCCGCCGAGTTTTTGTGCCAGCACGGATGTACAGGCTTCCGCGGCAAAGCCCAGCGATGCGGGACGCGACCCAAGCAGTTGGACCACCGTGAGGTCCTCGATCGGGGTCGCGGTCATCTGGTGCGCCATCTGGTAGACCGTCTCGCCCCAGGAGACGCCGAGCCGGTCGCCCGGCACGAGCAGCCGCGGCAGCCAATCGGCGGCGGCGCGGGTGACTCTTGCGACCTCGGCTTCCGCATCGGCCGGATCATCCGGCACGACAAGCGCTTCCGACAAGCCGTAAGCGGCGCACAGGTCTTCCGACAGGCGGTGGCCAAGGAAAACGCTGCTGTCCAGATAGACGCGGACCCAGCCGCGCGTCCTTGCCTCGCTCAGATAATTCACCACCGAGGCACGGCTGATTTTCATTCGGTCGGCGATCTCGTTCTGGTTCAGGCCGTTGTGGTAGTACAGCCAGGCCGCCTCGATGAACGGCGCGTCATCGCGATAGGTCATGCGGGCCGGCTCGGCACCGCTCTTTCGCGGCTTGCTGGGCGCGCTTCCTGACACGCTGTCTACTCCACGCCGCGCGCCAGTTCGGGGAACATGTCCGACAACCCTTCGGGCGTGGCGGGGCATATGCCCCGTTCCGTGATCAGTCCGGTGACAAGCCGGTTGGGCGTGACATCGAAGGCCGGGTTGCCGCCCGGCGTGTCATCGGGAGTCAGTTGCACGGACTCGATCGCGCCGGCCTCCGTCTTGCCCTGGACATGCGTCGTCTCGCGCACGTCGCGTTCTTCGATCGGGATTTCGGCCACACCGTTGCTGACGGTCCAGTCGATCGTCGACGACGGCAGGGCGACATAGAACGGAATGTCATTGTCCCTGGCGGCCAGCGCCTTGAGGTAGCTGCCGATCTTGTTGCAGACATCGCCCTGCCGTGTCGTCCGGTCTGTTCCGATGAGCACCATATCGACAAGGCCATGCTGCATCATGTGTCCGCCCGCATTGTCGGTGATGTAGGTATGCGGAACACCATGGCTGCCAAGTTCCCAGGCCGTCAGCGCACCCTGGTTGCGCGGCCGTGTCTCGTCCACCCACACATGCAGCGCAATGCCTTCGTCGTGGGCCTGATACATCGGACTGGTCGCTGTGCCCCAGTCGACCGTCGCGATCCACCCCGCATTGCAATGGGTCAACAGGCGCGTCGGTTCGCCCGCCGGTTTTCTCGCCGCGATCTCGCGGATCAGCGCCAGTCCGTTCTCGCCGATGCGGCGGTTGACCTCGACATCCTCATCGGCAATCTCATGCGCGAGGGTCAGTGCGGCTTCGGCGCGATCCGTTTCGGCCAGCGGCTGCAGGGCCCGGCGGCACCGGTCGAGCGCCCAGCGCAGATTGATTGCCGTGGGGCGGGTCTTTTCCAGATACGCCCAGGCGGCATCCAGATTGGCGTCGGACGGATCCTCGGCCATGGCAAGGGCCATGCCGTAGGCGGCCGTGGCGCCGATAAGCGGCGCGCCGCGGACCCGCATCTCGACGATGGCGGTAGCAAGGTCCTGCAACCTGGCGATCTGCTGGATACGCAGCTCGTGCGGCAGCCAGCGCTGGTCGATGATCTCCAACACGTTGTTTTCGTGGTTCCACCAAAGGGAGCGGTAGTGCGTGCCGTTGATTTTCACAGGAAATCCCTCCCATTGAAGTCCCGGGCCATATCGCAAACAGCCCCGGCGCCCGACAGATTATCGCACATTCGGATCAGATCGGCCCCCAACATGAGGTTCCGGGCCTCAAGACGGGCCCGCACAGTCATGTCCCCGATCTCCTCGAAATCGGCGTTGTGGGCGAGCGACAGGCAGCGGCGATGCATCTCGATGCCGCAAACGCACCAGGCATCGCGCCAGATTCCGGCCAACACGGCATCGCAGGCGGGCACGCTGTCCTGCCCCTGATCCTCGAACAGCGCGGCGGGGTAGAGCATGCCGGTGCGCTCGCTCGCCCACAGCCGCCTGAATTCGGCCTCGAAGACCGCACAGGTTTCCTCAATGACACTCAGGATCCAGCCCTGATAGGTCTCGGCGTCGGCACCGCGATGAGCCGGCTGGCTGAAATAAGCCATCAGGAAGTTCGCGCACAGCATGCCGATGTCGAAACCCATCGGCCCGTACTGCACGAATTCCGGGTCGATAATCCGCGAGCTTGACGGCGTGGACATGATCGAACCCGAATGCAGATCGCCATGCACCATCGTTTCGGTGTTCGACGCGAAACTTTGCAGCATCTGCTGCACCTTCACCTTCAGCGGCACATCCCCGCGCAGTGCGGACACGACCGGTTCGAGACCCTTGGTGTGGTTGTTCATCTCCGCGTCATAGTAAGGGTCGGTAAAGACCAGCGCTTCTGTAATCGCCGGAATTTCCACATTGCCGGCGAACAAGGACACATCCGACTTCTTGTCCGCGCTTGCCATGGAAAGCTCCGAGCCACGGAATGCCGTGCGTGCGCAAAATTCGCCCAGGAATGCCGCCAGCCCCTCCACACGCTCGCCATTGATGAGCTTTCGGCGAAGGATCACGTGCGGCTGGAGAAATTCCATCACAATCAGGGCCTGATCTTCGTCGAAATGAAGTACCGATGGCACCGAGCCAGGCGCGCGCGCCGCCTGACGCGTCAATGCGTGGTATTCATAGTAAGCCCGGTACAGCGGCAGCGGCCAGCTGTCCCCCACCAGCCGCACATAGGGAAGCGCCTGCTTGACGATGACGCTGCCGATCGGGCCGCTGACGATGAAAACAAGGTTGAGATTGCCGTCACCGACCTCCTGAACCGACCATTGGGATGGATCGGCGCCCACCCCCGAAGTGATGGCATCGATCCCGCCGAGCCGCGCGGGCAGCGTCTCGACACTCAAGGCTTTGTATTCTGCGCTGGGGCTCATCGACCATTTTCCATATGTGACTGTTCCCGCCATGCATTAGCAGTCGAATTGTCAAAAGTCAATTGACTTGACTTATGCGTAAAATGGTGAGAAACGTAACACTGCACACCGCCTGGGGAGGAGAAATGTGCCCGAAAAAGCGCTCGAAATAAGGGGTTTGCTCAAGGCATTCGGCAGGAACCAGGTCCTGAAGGGCATCGACCTGTCGCTGGAATCGGGCACCGTAACGGTGCTCATGGGCGCAAACGGCGCGGGCAAATCCACACTTGTCAAAGTGATTTGCGGCCATCACCGTGCCGATGGCGGCGACCTCATGCTGGCGGGACGGCCCTTCTCGCCGGCGGACGCTTCCGACGCAATCTCGAAGGGCGTGGTGACGGTGCACCAGTCGATTGACGACGGCGTGATCCCCGAGCTGGACGTCGCCAACAATCTGATGCTGGACCGGCTGGTCGAAACCGGATCGGGCTTCTTCGTGCATGAAGGCAAATTGCGCAAGGAAGCGCAAAAGGTGGCCGCGTCCATGGGCATTGATGTCGATCTGAAGGCGCGCGTCGCCGATCTTTCGGTCGCGGACCGGCAGATGATCGCCATCGCGCGGGCCATGGCGCGCGCTCCCAAGGTTCTGATCCTCGACGAGCCGACCTCGTCGCTTTCGGCGGCTGAGGCAAACCGGCTCTTCGCGCTGATCGACCGGTTGCGGGACCAGGGCGTCGCGATCCTTTACATCTCGCACCGCCTGTCGGACATCCGCCGCGTGGCCGATCGCATCTTGTGCATGCGGGACGGCTCCATCTCGGGCGTTTTCGAAACACAGCCGCTCGACTACGAAGCCGCCGTGACGGCAATGCTCGGCCACCGCATGACCGAAGTGGATATCAGTGTTGAAAAAGGCGGCGCACCGGTTCTGGAACTGGACGGGATACGGCTTTCGACAGATGGAAACCGCTTCGACCTTTCCGCGCGCGACGGCGAAGTCATCGCGCTGGTCGGCCTTCTGGGAAGCGGCAAGAGCCGCCTCGCCGAAACCATCTACGGCATGGCCCGGCTGGAAGGCGGAGAAATGCGGATAGACGGAAAGCCATTCCGTCCGGCCTCGGTACACGACGCGATTGCGCATGGTGTTTTCATGTCGCCCAAGGACCGGGGGTCCAACGCGGTCATCCCGGCCTTCGACATCGCGAACAACATGACTTTGCCGTTTCTGTCCCGGTTCAGCGCCGGCTCGTTTCTTCAGTCACGCCGCCTGCGATCGCGTTCCCGCGAGATGAACGAGCGGCTCGGCGTCGTCTGCCAGAGCGAAACGGATGGCATCGGAACGCTTTCCGGCGGCAATCAGCAAAAGGTCATGATCGCGCGATGGCTGATGGAGCCGTGCCGGGTCCTCTTGCTCGACGAGCCCTTTCAGGGTGTCGATATCGGCGCCCGGCGCGATATCGGCAGGCAGATCCGCGCCTCGGCCCGGGGGCGGGCAACACTGGTCTTCATGACCGAGATCGACGAGGCACTGGAGATCGCGGACCGCATCGTCGTCATGACCGAAGGCACCATTGCCGGCGAACACATCAACGAAAACATCGACCTTGCCGCACTGGTTTCGGACATCTCCGGCACCGAAGCGGGCCTTGCAGGACACAGCGCATGAACGACCGTATTCTGGATTTCGCAATCAAATACGGATTCCTGATCCTGCTGGTGGGGCTGGTGATCTATTTCAGCCTTTCCGCGCCCGGGTTTTCCAGTCCGCGCTCGGCCGTGTTCGTGCTGCAGTCGGTCGCCATTACCGGGATCCTCGCGCTCGGCGTAACCTGCACGCTGGTGGTGGACGGCTTCGACCTTTCGATCGGAGCGGTGGCGACCTCGGCGCTGATGCTGTCGGCCTATTCCATGGTCATTCTGGAGCAACCGGCCTTCGTGGCGGTGCTTCTGTGCCTCCTCATAGGCGCGTTTGTGGGGCTGATCAACGGTCTGCTCATCGTGAAATTCCGGGTGCCGGACCTGTTGGCGACGCTTGGCATGATGTTCCTGCTGATCGGATTGCAGCGCATCCCGACGCAGGGCAACTCGATCGCAACCGGCATGTCCCTCGGCAATGGCGTGGTGGCGGAGGGGACATTCAGCCAGGCCTTCCTGTGGATCGGCCGTCACCGGTTCGATTTCTTCGTCGAGCGGCTGGTGCCGATGCCGGTGGTGATCTTTCTGGTCATTGCGGTGCTGATCTGGCTGTTCCTCGGCTTCACCCGCCATGGCCGCCTGATGTATGCGATCGGATCGAATGAGCGCGCGGCCGGCCTGGTCGGCGCACCGGTGAACACCTACAAGGTCGTTGCCTACATGATCTCCGGCGTGACCGCCTCGATCGGCGGCATATTGCTGGCGGCGCGGCTGGGCCGTGGGGATATCGCCAGCGGCAACAACCTGCTCCTGGACAGTGTCGCTGCCGCGCTCATCGGTTTCGCCGTCCTCGGCGCCGCACGGCCCAATGCGTTCGGAACGGCCATCGGCGCCCTCTTCGTCGGCATCCTGCTGCAGGGCATGACGATGATGAACGCGCCCTACTACACCCAGGATTTCGTCAAGGGCGCCGTGCTCGTCGCGGCGCTTGTATTCACTTTCTACCTGTCCTCGCGCCGCACCGGGGCCGGACACTGATCGATCAACAGCAAGGGAGGAATTCAATCATGCTGAGACGTAACTTTATCGCGCTGGCGGGCGCCGCCACAATGGCGCTCGGAGGCCTTCCGGCCATGGCATCGGACATGCCGGCGCCCTTCGACAAACCCGAGGATGTGACCATCGCGCTGGTGCGTTACCTTTCCACCGGCGATTTCTTCCAGGCCTATCTGTCGGGCGTCGAGAGCCAGGCCGCAGCGCTGGGCGTGGAATTGCGCGTCTTCGACAGCCGTCAGGACGCGGCACTTCAGGCCGATATGGTCGACCAGGCCATCGCGCTCGGCGTGGACGGCATCGTCATCCAGCACGGCCTGACCGAATCCATGAAGGAAGCGGCACAGCGGGCCGTGGACGCCGGCATCAAGGTCGTGGCCTTCGACGTGAACGTTGAAAACGAGGCGATCCCGCAGATCGAACAGTCGGACTATCTGCTGGGCAAAATGGCTCTGGATCAGGCGCTCGAGGACAATGGCAACGCATTTACCGCCGGCTATGTCTATGTGCCCGGCATCGCACCGCTTGACCGCCGCCATGTCGCCTGGGAGGAGGTCAAGGCCGCGAATCCCAGCATCACCGAGGCTGCGCAGTTCGGCACGCTGGACAATCCGATCGCCAACTCGATCGCAAACCAGGCGCGGGCCGTGCTTCAGGCCAACCCGACCATCAATGTGGTCTTCGCCCCGTATGACGAGTTTGCCAAGGGTGTGAAAATTGCCGTGGATGAGGCCGGGCTGACCGATGACATAGACATCTATTCGGCGGACGTTTCCACCGCCGACATTTCGGCCATGCGCGAGCCTGGTTCGGCCTGGGTTGCGACCGTGGCGACCAACCCGGCGGTCGTCGGTGAGGCTTCGGTACGGGCCCTTGCCCTGATGCTGGCGGGCGAAGACCCGGGTGCTTCGGTTATCGTTCCGCCCACGCTGATCACCCAGTCGTTCCTGAACGAACAGGATATCAAGAACATGGATGATCTGGGCGAAAAGATGCCCCAGTTCCGGCATGCCGATGTGGCCATGTCCGACTGGATGCCACTGCCCCCGCGCTGAGAAAGCCCAAACTCTCCGTCCCGGCCCCCGGGTGGGCCGGGACCCGTTCCAAATACGGAAAACCGCCACGGATTCCGCCCGTTGTCATGATTTTTCCGGAGACTAGCGCCACGCATATTTGGCGGATGTGATCACTGGAACGCGTATCAAGGCACGAGGCGTTTGCCGCAGTTCCCCCTTTCTACATAAATCACTACGCTTTCGCTGGTTCAAAAAGTGCACCGAGCGTGTGGTCTGCCGCGCAGACCATCAGAAATACCGTAGAAGCCGCAATAGCGAGGGCGTTTCTGGAAGGACGCGTCTTGCGTCGGGCTAAGCCGCGCGGTCAGGTTTTTTGTATTTTTTCAGGATTTTTTCGTATACATTTATGCGATGAACGCGTTTCGGATTCCGCAAGGCCGCTATGAAATCACCGCCCGGTTGGATGACAGGGTGCGGGCGCTTTCGCGGGCAAAGCCCCGCGTCAATCAGACTGCTTTTCCAATCTTCGCTTTTGTCGGCGCGCTGGGCGGGATGGGGCTCAAAATCAAGGATCTGTCCGAAGCGCTCGGCCTGGCGTTTGACCTGGGTCCGGTACTGGCGCGCAGCCGGTTGAGCTTTGCGGCCCCGCTGCTGGTGGACCGGGTCTATGCCGTTGATGCCGACATCGACATGCTCGTCAACAAGCCGAGCCGGACCTACGGAACCGCGGATCACCTCCATCTGGCCATCCGTTTAAGCACCGAAAAACTGCACAGCACCGCGCGGCTGCATATAATTTTTCCCGGGAGACAGGAATGAAAAGACCATTCGACAACATATCCGGACCGGAGATGGCGCAATGGTGTGAACTTCTGGCGGATGACAATGCCATACACCTTTCAAGGGAAGCCGCAAGCGCGGCCGGCTACGGGCCGCACCGAGTTAACCCCGGCCCTGCAAATCTCTCCTATCTGCTTTCGTGCCTGCCCCCGGAGGCCGAGGAAACACTGACCGATGTCGACGCCCATTACGCCGGTGTCGTCCTTGAGGGCGATGATCTGAGCGCCACCCTCGAAGGCGAAAGGGCGGTGCTGGCGCGCGACGGTTCGGCGCTGGTGACCGCGACGTTCGGCACAAAAAGATGAACCCGTTCGAAGCCTCGCAAAGCACCGTTTATCCGCTCGTGGCCATGCGCGCGAAGGTATCGCCCGACGCCTCTGCCCTGATGGACGGCCACCGGAAATTGACCTACGGGCAATTGGTCGAAAAGGTCGACCGGGTCGCTGCCGACCTTGCGGGGCGTAAAGTCGCGCGCGGCGACCGAATCGCAGTCATTTCCGAGAACTGTATTGAATACACAATCTTGCAGCTCGCCGCCGCCAAGCTCGGAGTGATAACCGCCTGCCAGAACTGGCGTCTGGCCGCCGGGGAACTGTCCTACTGCATAGAGCTGGTGGAGCCGCGCCTTGTCGCGGCCTCGGACCGATATCTCGATCTTGCAGCCGAAACGGCCGGAGATGTTCCGGTCTGCCGCATGGACGGTTTCGACGCGGATGGACAAACGGAGTGTGCCGCCCAACCGGAAGACGGGCTGTTCATCATCTTCACCTCCGGAACCACCGGCCGACCAAAAGCGGCGGTTATCTCGCATCGTGCCCAGCTTACGCGCATGGCCGGGTCCAGGCTCGACCTCGGCATGCGCCAGTCTGACGGATATATCTCATGGGCACCCATGTTCCACATGGGTGGAACGGAGCATCTCGTGTCGACCCTCATGTGCGGCGGCCCCGGTTACGTTTTTGACGGCTTTGATGCCGATCAGATTATCGACGCTCTGGAAGCCTGCCACATCGGCTGGCTGTTGCTGGTTCCGGCCACCATCGAACCGCTGATCGCGCGCCTGCGGGAACGCCAGCCGCGTATCAGGACAGTGCGCGCCGTCGGTTGCATGGCGGATCTCGTGCCGCGTTCGGTGATGGATGAGATTTCCACCTTACTCGATGCCCCCTTCCTGAATTCCTTCGGTTCGACCGAAACCGGTCTGCCGCCCCTTTCGGGCGACCTGATAGCACCGGGGAGCGAGCGCGAATCGCTGGCCAAGCGATTGTCGGTTCTGACCGAACTGCGCCTTGTCGGCGCTGACGGCCGGGACGTTGCCGACGGTGAGGCCGGGGAAGCGTGGGTTCGGGGACCGACATTGTTCTCCGGCTACTGGAACAATCCCGAGGCGAATGCCAGGGATTTCGACCAAGGCTGGTTCCACATGGGCGACATGTTTCGCGTGACCGCGCACGGTTACGAATTCACCGGACGGTCGAAATACCTCATCAAGTCGGGAGGCGAAAACATCTACCCGGCCGAGATAGAACGCATCCTCCTGGCCGATGCGCGCGTGGCGGACGCCATCGTCGTCAAGAAACCCGATACGCGCTGGGGCGAGGTTCCCGTTGCTGTCGTCGCACGGAACTCGGACGCGCTGACGGAGGAACTGGTGATGGAGATGTGCCGGACCGAGCTGGCCGGATATAAATGCCCGAAGAAGGTCGTCTTCGTCGCGCTTGAGGACCTGCCGCGCTCGGTTTCGGGAAAGATTGTGCGTGAAGCGGTCGAGGAGATGGTCGCGGCCTGAACGGAGCCACGCCTATCCGCCGTCAAAGCCTTCGGCGAGCAAAACGTTGGTGGCGCGAACAAGACGCTGCGCCCGCTCGAGCGGTGAAACGCCCTTGTCGGCTAGGCGTTTGAGCGGCGCCTCGATGTCGACCGGACAATCGGCCGGGAGCGCCGCCAGAAAGGCCGGCAACGGAAACTCCCCCTCGCCGGGAATACCGCGATTGTGCAGAGCTTCCCCGAAACCGCCCTCGGGTACGTCAAGCGGACCGTCGCATATCTGTGCCGCGCCGATCAGCCGCGAATCCGTCGCCTTGAGATCCGCGATATTGCCGCCCGTGCGAATGAGGTGGAGCACATCAACGAGCAGGCTGAGGTTGTTGTGACCGCTTTTGGTCACCAACAACGCGCCAGCCTCGATGGACTGTAACTTCGAGAACTTCATGAACTCGATGGACACGGCAATGCCGTGCGCCTGCGCGAGCTCCGCGAATTGCGCCATCCGCGCCGCGGCGCGCCCGGGGTCCGGGTCCTGCACCAGCGCCGTCAGGCGCCGGGCGCCGATTTCCGCTCCGACGTCGAGCGCCTGCTCGAAATCGGCGAAATCGGTCTCTGGACCTATGGAGAAACAGTCGATGTTGTGAACCTGGACATCATGGGTTCGGCAGGCCGCGACGAATTCCTTGCTTTCCCGCCCGGCTTTGACCAGCGGGAAGACGTCAAGATCGGCCGATGGCGGAGTAACGAATACCGATACACGCGAAAGACCGGCTTCCCGCGCGATCCCGGGCAGCTCCACGGGCGCGACATCCATAAGGCAAAGTTGGTGCAGGGCCAGCGGATGCGTCACGTCAGGTGTCCCGGCAATGGCATAAGGACTGTGCAAACTCTCTGACCGGTGCTGCCGGCAAATGGCGCGCACGGGGCACAAACCGGAGATTCAAGTCGCGCGTGGCGGTACGGCCTGGTGACATGCGAAATCTCTCCTCCCTCGCAAGCCGCGCTGCCACAGACCACCGCGGCTCGCAGCCTATTTGGTTTTGTATTATAATTTCGTTTTCTAAATATGCAAAATTTCCTCAAACGATGTCAGTCGGCGTCAATCCCGCACTTTTTTCTCAGCAAAGCTGTTCAATTTCCTCTGCAATAAGCAAATTTTTTCTTGTATACAGATACCACGTTTTTCATATTCATATGAAACGCTGCAGAGGCCCGGACCTCTGATGGAGGACAGCGATGCTGGAATTTCAGAACTATACGGCGGTCACGACCGTAGGCGATCTGCTAATGCACGCCGCGCGGACGCACGGGAAAAAACAGGCGCTGGTTTTTCCGGACCGTCAGCGCAGTTTCAAGGAGTTGCAGGCTGGCGCCACAAGGATGGCACGCGGGCTGAGAGCGATGGGCGTGAGACCCGGCGATCATGTGGGTATACTTCTGCCCTCATCCATCGAAACGGCCGAGGCTTTTTTCGGCATTGCGCTCCTCGGTGCGGTTTCGGTTCCCATCAATGCCCGCTTCAGATCGCGGGAACTCACCTATATCGCCGACAATGCCGACCTCGTCGCCATTGTTACAAGCGGCAAGGTGGCTGACAGCGTCAACTTCGTCGAGCGGTTGAACGAGAGCTTTCCGGAACTCGCGCATCAACCCATGGACGCTGAACTCGATATGGATGGCGCGCGCCGGCTGAAGCGGATCGTCCTGATAAACGAGGACCATGCGCCGGGTTTTACTTCGGCGGACACTTTCGCCAGGGGCGCTGACGCGGTCCGGGAAGACGAGATTTCACATTTGAGGGCCCGTGTGCGCGTTTCAGACACGGCGCTCATTCTCTACACATCCGGAACCACCTCGAACCCGAAAGGATGCCTCATCGCCCACGAGGCCATTGTCAGAACCGGCCAGGCCATGGCGCGGCGCTACGAGATGACCGAAAAGGACGTCTTCTGGTCGCCCCTGCCCATGTACCATATCGGAGCGATGTTCCCGCTGTGCGCCGCCTACTCCGTGGGAGCGACCTATCTGTCGATGCAGCACTTCGAGGCCGGCGCCGCCATGGAGATGATCGAACGCGACCGGGCCACCATCGCCTACCCGACGTTCAGCACATTCATCGCCGACATGATCTACCACGAGGATTTCGCACGGCGCGACCTCGGTTCCATCCGGATCATGAATTCGAACATGGCCATGCAGCCCGCCAGCTTCGCAAAGTCGATCCAGGACAAGATTCCGGGCATTATCCAGGTGGGAACCTACGGAATGACCGAAACCTCTGGCGCGGTGTCCACGAGTTTTCCCAGCGACAGCTACGAATCGCGGACCCGCAGGCTCGGCAAACCGTTTGACGGTCTCGAAGTTGAAATCCGCCGCCCCGACGGGTCGACATGCGCCCGGGACGAAGTCGGCGAAATCTGCGTGCGCGGCTTTTCCGTCTTTATCGCATATTACAAGGACGCCGAGAAGACCCGCGAGGCAAAGCGGGACGGCTGGTTCCACACCGGGGACCTCGGCTCGATGGATGCGGAGGGAACGATGATGTTTCACGGGCGTCTGAAGGACATGCTGAAGGTCGGCGGCGAAAATGTCGCCGCGCAGGAAATCGAATCCCTCATCGGCGGACACGAAGCCGTAAAGCTTTGCCAGGTGGTCGGCCGCCCTGACCCGAGATTGCAGGAAGTGCCGGTCGCTTTCGTCGAACTGAAGCCGGGGAAGAGCACGACCAGGGACGACATCATCGACTTCTGCAAGGGCAAGGTCGCGAGTTTCAAGGTTCCGCGCGATGTACGCTTTATAGAGGAATGGCCGATGTCGGCATCAAAAATTCAAAAATTCAGGCTGCAGGAAATGCTGGAGGGTGAACCAGCGCAATAATCAGGCTGGGACCATTCCAAGGTTCGGTACGCCTAGTCTTCCGGGGCCAGCGTGACCCGGATTCCGTCCAGCCCATCCGTCATTTCGATTTGGCAGGACAGGCGCGAATTCTCCTTGTAGTGTTCCGAAAATTCCACCAGTTCGAACTCGTCCGCGGACTGTTCTTCCAGCTTTTCCATCCAGGCCGGATCCACATAGACATGGCACGTCGCGCAAGAGCACATTCCGCCGCAGATCGCCGCGATATCGAGTCCGCCGACATTGCGCAGGTTCAGCATCAGTGACATGCCGGATTCGCCTTCGATCACCGTTTCCGTCCCGTTGCGGTCGACTGCATGGATTTTCGGCATGCGGGCTCCCTCCGTTTCCCGATAATTGCATTATTATAATTTGATATCAGTATACAATTTCACGAGAAAATTCAATCCAACGCGATCCGGGCCGTTGCGCCGTCCCAGTTTTCCGCAGCCGATTCGATTTTCTTGAAGAACTGCAGCAGCCCCGGTGAGGGCTGGACCAGCTCGAGAACACGGCCATGGTTGCCGGGATCCGTATCCAGATAGGCAAACGGAATCCCGGCAGCCGTGGACCCGCCCATCAACACGGATACATCGCGTTCCTGCCAGCTTGCGAGATCGGCGGCGAGATCGTCGCTCAGAGCGCAGACATGGTGCAGACCGCCACCTTTTTCCGAGATAAAGTCGGAATATGCGGACACCCCGCCCCCTGTTTGCTGAATAATCTCGATCTGGATGCCGCGGTGGCTGGCGAGCGCCGCGCAGATTTGCGCATCACACGGCTCGCCCCGATAATGGACCTCGGCAAACGGCACATTCCTTGTAACAAAGAAGGGGCCGACCCCGAGAACGCGCACCCAATGCTCGATAGCGGCGTCCATGTCTTTCACGACGTAACCCAGTTGAACGATGTCGCCAAAACCTGTTGCCATTGGCCGGCCCTTAAAAAATACGAAACTTGCACTTTCCATATACGAGAAGGCTATATAAAATACAATGCACATGGAAAAATTACGCTTCTCGATGTCCACCGGGAGAAGGAGGTTGCAATGAATTCCGAAGAGATTCAGGGGATCCTTGATCAACAGGCATATGAATCCAAACGGAGCGGACCGCCCGAAGGTTTTCCCACATTGCCCGATATTCCCGGTGACCGCTATGTGGACCCGGAGTTCAATCGACTTGAAATCGAACGGATGTGGCACAGGTCCTGGGTCTATGCCATTCATTCCGACGAAGTGCCGGATGTCGGCTCCTACGTGCAATGGACACGGCTCGGCGAACCGCTCTTCTTCATTCGCGGAGAAGATGAAACCATCCGTTGCTTTTACAACACCTGCCGCCACCGTGGCGCGCCGGTCGTAACCGAAGCGTCCGGAAAATCCCGTGGCGTGTCATGCAAATATCACGGCTGGACCTACAATACGCGGGGCGAACTCATCAACCTGAGGGACCGGCGCGATTTCGTCGACCTTGACCTGACCTGCCGGTCGCTCATCGAGGTGCGCTGCGAAAACATCGGCAACCTTTATTTCGTCAACCTCGACGACGATGCCGAACCCTTGCGCGACTATCTCGGACCGATCGCCGCCAATTTCGACGAATTCCGGCCGGACACCTTGATGCTGATCGACAAGACCGCGATCAAGGTCGACTGTAACGTGAAAGTGCTGCTCGATGCCTTTCTTGAAGTCTATCACCTGAAGTCCATTCACCAGAACACCGTCGACCGCTTTCTCGATCACCGGGGCAGCGCCATCACGCTCTGGCCGGACGGCCACAGCCGTATGGTTACGCCCTACAAGCGCGCGGGCTGGACCGACCCCGGAGTGAAGGGGCTTCCCGAAGTCGAAGGAATGGACCCATGGTTCAAGGAAACGAATTACTCGGTTCTGGCCTATCCGAACCTTGTTTCGCCGGTCGCGAATGCCGGAATACCTGTCCTGTGCTTCTGGCCTGACACTATCGATACGATGACCATTGAGGTGCATTGGTTCGCACCGTCCTGGGGCGACGGGCCGCGCCCGGAGGTGTGGGACACGCGGCTTGAGAATTTCCTCGCCATTCTCGACGAAGACCTGCAATTCGCCGACAAGATCCAAAAGTCCGTTGAGAGCAAAGGGCTGCGCGGATTTCCTTTGAACTATCAGGAACGGCGCATTTACCATTGGCACGAGGAACTCGACCGCCGCATCGGGACAGCAGACATTCCGGATCGGCTGCGCGTGCGTGAACGGCTTGGTAGCTGGGTGACCACTCCCGAAGCGGCCCAAGCGCCTCAATCCGCCGCTGAAATGGCCGAAACCTGATTGCTGCAATATGTCGAACAACACGGATAGGCCCGTCCTGACCGAGCGCCGCGGTGCGGTCCAGGTCATCACCTTGAACAGACCCGGCGTTTCAAATGCCGTGGACGCGGAAGGGTCCTATCTTGTCGACCGTTTCATAAGAGAGGCCGAGGCAGCGCCCGAAGTCGGCGCCATCGTTCTGACGGGAACGGGCGAACGCGCCTTCTGCGCGGGCATGGATCTGAAGGAGGCCGCGAGACGCGGTGCCGGCGGTGGGCTGGTGCCGGGCGCAGGGTTCTGTGGCCTGACCGAACGGGTGGTTGCGAAACCGGTCCTTGGCGCGATCAACGGAGCGGCGGTGGCCGGTGGTTTTGAAATCGCGCTGGCTTGCGACATGCTGGTCGCGGCGGAGCATGCCGTGTTCGGACTTTCCGAAGTCAAGCGCGGCATGGTCGCCTTCAGCGGCGGTGTCCAGCGTCTCGCCCAGCAACTGCCCCGTCAGATCGCGATGGAGATGGTGACCGTCGGCACACTGTTGCCCGCCCGGCGCCTGGAAGCCCTCGGCATCGTGAACCGGGTGGTCCCGGGTGAGCGTGTGCTTGACGAAACCGTGGCGCTTGCCGACGCCATGCTTGAGAATTCCTGGAATGCCGTCTGCTTCGGGAAGGAACTGTTCAATCACGCGATGAACGAGCCGCTCCCCGACGCGATTGCGCGGGGGCACGCCAATGCCGACCGGCTCATGCGATCCGAGGACAGCCGCGAGGGCATTGCCGCCTATGCGGAACACCGCGACGCCGATTTCAAGAAGGACAACCGGTCATGAGCGACAAGCATCCCGCGAAATGGGGTTTGACACCGCAGGAAATGGCCACGCTCCCCACCGTATTTTCGCCAGACCTTCTTTCCGGGCAGCGGTTTCTCGTGACCGGAGGATCGCAGGGAATGGGAAAGGCGATGGTTTTCCTGCTGGCCCGGCTCGGTGCGAAAGTGATGATCTGCGGGCGGACCGAGGAAAAACTGGCGCGAACCAAAAGCGAGGTCAAGGAGCTTCTGGGCGCCGATATCTCCTATCGGGCAATGTCGATCCGCGACACCGACCAGGTTGACGCGCTGCTGGACGCCACATTCGAGGAATTCGGCGGTCTCGACACGCTGGTCAACAATGCGGGCGGCCAGTTTCCGCAGGATGCGATCGACTTCACGCGCAAGGGCTGGGCCGCCGTTATCGATCTCAATCTCAATGGAACCTGGTGGATGATGCAGGGCGCCGCCCAGCGCTGGCGCGACCGAGGCGAAGGCGGCCATATCGTTTCGAACGTGGCCCATGTCGAGCGCGGAATGCCGCAAGCCGCCCATACCTGCGCCGCCCGGGCCGGCGTCATTTACCTCACACGCACCGTTGCGACGGAGTGGGCTCCGCTCGGCATCCGGGTGAACTGCGTTGCGCCGGGCGCCATTGCCACGGAAGGGCTGTCACAGTATCCGCCGGAAGCGACCAGGAGATTGGGCAATGTCAACCCGATGCGCCGGATGGGCAGCGGCTGGGACGTGGCCGAAGGCGTCGTCTATCTTTCGGCTCCGTCCGGGAACTTCATCACAGGCGAAATCCTGACAATCGATGGCGGTATGCGCATGTGGGGCACGGTATGGCCTGCCGGCGTACCGGAGCATTTCCAGGTTTAGAGCCCATTCGGAAGTGAGCGATCGGGCTCTTGCTAACGCGGGATCATTGCCATTGCGGCCTTGGTCATGCCGCCGTCCACAACCAGTTCGTGACCGTTGACATAGGAAGCTTCGTCGGACGCCAGCCACATCACCGCGTGAGCGATATCGCGTTCCGTTCCCAGACGCCTCAGCGGCACGCCCTTGCTCCGGCGTTCCGCTACCGACGGATCATCATAAATGCCCGAGGACATGCCGCCGTGGATCATGCCGGGAGCAACGGAATTGATTCGCAGGCCGAGCGGGCCCCATTCCAGTGCCATGATTTCCGTCATCGCAGCCAGTCCCCGCTTGGCCGACGCATAGGCGTTCGTTCCCGGTGAGGTCGCGATACCGCCGGTTGACGTTATGTTGATGATCGACCCCGAACCGCGTTTGATCATGCGTTCCGCGAAAAGCCGCGCCATCGTGAAGGCGCCGGTCAGGTTGATCGAAATCATCCGCGCGAAATCCTCGGTTGACGTGTCCAGAAGCGGCTGGAATTTCACGATGCCGGCATTGTTGACCAGCAGGTCGGGCACACGGTCAAGCGCATCAAGCGCCGCCACGGCGCTGGCTTCGTCCGTGACGTCCCCTTCAAAAAAGTGAGCATCCGGCAATTTTTCGAGGACTTGCGCGGCCCGGTCCCGCGACAGGTCGAAGATGGCAACGTCCCAGCCCAGTTCGTGCGCGCGCAGTGCTGTTTCGGAGCCGAGCCCGCCTCCGCCTCCCGTAATGAATGCCAGTGGCATTGCCTTCCTCCATTGTATACTTTAGTTAGGTTATATAAACACAATTATCGGTCACTGGAAAGAGTACGATGGGTGAAACGGCAGCGCTGGCGCACAGATTGCCCGCTCGAACAGATACGCTGCTGAGCCTGATCGATCACTGGGCAAAGGCTTTCCCGGGCGCGCCTGCGTTGGGTGCGCTCGATTATGCTGCCCTGCGTAACGAGAGCACGCATGACGGTGATACGGCTGCGCTGACGACCGTTGAATCGCACGATCCGCTGGTGGCGGTGCCGAGCACCTTGATCGGCCTTGCAGACGGCGCCGTGGCTTTCTCGGCGCAAACCCCTGCCGGGAATCCGTCGCCAGGCGAACTGCTGTTCCCGGTTCGGCGCGATCTGAAAGAAACGGACTTTGTCCGGATGCCGCAGAACCGGCTGATCGCCATGGCGATGGCGCTGGCGAAGCGGTACGAATTCAGCCGTGATGACCGCATCTATCTCTCCGGTCCATTTGACGATCCCGGAACGTGGCTTGCCCTGGTCGCGGCGATCTACGCCGGAACCCCCATATCGCTTGATCCGGAAGGCGCGACCTTGTTGTGGATTCTCGACGGCTCGGACGCTGTCGTTGATTCGCGCACGCGCGTTCTTCACCTTCGGACAACCTCCGAAACCTTCGCGGATATGCACCGGCGGCATCCGGAACTGACGCTGGTCAACGGTCTCGCGTTGCCGGAGGGTTGCGGCCTGCCGATCTGTTCGGACCCGAGGGACCCGCCGCACACCGTCAGCACGACCCTTGGCCGCCCTCTCGGTGGTACGGAAGTGATGATCGTCGATCCCCGGACCGGAATGGACAGATTGCTCTATGAGGCCGGCGAAGTCTGGCTGAGGGGAAAAGGCCTCATGACGGGCTACGCCAGCGGTTCAAGAGCCTTCGAGGCCGCCAGGTTCCTGCCGACCGGAATTCTCGGTTATCTCGACAGCGAGGGTCGCCTGGTTCTGTCGGATGGGAAATCCGACCTTGATGCGATCCATGATGATGATGATGATGATGCCGATACCGGGTGACGCGCTCATATACCAAGTGCCAGGTTTATGCATACGGACGCCGGCGGATTTGGAGAAATCATAACGCACCGGCCTGGAGCGGCGCGCCGGAGACTCGTACGCCCGCTGTTGCCGGAGCGAATTCCGTCAGATATTGACGGCCCTGCCGAATGCCGCAAGCGCCGCCTCCTTGAGCACCTCGGAGATTGTCGGATGCGGATAGACCACGTCGAAAAGTTCGGCCTCCGTCGCCTCCATCTGCATCGCCGTCACGAAACCCTGGATGATCTCCGTTACTTCCGGTCCGGCAAGATGCGCACCCAGCAGTTCCCCGCTGCCCGCATCGAAAACGACCTTGGCCAAGCCCTGGTCCGCGCCCATTGCGATCGCTTTTCCGTTTGCAAGGAAGGGGAACGTTCCGACGCGGATATCACGGCCGGCATCGACGGCTTGCGCCTCCGTCAGTCCGACACTCGCGACCTGCGGATCGCAATAGGTGCAGCGCGGTATCCGGCCGCGTTCGAGCCCGTGCGCCGCCTGTCCGGCAATGGCCTCGGCGCATGACCTCGCCTGGTGTTCGGCCTTGTGGGCAAGCATCGGTGCGCCGGTGACGTCACCAATGGCCCAGATACCGGGAGCGGTCGTACGGCCGAACTCATCGATCGCCACAACACCATCGCTCAGATCGACGCCAGCCCCTTCAAGTTCGAGCCCTTCGGTGTTGGCGACCACACCGACCGCGCTGATCACCCGCTCAGCCGTGATGGTATCGCCAGCTGCAAGCGTGATGGAAACACCTGATTTGCCGTTTTTGACCGCCTCCGCGGCAACGCCTGTCCGCACGGCGATCCCCCGCTTTTCAAGAGCCTTTCGCATGAATAGCGAAATCTCCGCGTCCTCGGCAGGCAAGATCCGCTCTTCCAGCTCGACAATGGTGACTTCGGCGCCGACCGACGCATAGAAGCTGGCGAATTCGATACCGATTGCGCCCGAACCGACAATGATCAGGCTGTCGGGAATGGCGGCCGGCTTCAGGGCCTCGAAATACGTCCAGATACGCTCGCCGTCCGGCTCCAGTCCGGGCAGCGATCGAGGCCGCGCGCCGGTTGCCAGGACGATGTGATCGGCCGTGTACCGCCCCGCGGGCTTCACCCCTTTCGGCTTTGGCGCCTGCGGTTTCACCGCTGGCTTCTGCATCGCTAAAACCTCTACCTCGCCGGCTCCGACGAGCCTTGCCTCTCCCCAGATGACATCGACCTTGTTCTTGCGCAGCAGCACCGCGACACCGCCCGCCATGCGCTCCGCGACCCCGCGCGACCTTTCGATCATCGCATCGATGTTGGGCGATACCGGCCCCTCAAGGTCGAGCCCGTAGTCGCCGAACCGGCGGCTTTGATCCAGCATGCTGGCTGAATGGAGAAGTGTTTTCGTCGGAATGCAGCCCCAGTTCGAACAGATGCCTCCAAGGTGCTCGCGCTCGACAAGCCCGGTTTTCAGTCCGAGTTGCGCAGCCCTGATCGCCGCGGTGTAGCCGCCCGGCCCGCCGCCAATGACAAGCACGTCGTAATCAGCCATTCTGTTGTCCTCCGGGTTTCGGATTTTGGCTCGAAAACATGTTTATCCGCACGTTTTTCGCGAGTTTGGAAGATTGAGCGGTTTCTGTGTGTGTAAACAAGCACACTTTTTCATACAACAGATAATCGAGAAGGGCGTACCGAATTTCTTTGAAACAAGGGGTTTCCGTTTCCTCATCGAATTGGCGGCTGGCTTCTCTTCTCAACAATGGACAGCATATCGATTATCCTGTATACAATTTAGCTGCAATATCGATACCGAATGATGAACCAGCCAAAGACATTGGGAGAAGACCATGGACCTGGGCCTTAAGGGCAAGAAAGCCATTGTGACGGGCGCCACGAAGGGCATCTGCCGCGCGCTTGTGGAGATATTGGCGGCAGAGGGCTGCGACATCGCCTTCTGCGCACGCAGCCAGGACGATGTGGAGGCGACGGCGGAAGCACTGAAATCCCATGGCACCAGGATCATCGGCGGTACGGCCAATGTGAAAGAGGTTGAGGGCTACCAGAAATGGTTGACCGATGCCGCGGAGGAACTCGGCGGCTGCGACATTTTCGTGCCCGGCGTATCGGCCGGCGGCGGCATGGAGGGTGAAAAATCCTGGTACAAGGCCTTTGAGATCGACCTCATGGGGTGCGTGCGCGGCACCGACGCTCTTTTTCCGGTGCTAAAGGAATCGGGCAACGCCAGCATCGTGTATATCTCGACAACAGCGGCAGTGGAAACGTTCATCGCGCCGATGCCCTACAATGCGATCAAGGCATCGCTCATTACCTATGCGAAGCAGATGTCGCAGGCCCACGCCAAGCGCGGTATGCGGTTCAATGTGGTCTCGCCAGGTCCGATCCTCATAGAAGGCGGAAGCTGGGACCAGATCCGGCAGAGCGACGAGGCATTCTTCAATTCGATCCTCGCCCAACAGCCCGACGGACGCATGGGCGAAGCCGACGAAGTCGCGCGCTGTATCGCCTTCCTCGCATCCGACGCTGCAAGCTGGGTCACCGGAACCAATATGATCGTGGATGGCGGCTTTACGAAGCGCGTGCAGTTCTGAGGCACGGGTGGTTATCCGCTACGACTCACCTTTGAACCTGCTCGTTTCGACCAAGGGGCACCCCTTTGACCGAAACGCCTTCAGCGACATGTTCGATGCGATGCGGGGCATGACCTGGACGCATATCGAACAGCCTGCGACAGCGGCCCTGCTCTCGCCCGAGGGCTGCGCCGACTTCGATGCCATTCTTTTCTATGACGTGCCGGGCCTGCAATTCCGGACGCCGGAGCCCCCGGCATTGTTCGACCCGCCGGAGACGATGAAGGCAGGGTTCACGGCGCTGCTCGATGCCGGCAAACCCATGATCTTCCTCCACCACGCTATGGCGGGCTGGCCGACCTGGGATCCCTATGCCGAGGCGATCGGCGCCCGCTTCTTTTATCAACCCGGAACCTACAAGGATCGCCCCTACCCCGACAGCGGCTACCTGTTCCCGGCGACGTATCGCGCCAAGGTGCTGGCCAAGCACCCCGTCACCTCGGGGCTCGGCGATGGATTTGAGGTCACCGACGAGCTCTATCTTTTCGAGATGCTCGAGACGGGCGACGATCTGATCCCGCTTCTTGCGGCGGAACACCGCTTCACGATGGATGAGTTCTATTCCGCAAAAAACGCGCTTGAGGCCCGCATGTGGACCCGCGATGGCTGGACACACGGTCCCGGCACCAATCTCGTGGCCTGGGCCAAACGTTCCGGAAACGCTCCGACCGTGACCGTCCAGATGGGCAATGACGGCAAGACGTTCGGCAATGAAAATTTCCGGACCCTTGTGAGGAATGCCGTCGACTGGGTTACCAGCGACGAGGCTGCCCGCTGGGCCAGAAACGCCGCATGACCGGCCCGTCTGCGAGGGTTGTTGCGGCCGGCCGGAAAACGTCGGCGCAAACGCTTGCCGATGCCGCACACAAATGGCCCGACGCAACTGCCCTGCTGATCGACGGCACACGGCTCTCCTGGCGCTCGCTTCTTGACGACGCCCGGCTATGGGCGCGCGGACTGATCGCCGCCGGGGTTAAATCCGGTGACCATGTCGGCATTCTCATGCCCAATTGCGTCGACTATGCGCGGCTGTTTTATGCCTGCGGTTTCATCGGCGCGACGGCCCTGACGGTGAATGCGCGGTTCAGGGACGATGAACTCGCCTATGCGATCCGGCACTCCGACATGGACGTGCTTTTCATCGGCGGTCATGCGCTGCCGCATCTTGATTTCCACGCCATGCTCACCCGCATCTATCCCGATCTTGGAGACTGGCGGGCGGGCCGCCTCCACCTGACCGACGCGCCTCGCCTGCGGGCGATCTACGCGCTTGCGTATCCGCACGAGACCGGATGGCACACCGAAGCGGCTTTCCTGGAGGCAGCCGACACCATCGATCCGGCGCTCGTCGAAAGGCTTGGCGATGAAGCATCACCGGACGCGCCAGCCTTGATGATGTATTCATCCGGAACCACGTCGCGGCCCAAGGCATGTCTTATCAGCCATCGCTCACTCGGCATGATTGGCGCGGCCTTTGCCGAGCGTTTTGACCTGTCCTGCGGCGACCGCGTCATGAATCCGCTGCCGTTCTTCCATATGTCCGCAATGCTGCCGATGTCGGCCAGCCGCGCCTCGGGTGCGGCCCTGTTTTCGACAGCGCATTTCGAGCCCGGCGAGGTGCTGCGGCTTATGGACGAGGAACGCGTCACCTTCGGCTATCTCAGCTTCCCCACGCTGGTCAATCAGTTGATCGGCCACACGGACTTCGCCGGGCGCGATTGTTCCGCGCTTCGTTTCCTGCACTGCGTGGGCCCGGCAAAGACCATGGAGAAATACACGCGCGCCTTTCCATCGGCGCAATACATCAATGCCTACGGATTGACCGAAGCGACCGGCGTGCCCTGCTTCACCGATCCGGCAGACCCGCCCGAAGAGGCGTTGAACGTATCGGGCCGGCCCTTTGCCGGCGTCGCCGCGAAGGCGGTCGACCCTGAAACCCTATGCGACCTTGCACCCGGTGAGCGCGGTGAAATCTGGCTATCGGGCTGGCCCGTTTTCGAGGGATATTTCAAGGATGCCGAGGCAACGGATCGTGCCCTGGTCGACGGCTGGCTGCGAACCGGCGATATGGGGCATGTCCGGGCGGACGGATGCATCGTCTACGAGGGGCGCCTGAAGGACATGCTGAAAATCGGCGGCGAGAATGTCGCCGCGCTGGAGATCGAGACCTGGCTTTGCTCCCATCCGTATGTCCGGATCGCCCAGGTCATCGGTGTTCCTGACGACCATCTGGTTGAAGTCGCGGCCGCCTATGTGCAACTGGCCGAAAACGCGCGCATGACACCGCGGGAGTTGGTCGACCACTGCGTCGGCAGGATCGCGCGTTACAAGATCCCGCGCTATGTGCGCTTCGTGGATAGCTGGCCGATGTCGACGACCAAGATACAGAAATTCAAACTCCCGCGAGACTTCTCCCAAAGCGAGAAGATCGAACCCGGAAAACCGGCCGATCAGGCCTGACCCGGCTGCTCCTTCGCTGCCTTTGCGGCGGCGACGATCTCTGCATTTGTCGGGTTGCGGCGCAGCGTAAGCCCGCCATTGACCTGCAGAACCTCGCCGGTCACGAAGCACCCGTCCGTACAAAGCCAGGTAATCCCCTCGGCCGTATCCTCAAGCGTGCCGACCCGGCCCAGAGGATATTCACGCGCAAACGCGCCAACCACCGCAGCATTGCGCGCCGCCCTTGCCGTCATGGGTGAAGCCGTGAAGCCCGGCGCAACGCAGTTGGCGCGGATGCCGCGGGTGCCGAACTCGTTGGCGATGCACCGGATCACATGGTCCATCCCCGCCTTGGTGCCCATATAGGCGGCGTGGTCTTCCATCATGATCGTCGCTGTCGCGCTGGAGACCTGCACGACGCAACCGTCATCGTTCATCACGCGAAGCATCGCCTGAAAGAACTGGTATGGCCCGATGAACTGCAACGCCGTCATGCGCTCAAGCTCCGCCCGCGTGGTGTCGAGAAACGGCGTCAGCAGTCCCCAGCCGGTGGTGTTGACGGCAATGTCGACGCCGCCCATCCACTCAACCGCCTTAGCGGAAAGTGCCGCCAGGTCTTTCTCCCGTGTGATATCGCAAAGCGCTGCGTGCCCACCGATCTCTTCCGACAGCGCTGCAAGCGGCGCTTCATTGCGCCCGGCGACCAGAACCGTGGCGCCCTCCTTTGCGAACCGGCGTGCTGTGACCTGCCCGAGATTACCCTCGCCCGCAGCCCCGAGAATGACGGCGCGTTTTCCTTTCAGTTGCATCGCGGCCTCCTAGAGTTGCGGTTCCGGCCAGCCGTCGCGTATCGGTTTTTGCCCGTCCCAGTTGATCGCCGCCTGCCTGATCTGATCGAATATCGATGCCCGCTCGGCAGTCAGTTCGGTCACTTCGAATATGAAGTCCGTCTGGTCCGGATGCTGGTAATAGACGAAATTTCCGTAGCGCGAACGACCCTCCTGTGCCTTGGTGAATCCATTGGCAAGCGCCTTGCGCATGACCGTGTCATAATTCGCGCTCCACGAAGAATAGTGATGCGGCACAAGGCCAAATCCGTGCCGGTCCGAAAGCTCCGTAAACAACGATGGAGCGGGGCTGTTCTGCCGGATAATCTCGATCTGCATGTCGCCTGAATTCGCCAATGCCGCGTCGATTTTCAACGCGATCGGTGCGCCGTGATAGCTGCATTCCAGAACCGGAATGTCCCAGGCCACGAACCATGGCCCGATCCCGGCCGTCTTGTGCAAAAAATCGAGAGTACGGTCCATGTCGTCGGTCACATATGCGATCTGGCGCACATCGTCGAAAATCCGGCTCATAGGAAACCTCCCGTATACATTAATAGCTTATTAATAATACAATTGGTGGGTTTTCGATAGTCCGTATGTGCGCCTTTTAACGATGGGAGAGTCTGCAAATGGGGATCGAACTGCTGATCCTGTGGACATAACTGGAATATTTCGGGCTGGAAATTGCATTATCCATAATGCTATTGACTATATACGAGAATACGCACCGCATTCAGGTGCAATTGAGGGAAGACTGCCGCATGGTAAAGACAGCTGGAAAAACACATGCTGAATCCGTACGGGTTTCGCTTGAGGGCGACATTTTTTCCGGGCGGCTTCCACCCGGCACATCTCTAGATGAGGAAGCCCTGGCGCGACGCTTTTCGGTTTCCCGGACACCGGTGCGCGAAGCAATGCTGCAGCTGATCCAGTCGGGTCTGGTCGAAAAGAAACCGCGCCACGGTGCAATCGTCACACAAATCGACCTGCCGGACATGATACGTCTCTTCGAAGTCATGTCCGAGCTCGAAGGTATCTGCGCGAAGTTCGCTGCCCGGCGGATGACAACGCAAGAACGTTCGGCGCTGCGCAAATTGCACGAGCAATCGGTCGTTGCCTACGAGGCCGGGGACCATGACAAATACTACACCCTCAGCCGCAAGTTCCACCTCATGGTGATCGAAGGCACGTACAACCAGGAATTGATCGATACGACCAACAGGCTCGGCATCAAACTTGTGCCTTATCGGCGCTTCCAGTTGAACTATCCCGGGCGCAGCGAAAACAATCTGCGTGATCACGAGGCGATCATGGAAGCAATCGTCGCCGGCGATTTCGAATTGGCCGCCGATCTGTTCCGCAAGCATACCAATGTACAAGGTGACGTTCTTGCCGAGTATATCGCCATCGGCGATCACAAGGCGAAACAGCTGAACGCGGCGGGTTGAATCTGCGCATCATCAATGTCGAAGGACAGCAAGGCACCTTGATATCTCGTTGAGCCGATCCGCGGTCAGTCTTCCAGTTGACCGGGATTTTCCAGCAGCCGCTTGAGCGTTGCCAGGAATTGCGCCGCCAGCACCCCATCGATCGCACGATGATCCGCCGATAGCGTCACCGAAATAACAGTGGCAAATCCGATACCTCCGTTTGGATCCTCGATCGCCTCGCGCCGCGGGCCGCCAACAGCCAGAATGGCGCCTTGCGGTGCATTGATGATCGCATCGAATTCGCGCACACCGTACATGCCCAGATTGGACACCGTGAAAGTGCCACCCTTCAGTTCGGGCGCCTCAAGCTGGCGCGAGCGTGCGCGGGCCGCGAGATCGGCCGACATGACGGCGATGTCCTGAAGCGTCCGGTTTCCGGCATCGCGCAGGACCGGCGTGATCAGCCCGCCTTGCACAGCAACCGCGATGCAAATGTCCGCGGCTTCGAATACGGTCACACCGTTGTCGGAGACGTGGACGTTCACCTCGGGATGCTCCTTGAGCGCCAGTGCCGTTGCCCGAATCAGCAGATCGTTGACCGAGACTTTCGATGCATCGCCGGAGGCGTTGATGCGCTGACGGAGATCCTTGAGAGCGTCGATCCGGATGTCGACGATCGTGTAGAAATGCGGCACCGTCTGTTTCGAGGCGACGAGTGCGGTCGCAATCGATTTTCGCATGCCGGTAAAAGGCTGCTCCACGCCGGCCCGCAGCCGGGATGCCCTGCGTGCGGATCGACGTTCTGTTTTCACCGGACGGGACCAAAGGCCCGCCGCAATGGCCGCCTCTTCAGCATCGCCCAGGGAAATCCGGCCCCTTCGCCCGGTGCCGGAAAGTCCGGCCAGGGACAATCGCACTTCATTGGCAAATTTTCGCGCGTTGGGGCTTGCATTGACGGTCTCGTTTTCCGCCCGGATTTCCTCCGCCGATTTCGACGGACCCGTGCCGCGGGCAACATCGTCGTGCAACACCTTGCCGCCGTGTCCGGTGCCCTTGATCGTCGTAATGTCGATCCCGGCCTGTTCGGCGGCTCTGCGGGCCAGCGGCGACGCCTTCACGTCCGGCGCGACGGGCGTCGCCGCTGCGGTGCCTTGGGAGGCGTTTTCTTGCGGTGCCTCATCGGAGGGTTCGAAACCCGCATCGACCGGTTCAAACGCGGAAATGAAGCCGTCAATCTCTGCGTCGTCGACGGATGGATCGGCGAGCACCGCGATAAGGGTGCCGACCGGAGCGACCTCGCCCTCCGGCACGATAATCCGGCGCAACGTCCCCGGAACCTCGACCTCCATGCTGTTGACGATCTTGTCCGTTTCGATGTCGACGAGTTCCGCACCTTTCTCGGCATTGTCGCCCTCGGCAAGATGCCATGCCGTTACCGTGCCTTCGTACATTTCAAGCCCCCACTTGGGGAGCGTGACCGGGGTAATCTTTGTCATGCTACTCGTTTTCCAGGACGGATCGGATGGCAGCTTCGATGTTTGCCGGGCCCGGCACATACATGCGCTCCAGTTCGCGGGCGAAAGGAACCGGCGTGTGCGGCGCCGTGACTTTTTGAACCGGCGCCATCAGATCGTGGTAGCCCTCGGACGCCGCCAGCCCGGCAATTTCGGAGGCGATCGAACAGATCGGGTTCGATTCGTCGACCACGACCAGACGCCCGGTCTGGGACAGGCTCTCAAGGATCGTCTCCTCGTCGATGGGCGATGTCGTGCGCATATCAATGAGATCGCAGGTAATGCCTTCCTCGGCGAGCTTGTCGACGGCCTTGGCCGCGAATTGCACCATGCGCGCAATGGCGACCACAGTCACATCCCGCCCCTCGCGCAGCAGCGCGGCCTCGCCGAACGGTACAACGATATCGCCGTCCGGCACGGGACCTTTGCGGGCGTAGAGTGCCTTGTGTTCGAAAAAGACGACCGGATCGTCGTCCCGGATCGCCTGCTTCAACATACCCTTCGCATCTGCCGGCGACGAGGGCACACACACTTTGAGGCCCGGCACCGACGACAGGATCGGGTAGATGGTCTGGCTGTGCTGCGCGGCGGCGTTCATGCCGGCTCCCATGGCCATGCGAAGCACCACCGGTGTCTTGGCCTTGCCGCCGAACATGTACCGAAACTTGGCCATCTGGTTAAAGATCTGGTCGAACGATACGCCAACGAAGTCGGCGAACATCAGCTCGGCCACCGGGCGCATGCCGGCCAGGGCGGCTCCGTTCGCAAGCCCGACGATGGCGCTTTCAGAGATCGGCGTGTCGATCACGCGGTCTTCGCCAAATTGCGGCAACAGGCCCTTGGTCACACCGAAAATCCCGCCTGCCGCATCGCGCTTGCCGGACGTGCCGCCGGCACCGCCCGATACGTCCTCACCCATGACGATAACACTGTCGTCCCGCTCCATCTCCTCCTTGAGAGCCGCGTTCAGCGCATCGCGCATTGTCATTTCACCCATGTCGAAATTCCTCAGTATTCGATATAGACATCAGACATCATGATGTCCGCGCCCGGCGCCGGCCCGGTGCGCGCACTTTCGACACAGTCATCGATGAGCGAAAGCACCTCGGCATCGATTTCATCCAGTTCGCCGGAACTGAGTATCCCCGCTTCGGTCACCTTCTCGCGGACTTGCTTCAACGCATCGACGGTTTCGCGAAAATTCGCCACTTCATCCTTGTGGCGATAGTGCTGCGGATCGCCCTCGAAATGGCCGAAATAGCGGGTCGCGGTCGCAAGGACCGCGCTCGGTCCCTCGCCAGCCCGGCAATGGGCGACAGCTTTTTCCGCCGCTTCGTATACGGAAAAATAGTCAAATCCGTCCGCTTCCCAGACGGGAATGCCAAAGCCCTCGGTTCTGGTTTTGAGATCTCCGCCGATGCCGTAGGAAGATCCCGTGTGCTCGGAATAGCCATTGTCCTCGAGCACGAAAAGCTTTGGCAGCTTCAGCACCACCGCCATGTTCATCGCCTCGAATACCGTGCCCTGATTGGACGCGCCATCGCCGGTGAAGCTCACCGAGATCGAACCGTCGCCCCGCGCCTTGCAGGCGACCGCGGCGCCGACGGCAATCGGCTGGCCCGCACCCACAATCCCGTTTGCGCCGAGCATGCCCTTGGTGAGATCAGCGATATGCATGGAGCCGCCGCGCCCCTTGCACAGCCCGTCGGCACGCCCGTAAATCTCGTGCATCATGCCTTTAGGGTCGCATCCGCGCGCCAGGCAATGACCGTGTCCGCGGTGGGTCGATATGATGTAGTCGTGCTCTCGGAGGTTTTCGCAAACCCCCACCGCGATTGCTTCCTGACCTGAATAAAGATGGGTGAACCCGGCGATCTCTCCCTTGGGGTTTTCGATATGCAGCCGCTCTTCAAATTCCCTGATCAACCGCATCTGCCGGTAGGAACGGCGTATCTGGTCAGGATTCTGTTGCATGGGCTTTCCCTTTGTGCCCGCGCCGGGCCAAACTTTTTTCGCTCATCGCGTGATTTTCAATACTAATCTCAGGTTTTATTGTATATGTAAAGACATGTTTTTGTATTCACAGACCGGTAGGAGAGTGGCCAGATGGATTTCCAACTGACCGATGACCAGAAGAGCCTGCAGGCTGCCGCAAGCCGTTTCGCAAAGGAACAATTGGGCGACCTTGCCCGGGAACTGGAGGAAAAATCCACGCCGGTTCCGCACGATTGGCTCAAACGGTTTGCAGAAATGGGTTTCCTGGGCATCAACGTTTCACGGGAGTATGGCGGGCTCGGTCTCGGCAACCTGGAAGCGCTGCTGGTCGTCGAGGAATTCGCCAAGATCAGCTCGGCGGTCGCGTTCCCGATATTCGAATCCTGCGTCGGACCGGTCCGCGCCATCGAGCATTTTGCCCCCGAAAGCCTTCGCAGGCGGGTCATTCCACGCATGTGCTCCGGAGATATCGTTGTGGCCGTGTCCATGTCCGAGCCCGATGCGGGTTCGGCGCTGACCGACCTTCGCACCAATGCCCGCATTGACGGCGACAAGGTCATTTTGAACGGAACCAAGCGTTGGTGCTCGGGCGGCGGCCACGCGGATGGCTATGTTGTCTATTGCCGCTTTGACGCGGTACCGGGCGCCAAGGGAATCGGAGCGGTTTACGTCGAAAAGGACAATCCCGGCCTCAGTTTCGGCCCGCAGGAAGAGCTTATGGGCTTTCGGGGCGTGCCGTCATCCGACCTGTATTTTGACAATGTCGAACTTCCCCTGGACGCGGTCATTGTGCCGGGCGGCGGGTTCAAGAAACTCATGGAAGCGTTCGACCTGGAACGGTGCGGCAATGCGACCATGTCGCTCGGCCAGGCCTCCGGCGCGCTGGAGGACGTGCTGGGCTACGTCCAGGAGCGCAAGCAGTTCGGTCGACCCATCGTCGAGTTCCAGGCCGTTCAAATCAAGCTCGCGGAGATGAAGCTGCGGGTCGAGGCGGCCCGCTTGCTCATTCACCGTGCGGCAAAGAACGCCGAGGACGGCATGCCATCAATCCTCGACAGTTCGCTCGCCAAGTGCTTTGCAAACGAGATCAGCCGCGAGGTGACGGGCGCGGCTGTCCAGCTCATGGGCGGCTATGGTTATTCGAAGGAATATCCGATGGAACGCCGGCTGCGCGACAGCTGGGGCTGGGGAATTGCGGGCGGTGCGATCGATATCCAGAAAATCAACATCGCTTCGGCCATGGTCGGGCGGCGGTTCAACCAGCGGGCGGGATAGCGGCATTGGCGGCGGCACGTCAGAAGAACTTCGAGGACGCCTGTTCGACCATGCAGGTGCCCTTGAAGGGTGTTTTTTTCACATCCATCGGGTCGCAGGAGATCATGCTTGCCCGTGACAGCGCCGGCGATATTGTCGCATTTTCCGGCTTTTGCACCCACAGCATGGGCAAGCTCGAGGGCGGTCGTGTGGAGGGGAATGAAATCACCTGCCCGCACCACGGCGCCCGGTTCGACATTCGGACCGGAAAGGCGAAGAACGCTTGTCCCAACCTGCCCAGGTTCGAGGTGAAGATCGACGGACGGCGGGTTCTCGTGCGGCCCAGCTAAAGCGAGCCGAGGAAGTCATCCAGCATCTCGGCGAAGACATCATTGCGGTCGCCGACAATCATGTGGCCCGCGCCGGTCACGTCGCGGAACGCGGCATGCGGTGCAAGCTCGAGAAAATGAGAGACGCTTTCGTCGTTGACGAGTTCGCTGTTCGAGCCGCGTACCAGGAGGATCGGCACCTGAATGGCCGCCAGCGCGGACTCAAGTGACTTGACGGTGTCTTCCTGCAGGCGAGAAGAGCGCCGTCCGATGATGAAAGCCGGATCCCAGTGCCAGGCAAGACGCCCGTCCGGCCGGGGGCGCAGGTACCGGGCAAGGCTTTCGGCATTCGATTGCCGCCCCTTTCGTTCCGGAAGATAGTCGGAGATCGCCTTTGCCGCCTCTTCGTAACTTTCGAACCCGTCCTCCAGATGACGACCCATGAAACCAAGGACTTTGTCGACACCGTCCTGATCGAGCTTCGGCGTTATGTCGACCAGCACGAGGGCCCTGATTGCGCCGGCCGCAAACCGTCCTGCGGTCAACAGGCCGGCATTGCCGCCCAGCGAAGCCCCGACGAGCACAGGTGGCGTGGAAAAGCTCGCGGCAACCGCCGCAAGGTCCAGCCCGTAGCGCTCCAAAGTGTAGTTCCGTGCCTTGTCCCAGTCGCTTTCTCCATGACCGCGCAAGTCAAGCGCCAGCGCATGCCATCCCGCCTTACCGAGGCGCTGCGCCACGCGGCTCCAGGCATACCGTGTCTGACCGCCGCCATGGGCAAGCAGAACACCCGCCTTTTCAGCATCGCCATAGGCCTCGCCAAGCAGACGCACCCCGTCATCCATGGAAAACGCCATCCGCCGTGGCGTGGCATCGGACTGGCTGTGCTTCATGCGTATCGCGGATCCTTCATCGCCCAGCAAATGCCCCGCCGCAGCAGTTCGCGAAAGTCGGGATGCGGCCAAGACCCGCGTTCGACAAACGGATAATCTTCCGTGATCGGACGCATATCGTAGCGCCCGCGCGTGTGCCCAAGCGTCAAGTAAAGAACCATTCCCTTGCCCACCTTGCGCAGATACATGACCTGATGGTCCGTTTCCGGCCAGTCCGATACCTCGAACAACGGGGTCGGACCTTCAAATCGCGTCGTCAAGAGGACCTCGTTGCCGGGCAGATGGTGTTGCAGATATTGCTCGTCCGAGACCCGAAACGGCCCGATCCCGTCGATGAGCGGGTGGCCACTGCCCGTCGGCTCGACCTTGAAGGTTCCCGGCGCGGGATGGGCAGCAAACTGGCTCCCCAGCATGTCGAGCATCGCCTGGGGCAAAGGCGGACAGACAACGGCCTTGTCCGCCTCGACGATCATTCGGCTGTTGGTGCCGTGCAGGGCGAACCAGCGCCCACCTTTGTCGAAAAAGTCCCCGAGCGCCGCCAGCGCGGTGTCGTCCGGGACAACGTCGCATGTATAGGACAGGATCATCGCCGCATTGCGAATGTCGTCGGCCTCATAGGTTTCGCGAACGGTCACGCGCAGCCGGTCATGTTCGGCAAGGAACGTCAGAAGCTCCAGGCGTGCATGGTCCATGTCGTGCCATCGCCCGCCGACTATGAGCAGAACCGCGATGCGCTTGCTCATGCCGTCCGCCTGTAGACGAGATCGGTGGAAGTAAACGAAAAGACGACCTCTCCGTCCTGGTTTTCCACCCAGTGGTCCAGAACGGCAAGTCCGACGCCGGGCCGGCTTTCGGACGGCCGCTTGGACGTCAGCTTCGAACGGGCGACAAGCGTGTCCCTGGCGCGCACCGCGCGCCGCCAGCGCACATGGTCCCATTGGACGCCGCAGACCCAGTCGATGTCGCCATTGACCTCGTGATCCATGATCCGCCAGAGCGCGGCCGTGTAGATACCGCTGGCGACCAGTTCACCGAAGAGCGAGTCCCTTGCCGCCACCGGGTCGTTGTGGAAGAACTGCGGATCATAGCGATCCGCGAAGGCGATCATGTCGGCTTGCGTCACCGTGCGTGGCGAGGAACACGTTTCCTCGCCGATTTCCAGTTCTTCCCATTTTTTCAGGCGGCGGGAATCAGTCGTCACCGATGTAATCCATCAAAACCTTGTGGAAGTGCCGGATGCGAAGTTCCTGGTCGCCCAGCCACAGGCCGTCGAAGGCTTCCGAATGCATCCCTCTTTGAACGCCCGGCAGATTTGCCGCGTCCTGGTCGATAACAAGGCCCATACTGCGCTCGCCATGTTTGAACCGTTCGTTGCGGGGCTTGCGGGGCCGCTCTTCATCCTTCTTCAGGAGTTTGAACATCTGGACGTCGAAATACATCTTGTCCGGATCGGTTTCGTGCGGCCGCTGGCGGAACAGCATCAGATCATCGGCATGGATGTTCATCGTGATGTTCGGAAAGATCATGTAGTGATAATCGTCCGTTAGCTGCTCGTCATTCAGGTCCGAATAGTCGAGCCCCATTTCCGGCCCATGGTTCCGCTTGAACTTCTGGAGCGCCTCCCGCACCTCGCTGACCCGTCCGTCGAAATCCGCAGGATCCATACCCGCGTCCTTCATTGCATTCTTGATCAGATGCGGGATTTCCGTGGTCTCGTTGACCCGGTGCGAGATCGTCGAGAACGGAATGAGATAGCGGTTGTGCCGCTCGTAAGTATCGATCTGGATATGCTTGTCCTCGATGAAATAGAGGAGCTCGGGGTGAATGCCCTGTACGTGATAGCTTTCGTTGAACGCGTCCACACTGGTTTTCCAGTTGCAGTCCCATTCGGCGGTCCAGTCGGTCACTTTCACCATGCGATCGAAATGATAGGGGCCGAGATGTTCATCCAGCGGGTCCAGAAATGCCAGGAGCGGCTCCGCCTCGGGGTCGAGGTTAAAAAAGACGAACCCGTTCCATTCTTCGACACGAACCTCGGTCAGCCCGCCGCAGGGCGGTGCGCCCTGGGGAAACGTCTCAAGGTCGGGAATGTTCTCGAATTCGCCCGAAATCCTGTATTCCCAATGATGGTAGTTGCACCGGAAGCTGGTGGCGTTGCCCTGCCCCATCATGATCCGGTTTCCGCGGTGCTGGCAAACATTGTAGAACCCGCGGGCCCTGCCGTCCGCCTGCCGGGTGAGAATGATCTCTTCCCTGCCGATCGACGTGACGATGTAATCTCCCGTTTCCTCGATATCCTCCGAGGCGCACCCCCAAAGCCAGACCTTCGACCACAAACGCTCCCATTCCCGCGCCATGAACGACGGCGACGTATACCGCTCCTTGGGGATCATCATTGTCCCGAAATCGGGATCGTCGGTCTTGTCGATCGGTGTCTTGGTAAAATCACCCGGCTTGATGCGGCTCACTGCCATATCGATCATCCTCAGAATTGGACACCCTTGGTAAATCCGCCATCAACCAGAAGGTGGGTTCCGACGCACCAGCTTGCCGCCGGGCTTGCCAGGAAGACCGCGGAGCGCGCAATTTCCTCGGCCTCGGCCATGCGTCTGGTCGGTTGCTTGCGGATCGCCGCGCTATATGTGCGTGAACGCGCCACCTGGATCATTTCCCAGTTCGATCCCGGGAACATGGTCGGGCCGGGCGAAAGACAGTTCACCCTGATACCCTTGGGCAGATAGAACTCGGCCAGTTGCTTGGACCAGGTAACCAGCGCGGCCTTGATCGCATTGTAGGCCATCGGGGCGACAAAAGTCTCGCTGGCGGCCATTGTGGCGATGATCAGTATGGAGGCGTTCTCGCTTTCCTTGAGCGCCGGATACGCTTCTTCGACGGCGCGCGTCGCGCTCATCAGGTCGATCTCGAAATTGCGGTACCAGTATCGCTCCTCGTTGGTGCCTCCACCTGCGGAAAGATTGGCAATCAGAATGTCCAGCCCTGCAAATTCTTCAACCGTGTCGCGCACCCATCCGCGTACGGCATCGCCTTCACGCCCCTGCAGCGCCCGTCCCATGGCGCGTACGCCCTTGCTTTCGAATTCCGCGATGGCGGTGTCGATGTTCTCCTGGCCCCTTGCGCAGATCGACACGTGGCAGCCCTCCTCGGCCAGCAGCGATGCAATCGAACGGCCAATCCCGCGTGAGCCGCCCGAAACAGCCGCTTTGAGACCCTTCAGGCCCAGCTCCATCGATTTGCTCCTCACAAATTGTGCGCACAGGGTTCACACATTCCGGTGAATTGTCCACGCCTCACGACCATCTTTACTTGTATATCGTGGATATTGTATTGTATATAAAAAAAGACGTATACGCATAAATAAGCACCGCTCCGGGTGCGTTGCGGATCATTGGGAGTATCGAGGTGGACGACAGGTCTTATCAGTCTGCGGCTTCGGCCGACGAGGCGGACGGGAGCGCCGAAGGTGTGCTTTCGGGGATCAAGGTTCTGGACCTCTCACGGGTTGTCGCCGGGCCGCTCGCCGGCCAGACCTTGGCAGATCTGGGCGCCGATGTGATCAAGATCGAACGGGTCGGAGATGGCGACGATCTCAGAACACTGGGGCCGCCCTGGGTCACGTCTCCAACGACCGACCTGGAACAGTCGACCTATTTCCAGACAGTCAATCGCGGCAAGCATTCTCTGACCCTGGACTTTTCCCAGCCGGAAGGCGCGGAAATCCTCAGGGAACTGGCCAAGGAAGCGGATGTCCTCATCGAGAATTTCCGAACCGGGACCCTGGATCGTTACGGGTTGGGCTACGGTGACCTGAAGGCCATCAACCCCGGGCTCATTTTTTGCTCGATCACCGGCTTCGGACAAAGCGGACCCTATGCGGACCGGTCCGGCTATGACTATCTGGTGCAGGCGATGGGAGGTCAAATGGCGGTGACCGGACTGCCCGAGGGGATGACCGGCGCCGGCCCGATGCGGGTCGGCGTTCCGATCGCCGATATCACGGCCGGCAACAATGCGGTCATCGGCATTCTGTCCGCCCTGCTGCATCGTGAAAAATCCGGAACCGGCCAGCACATCGATATCGCTCTGCTGGATTCGCAGGTCGCCCTCCTTCTGAATTCCCTTTCCGCCTGGTTGAACGCTCGCGCTCCCCTGCCGCGCACCGGCAATGATCATCCGACGGCGGTTCCCAACGGCGTCTTCGCGGTAAAGGACGGCCATATCCTGATCGCCACCTTCAATGACCGGGAATTTGCGAGACTGGCCGAGGTGCTGGAGCACCCGGAATGGGCGACGGATCCGAAATATGCGCGTTCCCGGGATCGGCTCGCGAACCGGAGGGAGTTGACCCGCGACATGACGGAGGCATTGTCGCACCACGACAAGCAGCATTGGATGAACGCGATCAACAACGCCAAGGTCTCGTGCGGACCGATAAACGACATGGGCGACATCGAGCGTGATGAACAGCTGTTCGAGCGGGGCATGTTCGTGACCCTTGAGCACCCGGTCATGGGTGAGGTGCGCGTGGTGGGAAGCCCGCTCAAGTTTTCCGACACACCGGTGATCTATCCCAAGGCTCCACCGCTTGCCGGCGAAGATACAGAAACCATTCTCAAGGAACGCCTGACCCTGACCGATCAGGACATCCAGGGCCTGCGTGCAAAGAAAGTCGTCTGAGGCGGCGCTGTGGCAGAAGCGATAAACGATCCGCAGGCCAGGTTCCTGGCGCAGCTCTCACAGGGCCGCTTCATGCTGCAACGCGACCCGCTATCGGATCGCGCGGTGTTTCCGCCGCGGCTGCGCGCACCCGGTCACGGCGGAACGCTGACCGACTTTTTCCCGGTATCCGGGCGCGGCATTGTGTATTCGGTGACCGTTCAACCGAAGAGGCCTCCGGATCCGGACAGGGTCATTGTTCTTGTCGACCTTGAAGAAGGTGCGCGGATGCTGTCGCACATGCCCAATGCCGATCCGGAGAATGTCGCGATCGGCGACAAGGTCATCGCCCGCATCGTGACGGAAGGCGAGACGCCGATGGTCGTCTTCGATCCCGCACCGTGAGTTGGCAGGACGCCTTTCCGCGCGGCCGCACGGCGGTCGTGGGCGCCGCCACCTATGGATTGGGCGAATGCCCCGGAGTCTCGTCGCTCGAGATGGCAGCCGAGGCGGGCTACCGCGCCCTTGACGATGCGGGGCTCTCCATCGCGGATGTCGACGGGCTGTTCGTGGCGCTGCCGGACGACTATCTCGGCGGGCTCGCCATGGCGGAATATTTCGGCATCCAGCCGGCCATTGTCGACAACAACCGCCCCGGCGGCTCGGCCTTCCTTTGCCACGCCATCCATGCGGCCCTGGCGCTGGATGTCGGCCTGATCGACGTCGCGCTGGTCACATACGGATCGAACCAGCGTACGGGAGCCGGAAAACTGGTCGCGGCGCTGACGGCCTCGCCCTACGAAGCGCCCCATGGAGCGCGGATGCCGGTCGGCGGATATGCCCTGGCGGCCGCGCGTCACATGCACGATTTCGGTACGACGCGCGAACAGCTCGCCCATGTGGCGCTGGCCGCACGCGAATGGGCGAAACTCAATCCGGAGGCATTCCGCCGGGAAAGCGCAACGCTGGACGCGTTTCTGTCGGCCCGCATCGTCTCCTCACCGCTTTCCGTATCGGACTGCTGCCTTGTCACCGATGGCGCCGCGGCCATTGTCATGACGCGAATGGACAAGGCCCGATCCTGCCGGGCACCGGTGCCACTGCTCGGCGGCGCGGCGACGGTGACACACAAGGAAATTGCGGCAATGCCGGACCTGACGACCACTGGCGCGGCCATTTCCGGCCCACGGGCCATGGCCTGCGCGCGGATTTCCCCGAGCGATGTCGATCTGGTCGCGCTTTACGACGCCTTCACGATCAACACGATCCTGTTTCTGGAGGACCTCGGTTTTTGCCCCAAGGGTGAAGGCGGACGCTTTGTGGAATCGGGCGCCATTGCCCCCGGCGGTGCCCTGCCCGTCAATACCAATGGCGGCGGGCTGTCATGCAATCATCCCGGCATGTACGGGCTCTTCACCATGGTCGAGGCCGTTCGCCAACTGCGCGGCGACGCGGGCGACCGGCAAGTTTCAGGCGCCGAGATCGCGGTAAGCCATGGCAATGGCGGCTTGCTGTCGAGCCAGGCGACGCTGGTTTTCGGGACCGAGGCGACCCTTTGAAACGCGTTTTGAAAGGAAGACACCATGAACGATGACATACTGAAACGGCTCGACCGGCTGGAGAGCCGCAATGCAATCATGGAGATTATCGCGAAGTACTGCAAAGCCTGCGACGACCGCGACATGCCGCTTCTCAGTTCAATCTTTGCCGAGGATGCCGAGGTCCGCTCTCTGGACGGCATGATGGTCGGCAAGGGACGCGACGAAATCATGCAAATGTACCGCGTGCGCTTTGCGGTGCTCGATATCTCCGTTCACTGGACCCACGACACGATTATCACGTTCGACGAATCCGATCCGGACCGTGCGACCGGTGAGGTGTTTTGCCATGCCGAAACGCATCGCAACGGCGAAACGCTTGTCGGCAGCCTTCGCTACGACGACGAATATCGGCGTGTTGACGGCGTGTGGCAATTCTCCAGCCGCGTCTTGAAGTTCCTCTATTATGTCCCGGTCGAGGAATATAGCGAGGCGCTCGGCTCGAAGCTGCGCATGCGGGCCTATGGTGACCATCGCCCTTCGGATTATCCCGAGAGCTTCGATAGCTATAACAACTGGGAACAGCACTTCACCGGCTGATCCGGCATTCGCTACGCGCTGTCCTCCGGCACATCGGCCGGCAGCACCTTGGCCTCGGAATAGACGAGGTAAGCGGCTGTCGAAGCGCCGACACCGTCCAGGTGACGCAGGATCGGACCCTCCGGCGACGACAGCTCGTCGAAATTTTGCGCCAGGGGCAACTCGGCGAATATGAACCACTCCGGACCGGCCGCGTCACCGGGTTCAGGCGGCTCGTTTGCGGTCTCTTCCGCATGGCAGGGAACCACCGCGCCGATCACCTCGACGGCCGCGGAAATCTTCTCAACCGGGATGGGATCGGTTGCGCCGTCAGGCCGGCTCAACAGGACGATGATCCGCCTTTGCGACAGTTCGGGCGGGCCATCCACAAGACGGGACCAATTGCCGATGCGCCCGCCGACAAAGCGGTTTTCATCCTCGCGAAGTTCATCGAGGCGCACCCAGGATTCGATGGTGTTGCGCAGCGCGCCCGGGTCGCGAAAGGCAATCTCCGCGATGCCGTGAACATCGCGGACCTGCCCGGGGGCGCACCATAATTGTCGCATCACGTGGTTCTGCACATACCAGACGAGGCCCGGCAGATCGCGGGCAATTGCCGCATGCGGACCCGACCAATGGGCATGGAAATGGGAAAGGGGCATGTCTGCCCTTGGCATGATAAGCGTCACCCGCTTGTTTGCCGGTTCCTTTGGCAAAGCTTGTCCTCCGCTCGATTTGCCGACGATTTGCGCGGCAGCAACGCAATAGCCGGCCGCCGCCGTTTCCGGGCGGCTTCAGGCCGTGGTTGCCGGAAGGGTCTGCCGTGCGGCCCAGTCTTCCAACGATGTCAATGAGACCGGAAGCGCATCCAGAACCGGCCCCATATCAACAAAGAACGGGCGATCCTTTTCGTCGTTGTACCACCGGTACTTCAGGGCCATCTCGCGAGCCAGGACGTCCCGGTCCAGTGTCGCGCTTGACCGAAACACGTCGGCCATGATCTCGCCGCAGGTCTCCAGGGGCATGGATTTGAATGTCAGCGGCCTTCCCCAGACTTGACCGAGACGGCGGGCAAGGTCCGGGCCGCGAATGGCCTCCGGCCCGCCGACGGGAAATATGCGGCCGGCAAGCTGCGGCCTTTCCGCGGCCGCGACCATGAGCCTTGCAAGGTCGTCGTGACAAATCCAGCAGACATCGAGGGTTTCCCGATGGGGATAGTAAATCATGTTCTCGCGCGCGATCTGCGGCCAGGCCCAGGCCTTGAGCAGATTGTCGAGATAGACCACGGGCTGGATGACAATTGCCGGGACACCCGTCGCGAATATACGCCTGCGCATCTCGAGCCGCGCATCCTGTGCGGCGATTCCCATTTCATGGCCGGGTACCGGCATGCTGGTATTGAAGACGAGTATTTTCACCGTGTCCGACGCGGCGGCCGCCTTCGCGATCACCTCGGCGGCTTCGATTAAAGGGGCGGCTTCCTGAAAGGAAGTCGAGGGCAGGTTCAGCAAGACCGCGTCCGCCCCGTCCATCGCTGCCCGCAGACTTTCATGCCGACCATAATCCGCCGCGACCCGTTCGACGCTGTCCGGCAGGTCCGCCGCCTCCGGGCGTCGGGAGATGGCGACGGCCTGGTGCCCCAGTTCGATCAGGCTGCGCACTTGCGCGATGCCCTGGTCACCGGTCGCGGAATAGACTGCGACCCTCATGAGCCTTCACCGCAGGGTCTCACGCGCTTTATTCGCTCGACCGCAACAGGGCTCATATCATCAGGCCCGGCAGGAACAGGACAATTGCCGGTACGGCAATGATCAGCAGCAGCACGACAATATCCGCCGCAATGAAATATGTTGTGCCTCTGAATATCTGCCCAAGGGTTATCCCTCGACCGACAATCCCGTTCAGCACAAAAACATTCAAGCCGATCGGTGGCGTTATCATCCCCACTTCAAGCAGCTTGGCGAGGAAAATACCGAACCACAGCTCGTTCACGCCGAGGGAGGCGGCGACCGGCAACACGATCGGCAAGGTGATGATCATCGCGCCGGTCGGCTCCAGAAACATGCCCAGGATAATGTAGACCACCACAACTCCGGCGAGGAAAAGATAGGTGGAGGAGCCCACCGAGGCGATCACATCCGAGATGTAGGCATCGACACCGCTGAGCGCGACGAAACGGGCCAGCAGATTTGCCCCGATGACGATAAAAAGAAGTGCCGACGTCGTCGTAAAGGCCTCGGTTATGGAAACCCGGAAGCTGTTCCAGGTCAGACGGCGTTGCGCGGCGGCTATGAGCGCGCAGAGCGACGCGCCCACCGCGCCCGCCTCGGTCGGGGTGAACAGGCCGGCGAACAGCCCGCCGAAAACAAGAACCGCCAGCAGCAGCACCGGAGACACCTTGCGCAGCGAGCGGAACCGTTCGGCCAAAGTGAATTTATCGTCCGAGCGCGGCGCGACCCCGGGTTTGGCGCTGGCCCACAGGATGACCAGCACGACATAGGCCAGCGCCGACAACAGCCCCACCCCTGCGCCTCCGATGAAAAGCTGGTTGATGGGAACCTCGGCGATGACGCCATAAAGGATCAGCAGAATGCTCGGGGGAATGAGCGCCCCGATCGTTCCGGCCGCGGCAACGGTGCCGGTGGCAAGCCTCGGGTCGTAACCGTGGCGCAGCATTTCCGGCACCGCGATGCGCCCCATGGCGGCGGCCGTCGCGACCGACGAGCCAGTCACCGCGGCAAATCCGGAGGCACCGAATATGCTCGCAACCGCGAGCCCCCCGGGCAATCGCGAAAGCCAGACCCGCGCTGCGGCAAACAGCCCCGCCGTTATCCCCGTATGGTAAGCCAGATAACCCATCAGCAGGAACATCGGGACCGAACTCAATTCCCAGCTTGCGGCGAAGTTGAAAGGAATGATCTTCAACGCTCCGAGGGCCGGACGCCATCCGAACATTGCGTATATTCCGACAAACGGCACAGTAAACAGAGCAATGGCGATGGGCACTCGAAGCCCGATCATGATCAGCAGAACGACGATTCCTGCCAACCCGATTTCAACTTCGCTCATTCATTTACTCCGCTATTGGCACCCAGGATACCGAGGATGTTCTTCCCTTCCCTCAGAACATTGCTTCTGATGGTGTAGGCAACAAATTTGAACAGGAACAAGAGTGTCAGGATCCCATAACCGATCGGAGCGGCAAACCTGATTGGCCATGTCAGAACTTTCATGCCCCGCTCCATCTTGAATGCACCGATATGGAACTTGTCCACGGCCTCCAGCCAGGTTGCGTATGTCAGCAAGGCGCATACCGTGAAGCACAGCAGAAAGGTCCAGCCGAAAATATGCGTTTGTCCGCGCTGCGGAAGGAATTGTGTCAGCACATCTGCCGAAACGTGGTTTTCCAGTCGCTCCACGAAGGCAAGCGGCAGGAAAGTAACGAGCGGCATGTAGTAGTTGGAGACGATGATCAGTGTCCCCGGCAGCGGCCGGTTGAACAGGATGTCCAGGACAACATCCAGCGTGACGTGAAGCATCATCAGCACCACCGCGCAGGCGGCGAGGAAACCAAGGGCAAGGATGACCCTGTCAATGATATTCAGAACCGGTTTCATGGTAGGTATTCATCTCCCCAGCCATTGATCGATGCAGGTCAACGCACCCATCGAGGCGGCTGCGCCTATGATCGGCGGTCAATGCCGTTTGATTTGTCCCGGTCGACCGGGTCGACCTCTTTTACCAGTTTTCCAGGGCTGCAGGAGAGGGATGCCCCGGGGAGAAGAACGGGGCACCCGATGTCTTTACTCAATCGATTCCGTAACTGGAGACATCGACCTTGGAATGCACTTCGTCGATATAGAGATTGGCGAAGGCATCGACATCCATTTCGTCGATCTGGTTGGTGAGGCCTTTCCACTTCTCGATCAGCTCGGATATCAGCGCGATTTTCTCGTCAACGCCGTCGATGCCGTATTGGTCGACAAATTGATTGCGCACGACGGCGGTGTCCTGCTTTGCGAACTCGCCGATCTTCGCACGGTCCTCGGCCGAGGTGTTGAATACGGTCTTGCCTGCGTCCTTGAATGTCTTGAGGCTGGACGCATTGAGGTTCTTGACCGTAACCCAGCTGCTTGCGGATGTCTTGGCAGCCGCATTCAGAACTGCACGCCGCTGCTCGTCCGTCATGCCCTTCCACGTATCGCGGTTCATGTTGGCTATGCCGATTCCCGAGAACATGTTGCCGGGCAACAGATGGCTGTAGAAATCCGCGACTTCCATCAGTCGCAGACCGGTCAGGGTTTCCGGAGGCACCGTGGAACAATCCACATTTCCTGTGTTGAGAGCGTCGTAGATCTCATTGCCGGAGAGCGATACCTGAGTGCCGCCGAAATATTCGACGAACCGCGAGACATCGGCCGCGCCGGTGCGCACCTTTTTGCCCGCTATGTCTTCGATGGTTTCAACCGGCTTGTTGCATACCAGGCCGTAATCCACCGCCACACCGCCGCTGAGGAAAACCGTGTTGAACCCCTCGAGCTGCTTCAGGCAATCGGGGCAGTTCAGCATGACATATTCCATCGACGCGCCAAGCATTGCCGGGCCGGGCCACTTGGCCTCCGAACCGGTCGATGCCAGCCACGAAAGACTCGCCGGGAGGTTCAGCTCCGAGAACTCGGCCGGGAAATAGGGGAAGAGAGAAAAGCCGAAATCGGCCAACCCGTCCCGGATCCCGCCAGGTATCTCATTCAGTCCGAGCAAAGACAGCGCATAGACCTTGACGTCCACGTCGCTGGTGCGTGCAAGCTCCTCAGAGAAAAACACCGCGTTGTCGTAATTGTAGCTGCTTTCCGGCAGGCCGACCGCATAACGCAACTCCTGCGCACTCGCCGTTGTGCCGCCGATTGCGCCGAGAACCACTCCCGCCAGGATCGACCTCTTCAGATGCGATGCTAACCCGATTTTACGCGTTGATTTCATGTCTTCCTCCTTAGACTTTCTTGGAATTTTGCAATCTTCCGGCGCGCCGGGCGCCTCGATCCCGACGATCCGGCAAATGCGCCAGATATGCCCCCGAAATCACGCAACGGATTGACAAGGTCGGCGGTCAGCCAGTTCGCATCGCCGGCGCACCACGTCGCAGCCGGTAAAAAAGATGCGCGATCAAAGGGCACCGCGTCACTTTTCCCAATCATTGCGTGCCTCCCAAACGTCGCCAGACGCCGTGCGGATAAACCCCGCTGCACCTGCGTGTGCAGCGTTCCGGAATTCCGGCTTGTGTGCACAGCAGATTTTTCATTATGCATTAATGACCATAATTTATACAAAATTTCAAGATTTTTGTACAAGCATTCAGGTTATATTATTCACAGCCCACCAGAATAGAGGTGACCGGCCGCCTGCAAGCGCGTTGGCAAATCGGTGCACCAACCCTGAATGAAGCCATCATACCGAGGCAAAACGACCGAGGTTTCGGCCAAAGCCCGAATTCAGATGAAACGACAGCGCGCCAATCCACGGGACCTTACGATATTGCGGTCCTGCGTCTTTACCTTGGCCTGCAGCGCATCACTTTGATGGCGACCGGCGGTCGCCGGTTCGGGACGCGGAACGCCAAGGTCGGAGCGTTCGCGACCCAAAGGGCCTACCGGACCTTCTGGCCGGCCAGGCCGATCGCTCCAGCGTTGCGCTGTGGCTCCGCGCGTTCGTCGCAACGTCCCAGCCCTTCGAGCACAGCTCTCAGGGCGTTCGATGATCGATTTGGCGGATAAGCCCCTGATTTCATGACAAATTTATCTGCAACCACCCGCACACACCTTCAACATTCCAAGCTTCTGAAATTGCTTGCGTTATTTGTTCATACTTCGAATGAAAACATATGGAGAATCGCCAAACGCATAATCGAAGACCTTCTCCGGCCTCTTTGGCAGGCACTACAGGTTCAAACAAAGGCTCGCAACCAACGCCATCGGCAGCGGACTGTTCCCGACGGCGGTCAAACCGTTGGAATCAGCCCCTTTTCGGTCACCCTGAACCGGCCGAACTCCCTCAGCTCGCCAAATAAGGTGCCCACCACACCACGCGGCCAACCGCCGGTATTGGCCGATCCTGTGCTGGCCTGATGCGATGCCGATGGAGCGGAAGCGATTTGCAAACCGCGCATCAAGGATCGCCAATAGGTGCTTCCGGAGATGGGCTATTCACGTCTGCAGGAGGCAATAGTCAATGTATGATCGTGCGCGCGAATTTCTGGATCGCCTGATTCAATTCGATACGGTTTCGCGCAACAGCAATCTCGAATGTGTCGATTGGATTCAGGAAACGCTTGGCGCCGCGGCGTCGATGGCATTACCGATACCCCATCGCATTGAGCCAAAGAGCAGCCTGCTCCTCAGATTTGGTCCGGCGGAACCGGGTGGCATCGCTCTGTCGGGACATCTTGATGTCGTGCCGGTCGACGGACAGAAGTGGTCTAGCGATCCCTTTTGCCTTTCCGAAAGGGATGGCAAGCTATACGGGCGCGGAACCTGCGACATGAAGGGCTTCGTGGCACTTGCCATGGCGCTTGCCTCGGAGATCGACAGTGCGCGCCTGGTTCGTCCGCTCTGGCTTGTTTTGACCTATGATGAAGAAATCGGTTGCCTGGCGGCCGAAGAGGCGGCGACGACGCTGGCCAGACAGGCAGGCACGCCCGATATCGTTGTTGTCGGCGAGCCGACATCCATGCAGCCGGTCGATCGGCACAAGGGAATAAGCATATTGCGGCTACGTGCCAGAGGAGCGGCCGCCCACTCCTCAAATCCGGACCTGGGTGCGGGCACAATCGTGCCGGTCTCGCGCTTTGTGGCCGCGATCGCTGATTACTTCGACGAACGAACGCACCAGCAAGCCCGCGGCACAAACGACGATGCAACGACATTCAACGCTGGATGTCTTGCGGGCGGCAACGCTGTCAACATCGTCCCGGCCGAGACGATCCTCGATTTCGAATTCCGCGAGATCGACGATGATCCGGACGAAATTTTGCGCGACGTGCGCACCTTGGCCGACATACACATCGCGCGCGATTTGCGCGCAGCGGGAATTGAGGCACCGGTCGATCTGGAACGCATAATCTGGTGCCCGTCCCTGTCACCGGAGCACAATGCAAAGGCGACCCGCGTTGCATCCAAGCTGTCCGGCAATGCGGTCGGCGATCCGGTCGCATTCGGCACCGAAGCGGGCTTTTTTCAAAATGCCGGTTTTTCAGCCGTCGTGTGCGGCCCGGGCGGTATAGAGCAAGCGCATCAGCCCGACGAAAATCTGTCTCTCGAACAGTTTTCCATCGCCGCAAGATTCATGGATGCGCTTGGTGAGCATCTAGCCAGATGAAAACAACCGTTTCGCAGCAGCTAAGGAGATCGGGATCGAGATGCATCACGCTTTGACGACGGATTCCGGTTCGTTTCCGATCACCACCCATGAGGTGCTGAACCAAAGCGGTCCCTTTGTGGGCGTAAACATTTACGACGGGGATGCCATATTATCCGCGGCCGTTGAGCGAGAGGGCGGTGGATGGGTGACTGAACGTGCGTCTGCCCTCGGTGCAGCGGCGGGCGATCCTGAAGTACAGGAACATTCATACCTTGCCAACAAACACGGCCCGGTTCTGCGAACGCACGACCGTTTCGGCAACCGGATCGATGCGGTTGATTTTCACCCCAGCTATCACGCGCTGATGCAGCTTGCCTTCGGCTCCGGCGTGCATGCCCTATCCTGGACGGAACCCAGGGAGGGTGCCCACGTCGCTCGTGCGGCGCTCAGCTTTGTCTGGAACCAGATTGAGAGCGGAATCGGGTGTCCGACAGGTATGGCCTATTCTTCGGTGCCCACTTTACGGAAGGTTCCTGAAATCGATCGTGTGTGGACGGACAAGATTATCGCGCAAGACTACGATCCCCGACCCATCGCGGTCGGTGAAAAGCAAGCCTGCACGATTGGTATGGCGCTGACGGAGAAACAGGGCGGATCAGACCTGCGGGCCAATTCGACATTTGGGATGCCTGCAGGGCTGCGTGGCGAGGGCCAGGAGTATCGCCTCACCGGCCATAAATGGTTTTGCTCCGCACCGATGAGCGATGCGTTCCTGACCCTTGCACAGACGGACAACGGTCCGTCGCTCTTTTTCGTTCCGCGCTCGCTTCCCGATGGAACCCGCAACCGCTTCTTCATTCAGCGCTTGAAGGATAAAGCTGGCAACCGTTCAAATGCTTCAAGCGAAATCGAATATGAGGACACCTTTGCCCTGCTCATTGGTGAAGAAGGTCGTGGTATTCGCGCTGCCATGGAGATGGCGCACCTGACGCGTCTCGATTTTTCAATCGGCTCAGCGGGATTGATGCGATGGGCCTTGAATCTGACCTTGCACCACACGCACCACCGTCGCGTCTTTCAACGCACCCTCGCTGAACAGCCGCTAATGGAGAACGTGTTGGCAGACCTTTGCCTGGAGGTCGAGGCGGCCACGCTTCTCGGTTTCGCATTGGCTGGTCACATCGATCGCGCTGACCTTGTGGAACGTGACCGGCTGTTGGAGCGCCTTGTTACCCCTGCGGCAAAGTTCTGGAACTGCAAACGTGCGCCGGCTTTTGTTGCCGAATGCCTGGAGTGCCATGGCGGCAATGGCTTTATCGAAGAACAACCGATGCCACGGCTTTATCGGGAAGCACCGCTCAACGGCATTTGGGAAGGTACGGGCAATGTGGTTTGCCTGGATGTGGAGCGTGTGTTGACCCGCGAGCCTGATGCATTCGATGCCTTCATGGAAGAGCTGAGAACCGAGCGGGGCAGCAATGCGACGTTCGATCATTATGTCGACAAGATCGGAGATCTCGCCATCGGGCCGCTTCAAGGCCGCATGCGCCAGCTGACGATCGCAATGGCAACGGCCTATGAGGGGTTGCTGTTTCTGCGCCATTCTTCGACGGACGCGGCTGCACTGTTCATCGAGAGCCGCCTTGGCAATCTGCCAAACCGCGCGTTCGGGAGCTTGCCGGCGGATGCCCGATTAAGGGGTGTCATCAGGCGCACCCGAGTTGCTTGAGAGGCCTGCATGTCACGATATCTTTGCCACGACCAGCCCCAACTATCCGAACTTGAGACGTCGGTCGTTGACTGGCGCCCCGGCCGCGTTCGCCTCGACCGCTCGCCATTCTATCCCGGAGGTGGCGGGCAATTGGCCGATCGCGGCCACTTGTCGTGGCGTAATGGAGACGTTTCCATTACCGGGTTCGAAGCCGAAGCCGACGGGCTCTGGCACTTGCTCTCCGCTAACGATGAGATCGATGGCGCGATCAAAGTCCGGATCGATCAGCCCTTTCGCGAGCTGATGAGCGAGCTCCATACCCTATCCCATGTCGTCAACAACTTCGTTTTCGAAGAATTTGGCGGTGCTCTGGTGACTGGGGTTCAGATGGCCGAAGATGGATCCTTTCGCATCGATTTCGATCTGCCAGGCGCTGACAACGACCGTCTTCGTGGCATGGTAGACGAGATCAACGATGCTCTGCGTCAGGATTTTCCCGTGCGGCAGGAGTATCTGTCCGAAGAGGCAGTGGGATCGGAACCCGGCCTTATCCGCTCGAAGGCCGTCACGCCGCCGCCACAACCCGATGGAACGATCCGCATCGTCGATATTGTCGGGCTCGACCGGCAAGCTTGCGGCGGCACGCATCTGTTTCACACGGGGCTTGCGCGTTCAATTCGCATTCTGAAGGTCGAAAACAAGGGGCGACAGAACCGCAGACTTCGCGTGGGCATCGCTGACCTTTTTAATGACTGAGCGCTTTCACCAATCGCGAGAGATATCAGCGCGCATTCCCGGCAAAGAGGGCATGGCAGCGCTACCGGATTTCGACGATCACGAGCAAGTGGTGTTCTGTTCCGAGGAGAGCGCCGGACTACGGGCCGTTATCGCACTCCACGACACCCGCCTAGGGCCCGCGATCGGAGGGTGCCGCATGTGGGCCTATGCTGACGAAACAGCAGCCGTTGTCGATGCGCTGCGGCTGTCACGCGCGATGACTTACAAGGCGGCCATGGCAGGCCTTGATCTTGGCGGAGGAAAGAGCGTGATTATGGGCAATCCGCGTCGGGCCAAGACGCCTGAACTGCTGCAGGCCATGGGTCGGGCCGTCAACCGATTGTGCGGACGTTACATCACCTCGGAGGATGTCGGCACGTCAGTGGCGGATATGAGCGAGATACGCAAGGCGACCCGGTATGTCGTAGGACTTAGCGAAACAGAAGGCGGAAGCGGCGATCCCTCGGCAACCACCGCTGAGGGAACCGTTATTGGCATTCGCGCGGCGGTAGGCCATGCATTCGCGACCACGGACCTGCGCGATGCGCGCATTGCCGTGCAGGGTCTCGGCGATGTCGGCTGGCACGTCGCCGACAGCCTTGCACGGCAGGGTGCCGAATTGATCGTCAGCGACACGATCCCGGAACGGATCGAGAGGGCGGTTGTCGAGTTTCGCGCCAGTGTCGCTGAACCCGGCCGGATCTACGATGAGCCGATGGACGTCTTTGTACCATGCGCGCTTGGCGGGATCATTGATGACTCGACGGTCAATCGCCTCAAGGCCAGGGTCATAGCCGGTGCAGCCAATAATCAATGCGCCCGCGACTGTCATGCACAGGCACTGCAGGATCGTGGTATTCTGTTCGCACCGGACTATATAATAAATGCCGCCGGACTGATCCGGGTGGATTCTGAACGCCGCGGTTTTGACCCCGAATGGGTGGAACAGAAAGTCCGGTCGATCGGGAAAACACTGAAGCAGGTTTTTCTTGCTGCCGAGCAATGGAACGTGTCCACCCTTGAAGCGGCTCAAAGATTGGCGCTTAAACGCCTGACTTCACATAAATAATACGTAAATTTAATTTACATGGCACGATCGGACACGAGAAACAATTCACGCTACTGGCAGGATCCTTCCGTGCCGGGATTGTCCTGTTTGTGGGCAGACTTCACGACTCACGAATACGCACCCCATGTTCATGATGCTTACGTAATTGCAACGACCGTTGCAGGCGGTGCTGAGTTCAAAAGTCGGGGCGTTGTCGATCATGCCGAGACGTCACGTCTCCTCGTCTTCAATCCGGGAGAACCGCATTCCGGGTGGATGGGAGCGAGCAAACGCTGGCGTTACCGTTCCTTCTATCTGACCGACCGTGCCATGATGGCCATTTGCAAAGGTCTTGGCTCCGAGCGTCTGCCATTCTTTACCCGCAACGCCCTATCGGATCCCGACTTGTCCCGCCGTTTTCTCGATTTGCACCGCTCCATGGATGAGGGCACGGAACCGTCCAAGACGCGACAGCTGATCTATACATCTTTCGCCCGTTTGTTTGACCGCCATTCCGACGCGGAGTTGCCCAGCAAACGGGCAGGAAAAGAGCCGTTGATTGTTCGTCGAACGGTCGAAATGCTGAACGAGCACTACAGCCAACCGGTTTCACTGGACGATATTGCCGACGATCTGGACGTGACGCCTTTCCATTTGATTCGCGTTTTCACCAAGCAGATGGGAATCTCGCCCTACGCCTATTTGACGCAAATCCGTTTGAAGACGGCATGCAGACATCTCAAACGGGGCGTGTCGTTCGCAGAGGCGGCATTGGCTGTCGGCTTCTACGACCAAAGTGCACTGAACAAGCACTTCAAGAAGACCTACGGCATCACACCGAGCCAGTTCAGGAATTCCTGCCTGAGCTGAAACGGTCAACTTTCGCCAATAGTTTTCACAAAAGACGCGGCACCAAGGACCTTTGAGCCCGCCTCAGAGCGTGGCGTGCATGGAGCGGCATCCGCCGGCTGAAGGTTATGGCATCAGATACGATATATCCGCTCGTCAATCCCAACCCGAGTTTTCCGGAGATCGAAAAGGCGGTCCTCGAACGGTGGAAACAGAGCCGTATTTTTGAGCGCTCCGTCAGCGAAAGACCCATCGCAACACCGGACGGCAGGACAAACGAATTCGTTTTCTATGACGGGCCGCCTTTCGCGAACGGCCTGCCCCACTATGGTCATCTGGCCACGGGTTTCGTGAAGGATCTCATTCCCCGCTATCAGACCATGCGCGGACGGCATGTCGAACGCCGTTTCGGCTGGGATTGTCACGGGCTTCCGGCCGAGCTGGAAGTTGAAAAGGAACTGGACTTGTCCGGCCGGGAAGAAATTCTTGCTTATGGCATGCGCGCGTTCAACGAAAAATGCCGGGAATCGGTCCTGCGCTATACCGAAGAGTGGGAGTGGTATGTCACGCGCGCCGCACGTTGGGCCTCGTTTGACAACGATTACAAGACCATGGACCTGTCGTTCATGGAGAGTGTCATCTGGGCGTTCAAGACCCTGTGGGACAAGGACTTGGTCTATCAAGGCTACCGTGTGGTCCCCTATTCCTGGGCCGTCCAAACGCCACTGTCCAACTTCGAAACGCGATTGGATGATTCCTACCGTGATCGCGATGACCCCGCATTGACGGTCCGCTTTGCACTCATGGACCCGATCGACGGTTTGAAGGCGCAGATATGGTCCTGGACGACAACACCATGGACCTTGCCCTCAAACTTGGCCCTTTGTGTCAATCCGGACATTTCCTATGCGCTCATGCGATACGATGAGCATCTTGTTGTCCTGGCAAAGGATGCCGTGCCGCGCTACGAGCGTGAGCTGGAGGCCTATTCGCTTGTCGGCGAAATGAGTGGTTCCGAGTTGTCGGGGAGGACTTATGAGCCGTTGTTCCCCTATTTCGCAAAGCAGGAAAATGCGTTCCGCGTTCTGCTTGGTGAATTCGTCGGAGCCGAGGACGGGACAGGTATCGTTCATATTGCGCCTGGATTCGGTGAGGAAGACCTGGAGGTCGCCCAGGAAAACGACATCGACCTGATCGTGCCGGTTGACGCCAAGGGTGCGTTCACGAGCCTTGTGCCGGACTACGAGGGGCAAAACGTCATTCATGAGGCTAATCCCGCTATCATCCGCGATCTCAAGGCCATGGGCAAAGTCGTACGTCACGAGCAGTACCGACATACCTACCCACATTGCTGGCGCACCGATGAACCGCTCATCTACATGGCAGTCCAATCCTGGTACATCAAAGTCAGCACGATTGCCGACCGGATGGTCGAACTTAATCAGCACATCAACTGGACACCGGCCCACGTGAAGGATGGCGTGTTCGGCAATTGGCTTGCCAATGCGCGTGACTGGAATGTCAGCCGGAACCGCTTCTGGGGATCGCCCATCCCTGTTTGGCAAAGCGACGATCCTGCATATCCAAGGACAGATGTCTACGGATCCCTTGATGAGATCGAGCGTGATTTTGGCATTCGGCCGACCGATCTTCATCGACCCGAAATCGACGCGTTAACGCGCCCGAACCCGGATGATCCCACCGGTCGAAGCACAATGCGCCGGGTGCCGGAAGTGCTGGATTGCTGGTTCGAATCCGGCTCGATGCCCTTTGCGCAACTTCATTATCCCTTCGAGAACAAGGACCGGTTTGATCGCAATTTTCCGGGCGATTTCGTGGTCGAATACGTGGCTCAGACCCGTGGCTGGTTCTACACCATGATGGTAATGGCAACCGCCCTTTTTGATCGCGCACCGTTCAGGAACTGCATCTGCCACGGCGTGGTTCTCGACGAAAATTCACAAAAACTCTCCAAGCGACTGCGCAACTATCCAGATCCCGTCGACGTGTTCAATACCTACGGTGCAGATGCGCTGCGGTGGCATATACTTGCATCTCCACTGATGACAGGCGGCAATCTGAGCATGCGGCGTGATGGCAAGGACATTGCCAAATCGATGCGCGCTGCGATTATTCGCCTCTGGAGTGCCTATTCCTTCTTTTCACTTTATGCCAACGCCGGAGCAATGCGGGGAGAGATCGTCAAAGACGCCGATGACGTTCTTGATCGCTACATTCTTGCAAAAACCCGCGAGTTCGTGACCGACCTGGAGGCCTGCCTCGACAATTACGACCTGCCGGGTGCCTATGCCGTCGTTCCCGGTTTCGTTGATGCCCTGAATAACTGGTACATTCGTGGCAAGCGGCGCGCGTTTTGGGAAGCCGGGCCGAAAAATCGAGGCAGCTTCGACGCCCTCTTCACCGCGTTGACCACGTCAGCAAGGGCGCTAGCGCCGCTGATGCCACTTCTGGCCGAGCATATTTATGTGTCCCTCACCGACGATGAAAGCGTTCATCTGGCACCATGGCCGGATACGGAGGATCTGCCGCGGGATCAAACGCTCGTGCGATCGATGGACCTCGCGCGCGAAGCCTGCGCGGGCGCCTTGAGCATCAGAGAGAACGCCAGGCTTCGGTTGCGTCTGCCACTCGCAAAGCTTGTCGTGGCACATGCTGAGGCAGACGCGCTTGGGCAGCATCTTTCTCTCATGCAGGAGGCGGTGAATGTCAAACAGGTCGAACTGCAAACGGAGATCGAAAAACTTGGTGTTCCGCAAGTTCGTGTTGATCCGCGTTTGGGCAAAAGGCTTGGGGCACGCATGAAGGATGTTCTGGCCGCTCAAAAGAACAACCTTTACGAGATATCCGACGATGGCACATTACGAATTGCCGGAGTGAAGGTTGCATCGGATGAGTATGAGATCAGGATCGCGGTCAATGAGGGCATAGCGGCGGCACCTATCGACGGCGGCCGCGGTGCAGTCGCCCTCGATACGGTCATCCTGCCCGAATTACAGCGCGAGGGATGGTCGAGGGACATAATTCGAAGTGTGCAACAGGCACGCAAGGATGCCGGGCTCGACGTTTCGGACCGGATACATTTGCAACTCGGGCTTGCCGACGGATTGGTCGAGGCCTTTGAAGAACATGCCGAGCAGATCGCCAGCGAGACCCTGGCGACGGAGATTGAAAGCGTTCCAGCCGCCTCGATTGAACCACTGGCAACGGAGATGATCGACGGGTTTCAGATCGCAATCCGGTTTGAAAAAACCGCAGCAGGTCCTTGAAATGGTCACAACCTGAAAAAACGTCCGATCAGCTGAGTTCAGCCACGTGTTGCAGCCGGCCGCAAATTCCTCCGACCGCTATTGACGTCTGCCACACCAACTTGCGCGGACAGGGTCGCCAAACGCCCAACGCTTGCCCGTCCAATACTTTGGGCGGCAGATGTTGCGATGACAGTGTTCCCGGTGGTGATCTTAAGCCTGGTTTTTGTGCATTTTGTTCTATTGCCCGCAGACACTCAGAAATGGATCGGCACGAATACGTTCGTGACGGTCCCCGCGAGAAGCAGCAACAGAAACGAAACCGCGACCAGAATTATTTGCACAGCAAGCGGCAAGCTCTTCATTGACATTGAATCATGCCCGCCGGAGTGCCCTTGATGAGACATCTGCTCGTCAAGATGAGCCTTGCTCACCGTCCCGGACATTTCCGGGTTTATCTCGGGAGATCGATGACCCAGGTGGGGCACATCCTTGCCGGGAAGGGTCATGCAGCCGTGCTTGAGATGCGATGCCACCAGCCAGTAATTCACCGGAAAAGCGGTGACCAAGCCGACAATAGATGCCAGGCTCATGCGAAACCAGAACTCCGCAGACAAGGGATCGGTGGAGTTTGGCCACAAACTTGCCAAAACCACCATTGTCGGCAGCATTCCGGCCATCACGCAGTTCATCGAAACCGTTTCCGCAAAAAGGGTTTTTCGAACCGCTTTCCAGTAGTCTCCGTCATACATGCCGCGCATCATCATAGCCTGAAAAACAAACAGACCGACAACAAAACCGGCAGTATATTCAAGGATACTGTCCCATCCATTCGTAAGGCCGAGCACCGGAACGATTGACGCTGCAATCAAGATGCCCGTCGCATCGCCCGCAAGACAGTGCATTTCACTGTTAAGCGCCTGTTTCCAGGGCTTGTTCGTAAATGCATCGTGAGCACCCGGAAATGGCCTGCGGCAGGCCATCAGATACAGAAAACAGCCGATTGGACCTGTATATGCGACCACGAGTATCCATGCGGCGCGCTGAACCCAACTCGTGACACCGTTGAATACGGAATCCCAGATAACAAAAGCAAGGCTGGCAACCGAGAGCACAAACCAGGTGATCATTGCACCTTCAAGCATGCGGTTCCTCCAACGATGTCAATATCTCGAAGAAAAGACGCCCTGAACCGGAATTTCAAATGAAGATGCAAACCACCTCCATTGCCCCGTTGCCTAGCCATAACCGCGGACCACTTCAATGCGGGAGGCTCAGAAACAAGCCGATGAGACATTTGTCATGTGAAGTTCGATACGCTGGTCACATTATATTTTATATTTCAAATTTTTACGGAACTTGTTCGTGCTATTGTCTGGAGAATGCGTAACTCCCTAAGCCGTAGAATCAAACTTTCATAGTTTTGAAAAAATTGTTCCCGAGTTGACTGTCAATACGGCTCCGATTGTCACGTTCGCAATACGAGGAGGGTACCGGAAGATGTACGGACTTTCGAGGCGGGCCTTTTTGTCGGTTGCAGCGGGATTTGGGAGCTTGGCGGGCCTTTCGCTTGTATCAGCGGCCCGCGCATCTGACCGCCCTACCATGCCAGTCCCCCCCGAATTGCGGGCAGACTCCAGCGGATCAATCGCGCTGCGGACCGAAGCCGGCACAGGTCAGTTTCTCCCCGGCATCACGACGCCGACCTACGGTATCAATGGACCCTTTCTCGGTCCGGCCATAAGAGTGCGGCGCGGCGATCAGATATCGATGAATGTGACCAACGGTCTCGACGAGAATACAACCATGCACTGGCATGGTCTGAAAATACCAGGCGATGTCGACGGAAGTCCTTACACCGTTATCAAACCCGGCGACACCTGGAGACCGACACTCAATATCGACCAGCCGGCCGCCACATGCTGGTTCCACCCGCACTTCTACCCGACCACCGCTGAGCAGGTCATCAAAGGCCTTGCCGGCCTGTTCATTATTGACGACGATGAAACCGATACTCTTGGCCTGCCGTCGCGATGGGGCGTCGACGATATTCCGATCATAATCCAGGACCGGCGTTTCAATTCCAACGGAACCTTCTTTCACCGTTTTAACCTTGCCGCAGTGACAACCGGCTATGTCGGCGACACCATGCTCGTCAATGGCGCCCACGATCCGGTCGCAAGGACCGCGCGCGGTTGGTTGCGCCTGCGCCTTCTCAACGGTTCAAATGCCCGGACATACCGCCTGGCCGCCAGCGACAGACGATCGATGTTTGTGATTGCGGGAGACGGAGGATTGCTGGCGGAACCCGTCGAACTGAAGGAACTGACGATCTATTCCGGCGAGCGTTACGAGGTGATGGTCGATGCTCGTGATGGCGTTCCATTCGACATGATGACACTGCCGGTCGACCAGATGGCCATGAGCCTGCCTCCCTTCCATGCCCCGCTCCGGTTGGTAACCGTCAATCCCGAAGGCGTGGACATTGCGGGCGCGCTGCCGGACACGCTGGTTGAGGTTCCTCCATTGGTCAAAAACCAGCCGCCGGTCAGCCAGGAACTCGTTATGGAGATGAATATGGATGACCAGGGCATGGGCGCGTTCAAGGCGGCAGGTCTGATGGAAATGACGCAATCAGGAAAGGCTGATCCGAATATCATCAAGGCCGTCAACAACCTGATCACAGATGGACCGGCACTTCCGCTCAAGACGCAACTAAGCGCCAACGCGGTCAACGGCCAGCCTTTCGAACTCGGCACCGTTCCGTTCTCGGCTCCGCTGAAAACGGATCTACGCTGGAAAATCTCCGAAGGAACGGACAGCATGTACCATCCGGTCCATATCCACGGATGTCAGTTTCGAATACTCGAGTTGAATGGTGCCGCGGTTCCGGCACACATGGCGGGGTGGAAGGATATTGCACCTGTTCTGAAGGGCGGGTCGTGCACAATCCAGATTCGATTTGACCACCCTGCGGGCAAAGAGGCGCCGTTTATGGCGCATTGTCACAATCTTGAACATGAGGATTCAGGAATGATGACGAATTTCACCGTCGGCTGACCGGGAACCCGGTATGGAATGAGACGGGAATCGGAGGCTCTATTTTTCCATGAAGATCGTTTCGATCGCACCATTCGGTGTCGTGACACTCTGAAGCATACAGCACCGGAGGTCTTTTGGTGACTGCCGGCTAAGTTCGCGCAACCCGGTTTCAATGGTCGACATTGCCGGGGGCCCTTCCCCTTCGTTCCTCAATTGCCTGCGCTTCAGCTCTCGCGCATCGCATGGGCTATCTGATCGACGATCGGTTCCGTAAGAAAACTCAGAACGGTGCGGTCCTCAGTCGTTACAAATGCCTCGACCGGCATTCCGGGCACGAGTTCTTGCCCAGCCAGTTTCTGCAGCTCATCCTTCGGTATCCCCAGCCTGATCCGATAATAGCGTTGCTGTGTGTTTTCATCATGCGTCTGGTCTGCGGCAACGGTCCGGACCCGCGCCGACAGTTTTGGTGTCGTGCGATGGTCAAGGCCCGGAAACCTGATTTCAGCTAACTGCCCCACCTGCACCTGATCGATGTCGGTCGGCGTCACCCTGGCATCGACAACAAGCGTGTCGTTCCTGGGTACAAGTTGCAGCAATGTGGCGCCGGGCGGCACAACCCCGCCGACGGTATGGGCGGCGAGTTGATGCACAAAACCTGCTTGCGGGGCTCGTATCTCCAATCGCCGGAGCTCATCCTGAGCCTTGACTTTCTGGAGCTCCAGTTCCGAGATATTCAAGGTAACGTCCTGCAGCTCCTGCAGGATTTCCTCGCGTGTATCCTCTTCCACCTGGAGCATCTGCATTTGCCGCTCGCTGATCGTTTCCCGCACGCCGGCGATCTGCGACAGGAGTTCGCTGTTTTCCCCCTGAACGCGGGTCTTGTCGCGCTTGAGCTGCGTGACGCGATTCTTCGTGACCAGTTTTTTCTCAAACAGCTGTTCCACACCCGACAATTCATCGTCCACGAGTGCGAGCTCGTCGTTCTTTGTGCCAAGGCGCGCTTCAAGCCCCTCGATCTGTTTGGTCAATTGCGCAACTTGATCCTCTGATTGCTCCCTGCGCTTTTCCAGGCTGCCGCGACGCGCACTCAACAACAAAGATTGGGTATGTTCGATTTTCGCATATTCTTCGGCGGGAAGGTTTTCAGAGCGCTCGGGAAATTCGATTTTCTCGCTGCCGTCACGCTCCGCCAGAAGCCGCGCCTGCCTCGCCTTCAGCTCTGCAAGCTGGTTGCGAATGATCGAATGGTTCGTCCTTGCCGTGGTGTCATCAAGGCGGATCAAGAGGTCGCTTGCCTCGACTTCCGATCCTTCGCGGACGAGGATTTCACGCACAATCCCCCCTTCGCGGTGCTGGATCTGCTTGACCTCGCTCTCAACAACAATATTGCCGGTTGCGATGACGGCGCCCGAGATTCTGGTGAAAACCGTCCACCCCCCGCCGACGAAAACCAGGATCAGGACAACCGCGCCGGCAATCCGGACATGATTTCGTATGCTGTCCGCATTGGTCGTCGCGCCCGGGCTCGAACGCCCCAATCTCGAAATAAGTGCATTCAACATTGCTGGCTCGCCTTTACCGGCGCGATCGAACTCCGCAGGACCTCTTCCTTGGGACCAATTGCGGCGACCCGCCCTTCCTTCAACAAAAGCACCTTGTCGACCGAAGCCAACGCCCGCGGACGATGCGCAATGAGCACGATGATTGATCCGCGTTGCCGCATGGCCAAAAGCGCGTCCGCCAGCGCGGCCTCGCCGTCTGCGTCAAGATTTGAATTCGGTTCGTCAAGAACCAGCAGGAACGGGTTTCGGAAAAGGGCGCGGGCCAACGCAATCCTCTGTTTCTCGCCGCCTGAAAGGGCGACGCCTTGCGCGCCGATCAGGGTGTCATACCCCTTCGGCAGCCCGACGATAAGCTCATGCACATTTGCCTGCGTCGCCGCCGCAACGATCTCGTCGGATGTTGCGCCGGAATCGAAACGGGAGATGTTCTGGGCCACCGTTCCATCGAACAACTGAAGGTCCTGCGGCAGATATCCCACAAAGCGCTTGCGGGCTTCGTCGTCCCACTGGTCAAGTGCGGCACCATCCAGCCGGACCTCGCCATTGGAAATCGTTGCAGCCCCCACAATCGCTTTGGCGAGCGTGGATTTGCCGGAGCCTGAAGGCCCCAGAACGGCTATCCCCTCTCCGGCGTTCAGGGCCATCGACGCACCCATAATTACGGGTTCACGCACACCAGCCGGTGCACAGTAGAGCTTGTCAATCTTCAAGTTACTGCTCGGCGTGCGAAGCTGCGTAACCTGCTCCACGTTCGGAGCAAGCTCCATAAACTCCTTCAGCCTGCGGAAACTTTGCCGAGCCCCGATGAACCCGCGCCAATGCGAGACGGCCTGCTCGACAGGCGCCAGTGCGCGCGACATCATGATCGAAGATGCGATCATTACACCTGGGGAGATTTCCTGCTTGATCGCCAACCATGCGCCGACGGCCAGAATGCCGGATTGCAGAACGAACCGGACTGTCTTGATAGCCGTTGCAAAGAAACCGCTCCAATCGGCGGCGGCACGCTGCCCGGCAAGGTAAATGTCGTTTTCGGCGTTCCACCTTTCCGAAAGCGCATTCTGCATGCCCATCGCCGTGACGACCTCGGCGTTGGTCCTGCTCTCTTCGACCAGCGTCGCGCGCCGTGTCCTCGTTTGCGCTGCATCCGCGGAAGCGGTGCGGGACACAAATTCGTTGAGCACGACAAGCAGCGAAATAGCGATCGCGCCCAAAAGCGCGACCACTCCAAGCGTCGTGTGAAAGAGGAAGATCACGCTGAGATAAACAGGCAGCCAGGGAACGTCAAAAACCGCCGAGGGTCCGCTGCCGGACATGAACGCCGTGACGCTATCCAGATCCTGCACTGGTCTGACAGAATGCCCCCTCGCCCCGTAATTTACCGGAACCCTGGTAGACAAGGCATATGCTTGAGCGGAAAGATCGACGTCGACCTGCTGCCCGATACGCAGCAGTATCCTCGATCTCAAACCTTCCAGGACACCGAAAAACAAGTAAAGCACGAGAGTCAGAAAACCGAGCGCGAGAAGGGTCGGCACCGAGCCGCTGGCAAGCACACGGTCGTACACCTGAAGCATAAAGAGCGGCCCCGTAAAGGCGAGCAGGTTCACCACGAGACTGATGCCGGCGACACTCAGAAGCCATCCGCGCAACGATGAAATAACGTCCCGGATGCTCTGCTTTTCCATGGGGTTTTTCTGAAGAGCACCGTACTGCCCTACCCCAAACGCTTCACTGCTTGCCACTGACATCCTAAAACCATTCCTACGCAAAACCTGGCTATTTCTTTTTCAGGTAATATGTTGATTAAATGTCATAATTTTGATTTTTTTTGGACTATTTGCAGAAATTGACAAGTTTTTGACACATAAAAATCTACTTTTACTTAATATCACGCAATATTAACAAATAATATGGGTTTTTTATTTGTTTTCTTTCAATTCTTACTGTGAGCGTCTCCGTGCGGGCGATTACGTTGAGTAAGGAATTGAGTTATGGAAGGCACATTCGAAGATTTTCTGGCAGCGCTCCTCGCGTTTGAGTCCGGTTGGGACCGTGAGCGGTACAACGCCGGCATTATTCAGGATTGGCAGCTGGACCAATGGGCCGGCGGAACCGTCAGCAGCTTCTACCCAAATCGCAGCAGTTGGAGTGAATTGACCGATGACGAATGGGAAACCATGGCCTATCGCTCGATGAACACGCTGGGCTTTGTCGGCTTTCAGTTCGGCGAAGCATTGCTGATCGACCTGGGCTACTACGACGACGACTTCTATTACGGCAACGGCGCTGCTTCCAACACTTGGGACGGCACCTGGACGGGCAAGAACGGGGTTAACTCGCTCGAGGACTTCATGACGCAGGACGCTCAGGATGTCGCCATCCGCGAAGCTTTCGGCTACAACCTCGGCTTCATTGAAAACGGTTTGAATGCTCAGGGCCGCAGCCTGGACGAATTCCTCGGCACGACCATCAGCTACACAACCGGCGGACAGACCGTTCCGGTCGAAGTCACGCTGACGGGCGTCGCTGCCGCAGCACACCTGCGCGGCGCAACCTCCGTTGTGAACCTGCTGCTGGACGGCACCTTGAGCAATGACGAGTTCGGCACATCGATCCTTCAGTACATGGATCAGTTCGGTGGGTACGATTCCCCACAGGCCGAAGAGTTGATTGCCTACTACGAAGGCCGCCTGACGGGCGATGAGGGTCTTGGCACACCGGGTGACACGTCGGACGACGACACGACAAATGACGGCTCAACAAACGGCGGAACCGCCTCGGACGGTACCGCGGGCGTGAGTGCCGCGACAGCCGATGTCGTAATCGATTGGGCTTGGGGAACGAATGCCGTCGAGACGAGTTTCAATCCGGCGACAGACACTATTTTCGTCGGCTGGCTCAAGGCAGAGCATATCGACGTTGCCGAGAGCAATGGCAACGTGGTGTTCTCCATCCCCTCCAACAACCAGACGGTTACCTTGCAGGGCGTGAGCCTTTCACAGCTGTCGGCACAGAACTTCACGTTCCTGGAGCCTTCTGCTGCCGCGGAAATTCTTTCGCTGGTCGGTCAGGGCTCCGATGGCGACGGCACCGGTGACGATGCCGGAGACGACGCTGGCGGTGACACCGGAGGCAATGCCGGCGGTGGAGCTGACGACGATGCAGGCGGCAACACTGGCGGCAACGCTGGCGGCGGTACGGGTGGCAACAACGGCGGCGGAAACGCCGGCGGCGATACCGGTGGATCCGGTGAAGCGCCCATTATCGCGGCCTATTTCCCTGAATGGGGCATCTATGGGCGCGACTTCAACGTTGCCGACGTGGAAGCGGACAAGATCACCAACCTGATCTACGCCTTCGTCAACGTCAACGACCAGTTCGAGATCCAGTTGCATGACCCCTGGGCAGCAACGGATAAAGCGTTCCCGGCCGAAGACAGTGTCGATGGTGTTGCAGATACCTGGGACCAGGCGATTGCCGGTAACTTCAATCAGCTTGCCGAGTTGAAGGAGGAAGACCCGCATCTGACCGTTCAGCTTGGTATCGGCGGATGGACGCTTTCCCAGCACTTCAGTGACATGGCCTCGACCGCTCAGGGACGTGCCACGTTCATCGACAGCGTCGTTCAGTTCCTGCAGGACTACCCGATGTTCGACGGCATCGACTTCGACTGGGAGTACCCTGGCGGAGGCGGCCTTGCCGGAAACTCCGCAAGCGAAGACGACGGCGCGAACTTCACTCTGCTTGCCGCAGAGACCCGTGCGGCTCTGGACCAGCTGGAAGCAGATACCGGCCGGACCTACACAATCTCCGCCGCACTTCCGGGTGGCCATGACAAGATTGAAAATCTTGACATTCCGGGCCTCGCCGAAAGTCTCGATTTCATGAACATCATGACATACGACTATTACGGTGCCTGGCAAAACACCACCGGCCACCTGGCGGGTATGTATGACCTGACGGGCGGTGACTACGACATCACCACATCCATCCAGATGTACCTGGATGCCGGCGTTGACCCAAGCCAGATCGTTCTGGGCCTGCCTGCCTACACACGTGCATGGGGCGGTGTTTCGGTCGACAATCCGAGCGACGCCTGGAACAGCTCAAGCAGTGGCGGAGCTCCCGGAACCTGGGAAGCCGGCAACTATGACTACAAGGACCTGCTTGCCGAGTTGCAGGCAGTCGACAGCGATTGGGGTCTCTACTACGATGACAACGCCCAGGCCGCTTTCCTCTACAACCCGACACTCGGCATCTTCAGCTCCTTCGAGACACCGTCAACCATCGCTCTGAAATCGGAGTGGGCGCAGTCTCTGGGTCTTGGCGGCGTGATGTTCTGGGACCTGTCCGGGGACAGCAGCGGCTCTGAAAGCCTCATTACCGCAGCCTATAACTCGTGGTTCGAAGGCATGACCTTCTACGAGATCGATGACGCTTCGGCGCTGGAGTTCGATGCGGTCTATGGCGGTGACGGAGTGTTCGCTCCAATCGCTGAATCCGACACGCCCCCGACCGATCTGCCCGACGGCTCCGGTGACGATGCTGGCGATGATGCCGGTGACGGTTCCGGCGATGACACGGGCGGCGATGCCGGGGATGACGCCGGTGACGATACTGGTGGCAACACCGGTGGCGGTACTGGCGGAGGTGCCGGTTCAGGCGCAAGCGGCAACGGCACCGCGGGCGTGAACGCCAACACCGCCGATGTCGTCGTCAACTGGGCGTGGGGAAACAATGCCACAGTGACGGACTTCGATCCGGCAACCGACACGATCTATGTCGGCTGGTTCACATCCGCGACAATCGATGTGAGCGAAGTCAACGGCAGCACCGTGTTCTCAATCCCGTCAAACAACCAGACGGTAACGCTGCAAGGCGTCGGACTGACTCAATTGTCGGCTGCGAACTTCACGATCATGGATGATTCGGCAGCTCAGGAAATCCTGGCCCTGGTCGGACAGGAACCAACCGATACGGGTGGCGACACCGGTGATGGTGCCGGCAATGATGACGGCGGCAATGCCGGAGACGATGATGGCGGCAACGGCGGCGATGATGCCGGGAACGGTGACGGCACCGGTGATAACGGCGGATCCGGACCGTTTGTCGGCGGCGGGCAGACCTTTACCGTCGGCGAAAACACGGTCATCACCGACTTTGATCCGACCACCGATGTGCTCGATCTGGGGCCGTACTCGATCCACGACCAGTTCGCGGTTGATACGCCTGACGGCTTCATGATGCTGAACATGTGGGACAGCAACAGAAACACGTTGCTGGAAGGCGTCAATCTCGGTGATCTTTCTGCGGAGAACTTCGCGCCGATCAATGACGCGCATCTGCAGCAGGACATGAGTGCGATCCTGGCCTTTGAAAACGGCTCCGGCCTTGTCAGGCCGAACACCGTCTACATCCGCTCGCACGAAGAAGGACTGGAAGAGATCGTCGACTTCAACCCGGCGACCGACAAGATCAGCTTCTTCTATCTTTCGGTACGTGGTGATGGTCAGCGCAACTTCGCTGTCGAGGATACGGACGAAGGCGCACGGTTCTACAACCCGTTGACGGGTCAGAGCCTTACGCTTCGCGATGTGTCCTTCTCCGAGCTGGACAGTTCCCACTTCGAATGGCGTGCAAGCCAGCTTGAGGACAGCATCGCGACCCGGATGGGACTGGATGCCGTCGTTGATGGCTTCAGCTACGTCAGCGAGAACGTCTTTACCGGCAAGAGCGTTGAGATGGCGGGCGGCGTGGACCGTGCCCCGTATCACAGCGAGCAGGGCTATGAAGAGTACACCGGCACCCCGATCGGAAACGGCTCGGATGATGGCGGTTCCGGCGATGACTCGAGCGTTGATCCGGGCGGTGATCCGGGCGACGGTGGATCGGATAGCGGCACGGGCGATGACTCCGCGCCGATCGGCGTGACCGTCACCGGTGGCTCGGTCACGGAGGCCGACCCCGGCATGGACCACGTGCATGACGATGGATCAAGCCATGTCCATGATGACGGGCACCGCTACATCAACTTCACGGTCACGCTCGATGCGCCGGCCACTGAAGAGCTCACGCTGACCTATGCGACATCGGACGGTACGGCCGTTGCCGATACGACCAGCGACGTAGCCTGGGACTATCATACGGCGACCGGGGACCTTGTCTTCGCCGCCGGCGAGCAGACCCGGACCGTGATGGTCGCGGTGCATCCCGACACGCTGGTGGAGGGCACCGAAACCTTCACCTTCGCGGTGTCCGGGGACAATGTCACTGGCACACTCGAAGCCGTCGGTACCATCTTCGACAACGATACCGAAGATACCGGCGATGACGGTGCAGGCGGTGACTCCGGCTCTGACTCCAATACCGGAAACCAGATCGAGGACGTGGTGCAAGTCAACTGGGACTGGGGCACCGAGGAAACCATTTCGGATTTCGCGCCGTCGGAAGACCTGATTGATTTCGGAGCGATGAAAGCAGACCTCATCGAAATCACGGAGTCCGACGGAGATCTCCACATAGAGATCCTTCAAAATGGTGGCCACAAGTACATTCTGGAAAATGTGCAGGCTGAGGATCTCGCCTTGGCGAACCTGTCCGCCCCCGACTGGAACGACGATGTTCTGCACGGCAGCAATGGCGTCGTGCAGAAACTGACGGTCCTCGGCAACGACGACCTGGCATGACGTCAACAGACGGCAAACCCGTCTAGACGCCTGACCGCAACCGGTCAGCGCATTGCGCTGCACCGAGATTGCATCAACGCACTGCTCAGGAGCGAGACTTGGTCTGAAGTCTCGCTCCTGATTGTTTTTTCAATGACAGCGTACGGCAATTTGTCCGCGCGCTGATCGAAGAAACCACAAACCCCATTGGAAACGTGATTGAGGAAGCGGGCAAATAAGCCGACGAATCCATACAGGCGATTGTCCCGGGGCTTTCCTGTCAGGCGTCGCGGCGGCCGGGTATGGTCTTCTCAACCCCGACATGAATTCTCGTCCGGGTCGCCGCGCTCGGAACTGGTCTTGACAGTTGCCAGTTCACCGGCGGTCAGGCCTTCGACAATTTCCAGGAATTCTTTCCGTTTACGGCCAAAGCAGACGTTTGCGCTGGCACATCGTTGGAACACTTCAGATTCGCGCGATCCCTGACATTGATCGAATATCAATGACCATTTCAGATTTTCCGAAAGCTGCCCTTTGGCAGATCATCAATCCAGATAGTCAAACCTCGGAATCACATCGAGGACGTCGAGAACCGGTTCTCCGTCCTGCTTCGTTGGCATTCTTCCTTCATTGAACAGCGACGCATACCCGTGAACAAATGCCCAGAGCATGAGTTGGGTTCGAAGGTTCTCAGTATCCGGGCCAAGCCTTGGTCCGCGTTTTTGCCAATCCAATCCCTCTGCAATTTCTTCCAGGACAGAATAGCTTTCGCGTCCCGCCGCCATAAGCTCATCTCCAGCGTTCTCGTGGAAGCGGGGAGAAAACATGAGGCTGAACAAAGCCTGGTTTTCACGCGCAAAGCGGACATAGCCTTTTGATGCTGCGTCCAGGCGCTCCCGCCCATTGGATGCGCCTTCAACGCCCTTTCTCATTTCGGCCGCGTGCCGTCTGAATCCCTCTGCTGCGATCGAGGCAAGTAGACCGTGAAAGCTGCCAAAGTGATTCTTTGGCGCGGTATGGCTCACGCCAACTCGCGAAGCGATAGCGCGTAATGAAAGAGCATCAAGACCTTCCTCTTCAAGGATCTCCAAGCCAGCCTGGATCAATGCAGGTTTCAGATCTCCGTGGTGGTAACCTTTTTTATTATTGTGTCTCAATGCGTTGGCCCTAACATATTTCCATTGTAAATTTTTCGGCTTGCCTTTCAAGTCATTCACATAGATATTTCCAGTGGAAATTTACATTGGAGATATATTCATGAACCCCGAAGCGTATTTTTCCTTGGCTGGTATTGCCGCCATGGCCGGGTGGGTGATGCTCATTTTGGGGCCAAGGCGCTTCGCATGGTTCAATTTCATTCCGTGCTGGTTGATACCGGGCGCCATCTCAGCTCTCTACTCTGTTTTAGTACTGACGTGGTTTTCTTCCGCCGAGGGCGGCTTCGATAGCCTGGCGTCGGTTGCAGCGCTTTTTGAGAATGACTGGGCATTGTTGGCCGGTTGGGTACATTTTCTGGCCTTTGATCTGTTCGTCGGAGCGGTTATGGCGGCGCGGATGGATTATGCCGGGGTCGGACGTCTTGTTCAGGCACCGATCCTTACAACCACATTCATGCTTGGTCCATTAGGGTTCTTGCTTGCAGCGATGACCGAGCTTGGCCTGCGTTTAAGTATTCTCCCGACGCAAACACGCAGCATGAAAGGCACGTCAAATGTCATCGCTTGAGACGAGTTTCTCCAAGATCGGCAATGAGTACCCGTCACCCTTCAGAACACTTGCAGTCGCCGCCACTGCCCTCTTCCTTCTATCTGCACTTTGGGGATTCTTCGACACAAGGCTGATCGACGGTTCGCCAGTCTGGATGAAACCACTTAAATTCGCACTTAGCCTGGCAATACTGTTCGGTACACTGGAGATAGTGGAAAGGCGCCTTTCAGAACGTGTTCGCAACGGATGGACGCTAAGCATCACAGTCTTGGTAATGACGGCCGCGTTTCTCTCGGAAATGGCTTACATTTTCTTTCAGGCTGCGCAGGCTGAGGATTCGCATTTCAACTACTCCACCCCGTTTCACGAGTTTATGTACACAGTTGTGATGGCAGGTGGTGCAGTTGCATTGGTAGCCTGTGTCGGATTGATCGGCTGGCTTGTAAAGCGAGATGATGAAGCCGACCTCTCACCGGTGATGCGCGAGGCGATTTGGCTGGGCTTCATTTTGAGTTTCGTGCTTACGATGATCGTTGCGGGTTTCCTGAGCAGCAATGGAGGGCGATTTGTGGGCATTCATCCTGAAGGAGCCCCAACTATACCTCTGTTCGGCTGGTCCGGTGTGACAGGAGATTTGAGGCCGGCGCATTTTCTGTCGCTACACGCAATGCAGGTATTGCCGTTGCTGGCATTTTGGTTGGAGCGCCGCAAAGTCAAGCGGGCAATACGCGTCGTTCGATCTGTCGCGGTTGGATATACTTTGGTAACGCTGACTGTTTTCTCCATGGCGCTAGCAGGAATTCCGTTGATTCCGCTTGCATAACCAAGGTCGTGAGTTGTGTTTCTCAGCAGCCTGGGTGTCGATGTTGAGTTTTAGGTAACCACACAGGCAATTCTCACCAGGTCAGGACTTGTTAGCGGTCAACCGACTCTTGCGGCGAACCTTCGTAGTGATTGAATTCGATACGCTCGATGAAGCCTTCGATATATGGCTACTCTGATTGTCCAGTCGTTTCATTCGCTTCCGAATTGCCGGTTTCTTTCGCCGTCTCAGCAAGTATTTGCCAAACAGTCACAAAAACACCAGCGATAACGGGACCAATGAGAAGACCGGCCGCGCCAAACATGGAAAGACCGCCAAGCGTGCTGATCAGAATCAGGAGATCCGGCATTTTGGTATCACGTCCGACCAAAGTCGGACGCAGCAGATTATCGACTGTGGTAACGACAAGTAACGTCCATAGCAAAAGTGCAATTGCACTTACAGCCTGACCGGCAATGAACAAGTAAATTACGCCGGGAATCAGAACAAGACCGGGGCCGACACCGGGTATGACCGATAAGACGGCGATGATCATACTCCAAAACGCTGCTCCTGGAATGCCAGTCACCAGGAAGCCCAACCCACCCAGCAAACCTTGGATTACACCGATAACCAGCGTGCCCTTGATCGTTGCCCGGCTTACCGACATGACCCGGTCGGTCACCCGCGAGCGGGTCGTTTTCGACAGGCCCAGGAACCGCAGCAATTGCGTCAGGACATCAGTGCTCTCCTGTAGAAAAAACACCATTGCATAAGTCAGGACAAACAAGTTTATGAAGAAACTTGCCGTGCCTCTTGTCACAACCGACAAAGTACTCACGACAAAAACGGCAAGATTATCCGCCAGCTCTCCGACCTTTGAAACAACCGTCGGTGCGGCACGCTCCAGTTCCTGGCGGAACGGCAGCCAATCTGGCAGGTTCGAAAGCAAGCTTGTCAGATCGATGTCCCGACCAATTGATATGGCACTACCGGCTAAATCTTGTGCCTGAGAAGCAGCCAGAACGATTATTCCCAGGACCGGCGCCAAAATGCATACATATAAAAGTATCAAAGTTGCGGCTGCGGCTATACTCTTCCGGCCATACGATAGAGCCAAAATCCTGAGGTAGAGTGGCTGCGACATCGCGCTAAATACCGCCGCCAGGAAAAGGGTGATCAGGAAGTCCGAGATCATTCCGACAAACAACGCAGTGATGGCCAGCGCAGCCAGCCCGACTGCGAATACCTTGCTGTTCTGTACGGATTTGTGTTGGTAGTTCATGACGCGGATTCTACAGAACCGGTTCTATGCAATTCAAGCCATGCCGCATTGAATCACAACTTGTAAACAGAACTGTCGATTGCCAACCGATCAATCGCGAAAACGACTTGCAACAACTGCGGTCGTACCTGGGGAAGACATGATTGGTTTGTCACAAGGCAATGCCATCGGTTCAAATTGCCGATGTCAACTCTGCTGTCCTGCCCAGCCAGTCAGCACACATCGGCCAGTTACTGAAAAGGCGCAAGAAAGCTTCGCTTGATTGAGCCTGACGCATGTCGCACTCGGGATGTCTGCAATTTTCCTGCCGGTGGACCGGTCTATTGCCAATGGTGTTTTGCGAGGCCTATTCTGGCGGCCAATAGCCCAATCAGACCATCGCCGGCGGAGGACAAGAGATGAAGTTACTTTGGATCATCGCCATCCTGGGATTGGCTGCATCGTCCCAGGCGGCACCTGCCGCGCAAACGATCCCCGATCGCTGTGCCTACGCCTACGCGGCGGCAAGCTATCGCGTCGCTTTCATGATCCACAAACAGATTACCAGATTTGGAGATGCCGATGCACTTGAGCGGGCTTATCACGCTGTGCAACTTTCGCGTGATCTAAACTGTCCGGTGGAACCAATGCTCAACGCCATCGACTGCACGGTCTCCCTGCTCATCGATGGTGGTGGAAGCGAGGTGACCGAACCAGAGGCAGTCGAATGTGTGTCTCGACAATTGGGGCGAGAATTTCCGAAATTAGGCGACTAGATGCGATAGCCGCCCCTAGGTGGCAGGCGGCGAACATTAATCCTGCGCCTGACGTAACTTTCTCGCCATCGTTAGACTACCGGCTATCTTTTTGGGGTCCTGTCGCCCCTGTTCTTCAATCAAGTAAAGACAAGCTTTGTGCGACGTCAGGTCGAAAGTATCGCCAATGATCGCTTGGCGCCATTCAGGATTAACCAATAGTTGACATAGGCCGCTGGAATTGTTGGCTTTGCTGTAGGTTCGATAGCCACAATGACACATGAGACAAAAATGACCACCGACCTGAAGTCTGAAATCGAAGCGATGCGACAGGAAATAGCAGCGCTGAAGGACGCCAGAACCGCAGACGAAATTGATCGTAAGAAGAAACCCGGCCGAAAAGTCGACAAGGAAAAAAAGCTAGCCGGAGAGGAAACGACTCTTCCTGCCGACGTGGAACAAGCACTAAAAGATATTTTGGCACAGGGCGAGAAGGAAGTGACCGAGCGACCTCTTCTGGCTGTTGGATTGGCGTTCGCCCTAGGTGTTATGCTTGGCCGTTCGGCTCGATGATGGATGCAGCGCATGAGTAACATGAAAAGAAATCTGCTACTGCTTTGGCGTTCGGAACGCATACTGGCTGAAGCAAGATTCAAACAGACCACCCGAAAGATGACGCTCGGGGTATTGGCCGCAATCTCATGCTTGTTTGCCTGGGGTATGTTCAATTGGGCCGGATTTTTTGCGCTTGGGCCTCATGTCGGCAACGCATGGGCGGCGCTTATTGTAGGACTCGCGGATATCCTTATCGCAACGCTGCTGATCCTGGTTTCGCAAGTCCTGAAACCAGCGCCTGAAGAGGAGATGGTCCGGGAAGTGCGCGATATGGCGCTTGGTGAAATCGGCGCCGAAGCCGAGGAGGTGCAGACAAAGCTTCTGCAGCTGCGGGATGATGTCGAAGATGTCCGCGCCAATGTCGCCGATTTTGTCAAACGACCCCTGGATGTATTGTCGCCCTCCCTTATCGGCCCGACGCTGGTAGCCGTTTCAAAGTTGGTGAAGTCACGTTCGAAGTAGGCGGGCAAATAACCCTATGACTGGAACGTCAGATACGTCAGCGCGACTCCAACAAGCTGGTTTTGTCGCAATCATTGGCAGCATTGTCCTGGCATTGCTTTATTTTGGTCGAGACTTCATCGTCCCCATTGTGATTGCAGGGCTGCTTACCAGCCTATTCTCATACGGCATTCGGCAACTCACACGGGTTGGCACTCCCTCATGGCTCGCTACGATGCTTGTTCTGAGCGCCGGAACACTTGCACTTACTATCGTCGGCATGGTGTTCATCAATCAAAGTGAAGCGTTTCAGCAAGCTTGGCCGAGCTATTCAGAGCGCCTATCTGGACTTGCAACCGAGCTTAGGAACAAGACGAGTGATGAATTTGCCGACTACGTCCAACAATCGCTATCTCAAATTGAACTGGCTCCAATAATTGCGGGCTTTGCCAATTCCGCTGGCGGTTATCTCGGCGGCCTCGTGCAGGTTCTGCTCTATTTGGCCTTCATGCTGGTGGAGCGCGGCAGGTTCGCCGCCAAACTCGCAGCATTGGTTTCTAATGGGGACAAAAGCCGCAAGGTAACCGAATTGTTTGCTTCGGTGAACCAGAGCATTCGTCGGTACCTGTTCATCAAATCAGTCGTCAGTGCACTCACCGCCGGTCTTTGTTATTTGGTGCTGAAGCTGTATGGCGTTCATTTCTCCGAGCTCTCCGGACTGCTCATTTTTATATTGAATTTCATTCCTTACGTCGGCTCATTCATTGCCACTGTGATGCCGGCCTTATTGGCTCTGCTTCAATTCGAAACGGTGTGGCCCTTCGTCCAGATAACTCTCCTGCTTGTTGGCGTACAGTTTCTGGTCGGCAACATTATCGAGCCGACATTTACCGGGCGTACGCTTAATCTGAGCCCGCTGGCAGTAATTCTCTCGCTAACGTTTTGGAGCACCCTGTGGGGTGTAGAGGGTGCTTTTTTGAGCGTCCCCTTAACGGTTTCCTTGGCTATCGTATGTAGTCATGTACCCTCATTGCACGCAGTTGCAGTCGTTCTTTCAGAAGACGGGCACCCTGAGAGGTCGCAAAGATCAGACCAGGATCAAAAAGGCTGACCTGAGAGAGCCTCCGCTTGAAGGCTCACGATACCGCGATGAGGTTGAACCCTGGCGGAAGGGCCAGCAACACGATTTTCAGGTTGATGATCACAATAACTCCCAGATGAACCGGGTTTGCACCGACATGTGCCAATTTTCCGGCCACTGGCAGGTCTCGCCCCTGCAAAGCATTACCGGACATTGGATTCACACTGAAAGCTGCTTCAAGCCTGTTTGACGGCGGCAGTTCTCATCCTGGTTTGTCCGCTCAAGTCAACAATTCGTCCGATCGCACCCTTGGCAGATGCGGGTCTGCTGAGCGATTCCAATTGTCAAGATGAATGGTGGACGGCATGCCAGGACCTGCACCTGGCAATCGCCGCGGGGATACCGGAAGGAGTTTTGACGATGAACGCGCAAGAGAAATATCCGGACAGCTACACACTGGAGAATATCGAAGAGCACATCGGGCGAACTTTTGGTCCGGGAAGCCCGATCCCGGTCGGGCAGGATCGCATCAACGAATTTGCCGAGGTCACGGAAGATCGGCAGTGGATCCACACCGATGTCGCGCGTGCCAATGAGCGCAGCCCCTTCGGAGGAACGATCGCGCATGGTTATCTGACGTTGTCCTTGCTGGCGGCTGAGCAGATGAAGCTGGGACTGATCCCGAAAGGGTGCAGTGGCGCTATGAACTACGGTTTGGACAAGGTCAGATTTCTTGCTCCGGTTCCCAGCGGGGCGGACCTGCGGGTCTCTGCGGTATTGACGGGGATAGAGCGAAAAGAAGGCGGACGCGTTCTCATCCGGTCCAAGGTTACCGCACAAGCGGTGGGTGCCAGCGGACCCGCGCTTATTGCCGACACCCTTGCTCTGGCTTTCCGCTAGTTCATCCAGACACGAGTATGCACCATGACCAGGAAACGCGAAGAAAATGATCGCATCGTCGGATCCGTTGCCAGTTTCTACGCCGCGATGGCCCGGCAGCCGATGGACTTCGTTCGCCACGGTGTCAATTTCGGCAACCAGATGTTCGGCATTCTCGGAGGTGCGGATACCGCTGATAAACACGCTGCCGACAAGCGATTCTCGGATCCCGTCTGGTCCAGCAACCATGCGTATCGTGCACTGAAGAACAGTTATTTGTCGTGGTGCAAGAGCACGCAGGCATGGATCAACGACCTCGATATGGATGTGCGTGACAAGGAGCGGATCAGACTGCTTGCTGGAACAATCCTTGATGGATGGTCGCCGACGAACATGCTTGTCGGCAACCCGAGCGCGATGAAGAAAACACTTGAGACCGGGGGTGAAAACATACTGTCCGGGTTGCGCAATCTTGTTTCCGATCTTGCCAACAACGGCGCCATGCCATCGTCGGTCGACAGGTCGCAATTCCAGGTCGGTGAAAACCTTGGCATCAGCAAAGGCGATGTTGTCGACCGCGACGAGTTGCGCGAGTTGATCCAGTACAAAGCCCAAACGGACAAGGTCCACGGCACACCGATCCTTATCGTTCCGCCACAGATCAACAAATTCTATATTTGGGACCTCTCGCCCGGTCGCAGCCTTGTCGAGTTTCTGATTCAGCAGGGATTTTCCGTGTTCATAGTTTCGTGGCGCAATCCTGGTCCAAAAGACGCGGAATACGGACTGGATGACTACGTGCAGTCCCTCGATCGTGCGTCCGAGGTCGTTTCAAAGATAAGCAGGGCGAAGAAAATTCACATCGCAGGCGCCTGTTCAGGAGGGATCAGCCTGTCCCTGTTGCTGAGCTACTGGGCGGCAAAAGGCATCGACCGTGCCGCCAGTGCGACCTTTCTCGTAACCATTCTGGACACCGACGGTGCGTCCGATACGTCGATGGGATTGTTTGCAAATCTTGAAATCCTCACGCTTGCCAAGTCCATCTCACGCAGCAAAGGCATCGTACGAGGCCGCGATCTGGCCCGAGTCTTTGCACTGCTGAGACCCAACGATCTGATCTGGGCCTACTGGGTCAACAACTACCTGATGGGGGAAACGCCACCGGCATTCGACATCCTGTACTGGAACGATGACACGACCAACATGACCGCGTCGCTGCATGGAGACTACATTGCGCTTCTGGAGGAAAACGGGATCAAAACCCGTCGCGCTTCCGTCCTGAATGAACAGGTCGATCTGTCGCGGGTGACCTGCGATAGCTTTGTTCTCGGAGGCTCGACGGATCACATCACGCCTTGGAAAGGCTGCTACCGAACCGTCGAGATGCTGGGCGGCAAATCAGAATTTGTCCTTAGCTCCAGCGGTCATATTCAGGCGATCGTAAATCCGCCATCCAATCAGAAAGCAAAGTTTCGCACGATGGATGAATTGCCGAAAAGTACCGAGGCCTTTCTGGAGAACAGCTCAGAGATCGAAGGGACCTGGTGGCTACATTGGGCCGAGTGGCTGAAGCAAAGGTCCCAAAAGGAAAAGGCTGCGCCCGGATCCTCCGGGAACGCCGAATTCATGCCTTTGTGCGCAGCACCTGGCAAATATGTGCTCGAAGGAGAGAGCTGAATGCAGGGCGGCTCCGAAGCGGCAAGCACACAATTTGTTGTCGGCACGATCAAGATTTGGGGGCGACCGGTCAGATATGCAAGACACGATCCGCCGCACGCGGAAACAACACTTCTTTTGTTCAACGGCATCGGCGCCAATCTGGAAAGCGCTGAGCGCTTTATCACAAGTTTTCAGAACGTTCGCGTAATTACCTTTGATGTCCCGGGAGTCGGCGGGACTCCAACGCCAACGCTACCCTACCGGATGTCGCACATTGCTGACATGGCCGCAGCCCTTTTGGACCGGCTTGACATTCACAAGGTGCACGTGTTTGGCGTCTCATGGGGTGGCGGAGCAGCGCAACAGTTTGCATGGATGTATCAGGAACGTTGCCTGTCGCTGACACTGGCGGCAACCACGTCCGGCGCCATCATGATACCCGGATCGCCGAAAGCCTTGATAAGAATGGTGACGCCGAGACGGTATTCTGATCCAAACTTCATGTTCAAGAACGCAGCGCATCTTTATGGCGGCACCGTTGCCGTTCAACAGGAACTCATGCGCGAGTTTGTCGAGGCGCTCGATCATGGAACACCGGTCGGATACATTTACCAGTTGATCGCCATGGTCGGCTGGACGAGTTGGCACTACTTGTCCCGCCTGGATCTCCCCGCTCTTGTGCTGATGGGCGAGGAAGATCCAATCGTTCCGGTGTCAAATGGCCGGGTACTGACCAGCCGCCTGAAGCGGGCCACCCTGGAAACAATGCCATGCGGTCATCTATTCATAATAACAATGCCGGCGGAAACGGCCCGACGCGTTGAACGTTTCGTCCTTGAGGGGCTTTGAAAGCCTTTAAAATGGCCAGCGTCCGCTTTGATATGCCGATGATGCATCGTGTCGCAACCGGCGCACTTGTCGGGCTCATCGCGATCTACTTGGGCACCTTCCTGATTGAGCATCATCATTGGTTGATCGGCCTTGTTCGCGCCGCGGCCGGAGCAGGTGTCGTTGGCGCATTGGCGGATTGGTTCGCGGTGGTTGCGCTGTTTCGCCATCCGCTTGGCATGCCAATCCCGCATACGGCGCTTTTGCCCCGCAATCAGAACAGGGTTGCTGACAATGTCGGGCGCTTCATAAAGGAGAATTTTCTGCGCCCGGAACTCGTGGCAGAAAAGATCCGCGGCGGCGGCTTCTCGTCGCAACTGGCAAGCTGGGTGGTTGACGGAGCGCAGTCTGGTTTTATCCGGCAGACCTTGCAGACCATTGCACGCGTTTTGAGGGCTGATACGCCTGAGCCGCTTCACCGGCTTCTCGCCGATCTTATCCGCAAGGCATCTCAGGAAAAGGCTGGGCATGCCGGACTTGCGCAGGAGATTTCGCGGTTTCTGGAATATGGTCTGCGCGGCGACGCCTTGTCGGAAATCGTCGTCTATATGCGGGACACCGTTCACAGGAACCGTCGCGAAGTGGACCGGCTTGTCAGGGCAAACAGCCGTTGGTGGATTGCGTCCCGTGTGGACCGGAATGTTTCGGACATGATCGTCAATAGCGTGCTTTCCGTACTGGACGATCTAGCCCAACCTGACGGCGCTCTGCGCGCCGATTTCGAACATCTGGCAGGTTCAACGATCAGGGATCTGACGAAATCCCGGCGGCTCCAATCGCTGATTGAACAGGCGAGCGCGGGGTATGTGAACTCCAAAAGTTTTGAAAACAGGTTGCGCCATTTCGTGGACGCTGCAAAGAACCAGTTAGCCGACTATGCGGAAAGCGATGCAGTGGTCGCCGAGGTTCAAATTGCTGTCGGCAAGATGGCGGAGAACGTACTGAACAATCCTGAAATGCAGCGGTCACTGGATGACAAGGCCGCTGAAACGATCGCCGGCATAATTCCTGTTATCCGGCCGGCGGTGGCCGCGTTCGTCACACAGACGATTTCGGAATGGGATCCGGATGTCCTGGTTGAGCGCTTCGAGGCTGAAGCTGGCCGCGACCTTCAGTTTATCCGGATCAATGGCGCTATTCTGGGTGCGATGATCGGGGGCGCGCTCTTTGCAATTGAGCGCGCCCTCGCATGATCGTTTGGACCAATCCGGAATAGCAGTACCGGTACACATCCCGGCCTTGTTGCTATGCCGACTTTTCTCTGGCTTTGGCAACGGTCTCGTCGACATATCCGAACAGCGGCGCCAGGGCCTCCTTGCTTTGCTGCTCGGCGACGTCGCTCAGGTCCTTGATCTGGCTGCCAATCAGTTCGATCTGATCGTTGAGGAACGCAGTGTGTTGAACGGCGACATCGGCGACGCTCGGGGCCTTGAGGATGTTACGGCCATGTTCGACAGTATTGTCGAGATTGGCGCGCAGGCAGTTGGCAAAGGCGCGTTCGAAGCGGATAAATCCCTTAAACGTCAGTTGAGCGGTTTCTCCGGCTATCGAGCCGAAGCGGCCCGCATTTGAACCATACCGGCTCAGATTCCTGGCGGCGTTCTGATAGGTCGACGATACGGTCTCAACAACGGTCAGTTTGTTATTTTGGGCGGGTGCCTTTCCGGGCGATGCGGATTTTGCGGTTGCCATTTTGACTCTCCATGGGGTTTGAAAATTGCTGTTTGCTTTGAGGCTCAACCATACCCCAATTCGCGTTGCATTGCAACATAAATGCTGCATTGCAGCATAAATTTTGTTATATTTATCAGCTATTTACAAGAAAATTGCCTATCCGGGATGACTGATTGGAAGCCGGTATCCGGGCCGCTCTTTCGTTTGTGCGCGACCCTTCCAACATGTTTGAAGCCTGGACTACGAGCAGGACAATCGCCGGAGCGTTGCTCGCGTGAGCGATGACGGTTTGCGCGGCTCAGTCCAGCAAAAATTGCGTTAGCTCAGGGATGAAGGTGACCATCAACAGCATCGCAATCATGAGCACAATGAAGGGAATGACCGAGAGACTGACCTCGGCAAACCGTTTCTTGAATGCACCGGAGGCGACGAGAAGGTTCAATCCGATTGGTGGTGTCAGCAGTCCGATTTCCAGATTGATGATCATTATAATCCCAAGCTGAATCGGGCTCACACCGAAATGTGTGGCCGCAGCCAGCATGACGGGCCCCAAAAGCAGAACTGCGGAAATAACGTCGATCAGGCATCCGATCAGCAGCAGTGCGACATTCAGGGCCAGGAGGAATGTCCACTTGTTGTCGAAGGTGGCCTGAATCCAATCGGCAAAGTCGCCGGGCACGCCTTCGATGGCAAGGACCGATTTCAGCGAGAGCGCAACAGCGACAATCGGAAACAACGTTCCCAGCATCACTGCGGTTGAAACGGCTTCGTCGAAGAAATCCTTCGCCGACAATTCCCGATAGACCAGCAGTTCGACCAGAATGGCATATCCGACCGCAACCGCAGCTGCCTCGGTGGGCGAAAAATACCCCGAATAAATACCCCCGAGCAGGATGACCGGGGTCATGAGCGCAAAGATTCCCTTGCGGATGGCGGTCAGCAGACGCACCAGAGAAAACACACCCCGTTCATTCCCGAGGTTCGTGACCATGCTGTAGGCCGCCAGAATTGCCGTCAGCAGCAGACCGGGAATGATACCCGCCAGGAAAAGGTCGGCGACGCTGGTTTCGGTGACGATCCCGTAGATGATAAGCGGGATGGATGGCGGGATGAGTATACCAAGCGTGCCTGCCGAGGTCACGGCGCCGATCGAGAACTTTTCGCTGTATCCGGACTCCTTGAGAGCCGGATACATGACCACGCCCACCGCCAGCAAAGTTGCTGCCGAAGACCCGGAGACTGCCGCAAACAGCGCGCAGGACAGGACCGTCGCCATGCCGAGGCCGCCCGGCATCCAGTCGGTTGCTGCGCGCACCATGGCGATCAGGTCACGCGCGATCGAGCCCCGCGCCATCAGTTTGCCGGCGATTATGTACATCGGAATGGCCAGCAGAACGTGGTTGTCCATGGACGACCAGAGATCCTCCAGTACATAGAGGACGGTGCCGCCACTCCAGACCACCTGAATATAGGCTGTCACGACCAGAAGTATCAGGACCACGTTTTGACGCAGTACCAGCATCAGAAGAACGGTACCAAGCAGCAGGGTCGCTTCCATGGCCTATGTCCTTCCCAGTTGCTCTTTTGCGGCCGGGTTCAAGGCAAAGACGAAATGTTTGATTGCCGAGGAAGCCATCGCGTAAGGAACAACGATCTGAACTGGCCACAGCGTGAGATTGATCACCGGCACACGGTCCGAGAAATTCCGTGACTCAACGACAAACTCCACTGCGAAATAGGCGAAGCCCGCAAACAGGATTGCAGAGATCAGGTCGCCCAACCTGTCCACCCAGGAAAAAGCAAGGATCCCGTCGGCGAATTCCGGCCGAAAGTGGGCCTGGCGCCCTGTCGCAAGTGTCAGCCCGATCATGCCTGCCAATATGCTGAGCAAAATCGCGCTTTGCTGTGCGCCCCATAGCGACCGCGACAGGAATTCTCTTGAAAACACGTCTGCTAACAGCAGAAGAGTTGTAGCGGCATAGGCTAATGCCGCCACAATCGCCTCCGTTTGCATAAGTAAACGAAGAATCTTCATGGCCTTCAGCTTCCGCAGTCAGCCTTGGCTGTCTCGATCTTTTCAAGAAGCGACACGGCCTTTGGACCAAGTTGTTCGACCAGTTCCTCGCGCAAGCCCTCGGAAGAGGCCTTCCATGCGGCGATCTGTTCGTCGTTCAGTCGCACCACCGGCAGCCCGGCGCCCTCTACCTTTTTCAGAAGCGCTTCCTGCGTGCCAAGGATCGTGGCTGACATGGCCGGGCCGGTCTCTTCGAAGACCTTCAGCCACTCCTTTTCCTGATCCGACAGTTTTTTGTAACTGCGTTCGGAAATCGCCACCGTGCCAATCGGACGCGCATGGTCGCTGACGGTGATGTGCGGCGCGACCTTGTGAGTTCCGATAGCAATGCCGAAAAGCCCCGGCAGGAAGGCAGATTCGACGTTGCCGGTCTGCAGCGCCGGGATCGTATCCGACGTTCCCATCGGCACGCCGACCGCGCCGAGACGCCTTGCGAAAGCTTCGTCCGAAGTGGTCGCGGCTACGCGCAGTTTTTTTCCTGACAGCGCATCGGGCGTCAGAGCAGGCGCCTCCTTTGAGAAGGTCACGTAGTGTCCGATTTCCATCCACGTCAGCGGTACCAGGCCGGCTTCCAACAGGTTGGGACCAAGAATATCCGACATGTGGTTGTAGGCGACGCAAGTGCCTTGTTCGACAGTGTCGAACAAATAGGGCGTTGAGAAAACGTCGACCTCCTGACCGATCAGAGACAATGGTATGTTGGACACCATGACGATGTCGACACGGCCTTTCATACCCTGTCGCAGGATCGTCTGTTCGTCTCCCAACTGCGCGTCACCGATTACTTCGATCTTGAGCTCGCCACCGGACTTCTCCGCGATCTGATCCGCGACGCTCTGTGCCCACTGCCCCCAGGGCGAGTTCATCGGCGCAACGGTTGCGGCGCGCAAGGTTGTTTCCGCCGATGCCGGCGAACTCAACAGGCCAATAGCTGTCGCGCAGATTGCCGCGATACATTTGATTTTCATTGGTTCCTCCTGAACTGACTGCATTTTTTGCGTCCGATTGGGGCTTTCTCTCTCCGGTGAGCCGACACTGCGGGCCTTTCCTGCAGACCCGTTCGCAGGATCAGTCGGCCTGACGACCTGCGACATTGTTCGCGTGTTTCACCGATACCTCCCGACCTCCGCAGTAAACAGCTTTGCGGCATTGTCGGTGCTTTCGCTATGGTGCCAGCGGACACATAGTTGACACATTCGGCCAGCGTGAGATCGGGCGCTATTTCGGCCGTCGGCTAGCGTTTTTCAGGCGACCGGTGCCGTATACCCAGCCGGGTAGCTGAGACGAAAAACCGCTCCGCAAAAATTCCGCGGAACGGTTCCATCACAGCGGTTTGCCGCAAAATCGAGGACTTAGTTCAGGTCCACGTTGAAGGCAAAATTACCAAGGGCCCGATTGAGGCCCTCGCGGCCGGATTTGACACAGACCTTTGCAACGATGCCGCGGCTGGCATCCTGCACCACCTCAAGTGTTTCGATCTCAGCTGCGGCACTTTGGGCCTCTACGCGGATTGCACGCTCGATTTCCATCATATTCAAGGTGACTTTGTGGATCTTGCCCACGGCAGTAAGCGGAAGGGCATCGAGGCAGATGAAGTCCTTCGGCACCGCCGCTCTTTCTGGAACGTGAATCTGCGCAAATTCAGCCAGGTCGTCTTTATCGACATCCATGCCGGACGCTTTTTGGTAGTACATCACCGGCACTTCGCCAACCTTGGCGTCCGGACGGGCGACCACCGCAGCCATAGCCACCGCGTCATGCTTGTGCATGGCCTCCTCGACAATTTTCGGATCAATATTGTGTCCGCCCCGGATGATCAGTTCTTTCTTGCGACCGGTCATCCAGAAATAGCCTTCGGCGTCCTGCCGGGCCAGGTCGCCGGTATTGAACCAGCGCTTTCCATCGTGCTCCAGCCAGATACCCCTGTTTTGCTCCTCGATCAGATAGCCATCGAAGACATTGGGACCGGTGATGAAGATCACGCCCGCCTCGTCGACTTCGGCCCAGCGTTCGAATTCGTCCCTGTCGTTCAAGATGCCGATACGCATGTCCTGATACGGAAAGCGCAGGCCGATCGAGCCGATCCGTGGCGCGTCTGTCTCGGCCGGATTCATCGACGACGCCAACACGCCTTCGGTCATGCCGTAGGCTTCGACAATCGACACGCCGGTTTCGGAAACAAAGCTGTTGAAGAGTTCCACAGGCATTGGCGCGGCACCGCACGCGGCAAACCGCATCGAGCTCAGATCCCTTCCCTTGTGCGGCACCTGCAACAAAGCCCCGTAGATCGTCGGAACCCCCGAGAATGAAGTGATTCCATAATGTTCGACCATCTCCCAGAAACCAGCGATGACCCCTTCCCCGCGATAGCCTGAGGGCGTGGCAAGCACAACATGGCCGCCATGCATCCAGGGCAGCAGACCGGTGACCAGCATGGCATTCGTGTGGAACAACGGGAGTCCGCAAAGCGCGGTTGTACCGGGTCCCACATTATCCTGTCCGACAAAGAGGCTGGGACACCAGGAATTGTAAACCTCGCCAAAATGTGTCCGGCTCACGATCTTGGGCAGGCCCGTGGTTCCGCCCGTACACAGCATGGTCGAAATGTCGTCGGGACCGGGCAGTGCGAAGTTTATGTCCTTGGCGTTTTCGGCGGCGATCTCGTCGAGCAGCCGGGTGATCGTGATGTCCCGGCCCTCGATCCGCGCGGCGACCGGCGGCAGGTCTGGACCGTTCGGCCAGACACCGTCACCCATGACGTAGGACGCGAAATTGCAAAGCAGAATGCGTTCGAGCCCAGGAACCTTCGCCGCTGCCTGACTTGCCTTTTCCCAAATGTCGGACCCTGGGCTCTGCTCAAGTGTAATCAGGATTTTTACGCCGGCCGCATTCAACAAGTCCGCCATCTGGCCGGCCTCAATCAACGGATTGATGGCAAGAATTCCACCTGCTGCGCTGCCACCCCAGATCGAAAAATGGGTTTCGGGCATGTTGGGCAAGATATAGGCCGCGACTTCGTTGCGCTGCAGACCCAGGCGTCTTAGCGCGTTGGCTGTCTGGGTGATGCGCCCCATAAGCTGAGCATGCGTCAACGTATAGGGTGCGCGCATTGCTGAAGCACTGAGAAAAAAACTGAGCGCCGGCGCATCCGGATTGATCGCCGCGCCCTGCCTGAGCGCTTCATATGTCGTCTCAGGCAACTGCCGCTCGGACAATGGTATTTGCTCGAACGCCTGAATATCGTCGATGCAGCGAAGAACTGTTTGCTGACTCATACTAATTCCTTCCGGTCATTGACGTGCCTCGCTGACATGACGGCCTCGGCCGGCAACAACGATCGCATCGTCACATCATGCGGCGGCTTTGATCATGTCAGCGGCTTTTTCCGCGATCATGATGGTTGGTGCGTTTGTGTTTCCCGATATCAGGTTTGGCATTATCGAGGCGTCGACCACTCGCAGCGCCTCAATGCCCCGTACTCGCAGTTCGGGGTCCACCACCGACATCTCGTCCCTGCCCATCTTGCAGGTGCCGACGGGGTGATAGATCGTGTCCGCGCGCGTGCGAATATGCTCCTCCCAGTCCGCATCGGTAGTGGCGTGCTGCGTCCCGAACATCTCCTTGTGCCGGAATTTGGTCATCGGCGGGCTTTCAAGGATTTCCCGCGTCAACCGTGCGCCTTTGATCATGACCTCCAGGTCCCTTGGGTCCGAAAGGAAGCGGGGATCAATTTTGGGTGCGGCCAATGGATCGCTGCTCTGCAAAGAGACAGTGCCGCGGCTGTCCGGGCGTAACTTGCAGACATGACAGCTGTAGCCGTAGCCGAGATGAAGTTGGCGGGCGTGATCATCGACAAGCGCTATTGTGAAGTGGAGCTGTATATCAGGCCGGTCCAGTGTGGGTGAGGTTTTGAGGAACGCCCCGCCCTCCGCAAAGCACGTCGCAGCCATGGAAACGCCGGTCTTCCGCCATCGGGCCAGGTGCCGCATCAGGTTCACCGTTCCGGTAACCCCGATGCCGAAATTGTCCTTGTCCTTGCTCTTGTAGGCAAGAACGAAGTCCAGATGGTCCTGAAGGTTTTTGCCGACGCCGGGCAGATCGTTCCTGACATCGATTCCGTGCGACGCAAGTTCGTCGCCGGGCCCTATACCCGACAGCTGCAACAATTGCGGTGTGTGAAAGGTGCCTCCGCACAAAAGCACTTCCACACGTGCGGATATCTCAACATCCCGCCCCTTGTGCCTCACGATTACGCCGGTGGCGCGATTGCCATCGAAGGTCAGCCTTTTGGCCCGGGCCTGAGTGATGACTGTCAGATTGGGACGGCCCATCACGGGAAACAGGTATGCAGCAGCGGCGGAGCAGCGTTCGCCATTCTTGGCCTTTTCATGAAACTGGGTGACCTGGTACAGCCCGACCCCTTCATTGTCGCCGCCATTGAAGTCTTCTGTTTTTCGATATTGAAGTTGCCCCGCGGCTTCGATGAATGCACGCGTAATGGGGCGCTCTTCCTTTTGATTTGAAACCTGCAGCGGGCCGTCAGCACCGTGAACGTCGCTGCCGCCCCGTTCATTATTTTCGGCGCGCTTGAAGTAAGGCAGGACGCTCTCCCAATCCCATCCGTCGCAGCCCAGATCGGCCCAGCCGTCATAATCTTGCTGCTGACCGCGAACATAGAGCATCGCGTTGATCGCACTGGATCCTCCAAGACCCCGGCCGCGAGGTTGATATCCCTTGCGCCCGTTCAGGCCCGGCTGTTCGACGGTTTCATAGGCCCAGTTGTTGATTTTTGGCCGTCCGGGAAGTGTCGCCACCGCGCCGGCGGGCAACCTTACAAGAATGTGGTTCGCTCTGCCGCCAGCTTCCAGCAAACACACTTTAACCTTGGGGTTTTGGCTGAGACGGTTGGCAAGAACGGAACCTGCCGACCCGCCACCTACGATCACATAGTCAAACTGCATTTCATTCCTCCCTTTGAAACAGGGTGGAGGAATCAGAGGTTTTGCGACAGCGTTGAAGCGGACAAAATCTTGATATTTTCGGCCAGCCTGCCCGCGTCAATCACGCAAGGCGATGCTGCGCGCACAAGCGCAGCATCACAAATGGCGTTTGGTTTGCCCGGTCAATTCGGCTGGGGTTTCGCCCTGCGCTGTTTCGGGGCGATCTCTTCATCCGCGCTGAAATACAGGGTGCCGAAAAGCCAGTCCGACAGGGGAAGCGTGATATTGAAGTTCCCCTCGGTCATGAGATCGCGGTTGTGATGCACGGTGTGGAACAGTCGCAGATACGTCCATCCGGGGATGAGCCGAAACACACGTTCAATGAGTGATCCCCTGGGAAGGTGATAACTGAAGTGCAGGATTTCGTAGGCAAGGTAGCAAGACGTCATGGTTGCCGCGAACAGGTAACCGATGTTAGCGCCGAAAAGAAGGGAAAGGACGAGCCCGCCCGGTACCGAAACCAAGCTTGTGAAAACGACAAGCAGGTAAATCGGGAAGATGACGACCCGCCAGTCCATGACCATCTGGTATTCCATCGCCCGGTCGACAAAGAATGTGTGATGGTCGCCCGTATGGCGCTGGTAAAAAAGCTTGAAGAGCTTCGTTTTTTGGTGTCCCCACCATCGGTGTGACGCCCATTCGCAGACATTGTAGGCGAGCAGTGAAATCACGACGATCCAAAGCTGGGAATAGTGGAAATCGACCAGCCGCGAGATCGCGAAATAAAGGAGGCCTGTTCCTCCAAGCAGCACAACGAACAGGTGGACCCAGCCACTGTAGTAAGGGCTGACATTCGCCCGGTATTTTGCGCGGAATTTCTCCCTTGCTTCATCTTTCATCGATAGATCCTCCCATCCCTAAAGATGGCGGACAGGATACGTAATATTGATATAATGAAAAATTTATAATAATTAAGAGCATTATCACTCTGGTAAATAACGACTGTAATGCTGAGAAACCGCGATCTGAATCTCCTGCCGGTTTTTGATTCCCTGATGCAGGAACAGCACCTTTCAAAAGCCGCGGAGCGTCTGAACATGAGCCAGCCGGCCGTCAGCAATGCTCTCAAGAGGCTCAGACAGGGATTCGACGACGAGCTTTTCGTGCGTACCGGCCGCGGGCTCAAGCCGACGCAGCGTGCGCGTGAACTGCATACACAAATTGCTCCGGCACTTGCGTCGATCCGGGAGAGTTTCGAGGGCCGAGAATTTTCGGCTGAAAATTTTTCCAGAACCATCGACATCTCCATGAACCACGCGGTCGAACATATCTGGGGTGAAATCCTTCTGAGGGAGGCCCGGGCTCAAGCTCCGAATTTGAAATGGAAGCTACACCCCGACTATGTCGACGACATACCCGCGCGCCTCAAGGACGGACGCCTCAGCTATGCGGTGGAATACACGCCGATGCCTGAAGACCAGTTCGGATCGCGACTGCTCCTGCGGGAAGGACTTACCTTAATATGTGCCAGTGACCATCCATGTGCCAATACCGGCGTGACGATGGAGCAGTTTGAGTCCTTGCCCCAGGTTTCCCTTGTTCGCAGGTCAGGACTGATCCGGACGCAGAACAGCCGCCGAACAACCCCGCTCGAGTTCCTTCTGGGCAACGCTCTGCCAGAACGCAACATCGCGGTTCAGATGTCCAGTTTTGTTTCCGTACCACACGTCGTTGCGGCAACCGATCTGATTGCCGTTGTGCCAAGCCGGTTGGCAAAGTTCTTGAGCGACAACGGAAAACTTAAGTGTCTGCCGCTGCCCTTCGACTGTCCGATGATAGAAGTACAGCTCTACTGGCATAGAAGCCGCGACAATGATCCAAGCCACAAGTGGGTCGTCGAAATGATGTCGAAAACCGCTTCAAGCCTTGGCACAGCAGATTGGTTTTGAGGCCTGCAGACTTTAGCCAAACGGATCTAAGCAGAAACCCTGTTGTGAGCGGCGTCTTTTTTCAGGCTGCCTGGCGAGTAATTGTACTTTTTTGTGAAAGCGCGCACGAAACTGGATGGCTCAGAATAACCGGTGCGCCACGCGACCGTGGTAACATCCAGTCCCGCCGTCTTTAGCAATTCGTGCCCAATAGCAAGACGGGCATCAACAAGTATTTGCCGGAAGCTGGTGCTTTCCTCCGACAAGCGACGTCGCAAGGTCCGCTCGGTCACACCGAGCTTGGCAGCGACGGTACCGATGGTCGGATCGTTTCCCATTTCAAGCAGGGTTGCTTCGCGCACCTGTGCCGTCCACTTCGGGTATGGTCGGTCCTCAAGATTCAACAGGTTTCTGCATTGCCCGAGGCAATATTCCATGACCGCCGGATCATGCTGTGGCAAAGGCCTGTCCAGCAGATCCTTGGGCAACGCAATCGCGTCCCTCGGCCTTCCAGGCATTACGCTGATACCGAGCATGCTCTCGATCGCTGCCGCGACATCGGGATCGTCCAAAGTCGTCAGGAATGTGAAATCGGAAAGCGAGAACTTCGGCAAAAGTTGCGCGCTGAAGTTCGCCAGGACCGTGAGATGCCGTTCCAGCACAAAGCTTTTCACCCGTGGCGATAGACCGCTTGTGTCAAAAGTCAGGAGCGGCGGATCGTGGAGTTCGTCGAGACCGACTGTGGCTATGATGAAAGACAGATTGGCGTAATCAATTGCTGTCTTCAGGCTTGCACGGAACGTCGGGCTGCTCAGGATGGCATAACCCCATATGCCGAAGACCTCCGGCCGGTAGCGGCGACCGATTTCAACGCCTAGCCCAGGGCGGTTCGGAGCATATTTGAGAAAGTTACCGATAGCGGTGACTTCCTGGGCCAAAGTCACTTTCATATCGCTACTGTAGAGATCGAATGTCACGAGCCCCGTGCCCTCAAGGCACTGTTCCGCTTCCACATTGTAGCTTGGCGCAGCTTCGCACAGGATACGGACGCTTCCGGGCGATCGTTTCTGTGATGCATTCTTCATGTCGCAATGCTAGGTAGCTTGGCCGGAAATGTCAAAGACATGTCCGTTGCCATCATCGGCTTTTGGCAGGCGATGACAGAGAGTGTTCGCAGGAGGACCCCATGCGATCACTCATTGCCATTCAAGAAGGTCAAATTTCGCTGGAGCAAATCAAGGCTCTCGAGAAGATGCTGCGTAAGCTTTACGCGGAGCATATCGGACCCGAAAAACTGACCGTCATCTGGAACGTTGCGGCCAGGCAGCACACGATTACCGACAGAAAGTGGTCGCGCTCTTCGACGGTAACCATGGAAGTACCGGATGGCCTGGAAACACAACGGCGCGAGGCCTTCATGCTCGAGTGTGAAAAGAGCTGGCGCGAAGTGACCGGACAGCATCCGGATCAGGTTTCCGTCGGGGCATTCGATCAGTCGCGCTACGACGAAATTCTGAAAAGCAACCTCACCCGCTTATCGACTTTGGGACGCGTCAGCTATCTGGGCAAGCTCTTCACCCGGGCGATGATCTCGAAGATGCAGCATGGCGTGATGATCACACGGTTTAATCAATAGGAGCGTTCGACAATGCCACTTTATACACTCGCATCGAAAAGGCCGTTCTCCGAACAAATCCGTTTCGACATCGCTCAGGTGATCACGGACGTGCATTGCGGGCTGACAGGCGCTCCAACGGAATTTGTGAATGTTGTGTTCATGACCGGGTTTCGAATGCGCCGGGGCACGACCCTTGGTGTGAACGGCAATGTGCGCATGGGCGGCGACCGCAATGCTGACCTTTATCAGCGGTTGAACGATCAGATGCATCGGCGTGTCGCGGAGGCGGCGCAACTGGATATCTCCCGAGTTCTGGTCACGCTGATCGGCATCGAACCGCATTGGGTTGTCGAGGGAGGAATGGTCCTTCCGCCGCCCGGTGAAGAAGCAGGCTGGCTGGAGCGCAAGAATGCCGTTCATGCCGCTATGGGGATCGGTCCGGCCTGATCCCGGTTTCAATCAAACACTCGGAGAAACGCAAATGTCCGCACCACAACTGACCGCAGTCACACCGGAAATGCCGGATCTTGAGGCAATGCTTCTGGCTCAGAAGAAGGCGTATATGGCTGATCCGATGCCCGATCGGGCGACACGGATTCGCAGGCTCGACAAGCTGCACAATGCTCTTGTCGACAACAAGGCGCGGATCATCGCTGCGGTGAGCAAGGATTTCTCCAACCGCTCCGCGGCGGAAACGGAGCTGGCGGAGATCATGCCGTTGCTGGACGGCATTTCCTATTACCGCAAACGCCTGAAACGTCTGATGAAGCCGCAACGCCGCCATGTGTCGCTGACTTTGATGCCAGCGCGTGTCGAGGTGCAATATCAGCCTGTCGGCGTCGTCGGCATCGTAGTACCCTGGAACTTTCCCATCTTTCTGGCCCTGTCACCGTTGATCGGTGCACTGGCAGCCGGCAACCGCGCAATGCTCAAATCGTCGGAATTCGCGCCCGCCACGGGAGATTTGCTGAAGCAGATCATCGCGGAAAACTATGCCGAAGACGAGGTGACGGTCGTTACCGGCGGCGTTGAAGTTGCCACCGAGTTCACCAAGCTGCCGTTCGATCACCTGGTGTTCACCGGTTCGACCCAGGTCGGCAGAATTGTGATGCGTGCCGCGGCGGAAAATCTCACACCGGTGACACTGGAACTCGGAGGCAAATCTCCGGTCATCATCCACAAGGATTTTCCCATTGAAGAAGCCGCCGGCCGGATCGCATTCGGCAAGGGCATCAATGCCGGTCAGGTCTGTGTATCGCCGGACTACATCCTGTGCCCGCGCGACAAGGTGAATGCCTTCTGCAACGCCTTTTCGGAATCGATGGGCAAAGCCTACCCGAGTCTGCAGAACAATGGCGACTATACCGCGATCATCACCGATCGGCAGAAAGCCCGGTTGGAAGGCTACCTCAAGGATGCCGAGGAAAAAGGCGCCGAACTGATCACCATCAATCCGCAGGCCGAGTCGTTCGGCGACTCGCGAAAGATGCCGATGACGCTGGTCATCGGCGCCACCGACGAGATGCTGGTCCTGCGCGAAGAGATTTTCGGCCCGATCTTACCCGTGGTCCCCTATGACACGATCGACGAGGCCATCGCCTATGTGAATGACCGCCCGCGGCCGTTGGCGTTCTACTATTTCGATTGGAACAAAAGTCGTGCCGACGATGTGCTGGCCCGGACCCATTCGGGGGGAGCGTGCGTGAACGACACGATGAGCCATGTGCTTGCCGACGATATTCCTTTCGGCGGCATCGGCCCGTCGGGCATGGGCCATTATCACGGCGCGGAAGGGTTCCGCAATTTCTCCAAGGCCAAAGGGGTGGTCCGCAAGGGCCGGATCAATGCGACGGCTTTCATCGCGCCGCCCTGGGACAACTTCATGTTCAACAGCCTGAAAAAACTACAGGCAATGCGCTTCCGTCGCCGGAAGATTCAGGAGTATTGACCAATGCTTGAGACACAGCACGCACAGGCCCGTCAATTTCACGCCGATCAGGCAAGCAAGGATACCGCAAATCTTGCAGACCCCCTGACGCTGAAGTCGGGCACTGTACTGCGCAACCGGATTTGCAAGGCATCGATGAATGAAGCCCTGGCAACGCCGGACGGCAAGGTCACCGACGCCCACACATCGCTCTATGACGTCTGGGCCGACAGCGGTGCCAGTCTTCTGATCACCGGCAACATGATGGTGGACGGCAAGCACATGAACGAACCTCTGGTCGTTGATGCGTTGCTGGATACCAACATGGATCAATTGCGCAAATGGGCTGCGACCGGGCGGCGCACCAACACGCACATCTGGCCGCAATTGAATCATCCGGGCAAGCAGTCGCCCAAAATGGTCAATGACGCACCCGTCGCACCCTCCGTCGTGCCGATCCCAAACGAGATGTTCGCCCCCCCGCGCGAACTGACCGATAGCGAGATCGAAGAGATCATCGACCGTTTCGCAGAGGCGGCCGGCCGCCTCCAGGAGGCTGGGTTCACCGGCGTACAGCTGCACGGGGCGCATGGCTACCTCATCGGCCAGTTCCTGTCGCCGCATCACAACCGGCGGGAAGACAAATGGGGCGGAAGTTTCGACAACCGTTTCCGATTCGTTGAAGAGGTCTACAAGCGCGTGCGCGAGCGTACGGGCGAAGGCTTCAATGTCGCAATAAAGATCAATTCATCCGATTTCCAGAAAGGCGGGTTCACCGAGGCGGATTCGATTGAGGTCGCCAGGCGGCTGGACCGGCTGGGAATCGACCTGATCGAAATCTCGGGCGGTAGCTGGGAAAATCCCGTCAACCGCAAGGGAAAGCAGGAAGTCAAAAAGGAAAGCACCATCAAACGTGAGGCGTATTTCCTGGAATATGCGGAAAAGGTCAAAAGCCAGATTTCGACCCCACTTGTTGTCACGGGCGGCTTCCGGTCCTCAGCCGGCATGCGCCAGGCTCTTGCCTCAGGTGCGATTGACATGGCCGGTGTTGCACGCCCCTTTGCCGTCGATCCCAAATTCGGTACGCACGTACTGGAAAATCCGAACCATGTCTCGCCGGTGGCCCCCATCAAATCGGGGCTGAAGAAAATCGACGCAATGGCGATCATGGAAATCAGCTGGTACACGCTTCAAATCGAACGCATATCACAAGGCAAGAAGATTCAGAAGAAGGCGGACGGTGTGTGGCCGGCCCTTCGTGTGATATATCGCTTCTGGAAAAACGGAAAGGCCGTCAAGAGAGTCAGAGCGTAGGGGCAATCGGCATCAGACAAGCTGGAAGATGGCATGATGCAATGGAGCGGCAGTTGTAACTGCACCGAAGTGAGCTTTCGGACCTCGGGCCGCCCGATTTTCCGGGCGGTCTGCCATTGCTCAATCTGTCAGGAATTCAATGCCGCCGAATACGCGGACATTCTTACATTTCGGGCCAGGGATATCGATTTAAACTCGCCTGGAACTGTCGCGTACAAATCCTACAAGAAGCCGCCATTACTTCGGCGCGGCAGATGCAATACTTGCGGCACTCCGGTGATCGAGAAACTGAATATTCCCTTGTTTCCCAAGCTGATACTCGTACCTGTGGGTCGTTTTGCCGAACAGGACCTGCTGCCCGCGCGGGACTTTCATATCTTTTACGATTGCCGGGTGAAGGACGTGCCGGACAACCTGCCAAAGGCCAGCGGATATCTGCAAAGCCAGACCAAATTCGCCGCATTCCTCATGCGCCGCCTGCTTCGCGGCAGGAACTGATCTTGCGGCAAAGGCAGCCGGGCCCGGAGCAGTTCATTGAGGCAATGACTTTTCCCTGGCCGACGGGTCCGACTGACGGGATCTGTACAAATGTGGAGGAAACACGATGGACAATCCAAATGGCGCTTGTCTTGTAATCGGCGCTGGCGACGACACCGGCGCCGCGATTGCGCGTGCCTTTGCGCGCGAAGGTTTGACAGCGTGCGTCGTGCGCCGCGACAGGCATGCCGAGGCGCTCGAGACATTGGCGGCTTCCATACGCGATGAAGGCTGTCAGGCACGGGCGTTTCCCGCCGACGCCCGCGACGAGGCAGAGATGCGCGCGCTTGTCGAAAAGATCGAAGACGAGATCGGCCCCATTGAAGTCGCCGTTTTCAACATCGGCGCCAACGTGAGGTTCGGGATCAACGAGACGACCTCTCGTGTCTATCGGAAAGTCTGGGAGATGGGATGTTTCGCCGGTTTTTTGATGGGGCGCGAGGTGGCAGCCCGGATGTTGCCGCGTGCGCGCGGCACGATCATCTTTACGGGTGCATCTGCGAGTGTGCGGGGCGGTTCCGGCTTTGCCGCATTTTCCGGCGCCAAGCACGCATTGCGTGCGCTGGCGCAATCGATGGCGCGCGAACTTGGCCCCCGCAATATTCACGTAGCGCACACGGTCATTGATGGCGCTATCGACAGTACGTTTATCCGCGAAAATGTTCCGGACGTGGACCGCATGCGGGAAGAGGACCGGATTTTGAACCCCGACGATATCGCGGCGAATTATGTTCATCTGCACAAACAGCCACGCACGGCCTGGACGCACGAGTTGGACCTGCGCCCCTGGAAAGAAACCTGGTGAAAGGAGCATATTGTGACGGTCTCGGTTGAGTTTATCTATGATTTCGGCAGCCCCAATACCTATCTGGCGCATTGTGTAATTCCCGAAATCGAGAAGCGCACGGGTGTGAAAATCGACTATGTTCCGTGCCTGCTGGGCGGTATCTTCAAGGCAACCGGCAACCAGTCTCCCTTTTTGGCCTTCAGCAAGATCAAGGGCAAACTCGAATATGACCGGCTGGAAATTTCACGGTTTATCGAGAAGCACAAACTGACGAATTTTCGACTGAACAAGCATTTTCCGGTGAACACGCTTCTGCTGATGCGTGGCGCGGTCGCGGCTGATTTCGACGGCAATCAGGGGGATTATATCAAGGTCGGCATGCGAGCGATGTGGGAGGAAAGTCTGAAGATGGACGACCCAAAGGTATTCGCCGACACATACAATCAGGCAGGCCTGGACGGTCAACACCTTCTGGAGCGAAGCCAGGACGATGACGTGAAACAGCGTTTGATGGACAATACCAGCCGTGCCGTTGAACGCGGGGCATTTGGCGCTCCTACTTTCTATGTCGACGATGAGATGTTTTTTGGAAAGGAGCGTCTCGGCCAGGTGGAAGAGGAAATACGAAAGCACTTGCGCTCGGATCAGTAGAACGAGATCTTTCGACATGTTTGAAGCAGGATGGCCGAAAACGCGGGTTCTTTTCCAGATGCAGTGGATGGTTGCGTCCGGACCGGTCGTGCAAAACGCGCGATAGAAAACAAGGATTATTGGTTCGAACGTTGTTTCGCTGCTGCGGGCCGAAGCCGAATTTCCAAATCGGCAGAATTCAGCTTACGCGGCCCGGACCGCATTTTTCTTTCGAACCTCGCCGGGCGTCTCGCCGTAGTGTTTGGTGAATGCGCGGGCAAAACTGGCTGGTTCGGCATAGCCGACACGCCATGAAACTGTATCGACGTTCAGTCCAGCGGAGGCCAGCAATTCATAGGCAATTGTCATGCGGGCATCGATGTAAAGCTGTCGAAAACTGGTTCCTTCGTCGGTCAACCGTCGTCGCAAAGTTCGTTCGGTCACGGCCAATCTTGCTGCGATCTCTTCGATTTGCTGTTCCGATCCGATGTTGTCGACGATAGCGTCGCGCACTTGTTGCGACCAATGCGGCAAAGCGCCGGTCTGCTCCTCCAGGAGAACCTTGCACTGATCGAGACAGAATTTCAGAGAGACGGGATCTGAATTCGGAAGTGGCGCGTCCAGTATCTCCGCCGGAAAGGCCAGAGCGTTTACGGGCTGGCCCATCTTGATTGAGGGCGGTTTGAATTTGGCCAACTTCTCCGGATAGTCGGGGTCGCCGTCCATTAGCCGGGCTTCGAAGTTGTTGAAATCCGGCTTCTGCAACAAGTCGCGAATAAACTTGACCGCAATTACAGTGTGGCGCTCGAGGATATAGCGATGTGTTGAGACCGGGATACCGGTTGTGTCGAACTCCAGCCGAGCCTCGCCATTGTCCTCCACCAACGACATCTCGGCGATCAGGAATGACAACTTTGAGAAGTCGATGGCCGTTTCTATCGCGGCCCTCAAAGTGGGGCTTGTCAGGATCGCAAAACCCCAGATGCCGAAAGCATGAACATGGGTGGCGCGGCCGACCGCAAAGCCCAGACCGACATTTTCAGGCGCAAGGCGAACCAGATTCTCAATCGCCCGGATTTCATCGGTTGTGCTGTGCAAGGCGCCGGGATTGTCCAGATCAGCAACCGAGACGGAAGTGCCTTCGAGGCATGCTTCCTCGGTGATTCCATACCTGGCCGCCTCATCGCAAAGGAGGCGCAGGCTGGTAGGCGGGCGGGATTGCGCGTGAACAATCATCGGGAACATGATAGAGGCCTGGCCGGAAACATCAATCTGCAGGGTTCAGCTGTGGCAGGGCACGTTATGTGTCGTCTTCCGCATGTTCCGGCTGGACCACACCGCCCTCCATGACCCAACCCGCCGGCACGTCCGTTGTGTCGGCGACAATCGCACTCAACGGCACGCCGGCATGGGTGAAGATGGACATTTTCATGCGCATCACGAGTGTGCTCTTTTGGTCAGCGGTACTACCCGAGTGGATACTGCCAAAAAGGAATACGCTTCTGCCATTGATCGGCACTTGCGGAGCGTCCTCAAAGAAAAAAACATGAACGAAGGTCCGGGGGGTGCCGGTGATGTCACAATGAATATCGGTGATGTCAGACGCGATAACCGGCTTTGCGTCGTCGGGAATTGCACCGGGAACAGCATTGCACATATAGAGAGGCATGATTGCTATACCTTTGGATTACGGATCGATGTGACAACTTCGTTGGCAGACAAGCCAGTCCTGGTCATGCAGATGTCGCAGAGCTCTCCAAGAAACGCGACGCGCTCATCACGGGAAAGCGCACGATTTGCATGGAGCGAGGCAATCACGCTCTTTGAGGGTGCAGCTGCTGTAAATCCGTTGCCACTTGGCACAACGATCCAGTCGATATCCGCAGGCGCCGCAAAGGCGCGCTGCGAAAAGTCGTTGATCTGAGCCTTCAGGCGAAGTTCGTTTTCAGTTGAAATCTGCCCTTCTTGGACAAGGCACATTACGGGTATCACAGGACTGTTCCTTTGTTGTTGAACCCAGGTTGTTTGTCAGGCGAAGTCCACCGATCTGCTTCCATTGGAAACGGAGTTTAGAATCTTCGTCACATCGCTCTTGCGCATGACTTTCGGCACGGCATAGGAAGACCGCGCTTCAGCAAGGGCATCTTTGGCAATGGAGGCGAAATCCTTCTGTTGCAGGTCATCGAGATTTACGGGGATGCCTACTGTGCTTGCCAGCGCATCGACGCGTTCGATGAACTGATCGGCCTGGATCAATGCATAGGGTGCCGAGCTGTTTCCTTGCAGCATCCGCTCCAGCTCGGCGAACCGCTCCGCGCTGACCTGTCTATTGAACCGCAAGACGCGCGGCAACAGGATGGCGTTGGCCAGACCATGGGGTGTGTTGTAGTGCGCGCTGATCTGGTGCGAGATTGCATGGACATAGCCGAGGCCTGCGCGTGTGAAGGCATTGCCCGCAAGGAAGGAGCCGAGGGCGACCATTTCGCGGGCATGCTCATCATTGCCATTGGAGTAGGCGACGGGCAGGAACTCCACGATCAAGCGAATGGCGGTCGCGGCGTCGCGATCCGTCGCCGGTGTGCGCGCGCGGGATATGAACGCTTCAATCGCGTGCGTGAGTGCGTCCATGCCGGTGCCGGCCGTCATCGGTCCCGGCAGCGAGACGAGCAAATCCGTGTCAAACGCGGCCGCAACCGGCAGATATTTCGGATCCACGAAGAACTTCTTCTTGTGGGTCTGCGTGTCCGAGATCACTGCCGCGGTCGTCACTTCAGAGCCGGTGCCGGACGTGGTCGCGACCACATAGAACGGCAGCAGGGGCTGATCGACTTTCAGGATGCCAGCCAGTTTGTCCAGAGATTTTTTGCTGGTGCTGGCCGCTGCCATGACCTTGGCCGCGTCGATGGCGGAGCCGCCGCCAACGGCGAACACGCTGTCGCACTTTCCTGCACGAATAGCAGCAACGCCTTCTTCTACAACCGCAAAAGTGGGGTTGGGGATGATCCCGTCATAGACGGTCACATCGCAGCCTTCATTTGCCAGGAATTCCAGCAGACCATCAAGCATTCCGTTTTTGAGAAGGAAGCTGTCTGTAACAAGAAGCGGGCGTCTGGAACCACTGCGCACCATAAGGTCAGCGAGCTTGATCATGGCTCCTTTACCAGAAAAAGTCAGTGGTTTTTCAAGGGTATAGAGCCGGTTCATTGCGCGAAGGGCGAAGGCCATGGGTAAGCTGATCATGAGAGTATCCTCGATTTGTCTGCGCGCTGCCTTATCAGCGCTTTGGGTTTATACGTGGCACCAGGAACACGGAACCGATGAGAGTCTTTGCGGGATTGGCTGATTGGCTCACACGCCCGCTCGGGAAATCCGGAAGAGATAGACGATGTCCGCCTTCTCTTGATCTCAATGTGGTGGTTTCAACCCGGAATCGACATGTTCAATACGGACAAGGTTCTGACAGTTTCGGACAATCGAGCTGGCCATTTGTAGGCTACCGGACCTGACTGAGGTGACTGACGAGAGTACCCGTACTTGAAGCCTGACCGGTGCAGGTGTGCCTTCGTGCAATGGACAATGCCCCTTTTTGTATAGGGCTGAATATGTTTCGCGGCCGCCATAAATGACGACCGCGGTATTCAGTGCGGATTGTTGTTACCCGAGCTTGCGGATCAGATTCATCTGCCGATCGGAGTGCCCATAGTATTTTAGGTCCAGCTCGAAATCGAAGTACTTCTCCAGAACCGGTTTCATATGAGAGAAGCACTCGAGGCTGTACTCACCGTGGTAACGACCCATGCCGCTGTTGCCAACGCCACCGAAAGGAAGATTTGAATTCGTGATCTGCATGACGGCGTCATTGATTGCGCCGCTTCCGAAGGGTATCTCGGCGAGGAAGCGCTGCTTGGTCTCGCGGTCGTGGGAAAACAGATACCCGGCCAGCGGCTTTTCGATCTTCCGAACGATGTCAAAGGCTTCATCGAGCGTCTCGAATTCCAGCACTGCGATGACCGGGCCGAAAATCTCTTCCTGCATGATCGGGTCGTCAACGCTTATGTTGTGTACAACCGTCGGACGGATGACGCGGTCTTCACGGTTGCTCTCGCCACCGTAGTACACCTTGTCGGCATCAATCAGCCCGACAACGCGGTCGAAGTTACGCTCGTTGATGATCCGAGTGAAATTGCCGCGCTCGACGGAATAGTCGTGCTTCTCAATCTCATAAACCATCCGCTCGAGAACGCGCTCCTTGATGCTCTTGTGAACCAGAACGTAATCGGGTGCGAGACAGAGCTGGCCGGAGTTGATGAATTTGGCCCAGATGAGCCGCTTCACACTGACGTCAACAGGCGCGTCTTCGGCCAGGATCGCGGGGTTCTTCCCGCCCAGTTCGAGTGTCACATTGGTCAAATGAGGCGCGGCGGCTTCATTCACGATCTTCCCGACCTGCGGGCTTCCGGTAAAGAAGATCTTGTCCCAGCGCTGATTGAGCAGCGCGGTTGTCTCTGGGACAGCGCCCTCGACAACATGCAGATATCCCGGGTCGAAGTTCTCGTTGATGATCTTCGCCATGACCCGGCTCGTTTCAGCCGGAAGTTCGCTGGGTTTCAGGATGGTGGTGTTTCCTGCCATCATCGAGCCGACCACCGGGGTAAGAGACAGATTGTATGGGAAGTTCCACGCGCCGATGACAAGTGCCGTTCCAAGCGGTTCTGCGACGATATAACTTTTCCCGGGTTGGTTGAGCAGGTTGGTTGCGACTTTGCGAGGTTTGGCCCAATCCTTGAGATGGTCGATCGCCAATCCCAACTCCTCGAACAGCGGGAACAGTTCGGTCAATTGCGTGTGGTGCCTGGATTTGCCGAAATCATTGAATATGGCTTCGTAGAGCTCATCCTCGTGAGCCCGCAGCAAGCGTTCGAACTTTCTGAGCTGTTCCAGCCGGAATTCGACCGGCAACGTGACCTTAGTGCGAAAATACTCGCGCTGGCGTTGGACGGCGTCGCGAATCTGTTCTTCGATCCTGGTGTTCTGTGTTTGGTTGGACATAACGGTTCCTCTTTCGGTTGGCGGTAATAAACGTCCTTGATCGAGGTGCAGCTTGTCCTTTCAGGCTCGAAATCGACATGTTCATCCCGGACAGGATTCTGACAGTTTCGGACAAACGCTGATCGCTTCGCCGCCATTGGATGGCCATGCGTCGTCGTTCGCATATGGTGTTGAAATCTCATTGCGGGCGACGAAGGTGTACAACGCGTGCAAGGCTTGGCGACCATCGGAAAAGACCGACTTAAAGTCAGAGATACCTGAAACCCGGTTTATGCGTCCTGCTTGCAGAAAAACACCGAATGCCTCTGGAACCGCCTTCGTGATCGCGCGCGGAGGCTCAGATACCAATCCGTCAAGTCGAAGTGATTGTAACGGAGAGGGATGATCCGGCAGTCATAGCCAAAACTCACAGAACCCGAGGCTGAAACATTGGCGCACATGGCGGGCTTTGGACGGCGATGGAAAATTCCTTGATATCAATTGCTTGTGGGAACGCCGGTTGACCGCCATCAACATGAATCCATGTGCCATTGCGCCAGCCCTTCGAGCGCAGCTCTCACGGCGCCTGTTGCTCGCAAAGGTCCACTCGACCTTTGCGTTGAAGCGCATCGCGCTTCAAACGCTCCAGCGCTCCGCTATGGCTTCGCGCGTTCATCGCTCCAAAAGGTCCACTGGACCTTTTGGCCGGCTACGCCGACCGCTCCTCACTCCCATTCGATGATCAACGAGCTGCATAAGCTATTGATTTCATGTCGGCTTCATCTGCGACAATTCGCGCATACCGTCAAAAATACCGTCAAATTTTTAAGTTGCTGAAATCGCTTTTTTATTCCCTTCGCTAGCGGACAGCAACTTGTGAAATAATGCTAAGTGCGTGCGTGGAGTTCTCGTCGAATTGGCACTGCGGGTTTAAATCGTGGGCACGCGAACAAACATACCGGTTATTGTATCAACATAGCGTGGCCCTTGGCTGTTGTTTGGAGTTCCCCCGGTTTGATGGACACTTTTCAGTTTTTGAAGGAGTGTGTTTTTCATACCGAGAACGAGGAACCCGTACCTTGCGGAGTGAGCTTGTGAACGGAACACATCATTGAACTTGCGCGGTCTGGCCGCAGCATTGAAAGCCTGGCGCGAGAGTTCGACCCTCGCGTTGCAACGATCCATGTCTGGATCAAGCAATTAGAACGGGATACGGGTCTGCGTGATGGTGGGCTGACCAGCACCGAGCGAGAAGAGCTTCGGCGCGTTCGCACAGAAAACCGACAGTTGCGTCAGGAGGGCGGCATACTCTCAAAAGCCGCGACCTGGTTTGCGCAAAACGACGGGACATGCCTTGCCCCATCAGTACTTCAACCTGCCGTAACTTCGAGACAATCTCTTCCGGCTTGGTTCGCTTGTTTGCCATTCTTGATCCTCCGTTCCATAAACACAACGGTGGACCAGTTCATTCAGGGAGGCTTAGCGCCTTGAGAAGGCGGCAAGCCCAATCGGGTTGGCCATGGCGGACGGTTCGGGCGCTACGTGAAATGGGTTACCAATATAAACTTACCTGTCGGCGGTGAACGGCAGTTTCCGACGGGGGTGGGCTTCTTACCACCGCGCTGGGGACCGATGGCGCGCGGACGCCAAAATCGGAAATAGCATTTTTGCTATCGGTCTGATCGGAACAAAGAATTGGTGCCAGCACCCTGTCGCGGCCAAATATCAAACACATGAGACGCGCGCGGCATGAGGCGTGTGCGTCTCGACGGACGCAATGGCGTTCGTTGCAACGGAAACCGGCGCACGAAAATGCGCCACGTGAATGGAGTTGTAAAAATGACCAAGTTAACGCCGGAAACGGCCGAGGCCGCCAAGGCCGAGCTCTACAACAAGGTCTGGACCGACGAAGCGTTCGCGGCCCGGCTGGAAAGCGATCCGAAGGCTGCGCTTGCGGAATTCGGAGGACAGATCGGCGACGATGTCGAGATCCGGGTCGTGCGCGATACCGAAAAGGTCAAGCACGTTCACATCCCTTCCGCGCCGTCGGAGGGTGAAGTCTCCGACAGGGATCTCGGGCAAGTTCAGGGTGGTTTAACCATTCTCGTTGATACCACAACCCGTCCCATCGGCGGCTGTCCCGTTTCCTTTTCCAACACGTTCGGTTGATCAGCGCCGCCCGGCGGCATCCGTGGTGGAATGCCGACCTGACGATCCGCCGCTGATTCAAATACCGTCCGACCCGGGCATTCCAGTCAGAAGCCGAGATTGGTGACAAATCCCCCGATTTTTCGCGAGCCGAAACATCGGGGGTTTTTGATTCCGATATGTCCGCTTTCGAAATCGGAGACGTTCCGTGACCCTGCAATGGGTGCTCGATCCTCGAACCCTGCCAGGGGTCCGGGAACGGATTCGGGAGGCCCTTTGGAGAAGTCCTGATCGATCCGCCGCGAAGGCGGTCAACAGCGCGCATGACAGGTGGTTATAGGCTTTTACCTATCGCGCTGATCAGCACAAAAGATTGGAGACGGCGCCTTCGTCCAACTAATTAAAAGGGTGCAGAAAGACACCGGCATGGTGCTGGTGTTTAGCGGCGACCGCAGAGCCATCTGACCCCACCGCCGCACAATGCAAATGGAGTAATACGATGAGCAATCAGTACATGTCCGGAGAAGCCCACGCCGCACAGGCGGACTTCCTCAACAGGATCTGGACCGACGATGCGTTTGCAGACCGTCTGCAGAG
>NZ_JAPJZH010000040.1 GCF_027889715.1 Allohoeflea poritis
GTTTCGCTTTCTGCGCATTCTCGGTGAGCAGCCCTGCCCCACCTGCGGTATAGCTGGTGAGCGGGAAGCGGAAGTAGCCGGGAAGCCAATTCTCTTGTCCTTTGCGTCCGTTTTCGCCGGTCAGAAAATCGCGGATAATGCCTTTCTGTACCTTGGTCGTGGCGCTGACATTGCCATCGGCAACGCGCTTGCCGCCGATCTCCGCGACCATCGCGTTGACGGCGGCCTTGCTGCGCAGCAGATCGAAGAACGCGTCGTCCAGTGTATAGCTGGCGGTCATGTCAACCGCCAGATCGCAGCCGATCCGATCGACAATGCAGGTTCCCGCTTGCAGCGTCTCGGCCATGACGAAGGTCAAAACACGCATCACTTCTTTATCGGTAAGCGCCGACAGCTTGACGAACAGCTCGCCGACGCGCCAGTCGTCGCCATTGCTGCGGGTAACGGAATGGCCATGCTCCGGCAGGCCGATCAGTTTCAGGATTTTCGCTTTTTCCGTGTCGAATGTCGCTTGCGCTTCGGACGTGGCGATGCTCTCGGCAGTCTCCTCCTTACGAGTCGTCTGCGGATCGGGCCTCGTCTGCCACAATGTCGAGCCGCCGATCATATGCGCGACGGTCAAGCGCAATGCAACGGCGGGAGCCGACAGCAGCGCCGCGCGCACAGCGGCGTGGCGGTGCAGTTCGATATAGTTCTGCGCCGGATTGGTCAGTTCCGGCTTGGTGGCCGGTTCGGTTTTACCGTTCTTGTCCGCTGCCAGATTCCCTCGCCTCCGGTGTTCGGTCTCGGTGATGTAACCCTCATGGACGGTGACCTCGCCATTGTCGCGGACCTCGATGAAGACCTTGCCGCCCTCTTTCTTGGTGGCTTTGACGTGATCCCAACGGGCGAAATAGCTGCCCCGATCCAGAACCTCGCAATCGCTCCAGCCCTTGCCCGTATAGGCATCGCGCAGGCTGGCGATGGCGGCATTCTGATGCGACCAGAACAGGTCGGCATCGGAAAAGACGCCATGCTCACCGAACAAATCGGCAAGGACCGCACCGGAATAGCCCTCGATGTCGAAGATCGCCTTGTCGGTGGTGATGTGCTCGCCGCCGCACAACCACGCCTTCAAGTATTGTCCGCGCGGCGCATGGTCGTCCTCGGACTGGAACAGCGCCAGCCATTCCTCCTGCTGAGCCTCGGTCGCCAGCGTCAACGCGGTGACCGTGCGCGAGTCGATTTCCTCGTTTGCGTAAAGCTTGCGGATCGCGGGAAGCAAATTCGCCAACGCCAAGCGCCGTTTCACAGTCAGTTCGGTAACACCGAAGGTCTCGGCGATCTCGGCAACGCTCCGGCCCTTGTCCGCCAGCTTCTTGAAGGCTTCATATTGCTCCATCTCGTCGGGCGCGACACGCGCGGCATTCTCGATAATGGAGGCCTCAATGGCATCCACATCTTTATTTCGGTCCAACACCAGACACGGCAGAACGGGATTGCTACCGGCCTCCTTGGCGATGACCTTCATCGCGAAGAAGCGCCGCCGTCCGGCGTATATGTCGTAATGGTCCGGCGCGCCATTGGGTTTCACCAGCAGGGGCTGGATGATGCCGCGCTGACGGATCGATGGCAGGATGTCGGAGACGTCCGGTTTCTTTCGCGAATGACGCATGTTGAGCGGCGACACCTTCAGGTGGTCGAGCGGGATATGATGCAGTTGCATGTGCTTTACTCCTTTGCTGAGTCAGGGGTGGATGCGCCATTTGACGTGGCGCGAAGCGCGTCGATCAGGTCCAGTTGATCGCGCGCGGCGGTATCGAACAGGCCGTGGTCACACGGTTGCTGCTCGGCATTCGGATTGCGTTTCGGGGCAAGCGGCGCGGCGGCGCGCAGGGCCAGCCGGTCGGCCAAGGTGACTGGGCGGACACCCGTGACAAGGGTCTGTTCACCGGCCTCGGTGTGCTCGGTTGCGGGTGATGCGCTTGCCGTTGGATCGGATGCGGTGCTCATGCCGCCATACCTCCGCTGTCACTCTCGTCCTGAAAGGCCAAAATGAAATCGGCAGCCCCGGAGGCCAGTGAGGCGGCATGGAAAATCGCGCGGTCGTCCTCGCGCAACAGGTCCAACCATGTGGCGATGTAATCGGAATGCCGAACGGTCGGCACGATAGCGAGCGACGCACAGACAAAGGCGGATGTCATTTCCGCGACCAGTTCCTCGCGCGCATACGGCCTCGATCCGAAGCGGCCTTTGAAGCTGCGGGCAAGCCGCGTTTCATGCCCGGTCCAGTGGCCAAGTTCGTGAAAGCAGGTCCGGTAGTAGTCGATCTGCGCGCGGAAAGCCGGTTGCGGCGGCACCTGCACATAGTCTTGGCTCGGCACGTAAAAGGCTTTATCGCCGCCGATGCGGAAATCCGCACCGGTGGCTTCGATCAGCGCTTCAGCATGCGGAATCGGGTCGCGTTCAGACAGCGGTGATGCGCCTACAAACAGATTTTCAGGCAGGCCGTCACACTGGTCGGCGTTAAACACCGTATAGCGTTTAAGGAACGCAACGGCTTGCGGATCATCGCCGTTCTCTGCCGCCTTCACCCGCTCCTTTTTCGGCACAAACCGGTCGGCATATACGACTGTCGTACCCTTTTCGCCCTTGCGCACGCAGCCGCCGAGCGACAGCGCTTGCTTGAAGGTGAGCCAGTTCTGGGTGCGCCGCCCGTTCTCGATGGCCGCGCCCCAAAGAATGAGAATATTGATGCCGGAATAGGCTTTACTCGTGCTGCCGTTCCTCGGCAGGCCGAGCGGGGTGTCCACGTCCGGGGTGCCCCAAGGCTGTACCCACGGGACACGGCCCTGCTCAAGCTCGGTGATGATCCGTTTGGTGACGCTCGCATAGACCGTCTGTCGATTGGTCTGCGGCATGACCGCATCCTCCTGTCCTCTTCGCCGCTGTTCCCCCAGAGGGTGGGGGCGGCAAGGAGGCCCTGCTGCCCCGAGCCATCAGGGCGCGGCGCAACCGGTTGGGTAGGAGAACAGAAAGAAATCGGAAGGATACAAAGCCGAAGCGGTTGCGCCGCGACCGCTCGGGGCTACAAGGGCCGTCCGCCCCCACCCGACCGGGGAACAGCTCAACACATGTCGCCGGCCGAGGGCCGGCGTCCGTATCCCGAAGCTGAAAGCTTCGGGCCTGCGCCAGGGGGCGAAGCCGACCGGCCGAGACCGCACAAGCGGGCTCGGTTCACGAGCACCCGGCGACCGGCCGCAGGCCGGGCGGGCGCCGTTTACAGCAACGAATTCCCTAAATTGAGCTTTCGATGAAAAGTGGGCCTAGATGTTTCGTCATCGCTTCGGCTGCTTGATGAGCTCGCAGGGGTCGACGTTCAAGGCCTTTGCGAGTTTGCCCAAGACGGTGACGCTTGCGGAAACATGAGCACGCTCAATCGAGCCCAGATAGCGCATGCTGAGCTCCGCCCGATCTGCCAATTCTTCCTGCGTCAAGTCCTGATTATGGCGCAAACGACGCATGTTGATCGCCATAACCTCTTTGAGGTCCATGACGAAATAGGGACTTGTTGTGAACGATCGTTCTAGGAATGATAGTTCCTATTCGCTACAATCCAGCTTCGGTCGTGCGGTTCTATCGGACGACGATTAGACCAAAGCAATTGAACTACAGTCGTTAACCGGTACAAGGGTTCTCGATGAAACCTGAAATCCAAGAAGAAATCCCATGGTCAGACACCCTTACTGACTACGATAACCAGCATTTCACGCTCTATCTAAGGCTGCTCGACGCATCCGCGGACGATGCGAGCGAAGAAGAAATGGCCTGCCTCATTCTCGGTATTAATCCAGCCGACGAACCTGAGCGGGCGCAAAAAACGCTGAGCAGCCATCTCGACCGCGCGAACTGGTTGATGACAAAAGGATACAAGGAGCTGTTCGCCGGCTAACTCGCGATTGCCTGCTTTCGAGGCAATTTACGAGAGGAACGCTCTGTACCCGTTGTCAACGAGCGCATGGCCCCGGCGAACAGCACGCCGGATCCGGTCACGAAGGTGCTCGCCCGGATCGGTCCAGTCGGAATCGACGCGCCACTCGCCAATCAGCGCTTCGGCAATTTCACGATGCGATGCGCCAGCCAGCGAACCGTCGAGGGCGCGCAGGACAAAGCACAGGCGGCGTCCGCGCGCATACTGAGGAAAGAGCCTTGCCGGAAACCGGTCACCCGCGTACAGCGCATTGAGGCTTTCCAGCGCTTTCAGCTGGTAACCAGCCCAATGCTTTGGCCAAAGGGCTTTAACGAAGATCTGGACGGGCGATCGTGCGTCACTTCCGGAAATCTTCAATTGGAGCCTTCCCGTATCATCCCTAAATAGAACATGCCGCGCCTCTGCCGCAGTCTCGAGAACGGCCTTCCGGCATGACAGTCCCATGAAATCAAATATAGGTTCCGAAGATGACAATGAAGGCCGTGCTGCGAACGCCGGCAGCACATGCGGGCATTCAGAAGGCGACCAGAAAACGGCTGCATCGGGACCCGGCGAGTCCGCGAAACAAGACGCCCCAGCGTGACAGATCCATCTCCGACCGAAACCTCGCATCCGCAAAATGACTTTCAATTTGCGCCGAGCTTCCAATGACACGGGCCAGATTCACGCGGAACTCCTGGTTTCGACGCAAGAATTCCCAGGCCCAACCGAGGCGGGTCAGCCGAAGCGTATAGACATAGGCCTGTGCATTGCACCAATCCGCTGGAGTGAACGCGCTCCTCTCACCGGTCATCATCGTGGTTCTCGATTGAAATGGGCTGTGGGAGGACCGGAATCATGCGGCTAAGCCTGCAACCGGCGCCCACAGTACCGGGCCGCCAAAACCGCCTTTATGACGAACCGCATCAAGATGTTCAGTGGAGACATGAAGATAGCCCGCGACAGCGCGGGTCTTGCCGATTGTCTGCGGATCCCCAATGCGCTGCAGTGGCCAGCCGGCTCGGCGAAGGATGCGTTCGACGCGCAGATCTGTGACGGTGACGATACGGTTGAGGCTCATGGACAGACCAAATTCGATCATACCCGCAAAGAGTTCGTATGTGCCCGCCGCAAGGCTGTTCGGACCCTTCGACGTATCAGCGGCACGATCGAGTGCGAACCGGCTGCTCTCCCAGATGGCTGGGTCTGCAGGCGCGGCACGGTGATCCAACAGCGCCGGAAAGACATCACAAAGCATGGTCGGGCCGGTCGACGGAAGCATGCGAACGCAGCCCTCAACGCGACCGCTTGGGCCGCGCAGCAGCAGGTAGTGTGGCTTCAAGTCATCGAAGGAATCGATCTCCAGGTCTTCTTTTGTCTGCACGTCCCAGCCAAGACGCTCCTTGAAGACCCGATACCGCAAGCGATGCATCTCGCGAAGTTCATCGGTAAACGCACTGTGCCAATCCGGTGCTACAAGCTGTATCATGACGACCTCCATTCAGGAACAATCCTGGCATTGGAGGCGAATATGTCAGCTAAAACAGCCTGTCTAACTGCACGGGAAAGTTGTATTCGGTCAGCTGGACGAGGATTGGGAGGCGGCTAAACGTGCGACCGCCTGCGTAATGGTCCTCACACCGAGTTTCCGTCGCACATTGTCGAGATGAAACGCCGCGGTGCGCCGCTTTATGCCCAGAATGTGGCCAATCTCCCAAATAGATTTTCCACGCGCTGCCCATTGCAGGCACTCATGCTCGCGTGGCGTCAATACAACCCCGTCAACGGTCCGGTTGCCAGAGAGCTTGCGCCGCGCATGGAAATGAAAGCATGTCGCGATAAGCTGGAACGCCTGCCCGTACCGTTCCGTCACACGCAACAAGGGCGGGTTCGGTTCGTCAGCGGCAAACGTCATGGCCGCGACACCGCCGTGATGGTCTGGAACGGGAATCGTGAATCCGCAACGGATTCCAAACTCGGCAGCTTCCTCGAAGAACCGGTCGTGCCGACCGCAAGTCGGAACGCCATCAAATCCACGACCCCATCTGAACGGCATCTCCTGATGCTTTGCATGGGCTACCACCGGGTCGATCCGTTCATACCCGTGATGCAGATAATGCGATGTCCAGTCCGTGGGATAGTTGGAGATCAATCTGGGTGTCGCCGATGACGATGCGGGCAGCGTAAGGAATGCGAATTGTTGGAGGTCGAATTCAGCCGCGGCGCTTGCCAAAGCCTCGCGCAGATCGGTTTCGTCGACACTTTCAAACAAGCGTTGTACAAACTCTTCAAAGACGCGTTGCATGGCTGGCTGTCCTTCCGCTTGCAATCAAAGCGTTTCAGCCCCTTCAAAGTTCGTTCAATACCGGTCGGCCCGCATCTGTGTTTCGGGCCAGTTCCATTTCCCCACACGGCATGGATAACCATTGTTCGGCCGAGGACACGTCAATGGACGCTGCATGATTGCGAGGGATCACCAACTCATTGGCCGCAGAAACCAAGAGCTGAAAGCGCCGGTTAACTTGTATGGCGAGACAGTCCTCGAGGTGATCCAGGAAGAGAGTAAGCGGATCAACGAGCAATACTTTAGAAGTCTCGGGTGTGGCCAGCGCAGACAATGGACCAACTCATTAGAAAATTACCGGCGAGCGCGCCCGATGGAGCCCGCCCGCCATTCAGTTGCGCCATCGCACAACTTGGGAGGAAGCAAGTGTCGA
>NZ_JAPJZH010000041.1 GCF_027889715.1 Allohoeflea poritis
TCGAAAGACAGTTTCTGACCTTCGACGATCGATCCCAAACCGGCTCGTTCCACAGCGGTGGCATGGACAAAAACGTCCTCTTCTCCGTCATCGGGTTGGATGAATCCAAAGCCCCTTCTAACGTTGAAAAATTTTACGGTTCCGGTACTCAAAACGATTTCCTTTCAATTCTCGAGTGAACGAAGCCTCCGCGCCTTTGAGCGAAAGCGGTAATTATCGAAGTTGAGAGGAAGTACGTCGTGGCGCGTGGGCGTAAAGTCGGGTTCATCAAGCAAGTCCGATAAATGTGTTAAAGACCATGTGTGGCCAATGCGGATCAAGGTCTCAGTCACTGAAACGATGTACATTCGGTGTCGAGCCGCGTACAACCGATGCGTCTTTGGTCGCGGTTTTTTCGTCCGCCTTCTGATTCAATGCCGCAACCCGGGCTGCCTTTTTCTCGGCTTTCTTTCTGGTCCGCTCAGCGCGCTCGGCGCGATAGTTGATTTTCCGCTTCAATTCGCTTTTCCATCTGTCTGTCCATTCGACGCATTTTCGCGCTGATGGAGTTTTTTAATGTCCTTGTAGCCAAGTCGATGTTCGCCGAATTCCAGGAAACAGGAACTGCGATCACGAGGCGTAATCTCATTCATCACAAATGAAACGGCTGCCGCCACGGTGGCAAATCGCCGGTAGGAAGTGGCCTTACGATTGCCGGAGCCCGGCGTGTGAAAATAGAGTTCTGCGGTTTGGTCTTGTTCAGAACTGGTCATGACACAGTCTTGCCGGGCTTCAACTGGGCAATGCCCTGCAGATTCGATTGTCTTTTTATTTCCGGAAGCGACCGCGACTGGATTGGCGTTGGTACGGAAATGCCCAGTTTCTCGAAGACGCGGTGTGGCCGATTAGAAATCCGCAGATCGGTAAATTCGGTTTTCAAACTCAAACTTTCTGCGGCTGGCGGCATGCATAATGCGTGCAATCCCGCTCGCACTGTCATTTCCCATGCGCATTTGGAACAATGATGTCGGATATTTGACGCTCGAATCGATCTTTCCGGGATAAGGACAGTTTGCGCGATCACGAGCTTGCATCACTTATATGCGCTATGGGTGGTAAAAATCAAGCCCTTTACTTAGAAACCAGAAAATAATATTCAAATAAATACATATTTTGATTTTGGCCGTTTGAGATTAATACAAAAGAAATATAAATAAAAACTATTCTGTATTTATACTTCTGAAATAATATTTGTTGACCGGTTCAATATCAGTGGCCTATGATGGCCGTATTGAAAATCCGCGGCCTTCCGTCAAAATTTGCGTTTTTTTGATGCATGGTGTCCTCCCTTTGGTCGCCATGCCGTAGCCTCCAACCGGCAGGATACTCCTGCGCGGTCATCACCTACCCATGGGAGGATAATTTCCTGCAGATAATCGTCCGGGACAACAATATTGATCAGGCACTTCGTGTGTTGAAAAAGAGAATGCAGCGCGAGGGGATCTATCGAGAACTGAAGAGTAGGCGGTCCTACGAAAAGCCGTCGGAAAAACGGGTGAGAAAAAAGTCGGAAGCTGTACGCCGCCGCCGAAAACTCGATCGCAAAAGAGCACAGCGCGAAGGACTGCTGCCGCAATCCGGAAGCAAAGGACGATAGGACTCAATCACATGGTAGCAGCAGAAATCAGCAACCCGCCTTTTATGCTGTTGCTACTGTGACTAATGAGGGTGCGCAACTTTGCACAACAGAGCTGTTGGGGCGGCTTGCGCAATACCGCGGCCCGAATCCTGTACGCAGCACAACTGAGATCGCAATCACGCTTTTTGGTTTTCTAGCAATATGGTTGACAATCTGGTTGGGGCTGAATGCCGGTTACTGGCAAATACTGGTTCTAGCGCTTCCGGGGGCCGGTTTTCTGGTTCGGCTGTTCATGATTCAGCACGATTGCGGTCATGGTTCCTTTTTTCGCCGAAGGCGAACCAACGACTGGACGGGGCGCTTTCTAAGCATCCTTACCCTGACGCCCTATGATTATTGGAAACGCTCTCATGCAGCCCATCACGCAGGCTCGGGCAATCTTGATCGCCGCGGAATAGGCGACATCACCACATTGACCGTTGATGAGTATCGGGGATTATCCCGCTTCGGGCGTGTCGGATACCGCCTTTATCGCAACCCCATTGTGCTTTTTGTTCTGGGACCGGCGTTTCTCTTTTTGTTTCAACACCGGTTGCCGGTCGGTGATTTTGCCAATGCACGCGCATGGACGAGTGTCATGGCCACGAATGTTGCGATGGCCACTTTGGTCACCGCTTTTGTTCTGCTTGTAGGTCCGCAACAGTTTCTGATCATTCACATGCCAATCGTGCTCATCGCGGCGTCAGCTGGCGTATGGCTGTTCTATGTCCAGCATCAGTTCGAGGGCACATCCTGGGCAAGAAACGAGGCCTGGCAGGTGCATGAATTCGCCCTGAACGGCAGTTCGTATTATGCGCTTCCGACCATTCTGCGTTGGTTCACGGCCAACATCGGAATGCACCATATTCATCACCTGTGCGCAAGAATTCCATTCTACAAACTACCTGCGGCTATTGAGGAAGATCCCGCCCTGAAACGGATGGGAAAATTGACCCTTCGCGAAAGCCTGCACTGCGTTCCGCTGGCACTTTGGGATGAGCAAAACGGCCGTCTGATTTCATTTGCTGAGTTCTATTGCAGGCATAACCCTCGAAGTCGTTGAGTGCTCCCGCAAGGTCTAATGCGGCCTTAACTCGTCGATCAATTTAAAGAGAAGCCGGTCATGAAACACTTCCGTCTACCGAAACTGGATTTCACATTTGCTATTATCGGACTGATCTCTGCAGTCATCTTGGGTATGTTCCTGTATACCGTTTTTACCAGCATGAACTGGTAGGCTGAACGGCAGAGGCGATCCAATTTCGACGAAGATTGTTGTGAAGCAGCAGCTACCAACTCCGGATCACTATGTCCGAGGCGATCCTTCAGAGCTCGTTCAAACTGATTTGATGTCCGCTTTGTTGAAAGTGGTTCCTTTTTAGTTGCTGCCGCAATTGGTCTATCTTTCCGATGACGTCGCAAAACGCTGTTGATTGGATGTCTCAAAAGTCTGCGATGTGAGAATTCAGATCGGGCTTGATTTCGCAAACACAGCGAATGTCTCTTTCGGCGGATTGCAAAGCAGCATCCGAAGTGAAGTGTGAACGCCAGTAAAGGGCCGGAGTTTACGAAAGTCAGCAATCCAGACGAGGCTCCGGAGCGGTTTAGGGTCGGCCGAGCGGATCCAAAACGGTATCGCAGCGCCCTAAATATACTGCTGCGGAAATGGAGGCACACGAGTCGGCGCCGGTGACGCGGGCCGGATCAATCATTGCGGGGGTTTCACAGTCCTATCCAACGACCCAGCCGTTTTTTGTACACTGTCAGGTGGAAGCTTCGGTAGATTTGTCAGCCAAGGCGATGGCATTAATCTGTTCGTGCTGATCCGGTTCCGGCTGAATGGCCGCATTCCTTCCCGGTGGTGACAGGACATTTCACAAGCTGTGCCTTTTTACTCTCGCCGCGGCAAGCAGGCGGAAAATCGCGCCAAAAAGCTCATCAACCAGCTGGCATTACGCAAACCTTCTTCCGTACGCGCCAAACCGCGCGGCACTTGGACGCCACTCACGTCAGTCCGATTTATGATCAACCGGAGCCCATTCCCTGCTTCTGCTTGTTGGACCTATGACGAACGGCGGTCGCCTGAAACCGGCAGTTCAAACTTTCTTCCCCTGCGCCTTCGGCGCATTCCTCGCGAGACAACAAAGCCCGCTCTGCCGGTGCTCCACATGCGTTGCGCCCCTTCGGGTTCAGCCGTCCGCCGCCCGCCATCACGGTCCCGCGTCAGCAGGGGATGGTCCCCGGCGACAGATCACAAAGGAGACGATAAGATGGCACAAGCACTTGGATATGTGACGCAGATGGACAAAGGCGGCTTCGAAGGTACGCTCGCCACGATGAGCCTCAAGAAGCGCATCCGCATCCTGCCCAATGCGACGAAAGAGACCGACGCCCAACCCGATTACCGGGTCTACACCGAGGACCGGGTTGAGATCGGCGGCGGCTGGAACCGGGTCGGCAAGTTGAGCGGCAATGCCTACATCTCGCTGACCTTCGCAGCCCCCGAGTTCGGATCGAATAAGGTCTACGCCAATCTCGGCCGGGCCGCCGGACAGGACGACGAGGGCGTCATGGCGATCCTTTGGAACCCGCGCGACTGATGCGAACCGCCCCCGCGCCGCAAGGCGCGGGGGCTATTTCTTTCCATTTGCCAGATTTCCGATCTTGATCTCCGGCGAAAACACGGCCCCCGGTTTTCGCCGGTGCCCGAGTGGCGCGTCTTCGCCGAAATTGGCAGTGTTCGGAGCGGCTTTCTCCTAATCATCCGTTGCACAGACGAACCCGCCGCTACCCCTTGCAAGCACCGGAGCGACCATGACCGATCCCGATCCCACCAAATCCGATGACGGCCCCTTTCTGACAACCAAGGAAGCGGCGCAATTTCTCAAGCTCAAGCCCAACACATTGGAGAAAATGCGGGTTTATGGCGGTGGTCCGGTCTATCGCAAGCATGGCCGTCATGTCCGCTATCACATCGACGATTTGAACGAATGGTCGGACATGAGGAAGAAGGATTCCACCTCCGATGTCTAAGTTCTTCACCAGTGTCGAGATCGCCTTCTATCCGGAATACATTAACTGCTGGCTGCGCTTCGGCAAGCCCGATGCGAAGCACAATCTGGACCGGCGGAGGTCGCTAGTCTTGTTCGGTCCCGCCCAAGTCTTCGGCTATGTGCGCTGGCGCGCGAATGAATATGGCATGCAAAATTGGTCTATCGCAATTGCACGGGCCAGAGCGCCGCTGCAGGTTTTGACACGGCTTGAAGGCATTCATCCGGGCGCGGACATATTGCTGTTGACGACCGGAAAAGCGCGGGTCAAACGCGTGCTGGCGCAGCTCGACAAACTTGAAGCGGCGGGCTTCGAACCGGCCGAGATATCGCCCGCCTATCACCGTCACATTCACAATCGCATCCTCACATCCCGATCGGTCAAACCCTATTCCGATGAACAGCATGACGCGTTTTTGGCCGCACGGGCGTTGGGGGCATGAGGTGCTTGACGCTCATCGCAGTCGTACTTTCGTCGCTAGCGATGGTTGTCTCTTCTTCAGTAGATTTGCCCGTAAGGTTAATCTGGAACGGCTCCGAAAGCGCGCCGGTCGGGCTTTATCGGATCGATGATCAGGCTCCGGAAATCGGCGATTATGTGCTCGTTCGTTTGCCCGACAGCATTCAAGATCTGGTCGCTGATCGCGCATATTTACCGCCGGACATTCCGCTGATCAAACGAGTTGTCGCCGCGGAGGGCGACACTGTCTGTCGCCAAGATCGCGAGATTGTAATCGACAGCGTCATTGTTGCCTTGGCGCGAATGGAGGACAGGATTGGGCGCTCAATGCCTGCTTGGAGTGGCTGCTATGTGCTCGATGAGCGACAGCTGTTCCTGCTGCAAAACCACTCAGGGTCGTTAGACAGCCGCTATTTCGGGCCGGTAGACAGGCGCCTGATTATTGGACGGGCGACGCGATTGCGTCTGCCTTGGCAGGACAACAGGGAAAACTGATCCAGCGTCAAGAAGGAAAAGAGCGGGGGAGGGGTCTAAGGCGGCGGAGGGCAAGATAAAAGGAGAGGGTGCAACGCACCCTGGGAGCCAGTCTGCACATCGGGTTCCACCTGCACATGGGCTTAAAGCGCCTGTGCAGGTAGAAGGGTATATGCCTCTGATTTCAATAGCGAAAACATGGTGCAAGCAGAGAAGGGCGCTTTACTCCGCCGGACAAGCGCCCATGTCTTGATCTGCCATGACCAGGAACGATGACGATATCTTCAAGCCGAAACTCGGTCGGATGCGCAGCCGGGGAAATGCAAAGGCCAAGAACTACATCAATCGTGTGCTGCAACGGATCTCGGTGGCAGGTGAAACCGGCTTCGGAGCAGCAAGGTCGCGCCGCTTCACGGGAGCGCGTATCGGTCGCGGCAACGATGTTCTGCGCCGGCACCACGTGGGCTGTCGGTTCGGGCCAGCCTCCCGCCGCGTCGTTATCAAGTCGCGGATCGTCAAACTAACAGGTAGACTACATGGCAAAGGCATCGGTGCCGCTCGTGCCCATCTCCGCTATATTCAACGCGACGGTGTGACGAGGGAGCACGAGCCAGGCCGACTCTATGATGCGATTCGAGATAATGCCGATGGCGGTGCCTTTCTGGAACGCAGTGAAGGCGACCGGCATCAGTTCCGCTTTATCGTTTCGCCCGAAGACGCAACCGAAATGTCCGATCTCAAACCCTTCGTCCGCGATCTGATGGAAACGATGGAGAGTGATCTCGGAACCAAACTGGACTGGGTAGCGGTCGATCATTTCAACACCGGGCATCCACACACCCATATCGTGCTGCGGGGACGGGACGACCGGGGCAAGGATCTGGTCATCGCTAGGGACTACATCGCCCATGGCATGCGCAGGCGGGCAAGCGAACTTCTGACGCTGGAGCTCGGCCCGCAAACCGAACAGGAAATCCGTCGCAAACTGGAGCAGCAGGTCGAGCAGGACCGTTTCACCGA
>NZ_JAPJZH010000042.1 GCF_027889715.1 Allohoeflea poritis
ATATGGCTGGCGACCAGCCGGATGATGCGTTCCGCCTCGGAAGCTGCAATCGTCTGGCCGGTATCGATCCGGCCCTCCCCGTGCCGGTCCAGCCAAAGCCTGCCGTCCGGATTGACCATCACTTCGACCACTGCCGGATCGCTCAAGGCCGAAGCAATCGCCGGTCCCATGGCGGTCCTCAGCATGACGCGCTGGCGTTCCACGGTGGAGGTGTGGAGACGATTACTCATCAACCGCCTCCCCCTGGGATGACTCCTCATCGGACATTTTCCCGTCAGGCGGGCCATCATGGACCGATAGGCCTTCGCGCACGGCACGCAGGGCATCGATCTCCTCAGGCGTGAAGAAGTCCCCCTCCTCCGCGCTGATCTCCTCGAGCACGTCCTTGATCATGTTCTTGCCGCCAGCGAGCCGGCGTGCGAGCCGCGTGGTAAAATATTCAAAGCGCTCCTTGCCAAGCGCGCGGGCAGCATCCTGGTCCGCGTTCGGCAAGGGCGGTGTCACGGTCAGGAAAAAGCGGACGAACAGGGCCAGCGTTTCTGTTGTGATCGTAAGATTTCGCTCCAGCCGGTCATATTGCCGGGTGAGCCGGTCCAACCTGCGGATCAGAGCGCCGTCGCGCTGATCGTCGAACTCCTTGGAGAAGAACCCCATGAGGGCAGCTTCCACTACCGAGGCCTTGGTCACGCCGGGGCGTTTGGAGATCAGCTCGACCTTTTCCGAGAGCTTGTGGGAGATGTGGACGTTGAGACGGGGTTTCATGACGGTTCCTCTCAAAAGCTCGGCAGCAGGTCATCGTCAGCTTGATCAATGGCGTGGGCACGCCGGACGGCTTCGGAGTTGCTCGCGAGTCGGTCGATCTGCTTGGCAGCGGCCGTGTCGAAATCGTCGTCGAGAAGCCCACCATCCGGGCTATGATCGGGCTCTACCGCCGCGGATACTTCTTCCGGCATGGCAGGGTGACGCTTGAGACCACCATCATCATCCTCGCCGCCGGCAACCAGATCGGACCAGGGTTTGTGAAGGTCGGTATGCGTTCCACGAACCTGCCCCGACCAATCATCTGGCCGAGGCGACGGACGATCCACATAGGGAACGCCCGCCGCCAGGTCGGGTGGGGAGGACACCCGACGGGTAAAGTTGCCGTCTTCGAAATAGCGCAGCTTCTTCGCCCGGATCGGCGGCTGGCCGGATACCATGACGATCTCTTCGTCCGCCGGCAGTTGCATGACCTCGCCCGGGGTTAAGAGCGGGCGGGCTGTCTCCTGACGGGATACCATCACGTGGGCAAGCCAAGGAGCGAGCCGGTGACCGGCATAGTTGCGCTGGGCCCTCAGTTCCGTCGCGGTGCCGAGCGCATCCGATATCCGTTTGGCGGTGCGCTCGTCGTTGGTGGCGAAACAGACCCGGACATGGCAATTGTCGAGGATCGAATTGTGTTCGCCATAGGCCTTGGAGATCTGATTGAGCGACTGGGCGATCAGGAAGCTGCGCACCCCGTATCCGGCCATGAAGGCAAGCGCGCTTTCGAAGAAGTCGAGCCTGCCGAGCGCAGGAAACTCGTCCAACATCATCAGCAGCTGATAGCGGTGCTTTTTGCCGGCCTGACCTTCAAGCCGTTCCGTCAGCCGGCGTCCGATCTGGTTGAGCACCAGGCGGACCAGCGGTTTCGTCCTTGATATGTCGGACGGCGGGATTACCAGGTAGAGCGAGACCGGGCGCTCAGCGTCCATCAGATCGGCGATGCGCCATTCGCACCGTGACGTCGTCTCGGCAACGGTCGGGTCTCGGTAAAGGCCAAGAAACGACATAGCCGTTGATAGAACGCCGGACCGTTCGTTCTCGGACTTGTTCAGGAGCTCGCGCGCAGCCTGTGCCACCACGGGGTGCACTTCCGGCGCCTCCTCGGTTCCGAGATGATTGGTGCTCATCATCGACCGCAGCGTCCGCTCGAAAGCCCGGGACGGGTCGGAAAGGAACGCCGCGACGCGGGAAAGGGTCTTTTCTTCTTCCGCGTAGAGCACATGCAGGATCACACCGACCAGCAACGCATGACTTGTCTTTTCCCAGTGGTTGCGGCGCTCAAGCGCCCCTTCCGGGTCGACCAGAATGTCAGCTATGTTCTGGACGTCGCGAACCTCGTTACGCCCTTTGCGCACCTCCAGAAGCGGATTGTATTTGGCGCTGTTCGGATCGGTCGGATTGAACAGCAGGCAGTGCGAGAAATTGGAACGCCAGCCAGCGGTCAGCTGCCAGTTCTCGCCCTTGATGTCGTGGATGACAGCGGAATGCGGCCAGGTCAGCAACGTGGGTATGACAAGCCCGACGCCCTTGCCCGAACGTGTGGGCGCGAAACACACCACATGTTCTGGTCCGTCGTGTCGGAGATAGTTGCGTTTGAAGGTTCCGAGAAATACTCCCGCCGTCTCAGACAGGCCGGAACGGTTGACATCCGCATTGTCTGCCCAGCGCGAAGAGCCGTAGGTCGTGACCAATCGCGACTGCCGGGCGCGCCACAACGAACCGGTGATCGCAACCATGATACCGAGGGCACCACCGGAAGCGGCTACCGCCCCTGCCCGGTTGAACACCGACGGCGCATAGGCTTCATAGGCATACCACCACTGGAACAGCCTCCACGGCAGATGGATCTGATAACCTGCGAACTCGAACCAGGCAGGACCAAGCCCCGCTTGAAAGTCCAACTGCCCTGCCGCCCATTGGGTCGCGCACCATACTGCACCGATGACAATCGCGAAGACGATCAGCATTTGGCCGATTAGGAACTTGGTAGGAGTCATCGAATCCGCCGCACATTGATGGCCGAAAGGCCGTGAGAGATGTGCTTAGGATCGATAGAAAATCAGTGCTCTTGCAATGCGGTTGCATGCAACGTCGTCCAACCGGGGAAGCAAGATCGCACTCAAGCCAACACGCGCCATCAAGGCCCGAAAAGATCCGGGTCAGATTCTTGAAGGGGCCAAACGTCAAATTGGCCTTACGCATCGGATCGGCTTGTCCGGACTGGCAAAACCGCCAAAACCAAAGCGAATCCAATCGACTTGTTGATCTCGGTGACGAGATCGCTGAACCGGACATTCCTTCGATCTGCAGCAAAGTCGCGGAATGAGCCCAAAGTACCAAATACTGCGTTATACACGAAGGTCTGGTTTTTGACGTCGGCCAAAAACGTGACAAAACTAATGCAAGTTTCGCCAAGAGTTTATGGCACAAGTTTTTCAGCGATCTTGCCTGGGCTGCCAAGGTGACAAAAACCACCTTTTTTGGCGCATGGGTTATCTCATGGGGTAATTGGCAAAACGTTTGCTTGAACAAAAATCGCCACAGTAGCCAAAGCGATACCCAAAACCATAAACACTAGAAAAATGTTCGATGCTATGCGTGACGTCCCACCAATTTCCTGATTGATGAACTCGTTCGACTTGTCGCCCGAACTTAAACGAGAGCTCACCCAAGAAGTAGGCAATGCAAATTCGTCGCCGTCCCACGGTTGGTTTGGATGCGCCGACTTGAAGCTGTCAAAAAGACCTAAATTGTGCTCGAGCTTTGCAGTCACCACAATCAGCTCTCTAATGTGTTTTTCTTGTTTGGTTATGGATCGACGCGCGAACCAAGAGATCAGGGCTGCTATCAAGAGAGGGGCACTTAGAAGGCCCTGCAAACCTTCGCTCATGAGAGAAGTGACCTGACTGGCCGCAAACCCGAATACAGCAAGAACAATAGTGAAATACATGGCAATGTAGTTCTGCTGTGCCGACCAACGGGGCGGCAAAATAGAGAGATATGAGGTAAGGAGCGAGATTTTTTGGTCTTCGTTGAGATGGTTCATTTCAATCGCCTGTGGAATTCCTCCATGTCCATACTAAATATCTCATCAACGTGAGAACCAACAGTAATGCGACCAACTGGTTGAAAGCCGTTTGTGCTGAAGAAAGCCAGGCCGCCAGCGTTGTTCAAGTTAGTTTGCCATCCAATCTTAGAGAACGAACCGAATCGCGCATCAGAAGCGATGGTAGCAGCAACGCGCTGCATCAACGCACCACCTATGCCAGCACGCCTGAAGTGCGGTGAAATCACAAGGCGACGTAGGAAGAGGTGTGGTTCATTCAAAATAAGCGGATTGATGGCGCTCACAGCGTGAACAATGGCGAGACCAACAAGCTCGGAATTTTGCATTCTGACCGCCAGAGCTAGATTCACTTCCGACTTCACCAAGCCCATCAAGTAGGCAGCTGACCACGTGGTGCTTGACCCCTCAATCGACTGGATCAGTGCCAAAAATTCGGATGCAGAGGCCTCTACTTCTCTCTCGCCAATTGTTTCAAATGAAATATTCATCCGCTGATCATTCCTGCACCACACGACAAGTCAACCGGGCATAAGCCGTACGTTTGTGTCACAGGCGAAAACGACCGTTTTTGTCACGCGCCCCAAAAGCTGACCTTCCTTCGGTTCTAGCGAGGGTCAGCTAAGTCCCGCTTTGCCGATGTTGCCATTCCGGCGCACCAACGCCCGCTTGCTAGCAATTTCATCATCCTATTCCCATCCCTCGCTTCTTGCCAAAATGGAACGACACAGATGATCCACGCATCACGCCGCCGATCAACTTGCCGCGCTGCCGTTCCAGCGCCGGCCGCCACGGCACAAGTGTGAACTCCTTGGATTTTGCGATAACAGCGAACTTGCCGCTCGCAAGTTGGACCGGTCGCTTGTAGATGCCATCAATCCGCATGCCGTCCATTGGCGTTGTGAACTCCAGTCCCGTCTCACCGGCGAGCTTGTCTCCGGTTGTGGCCAGTTCTTGCTGCCGCAAAACGCGCAGAAGATTGCGTCGAAATCTCACGGTCTGTCCATCGCGTCGCGCCAAACCCTCATGGACCAGGTGATTCGCCCGCCGTTCCAGCGCCTCGGTGAAGGCCGCCGCGAAACGATCACCGCGGAGGGGAAGCGGCTCCTTGGCGAGCAGTTCCCGATCGAGCCACGTCGCACCGCCAGCCGATGTCTGCGCTTCCAGTGAATGATAGGAAAGCGTGGCCACGCGGCCGGAATATCGCGCGTGCTTTTTCGCAAGGGCCAAAACGCGTTCCTCGATGTCATCCGGGATTTCCCATGAACCATTGGCGAATCGCCGGACGATGTTCTGCCGACGCAACGCCTCCAGCCGCCGGACGTGGGCCTTGATAAAATCCTCTGAGGCTTTGCTGTCATGTTCATAATGAAATTCCGGCGAATAAGTCCCGCCATTCCACCGCGCCACATCTGCGATGATTCGATCTGATGGCTTTAGCCCGGTCGCCAACGGCTGAACCTCAACGATCGCACCAAGCGGCAGATCGTCCATTTCCTGATGCGGATCAAGCGCCACATAATGAATGCAACCGTCGGCTGCGTCGACGGTGATGTAATGACCATCATTCAGTTCGTCATGCAGTCCGCGGTCGATGATACGGCCGGTGATGGTCCGGGTTCGCGGAACTCCGGGGTCAAAAATGGAATAGTCGGAAGCGCCCGCATCCAATCCAGCCGCCCTTAGACCGCGATGCATGGTCTTGATGATGTCCCCACGTTCACCGGCCCGCCGCAGTGTTTCTTCCAGGTTCGGCGACAGCCGCCATCGCCCGGGCGCTATTTCGTCCGCGAGGCCGCGTCCTTCCAGGACGCGTAATCTTCCCGTTTGTAGCGACTGCCGAATCCATCCCTCGTCTGCCTGCAGCGCAGCCCGCATGTCGAGTAGCCTGTCTCGAGCCTGCCGGACAAGGTGCCGGTCAAGATCGGTGAAACGGTCCTGCTCGACCTGCTGCTCCAGTTTGCGACGGATTTCCTGTTCGGTTTGCGGGCCGAGCTCCAG
>NZ_JAPJZH010000043.1 GCF_027889715.1 Allohoeflea poritis
GACGTTTTTGTCCATGCCACCGCTGTGGAACGAGCCGGTTTGGGATCGATCGTCGAAGGTCAGAAACTGTCTTTCGATGTAGTTCAGGATGACCGGTCCGGCAAGAGCTCCGCGGATAACCTCCAGGCACTTTGAAGCGCTATGAGACAATTCCGCCTATCAATTGTCAGGGGCCCGGCATTGCCCAACCCCTGACAGGACACTTCGCAAGGCTTCGGGATCAATGAGAAGACGCATTACCAAAGACAATTTGTTCAAACCGACTTTGTCGAGGGCCGAAACAAAGGCCGACATTACGGATAAGACGGCCAGGTCGATTTTGGATGCGGAAGCGGAAATGCGTCGTGAGAAAACTGCGAAACTCAAGTCCCAGCGCCTCGCCCGGATTGCGGAACAAGCCTGATTGCGTGCTGTCGGCAAAGCACCAGGATTGCAGAATTCGCGATGCTGGAATCTCTGAAGGCAGGTGTGACCCTGTTCTAGGGTTTGCCCCTTTCATGACAGGCGTCAAAGCATACATTCGGTTGGTTCGTGTCAAGGTCGGCAACGCGGAGATAGTGTTGAAAAAGTCGGGCTTTGCCGCTCGATACCGCAAATTGCAGCATACGATTTCAGCAAGTGGTCGTTATCGAAATTCAATTCCGCATTACCGCCAGGACGGAAACCGGTTTCTAAGAAATATACCCGGATTTTCAGGACCGGACTTTTTCAACACTATCCGGACAAAGCTGCCACTAAGAAGGTTTCGTCAGGGCTCCGTGGAAATCCCTAACTTTCTTCACGCTCCGATAGCAGATGGTTCAATATCGGACACTCGTCGTCATTGCCGTCGCACAACCTGATCATCTCAATTAGCGCACTCTCCATGCTCTTTAAGTCTACCATTTTGTCCTGAACGTCCTTGAGGTGTTTGGAGGCAATGGTCTGTGCCGTTGCGCAGTTTTTTTGCGAGCCATCGGTCAATCCGAGCAATGATTTGGCACCAGGTATTGGAAAGCCCAGTTCCCGGCATCTCTTTACGAAACGGAGGCGTGCAACACCACGTTCCGAATAGGTCCGTCTGCCCGAAGCCGTTCGATCCGGCTTCGGCACAATGCCCTCGCGCTCGTAGTAGCGGATGGTTTCGATTGTAACGCCACTGCGTTCTGCAGCTTGTCCGATGGAAATCATGATTCAACCCTTGATCCTGTAGTGGCTACAGGATGCATATTTGCGTGAGGAAACCAAACTTCTTCGGGAGCCAGCCGTGAAAGACAGACTTCTTTCGATTGGAATTGTGGGGACCGTTGTGGCGGCCGTATGCTGTTTTACGCCTGTGCTTGTGCTGTTGCTTTCGGCAGTTGGGCTATCAGCCACCATTGGTTATCTGGATATTGTTCTTCTGCCAGCGCTGGCGATTTTCATACTAATGACGGGATATGCACTATGGCGACGCCAGCGGCAGTAGAACTACAGTCGACAATCACTTGCCCAAACTGCGGTCATGTCGAGACTGAGACGATGCCGACGGACGCATGCCAGTGGTTTTATGACTGCAAGGGATGTGGCGCGCTTCTCAAGCCAAAGAAGGGCGACTGCTGTGTGTTTTGTTCCTACGCCACCGTTCCCTGTCCACCGATTCAAGAAGGCAAATCCTGCTGCTAAGCAGCGTCAGCATCGGGCTCATTCCGGTAGTTCGATACAAAGCAACCTTTTAGAAGCGAGAAATTCTTGGCTTAAAAGTCGGCAGCTCGGATCTTTTTGCATACCGCATCATACCGCAGCTCCTTCACCGGAAAAATTGTTCAGCTTCAACATGATATCTTCGACACTTCCTCGCACTTCCAGCGTGCGTTGCCCGACAAACTCGATGGTGGTCGTATCTTTTGAAGATCCGTGCTGACTGACCCAGCCCTGTGAATTCTGGCCACGGAGCAGTTAAGTATCCGTCCAGGAAAGGATGGAGCATGAAACACTGATTTTCAGATGAGGATGTACTTCATCTCAGCTCACATGACCCACTTCGCCGGATATAGGGTCGATCGCAGGTCCAGTTGTTGCCTGAATAATCAAGATGGGCGTTTGAAGGGAGGTCAATTTTCACACAGGTCTCGCCATCGGCTCGGAAACCCCGGTTGCAGGACCATCCCGACCCATAGGCAGCATCATTGAGATAAGCGTTTTCCGGCACCACTACCAGGATGCAGCTTTCCTTGGAGGCCCGGTATTTACGTTCGCATTCCCAACCTGAGCCGGATACGCGGTTTGTCGCGAACGCATTTTCCGGGATTTCGATCAGGACGCAAGTTTCATCAACTATTCTATAGCCGCGTTCACAGGCCCACCCCCGCGAATAGGAAGAACTGTCCAGATATCCATTGGCGGGAACCTCAATCTTCAGGCATGCCTGCTCACTCTTCTGATAGCCTCGCTGGCATTTCCATCCGTCTCCAGAGGTATTCAGATAAGCGTTTTCAGGAATTGCTACGGCGGTGCATGTTGCATCGGCTTCCGCATAGCCGTATTTGCAGTTCCAACCCCGGCCATAAAGTGTTTCTGTCGGGTAGGCATTTGCGGGAATTTCTAATTCAACGCAATTTCCACCAATTTCACGATACCCGGGATTGCATTCCCATCCGCTCCCGCGGGTCTTTGCGCTGGCATTTTCGGGAATGTTTTCCTGGGACAGGGCGGATCCGCCCACAATCGATAACGTAGAAACAAGAATCAGCGCATTGAAAAATGAGACAACGTCCTTTTGCAGATTCAACAATGGTAGTGCTCCTGTATGTGACACAGACTGACTTGCTGCTCTGCTGTGGATTAATCGAAGGTGATCCACATCAGAAACTGCCGGCCGTGAGGACGAATGGCGCACGACCTCCCCGGCTGTAGATCGCTTTCGCTGCTTCAGTAATTTCAGTGCGGGCATCATCAAAAGCCGCAAGATAGCTGGCTTCTGTCCGTGCGGGGTGCGTCATTCTCATTTCAAGCGCTTCAATCTCAACAAAAAATTGAATCTCGAACATGCCATCGTATCCGCAGAAGCGGACACGTTTTCCGGTTTCATCGTAGCTCCGGCTTAGATTTGGAAATGTCAGCGCCATTGTTGCATCAGCTTCGAGATTCCATCGATCCCGTAGAGCGTGAACGTCTTCGGAAATTGGATCGTGAAATGTTGTGTTCGTATCGACATGGCATGACCCCCAATCTGGTGGTCGTTTTCATTGTGTCCCATTGGCACCTGTTGACGTAAAGAACCGCCAGGACCGAGTAGCCAAAGAACGGGAAGTGGGAACGCTCTTGGATCCTACTGTAGTTGCAGGTTCACTGCCGACGTTTTGCCGCGCAATTCGTCGACGTGCAGCTCGTAGCCAACGCTGTCGCCTTCCCCGAGACCCTGCATGCCGGATCGTTGCACCGCGCTGATGTGAACAAACACATCTTCGCTTCCATCATCCGGTGCAATGAAGCCATAGCCTTTTGTTTGGTTGAACCACTTTACTGTTCCTGTAGTCATAGTTTTTCCTTTCAATGTCAGGTGCCCGTCGTGTTTGACGGGAGTGTTTTGCCTCCGTCAGGCGGCTGATCTCGATGTAGAGTCACCGATGTTGGAAAACATCCTCATAAGACCGTCCAGCGGCTGATCTGGGCCCGACTTCTTCAACCGCGGCTTTCCGTGTTTGCGTGCGCTGCGGCTTGACTGAACGAAGTGAGTACCGTCCCCTTGCACCGGGTTTCGCGAAGTGCCTGTGCGAGCCGAGCCGGTTCGTTTTGCCTGCGGCACATGAAGTGTGCGTGTTGTCGGGCGCTCGCTTGCCCGGGTATCATTCTGCAGTTGGCTGCCGATGAGCTTCTCGATGTCCCTGAGCAGGATCCGTTCGGATGCATCACAAAGTGAGATCGCCGTTCCGCTCCTTCCGGCCCGCGCTGTGCGACCAATACGGTGGACATAGGCCTCCGGCACGTTGGGAAGTTCAAAATTCACCACATGCGAGATATTATCAATATCGATGCCTCGGGCCGCAATATCGGTCGCGACCAGTATTGACGTTTTGCCGGAGCGAAACTCGGCCATTGTTCGATTCCGTTGTCCTTGGCTTTTGTCTCCGTGGATGGCTGCAGCAGGCATGTTTGATGCTTTCAGATGTTTGCAGACACGATCTGCGCCCCGTTTGGTTCGGGTAAAAACAATCGCGCGCTCAACATTGGCGTCAGTGAGAATTTCCGCCAGCACGTCACGTTTTTGTGTTTTCGCCACATGCCGGACACTCTGAACAATCCGCTCAACCGGTCTGGACACCGCCGCCACCGTGATCTCAGCCGGGTTTGACAGAAAATCGTCGGCGAGTTTTCTGATCTGAGCTGGCATTGTGGCCGATAGCAGAGCGGTTTGCCGAATTCTCGGCAGCCTGTCCATGATCTTGCGAATGTCAGGAAGGAAGCCCAAGTCCAACATCTGGTCGGCTTCATCGATGACGATCGATTGTGTCTTCGCCAAGATGATGGCGCCGGTGCTCATGTGATCAAGCAATCGTCCCGGTGTTGCAACTACAATATCAACACCCGCATTGAGCATCTTGATCTGGCTACCCGGCCGGACGCCGCCAACGATGAGCGCAACGGAGATTTTTGTGAACTTGCTGTAGTTTTTTACATTTTCCACAATCTGCGCCGCAAGCTCACGGGTCGGCGACAGGATCAGTGCACTGCACATTCTTGGCGCTCGACGACGCCGTTGTCGAGAAATCTGATGCAACAATGGCAGGACGAATGAGGCCGTTTTTCCTGTACCGGTTTGCGCGATACCCACAATGTCTCGTCCAGCAAGAAGGGCAGGAATGGCTTCGGCCTGAATGGGGGTGGGATTTTTGTATCCTTCAGCCGATACGGCTTTCAGAATGGGCTCGGCAAGGCCGAGATCATCGAATGTTTTCAATAAATTTCTTCGTTACCCGTGCCACGGCGACGCGTTAACGCGATCGACATCGGGTCTTTCAAATTGGGAAGCTTGTGCAGAGTAGCTGCCGTCGTTTCTTTGCCACTAAGGGCTATTCGAGGCAGGGATCACGAGTATCGATGTCAAGAATATGTCGCCGCTGAATTCATCATCCACACGCGGCATTTGGCGAACAGGTACACTACGGCCAATGGAAAAGCAAACTTTTTATATTTAAGGCCTCGTAGCGTGAGAATGCTGATCTTGCGGGGACAGCACGTTCGTCCACCAAGGGCTCTTAGCCGTCCTTTGCTGTCCACAAACTTTACCGACACAGACCATCAAATCAGAGCGCGCCGGAGGGCGCGCTGGGTGGCGGGTGGGTTTTCACACCGCCGATTTCGAGCGCTCGAACGATACAGGCAACCTGCACAGAGGGCCGGGTCGCAGGGCCCCCGGCGAGATTTGAGAGCGCCGCGTCCTTCCGGCCTTAGTTGTCAGAAGAAGGCAGAAGCCGTTTCGCTTTCTGCGCATTCTCGGTGAGCAGCCCTGCCCCACCTGCGGTATAGCTGGTGAGCGGGAAGCGGAAGTAG
>NZ_JAPJZH010000044.1 GCF_027889715.1 Allohoeflea poritis
CAGGGCGAAGCCGCCGAGCCGACCGTGACCAGATGCGGGTCGTAAAGCTTCCAGACCGGAAGCTCGCCCAGGTCCTCAAGTTAGTGCGACAGCGTCACAAACCACGAATTTTGGCAGTCAGCTCCACCTATGTAGCAGGTGGAGTATGATGGAACCGCCAATGAATTACGGCAAAACAAGAAAAGTTTTACCGTACGCTATCAATGAATTTTTTGGCCGCTTCTTCATCAAGAATAAATGGTGAAAGCAAGTCGTAAACATATTTTTTCTTCTGAGCTTCATTCCAATCGGCCCATGATCTTTCGCTGCGAGCTCTAGTTAACGCGACTTGCCACTCTCGCCTGCTTTGGTCGATGCTGAGCCACTCATCCCAAGCGTGGTTAACTTGATCTTTGTTTTTGCCGGCTTCAATTTCTTGTAGCAGTTTGACAAGCTTTTTATGCATTTCTGAAATTATGGGACTTGCCGAAATATCTAGATCGTTCGGCTCATCGCAGAATTTTGCTTCTAGCAACGCCCTATGAAGAGCCAACAGCTCATGATAGTCACTCACAGTGAAGCTTTTAGAAGTCATTTTCTTTTACCTCAAACGTACCATGCCTTGAATCTCGAAGCGCACCTCTATGAACAAGCTCGTTAGGCTGTGTGCCACGCTCGAAATTAACACCTTCGTTCAACTCTATTTCCACCCGATGAGTGCCCTTGGAACCTCCCCGCCCAAGGAATAATTCATTGTTTGCGTCTTTCGCTTTCACTCTTAACCGGTATTCATTGCCGGGGCGAAAGGACCTGGAATATAGGAATGCCCGTTTGGATCTGATTTATTGACGGGATCATTTGCGGCATATGCATATCTGTTCGGTCCGACGCCATCGATGATGGGGTCCCAGTCGTCGGGGGAGATAAGCGGCCGAAGGAGGGGTCCATGTAGCGGGCGTTGAGATACATCAGGCCCGTTTCAGGATCATGCCGCTCGTTGATATAGCCCTTTTGCGTGGCCATCGCCGCATTGGTCGGCTCGCCATAGGACGCATAGGCCGTCTGCTCGATCAGAGTGCCCGTCGCATCGGTCACGAAGCGCACCGATGACAGGTGGTCGTGGTGGATGAATTGCGGGCTGGTGCCCACCAGCTTGATGTCCATATGCGGATAGCGGGTATAGGCACCAAGCCCATAGACACCCGCCGAGACCGGCGTTCCCGTCGCATCGATCTCTGTAGAATACTGTATATTCGTCTCGGAACGCTTATAACCACTCTTCCCAATCGACAGGATGGTTGAGTTTTTGACGTCAAAGAATAATGTCGGAGTCTAGTTAGTAGGAAGCAAAACTATCTACGTCTCTTGCGAGTGCGCGAATATCATCGTCATCCCAGTTGTTCTTTGAACAACAGATTAGTGCCGCCCTTGAGGCATCCAAGATTTGATCAAACAACTCACTTGCTGAAAATTCCATCAAATACTCAGGCTTAGACACATCTCTTTCAAAACAAGCAATGGAAACATTCTCCTCATCAATTCTATTTAGTTCGATATAGAATGGTCCATCCATAAACTCCAAATGTTCAGCATCAGAGCGGTTTGAATGAATTTTTGCAACCGCTGTCAGCCACCATCCAAGTAGAACGATTACAAAATCACTCCAATTCTTTTCAGGAAATTGATGCTCATCAAACTCAAAATACACAATCCCGGTAACTAGAGAATCAGATTTTTTTTCATAGGAATTCTCGTCAGTCTTAACAACGCAATTTCTCATCGAGTAATCCTCACCGGTGAGGGTAGGCACTTTCTATAGTTCTTGTTTTAGTGTTAACCCACATCTCAATTTTATTACCTCTTACTCGAACTCGATCGCCTTGTGTCGACATTTTCTTGCTAAACCTATATGCTTGTCTGATTGTTCTTTCGATCTGTTTCTCAGTCATATGCTCCGGAAAAGTGGTCTTTCGCGAACCGGCACCGATACGTGACCCACCCCTTACGTGCCCACTTAGAATATGCCTCATATTTATTCTAACACTTTTCCAAGATGGCAAATTGACTGCTTTTACCTTGTTGCTGGTGCTGCGGCCATTTCTAACCGACAGAGACATGCGTTGTATTTGTTCCGAAGTTAACGGCGGTAGGCCCTGGTTTGCTCTATCCGCGTTTACTCTTCGCAACATGGCTGCTTGTTCCGAATAGCGGCCCGATATCGGACCAAGTCCATTCGGAGTGGTTCCAAGCGCCTTCGGATCATTGCTTTGAGCCACCTCGTAGCAGCCGCCGCACTCGTCGTAGTATTCTATTCCAAAGTTGGTGTGATACCTATTGTAGTCTTCTTCGGTATTTCTGCCCCCGTCGCGTGCGTCTGCCGAAACGTCCGGATTGACGCTGTGCCCCGTCGGATCTGATTTATTGACGGGATCGTTTTGTGCGTAGGCGTATCTGTTCGGTCCGACGCCATCGATGATGGGGTCCCAGTCATCGGGCGAGATGAAGCGGCCGAAAGAGGGGTCCATATAGCGGGCGTTAAGATACATCAGGCCCGTTTCAGGATCATGCCGCTCGTTGATATAGCCCTTCTGCGTGGCCATCGCCGCATTGGTCGGCTCGCCATAGGACGCATAGGCCGTCTGCTCGATCAGAGTGCCCGTCGCATCGGTCACGAAGCGCACCGACGACAGGTGATCGCGGTGGATGTATTGCGCGCTGGTGCCAACCAGCTTGATGTCCATATGCGGATAGCGGGTATAGGCACCGAGTGCGTAGATGCCGGGTGAGACAGGGCTTCCCGTCGCATCGATCTCGGCATCGGCATCCGGATAGAGCGTATCGGTACCGGCGCCGACCTTGCGCACCCGTTTGCCGTCGGGCCCATAGGCAAAGTCGATCGTGGCCGATAATGCGCTGATTGCGTTGCTTAACCGTCCAACACAGCCGCGGGGAAGTTAGAACAACAACTCAAAAAATTCTGACTTTTGCGATCTAGCCTTCAAACCTTAGTTCTCCGACTACTGCGTCGCCACGAGTGACTATTAGAGTGGGATAATGATTGCGTACTATCTGTTCAAACTCGTCCGACATGATTCCGACTTCTACCACTCGCGATTCACCTTCACGCCATGGCAAACTGTCACCGTGGTTCGATTAAAATAAGCAATGCTTTAAGAATGAGCGCGATCATATACTTGATGCATATTGTGTTCATATACCAAACTATTTTGAAAATCAGTGATTAGTCAACAAACCTAAGCATGGCTCAACCTCCGAAATACCGATAATCCATTCAGATATTTTTTCACCATCTTCTGAAATCGTTTCCCTTTTCGGAATAGATTTGTACGGATCAGATTCATCAAAGGTTTTCTCAAGCTCGGCAAGTAATAAAACCTGATTCTGAAAATGCACCTTTTCCCCAATTGCATAAATCGGCCACCAAATTATGAAATTAGCGATTGAAGGGTCGTACATATTTGTAATGATAGCAGAACATTTTTCACCATCTATCAGTCGCGTCAAAGCTTCCTTCCATTGACAAAAATACCGCTCCCGATTCCAATATGACAAAGATGTCTGAAATTTTTCCTCAAATTCTCCAATCCGGATACTGCCATCAGATACAATAATTCCGCCTAACACATGACTTTTATTACTTAAATTGATTGAAAGCGTCGACATAAACTAATCCTTTATTCTGTTCTTAAGATCGAAATCCCAAGTTCCTGTTCTTCTACCCTTACTGTCGAACATCTTCCATCCATTTGTCACGTTGTGGCCATCAGCATCGGGAGATATGTACTTCTTGCCATTCGTGAACACTGGTTGCCCATGAGAATTGAACGGTGATTTTTGCGGAGGAATCCGCTTTTTGTATCCGAGTTTTTCAGCTTGTTTACGTATAGCATTGATTAGGGAATTCTTGCTGGATGCTAGATTGGCTCGCGCTCTTGCATCAACTGTGGGCCCAACTCCGCTAGGTGGCACCGGGGCTGCAACACTTTCTTTGTTACCTGATGGCCTGTTCGGCGGAGTCGCTTCTGAGGGGTGGCTCCTTTTTGATCCCTTTCTAAGGTCCCTCATGGGCACTGGTGGTCTCGAAGTTGGAGTTGCTATTTTCTGGTATGAATTCCATTTCTCTTTTGCATTTTGCGGTCCACGATCTATTCCTGGTAAATGGGGCAACGAATCCGCCATCTGTTTTTCTGCCTCAGTCGGCTCCCGCCCCGCATCAGGATCCGTGTAGGACCCTGCTTGTTCACCGGTTAGATCCTGCGGATCGATCGCATGCCCGTTCGGATCGGATTTATTGACGGGATCGTTTTGTGCGTAGGCGTATCGGTTTGGTCCGACGCCATCGATGATGGGGTCCCAGTCATCGGGGGAGATGAAGCGGCCGAAGGAGGGGTC
>NZ_JAPJZH010000045.1 GCF_027889715.1 Allohoeflea poritis
CCTGACATGATCATCATGGCGAACGGTCAGACGCTGACGCGCTATGAGAAGCGGATCAAGTCGATCGCGACCAAGGTAAGCGGTGTCATGCGCTCGGCTGTTGCGCTGACCTATGATGAGGACCCGTATTCGGGTGCCTCGCGGCTGATCACGATCACCAGATACGGCACGGACGCCGTCGTCGACGCCTCGGGCACAGTCACGGCAGGCACTGCCAGACCACCCGTCTCAATGACATACTACGACGTCAATACGGCAAGGGTCGTCAAAAACAAGCCGGTTCCGACAGATGGCGAGTTCGTTGCACCGTCAGTCATCGATTTCGATCAAGACGGGTTTGATGAACTTGTCAACGCTGGCGAGTTAAGCAGTACGCTTTTTGCATTTGATCTTTCCGGAGATCCGAATGCAGCTATCGCAACGGACACAAAGACAATTGGGACTGCCTCGAGCAATCCGCAGGAACCAACGATTTGGCGTCGTTCTGCGGCCCTTCAAAACGCCGAAACTGTCAACCTCATAGTTGGCCAGACAAGAACCGTTGCGGTAGACGTTAGCCCGGGGCAAACGAATTATTATTATGTGACCTCAACGCGGAGCATTCAGACGTTTGATCGGATATCCGGCTACAAGGCATATTGCGGTATCAACAGTGACGGCCCTTATGGCAGCGAATGCGGTGTCGGGGGAAGTGTGCAGACTGGCAGACCGTATCGTCACTATGTGTATATTCGAGATGACAATGGGGATCTGGTCAGCCAATTGAACGTTGCCGAAATCTATGGTGGCACCGGAGAAGTTCAAAGAGGTGTTGCTGATTTCAGAGGTGATGGCAGCGAAAATGTGTATTCGGTCTACCAAAACAGCATCAATGCAGGTGGATTCGGTAGCGTCGGTGTGAGCAGCAGCAGTAATGCAGTGCTGGACCTGAATGGTGACGGCGCAGCGGACATTATCGACTTTGATTTCCTCGCCGGGCATCGCAAATTCCATCTCGGCACCGGATCTGGCTTTGAGCGTGTCGATGGCGGCACAATGCAGGCTCATGTCGGCGGCACATTCAGCGCGTCGGTGGTGGTGGGGTTTGCGGACCTTAATGATGATGGAATAATAGACATTCTTGCCCAAACCTCGGGTGGAGCAAAATCGCGGCGCCATTCGTTTATCCAATATCGCACCGACCCGTCCGGACACCGCATCCATCAGGATACATCGATGACATTCGGCTGGAGCGGCGAGCATATGATCGGCGTCGGCGATTTCAACGGTGATGGTATCGGCGATCCGATCTTCAATGAAGACGCAAATTCTCCTTCTTCCTGGATCTGGTACTCGGATTATCCTGATGGGACGCCCGGTTTGCTGAAGAGTGTCACGGACGAGCTGGGCGGGACGGTTTCTCTGAAGTACACGCCGTCTTCGCGGTTCGACCACGACTTCATGCCGTTCGTGATGCCGCTTGTGACGTCGCTGAGCCATGATGACGGGCGGGGCCAGGTGGCCGAGACGAACTATGCCTATGAGGGCGGCAAATATGATGTGACGGAGCGCCGGTTCCTTGGGTTTGCCAAGGTGACAGAGACGAAGCCGTTGGCCAATGGGGAGACGGCCCGGCCGAGTGTGGAGACGATGCTGCGCCAGGACGTGGCGAGCTACGGCCTGCCTGAGAGCGTTACGTACAAGGACGGATCGGGGACGGTTCGCAAGGTGGTGACGCACAGCTATGCGGTGAACGCGGCGACGAAGCCCTATACGGCGTTGAGGACAGCGAGCGAGACGGCGCTGACACAGAACGAGGTTGGAACGGTCCCCGGCAGCCAGTACCAGCACCCGACCAATGTCGGTGATGTGGCGGTCTATTATCAGGGTCTGATCGATGGCCATCTTGCGCAGATCGCCACGATCGAAGGACAGATATCGACGACTGAGGGCCAGATCAGTTCGCTCAACACGCAGATTGCCACGACGCAGTCCGACATAACGACCCTGGAAGGCGAGATTGCCAATACCGAAGCGCTGATCGCTCAATATGAGCAGGAACGGGCCAGCAACCAGGCCTCGGCCAACTTCTTCTGGTGGTGGCCTTCGCTCGCCGCGTCATACCAGGCAGCTGCGGACGCAGCGGAAGCGAACCGAATAGCCCAGGAAGCGATTCTTGCGACACAGCAGACGGATCTTGCGAACCTCCAGACGGCATTGTCCAACCAGCAAACCCAACTGAGCAATGCACAGACGAGCCTGACTGGCCTGCAGACCGATCTTGCCAACGAACAGGCAGCGCTTGCCGATGACCAGGCACGGCTTGCCGACTATCAGCTGCAATCGCCGCTGGGCGGCGGCTGGGGCGTGGCAGGCAACCCGCTCACTCTTACGACACGCATTGAGCGTTTTCATGACGGCTATGGGAATGTGATTGAGGAGCGTCATCTTGGCCGCACGGATGTTGCGGGTGACGAGACGACGCGGGTGTCGACCTATGTCGCCAACACGACGGACCATATCGTTTCGCTGCCTTCGGTTATGTCTGTGCACGCGGGCTCGGGCACATCAGGCGCATTGCTGTCACAGGAGCAGCTTTCCTATGACGGCGGCGCCCATGGGGTTGCGCCGACGAAGGGCCATGTGACGGCAAGAACGGTTCTGCGCTCGTCCGATGGCTCGCTGCCGGCGATCGCCATGAGCTATGGCTATGACGCCCATGGCAACAGGACCCATGAGGTGGATGGCGAGGGCAACCGGACCGAGTGGGATTATGATACGACCTACAATCTCTACCCGGTGACGGAGCGCAATGCGCTCTACTTCGGCGGCGATACGCGCCATCAGGTGACGCGAACCTACAATGCCGTGTGCGGTGTTGCGGCAACGCTGACGGATCTCAATGGCGTTCAGCACACCTACGGCCAGGATGTGTTTTGCCGGCACTACAATCACGTCAACACGGTGACGGGGGCCGAGGAGCGTATTGTCTATATGGATGAAGGCAATGCGGCTGCGCAGCGCTTCCTGAAGGCAAAAAGGCGGCCGAATGGAGCGAACAATTGGACCAACCGGTATAGCTATTTTGACGGTCGTGGCAGGGTATATGTCGAGATCGAGTGTGTTCCCGATTGCCACACGGATTCCTTCCGTGTTTCCACGGTGCACGATGAAAGAAACAACGTCAAAAGCGTTAGCCACCCCTATGTGTTTGGCGCGACACAATACAAAACACTGAACACCTATGACTGGGCTGACCGTGTTGTGTCGACGACGAACCCGGACGGCTCGTCGCGGACGATGGACTACCTTGTGGCGAACACCATCCCGGCGGGCAATGATGCGGGCAATGTGCCGCTGACGGCGGTGCGGCTGAGCGATGAGCTTGGCCGGACGTCTGTGGCGGTGACCGGCACCCGCGGCAAGGTGATCTATTCCCACAAGGAAACCGCCAATAGCAAGGAATGGCATTCCTACGATGCCTTCGACCGGCTGACCGGCGTGAAGGACAATATCGGCGCCACCTGGTCCTACAGCTATGACCTTGCCGGCAACCGGCTTTCGGTCAGCGATCCGGATCTCGGCAACTGGTCCTATGCCTATGACCAGAAGGGGCGATTGACCAGCCAGAGCGATGCAAGGGGCTCGGTTACGGCGATGACCTATGACGGCCTTGACCGTCCATTGACGCGAACCATAACCGCTCCCGTTGTGGCCGATCCGGTCCTTGCCCAGTTCACCTATGACGAGGCACGCAGCGGCTATTACAATGTCGGCCAGCTGACGTCGGCCTCCAATTCGAGCGCCGCGCGCACCATCGACTATCATGCGTCTGGCAATGAGGCGAAGAACGAAGTCACCATTGACGGTGCGACCCATACGACGACGACGGGCGAGGACCTGGGCGAGCTTCCGGTCTGGAAGCTTTACGACCCGCATCTGGTCACGGTCGGCTCGGCGGCTTCGCCCTG
>NZ_JAPJZH010000046.1 GCF_027889715.1 Allohoeflea poritis
CCCTCGCCATCCACCTCATGGGTCCTGTTGCCATGGGCGTCATAGCCATAGCTCATGGCGATCGCCGGCAGCGAGCCGTCGGACGAGCGCAGAACCGTTCTTGCCGTCACATGGCCCTTCGCCGGCGCAACCCCATGGGCGGCGCCGTCATAGGAAAGCTGTTCCTGTGACAGCAATGCACCTGACGTGCCCGAGCCCGCGTGCACAGACATAACCGAAGGCAGCGACACAATATGGTCCGCCGTATTGGCGACATAGGCCATCGCCCGCGTCGTCTCGTCACCGGCAACATCCGTGCGGCCAAGATGACGCTCCTCAATCACATTCCCATAAACGTCATGAAAACGCTCAACGCGCGTCGTAAGGGTCACAGGCGAACCGGAGGTCGCCTCGTTCTGTGTCAGCGCAGTCTCGCTCGCTGTCCTCAGCGCCGTATAGGGCTTCGTCGCCGCGTTCACCGCATAGCTGTGCGTCACCACCTTGCGAACCGTCCCCGATCCGTCCTTGTAGGTCACGCTCTCAGGCCGGCCGTAGCTCGCCACGTCCTGGCGCAGCATCGTCTCCACACTCGGCCGGGCCGTCTCCCCATTGGCCAGCGGCTTCGTCTCCGTCACCTTGGCAAAACCCAGGAAGCGGCGCTCGGCCACATCATATTTGCCGCCCTCATAGGCGTAGTTCGTCTCGGCCACCTGGCCGCGCCCGTCATCATGGCTCAGCGACGTCACAAGCGGCATCACGAACGGCATGAAGTCGTGGTCGAACCGCGAAGACGGGGTGTACTTCAGAGAAACCGTCCCGCCCAGCTCATCCGTGACACTCTTCAGCAAACCGGGCGTCCCGTCAGGGTAATCGGAATACCAAACTGTGGAATTGAGCTGTGTCCCGGATACCGGGCTGATGATGGGGTCGGAGATACTATCTCCGTTAAAGTCACCAATTGCTATGATTGCCTGCTGATCATATGCAATTGAGTAGTTGCTAGCCTGACTTATGGCATGGCCATTGGCCCCGGTTCGCAACTTTAAAAAAGAAGCCGACTGAATATAAGGCGAAGCGCCGGCTTTGGCCGTCAGCATGTCCGGCATTCCATCACTATTCAAATCAACAAACTGCGGAAACCTGCCATACGGCACACTGATGTTTTGCCCGGCAGTTATCTCCTCAAAACCGTCACCCGTATTGATGTGTAGTTTGATGTTGGGTGCCTGACCCAACCCCATTGGACCCGCATTGACAAAATCGGAGGCACCATCTCCGTTGAGATCAACTGCATATCGCGTGTACAAGGAAACGGTTCCACTCAGCCCGACCGACAGTGCCGGCGTGCCGTGTACTTCGAATATATTCGGCCTTACGAAGTATGTTCGCTCATGACCATTGCCTCGAAAATCGGCTTTGCCGGCAAATGTGTTTCCACTGTTGTCGCCGGTATCCAATCTCTCCATCTCACTGACCATGTCGCCGTCACGATCAACAGCAACGGCCTTCAGACGATTTGTGCTGCCAACACTGTTACATGCTTCAGAAAACGGTTCGTCCCATTTGATTTGGCCAAATCCGATAATCGTGTAGTTGATGCAGGACGCTTTAAGGTTGCCGGAACTATCGACGTATTCGACGTAGTTGCTTCTGACGATCTGTTGTTCTCCAGCAGCATCGAACGACGCGACGATCCAAGACCAGTTCATTGCGACCGAACCGATGGCTGCACTCAGAACTGGATTGTATTTTGTCGCAATGGCTGCATTGGGGTTTCCTGACGTATCAAAATTGTGAAGCCATGACACGATACCACCGAGCGAAACCTGCTGTTGGTGCAGCTCGTCAATGCCATCACGATTGACGTCTGCGGCAAGCGATGTGTGATTGATCGGTTGTCCAATTGATGAGCGATAGTGCGGGATCGGCTTGGTGACATTTGTGTGTGTTGTATTGACGTCGTAGTATGTCATTGAGACGGGTGGTCTGGCAGTGCCGGCCGTGACCGTGCCCGAGGCGTCGACGACAGCGTCCGTGCCGTATCTGGTGATCGTGATCAGCCGCGAAGCACCCGAATACGGATCCTCGTCATAGGTCAGCGCAACAGCCGAGCGCATGACACCGCTCACCTTGGTCGCGATCGACTTGATCCGCTTCTCATAGCGCGTCAGCGTCTGACCGTTCGCCATGATGATCATGTCAGG
>NZ_JAPJZH010000047.1 GCF_027889715.1 Allohoeflea poritis
GAGGGCCGGATCGATACCGGCCAGACGATTGCAGCTTCCGAGGCGGAACGCATCATCCGGCTGGTCGCCAGCCATATCGGGCAGGAATGTCATGTTGAGCGGCCCGTTGTCTCCGCGGAGCTTCCTGAAACCGGCGAGCGGTTCGAGGGCCTCGTGCCGCCCGTCGCGCCGGCGCCGTGTTTTGCCATCCGCAAACCGGCGGGCGTGCTTTATCGGCTGTCTGATTATGTCGACCGGCAGGTGATGACGTCGCAGCAGGCAGCGTCACTGGGGCAGGCAATTGAAGAACGAAAGAACATCGTGATTGTTGGCGGCACCAGCTCCGGAAAGACCACTTTGGTCAATGCACTGCTGGCGGAAGTTGCCGGAACCGGCGACCGGATCATCCTGATCGAGGACACGCGCGAGCTCCAGTGCGCGGCGGAAGATTGCGTCAATCTCAGGACCAAGCCCGGCGTAGCAACGCTCTGCGACCTGGTGCGGTCAACGCTGCGCCTGCGTCCCGACAGGATCATCGTCGGTGAAGTGCGCGGATCGGAAGCGCTCGACATGCTCAAGGCCTGGAACACGGGCCACCCGGGCGGGATTACCACGCTGCATGCCAATTCCGCCCGCGCCGGGCTCTATCGCCTGGAGCAGCTTGTCCAGGAGGCTGTTGTCACGGTGCCGCGCCGGCTAATCGCGGAGGCAGTCGACATCGTCGTCTTTCTTAAAGGGCGCGGGGAGGGACGCTGCGTTCAGATCGTGGCTGCGCTCGATGGTCTCGATGCGGACGGCGACTACCGTCTTACAGAACTTCATCCAGCCCGACTTGTTCCATCCGCCTGAATTGAGGAGAGCCGCATGCCAAGGATATCCAGAAACAGCTTCAAGACGCTTCGAACCCTGCTGACGGCCGCGGCCGAGTTCGTCACCTTTAGCGCTCTGTTGGCCGTACCCGTTCATGCTGCAGGCTCCGGCATGCCGTGGGAAGCGCCGCTGACCTCGATCCTGGAATCCATCGAGGGACCAGTGGCCCGTATCGTCGCCGTTATCATCATCGTCATTACCGGCCTGTCGCTGGCATTCGGGGAGACGTCGGGCGGCTTCCGGCGGCTGATCCAGATCGTCTTTGGCCTGTCGATTGCCTTCGCGGCAACGAGTTTCTTCCTGTCGTTCTTTTCCTTCGGCGGCGGGGCGCTGATCTCGTGAGTAGCGGTGTCACAAACACCGCCGGCTTCGAGATCCCGCTGCACCGGTCGCTCACGGAACCGATCCTGATGGGCGGAGCACCGCGCACCGTTGCCATCGTCAACGGTACGCTTGCCGCGGCGCTCGGGCTTGGCCTGCAACTCTGGTTGATCGGGCTTCTCGTCTGGATCGCGGGTCATGGCGCCGCCGTCTATGCGGCGCGCAAGGATCCGGCCTTCATGGATGTGCTGATCCGGCATGTCCGCCACAAGGGGTATCTCTCATGCTGAAATTGGCGGAATACAACCGGCGCCCGGCGCTGCTTGCCGACTATCTGCCTTGGGCGTGCCTTGTCGCACCGGGCGTGATTCTCAACAAGGACGGGTCCTTCCAGCGCTCGATCCAGTTCCGCGGCCCGGATCTTGAGAGTGCGACGGAGTCCGAACTGGTCGCCACCTGCGCGCGGATCAACAATGTGCTGCGCCGCTTCGGTTCCGGCTGGGCCCTGTTCTTTGAGGCGGATCGCCATCCGGCCGGTGGCTATCCGTCATCCGAATTTCCCGATCCCGTTTCCGGTCTCGTCGACGAGGAACGCCGGAGTGTGTTCGAGCAAAGCGGCACCCTGTTCGAAAGCAGCTATTTTCTCACCTTCGTCTTTCTGCCTTCAACTGAGTCCGTCGGCCGCGCTGAACACCTGTTGATCGAGACGAAGGAGGAAAAGCGTGGTCACGATTACCGCGAGGACCTTGATCGCTTCATCCAGCTGACCGACCGGGCGATCGATCTGCTTTCCCAACTGATGCCGGCAGCCGTTGCGCTGTCCGATGGCGAAACACTCACCTATCTGCATGGCTGCATCTCCGACCGGCGTCTGTCCGTCGCCGTCCCGGA
>NZ_JAPJZH010000048.1 GCF_027889715.1 Allohoeflea poritis
TGCAAATGGCTCTCCGCCGGCAGTCGGTGGCACCTTCACGCCTGAGTGGTCGGTCATCGCTTCCTACCAGCACCAGTTCGCACCGAACTTCAAGGGTTCGATCGGTGGTCAGTACTCAATAGACTACTACGCAACTCCGCTTGCCGGTACTCTTCCGATTGGTAACGTCCAAAACAACCTTGATTCATGGGCGGTTGAAGGCGTTCTGGTCTGGAACCCGGTTGAGAACCTCGAAGTCCGCGGTGAAGTTCGTTACACCGAATTCGAGGGCAACGGCGGCGACGCCACGACGGGTCTCTTCCGTCTGCAGCGCAACTTCTAAGTTGAGCTAAAAACTCGACGGCCGCTTCTACCGAAGCGGCCGTCAATAAAACTAGTATGAACCTGGTAGATGATTCTACCGGGTGCTTTCGCTTGTCTGGAGGAGGCAACCTATGCTAAGCAATGAGCCATATTATCAACTTTACGATTTAACACGAAAAGATTGTATACATTTGATATTTTGCTAGTGGTTGCAAGTCATGCTGAGTGAAAGAAACAATAATCTCCTGGAATTGTGGAGCAACTACAGCGATTTATTGTGGGAGGACGGCAAGCATAAGGAGGCGTGCCGTAGTTACATCGACGAAATATACCGCTTTATGCTTATCAGCGGTCGCGCGGAGTATGACAACAACTTACTGGACGATCTGACGATCTACTTCCGCCAGAAGGGCAATCGCAACTCCACCATCAACCGTAAATTCGCCAGCCTCTCGAAACTGTTGCGCAAGCATCACAGGAATGGCGGATTGACCAAGCTGCCGGAGTTCAGGAAGCTTCCTGAACGAAACGCGCGTATCCGTTTCCTTACCAAAGAAGAAGAAGCCGACCTCTTTGGCCGCATCGAGAATATCGATCACGCATATGCGCAGATCAGCCGTTTCCTCGTCGAGACCGGCGCGCGTGTGGGGGAGGCTCTGAAGTTAAACTGGGGTGATATCGAGGGTGACTACATCACCTTCTGGGAAACCAAATCATACAGACCCCGCACTATTCCGATGACCCATCGCGCAAAGAAGGTCGTTGAAGAACAACGCGGCATGTCGGGCCGAAAGGCCGGCCCCTTTCATGGTGTGGCTTATGCCAAATATCGCAATGCCTGGAATGATGCCAAGGACAAGACCCATATGCGTAGCGACCGTCAGGTCGTACCGCATGTGTTGCGCCACACCTGCGCTTCGCGTCTCGCACAATCCGGCGTCGATATAAAGCGGATCCAGGAGTTTCTCGGTCACCGGACACTCAGCATGACGCTGCGCTATGCGCACCTGTCTCCGAAGCATCTGGATGTCTGCGCCGAGGCGTTAAACAAGTTGCACCACTGATCAAAGCGCACAAAGAAGCAGGCTGAAAAACGCGCTTCGTGACCAACGTATAGAAAAGGGCCCGGCAGCCAAGCTGCCGGGCCCTTGAATTAGGCTTCCAGGTAGAAACCTTAGAAGTTGCGCTGCAGACGGAAGAGACCCGTCGTGCTGTCGCCACCCGGGTAACCGACAGCGGCGCTGCTCTGGAAGTCGGTGTAGCGAACTTCACCGCGAACTTCGAGGTTCTCAACCGGGTTCCAGACCAGAACACCTTCGATTGCCCAGGAGTCGATACCGGTGCTTGCACTGCCAAGCGGTGCGGTGCCGGCAATCGCAGTGGCGTAGTAATCAGAAGAGTACTGACCACCGATCGAACCCTTGAAGTTCGGTGCGAACTGGTGCTGGTAGGAAGCAATGACCGACCACTCAGGTGTGTGGGTCGTAGCAATACCTACCGGCGAAGCATTCGCG
>NZ_JAPJZH010000049.1 GCF_027889715.1 Allohoeflea poritis
TTTGAGTGGGCGACAGGGGTGCCGTCAACAAAGCTGATTGTCCGCTGTCCGTCGGTTTCGCTCAGGCCCACACCCAACTGAAAATTGACATTCGTCGAAGCGTTCAGGTCATGACGGCCGTAGCCGATCACTTGATAGGTCTCGATGTCGGCCGCGTTGAGGTCGGTGTTGCTGTTCACATGCGTGTCGCTATAGGCGAATGCAATACCCAAGTCCGTACCGGCGCCGATGTTTCCGTCAGCGCCGAACACGAAACCGGTCGACCCGCCATTGAACCCGGTAACCGCGCGGCGATCGCCATGATCAAGGTGTGTATGAAACCCGCTCGCCCATATGTATTCGTCAGCAAGGACCGGATCTGTCGGTCGAAGCCAGTCACTGTCGTTCAGTCGGGATTGGATGATGCGGCGCGTTGTGGACAGTGTATTTTCAATGGGTATGGCCGCGCTTGCTGTCAATAGCGGCAGGGTCTGCGAAACGGCACTGCTCACCTCCTGCTGCGTTGCCAATACTCCTAAAGATCCGATGACCCGATCCATGTCACTGTCGCCGCTGGTACCGGCGGTTACGAAGGTATCGATGAGATCATCGAATACCACGGCGGCGCCGACACCCGGCCAATTGCCCGTGGCGACCACCGCCTCATACACACCGATACTGGCGCTCGCGGTGCAACTGCCTCCCGCCGTTGCCAGACACAGGTCAACCGTGTCACCGGAGACCAGCGCTTCGAAATCGAAAAGGTTGGAATTGTCGGTGACAATGAAGGTGCCGTCGGAGGTCAGGGTGCCGGCGCTGATGATGTCCTGCATCTCGTCGACCGCGAAGTCGAAATCGGCATCAGCCACGTTAACGTCGATCCTGGCGTTGCTTGGCAGGTTTGCCGTGCCAGTGACAACGAGCCTGCCGAAGCTGGTGTCATTCGCTACATCGGTTTGAAATATCGCGTTGGAAGCCTGCGTATAGTTTCCGTTGATTGTCACCGTGTCGCTGGCGCCGACAGCCAGTCGTCCGAAATTGGCGAATGTCGTCGGAGATGTCACCGTCACATCATGGGCCATATTGAAAACACCACCCTCGGTGATCTCGAAGTGACCGACATTTATGGTGTTTTCGCTGGTGAAGGTGCCGTTGACGAACACCCTTGAATCCGTCCCACCCGCGATGGGACCTGTCACGCGTGCCGTGGTGCCGTTCAGGTTCAGGGTTGCTGCACCGTTCAGCCTGACATTGGAGGAGGCGAGGACGCTGTTGCCGGACTGTGTGAAACTGCCTCCATCGCCAACCGTCAGATCGGTGGTCGTTAATGTGCCGGCCGACTGGTTGGCAGCGCCGTTTACCGTGAACGTGGTGATCTCGACAGCACCTGTGCCATTGATGGTTGTCGTCGTCGTGCTGTTGGTCTCCAACGTCCCGAGTGCAACAGTGTCTCCGCCTGCGACGTTGATCGATAGTTCGGTAGTCCCCGAGCCGATATCCAGTGAACCGCGGATAGCACCACTGCTCAGAGCTACCGTATGGGCGGCACCATCACCCAAATCGACATCGCCGGTGATATCCGCACCGCTAAGCGCGAAGGTGTTTGCGGTGGTGCCGTCGAGCGTGATGTTACCGCTCACGATGCCGCCGGCGAATTCCATGGAATGGGCGGCATCGACCGTCGATGTGATGTTTCCGGCAATCGAACCGCCTGTTTGGGTGACTGACAGGGTTCCAGCCACCGCGTGGTTGATATGCCCGGAGATTGAGCCGCTGTTGGCCAATCTGAATGCGTCCCGGGAGTCGATTGCGGTTCCACCGCCACCGAGAAT
>NZ_JAPJZH010000004.1 GCF_027889715.1 Allohoeflea poritis
AATCGACAACCCGTTCGGCACGAGGTTGTAACCCATGTCTCCGGTACAAACCGTTACCTATGTCTCCGGGTCGGACACATTGCGAAATGGCGGAGAGAGAGGGATTCGAACCCTCGAGACGGTATCACCGCCTACACACTTTCCAGGCGTGCGCCTTCGACCACTCGGCCACCTCTCCGCGAAAGGATCCGACCGCAGGCGTGCTGACGGGCGAACCGGCGCGCACTATAGTCAAGACGTTGCAAGGATCAACCAGAATCTGACGCTTTCATGACAAGATGAAGCCGCGTTTTTCCAGCCGGCCGGAACATGCGTCAATTTTTCCCAAGCCTCGCGGATTATTTCAGGCAGTTGATTTCCCCGCGAGGTCATCATGCGCTATTGATAAGTACAAGGGCCGGTGGCGTCCCGGTTAATCCGGGGGCCCTGAACAAAAAGAATCAAGGGGATGGGAGTCCAAGCAGTAATGCGGTTTCTTCTTCGCGCCATCAGCCTCCTGGCGCTTATCGTCGCCGTCATCAGCGCCGTCGTCGACACAATCCGGTCCGTTGCCGCCTCGGAAGTGGTTATCACGCCGCTTGGCGCGGCTTGGTATTCCATGAGCCCGGATACGCTCAACCTCACACAGGCGGTGATCCAGCGCAATCTGCATCCCTATATCTGGGATCCGGTGGTGCAGTGGATCCTGTTGCAGCCCACATGGGCCGTGTTTGTCGTTCTGGCCTTGCTGCTCTATCTCATTGCATGGCGCAAACCACGGCCGGCCGGCCGCTTCGCCGCCCGATAGAAGACGCTCAAGACACGGAGAGCCGCCATGTTCAGCCTCAATCCGTTCTCCAAGAAGACGCAGATGCCCTCCGCGGCCGAGGCCCTGCCCGGCCGGGAAACGCCGCTGGAGACGGCCAGCCACCATTTCGTCAACGGCCATGCGCTCAAGGGCCCCTATCCCGAGGGGCTGGAAACGGCCTATTTCGCAATGGGCTGCTTCTGGGGCGTCGAGCGCCTGTTCTGGCAGCGCGACGGCGTCTTCGTGACGGCCGTGGGTTACGCGGGGGGCCTGACGCCCAACCCGACCTATGAGGAAACGGTGACCGGCATGACCGGACATGCAGAGGCCGTGCTGGTGGTCTTCGATCCGCAGAAAGTCAGCTATGACGATCTGTTGAAGATCTTCTGGGAAGAGCACGATCCGACACAGGGCATGCGCCAGGGCAACGATGTCGGCACCACCTACCGCTCGGCAATCTATACGGTGAACGAGGCGCAGGCCTCACGGGCAAAGGAAAGCCTGCGGGCCTACCAGCAGTCGCTGCGCGATGCCGGTTTCGACAGGCAGATCACGACACAAATCGAACCGGCCGGACCCTTTTACTTCGCCGAAGACTATCACCAGCAATATCTTGCCAAGAATCCGAACGGCTATTGCGGCGTCAAGGGAACGGGGGTTGCCTGCGCCATGGCCTGACGGCGCAATGGATTTGGAACGTAAAGCATAAGCCCACAAATCCATTGAATTTGTTGATCAAACGGTTCATTTTTCGCGTGATCTTTGCAGGAAGCCATGTAAGGATACGCTCAAGCCTTGCCGGAGATCGGCAATTTGGGCTTTTAGAACGCCGCAGACAAGACGCGGCGAAAAGGAAAAAAACGAAACAAAACACAGGGTTGGTGAATATGAAGCGTACACTACTCAGCATTCTCGCCACGGCCGCGATGTCGGCGACCGCGCTGGCCGCGGATATCAAGCCGGCGATCATTTACGATCTGGGCGGCAAGTTCGACAAATCCTTCAACGAGTCGGCCTATAACGGCGCCGAGAAGTTCAAGGCGGAGACCGGAATCGAATACCGCGATTTCGAGATCCAGAATGATGCCCAGCGCGAGCAGGCGCTTCGCAAGTTCGCCAGGGACGGCAACAATCCGATCGTGATGGCCGGCTTCTCCTGGGCCGCGGCGCTTGAAAAGGTCGCTGCAGAATATCCGGACACGAATTTCGCCATCATCGACATGGTCGTCGACCTGCCGAATGTGCGTTCCGTTGTCTACAAGGAGCAGGAAGGCTCCTACCTCGTCGGCGTGATGGCCGCCAAGGCCTCGGATTCGGGCACCGTCAGCTTCGTGGGCGGGATGGACATTCCGCTGATCCGCAAATTCGCCTGCGGCTATGTGGGCGGCGTCAAGGCGACCAATCCGGACGCCACCGTGCTTGAAGCCATGACCGGCACCACGCCGGACGCCTGGAACGATCCGGTCAAGGGCGGCGAGATCGCCAAGTCGCAGATCGCTCAGGGTTCCGACGTCGTCTACGCGGCCGCCGGCGGCACCGGCATCGGCGTCCTCCAGGCAGCCGCCGACGAAGGCAAGCTCAGCATCGGTGTCGACTCCAACCAGAACGGCCTGCAGCCGGGTTCGGTTCTGACCTCGATGCTGAAGCGCGTGGACGTTGCCGTCTTCAACGCGTTCAACGACGCCAAGGAAGGCAACTTCAGCTATGGCTTCAACGTGCTCGGCCTTGCCGAGAACGGTGTCGACTATGCCATGGACGACAACAACGCCAAGCTTGTCAATCAGGACATGCGCGACGCGGTGGAGCAGGCCAAGGCCGATATCATCGCCGGCAAGATCAATGTCCACGACTATATGTCGGACGAGAACTGCCCATACTGATTGGCCAAAAGCCGACTGAAGCAGAAACCGCCGGACCCAGTCCGGCGGTTTTTTACATTAGAACGCCCCCGGGAAATGTTTCGGCCAGCGCCAGGGCACCACGGCGACGATATCGTGGCGGATGGACAGGCGCGCGGCATCCTTCTGGCGCGACAGCCAGATATCGCCGGCGGCCGCGATACGTCTGGCGGCGGTTGCAGTGACCGCATCCACCGCGGCCGTTTCGTCGGCGCGGGCCTTGACCTCGACAAGGGCGACAAGTTCGCCCTTGCGGGCGATCAGATCCACCTCTCCGGCCTTTGTCCTGAAGCGGCGCGCCACGATGCGGTAGCCTCTGGCCATCAGGGCAAGCGCGGCAAACCATTCGGCGAAATGACCGCGGCGATAGGCACGCCGGCGGCTGCCCGCTGTCATGTCCCCGCATCCTTCATCGCCAGGAGCCGCTGATAGAGCGCCTTGCGCGACAGGCCGGTGCGACGGGCAGCTTCCGTCGCGGCCCTGGCGGGCGCATGGGATTTCACAAGCTCCAGCAACAGAGCCTCGGCATCTTCCAGGCTGGCGGGCGTATCCGCCGGCGGACCGATGACCAGGACGACCTCGCCCCTGGGCGTATCGGCCTGCGCGTAGTGGTGCGCCAGCTCCCCAAGCGATCCGCGGCGGATTTCCTCGAAGGCCTTTGTCAGTTCTCGGCACACGGCCGCGGAGCGTCCATCGCCCAACAGATCGGCGGCGGCGCTGAGGGCCGCGGCGAGGCGACGGGGCGACTCGAACAGGATCAGCGTCGCCGGCACATCTTTCAGGGATTGGAGCCGGTCACGGCGCGCCTTGTCCTTGACCGGCAGGAACCCGGCAAAATGGAAACTGTCGCTCGGCAGACCGGAGCCGACGAGCGCCGCCAGCGGCGCCGAGGCACCGGGAACCGGAACCACAGGAACGCCGGCCTCCAGCGCCAGTTCGACGAGCCGGTAGCCCGGATCGGAGACGAGCGGTGTGCCGGCATCGGAAACCAGCGCCACGCTTCTGCCTTCCTTCAGCGCGGCAATCAGCTTCGGCCCGGCGCGCGCCGCATTGTGTTCGTGATAGGCGACCGGTCGATTTGCAATGCCGTAGCGCGACAACAGCGTGCGGGTAACACGGGTGTCCTCGCAGGCGAGAATATCGGCTGCGGCCAGGACCTGCAGGGCGCGTAGCGTGATATCGGCGAGATTGCCGATCGGCGTCGCCACCAGATAGAGCGCCGGCTCCACAGGCCCGGCCGGTATTTCATGGGCGCCGATTTGAAATGATCGCTGCATTTAGCCCCACGCATCCGGAATCGCCCCGGAGCAAATCCGGGCCACATTTGCCCGATGTAATCGGAACGGTTTTTGATTATCCTGTGAGATGAACCACCTTCGCCTTGATCTTTACCTGCGGGTGTTTAGGCAATATGTACGCATCTTGCTTCACGGGCAAATGCCACACAAGCGGCCGGGACAAAAAATGAAAAACGCTTTCCGCACGATAGTCTGCCAGCCGGCCATGCTGGTGCTGCTGTTTGCCGCCCTTGTATTGTCCGGCTGCCAGGCCGTCGACTACGGATTCCCGCGCGGAAGCGGCGCGCCGACGGAACCGGCCGTGCCGCAAAGCCTGCCCCTGAAGACCGGGCCCGCCGCAGGCGAGGTGCTGGGCAACGGTGCCGTGCGCGTTGCCCTTCTGTTGCCGAAATCGGCGCCCGGCAACGGCGCGGCGATCGCCGCCGAATACCGGAACGCCGCCGAGCTCGCCATCGAAGCGCGGGGCCTGCAATCGATGGAACTGGTCATCAAGGACACCGGCGGAACGGCTGCCGGCGCCATCGCGCGCACCGAGGAAGCCGTGCGCGAAGGATCGGCGATCATCCTCGGTCCGGTCTTTTCCGGCAGCGTCACATCGGCCGCCTCGGTGGCCCGGCCGCAGAACCGGATCATGATCGCCTTCTCGTCCGACCCGTCAGCGGCCTCCGGAGGCGTTTTCCTGATGTCGTTCCTGCCCAATCAGGTGGTCGATCGGACGGTTGCCTATGCCACGGGCATCGGCCTGAACTCCTTCACCGCGATCCTGCCGCAAGGCGCCTATGGCACGCTGGTCGAGCGGCAATTGCGCGCCACGCTGGCGCAGCGCGGCGGGGTTCTCAACGGCGTGTCGCGCTACGAATACAACAATGAATCCGTCGTCGCCGCCGTTCAGCAGGTCCTGCCGGCGGTCGAGCAGTCGGATGCGATCTTCATTCCGGATGGCGGCACCTCGCCGGCCGCCATCGCGCGGGTCCTGCAGTCCGAGGGCGTCAAACTCCGCGACAAGCGGCTGATCGGAACCGGCCAATGGCGGTCGTCGAAACTGGGGTCGGCCTATCTGCAGGGCGCCATCTTCGCCGATATGGACCAGACCGGTTTCGAGGCTTTCAAACTGCAATACAAGGAGCGGTTCCAGGCCGATCCGTCAGTCAATGCCGGCCTCGGCTACGACGCCGTGACGCTTGTCGCCGATCTCATCTCCACCGGCAATCCGGCGGCCCTTTCGCGCCAGAACCTCGAACGGCCCGCCGGCTTTCGCGGCGTGACCGGCATCTTCCGCTTCATGAATGATGGCGAGACGCAGCGCGGCCTCGCCGTCTACCAGATCCAGGAAGGCGAGGCTGTGATCGTCGATCCGGCACCGCAAAGCTTCGGCGGCGGCTACGAGCCGGCGCAATTCTAGATCAGATGCCCGGCCTCCCAGCCGAGCATGGCCCGCTTGCGGGTGACGCCCCAGTGGTAGCCGGTCAGCGCACCGGTGCTGCCGAGCGCCCGATGGCAGGGCACGACGAAGGAAATCGGATTGCGCCCGACAGCGGCACCGACCGCACGCGGCGCCGACGGCCTGCCGATTTTCCGCGCGATCGATGAATAGGTCATCGCCGCACCCAGCGGAATCTCCAGAAGAGCCTCCCAGACACGGATCTGGAAATCGGTGCCGATGAGCACCACGCGAATGGGCTCAGAGGCGTTCCAGCGGTCGGGATCGAACGACTGTTCGGCCAGCGGCGCGGTGGCCGACAGGTCATTGACGTAGCGGGCGCGTGGCCAGCGGGCGCACATGTCGTCCAGCGCTTCGCGCTCGCCGCCCGGGTCACAGAAAGCCATGCCGGCAAGGCCGCGGTCGGTGGCCATCACCAGGGTGATGCCGAAGGGGCAGGCATGAAATCCGTAACGGATGACCAGGCCTTCGCCCCTGGCCTTCCAGATGCCGGGTGAAACCGCCTCGTGGGTCACGAACAGGTCGTGCAGGCGTCCGGGCCCCGAAAGGCCGAGCTCATAGCTTGCGTCAAGCAGCGGCAGTCCCTCCTGCGCCAGGAGCTGCTTGGCGCGGTCCAGCGTGACGGCCTGCAGGAAGCTCTTCGGGCTGAGGCCCGACCATCGCGTGAAGATTTTCTGCAGCTGGGTCGGCGGGCGGCCGAGCTCGGCGGCAATTTCCTCCAGCGATGGCTGGCTGCGGTAGCGCGTGACGATGAGCTCGAGCGCCTGCCGGACAATTTCGTAGTCGGGATCGGTCTTTGCCCCGGCGAGAGTGCGGGTCTGGTCTATGTTCATGGCCGGCCGTTTCCTGCGTGTATGATTCGGCACACACAAGCACGCAGAGCCGGCGCGCGCCACCCGATTCTTGCGCGGGAAATCCTTCGCGAACTATTTTCTCTGCACGGTCGCCAGAGCGAGCGAAAACGCCTCGGCGAAACTCTCGCGGTCGTCCGGGTTGAGGAAGGAGCCGATATCGGTCGAGCGGCCTTCGCCGGTGATCCGCATGCCGGTAATGCCGGCCTCGTCATGCCGGGCGACATGGAACCGCGCCCAGAACGGGTTGAAGCGGTAATTGCGGGTCCGGCCCGACGGAGCGACCTTGGATATCGACAGATCGGTCTGCGAGACGCAGACGATTTCCCGCGCGCGGCCGGAACGGTAGTTCAACAAAAAGGCCCCGAAGACCAGCGCGAGATCCAGCAGCAGGAATGCGAATATCGGCCAGGCGCCGGCGATCACAAAGACGACGCCATGCGCGACCGTACCGATGGTCATCACGCACATCAGCACGATAAAACCATTGCGCCCGAGCGACCGGTGGGGCGTCAGCAGCGCCTCGAAAACGGGCGCTTCATGGTCGCGGGTCCTACCGGTGTTCCGGCTGATTTCCTGCCCCGCACCATCGATGGCATTGCGTTCCCTCATATCTGGAGAATATAGAGGGTTCATGGAAAAGGCCAAAATCAAATCAGCCGCACCGGCGGCCGCAGAAGATGCAAAGAAGAAGGCCGGCCCGAGGCGCAAGCGCCTGACGAGAAGCGCCTATACCCGGGACGAGGTCAGCGAGATTTTCCGCCGTTTTTCGATCCAGCGGCCCGAGCCCAAGGGCGAGCTGGAACACGTCAACGCCTATACGCTGCTCGTCGCCGTGGTGCTTTCGGCACAGGCAACGGATGCCGGCGTGAACAAGGCGACACGGCCGCTTTTCGCGGTTGCGGACACGCCGCAGAAGATGCTGGATCTCGGCGAGGACAAGGTGCGGGACTTCATCCGCACCATCGGGCTTTTCCGCAACAAGGCGAAGAACGTGATCGCGCTGTCGAAGGCGCTGATCGAGGAGCATGACGGAACGGTTCCGGCCGACCGCGATGCGCTGACCAAGCTGCCGGGCGTCGGTCGCAAGACGGCAAATGTGGTGCTCAACATGGCCTTCGGCCAGCCGACCATGGCCGTCGATACCCATATATTCCGTATCGCCAACCGCATAAGGCTGGCGCCGGGCAAGACGGTTGACGATGTCGAGCAGAATCTCCTGCGCACGATTCCGGAGGCCTATCTGCAGCACGGCCACCACTGGCTGATCCTGCACGGGCGCTATGTGTGCAAGGCGCGAAAGCCGGACTGCGCAGCCTGCGTCGTCGCGGATCTGTGCAAATCGAAGGAAAAGACTTCCGACATTCCGGCGGCGCTGGTGCCGCTCGGATAGACGATCAGACGGCGAGCGATTCCAGCAGGCGCACATAGGCGGTCTGGCCGCGCCGGAACGCGGACAGCCGGAAGAACTCGTTCGGCGAATGCATCTTCTCGTCGCCATGCTGGAAGCCGAACATCACCGGATGGACGCCCAGCACCTCCAGAAGCGTGTTCATGACCGGTATCGAGCCGCCGACGCGGGTCTGATAGGGCGTCTTTCCGTAGACTTCCTCAAGAACGGTGGCGGCCACGGCCGTCGCATTGTGCCCATGGGGCACCAGCAGCGGATCACCGCGCCCGGGAAGCTTGTTTACCTCGGCCCGCAGGCCCTCGGGAAGAACGCGTTCGACATGGTCGCGGATCAGATCGAAGATGCGCTCCGGCGACTGGTCGGCCACCAGTCGGCAGGTGATCTTGGCGCTGGCAACGGCGGGCACGATGGTCTTCGTGCCGGCGCCCTGCCAGCCGCTGGTAAGCCCGTTGACATCCAGCGTGGGGCGCGCCCAGAGCCTTTCCAGCGTCGAAAAACCCGGTTCGCCGACCGCCGCCGGCGCGCCGGTCTCCGCCAGGAATGTCGCCTCGTCGAACGGCACGCGGGCGATGGCCTGCCGGTCCTGTTCGCTCAGCGGTTCGACATCGTCATAGAACCCTTCGACGGTGACGCGCCCGTCGGGCGACTTCATTGTCGCAAGAACCTGCGCCAGGCCCATGGCCGGATTGGCGATGCCGGCGCCGCGCAGTCCGGAGTGCTGGTCGGCGTCGGGCCCGGTGACGACGACTTCGAGCGAGACGATGCCCTTCAAGCCCATGATGAGCTGCGGCGTGTCCGCGTCCCATTGCAGGCCGTCGGCGGAGAAGATCATGTCGGCGGCAAGGCGTTCGCGGTTTTCCTCGACAAAGGGCGGCAGGTCCGGAGAGGCGATCTCCTCCTGGCCCTCGAAAAAGAATTTCACATTGACCGGAAGGCGGCCCGTCGTTGCCATAAGCGCCTCGACAGCGACGATCGGCACCATCATGCCGCCCTTGTCGTCGGAGGCGCCGCGCCCGTAAAGGAGCCCGTCGCGGATTTCCGGCTCGAAGGGCGGCTTGGTCCACAGCTCCATCGGCTCGGCCGGCTGAACGTCGAAATGACCGTAGATCATTATCGTCGGCGATCCTTCCGGCGCATGCAGCCAGTCGCCATAGACGACCGGATGACCCGCCGTCGGCATGACCGCCACATTCTCGATGCCGATGGACTTCAGTTTGCTGGCTACCCATTCGCCTGCCGCGGCCACATCATCAGCGTGTTCCGGCTTGGCGGAGATCGAGGGGATTTTAACAAGGTCTATCAGCTCCCCGACAAACCGGTCCTGTTCGCGATCCAGATATGCCTGCCATTCCATTGAATTTCTCCTGCCGATGGTGTGCGCCCGCATTGGCCTTCGCGTGGCGGTTATCTAACCGGTTTCGGGCCGGTAACGATAGACCAGTATGGTGTTTTGATGGGCGGCCTCCGCCTGCCGGTCGCGGACGCCGCCGAGGCGCTCGGCAAGCGCGCAGGAGCGACGGTTGTGTCTGTCGATCGTGCTGACCAGGGTCTTCAGTTCCAGTGTCTTGAACGCATAATCGCGCACGGCGGCGGCCGCCTCTGTGGCCAGCCCCTGCCCGTGTGCGCTTTCGAGGAACATGTAGCCCAGCTCGGGTTCGTGATCGCCCGGCTCCATGCCGATCAGAACGAACCCCAGGACATCGCGCGTCCGCGCGTCTTCAACCGTCCAGACGCCATGGCCCTGCAATATCCAGGTGGCGGTCATCTGAGCGAAATCCAGCCAGGCATGATCGCGGCCCGGCTCTTCGAGCAGAAACCGTCCGCTGGCCGATTCCGCGATCCGTGCATAAGCCTGAAAATCGCCGATGGCCGGCGCCCTCAACCGAAGCCGGTCCGTTTCGATGATGGGAATGATTGCGGCCAACCGCCCGGCGATTTGTTTCGCGGCTTTGCTCTCGGTCGCTTGTTCATGGGGAAGAACCATGGCGGAACCCTATCTCCCGGCAATCGTCAGCGCAGCGCGAATTCCGGATCCTTGGCGGACAGCATCTTGTGCAGATGTACCATCAGCCCCGCCGCGAAGAGCGGCGTCAAAAGGTTGACCAGCGGGATCGAAAGGAAGGCGGCGATGACAAGGCCGGCGGCGAAAATCGTGCCGGAATGTTTCGAGCGCATCTGCCGCACCTCCTCCTCGCTGCGGAAACGCATGGCGGCGAACTCGAAGAATTCGCGTCCGAAGAGATAACCGTTGACCAGCAGAAAGGCGATGATGTTGATGCCGGGAACGAAGAGCAGCAACACGGCGACGATGTTGCCGGCGATGACGACGCCGAGGAACTTGGCCGTGTAGACGATGGCGCGTCCCGTCGGCACGGCTTCGCCAGGCGGATCGGCAGAATAGTCCCTTTCCTCGATGATCTCGGCGACACCGTCGAGGAAGAAACCGGCGACGACGGCGGTCACGGGCGCAATCAGCAGCGCAAGGCCGACGGCAAGGCCGAGGCTTGCAATGACGCCGAAGACGACACCCAGCCAGCCAGCCCAGTCGGGGATGCCGGGAACAAGCTGGTCGAGCCACGGCAGCGCATAGGCAACGAACAGGCCGCGCAACGCCGTCCACAGGCCGATCAGCAGCAAAATGGTGATGCCGAGGATCTTCCAGAATGCGGATCGGGTCTCCGGCGCAAAAAGATTGCGCCCGGCCAGACGCGCGGCTTCAACGATCATGGGCGATTATCCGGTAGAACATGGGTTTCAGATAGGAACTGGCGCGGCAGGTTCAATGCGTGCAAGATATCCCCCAAAGCATTTGCGTCTGATCGCAATTGCATCGGAGCGTCTTTATGTCGAATGCGGATAACCGCTCAACGGCCCAGCGAAAAGGACCCGGAATGCGAACGCTGTCCTTTGGCGCCTTTGCTTGCGCGACGTTGCTGGGCTCGTGCCCTGCACTGTCCGAGATGTCCGAGCAGCAGTATGACTTCGTGCAGGCCAATATGATCGGCGTGTTCTATCACGAGATGGGTCATGCGATCATAGACACGGAAGAGGTTCCGATCTTCGGCCAGGAGGAGGATGCCGCCGACGTTTTGTCGGCGCTGCTGATCCATGAAACCTTCCTCGAGGAGGACGCCCAGTCCATCGCCTTCGACGCGGCATATGGCTACATCAATGATCCGAGCGGCATGGAGGCTGTCGCCTATTGGGACAATCACGGTCCGGACGAGCAGCGGTTCTACAACCATGTCTGCATCTTCTTCGGTGCGGCGCCCGACAAGCGCCGTGCGCTTGCAGAAGACCTTGGCCTTCCAGAAGAGCGGGCGGACTGGTGCCCGGCCGAATACGAACAGGCTTCCGAGGCCTGGGGAACGGTTCTGGACGAAATGGCCAAACGCCCGCAGAAGGACACACTGGTCTTCATTCCGGGAACGGGGTGGCATGCCGATGTTCTCAATGAGATTGTCGCCACGGAAGTCGAGGATTTCAACGCCAACTTCACTCTGAGCCATCCGGTTCAGGTGCGGGTCGAACCCTGCGGGCAGGCCAATGCCTTCTACCAGGCGGACGGCAGAATCCTGACAATGTGCACCGAATTCATCGACCACATGCTGGAACTCGAGAAGAGATACTAGGACTTGGAAAGAAAAACGATGCGCCTGCTACAGAGCCGTACGCCCGGGACCGTTGCCACCGCGGCCGCGATCTGCCTGATTTCGACAATGGCGATCCAAGCCCAGGACGCCGATGACATTCTCCAGAGCGTCGAACGCGATCCTAACACCGTCGACATTACCGATGCGATCCTGACCGGGACCGCGCCGAACTGCGCGGACTATGCGCAATCGTCGATTGCGGAGGCCAATGATCTTCAGCAGGATCGGACATTCACAGGGGCGGTGATCGTGACCGTTGAAGGCGATTCCTGCGCGATCGCCTCCAACGGCATTCCCAATCACAATTTCGGCGGCGGCTCGGAGCGGCCCTTTGCAACACCGATTGCGGCCATCGGAAAACGCTTCACGGTGCCCCGCATGCCGCAAGCCGCGAGCGCGCCATCCCCGCTTTCGCACGGGCGCTACGATGCCATCCTTTTGAATGGCGTGGTCGTGCATATCCTGTCGGCCGGCTGCTACAATCCCGGCAGCCCCCGGGCCGACAGGAACGGCAATGTGCTGTCCGGTTGCAGAGTCGACGATCCCTGGCTGATCGACCCGATGTCGCCGCTGGCGCCCTTTGCCGAAGACGATCATCACGGTCACACCCAGCCTGACGGGCGGTATCATTACCATGGCAATCCGATGGCTCTTTTCGACGATGATCCGGGCCCCGAAGGTTCGCCGCTCATCGGCTTCGCCGCCGACGGTTTTCCGGTCTACGGGTCCTACTTCAAGGACACCGACGGGACGGTGCGCAAGGCGGTTTCCGGCTATACGCTGCGCAGCGGCAACCGTCCCGGCGGAGACGACAATCCGGGCGGACCCCATGACGGGCTCTATCGGTCCGACTGGGCGTTTACCGGTGGTGGCGATCTGGATGAATGCAACGGCATGACGGTGAACGGCGCCTATGGCTACTATGTCACCGATACCTATCCTTGGGTGCTGGCCTGCCTGAGCGGCGTGCCGGACCGATCCTTCAACGCCGACAGGCGATAGCAGACAACTCGTTGGAGGGACAATCCGATGCCGCGCGCGGCTGCGATCATGACTTTCACATTGTTGCTTTACCCGGCCCTCGCCGTTGCCGCCGATGCGCCCGCGTTGATTGCCGAGCGGCTGTCGCTGATGAAGGATGTCGCGATCTACAAGTCGGTGCGGGATATCCCTGTCGAGGATCTGCAGCGCGAAGCGGTGGTGATCGATGCCGCGGTAAAGGCAGCAGCACTTCATGGGCTGGAACCCGAAACGACACGCGTCTTCTTCAAGGCTCAGATCGATGCCGCAAAGGCCATCCAGGCCTGCTGGATCGAACGCTGGTCTGCCGGCGAGGTGCGCCCCGCCGACGGTGCCGATCTTGTCGAAGAGATCCGGCCGGAACTTCTGCGGCTCGGCGATGCGATCGTCGCGGCCATCGCCTTGGATGCACGAGGCGGTGACACGGCCGATCTCGAGGCGTTTGAGCAATCCGTCTCGGTGGAATGCCTGAGCCAGTCTTCCAGATCGGCCATTGCGCGGGCATTGGCGGGAATCCAATTGCGATGATCAGGAAAATTGGCTTTGTGGGAATAAGGACCGGTCATCTGGACGAGATGGCAGCAATATTCCGTGACTGTCTCGGAGCATCCCTGCAAGGCTCGACCGAAACGTCCGTATCGTTTGCCGCTTCTGACGGGACGGCCGTCGAAATCTACAGGGAGAGCGACGAATTTCACCGCTTTTTCGATACCGGCCCCGTTGTCGGTTTCGAAGTCGAGGATTTCAATGCCTGCCGAGAAGCACTCCTCGAGAAGGGGGTGGAGTTCCTGACGGAAGTTCAGCAGAACGACCGGAACGCATGGCAGCATTTTCGGCTTCCGGACGGCACGGTCGCTGAAATCATCGGCCCGCGAAAGAGCAGCATCCGGGCGGACTGAATTTCGTTCTACGAAGAGAGGTGTGCTCACGCCTCGCCGGCAACACGCTCGTAAACCTGCACCGGATGCGGGCTGAGCAGTTTCAGCTTTAACCGGCTCAGTCCCGGCAATCGCCGAAATGCGAGGCGGCGATCTGCCGGAAGCAGCTTGGAAACCTTGGAATTATAGTAGATCACAATGATACGATCGCCATTCCCGGCCGCACTGTCGAGGAACTTCGTGACGACGCGCTCAACCAGCCGGATATCGAACGGGTTGTAGAAATAGAGGACGCAGTTGCCTTCGGGAACGTCGTAGTCCAATGCATCGCACAGTATCGATCGCACGTCCCGGCATTGCAGATGCTCATCGGGATATCCGGCTATATTGCTCGATGCCTGATCGTGCAGAACGCTGCAGAACTCCACGCCATGCACCTGCTTGAATGGCTTGCCGGCCGCCGTCAGCAATACGCGGCCGCGGCCCGAGCCGATATCGACAAAGGAATACTGGCCGAAATCCACCTTCAGTGCGTCGAGCAGCCATTCCACGACCAGTCTTGGCGACGGGCCGTATTCATAGGTCAGGTCCGCGTGGGCGCTGTTGACCGGGGAAAGCTCCTCGGGAAAGACGGTTCCCCGCGTTGCGAACCTTTCGAATTCCTCGAATTTGCGGTCCCAAAGATGGCAATGCGTATGGTACAGCGACATGGCCCGGATGTGGCGCATCAGCGCCCACAACCGCTTGATATGCCGGCCTTGCAAACTCTCCGGATGCCGGTAGTTCAGCAACCTCTTACTGGCAAAGAACAAATCGGCACCTCAGCCGGCTAAATAACAAATTCGAAGTTAACCCGATACAATAATCGAATCGTTAAAATGACCTTAAAATCTGCGGTTTGAGTGGTATAAAACCACGACTTTTAGGTGCATTTCTCATACAGCCGGAAAACCGGCGTCACAGTGGCCCGCCGATGACTGGAAGGAAGGAGCCAATCGCCATGCACAAGGGATCGTGTCTGTGCGGCAAGGTAACGTTCGAGGTCGATTGCGACCTGCCGCCGCCGAGTGCCTGTCATTGCAGGCAATGCCGCAAGCATTCGGGGCATTTCGAAGCTTCCACCGACGTGCCGCGCGACGCGGTCACCGTGCACGGCGAGGCGTATGTTACCTGGTATGCCACGAACAAGGCGCGGCGCGGCTTCTGTTCTGTGTGCGGCTCGTCGCTCTTCTGGGACCCGCTCGACCGCGAAAAGCACAAATGGACGGCGATTGCCATGGGCGCGTTCGATACGCCGACCGGCACGGCGCTGGAGCGGCACATCTTCGTTTCCGACAAGGGCGACTATTACGAGATCGCCGACGGACTGCCGCGGAACGAACAGTAGGCCAAAACGCCGGTTTCAGCCGCTTTTCCACTTCCCGGCGCTTCTCATCGGCGCCGAAACCGTCTAGGACGGACGGTGGACGAACCGCACCGGAGCCAAACGCCCCATGGAAGAACTCGATGTTCTTTGCGTCGGCAATGCCATTGTCGACATCATCGCACGATGCGAGGACGACTTTCTCATCGAAAACCGGATCACCAAGGCGGCGATGAACCTGATCGACGCCGAGCGCGCCGAGCTGCTCTATTCCCGCATGGGGCCGGCGGTGGAGGCCTCCGGCGGCAGTGCCGGAAACACGGCGGCCGGAATCGCCAGTTTCGGCGGCAGATCGGCGTTCTTCGGCAAGGTGGCGCGCGATCCGCTGGGCGATATCTACGAACACGACATCACCGCTCAGGGCGTCGTCTTCCGCACCGCCCGGCTCGAAGGGCCGCCGCCGACGGCGCGGTCGATGATCTTCGTCACGCCCGATGGCGAGCGGTCGATGAACACCTATCTCGGCGCCTGCGTCGAACTCGGACCCGAAGATGTCGACGCGGAGATCGTTGCGGCCTCCAAGGTCACCTATTTCGAGGGCTATCTGTGGGACCCGCCGCGCGCCAAGGAGGCGATCCGCCAATGCGCCCGGATCGCCCACGAAAACGGCCGCGAGGTCTCGATGACGCTATCGGACCCGTTCTGCGTCGACCGCTACCGCGACGAGTTTCTCGAACTGATGCGCTCCGGCACGGTCGATATCGTCTTCGCCAATGAGCATGAGGCCATGTCGCTTTACCAGACGGCCTCACTGGAAGCGGCGCTGGATGCGCTGGATGCCGACTGCAAACTGGCCGCTGTCACGCGCAGCGAACACGGCTCCATCGTCACGCGCAAGGGCGAGCGGATCGCGGTCAACGCCATCGACATCGCCGAACTCGTCGACACGACAGGGGCCGGAGACCTTTATGCATCGGGCTTCCTGCATGGCTACACGACCGGTCGGTCGCTGGAAGACTGCGCCCATCTGGGCAGCCTGGCCGCCGGTCTCGTCATCCAGCAGATCGGCCCGCGCCCGCACCGCTCGCTCAGGCAGGCCGGCATCGACAGCGGGCTTGTCGCCGAACCGGTGGCATCGCAGTAGTCGCACTTCGCGGCCTGCGAAAAATCAGATCCGGTAGACCTCCACGGCCCGTCCGCAGGTCGGATCGACCGTTTGACGGTCAAACACCATACCGAGTTTGTGCATGATCCGGCGCGATGCGTCGTTGCCCGTCTGGCAGATGCTGACAATCGGACCGAGGCCGCGCGCGTTCCGCCCGAATTCCAGGGCAGCGGTCGCAGCTTCCGTTGCATAGCCGTTTCCCCAGTACATCCGGTCGAACCGCCAACCGATCTCGACGGCAGGCATTACTTCGGGAAGGAAATCCGGGGTCGAGAGCCCCGCGAAGCCAATGAATGCGCCCGACGCACGAAGCTCCACCGCAAACAGACCGTATCCTTCACGCCGCCATTCGGCTTCGAATTTGCGCACCGCTCTTTCGGACTGATCCGCCGTCCGCGTTTCGCCATTGCCGATATATTTCATCACCTGGGGATCCGCGCACAGCCGCGCGAACCCGGCAATGTCGGTCTCGCGCCAGCGGCGCAGCCGTAGGCGGTCTGTCTGAAGCTCGGCCCGTTCCATGCGCCTCTCAGACCAGATATCCCGCCCCGTATCAATCGGGAAATCAATAAATGCTAGCGCAGATCGTCCGGCGGGCGGCCGGGCGTGTTCCGGTAGGAGGGCAGTGTCCATCCGTAGCGGATGGCGCCGCCGCGCAGGATAAAGGCGGCCAGAAAGGCCGGAACCGAGGCGAGCGGACCGCCGAGGCCGAGGCGCACCGCCAGGACGAAGACCAGCGCGCCGAGCAGCGCCGCCGTCACGTAGATTTCCCTGCGCATCAGCACGGTCGGTTCGCCGGAGACGAGATCGCGCAGAACGCCGCCGAATGTCGCCGTAAGCACGCCGGTGACGACAGCGACAACGGGCGAACCTGTCGCCGACAGCCCGATGACCGCGCCCATGACGGAAAAGACGGCAAGACCCGCAGCATCGAGCCAGAGGAGCCAGCGGTAGCGCGATTCAAGCCTGTGGGCGGTAAAGAAGATCAATATGGCGACGGCGACGCAGATCAGCAGATAGAGGTGCTCGCGCACCCAGAAGACCGGCGTCAGGCCGAGGATCAGGTCGCGCAACGTGCCGCCGCCGACGCCGGTGGCGCAGGCGAAGAACAGAAATCCGATAATGTCGAGCTGCTTGCGCGATGCGGCGAGCGCCCCGGTCGCGGCAAAGACCGCGACGCCGGTATAATCAAGAAAGGTCAGTAATGTCACACGGCCAGCATATCGCCGCGGCGCCGCACGGCAAGTCTATTCGGCGTCTTCGGACGCCTGTTCGGCCGGTGTTTCCGCCGGCTGCTTGGGGCCGCCCTTGGCAACACCGACCATGGCCGGCCGCAATACGCGGTCGCCGATCACGTAACCGTCCTGGACGACTTCGACCACCGTGTTGTTCGGAACATCGGGATTGGGAACCTCGAACATCGCCTGATGGAAATTCGGATCGAATTTCTGGCCCTGCGGCGTCAGGCGCTTGACGCCGTGGCGTTCAAGCGCAGACAGCATCGAGCGTTCGGTCATCTCGACACCCTCGATCAGCGCCTTGAGGCCGGCATCGCCCGCTTCGCGCGCTTCTGCCGGAATGGCATCCAGGGCGCGGCGCAGGTCGTCGGAGACGGCCAGCATGTCGCGGGCGAAATTGGACACCGAATAGGCGCGCGCATCCTTGACGTCCCGCGCCGTGCGGCGGCGCAGATTGTCCATCTCGGCGGCCAGCCGCAGATATTTGTCCTTCAGATCGTCCCGTTCCGCCGTGACCAGATCGAGCGGCGAAGGCTCGGCCGCAGCGTCCCCTGCGCCCTCGGCCGCTTGTGCCTCGGCATTTTCCGCCGCATCCGCCGCGGGCTGTTCTGCGGGCTGCGCCTGGGGCTGCTCGCCCCAACCCGTTTTTCTTGTCTCATCGGACATGATGCGACATTTCCTTCACGCTGTTTTGATTTGTTGCACCGCATATCGAGGTTTCGACCGAAAAAATCAAGGGATTGCTCGGCCTCAAGCGGCCGCATACCCACAATTCATCGGATCATGCGCGAGACCATCTGGGCCGTGTAGTCGACCATAGGCACGATACGGGCGTAGTTGAGGCGGGTCGGACCGATCACGCCGACGGCGCCGACCACCCGGTCTTCGCTGTCGCGGTAGGGCGCAACGACGAGCGACGAGCCGGAAAGCGAGAAAAGCTTGTTTTCCGAACCGATGAAGATTCGCACGCCCGATCCCTCCTCGGCCAGATCGAGAAGCTCGATCAGCCCGTCCTTCTTTTCGAGATCGTCGAAAAGCAGCCGAAGCCGTTCGACCTCTTCCATGTCGGAGATGGAATCGAGCAGATTGGCACGGCCGCGCACGATCAGCCGCGCCGGCTGGCCTTCGGCGGTGCCGGACCACACGGCCACACCGCGCTCGACGAGCGCCTGGGACAGATCGTCAAGCTCGCGGCTGACTTCGTTCTTCAGCCGCTTCAGCTCGCCGCGCAGTTCCGCAAGCGTATGCCCGGCCAGGTGGGCATTGAGGAAATTCGCGGCCTCCGTCAACTGCGAGGCGGTGACCCCCGCCGGCAGTTCGATGATACGGTTCTCGACCTGGTCATTGCCGCCGACAAGAACGACAAGCGCACGCGTCGGCTCCAGCCTGACGAATTCGATATGCTTGACGACCGCATCGCTCTTGTTGGCGATGACGAGGCCGGCGCCGCGCGACAGGCCCGACAGCATCTGGCTGGCTTCCGTCAGCAGCGTCTCGACCGACTGGTCGCGCTCTATGCTGCTGACCTGCCGCTCGATCATGTCACGCTCGTCCGTCGAGAGATTCCCGGTCTCCATGAAGGCGTCGACAAAGAACCGGAGACCCTGCTGCGTCGGCAGGCGTCCGGCGCTGATATGCGGCGCGTAGATGAGGCCGAGTTCCTCGAGATCGCTCATCACATTGCGCACGGAAGCAGGCGAAAGCGCCATCGGCAGGACGCGCGACAGGTTGCGCGATCCGACCGGATCGCCGGAATCGAGATAAAGTTCGACGATGCTGCGAAAGATCTCCCGCGTCCGCTCGTCGAGCGGCGCGGGTTCAGCCGTTCCCAATCGCGTTTCCTTGTTCATGCATCCGGACTCTTTGCTGTTGCGCGGCCATGGGCTGCAGTTTCGCCGCTGCCGCGAAAAAATCAAATCGCATGCTTGCTATATAGTGCATTTTCTTTGCAAGCGCCGCAAAGGGGCGTTAGGACCTTCGTGAAACACAAACGGGAGTTCCCATATGCGCCCATCAGGCAGAAGAACCGACGAAATGCGGGCGGTTTCCTTTGAACGCGGCTTTTCCAAACATGCGGAAGGATCGTGCCTCGTCAAATTCGGCGATACGCATGTGCTGTGCACGGCCAGTCTCGAAGAGCGCGTTCCGCCATGGCTGCGCAATGCCGGCAAAGGCTGGGTGACGGCTGAATACGGCATGTTGCCGCGCGCGACGGGCGAACGCATGCGCCGCGAAGCCTCGGCCGGAAAGCAGAGTGGAAGAACGCAAGAAATTCAGAGGCTTATTGGCCGCTCCCTGCGCGCTGTCGTGGACCTTGAAGCACTGGGCGAACGGCAGATTTCCGTCGATTGCGACGTTATCCAGGCCGACGGCGGCACCCGAACCGCGTCGATTACCGGCGCCTGGGTGGCGCTGCATGATTGCCTGAAATGGATGGAAGCGCGGAGCATGGTATCGGCCGACAAGGTGCTGAAGGACCACATCGCCGCCATTTCCTGCGGCATTTTTCTGGGGCAGCCGGTTCTCGATCTCGACTACACCGAGGATTCCTCGGCCGAAACCGACGCGAACTTCGTTCTCACCGGTTCGGGCGGGATTGTCGAAATACAGGGCACCGCCGAGGGAGAACCGTTCAGCGAAGCGCAATTCAATGCCATGCTGGGCCTGGCGAAAAGCGGCGTCGCGTCACTCGTCGAACTGCAGCAGCAGACGACGGCCACGGATTGACGGTTGCCGCCATGCAGGCGCCCGGCCATGTCCTGGAAACAGCGCTCTACGCCCGCGACCTGGATGCGGCGGAACGGTTCTATGGCGAGTTTCTGGGGCTCGAGAAAGTCACGCGCATGGGCGACCGGCATGTCTTTTTCCGCTGCGGCCGCGGCATGGTGCTGATTTTCAATCCGGACGAATCGATCAAACCGCCGCAAAACCCGGCAATGCCGGTGCCGGTCCACGGAGCAATCGGTGAAGGCCATCTGTGTTTCGGCGCAACGGACAAGGAACTGGAAGCCATTGAAAAGACGCTTGTTTCCGCAAATGTCGAGATCGAGGCGGACTTCCGGTGGCCGGGCGGCGGGCGCTCCATCTATGTGCGCGATCCGGCCGGAAACAGCATCGAATTCGCCGAACCCCGCATCTGGGGCTTCGGCGGACAATAGGGACCAATGATGTGAGACGGCTGACCGACAAGACGCTGGTGATTGCCAGCCACAACCAGGGAAAGATCCGCGAGTTGCGGGACCTGCTCGATCCGCTCGGCTACACGCTGCTGACGGCGACGGATCTGGACCTGCCCGAGCCGGAGGAGACCGGCCTCACATTCGAGGAAAACGCCCGCCTGAAGGCCGTTGCTTCGGCGACAGCGTCGCAACGACCGTCGCTCGCAGACGATTCCGGTCTTGCGGTCGACGGGCTCGACGGCGCGCCCGGTATCTATTCGGCCCGCTGGGCCGGGCCGGAAAAGGACTTCCAGGCCGCCATGAAGCGCGTGCACGACGCGCTGCAGGAAAGGTCCGCGCAAAACCGGCAGGCGCGCTTCGTTTCGGTTATTTGTCTTGCATGGCCGGACGGACATGTGGAATATTTCCGCGGCGAAGTTGAAGGCACGATTGTCTGGCCTCCCCGCGGAGACCAGGGCTTCGGCTACGATCCGATTTTCCAGCCGGACGGTTTTGCCGTCACATTCGGGGAGATGGACGCGGATCAGAAACACGGGCTTGACCGGCCGCTCTCGCACCGGGCGCGCGCGTTCAAGCGGTTTGCCGAGGAGTGCCTTGAAGGCTAACGGGATGGGTGGGGCAATACTGGACTATAGCGACCCGGGATTCGGGATCTATGTGCACTGGCCGTTCTGCGCGGCCAAGTGCCCCTATTGCGACTTCAACAGTCATGTGCGCCACAAGCCCGTCGACCAGCCGCGCTTCGTTGCCGCTTTTCAGCGCGAAATCCTGCAGATGCGGGCGATAACCGGCGCGCGAACGGTGACCAGCATCTTTTTCGGCGGCGGCACGCCCTCCCTGATGGCGCCGCAGACGGTGGATGAGATCCTGTCGGCGATCGGCCGGGCCTGGGATGTCGCGATCGATGCGGAAATCACGCTCGAAGCCAATCCGTCAAGCGTCGAGGCCGAACGGTTTCGCGGCTACCGGGCAGCCGGCGTGAACCGTGTATCGCTCGGTGTGCAGGCCCTCAACGACAGCGACCTCAAGACGCTCGGCCGTTTGCACAGCGTCTCCGAGGCCTTGACGGCAATCGAACTGGCGCGCGAGACCTTTCCCCGACTTTCCTTCGATCTGATTTATGCGCGGCCCGGCCAGAGCGTTCAGGACTGGGAGCGCGAGCTTGACGCCGCGATCGGCCACGCCGCCGACCATCTGTCGCTCTATCAGTTGACCATCGAGCAGGGAACACCGTTTTACGGGCTTTACAAAAGCGGCCGGCTGAAGATTCCCGACGGCGACCTCAGCGCTGATCTCTACGAGGCGACGCAGGCCCTGACCAGTGCCCGCGGTCTGCCGGCCTACGAGGTCTCCAACCACGCGGTGCCGGGCGCGGAAAGCCGTCATAACCTCACCTATTGGCGCTATGGCGACTATGTGGGTCTCGGCGCGGGCGCGCATGGCCGTCTGTCGCACGCATATGGCAGGATCGGAACCGTCAACCGGCGGCTGCCCGAACAGTGGCTCGAGCAGGTCGAGACACTTGGTCATGGCATGGAATCGGAAGAGCGCCTCGACACCGAGGCGCAGGCGGACGAGTTGATGCTGATGGGGCTGCGGCTGCGCGAAGGTTTCGACGTGACACGCTGGCGCGACCTTTCAGGCCGTTCCGTCGATCCCGACAAGGAAAGCTTTCTGATCTCGCACGGTCTGCTGGAACGGCTCGGCAATTCGCGCCTGCGCTGCACGCCTGCGGGCATGATGGTGCTCGACGCGGTGGTCGCGGATCTCGCTGCCTGAGATGAATTCAGCCCGCCAGGCAACGCCGCAGAAAGAGCTGCCGCGGCGTCCTGTTGTAGTCCCAATAGGTGCCCTGATCGGCATAGTAGGCGGCGCTCGCGGGCGGACAGAGCCGGCTGCTTCCATCGCCGCAAGAGACCCATCTGTCGCCGATATAGCCCGGTTCCTGATTGACGACAGGCTTCTCCGGATACCGTTTCCATGCCTCGGCCCGGCACTGGGAATAGCCGTTGCTGCTGGACCCGGCGGCAATACCGGGTTCGTAGCCGGTTTCCGACACACAGCCGGACATCAACATTGCCAGAGCGGCCAATGCCGAAATGTGCAGATATCTCGTATTCACGCTGTGCCCCGCTTGCTGATTCGACGGCGTTCGCCGGCAGACTAGACAGTCTTTCGCTTAAATAGAAGCATTTGATGGCGGGACAATGATCTCCATGAGCGGCAGCGACCGCCCGGGGATCGTGTCCGACGGCGCGGTGCCAACCGGGCGGGCGCCCATGCGCTCATAGAATGCCTCGGCGTTGGGATCGGACAGGATCGACAGGCGCTCTATGCCGCGCGACCGGGCCAGTGCCATCAACGCCGCGAAGAGAGCCGTGCCGACACCTTTGCCCATGGCGTCGGGATCGATGAAAAAGAGATCGATTTCGAAACCATCCCCGTCCGGACCGATGGCGGCAACGCCCTGCGGCCGGCCGGCGCTTTCGGCAATCAGCACCCAGCCTGCGGCGATGCGGTCGCAATTAACGGTCAACGCTTCGCGGCTGCGTTCCATGAAGCGGTCGTCATAGCCCCAATGGGCCTTTGAACGATGGCAGAGCGCCGTCAGGAGATCGGCCTCCTCGCGCCTTGCCGGCCGGATGCTGATCCCGGTCATGAGGGCTCAGTGCGCCTTGGACATGTCTCCGAGGACTTCCTTGGAGGCAACCGTGGAATCGGCCTTCAGCTTGTAGACCATCGGCACGCCGGTCGCCAGATTGAGGCTGGTGATTTCGTCGCGGCTCAGGCGGTCGAGGACCATGACCAGGGAGCGCAGCGAGTTGCCGTGCGCCGCCACAAGGACGTTCTGGCCGGCCAGGACACGCGGCAGGATCTCGGTCATGTAGTAGGGCCAGACCCGGGCACCGGTGTCCTTGAGGCTTTCGCCGCCGGGCGGCGGCACGTCGTAGGAACGGCGCCAGATATGCACCTGTTCCTCACCCCATTTTTCGCGCGCGTCATCCTTGTTCAGACCAGCCAGATCGCCATAGTCGCGCTCGTTCAGCGCCTGGTCGTGGATCGTCTCGAGATCGGGCTGGCCGATGCCGTCGAGGATGATCTGGCAGGTCCGCTCGGCGCGCACCAGCACCGAGGTGAAGGCGATGTCGAAGCGGATTCCGTAGTCCTTCAGGGCCTGGCCGCCTGCTATTGCCTCTTCGAGACCCTGCTCGGTCAGGTCCGGGTTCTTCCAGCCGGTGAACAGGTTCTTCAGGTTCCATTCGCTTTGGCCGTGGCGAACGAGGACGAGGGTTCCGGACATGATTTTCCGCCTTTCAGGGTTCAGGAGATTCCGAGGACGTCGAGCATTGAGTAAAGCCCGGGATCGCGGTTGCGGGCCCAGAGCGCGGCCTTGACGGCGCCGCGCGCGAAGATCGAGCGGTCAAGGGCGCGGTGCGTGAGTTCGACGACCTCGCCTTCGCCGGCAAGCAGCACCGAATGCTCGCCGACCACGGAGCCGCCCCTGAGGGTGGCAAAGCCGATCGTGCCCTTCGGGCGCGGTCCGGTCTGCCCGTCGCGCACGCGCACGCTGTTGTCGGACAGGTCAACGCCGCGGCCTTCGGCAGCAGCTTCTCCCAGCAGATAGGCGGTTCCGGAAGGCGCATCGACCTTGTGCTTGTGGTGCATCTCGACCACTTCTATGTCCCAGTCGGCGTCAAGCGCCTTGGCGGCCTGGCGCACCAGAACGCTCAGGAGATTGACGCCGAGGCTCATATTGCCGGATTTGACAATCGCGGCACGTGCCGCGTTCGCACGGATCGCATCCTCCTGGGCCGCGTCGAGCCCGGTCGTGCCGATCACGTGAACGATGCCGGCATCGGCGGCAAGGCGGGAAAATTCCACCGAAACGGCCGGCGCGGTAAAGTCGAGCACACCGTCGGCAGCGGCAAAGGCCGCTTCCGCATCATCGCCAATGGCAACGCCAACCGGCCCGAGACGGGCAAGTTCCCCGGCGTCGCGCCCGAGCGCGTCGGAGCCGCTGCGCTCGACAGCCGCGGCCAAAGCCGCGCCATCGACCGCATCGATCGCCCGAATGAGCGCCTGCCCCATGCGGCCGGCGGCGCCGACCACGGCCAATCGCATATCAGCCATGTTCGACCTCGCTTTTTACCGGTGTCACCTGAATTCCGAGATTTTCACTGCCGTCGATGCCCAACGCCTGAAGCTTCAGGAATCGCGCATAGATGCCGTTCTCCAGTTCCGCCAGCTCGCTGTGGCTGCCCTGCTCGGTCACCCGGCCTTTCATCATGACGATGATCTTGTCGGCACGGGCAATGGTCGAGAGCCTGTGGGCAATGACGAGCACGGTGCGTCCGCTCATCGCATCGTCCAGGGCCTTTTGCACCAGGACCTCCGATTCGGTGTCGAGCGCCGATGTCGCCTCGTCGAGCAGCAGGATCGGCGCATTGCGGATCACGGCCCTGGCAATCGAAATACGCTGGCGCTGTCCGCCCGACAGCGTCGAGCCGCCCTCGCCGACCGGCGTGTCGTAGCCATCGGGCTGTTCGAGAATGAAGTCATGGGCATAGGCAAGCCGTGCAGCTTGCTCCACCTCTTCATCCGTGGCGCCCGGACGCCCGTAGCGGATGTTGTCGCGGATGGTGCCCTCGAAGAGGTAGGGGTGCTGTGAGACATAGGCGATCGCATCGCGAAGCGAATGCTTGGTGACACCGGCAATGTCCTGACCGTCAATGAAGATACGGCCGCCATCGAGATCGTAGAAGCGCGGCAGAAGGTTGACGATCGTCGTCTTGCCAGCGCCGGACGGCCCGACCAAGGCCGTCGTCTTGCCGGCCTCGGCAACGAAACTGACATTGTGCAGCACGGGACTTGCGACGGCATAGCCGAATTCCACACCCTCGAAGCGGATTTCGCCTTTCGTGACGACAAGTTCCTTGGCGTCGGGAACATCCGGCTGGTGCGGATCGATGTCGAGCACCTCATAGATCATCCTGGCGTTGACGATCGCCCGCTCAAGATTCACCTGAAGGCGCGCCAGCCGCCGTGCCGGGTCATAGGCAAACAGGAGCGCACCGATAAAGGAAACCAGTGCGCCGGGCAGCTCGTCGGAATTGACCGTCTGCAGCGCCGCATAGGCCAAGATGCCGGCGACCGCGAGGCCGGCGAGCGAGTCGGTAAGCGGGCCCGTGCGCTCCGTCAGCCGCACGATGCGGTTGGACCTTGCCTCCGCATCCTCAACCAGATCGTTCACCTTGTCACGGAGCTGATCCTCCATCGTGAAGGCCTTGACGATGGCTATGCCCTGCATGGTTTCCTGCATGACGCCATAGACACGGCTGTTGACCAGCACGGCCTCCCGCGTGACGCTGCGCAGCCGCTTGGCGATATAGCGAAGCGCAAGAACGACCGGCGGGCCGACCAGGGCGACGGCGAGCGTCAACTGCCAGTCCTGATAGAGCATCACGCCGACCAGCGCGACGAGCGTCAGCAGGTCCTTGGCGAGCGAGGTGATCGTCAGGTTCAACACGTCGCGGATGCCGGAGGCGTTCTGTCCGATTCGCGCCGCGAGCTGCGCGGACCGGGTCTCGCCCAGATAGCCGACGCCGAGTTCCATGAGGTGCGAAAAAAGCCGGCGCTGATAACGGGCGACGATGTTGTTGCCGATCTTGGCCAGCGCGACCGCCTGACCGTAGGTCCCGAGACCGCGTACGACAAAGGCAATGAAAATCGCGCCTGTTATCGTCCAGATGACATCGAGGCGCTGTTTGGCGAAGGCCTCGTTGACGATATCGCGCAGGATCCAGGCCATGAAGGCGGTAGACAGGGAAACGCCGACCAGGCAGACAATGGCGAAGGCATAGGTGCCGAGATAGTCGCGAACATTCTCCGACAGAATGCGCCGGAGCATGCCCATCAATGTATAGGGATCAATCCGATTTTCGTCCGATTCCGCCACCGTTTAAGTCCTGAACTGTTCCTTACAGCGGCTCTATATACGCTTCAAAGGGCTTTGCCTATGCCCTCCAGCGGCGCCCTTCCGTCGCAACGCCGAAACGGATCGGCGTGCGCGCAAAAGACGCAAGGCCGAATAGCGCGGCCAGCGGATGCGTGATCACATTGGTCGGGATTGACTTCAGAAGCGCGCTGTGCGGCGCCTTGTCCTCGAACGCCGCCCGGAACTCGGGCCTTTCGAGCACGGGCACGATTTTCTGCGCGATACCGCCGGACAGGAAAACACCGCCGCGCGCCATGAAAACCAGCGCCAGGTCACCGGCGACCCGGCCGAGATAGGTGGCGAAAAGCGACAGCGTTTCCGCCGCGACCGGATCGGCGCCCTCCAGCCCGGCAGCCGTTATCTCGTGCGGCGCCTTGTAAGCCGGCTTGATTTCATCCGCCTTGCAGACCGCCCGGTAGAGATTGACCATGCCGCTGCCGCAAAGAACCTGCTCGGCGGAGATGCGGCCCTCGATGGCCTCGATATGCGGGAATATCGCAAAATCGCGCTCGGTGCGCGGACCGAGGTCGATATGTCCGCCTTCTCCGGGAACCGGTATCCAGTTGTGGTTGGAATAGACCAGGCCGGCGACGCCGAGGCCGGTGCCCGGACCCAGAACAACCCGCGACGCATTGGAATCGATTTCGCCGCCGCCGATGCGGTGCCGGTGTTCGTCGTCCAGCGATGCGGCCGCCAGCGCCTGCGCCTCGAAATCGTTGAGAACGATGACATCCTCGAGGAAAAAATCACGCATCATCTGTTTGGGCCGGACAACCCACGGGCAGTTGGTCAGCGGCGTTTCGTCGCCGTCCACCGGTCCGGCTATGGCGAAGATTGCGGAACGCGGCTGAACCGAGGTCTTGTCGAGGACACAGGTCTGAATGGCTTCCTCGATGGTCTCGAAATCAGCGGTCGCCAGGATCGGAAACTCCTTCGGCTGCGCATAGGCATCGACAAGAATGGCAAAACGCGCATTTGTTCCGCCGATATCGCCGATCAGGATCGGGAAATGAATGATTGCTTCCTGGTCCATGATATTTGGCATGTTCCGAAGATCTCCGAAATCAATCGCTATGGCGCGCCCGTCGCCGGTCCTCGCCAAAGCTCAATTCTACCGCATTAAATCGATTTGAATTCACCCTATAGGAAATTGCAAAGGCAATTGAAAGCAGCGGCGGCGCTTATTTTACGTCAAAGCCGCATTAATGGGGAATTGTTGCAGTCTTATTGCACAAAGGGACGCTCTTTCGGTATCGGAACCAGCGCCGGCATGGAGAATGGCGATTCGACCGGCTTGACCGGCACGAAAGCGGTTTGTGCGCTGCCTCTGGTCCTGTAGGTGACCGCCTCCTCGGATGCCGGTGCGGCGGAGTTGAGAACGACGGCGCATGCGGAGGGCAGATCCGACAGCATCATATGCTTCGGTTTTGACGGCTTGACCGACTTCTTGGTCGTTTTTTTTGCGGGCTTCTTCGGCTTCAGCGCCACATTGAACCACCAGTCGAGCTCCTTCCCGCAGCCCGAATCGGCAGGAACGGCGTTCTGAGCCCTGCAGCCCTTGGAGTTCTTCGGGCAGCGCAGCCTGATATGCATATGGTAGTGGTGGCCATAGTAGGGGCGCACCTTGTTAAGGTGCCTGCGGTCTCCGCGCCAGCTCTCGCACAGCTTCTTCTTGATCCCCGGATGCACGAGGACGCGCTGCACCTCCGGATAGCCGGCGGCGCGCATGATCAGCCGGCCATGGGCATCGGTCCAGACATTAGGATCGACGACAACCGACTTTGCCCTGAGCACGGAGATGGCGCTGGTCGACTCGCGTTCCTGCGCCGAAAAGCGGCGGTTCGGCATCGGCGTCAGCCAGATGTCCGCATCGAGTCCGATCTGATGCGAGGCATGCCCGGTCAGCATGGGACCGCCGCGCGGCTGCGACAGGTCGCCGACCAGCAGCCCCGGCCAGCCATCCTTCGTGGCGGCATCGCTCGAAAGCTTCTCGATTGTCTTGATCAGTTCGGGATGGCCCCAGCGACGGTTGCGCGAAAGGCGCATCGCCTGCCAGTACGGACCGTCGGTGGCAATGGCTATGCCGCCCGAAAGACACCCCTTGGAATAAAAGCCGACCGCCTGCGCCGGCATGACCGCCGGCAGTTTCTTGCCGCCGAACAGCTGTTTGGCCGGCGTCCCGTCACTTGCCGCGACCTGCCCGATGCTGAAGAGAACCATCGCGACGGACAAGAGGCTGCTCAGCCACTTCGCTTGCGGAATGCTTTGCATCATCTCAAGGGCTCCAGGCAGACCGGGATTGGCGCCATACTACGCCAATTCGGCGGCAATCTCTATTCAATCACGCGGTACAGCCGGATCGGGTTGTCCGGATTCTGGCTGACCGGTTCGAGAAAACCGGGAATATGGCCGGCGTCGAGCTTTGCATAGAAGCTGTCGGGATATTTGCGCACGATCTCCTTTGCCTCGGGATCGGTCGGGCAGAAGGCCACCAGCGTGACGCCCGATCCGCGGATGAAGGCCTCCGCATCGCCGACGGTTCCCATGGCGATCTGCAATTGTGTCAGCATGCCGCCCTGATTGCGGTGATAGGGCGCGGAAAGCACGCGGTGCGGCGTGAAGCGCAATATGTCGGAGCCGAGATTGGAGACGGCCGAGACGACGCCCGGCGGCTCAGCGGAAAGCGCCACCAGGTTCCTGGGAGCATCGCATTTTTCAAGCTTTTCCTCAGCGGCCGTGGAATGGGTCTTGACGGAATCGATACCGTCCACCACCACGGCACCGCCGACCATCCAGACGAACTGGATCGATACCACCGCTAGCGCAATATACTGTACGGCCGCGGCACCCAGCCTGTTCTCCCTGCGATACAGGATCTGCTTTTCGGCGATGATGGCGGACAGCGGCACGATGGCCAGCAGATTTGCAAAGACCGAACCGCGCACCTGAACCAGCGAAATGAGGAATGCGACGGCGATTACCGCCGCAAAGCACAGGTTCTGCCACTGCCGCTCGCCGCGGCGGACCTGCCAGATACAGGCGATCAGCGCGATGACCGGAACCGCATAGAAGCCGGCCAGGTTCTCCGGGCTGAACCGCACCTGGCTGACGACGGACCGGGCCTCGGTCACCCGGTCGAGCCACATTGTGCGCAGCATCGGATCGAGATCCGCCAAGGGGCTCTGCAAACATCCGGGGACGATCAGGACAGCGGCGATTGCCACCATTGCGCCGCCGCCGGCGAGCGCCGCGAACCGCACCAGGCGGTTCGTGCCGCTGGCCGTTGCCGCCAGAAAGAACAATACGGCGCCTCCGACCGTGCCGAGAAAGTAGAAACCACCCGAAAAGGTATCGCACGCGACGGCGCCATATGCATTGGGCGGCGTCAACAGATAGAAGCAGCCGGCAAGCGTTGCGGCGAAGGAAAGGCCGAAGGCGCTGGCAGCCTGCGCTGCCGGCCGGCCCATCCATGCCCAGAGGACCGCCACGGCGGCGCAACCGGCGGCGACGAGCGGCATGGTCTCGGCGCCGATGGCGATCGCCAGCGCCGCCGCGAAGCCGGCGACGGCCGACCAGGCGCGGCTCATCCGCGGATCGGTCATTCCCGCCAGCATCAGGACGATCAGCGCAAGCTGGGCATTGTGATGATCGATCGCGCCGGGCCGGAAGCGATTGTGCGCAATCACGAAGAACACGCCCAGAAAGAGCGCGATCAGCATGGCCGGACGGCCGCCGAGATTGCGCCCGGCGGCGGCAAATCCGATGAACAGCGGAACAAGCAGAACAAGCGGCCAGACGAACAGCGCCGCGGCTTCGGCGTTTCTCGCATCCATGAAAACGGAGAACAGCCCGATGAGATTGGCCAACGGAACGTCGATCAGGCGCGACCAGTGCATCGCCGTGCCGCCCTCAAGGCCAAGGCGATATTGCGTCAGATCGAACCAGCCCTGCCCGGCCATCAGATCGCGGATCTGCACGAGACGCATGACATCGTCATTGTCCCCGCCGACATAGTCGGTGCCGTGCAGCATGTGCATGCCGGCAAGGAACAGCGCCGTCGCCAGTGTCGTTACAAGAACCGGCAGAAACAGGCGGGCTTCGCCATCTTCCCTCTTTGCCGTTTCGGCTTGGCTGACCATTGTCACGGTCATCTCTCCCCAGACATCAAACTTATTTGTCAAAGGGCAACCTAGCCTTAACCTTCCCAAGAAATAGTAAAGGCGCGCGTGAGCGTATCCGGGCCCGTGCCCGCAACCGACCAGACGAGGACATAATGTCAGATTTGATGTTCGACGACCTGCAGATCGCCGTCCTGCTGCCCTGCTACAATGAAGAGGCGACCATCGGCGACGTTGTCGCGGGTTTCCGGCGTGAGCTGCCGAATGCCCATGTCTTTGTCTATGACAACAATTCCAGCGACCGGACCGCCATTCTGGCCGCCCGCGCCGGCGCAACGGTGGTGCGCGAGCCGCGCCAGGGCAAGGGGCACGTTGTGCGGCGCATGTTCGCCGATATCGATGCCGATATCTATGTCATGGCCGATGGCGACGGCACCTATGCGCCCGAGGACGCGCCGGATCTGGTGCGCACGCTGGTGACGGAACGCAGCGACATGGTGGTCGGAACACGCCGCGGCGTGACCGCCGATGCCGGCCGTTCCGGCCATGCTTTCGGCAACCGGCTGTTCAATTTTATTTACACGGCGCTTTTCGGCCGTGACTTCACCGACATTTTTTCGGGATACCGCGTCTTCAACCGGCGCTTCGCCAAGAGCTTTCCGGCACTGTCCGGCGGTTTCGAAATCGAGACGGAAATGTCGGTGCACGCCTCGATGCTGCGCATGCCCGTCTCGGAACTCACGCTCGACTACGGCCGGCGCCCGGAAGGTTCGGACAGCAAGCTTTCGACCTTCAAGGACGGGTTCAAGATCCTCTGGATGCTGATGCTGCTGGTCAAGGAGACGCGCCCGTTCCTGTTCTTCTCGAGCATCAGCGGCGCCATGCTCATTGCAAGTCTTGCCTTCATGGCACCGGTGCTGGCGGAATATTTCGAAACGGGGCTGGTCAGCAGGTTGCCGACCTGGATTGCGGCGATCGCCCTGTTGATGATTTCCATGCTGTTTTTTGTCGCGGGCGTTATTTTGGATTCTTTGGCCCGAAGCCGTGCAGAACACAAAAGGATGCTGTATATGGGTCTCCCGACGACGCGTGGCGAACCGCGCGCGGTCGGAGTTGATCAGCGCCCATCCGGCGGCAAGGCAAGGAAATCAATCGCTGCATGAAAAAACGTCTCTTTAGTTTCGTCGTTGTCGGCGGAATTGGATTTGTGACGGATGCGGGTTTGTTGATGGGGTTGTTGCGCTTTACGGCGCTCGACCCCTTTACTGCACGACTCATCGCCATTGCGGCTGCGCTGCAGGTCACCTGGCTGCTCAACCGGAACTTTACCTTCGGCAAGAGCAGCAGCCACGCGGCCGTCGAGGGCATGCGCTACAGCGGCGTGGGCATTGCCACCAGCCTTTTGAATTATCTCGTTTATTCGGGGCTGCTCGTGTTTGTTCCCGATCTGCGCCCGGTCTTCGCGCTCACCATCGGCTCGGCGATCGCCACGATATTCTCCTATACCGGCTACGCAAAGCTCGTCTTCGGGCGGTAACGCCTACCACGGCTCGACGGAAAGCTCCGGCCAGCACTTTATCGCACGGCGCGCCTTTTCGGTGTAGCCGGGCTCGTTGTAGAGCACCCGGTTGGGCACCACCTGGAACGAAAAGATGTGATCGAGGCCAAATGGCGCGCAAACGTCTATATGGCCGTCCTCTTCGAGACGAATTCCGACAGCGTGGGTCCTGGACGAAAAGCGCGCGATGGATTCATCGCTGTCTTTCAGCGGCGCATAGGCCTCGCCGAACTTTTCGGGAAACCAAAGATGCACGCGCGCCTGGTTGCGGATCTCCACCGGCAGGGCGGCAGCGGAAAACGCATCGCGCCCGCGCCGGATCACCCGGTCCTCCGCCTCCCAGGACAGATCGGCGTCATCGAAATAGAACAAGTCGATATCCTTGACGCCGTGGCCGGACGGGCGGCCGGTGAGGACATTCCAGACGGTGTTGTAGATCACGCCGGCGACGATGCGCCATTGCGGAAGATCGAAATCACGCGCAGCGACGAGCGCGTCATGGACGATGGGCTCGCCGCGAACGATATCGATGAGGATGTCGCGCTGGCGCTCGAACGGCAGGCCGGCATAGCGCAGGTGATCCAAACGAACCTCTTTTGCTTTTGTGAAGCCGAATCGACGCGGGACAGGCGATCATGATGATCGTCTGCCGCAACGATTTCAAGAACGGCGGATCGCCTTACAGCGTGTCTGGTTTAGACGGCTTCCCAGGCGTCGCTTTCGCCGGCGCGGTAAACGGCGTCGATCAGTTTCTGGTTGGCCTTTGAGCTTTCCAGCGAAAACAGCGCGCCCTCGGCGTTGAGCGCCACATCCGCAAACGTCTCCAGCATGTCGCGGTACTGCCGCACGCCCTGGAAGCGGAAGACCTGCGCTTCGCTGCGGTCCTGGTTGTGCAGGGTGACGACCGCGTGACCGTAATCTCCGGCGTTGAACGGCGCCGTGACCTCGATAGCGCCCTTGTCGCCATGGAAGAGCATTTCCTGTCGCAGCGCCATCTGGGTCGAGCAATAGAAATCCAGGTTGAAGGCGCCGAAATCGGCCGACACATTGGCGTAGATGTCGGTTCCGAACTGCGGATCGCGCTCGACCTCGGCCCGCACACGCTGTGGCTCAAGCCCCGTGGAAAAACGTGTGGCTACAGTCGGATAGACGCCGATATCGGGCAACCCGCCGCCGCCGAGTTCCGGCTTGTTGCGCATGTTTTCCGGATCGGTGTTGAAATAGGTGAAGACGCCGTTGACGTGGCGCAGCCGGCCGATCGCGCCGCTCGCGATCAGTTCCCGGACCTTGTGCCATTGCGGGTGGTAACAGACCATGAAGGCCTCGGAAATGATCTTTCCGGAGCGGTCGCGCTCGGCGATGAGGGCGTCGATCTCTTCGGCTTTCAGCGCAATGGGTTTTTCGCAAAGAACATGCTTGCCGGCCTGGGCGGCCTTCAGGCTCCAGGCGACGTGATCGCTTGTGGGCAGCGGAATGTAGACGCCGTCAACGGTATCGGAGGCAAGCAGCGCTTCATAGGAACCGAAAGCGTGGGGCGCGCCGAACCGGTCGGCGAGCTGGCGCGCTCGTGCCTCGTCGCGGCTGGCGATTGCCGCGACAATGCCGTTGCGGGCGTCCTGCATGGCCGGCAGCAATTGTGTCTGTGCGATCTTCGCCGTTGAAAGGACGCCCCATCTGAATATTGTCATGTCAAATCTCTCCGGCTGCTCGTTGTCTGATTTCAGCGAATGTCCAGTCTCTCAGCAGCTTTCCGTCTTCCCAGACCGGCTGCATGAGATTGGCGCGCTCGCCCAGTTCCTTCAGCGGCACCGCAACCGGCGCGCCGTCCTGCATGATAACCGCTTGGCGGTAGCGTTTCGACGCCTTGCCCGGATCGGTCTTCGGGTCCTTGTGTATTCCCGTCCAGTTGCCGGAAGTGTCGAGCCGCGCATTGGCCTTCATGGCAAAGCGCAACGTGTCGCGGTTGACCTTCTGCAGCAGACCGGCGCCCATGCCGAAGGCAATGTTCTCCGCCGACCAGCCACGGCCCATGAGCCGGTCGAGAATGATCTTGATCGTATCGGGCGTCACGCCGTCACCCTGGATGACACGGACCGCCGGGTTGAGGACCTTGTAGCCCTTGGCGTTGGTCGTGTAGCCGAAAATGCCGCCCAGCATGTCCACCGTATCGATGGGCACGACGGCCGGATCGCCGGAATCGGGCCGCACCACCAGCGTGCCGCCCATCTGTTCGACTTTTGAGCGCAGTTCCTTGCCCCAGATTTCCGAGACCGCCCGGTACAGGTCGTAGGAATCCGACACGACCGCAACCATCTTGCCGTCGCCACCGAAATTCTCGATCATGTTCTCGTAGGCTTCCGCCTCGCGTTCCTCGCCCCAGGCCGTCATGGTCGAGTGCTCGGCGGCGGGGATGGAAAAGCCGGCCATGGGTTCGGCGTAATATTTACGTGCATAGACCAGGCCCGACACGGTGTCCGTACCCATGAAACTGACGAGATGGGCGACGCCGCCGAGGCCGGCCTGCTCCAGCGACGTGGCGCCCCGCGCCCCGAAATCATGCAGCCGGAACGGCAGCACATCCGTATGATCGTCACAGGAGCGCTCCAGCGCCTCGGTGATGATGCGGCGCACGTGGAACGACACGGTCGCGACAGTCGACGGATACCACACGGCGCGCAGCAGGGCCGTCTCGATAAAGGTGGGCAGCCAGAAGAAGTCCGGGTCCGTGTTGCGGATCTGGACAAGCGGCGTTCCGACGGGCACGACCGAGCCCTCCGGAAGGGCCTCGATGGACAGCGGCAGGCTGCCGCCATGACGGCTGACCAGCAGTTCCCAGCCATCGCGGTTGAACGGCAGCCCGTGAGCCGACACCAGTTCGTCTGCCTCGTCGATATCGGCCGCCGTGATGCGGCGGGTCAGATATTCCTTAAGGAACATCTGCAGGCCGAAAAACAGCACATGGTCGTGACGGCCGCCCGGCCGGCTCTCTATATAGGCCGAGATCGCCGCCGTTTCGGGCGGATACTGGGCGAAATGCGAATATTTGTAGCTGTCGGTGTTCAGGATCATATTCATAATCCAGCTCCCGCCCCGGTTTCGAGCCAACTTATGCTCATAATCAGCATAACTTGACCAAAGCATACCCTATCCGCGCAAAACACCACCGGTTTTTTTGCTGACATTTTCAACAATGCGTGCGGCCAGCGCTTCCAGGTCGGCATCTGTCAGCGTGCGGTCCGTCGGCTGAATGTCGACCTCGACGGCGACGGACTTCTTGCCATCACCCAGTGACGGCCCCTCGAACAGGTCGAAGACACGCACATCCGCGATCAGCTTCTTGTCGGCCCCGGCAACCGATGTGACGATCTGTGCGGCCGCGACATCGGCATCGACCACGAAGGCGAAATCACGCTTGAGCGCCTGGAATGGAGAAATCTCCAGCGGCGTCTTGGTGCGGGTCGCCTTGCGCTTCGGCTCCGGTACAGCGTCGATGCGGATTTCAAAGCCGCAGACCGGCCCGTCCACACCCATGCGGTCGAGCGCCTTGGGATGAAATTCGCCGAATGTGCCGAGAACCACTTTCGGGCCCAGCTTGATGACGCCGCTGCGGCCCGGATGATACCAGTCCGGGGCGCCGGCCTCGATCTGCACGCGCGCGACCGGCGCACCGCAGGCTTCAAGGGCGGCAAGCGCATCGGCCTTGGCGTCGAAGACGCCCACGGAAGCAGCCGCGCCGTTCCAGTGCCGGCCGCTGCCTTCCAGCCCGGCGGTGCCACGGCGCACCCCGGCAGCCTGGCGGTGCTGACCGGCATAGGTGTCGTCCTCGTAGATGTCCGAGACTTCGAACAGGGCCGTGTCGCCATGGCCACGGTCGGCATTGCGCTGCGCGCCGGCCAGCAGACCGGGCAGCAGCGACGGCCGCATGTCGGACATGTCCGCAGCGATCGGATTGGCAAGCTTCAAGGCTTCGCCGCCGCCACCGAACAGCTCGGCCTGATCGGCCGGGATGAAGGACCAGTTGACCGCTTCCTGCATGCCGCGGGCCGCCAGGGCGCGCCGGACGGAGCGGGTGCGGATCTGCATGGTCGTCAATATGCGCTCGTTGATATGGGTGTTGCGCGGCAAGGGCTGCGGATCGATACGGTTGACGCCGTAGATGCGCATGACCTCCTCGACGAGATCGGCCTTGCCGTCAATGTCCGGCCGCCAGGTCGGAACCGTCACATTGACCGTTTCGCCCTCGCCCTCGGCCTCGAAGCCGAGGCGCGCCAGAATGGACAGCGCCTCCTCACGCGGCACGTTCGCACCAGTCAGACGTTTGACCTCGGACACCGGAAAGGCGACGATTTTCTCTTCAGGCTCCGCATAGCCGGTGATGACCGGTTGTGACGGCACGCCGCCGCAGAGCTGCAATACCAGCTTTGTCGCCAGTTCCATGCCCTCGGCCATGTAGGCCGGGTCCACGCCGCGTTCGAACCGGTAGCGGGCATCGGTGATGATGCCGAGATCGCGTCCGGTGCGGGCAATGTTGGCCGGGTCCCAGAGCGCCGATTCGATCAGCACGTCGATGGTGTCATCGTCACAGCCGGACCGTTCGCCGCCCATGACGCCGGCCAGGGATTCGACGCCCCGATCGTCTGCAATCACGCAAATGCCGTCATTGACCTCGTATTCGCGCTCGTCCAGCGCAAGCACTTTCTCACCGTCGCGGCCGCGGCGTACGACAAGATCGCCATGCACCTTGCCGGCGTCGAAGACATGCAGCGGACGGCCGCGGTCGAAAGTGACGTAGTTGGTGATGTCGACGAGCGCGTTGATGGGGCGCAGGCCGATAGCGGTCAGCCGCTTCTGCATCCATTGCGGGCTCGGGCCGTTCTTGACGCCCTTGACCATGCGCAAGGCGAAGCCGAGGCACAATGGCTGGGTATCGCCGAACTCCAGCGAAATGCCGACGGGGCACGGATCGGTGCCGCCGGCGGGCGGCGTATGCCCGTCCTTCAGGGTGCCGAGCCCGTAGGCCGCGAGATCGCGGGCAATGCCGCGCACACCGGTGCAGTCGGGCCGGTTCGGCGTCAGGCCGATTTCGATCACCGGATCGTCGAGCCCGGCATAGGCCGCGAAGCTGGAGCCGATTTCAAGCTCCTCCTGCAGATCGATGATGCCCTCATGCTCGTCCGAAAGCTGCAATTCGCGTTCGGAGCACATCATGCCGTGGCTCTCGACGCCGCGGATCTTGCCGACGGCCAGCATCAGGTCGATCCCGGGAATGTAGGTCCCGGGCGGCGCGAAGGCGCCGATCAGCCCGGCGCGTGCGTTGGGCGCGCCGCAGACGACCTGAACCGGTTCGCCGCTTCCGGTATCGACGGTCAGAACCCGCAGCCGATCGGCGTCGGGATGCTGCTCGGCGGTCAGGACCCGCGCGATGACAAAAGGCTTGAGCGCGGCCTTGTCGTCGATCTCCTCGACCTCGAGGCCGATCATATTAAGCGCGTCGACGATCTCGTCGAGCGTCGCCTCGGTATCGAGATGGTCCTTCAACCATGAGAGTGTGAATTTCATCGGTTCATCCGTGGTCTCGGTCAATCGGGCCGCATCGCGGCAATTGGCAGGGTGCGTGCGTTCAGCCGGACAGGCCGGCAAACAGCGTCGGTACGTCAAGCGGCCGGAATCCGTAATGGTTCAGCCAGCGCACGTCGGCGTCGAAGAAGGCGCGCAGGTCCGGCATGCCGTATTTCAGCATGGCGAGCCGGTCGATGCCGATGCCCCAGGCAAAGCCCTGGTACTCGTCCGGATCGAGGCCGACATTGCGCAGCACATTTGGATTGACCATGCCGCAGCCGAGAATCTCCATCCAGTCGGTGCCCTCGCCGAAGCGGACTTCCGCGCCGGAACGGTCGCACTGGATGTCGACTTCGAGGCTCGGCTCGGTAAACGGAAAATAGGACGGGCGAAAGCGCATGTTGATATGCGGCACCTCGAAGAAGGCCTTGCAGAATTCCTGCAGGACCCATTTGAGGTTGGCGACATTGGTCGTCCTGTCGACCACCAGACCCTCGAGCTGGTGGAACATCGGCGAATGGGTCGCGTCGCTGTCGCAGCGATAGGTCTTGCCCGGAATGACGATGCGGTAGGGCGGGCTGTGCCGTTCCATCGTGTGAATCTGAACCGGCGATGTGTGGGTGCGCAGCAGCTTGCGCTCGCCCTCCGCGTCCGGCCGGAAGAAGAAGGTGTCGTGCATCTCGCGCGCCGGATGGCCTTCCGGGAAATTCAGCGCGGTGAAGTTGTAATAGTCCGTCTCGATGTCCGGGCCCTCGGCGATCGAGAAACCCATATCGGAAAAAATGGCGGTGATCTCGTCGACGACCTGCGAGATCGGATGGATGCGGCCGACCTCGGCGGGCGAGCGGCGCACGGGAAGCGTGACATCGACGGTCTCGCTTGCCAGCCGCGCCTCGATGGCCAGGTCATGCAGCGCCGCCTTGCGCTCGGTGATCGCATCGGCGACGCGGGTCTTCAGGCCGTTGATCGCCGGGCCCATGACCTTGCGTTCGTCGGCGCTCATCTTGCCGAGCGTCTTGAGCTTCTCGGAGATGCTGCCCTTCTTGCCGAGCGCGGAGACGCGCACGGTTTCGATCGCCTGCTCGCTGTCCGAGGCGGCTATGTCTGCAAGTATCGACTGTTCGAGTTCTTCCAGATCACTCATCGTTCCTGTTCCTGTTGAACCGTTGCTGTTCAGCATCTTTTCATCAAAAAACCCGCGCCGGCCGTGCCAGCGCGGGTTTCCCAAACTCGTCATGTCATGCTTTGGGAAAACGCTGGCTTAGCGGACAGCGCTTTCAAAAGCATTCGGTGTGGTGTCTTTGAGGTAGGCGAGCGACGCCTTGGCGCTGGCAACCAGCGCACCGAAGGCCTCGGGCTGGTTGATCGCCATATCGGACAGAACCTTGCGGTCGACCTCGATGCCGGCCTTGTTCAGGCCGTCGATGAAGCGGCCATAGGTCAGGCCGTGCTCGCGGACCGCGGCGTTGATGCGCTGGATCCACAGGGCGCGGAAATTGCGCTTGCGGACCTTGCGGTCGCGGTAGGCATATTGTTTCGAACGGTCGACAGCGGCCTTGGCCGCGCGGATCGTGTTCTTGCGGCGGCCGTAATAGCCCTTTGCCTGGGCCAGGACCTTCTTGTGTTTTGCGTGGGCGGTCACACCCCGTTTAACGCGTGCCATGATCTAAGCTCCTTGAATGCTCTGGCTGGCCCTAAAGGCTGTTGGGCATGTATTTCTTCACAATGCGGGCATCCGGCTCGGAAAGAACCATGGTGCCGCGTGCATCGCGAATGAACTTGTTGGATCTTTTGATCATGCCGTGGCGCTTGCCGGCGGCGGCAGATTTGACCTTGCCCGAAGCGGTCAGCTTGAATCGCTTCTTGCAAGACGATTTCGTCTTCATCTTGGGCATTTTGCTTCTCCATTTTGGTCCGCCGATACGGACCGCTTGTTGTTCGCCCCGGCTTGCCGGACCCTGCCGGCTGACCTTTTTGAACGACGCCGACCGTTCGCCCTTTCGGGGTCCTGTCGAATGATCGTTCGGGGACTGGTTTTGCATTCGAAACCGCCACGGCATGCCCTGCCGGACGGTTCGGACGCGGCCTTATAGCGGCCATTGCGCGCGAGCGCAAGCGGCTTGTGCGCCGATTTCCGGCCGTTCCGCGTCTGTGTCGAACTTTATTTGGGCGCGAGAACCATCATCATCTGCCGGCCCTCGAGCTTCGGCTCGGCTTCGACCTTTGCGATGTCGACGGTGTCTTCCTTGACTTTCTGCAACAGCTGCATGCCGAGCTGCTGGTGGGCCATCTCGCGGCCGCGGAAACGCAGGGTCACCTTGACCTTGTCGCCGCTGTCGAAAAAGCGGTTCATCGCCTTCATCTTCACTTCGTAATCGTGGGTGTCGATGTTGGGCCGCATCTTGATTTCCTTGACCTCGACGGTCTTCTGTTTCTTGCGGGCCTCTGCGGCTTTCTTCTGCGTCTGGTATTTGAGCTTGCCGAGATCGAGGACCTTGCAAACGGGCGGCGTGGCGTTCGGCGAGATCTCCACGAGATCAAGTCCGGCGTCCTGGGCCACGTTCAGGGCTTCTTCGATATCAACCTCACCGTGGTTGTTCCCCTCGTCGTCGATAAGCTGCACCCGGGCGGCCCGGATGTCTGCGTTGGCGCGCGGCCCTGTATTGGTGGGTGGCGGCGCTCTGAATGGTCTGCGAATGGCCGTAAACTCCTTGGCTGTTTCGTCTCTGGGTTCGTTTCGTCACTGGCTACGCAAATCGGCCGCACACGCCATGGACGTGTCGGCCAAAGCGGCAATGTCACCATCGCCGCCCGCAAGTCAATAGCATGACTTGCCAAAAAAATCACCAGCGATTGGCCTTCAGCCCCTGCATACGCGGTCGTTACGGTTTACGATCGGCCTCCTGGACGGTAAATCCGCGTCGGCCGGATGTACCGGCGCACAGGATCGCCAGCGGGAAAACACGATGACACAAACAGCAACGCAAATTGAAGTCGGCACCGGGGCGGAGGCCCGCAACATCGCCGTTCGGCACCGGACCGGACCGGCCGACCGGCCCGGCATCGTCTGGCTCGGCGGCTACCGATCCGACATGGCCGGGACCAAGGCCGTGGAACTTGACCGATGGGCAGGGGAACACGACCACGCCTGCACCCGCTTCGACTATTCGGGCCACGGCGAATCCGGCGGCGACTTCAAGCTGGGCACCATTTCGCGCTGGCTGGAGGAGAGCCTTGCGGTCTTTGCGCACAGCACCACCGGCCCGCAGATCCTCGTCGGATCGTCCATGGGCGGCTGGATTGCCCTGCGCATGCTCCAGGAACTTCGGAAAACAGGCAATTCTGACCGGATCCTGGGCCTTCTTTTGCTCGCGCCTGCGCCCGATTTCACCAGCGACCTGCATGAGCCGCTGCTGACGGAGGCGCAAAGAAGCGACCTTGAGGAAAAAGGCTATTACGAGGAAGAGACGCCCTACGGGCCGGACCCGAATGTCTTCACACGCGCGCTGTTCGAGGACGGGCGCAAAAACCGGGTGATGACAGGCATGATCGAGACCGGCTGTCCGGTGCATATCATCCAGGGCATGGAGGATCCGGATGTGCCCTATTCGCACGCATTGCGGCTGATCGAGCACCTGCCGGCCGACGATGTGGTGCTGACGCTGGTGCGCGACGGCGACCACAGGCTTTCACGGTCCCAGGACATCGCGCTGCTGCTCAACGCCGCCGCGCAAATGCTGCAGGACTGATCAAAATGCAACACTCGCCCACGGCTTTGGTAACCATAATTCCAAGTCGGTCGGTTTGTTTGTTGACTTGAGTCCCCTTAGCCCTGTTAACTGTTTGTTAAGGATAACAAGGGCTGAACAGGGACTGGCCGTCTATGAAGGGCGTGATTGTCAGAGCCATGATTGCGGGCTGCCTCGTCGCAGTATCGTCTACGCCGATCGTCATGGCGGCGCAGCCGATCGGCTCGTCCATGGTCGTGGGGGAAATCACCTCGCAGCCCATCGGGCATTATGAATTCTGCAAGCGCAACCGCGAGGAATGCCGCGGCAGCGGAACGCGTACGGCGCCGCCGCGCGTGACCGAATTCGGCTGGACCGTGGTGCACGACGTCAATGAATCGGTCAATTACGCCGTCCTGCCCATGACCGACTACGAGATCCACGGCCGCGAAGAAGTCTGGTCCTATCCGGATGTGGTCGGCGACTGCGAGGATTACGTGTTGCTCAAGCGCGCAATGCTGATCGAGCGCGGTTTCTCGGCCTCCGATCTTCTGATCACTGTCGTCCGCAAGCCCAATGGCGAAGGGCACGCGGTACTGACGCTGCGCACCGCCGACGGCGATTTCGTGCTCGACAATCTGGAGGACGAGGTCAAGGTCTGGACGGAAACGCCCTATACCTATCTGAAGCGCCAGGCATCGTTCCATGCCGGCCGCTGGGTCGACATCGAAAATGGCGACGAACTGATGGTCGGCTCGATCCCGGGCGAATAAGATCCATTGAGCGCGCCGTTTCCGGCGTTTTGATTATCCGGCGATATCTCCTTGCAGCTTCCGACGGTCCGACCCGCAGAATATCGGGCCGTTGATGCACCTATTGTTAATGAAAATTACGCACGATTTACCCGCAACCTTATTCCGGGCGGGGGATATATATGCGCATTTCGGAACTGCTTACGCAGAAATACCAGTTGGAACTGAAATCAATTCAACCGGATCAGAGCCTCTTCGACGCGGCGCACATCCTGTGCGCCTATAATATCGGGGCGCTGCCGGTCGTCGGGCACGGCGACAGGATACTCGGCATTCTCTCGGAGCGTGACCTGGTTCGCTCCATCGTCAAATTCCAGGACCGTTATTTCGGCAAATCCGTTGCCGACATCATGACGACGGACGTGATCACCTGCGGGCCCAACGATCCCATGGACGATATCTACGAATTGATGGTGGAGAAGAAAATCCGCCACATGCCGGTGGTCGAGGGCGAGAAGATCCAGGCGATGCTCAGTATCCGCGACTTCGAATTCGCCCACAGGCGGCTCATGTCGCAGTCATTGGTCGACAGCCTGACGGGCGTCCCGAATTCGCAGTATCTGACCGATATTCTCGATGCGGAATTCAACCGCTACCGGCGTTTTCATACACCGCTTTCCGTCGCCGTGGTCAAGGTTGACCGCTACGACGAGATCAGCACCGATCGCGGCGATGCCGCCTGTGACCACCTGCTGAAATGGCTGGCCGAGATCATGGTCCGCGAAACACGCGCCTATGACAGTATCGGCCGGACCGCCGAGGACCGCTTCGCGATCGTCTTTCCGAACACCGACGGCAAATCGTCTGCGCGCGCCTGCGAGCGGCTGATGCGCGCCATCAGGACAGACCCGGCCGCGCAGGATGGCGGCGCGGACTGGAGCAGCGTCAGCATCGGCCTTGCCCAGGCCGACCGGGAGATGCGCGACGGCGAGCGGATCATGATGCTTGCCGACGAGCGCGCCGAGGCGGCAACAAAAGACGGCGGCAACTGCATCGAAGCCCCGGACGCCGGACCCGCCGACCCGGAGGACGTTCCGGCACAGACAACGCTGCGGGCACGGCGCGAGGCGCTCGAAAACCTTTACGGTACCGACTAGGCTGTACCGATCAAAAGTCCGGCGGCGAATACCAGCGCGCCGCCGAGCACCACTTGGAAAATCGCGCGCGACCAGGGCGTTTCCATGAAGCGGTGCTGGATCCAGGAGATCGCCCACAGTTCGACGAAAACCAGGGCGATGGCGATGGTCGTCGCCAGGACGAAATGCGGGATCAGATAGGGCAGCGCGTGCCCGAGACCGCCAACGGTCGTCATGATCCCGGTGGCCAGACCACGCTTGATGGGCGCGCCGCGGCCCGAGATCACCCCGTCATCGGAGGCGACTTCCGTGAAACCCATCGATATGCCGGCGCCGATGGAGGCGGCAAGGCCGACAAGGAAGGTCTGCCAGGTGTCTCCGGTGGCGAAGGCGGCGGCGAAAATCGGCGCGAGCGTCGACACCGAACCGTCCATCAGGCCGGCAAGGCCCGGCTGGATATAGGTCAGGATCATCTGCCGCCGCTCGATGCCGGCTTCCTTCTGGCGGACATCTTCCGGTGCGTGTGTCTCGGCCAGACCATGCGCCATGGAACCGTGCTCGTGCTCCTCGGCGGCCAGGTCGCCCAGCAGCTTGCGGGTCGCCGCATCCTGTGTCTTCCGGGCTGCCTCAAGATAAAAGCGCCAGGCTTGGCGCTCCATGCGCTCGGCCTCGTCGCGAATCTTCTCGATCGACATGTTCTGCGTCAGCCACAGGGGGCGGCGTTCGATATAGCCGCGGACATGCTCGCGGCGGATCAGCGTAATGCGTTCGCCGAAGCGCTTGCGGTAGAGCTCGATCAGCCTTCGGCGATGATCGTTCTCCTCCCTTGCCATTTCCTCGAAAATCTCCGCCGATGCCGGATAGCTGTCCCGCAAGGCGTCGGCATAGGCAAGATAGATGCGGCCGTCATCCTCTTCGGACGATATCGCAAGGGCGAGGATTTCCTGTTCGCTCAGCGAAGAAAAGGAGCGGCGCACGGCTCCGGTGATACGGCTCAGCATGGTTGATCGTCCTATTTTAGAATAATTCTAAAATAGTCGGGTAGGCCGCACGGTCAAGATCGGCGATGTCGCAGCTGAATTTCGTGTGAGGTCTGTGCCCGTCGCTCTCAACAAGAGTTGTCGCGGCGCGTTGCCAAAGCCCTTGATATCGCGCGCGCGGCACCAAATAGTGGAAATATGGAGAACGACGCGAAAATCGTGACGGCCAAGGACACGCTGCTCGACAGGATCGGCCGGTTTGTCGCCGAGCGCCTGGGCTCCGAAACGTCCGGTTACGAGCCCTATACGCCGTCCGATGCCGAAACGCTGGAGCGCACGCTTCAGCCGGGCGACGTGCTCCTGGTCGAGGGAAACCAGAAAATCTCCTCGGCGATCAAATATCTGACCCAGTCGACCTGGTCGCATGCGGCAATGTTCGTCGGCGATGCCTGCGGCAATCCCAAGGAGGGAAGCGAAAGGCTGCAGCTTGTCGAAGTGGTGCTCGGCAAGGGCTGCATCGCCGTTCCCTTGAACAAATACACCACCTACAATACGCGCATCTGCCGGCCCGTGGGCCTGACCGGCGACGACCGGCGCGCCGTCGTCGAATACATGATCTCGCGCATCGGCATGAAATACGACACCAAGAACATCCTCGACATGCTGCGCTATTTCTTCCCGACACCGCCGGTGCCGGTGCGCTGGCGGCGGCGCATGCTCTCCTTCGGTTCGGGCGATCCGACCCGGGCGATCTGCTCGTCATTGCTTGCCCAGGCCTTCCAGTCGGTGCGCTATCCGATCCTGCCGGAAATTCACCGCGTGCCCGGCCATATGAGCGCGCAATCAACCTATTCGCAGCGCGAGATCCTTCATATCCGGCACCACTCGCTCTACACGCCGCGCGATTTCGACCTCTCGCCCTATTTCCGCGTGGTCAAACCGACGCTGGAACACGGCTTCGACTACAAGCAGCTCAACTGGCACGCGCCTCAGGCGGGCGAGGACGGCGCCGACGCACAGGAAGCCGCGGCGCTGCAGGCGCACGGGCCGGAAGAAACGCAGCCGCAGGAATAGCGGCAGAATCAGCCGGCCGGCAGCAATCCGGCCGCGCGTGCCGCCTGCACATGCGAGCGGCTGATCGGCAGCACCGCGCCGCCTTTCATTTCGACGACATAGCGTTCCTTCTCGCGCCGCGTGCGCGCCACGGCCTCGAGCGCAACCCAGTGCGAGCGGTGAACCTGCAGGCCGGGGACGGGCCGCGTCTCCGAAATCGCATCGGCAAGGCGCATCAGCACGAGCTGGCTTCCCCGGTCGGTCACGACCTCAACGTAGTGGTCCTGCATGGACAGGTGCGACAAAGGCCCGCGCAGCCCGATGGGCAGGCGCCTGAGAAGTCTCGGCGCCGCGTTTTCCGTTTCCTGCGGCAGCGCCTTGACGGCACTGCTATAGAGCCATGCCACCAGCATGCACATGCAAAAATTGAAGGCCGTGCAATAGACGAACAGGATCGCGCGGCTCTGCAGATCCTGCGGCGCACCGATATTGCCGGCCAGATTGATCAGCTCGACAACGGCATAGATCGGGATGCCGCCGATCAGGCCGGCAACGGCGTAGGCCGGCAGGACACCGAGTTTGCGGGCAGGCGTGTGTTCGGCGATCAGCCGGGCATTGAGCCATCCGACGCCGAAAGTGAGGAAGGCGGTCAGTTCCCAATACACCAGCCGGGCCAGCGGATGCATCACTTCATAGGTACCGAACGGTCCTGAAAGTCCGAGAACCAGACCGGCGGCGGCGACCACAACGGCGGTCTTCGGTGCGCTGACGAACCGCCACCATTCGCGAAGCGTGAATTGCAGGGAGCGGTCAGTCACGAAGCATCAGGACCTTTGGCGAAACAGTGATTCAATTCACGAGTCTAGCGGGGCAAACGGCAATGGCAACCGCGCAAACCCCGTTCACGACAGGAAGGAATGTTCATTGGACCCGCTGCTTCAAGCCTCGCCGGCTATCCAGATCCATGTCTATGCGGCCGTCGCCGCCACGCTTCTTGGCGTCTATGTCTTTGCCCGCCGCAAGGGCACGCGGGCGCATCGTCTGGCCGGGCGGATGTGGGTGCTCCTGATGGTGGTGGTGTGCGTGTCGTCCTTCGCCATTCACGAGCTGAACGTGTGGGGTCCCTGGAGCCCGATCCACATCCTGTCGGTCGCCACGCTCGTCTTCCTTGCCCTGGCAATCCGCTTCGCCCGGCAAGGGCGGATCCGCAGCCACAGATGGACCATGATCTCGACCTATGCCGGAGCCCTGCTGATCGCCGGCGCCTTCAGCTTCATGCCGGGCCGCATCATGCATGAATTCGCCGTGAATCTTTCCGCCGCCACCGTGCGGTCCGGCGGCGCGCTGCTTGCCGATTTGCCGCTCATTGCGTGGCCGCTGGCCGCAGCGCTCGCGATTGCCGGCCTGTGGCGCAACCGGGACCGCCTCTTCGGCCGCTGAGGGATCTTTCGGGCGATTGCGCGCCGATGCGCGAAATGGCTTTTCACCGCCCCATGATTTGATCTATAGGGCGTGCCATGACCGCATCATCCCGCATTCCGCTTTCGCGAATCCGCAATTTCTCGATTGTCGCCCATATCGACCATGGCAAGTCGACCCTTGCCGACCGCCTGATCCAGATGACCGGCGGGCTCGCCGACCGGGAGATGTCGGACCAGCTGCTCGACAATATGGATATCGAGCGCGAGCGCGGCATCACCATCAAGGCGCAGACGGTGCGCCTGCACTACAAGGCCAGTGACGGCGAGACCTATGTCCTCAACCTAATCGACACGCCGGGCCATGTGGATTTCGCCTACGAGGTCTCGCGCAGCCTTTCGGCCTGCGAGGGATCGCTGCTCGTCGTCGACGCCAGCCAGGGGGTAGAGGCACAGACGCTCGCCAATGTCTACCAGGCGATCGACAACGACCACGAGATCGTCACCGTGCTCAACAAGGTCGACCTGCCGGCGGCCGAGCCGGAGCGGGTCAAGGAGCAGATCGAGGAAGTGATCGGGCTCGACGCGTCGGACGCCATCGAGATCTCGGCAAAGACCGGCCAGGGCATTCCCGACGTGCTGGAGGCCATCGTGCAGCGCCTGCCCGCCCCCCGCGAGGGCGATGCGGATGCGCCGCTGAAGGCGCTTCTTGTCGACAGCTGGTATGACGCCTATCTCGGCGTGATCGTGCTGGTGCGGGTGATCGACGGAGTGCTGAAAAAGGGCCAGACCATCCGCATGATGGGAACCGACGCCCGCTACCTCATTGACCGGGTCGGCGTGATCACCCCGAAGATGGCCAATGTCGACGGGCTCGGGCCGGGCGAGATCGGTTTCATCACGGCCTCGATCAAGGAGGTGGCCGATACGCGTGTCGGCGACACCATCACCGAGGACAAGCGCCAGACGGAGAAGGCGCTGCCGGGCTTCAAGCCGGCCCAGCCGGTGGTCTTTTGCGGGCTTTTTCCCGTCGATGCCGCCGATTTCGAGGATCTGCGCAGCGCAATGGGCAAGCTGCGGCTGAACGATGCCAGCTTTTCCTTCGAAATGGAGACGTCCGCGGCGCTCGGCTTCGGTTTCCGCTGCGGCTTTCTCGGCCTGTTGCACCTGGAAATCATCCAGGAACGGCTGGAGCGCGAGTTCGACCTCGATCTGATCGCCACCGCACCCTCGGTCGTTTACGAGCTGGTGATGACGGACGGATCCAAGCGCGAGCTGCACAATCCGGCGGACATGCCCGACGTCGTCAAGATCGCCGAGATCCATGAGCCGTGGATCCGCGCGACGATCCTGACACCGGACGAATATCTCGGCCCGATCCTCAAACTGTGCCAGGATCGGCGCGGCATCCAGGTGGAGCTGACCTATGTCGGCGCGCGGGCGATGCTGACCTACGACCTGCCGCTCAACGAGGTGGTGTTCGACTTCTACGACCGGCTGAAATCGATCTCCAAGGGCTACGCCTCCTTCGACTACCAGATCACGGAACTGAGGACCGGCGACCTCGTCAAGATGCAGATCCTGGTCAATGGCGAGCCGGTCGACGCGCTGTCGATGATGGTGCACCGGGCGGCGGCGGAAAAGCGCGGCCGGGAAATGTGTGAAAAGCTCAAGGACCTCATCCCGCGGCACATGTTCAAGATTCCCATCCAGGCGGCCATCGGAGGCTCGATCATCGCACGCGAGACGATCTCGGCGCTGCGCAAGGACGTGACCGCGAAATGCTATGGCGGCGACGCGACCCGCAAGCGCAAGCTCCTTGAAAAGCAGAAGGCCGGCAAGAAGCGCATGCGCCAGTTCGGCAAGGTGGACATCCCCCAGGAAGCCTTTATCGCGGCACTGAAAATGAAGGATGATTGAGGGCTCTTTTTGTCCTCACGGTTGAGCGCGGCTTCGCCGCTAACCTCCGGACGGGGCGCCGCATAAGCGGCGGCACGCAGTCGCGTGCGTTTGGTGGTTTGCTTTAGCATACGCATGAGCGGGCCTTCGGATGGCTGGGTTGTTTCCACTCACGCGCCGTACCAGTCATCAAAGATGGCAATTTTATTTTGCGCTCACGCATGAGCGGCCCTTCGGGCCTATGCTCCGCGAGGGCGGGCCACTGGGCCCGACGCGCAGTCGCGCTTGCGGTGCTTCGCACCGAAATCTCTTACCTCGATAATCTTGCAAGGGAAAAGGACCCGAAGCGCGGAGCGCTTCGCAAGGCCGACCGGCCGTCGCCGCTTTTGCGGCGCGCCCGCGCAGGCCAGCCGCGCAGCGGCGGTACGGCCGTGAGCGCCAAAAACGAGAAACCCCCGCCATGGAAAACCATAGCGGGGGTCCCGGCAAAAGCGCCGGTCAGCCAGTTGCACACATGTTCCTAATATTGCCCGTAGGGAACATGTGAGAGGGGTAGCGCCAATTACTGGCTGGCCAACGCTTCGTATTCGGCTACCGTGAGGACCCCGTCCCCGTTGCTGTCTGCCGCCGCTACGGCGTCAGGTGAGACTTCCGGCAGTGCTGCCGCTGCTTCTTCCATCGTCACTGCGCCATTGCCATCGGCATCGGCGGTGTTGAAATCGACCATCGCGGCCGAAGCGGCCATCGAGAATGTCGAAAGGCCCATCGCCAAAAGAAGCTTCTTCATCGGTACTCTCCTTGTACTTTACAGAACGGATCAAACTGCTTGGGAGGCGATCCGTCCGCCCGGCCCCGCCGGACAGGGAAAAGACTGGCCCCGATTTGTGGTTTCAAATGGGAGGAAAAAAGGCCCGTTCAGGATCATTTCTGGACAAAACTAAGGGTAACCGTGATTAATATAACTTGTTGAAATATTTGGGTTACTAACCAAAGTTGAAGACCTTTCAACACCCGGTTGGACCGCCCGTCTAAGCTGCGGAAATGGCAGTATAATTCAACGGCGAACGGATGACGTCCTGTGAATTGACACGGGCTGCGGCCAGGGGCAGGATTCGCCCCATGACGAATCTCTCGCAAGCCGCCTCCCCCGACCCGTCGGCCCCAGCAAATACGGTCGAACATGTCGCTCATGTGGAGACGCCCATCGGCCTTGTCGTCGTCATTGCGCGCGACGGGCGGATCACACGGCTCCTGTGGGGTCGCGAGACGTCGGATTACACGCCGACGGAAGAGACCGAACTACTGCGCGAGGCGGCCCGGCAGCTTGTCGACTATTTCGACGGCAAGCGCACCCGGTTCGACCTGCCGCTGGAACTCTCGAGCAGTCCTTTCGAACGCCAGGTGCAGGAAAAGATGCTTGCCATTCCCTATGGCGAGACGCGCACCTATGGCGACATCGCGAAAGAGCTCGACACCTATGGCCAGCCGGTCGGCCAGGCCTGCGGCGCCAACGGGATCCCAATCATCGTTCCGTGCCACCGGGTGCTTTCGGCTACCGGCCTCGGCGGCTTTTCCGGCGCCGGCGGCGTTGAGACGAAAATCCAGCTGCTCAAGCACGAAGGCGGCTTCCCGTTCCTGCTCTGACGCCGGCCGCGCGGCCGCCAAATAAACCATTGACAGAAACCGGCCACCGCCTTACATCACGCCGGCACGATTTGATTGCCCAGATGGCGGAATTGGTAGACGCGCCAGCTTCAGGTGCTGGTGACCGCAAGGTCGTGGAGGTTCGAGTCCTCTTCTGGGCACCACTCATCCTTCTCATAGCTGCTCTTATCGATTGATTTTTAAGCATTTTTGTGCTGTTCTGTTGAACATAGCAAAACATGCGATACCCCCATTTCGCCCAAGATTCTGGGGTACGGATTTGGGGTATCCGCAGCAAATATGTGAAAGGATACCCCACTTGGCCCTTTCCGAGTTCGCAATTCGCAAGGCCAAACCCAGCGAAAAGCCATACAAAATGTATGATGCGCTCGGATTGTTCCTTATGGTCAATCCCGGCGGTTCAAAACTGTGGCGGCAAAAATATTCCTATATGGGCAAAGAGCGGCTGCTAAGCCTCGGCGCGTATCCAGCTGTCTCCCTCGCAAAGGCCAGACGAAAGCGGGATGAAACACGCGAACTTCTTGCCGAAGGCACCGATCCGGCGGCACAAAAGAAACTTGATAAATTGGAAGCTGAATTGGCTTCCCGGACTACATTCAAACTGGTCGCTGAAGAATATATCGAAAGCATGTCGGAGCGTGAGTTGGCGCCGGCGACGATGCGTAAGAAGAGATGGTACTTGCTGGACCTTGCTAAGCCCATCCATAACAGACCGATCAACGACATCACATCTGCCGAACTTCTGTACCTCCTGAAGAGCATCGAAAAAAGTGGGCGACGAGAGACCGCCAAAAAGATGCGCGGGGCATTGTCGGGAGTATTCCGTTTGGCCATCGTTACGTTGCGAGCTGAGAATGACCCCACATTTCCACTGCGGGATGCTCTGCTACCACCTAAGGTTACCGGCCGTGCAGCAATCACCGATGAAAAGCAGTTCGGGAAATTGCTGCACAGCTTTGATGAATTCACTGGCTGGCAGATTATCGTGGACGCCATGCGATTTCAGATACTCACTATGACACGCCCCGGGGAAACCAGAGGCGCTAAGAAAGGTGAGTTTGATCTGGAGAAACGGGTTTGGAGCATTCCGGCAGAACGCATGAAGATGCGCCGTGAACACAAGGTGCCGTTGTCCAAGCAGGCAATGGCGATTGTGGAAGCAAACTGGCCGACGATCGATGGTGTGGAATTGTTGTTCCCGTCGCTGGTTTCAAACCGCAAATGGCTCTCTGAAAATGCATTCAATTCTGCTCTTAGGCGAATGGGATGGTCGAAGGAAGAAGTCACTGCCCATGGCTTCCGAGTGACCGCTAGCACCATACTCAATGAACGGGGACATGATCCAGACGTAATCGAAGCCGCGCTTGCTCATCAGGATAAGAATGTAATTCGGAGAACATACAACCGCTCGACGTACTGGGATCAGCGAGTTGAGCTTATGCAAATATGGGCGGATCTACTGGATGAATTTCAAGAGGATTAGTTACACAAACCAGAGATTTCAGTTTGGCTGCAAACAGCCCGTCGCGCCTGCAATGTAGTTACACAAGGTGAGCAGCAAAAGTAGATATTCTGCCAACCAAGACGACTCAATCGATTGGACCACGTGGCTTGAGGCGATTGGTCACAGATGGACTTGGACATCTTCCAATGCAAATGAGACCGTTTGAAATCCGTCGGATTAACCGAATATTATGTGGTTCACGCCAACAACTTACGCTAGAATCGGGGCAATGGAGGGTGTTCATGGCTCGTGGTGAACTAATGAAAAAGTTATTGCTCAACTATGGGCGGGACAAGGAGTTTCGGTCCGTCGTAGAGCAAATCATTGTCGAAGAAGAAAAAAAGAACAATAAGGTGCTGGCACGCGGTCTTCGCAAGGCACTCGATACGGTTGCAAGCACGCAAGAACCAAAAAACCTTAGCAGGCTGGTCCCGTTTCCCGATGAAGCGAACGAGTTTATTCAGCGCGTCGAACCTCGCTACAGCCCGCAAGACATTCAGTTGAGTGCGGAGAACATTAGTCTCTTCAAGGGCCTGATCGATGAATTCCGCAAGTCTGACCTTATCAAGCGACACGGCCTGCCCGTGCGATCGAAGCTGCTGTTTTGTGGCCCGCCAGGAACTGGTAAGACGTTGTGCGCCGAGATATTCGCTGGCCAACTCGGACTACCTTTCTTCCACGTTAAGCTTGACCGACTAATCTCCTCATTCCTAGGCGAGACAGCCACAAACATCCGAAAAACATTTGAATTTGCACGCAGGCAGCCGTGTGTTCTCTTTTTTGACGAATTCGATGCAATCGCCCGTTCCCGCGAGGAAGGAAGTGATCACAGTGAGTTGAGACGCGTCGTGAATTCACTTCTCATCTTTATCGATCAGATACAGCCAGGCGGTTTTCTGATAGCGGCAACAAATTTGGATGGGCAGCTTGACCCCGCCCTATGGCGCCGTTTCGACGAGGTTGTGTGGTTCGATCACCCTGACGAAACAATGACACGGAAGTACCTCACGAACGCACTCAAGAATTCGAAACTTGATTTCGAGATCGAAGATATGGTGCAGGGCACTATGGATTATTCCTATGCAGAGCTTGAGAAGATCTGCAATCAGGCAAAAAAACTATCTCTTCTAGATCGCAGAAAATCCATCTCAAAAAAGCATTTCCGTGACGCCATTCGCTACGCTGACCGGCGCAGAATGCGCATTCGCAAATTAACCAGCAAGCCGTGAGATGAACTTTGGCTCAACACCAACACCTGCCTTTGGTGCGCCTTCCCCAGAATTTTGAACGACGAAAAACAGGAAGAGCGCCTGCAGCTCCGCACCGTGGCAGTGGGCATGGACGTCGCGTTCGGCAGGAAGTGGACACAGTTATCCAGCAACAAAGGGCGCAGCAACGGCCCCCGCGTTTTGTGGATCCTGCGCTAATCCTTCGCGTTCAAATGAGCGGTCTTACGATGGAGCAGGATTGGGAGGGCCTCGGCCTAACGGTCCTATCTACAGATGACGACAACACTCTTGTGCTCTTCGCCTCGACTGACGACTTGGAAGACTTCCGCGCACGACTCGATGCATATGACGGTCCCATCCCAGACGGTCAGCAAAATCGTAGATATGCCGGATTCATCGATCGAATCGGCGATGTCGGAACGATTGAGCCGAGAGATCGTCTTGGCGTCCGTGCGAAAGAAGAGGGGTTTGTTGAAGTCGATGATTTCCAAGACGACACCGAATATGTCATCGACATAGAGCTTTGGGAATTTGGTCCACAGGCCGCACGGCGCGCACTTGCCGAACTTATCATCGAGTGGGTTGAGGATCAGGATGGCGAACTCTATGACCACTACAGCGGGCCTTCGATCACGATCATCCGCGTTAACGCCCGTGGAAGCATAATTCTCCCCATTCTGGCAATACCTCAGGTCGCTTTCGTGGACTTTCCACCTGTGCCGGACATTACCACCGATCCACCGGAGGAATTTGTGATCGATGATGTGCCGCCTGTCGCGGCACTACCAGACGATCTTCCGGTTATTGCGGTTCTCGACACGGGTGTGAACGACCATCCACTGCTTGTCGATACTATTGTCGTGCGGGAAGCCTTTCCAGCAGAACTCGGACAAGCGGACGTGAACGGCCACGGGACGGCGGTTGCAGGAGTGGCCGTATTTGGCGATCTGCGAAACCAACTCGATGAACCTGAGCTTCAACCAGCTGCGCGAATCATTTCAGCCAAAGTCGTCACTGACCAAGCACAATTCTATGATCGACGTACCTTGCCCACGCAGATGCGTATTGCAATAGAACGGCTGAGACAGGACTACGATTGCCGAATCTTTGTTCTTTCGCTTGGGGACATCAAGGCGAAATTCGAGCGTGGTCGCGTCGGGCCATGGGCTGCGACATTGGACGAGCTAGCACGCGAGCTCGATATCCTTATTCTTGTCTCCGCAGGCAACCGAGACCCACGTGGTGGCACGCGGCTCGAACAGGCAATCACACAGTATCCCCAATACCTTCTCGAAAACGGTAATCGTATTTGCGAACCTGCTGGGGCCGTGAATGCACTTACTGTCGGTTCGATCGCGCACTCAAACGGTCTCGGACCACAGCATCTGTTCGATGCGCATACTCAAGCCATTACCGAACCTGGTGAGCCCTCTCCTTTTTCCAGATCAGGACCTGGCGCAGGCGGCATCAAAAAGCCTGACTTCGTGGATTATGGCGGCACACTCGTCTTCGATGGTGTTGCGGCGCGTCTGCAGCGTGCCCCCACCCTACCAAATGCTGGGCTGCTGACAACCAATGCGGATTTCCTTCGGCAAGCGCTTGTTAGCAAAACCGGAACATCATTCTCTGCTCCGCATCTCGCAAACAAAGCTGCAAAAATCTTGCGTTATCATCCGGGCGCATCTGCCAATCTGTTGAAAGCACTTATGGCAAGCTCTGCAAGAGTGCCGGAAGCGGCCTTACGCCGCTTGAATGGCGTGCCTGAGACTGAACAGGATCAGATCTACGGCAACGGTTTGGTATATCCGGCCACAGCCGCTTTTTCCGATGACCACCGAGTGGTTCTATACGCCGAGGACAGCCTTGGCATAGACCAATTTGCCGTCTATCACGTGCCAATACCCGCTGAGTTCCAAGGTATCGGGCGTCGCTGGATCCATGTGTCCTTGGCGTTCGATCCTCCTGTGAAACGCACCCGCGCAGAATATGTCGGGACACGTATGAACTATCGTTTGATACGAGGATGTCCGGTCGACGACGTGTTTGAGCATTTCCGCACTCACGCCGGAGAAGATACGAGCGCTCCAGACATCGACAGCAAGTACAATTGTGCATTGAAGCCGGGGCCCATGCGCCGAGACCGCAATACTTTGCAAACCTCAAGCGTGAAATTCGCGCAAGCAACATCGCAATATGGGGCAGACTATTATCTTGTGGTGCGTTGTGTTGGAGGATGGGCAGCGGAACAAGAACTCCGGCAGAACTATGCTGTTGTCGTGGAGCTAGAGCACGAAGACCAACTTCAGCTTTACGCTCGGATACGGCAGCGCGCGCGCCTACGCACTTAAGTTCTGTCGATACTTGTTGGGCGTACTAAGCCAACATGATCACTAACTCGATTTGCAAGTGTCTCCAAAATTTTACCCTTTCTGTTGATCTGCTACATTCCCTTCACCCTAGGGCATCAACCCCGGGGCATCGCGATGCTCCTCAACTTGAGGAGTATTCGTGATGAAACTGTTGAGCAAGCGTCAAGTGAAGGAGATGGTTCTGTATTCTCCCCAACACATTGCGCGCCTGGAGGCTGCCGGCCAATTCCCCAAGAGGGTACAGCTGGGCTGCAACCGGGTCGGATGGATTGAGGAGGAAGTGCTGGACTGGCTCCAGGAACGCATCGACGCCCGTGATCAACAAGTCTGACTCTCCTTTGGTGAGAGCGAAGAGGACTGGTGGTAACACCAGTCCTCTTTTTTGTTTCGACTGTTTTTCTTGGGGGATAGGCAGGGGGATACGGTATCCCCAAGCATTCAACAGTTATTCCGATCCTCATTGTTGCCTATAGTTGAACATAGCGGTACTTTTCAACCTGGAGAAAGTGTCAGGAATCACAGAGAAACAAACGGTTTCTTTGCCGGGCGGGAGGGTGGAATGAATCTATTACTCGATCGGGATCAGAATGCCGCTTCGATCTTTTCGCTGATACCATTACGAGTTGGTAGCGGGGTGACCTTTACACTTCACGCGACTCTCGAGCTTGACCAGGAAGAAGAAGCGCTGCTTCAGAAATACAATCTGACCAAAGCGCCATTGGTGATCAGTGATCCGATCGAGGATCTCAAGCAAAGTTTCCGTCCGGCCTTGTTTCTTGGCCTGATAACTTTCGTGGTCATCTGGTTTATTGCCAGTTTTTCAACTGCCCTGGGACTGGCGATCCTAGTGACACTCGTAATGACTGGAGTTTATTTCAAGACACTGCGTGAGCAGATCATCGTCAGCGAGCTGCTGACAGGTGGCCGCAAGTTCCGTTGTGATAGCATCGTCGCGCTGATCGAAAAGGAAGCCTATCTTGAATATATCTGCGGCTTCCTGCGGCAGGTCCTTGAAAGTGCTAAACACTGGCATGACCGTGAGGCGCTTCCAATTCCGCCGCTGAAAAAAGAAGAAGCCAAGCAGGCCGTATTAAAGGCACTACATAGATGAGCTTTCGTCCCATCTTTGAAGGATGGGATATTCCGGGCCGCGTATCGCGAAGCATCCGGCGAACATTTGCGGGAATTGGGCTTAACCGTGATACGCGCGGCGCCCACACGCTTTCGGAGGCTTTGCGCTGGAAGCTGCGCGCCCGGAGTCTAGATACTGAAGCCGGTCGCTATGCATTTGCCGTCGCTGTGGCCGACGGCGTTATCGTCGATTGCGGCGGTCAAATTGAAAGTCCGTTTCGGGACCACTTAGCCGCCATCATGTTTGACGTCATCGACTATGAAGGCTGGTTTGCAGTTCCGGATTTTTCTGCAACCATTGAGTTGAACCGGTCGGACCTCTGGAAACTGGAAGACCAACTGAAGCGCGTGGAAACAATTTTCGATCACCTGGACGAGGTTTCGACACTGGCAGTGGGGTTCCTTGGCACGCTCATTCAGCCACTGATCGGACAGCATCCAGAACTTCTTCGTGCAGTTGATTCCGGTTCCAGCGATATTTCCTTTGAAGTCAACCTTCTGGATCTGCTGTATCAGGTTCCGGAAACCGTTGAACACATGATGCAGGTGCCGTTTGCTCCCGATCTGGAACCGCTGGCACTCACGCCGCATCTTAAAGAGCGTCTCGACTACAACCTTCATAATGCGTCCGGCGGTGTACCGGGTGATGAGGACAGCATACGAACGCCGAATCTTCCCACCAGGCAGTCCTCCATTATCGACGAGAGGGTGCCGGAAGCCTATCTTGATGGAACACCGCTGCTTAAGTTGTTTGACTATCCGCTGTCGATCAGCCTGCCGCAGCAAACGCGGTTTGAGCATCAGCATATCGTGGCCGGTTCGGGACACGGCAAAACCCAGACCCTCCAACATCTCATCCTGCACGACCTTGAAGCCGTGGCGGCCGGTGAAGCCTCGATTATCTTGATGGACAGCCAAAGCGACCTTATCAACAATATCGCGAGACTGGAGCTTTTTGCACCGGGACAGCCGCTGTCGGATCGGCTTGTATTGATCGATCCAACCGACCTTGAGTGGCCCGTGGCACTCAATCTGTTTGATGTTGGTCTTAATCGTCTCGACCAATACTCGCAGCTCGATCGAGAGCGACTGACCAACAGCATTCTGGAGCTTTATGATTTTGTCCTTGGCTCCCTGCTTGATGCTGGAATGACGCAGAAACAGACCGTCATTTTCAGATATATCACCCGGCTGTTGCTCCACATTCCCGGTGCAACCATTCATACCTTACGCGAACTTCTGGAAGATGGCGGCTATGATCGGTACCGCAGCCATATCGAAAAACTGCAGGGCTCAGCCCGTGCGTTCTTCGAGAACGAGTTCAATGGCAAGGAATTTTCCAGCACAAAGCGCCAAGTACTGCGCCGCCTCTACGGCATTTTGGAAAACCAGACCTTCGAGCGGATGTTTTCGCATCCAAAGAGCAAGCTTGACCTGTTTTCCGAAATGAATGCCGGCAAGGTGATCTTGATCAACACCGCCAAGGATCTCTTAAAAGAAAGCGGTACTGAGATTTTCGGTCGGTTCTTCATTGCCATGATCGCCCAGGCAGCCCAGGAACGGGCGGTGCTGAAGGTTGAGGATCGTTTGCCCACATTCGTCTACATTGATGAGGCCAATGACTACTTCGATCGCAACATCGGCATCATCCTGAGCCAGGCACGCAAATACAATGTGGGGATGGTACTGGCGCATCAGTTCTTGGGACAACTGGATGGTAAGCTGCATGAAGCCATCGCAGCCAATACCGCAATCAAGTTTGCCGGTGGGGTTTCCGCCAAGGACGCACGAGCGCTGGCGAATGATTTACGCACCGATGCCGCATTCATTGAGAAGCAATCCAGGCTTGCTTTCGCTGCCTTCATCAAAGGACAAACTGAACGGGCGGTTTCTCTTGCAATCGAACCAGGGCAATTGGAGCAATTGCCAAGAATGTCCGATGAGGAGCGAGACCTCCAAAGGGACATGATACGGCAGCGTTATGCTGTCCACCATTCAGAAATTGACACTGGTGCCGATCCAGTGAAAACAACCGCAGAAGAGCCGGATGAACTGGATGATGGGGAGCCTCAGGCCTGGTAAGTTAAAAAAATTGCAAAAAACGCGTCTCATCATTGATCAACATCGTCCGTCGCTGCTGATCATAGCAGCATATATCGCTCGGTGACGCCGCCGGAAAACTCTGCTTGTTGAGGGTTAACACCTCAAAAGGGAGCCCTCCAACATGCCTTTCGACTCTCTCGGCCGTCGATCACGTTTCAAGCAAACCCGCACCGGAAAACGCATGGTGTTTGGCCAGCGGGACATAGATATCTTGCGTTGGCTGCATCGGTATCGGTATTTGCGGCAATCACATCTACAGATGCTCATCGAGCCGAAATCGAAGAAACGCTTTGTAGAACGTCTGGGTGATCTGTTTCACGAAACTGGATACATAAATCGGCCGGCGCTCCGGCATCATTGGTTTGACGCCCGTTCGAGTCCGATGTTCTACGAAATCAGCAATGCAGGTGTCGCGTATCTCGAATCAAATGGACTGCTGCCGCACCGTGCCGTGACATTCTCGCGTAGATCGCGTTACTCCTATAATCCGCAATTTCTCCATACCATGATGATCATCGAGACCCTCACCAGCATCGAGTTGGTCACGATGCAAGAGCCCAACCAGCGGTTCGTGCCATTCGATGAAATCATGACCAAGGCGCCGAAGGGAACAAAAGATGCTGCAAATCCGTTGTCAGTTCCGGTTACGATATTGCCGTCCAAAAGCTTCCCTATGATCAAACGCAAGATTGAAACCCAAATCATTCCAGATGCTCTCTATGGCATCGAATACCAGATCGATGGTGAAAACAGATACCGGTTCTGGGCGCTAGAATGTGAACGTAGCAGCCCCGCCCGACGGTCAACCGCTCATGCGTCCAGCACATCCCTCAAATCAGCAGCGTACCATGAACTTATTCGGTCGAGGAGCTTCAGAAAGCACTGGGGTATACCGAATCTCAAGCTGCAGTTGGTGACATGTAGGGTCTGTCACAATTAATGCGCCTCTGACAGTTCAAGCCAATTTTGCACTTTGATTGTTGAACTCATGCACTAGATGCTCACCTCAATAGAGTTGTCAGCAGTCAGAAATGTCTGGGCTTTAAGTCGGATTTTCTTCAGTGGCAAACCGAGCCTACTAGCTTTTTTTACGCGACGTGCAGGAACCCGCGCAAATGTGTTCAGACCGTCAACAACCTCGTAGAGATTCATGAGAGTCTGCGCTGGGCTCGATTGCTGGATCAGAGTTTCGGCAATTAGCTACGAGCCTCAGCGGGATACTGCAGTGTCACTTTAGTACGGTAAGTCAACATGCGTTTGATTTGGCGCGGACTTCTAGATTATGCGCGTAGGCAAAATGTATTGGTATGGAGGTGGAAAACTCACATAGCTTTCGAAGGCGGTGTAAATCTTGGTACCTCGGTGGCAACGCCAGCCCTGGTGTGTAGCTGAGCGAAGTCCCGCTCCGAGTCCATACTACTTACGGCTGCGAGATGCTTGGATGTCTGGGGCCCGCGTCGCAAAGCGGTCATTGAAGGTTCTGTTTTTGGCCCGTTGGCATGTAGGTGGTGCGCCATTTGCCAAAGTGGGGCTGAAAAGTCTGCCATTTGCGCTCGGTTTCAGCGACAAAGACGATATCGTTGATCGCGAGCGGGTACTAAATCCACACAGTGTTTCGTTGAGCGGGCAAATGAGAATGAAGGTAAGCGTGTGGCCCTGCTGTTATTATATTCACAACAGATACTTAGCCGAAATCGCTACTCAGTGGCTGTGTTGATAGGCCCCAAAGCGCTTTCGCAGGCGTCGGGCTCTTAGCCGCCCACCTGATCAGAAGATCATGCAGCCAAACCGCCTGTCTGGCGAAACAGCCGCCAAGCTTCGTTTGTCTGTGTGCTGGTCAGCTCTTCTATCAGCAGAACAAGATCACTGGAACAGGTTTGGGCAAACTGGTCGATTACCTTAGCCTCATAGGTTTCCCGGATCACGATCTGTGCATCATCCAGCGACAAGCCAAATGCATGAAGCTCGGAGGCCATTGCTTGATAATCCGGTGCGACGAAGGCATGGACGAACCTGGGGATAAGCAAAAGGCAGAACGCCTGATCAGAGGGCCTCAGCACCGGCCACAGACCGCGCAAAAGGCCAAGAAAGAACTTTTGATGTGCCGCTTCATCCTTGGCGTGCTGCGCAAGCGTCTTACGCACAGCCACGGGTAAGTTGCGATCCTGACGGATATCAGTCAGCGAGTTTGTAATCAGCGTCTCTGACACGATCACAAAGAAAAGGCGGATCAGCCGCCGTTCTTCTTCGCTCTTAGCCGCACTCAGATGCCCTCGTAGCTCCCGCAGGAAACGTGGCGCTTTGGGCAAGATCGCCTCAACCTGCAACAATTGCTGCGCCTGTTGAAGCAAATCTACTGACATCAGCGCGTGAAAAGCCTCATCCACATAGATCTTATGGGCCGCCAAGATCGCCAGATCGTCTAGCGGCATCGGCATGTGGCCAAAGGCGATATCCTTAACCACATCATTGACCACCGCCATCTCAAGCTTGGCGGTGAAATCCAAATAGCGAAACAAGTGGTTGTTTAACAGCCCGCAAATGTGCTCACCATCTAGTTGACGCACGCGTGGATGCTTAAGCACAGGAGCCAGTTTCTGCGGGAATAGATGGTCTCCAATGTCATCTTCGTTCAGCATGTAGCGCGGCGCATTGCGCACGGCCGCCCTACGGTGCCAATCAAAAAGTGCGTCCGGACCGTCGATCAGACTGCAGGCTCCGCGCCCGCCCTGGCACAGTTCTGCCAGTTCGCAGCCAGCAAAAAAACCGGTGACACCACACATTGTTAATAATCCTCAAAGAACACCGCGTACGGCGATGTCAACAAAACTTGAAACGAACTTCTAGTTGATCATATCATAAACCAACAACCAGCTTGGCTCCATATCATGTGCGGCTTTTATATTTGCTCCGGTCTGCGCATATTCTTGAGCCAGCTCTTCTGTTTGCTTTGGCTCGAAATAACAATTCAGCCTAAGTTCATTGTATTACCGTATTTTTATGAAGGTGGGATTATTGGATCGCTGGGCATATGAACTGCATTGGCAACAGGCCTGGGAGGAAGCAGGCGTTCACCGCACGCAGCGACGGGCCGGCCGCAAATCATGGTTTGTGGTGGAGCTGCCCCCCTATGCAAACGGTCGCCTGCACATTGGCCATGTCCGAAACTACACCATTGGTGACGCAGTGGCGCGCTATCGGCGTAAGTTAGGCTATGATGTACTTTACACCACCGGATTCGACGCTTTCGGCCTGCCAATTGAAACAGCAGCACGAGCTGCCAACAAGCCACCGTATGATCTGGTCGACGAAAACATGGTGACCATGTCCGCCATGTTCCGGCGTCTTGGATACAGCCACGACCGCTCGCTGACCATCAGCGACCATGAGCCGCCCTATTTCCGTTGGGTGCAATGGGTGTTTCTAAAGTTCTATGAGGCGGGACTGATTTATCGAGCGCGCGGCCCTGTTAATTGGTGCAACGATTGTCATACCACCCTAGCCGAGAACCTTGTAGAAAGCGGATGCTGCTGGCGCTGCAAAACTCCGGTAGAAACCCGAATCATGGATCGCTGGTTTATTCGTGAAGTTGAACTTGCACAAATGGTGGAAGACCGTCCAGAGCCGAACGGCTGGCCCAAGACGATTCTGAAGATTCACAAAGACTGGGTTGGTGCACGCCCGGGCTACGAGGCCGTATTTGAACTTTTCGAGGCTGGAGCAATAATGCCCTCTACTCAATCCAATGTGTACGCGTCCAAACCGGAAGAGTTTCTCTCCGCACGTGCCGTCCGTTTGCCAAAAGGTGATGAAGCCTTGCTCCACATCAACTGTTTTGACGGGTTGATGGCGCGCTCGCTCTGCGGCAAGATTAAACTGCCGGTCGAGATTGACACTGACGTGCGGCGCGATCAGCGGGGTGCCACGCTGCTGGTTACCGACGACAAGCTGACGCCTACTGGCGGTCATCCTGCTGAACTACCTGACAATCTTAAAAAGACCTTGCGCACCCGCCTGCGCGACTGGGATATCGCGCGGCCTCGTGCCTGGGGTACGCCGGTTCCTATGGTAATCTGCGAAAGCTGCGGCGTTATTCCTGTGCCAGAGCATGAGCTTCCGATAACACTTCCTGATCGATTTGATGCCACAGCGTCCAACCCATTGACTGAGATCGCTGCATTTCGCGATGTTCCGTGCCCGGCCTGCGGCGAGCCTGCCCAGCGCGAGACCGACACGCTGGAAGCCTATTCCAGCCCTTGGTGGTACTATCTGATCGCCAGCCGACCCGAGGCTGAAAATATTTTCCGATCTCAGGGCGTAGAAGACTGGATGCCTGTCAATACGATGATTGGTGGCGTGGATCAGGCGCGGACCTGTTTTTTCCATTTGCGTACGACAACTGTCGGGTTAAACATGATCGGTGCAACGGATGAGACCGACCCAGTTAGCGCACTAGTCGCCGTCGGCATGGTCAAGCGCGACAATGTGAAAATGAGCAAGAGTGCAGGCAACGGTACTGATCCGGCTGAACTGCTGGATCGTTTTGGAGCGGATGCCTTGCGGATTGCGGTGCTTTGGGGCGCTGCCCCAGAGCAAGAGCTGCATTGGAGCGACGATGTAATCCTCAAAGCGGTCTCGCTTCTTAAGGCAGTGCGTAGGTATTGCGGCGCTTATGCTGACACATTCGAAAGCGGCAAACCGGCACCTGTGCCTCGAACACGTCGGGCGCGCCGTGCCCTAAACTGGATTGAGGCAACAGAACGCAAGGTGAAAAGCTGCATGGAGACTAACGCTTTTCATTTCGCGATCACCCAGATCGCTCGGCTAATAACCAGTTTAGAAAAAGCAGGTAGTGGGCAGGTGGACAACAACGACCTCGCTCCGATTCTGAGCTACGGCGCCGAAAGAATTCTGCATCTGCTCTCACCATATGCACCGCATCTGGCAGAGGAACTTTGGGCGGCTGGTGGCGGATCCGGTTTGATTGCGGCAATGCCACTGTGCCAAGAAGCACAAGATGAGTTGACGGACAACGCGTGACGGATGGTTTGCTGACCCCCATTGAAGGGCCTGTCTTTGATATCGCCCGCCCGGTCTTGGAGCGGTTGCCAGCCTACGCAAGGCGCAACGCCGGGGCGCTGAGCAATTCACAATGGGCTCGGGTTGTTGATCAGGCTAGACCGGCGATTGTGAGGGCTGGGTTTCCCCCGCATGAAATCCCGTTTCTAAAGCGCATTCCCGCAAATCCTGAACGTTTGATCACAAACATCCTTGCCGATCTGGCCCGCCAGGGTTTAGTTGCTGGACCTGACGCTGCCCCAACCTCAGGCCACATGCCAGGCTTTAATCACGGCGGGCGAACCACGTTCATCTACCCCGAAGAAGGTGCTTTGCTCGAGCGTCTTGTCGCATCGCTGGGGCCGCGTCGTACCATATTTCTGGGCTCTTATTACGGCTATTGGGCCAGTTTCGCTGTACCGAATATCGTCGCGGGAGTCGGGCGCGCAATATTGGTTGATCCTGACCCTGCAGTGGCTAGGATCGCGCAAGCGAATTTCAGCGCCCAACCCGAAGTAGAGGTAGTGTGCGATACCGCCGAGCGATATCTCTCGCAATGCGCTGATACATTCGATCTTGTAGTGCTCGATGCTGAACTGCCCCGCGATCACCCGGACCCGGCGTTGCGCGGTAAAGGGCTGTATTGCCGCTTGTTGCAGGCTGTCTTGCCGCACTTGAGGACCGGCGCAGTGTTGGTAGCCCATAACATTCTGTTCAATGATCAAACCGGTGATCCCTTTTTTGACGAGGTGATTGCTCGTAATCGCACAGAGCTTAGCGCTTTCATGGAACTTGCAAAGAATGCCTTTGGTTTTGTCGAGTATCAAACGACCGAGGGTGTGGGGATCGGCCAACTGCGCTCAAAGGCGTCATCTGCATGAGCCTGTCCGACAAACACCCTTTGTTTGTCTATGGTAGTGGGCCCGACCCGCTTGTCATAATCGCGGGAGGGCTGATCTTTGATACTGGAGAGGCAGAGCGGACGTTTTTTTACCGCTGTCAGGATCGTTTTTTGACCTATGCAGCACTTCTAGGTTGGCAGACTCTGTTTTTTGCAGCAAGTGAAGATCACGTGGCCCGCTACCAAAAACTGATCCGAGACCTGGCAGCGCGCTTTGCCGAGATCTCTGAGGCAACCGGTCTCTTTGGCATGAAAACGATCAAAGAGCCACTATTCGTTCTACTCGATGTGGAAACACTTGCTGTGCGGCCCAGCCAGCGATTGACTGCACGGCTGTCAGAGGCAGCTCTTGCGCGTTCAGTCTCGCATGGTGTGGCGCTGAACCAGATCTCACCCAGCTATGCACGTTTTCTGGCAAGCTTGGATGTAATGTTCAGCACCCTTGGTATTGCGACGAATTGGCCTCTGGCTCAAGCGCAAACCGATGCCGAGCAGGCCATGCGCCTGCAAGACAAGGCTGCTTATACGGAGATGGTCCGTCAGGCCAAACTTGCTGAAGCGCGCCACCTACCTACCGCCATCATAAACGAGGCGGACCTTCGTGGCGTACCAGATTGGCTGGCGCTTACCGCTATTTTCAAGGCGCAGACTTCGACCCCGGCCACCTCAGGCTTGTTCTTGAAAACGAACCGCAATACTAGTGGCAATGTCTCAGCTCGCTTTGACTCAGCGGGTTTTTCTGATAGCAAAGATGCGCTTTTAGCTGCGCTTTCCAGGGACGCCGCCATCGATCGCGAAACCTTGAAGCAAAAGGCCGCCGAACTGGCAGCCGAGGTCGCAGCGAATCCTGCGCTTTGCGATCATGCTTTCGCGCCCGATGTTTTGGCCGAGTTAGTGAAAGAACAGGCTTTGATGCGCCGCGACCTAGCCTTTTTGCTGCAACCGGATCTGCACCGCGGGCCAGAAAAAAGCCGACCCATTGGTCTGGGCGTCAGCTATATGATCACTGATACCGGCGCCCAGCGTTTCGGACTGAACGCTCAAATGTATACCGACGCAGCCCGGATGCATTTTCTTGGACCCTATTTTGGGCCAGAGGTGGAAAGCTTTTGTGATGCCGGGATGCTTGCTGATTGTGCAGCCCTTGCCGATCACATTGCCCGTTCTGGCTACCGGGGGCCGATCAATTTTGATCTGATACTCGATAGGGCGGGCTGCTATCGGTTCGTACATGATTGCAACCCCCGCCTGACCGGTATCTTTCCGACACTGGCGGTGAAATGGGGGATCGTGGGTGATGATGAGGTATCTGTGATGTCATCGGGCTACCGCGGAGAGGTGGTTTTGCCCAGCCTTGCCCCCAAACTGACAACACTTCAGGCGGCAGGGTTACTTTTGACCCGCGCACAGTCCAGAGGTGTTGTGCTGCTGCCTAATCTCTCGGCACCGCAGGGTTATGATCTTCATGTTGTAGGCTATCCTTTGGAAGAGGCCCTTGCCCTGCTGGCACCGGGTGGAGCGATTACCACAGCGTTGGGTCAAGCGGTGATGCGACTCAAACTGTAAGCTGTTGCAAAGCATCGGGCTTGCGTGATCTAGTGAACTTTTCTGTCAGGCAGTCGAACTTGTCTGGCCTTCACGGTCGCCTTTTACCCCCGGTAGGCGGACGTTATAGACCGCACATTCATGCTCCGCCGTAAAGCGGGCGTGCGGCACAAGCCAATCAAGTTCTTCTTCAAGGTCCTTGATATGCGCGGTATTGTTGAAAAGCACCCATGCCTGTCTTGGTCGCTGCGCAATAGAGACTCTTATGTTTGCCATCGTTTGGCGCAGTCGCGAGCCCTTGCAGGGATTGTAAAGATAAAACACTGAAACGGATTGCGGCATTTCGATCGTTGCGGCATCGCCTTGCATGAGCTTTATTGGGGCATCGCCTTTGACACAGCGGGCGAGATTGTTCCCCGCAATCGCGTTCAAGCTTTCCGAGATTTCAACCCCCTGCACCTCGCGAAATCCCATCTCATGCGCCAGCATCAATATGCGCCCCATGCCAGAACCGATATCCATAAAACTTTCCTGCGCAGGCGTTATGTTGGCAGTTTTGATCAATCGGGCAAATGTAGCGGCCTCAGTTGGAAAATAATCGTGGCACTCGCGCCAATCGGTAATCAGCGTCTCGATTCGCACCAGCTTGGTTGTGTGCACCCCTTGCCTGAGGTCAAAAAGTTTGCCTCTTAGGGTCTGCAGCCCCGTGCAGATAGAGCTAATAAGCCCTCTTCGGAGATACACGTCCCAAAGCCGTCCCATCGCAATCTCACTGCGCCGTGGCTCGGCTATGCGCATGCTTGACCTGACGTTCCAAAGCATCAAGCAAGCGTTCAATGTCCGACCAGTCATTGTATGCCTGGACCGAGATCCTCACCCTTGGATTATTGGCGAAATAATCGACCGAAACATCAATACCATCCTCATGGCGCAGGCGGTGTAGCAGGTCGTTAGCGTCAGTTCCGGCGGGGAGCGGCGCACAGGTAATTTGTCCATGCCATTCGGGGCTGTCGGGATGATAGGGCTCGGTGCCGAACATCTTGCACACTTCTTGGCGCGCGGCCATCGCCATATCGCGACAGGCCTGCCGGATGCCGGGCCAATCACGCGCAGACCAAAAATCAAGCGCGGCCGGTACTGACAAAAAGGACGAGATATCACGGCTGCCCTGCCATTCATGAAACTCCACAAAACGCGAGGGCCCTGGCACTTTCGGTTCCCAGCCCCAGCTGACTACCAGCGGGTCAAGATAACATTGCATTTGTGGGCGCGCATAAAGAAAAGCGCAGCCCTTGGGCGCACATACCCATTTGTGAAGTATACCAACATAGAAATCAGCATCTATGTCTTCTAGATCAAGCTCCAGCTGTCCTGGAACATGGCTCCCGTCGACAATGGTCATGATGCCGCGGGATTTCGCAAAATTGCAGATTTGCTTGACCGGGAACACGATTGAGCTCGGCGAAGAGAGATGCGATATCAGGATCGCCCGTGTATTATCGGTCACAGACGAAAGGAAACAGTCGAGCATATCCTCTTGCGTTGTAAGTGGCACAGGGATCGGGCAATGCACCAGCTTGAATCCCGACTTCTCGGCGCTGAACCGGAACAATCTGTCGATCCCGCCGTGCTCATGATCCGTTGTCAAAAGCTCATCGCCCGGCCCAAGCTTCAGACTGTTGGCGACAATATTCAACCCCACGGTTCCATTGGTTACGTAGACCAGATTGTCACGCGCGGTTCCCAGAAAGTCCGCCAGAATCTGCCGCGAATAGGCCAGCCGTTCTGTGCCGTGACGTGACAGGAAATCCACCGGCTCCGCTTCCAGCAAGCGCTGCCATCTCAAATGTTCTTCAAAGACAGCCCGCGGCGTTGCGCCATAAGCACCGTGGTTCAAGTAGGTAATTGTGGGATCCAGAAGAAACTCCTCAGCAAGACCAATAGCCAAAATAATCCCCGGAAATAGAGTTTGTCATAGATATTTTGCCCGTTACTTTACCAGGGGTTGTATGATTCGTCCAAATATTCGATCCTGTTGTTATGAAGACGTATTATTTTGCTTACGGGTCCAATATGGACCAAGTTGAATTTTACCGCCGGCTCAATAGAGATCGGGAAAGGGAATTTCTGCGCTGGTCTGGTGTTCTGCCTGACTTCACTTTGCGATTTGCGAAACGTTCTTCGTTGAACCCGCGGGTCGGTTATGCCACCGTGGATGCCGAAGCGGGGCAGCAGGTCGAGGGTGTTGTCTATGAGGTCAGTGTAGCAGAGCTTGCCACCCTCGACCGGATCGAGCTTGTGCCTGACCACTATATCCGGCTGCCGCAGACCGTTGTGATCTCCGCCATCGGCAAATCAGTGCTGGCAGAATGCTATTTCGCCACACCCGCCTGGCGCGAAAGCGGGCTACTGCCAACGCAGGCCTATATTGCACGCATGCAGAATGCCGGCGCCCTGATTTCTGATGAATACGCCCGGGCGCTGGCCGCCCACGCCACAATAGAACAGGAGGAAAATGCACCTGTAGCTTAAACTGGCTAATTGCGATACCAGAAGGTTGTAATGGCTCTTCCGGAGGTCGGCTTGCTTAACCAGGGCATCGGCAGACCGAGCGAAAGCTGAACCTTCAATTGGATGGTCATCTGCAAAAAGCACCGGCTTTGGGAGCTGGGAAATGCGGGTTCGAGTCCCGTCGGGTGCGCCAATTTTTTCACGACAAGACTGAAAGGAGGTGATATTTTTGGCAACCGATAAAGAGGTACTTATGAAGGTACATGAAATCCTGGCTTCGGCGAGTACACCACTTGCGGCGTCCGCTGCACCACTGGCTGAAAGCGCTGTTCCACTGGCTGGCGTGCCAGCGGATGGCAAACTGTCAGGTTCGGTACCAGTATCCGCAGTGCCAGTTGCTCCAGCAGCAAAGGCATTGAGTGACCATGCTGCTCCAATTGCAAGTTGGTCGGCTCCAATTGCGAAAGCCGTTCCAGCGATGTAGCGCTGGTCACAGCCTGTATAACGATCTTTGATCGTATGACGTGATGCCCTGGAAAATGATGCCCTGGGCACGAGGAAGATGAATAGAACTCTTCCTCGTGCTTTCCTTTGTGTTTTAGCAAGTTTAAATTAAGCCCTTCAATAACGACATAATTGCTTGTTTTGCCTGATATTTCTCCCAATATTGTCGGCGGGTTTGACCAAGACTTTACTCTCGTGCTAAGTTTATTTAGGCGCTAGGATCTATTTATAGTTGTCGAGGGAACAACCATGAAAGAGAAAACATTGTCTGCAAAAGAAATGGAAGCTCTTGAAGAAGCCATTCGCGAAGTGAAAGAGGCTCAGGGAGCTGTTCAGTTGGCATTGTTAGACGAAAAACTCGCGCGGATCTCGAAGCTATTGGGCGTCGTTCAAGTCTAGCTATAAAGCAGATCGGATCAGCACAATCCGAATCCGGGTTTCGTTGAACCTTTCAAAATCGGCCCAAATCCGTTCTCCATTTTGACGGGCTAAACCGGTCGGCAGCGGTTTAGCGTTCCTTAACTGCTATCTTTCGAGACAAGATTGAAAAAGCAGCAGTTTTAAGATTCTGAAATCTGCGTGATTGAGATGCATGATATTTCTAGACTTCCGCATCTAGTTGCCGGACGCGAGCGTCTCGAAAATCTTTGGGCGGCTGGTACAGATTATTCCACCGATATTGTAGAGGCGGCGCGTGTGCAAAACGCGATGCTCCATCTTGACCTGGATCTCACGGGTGAATGCAAGCTGAATTGTTTTTACTGTGATCGCACCCCGGATCGTTTTAATGACGTGCCCAACCGGATTGAGATTACAACTCACGAAAGGTGTGAGCTCGTTTCACAAGCGAGAGCGCTCGGTGCAACTACTGTCGAGTTTCCCGGCGCGGGTGAGCCAATGATCGACCCTGGCTTTTGGGATATTGTGGAGTTTGTCCACAACCTCGGCATGACAACCGTTCTTTTCACCAGCGGCTATCATCTTAACGAAAATGCCGTAGACCGGCTCTTCAATTTGGGTACCACCGTCTTTTTGAAACAGAACTCAATGTCTAGCGCGGTGCAGGACAAGATGGTGGGGGTAAGGGGCTATGGCATCAAGGCGCAGCGGGCCTTGAAACTGCTGATGGAGCGTGGATTCAACAAGACCATTCCGACTCGGCTTGCTGTGGATATGGTCGTGACACCTCAGTTCAATGAATCTGCCGATTTCGCCGAAGTGGTAGAGATGCACCGTTGGTGCCGCGAGAATAATATCCACAATTACATCGTCACTTTGATTCCGGAAGGGCGAGCGGATAAGCAAGCGATGTTGCTTGAGCGCGAGCGCACTAATCGAATGATTCAAGCGGTTCAGAAAGTTGATGAGCAAGAGTTCGGACTGACCTATGAACCGTCTCGACCGATGGCAGGAGGCTACCGCTGCCGGCAGGTCAATGTGGGTTTATTTGTGAACCTTTTTGGTGAGGTTTACGATTGCAATGGTCTGGGTCGATTTCTAGGACATATTCGGCGCGACAGTCTGGAGACGATCTGGAATTCGAAGTTCTCGCGCCATGTACGCGCGCCGGTGCAGGACGGGTTCTGCTTGCTGAGAGAGCGGGTCTGGGATGACGGCGACGCGCTTTCTGGGCTTGAGCGCAAGGTCCAACTTTACCGGCTCTATAAAGCCACAAAGGGTGATGATCCTGTCGTTACTGGCGGTCTAGAGTTCGCCATGAATCCGAAACCTAAACCCGAAGATGGGACATAGACCATGCTGGACCGAGAGCGGCAGGTGGCGGTTACTGGCGACCACATTCCGGTGGTCCGCGATGAAACAGTCACCTGGATTAAGGACAAATGGGCGCCTCCGGATGAGGACGGCCCCAGCGATCCGGTTTTTGGTTTCCTTTCTGTTCCGTTTGACTTTGCGGTTAGCCACAGGCCGGGTTGTAGATTTGGCCCGGAGAGCATATTGGCGGCGCTAAACGGCTACACAGCCTATTGCGCCGACAAACGCGTCTCGCTCGAGCGCGCCGGTTTCGCAAATTTTGGGGCCGTCGATATCGTGCGCTCCTTTGAGCAAAGCTATCAGAATATCCGCAATGAGGTGGCTGCCTTCCCAAATCACATCTCACCGATCATATTGGGCGGTGATCATTCAATCAGCGATCCTTGTGTGCGCGGCGCCATTGACCGCAATGGCGGGCGGTGCATGGGCTTGCTAGTAATCGATGCGCATTTTGACTCGCGGGAACCAATCCCCGGCAAAGAGCATTCTGGCCATTGGATGCATACATTGGGTGACGTCATTGACTATAGTAAAGTGGCACAGTTGGGGATCAACGCGCCAATCTATTCCGAAGCTTACATGCAGGCCGCGCAAACGAGAGGTGTTTATGTTGCTACGCCCTATGATATTCGGACAAGCGGCCAACGCGCTGTGGTAGAAGAGGCCATCGCCCATGTCACCGCTGGTACCGATGGGGTTTACCTAACGGTGGACATAGATGCAGTGGACCAGGCATTTGCGCCCGGCACCAGTGTACCAAATCCTTGTGGGCTTCTTGCGCATGAAGTAGTCGACATGGTCTATGAGATCGCCGCCTCTGGGTACGTAAGAGTTTTTGATCTGACTGAGGTTAGCCCACCGCTTGATCGAGATGGGATGACATCGCAGTTGGCGGCAGGCATTGTGATGAACTATATGGCGGGTGTAGTACAGTATCGCGCGAGGACAGGCCCCGTTTTGCAAGAAAGAGGCGGAGCCCGTGCCGCAAACGGATGATCGACGATATTGTTTTGGCCTATCGGGGGAACGGTAAAGCTGCAGCGCGTCAGTTCCCAGACCGGCCTTTGGTGTTGGTGGAAAACCTTGACACGCTGGAAAATCTTGCCGCCCTGCGTACAGCAGCGTCTTTGACTTTTGCCGGTCGCTGGGAGGATCTAACTAACCATCTTTCGAGTGTGCTGATAAATTGGGCGCTTGCCAAAGATGGTCGCGGCTGTGGTTTGTATCTTTTGGACGCGCAACCAGTTACACCGCTTGCACTATCATCACAGATACCTCATCGGGCTGTCGATGACGCCATTGCGTACGTATTGGCCGGTGATGGTATAGCAGAGGCATACCGCTCAGGTCATCGTTGCAACCTTTCGGCTGAGCGTGTAGCGGATATAGTGCTAGACCCTGCAGAACCTGCGCCGCGAAGCCTTGCTCTGACAGGTCACGGGGCAGAGTATTGCACACAGTTTGGCCCCCACTGGTTGAGCACATACCAAACAGAGTTTCTACCCGGACGTGTCGTGATACCTGCGTTCAAACTGGCCGATGCGGTGTTGTTGAACTCATGTGCTTCGCTCAGGCTCGCGAGATCATCTGTGCCGGAGGCCTATTCACTAGCCCGTCATCTGTTCGGATTGGGAACGTCAGTATTAGGTAATACCACCAACACTCACACCTCTTTGCAATTTGGCCGGCTATTTGTTGAGGCTTTGGCAAGTGGTGTCTCGTTGGGTGAGACGGTGAGCTTCTTGAACCGATTGGCGATCAATATGGGTGAGAGGCCAGGGATGCAGCTTTTAGGGGATGCGGCGATGACGTGTGCCGATCATGGTCGCAGTCGGTCCCTATCCGCCCAACTTACTCCCATTGCGCGCAACAACTCGGCTCTTAAGTCCCTTCAACGCGCCCTTACCAAGGCTGCCAAGCTAGAACATGTGGCCGCAGGCTTTGCGCGCTGGGCGCCGACACCGCCTGATTTTCAGGACCGGCTTTCCGTCCTGTCGCAGGCGATTGACCAATGCGGGTATGTGGTCCAGGCCAGCTCACTGATCGATTTGACTCTGCCAGAGGTGGAGGTGGTTGAAGACTCACTTTCAAGGGCAGTGGATGGAGTAGAGGGGATACTGGCGCTTTCCCTCACGAAGGCGGTGCAGAATCACGGCTGGCTTGAGGGCCTCTACAGTAGGTACTATCGCAGGTTCGATCAAACTCAGATCATCTGCTCCCGCTGCGGCGCGGAGGCTACACGCAGCCAGCGCAAGCCGTTCTCCGCCCTATTGCCCCCAATTTTCCGACAGGAATGTTCTTGCTGCGGCACTACAGATGAGGGATTCGGCTGTGATGTGGAGTTCGACGCACTGGACCTTCACAGGGAGGGAGACATTTTGCATCTGGAATTGCCCGCCCTCCCTGATGGTGCGCGAGGACTTGTCATGTTTCATCGTATGCCAGGTTTTGAGCCGCTCGAATGGTCCGGGAGGGCTACTCGAAAGACAGTCGCATTGCGGGCGCTTGAGTATGCGGGCCGGGTGACACTTGTAGTTGTGATGATCGGAAGTGGCGCGGTGTGCTTGCGTTTTTACACGCTCTTTGTTGCGCCCCTGGTAGAGTGTGCGGATCATGACAACGCGCGCAGATTGTAGGCACAATCATGACACAAGAGATCATCTTTGTAGAGGCAAGCGTTACTGGTGCGGGGTACTTGGCAAGTGTGTTTGCCCGCGAAGAGGGGTTGTCGGTCACCTTGCTAACCAGAGATCCCGCCATATATGCAACTGACCTGCTAGCGCAAGTGGATGATGTCATCACCTGTGATACCGATAGTGCACAGGTCGTGGCACAGATCGCTAAAGCGCGCGCCAGGGATCGCTCGGTTGTCGCGTTGACCACGACAGCAGATATGTATGTGCCGCAGGCGGCCTTTGCAGCACAGACACTTGGCCTCCCGGGTCTGCGCTACCAGGCAGCTTTACGAGCACGGAACAAGCATAAGATGCGTGAGGCATTGGCTGAACAAGCGCCTGACTGCAACACGGAGTTTGCCTTGGTGATGGCAGCAGACGAGGTTAGTGCAGCTCAGGCGCGGCTGGGTCTGCCGCTGATCGCCAAGCCGCAAGAAGAAAATGACGGAATCGGCGTCAGGCTTATCCGCTCAACCAGTGAATTGGAAACCTATGTTTCACAGGCGCTTAGCCGAACACACAATTCCGCCGGCCAGTCCGTACCTCCTGGCGTATTGCTGGAGGCATTCATCGACTGGCCAGAGTTCAGCGTAGAAACTATTCAATATCCAGGCGGGCCTTGTCAGGTGATCGGAGTGACGTTGAAGCAAGTGATTGGGCAAGAGCGCGCCCATTTCGTGGAAGCTGGTCACGTGTTTCCCTATGCAGGGCCAGAGGTTGAGGTAGCGACAACAGCTGTAGTTAGGGTCCTTGGGGCCATGGGCATTGATCACGGTGCAGTCCATACGGAGTGCCGGGTCAGAGCACAGGAGGTTGCAATCATGGAGATAAATCCTCGCTTGGCAGGAGGCAAGATCGGTTCCCATCTTATTGAAATGGCGACAGGGGTCAGCGCGGTCAATGCGGTGGTGGAGGCGGCTCTAGGAAGACGCAGGCGCTGGGCGGCGCTGCGTCAACAAGCGGCCTCGATCCAAAATGTTTGGGCAAGTTGCCCGGGAGTTTTTCAAGGCATCAGAAACGTCGATTATCTGCGTGGTCTGCCCGGTATCACTTCAGTCTCGACCCTTGTTGAGCCCGGCACGCTCGTTGGCCCGCCCACGAAGAACGGAGATAGCATTGCAGAAATTCTGGCGGTGGGTGCTGATTTTGATACCGCAAAGGCCAATGCTGAACGCGCGCTTGCAGAAATCGACGTTGACTTAGTAGCGGCTTAGGGCTTTTAGTTGTCGACGAATGTCGTGAATTCGGATTCAATATCAGCGACCCGTCGACGTATGCCTCGTTTGATTTTTATGTGTGTCAGCTGTGCGAACCAGCGCTCGAATTAGCGAAGTTTCTTTGAGTTTTGTTTACTCTGTTCGCGTTGCTGCGATATGATACCCAAGACTTTTTCGAACATGTTGATTGACAAGTGTCAACCTGCCAGCAAAACGCACTCACGGTCGTGAGTGCGTTGTGCCGTCAGTATTCTTCCGGCAACATGATGGTAAGAACGCGCATCGTCTTCTCGGGATCGGTGGGATCATCAGAGTGATGCGTAAGCTCCGGGTTGTAGTAGTCGATCTTGAAGAACACACGATGTCGGCCGGTTTCAACTGCAGCGCAGTCGTGTTCGCCATACGGATCATTTTCTCTGGTGAAGCCATCAAACCGTTGTACTGCTCCAACGATCGCTACCTGATCTTCTTCCGGCAAGGATGCAATGCCATGGGTGAGCATCACGGTGCCGCCAAGACCAGTCTTGCGGAACCTGTCGTTGAGTTCGCGTATCTGTTCGTTCTCGGTTTTCTTGACAACTGTCATATGAACCTCCGTTCCTCTTTCCACGCGTGAGGGATTTCATGCGCGGTCTTGAAAAACCGAGGAGTGGGCGGCGGTGTTGAGCGCCCGGCGGACCAAGCAAGGACATCGTGCTCGTGGCCGTCAAGGCAACCCACTATTGTGGGTGGCTGCGCCAGCCTTGACCGCCTCTGTGCGCGCTGTCCGAATAATCTCATGCGCCGGGACGGAGAAACGCGCTTTTACGCCAAACAAAGAAACAGATCAGGGACTATGCGTTTCTGTGATCGACGACTTCCAGCGCCAGTGACACTGCTTCGAAGTAGATCATGGCGAATGGTTCTGATTCCCAAAGTCGCGGTTTGCGTGGCACGCTCGCGGCAAGTTCCGGGAAACGCTCGGCAAGAGCACGAGCCTCGGCATACTTATTCTGATAGCGTTGCATACGCGGCACCACGACATCCAGGAGCATGGCCTTTTCGGCAACTCTTGCGATGGCAGCGATGATGCGCTTGGCATGGTCACCCTTGCCCGACTCCTTGGCGATCTTTTCGGTGACAACGACATCGGGTTTGAAGAAGGCGATCAGTTGCTTCACATAATCTTCGGCCCCGGCGACCGTGCGCCAAGCCTTTTTTGACATTTTCCAGTCTTTCGGCCTGCCACCGATGAGAAACGCATAGCCGATCCTTCCCGTCGCAACCGAGATCGCGAGGACCTTAAGCCGGGCCATGTTCGGATGGTTTATTGTCATCCAAACGGGCAGCAAGGCGGTTCAGTGTGTTTTGACGGATAAATCGACCAAGCCACCGATTTGACGGCACCGGCAGGGTGGCAAGCCGTTCCTTGAGGGCGCCATGGGCTTCCTCGAGCATGCTCCCGAACAGGCTCTCGAACGATCGGCCATAAAGGAGCGACAATGTGCAGATTTCGAGGACGCTCGGCAGAGCCTTGCCCTGCTCCAGAAGTGAAATCCTGGACTTTTGCACATCTAGTAAATGGGCGCAGTCCTGCTGGGTCAGTCCCGACTTTCGACGGGCGACCTTGAGGTCCAGCGCAAATGCATGTGACATACATAGTAGGTTTAAACTGATAATCCCGCAGCAAGTGTATTTCAGGTGCGATTCTGATCGTAGACGGACCCAGTTGCGATATTCGCAACCGAAAGCTTGCAACAGCTTCTCCATCTTCCCTTTTTCCAAAGAACACAAAACCACCAATTCGCCCTGGGTGTGTGTTTTTCGGAGGGGTGAAACCCCTCCGGAACAACCCATGACGAATTGGTGGTGGTTCTTAGTGGCTAGTGTTGCTTGTGTATCAGGCTATCAAATTCGCATCTTGCTGCAAGACGGCCCAGATCATGTTGGCTGAAACTGAGGCCGTCTTTGGTGTAGACGCGCACCTGCTACCATTCTTTCATGAACAATACACCAGACCACATTCCACCAGAACTGGAGCGCTACCTGGCACTCTGCAAACACACCTATGAGCGCATGGTGAGGGAAGGCACCTGGCCATGGCCCAATGAACCGGATTCGACAGATCGGCGAGATTTGGTAGAGTCTGAGAATAACCCCGAAAATCTATGCAACAGTGTTTAGGCTATGTGCGTGTCTCCACGCAAAAGCAAGGCGAAGGCGTGTCGTTGGAAGCCCAGAAAGAGGCAATCCTTGGCTTTGCCGAACGAAACAACCTGACCATCTCAAAATGGTTTGAGGAAAAGCAGACCGCGGCCAAGAGAGGCCGTCCTGTTTTCAATCAGATGATTGCTGCCCTCAAGCGCGGCCGGGCCGATGGTGTCGTGATGCACAAGATCGACCGAAGCGCCCGTAACTTTGCCGACTGGGCCAAAATAGGCGATCTCTCAGATGCTGGAATCGATGTCTACTTTGTCACGGAGACGCTCGATTTTCGTTCCCGTGGTGGACGACTGGCGGCTGACATCCAGGCAGTGGTGGCAGCTGACTACATCCGCAATCTTCGCGACGAAGCGCGTAAAGGCATTGAAGGGCGGTTGAAGCAGGGATTGTATCCTTTCAAGGCTCCGCTTGGTTATCTTGATCAGGGTGGCGGTCAGCCAAAGATCCCAGATCCCGTCCGAGCGTCTTTGGTAAAACGAGCTTTTGACCTCTATGGCAGCGGACAACACTCCATTCGGTCGCTGGTCATCGAAATGGAACGTCTCGGACTGCGAAATGAACAGGGTAAACCCATGTCCAAATGCGCCATAGAGAACATGCTCCAGAACCCATTTTACTACGGCATTATTCGCATCAAGCGAACCGGGGCCGTGTATCAGGGCGTGCACGAGCCACTGATTTCTTCCAACCTGTACTCCCAGGTGCAAAACATAAAGGCTGGCAAACGGGTAAAAAAAGTCACCCGTCACCGCTTTACCTACCGTCGCTTGTTTCGCTGCGCGCATTGCCAGGCGGCAATGACCCCGGAAAGGCAAAAGGGTCATGTCTACTATCGATGTCAGACGCCAGGATGTGCAACCAAGTGTGTGCGGGAGGAGCAGGTTGAAGCAGCTGTATCAGCCATGCTGAGCAAGGTTGCATTAAGCGATGAGCACAAAGCCGAAATAACCAGGTCCGTCGAGTGCTGGAGCCAGGAACGAAATGACACGGACAGCACACAGACCTACGCCATGCAGCTCGAAAAATCACAGCAGCGATTGGAACGGTTGGAAGACGCCGTTATCGATCAGCTCATTGATAAAGACACCTACCATCGTCGCCGGAAGAAATTGCTGTTGGAACATACCAAACTGCAGGAACTACATGCCGAGCATCAAAATAGACAGCTCAAGCCCGGTCTGGTCGTTCAATTTCTCGAACTGATTAAAAACCTTTCAGAACACTACAAAATAGCCAAGCCGGACGAAAAACGAGAGATCGTGGAGATTGCCACCTCGAACCGGACAGTTGTTGGAAAAAACATCTATATTGAGCCGGCTAAGTGGCTTGCAACAGCACAAACTGCGATAGGTGTCTTGTGTGGTCCCCCATATCGTACCACATCTCGAACGCGCACCAAGTTGCGAAATCAGCAAATCGAAGCTCTCGCCGATTTAACGTCGTCAGGCATGGTGGAGAAGATCGAGGGCGTCTTTATAGACGATAATGAGCCGAATAAAGTTATTCGGTGAAAAACCATCAAGAATACATCACCATCCTCGGTCATAAACTCGGTCGGCAGCCGCATGTGTCTTTCGGTATTCGTCAACCGGACAGACTGTTTCATCAATACATAATCGGTCAAACCGGTACGGGTAAATCAACGCTTCTTCGCAATATGATGATCCAGGACGCGGCCAATTCACAAGGTTTCTGCCTGATTGACCCGCACGGAGATTTAGCCGAAGCGGTTCGAGCGAATGTGGATTGTGAAACGCTGTACTGGCACACCGCTGACCCGGACTGCCCGCTTGGATACAATCCACTCACCTACGTCAGCTCCGAATATCGGCCGCTGGTCGCTTCGGGACTCATAGACACGTTGAAAAAACAGTGGGCTGATGCATGGGGTGCTCGTATGGAGCACTTATTGCGGTACGCGCTTCTGGCGCTTCTCGATCGTCCACAATCGACGCTCCAAGATATCATGCCAATGTTCCTGAATACGTCATTTCGCAAACAGGTCGTTGCAGAAGTTCATGATGGGCAAGTCAAACATTTTTGGATGTCAGAATTTCCCAAGATGAACTACAAATCTGCAGCAGATGGGGTCGCACCAATCGCAAATAAACTGGGTGCATTCTTGGCTCACCCGGTCATTCGCAAAGCTGTTTGCGAGCCCACACAACCGCTCCGTTTCCGACAAATCATGGATGAGGGACAAACGCTAATCGTGAACCTCGCCAAAGGCAAGCTCGGCTCGGATGTCTCCAACATCCTGGGCGGATTGATCGTTTCAAGCGTTGCTCACGGTGCATACAGTCGCCAGGACAGTCAAGAACAAGCACGTCAGCCCTTCATATTTTACGTCGATGAATTTCATTCCTTCACCACCGAGGCATTGGGGATCATGCTTTCGGAATTGCGCAAATATCGGGTCGGAATTGTTGCAGCTACGCAATTTGCCAGACAAGTTTCACAAGAGGTCCACGAGGCTTTTTTGGGTAACGTTGGCACTATTCTTGTATTTCGGGTCGGTGCGACCGATGCCGCAACATTCAGCAAGCAATTTGGGCATAAAATTCCGACAGAACCGGACTTAGTAAATCTTCCCAACCATGAGATGTACATAAAATTGATGATTGATGGCGCGCAGTGTAAACCGTTTTCAGCAACGACATATGCGCACCTCACACGATAGCGACCAATGGCCGTTGATTTTTTGCCTTAGGAGTTGTTTGTATGCGCCGCCGTGTAGAAAATTTCGACTATTGTTGTTTTGCAATAAAATTATAGAGCTTTGCTACAGCGTCATTAAGGTCGGTGTCACCTATGATCAAATCGGCAGCTGAAATAATCTGCTTGTAAACAGCTGATTCACTTTCGTGTGTTTCGTGCTGCTTTAAGATGTTTGGTCGCAAATTATCTCGTTTTTCGATCCGTTTTATTCGTTCATTCTCTGAGACATTGATATATACTAGGAATAGTGGCACAGGGTGTATTATGTTGGAAACTGCGGGTATCGTTTCTGCATATCTCATGCCATCTAAAAGTAATTTATTTTCCTTATTCCATCCACTTTTATTAATCACTTCGGTCACCAAGTCTATGTGATTGTGCTTCGAAAAATATTCATCGGTTATATTTTGGAAAACTTCTCTGTTACTTGGAAGATTTCGATCTTCCGCCAATTTTCGGAAAAATGTACCAAAACTAGCCACTGCAAAATCATGCTCCTCGCACAGGCGCCGGATGAAAGTTGTTTTACCACTGCCGATTTTACCGGAAACCCCGATTGCAAATCTGTCGAGTTTGTTCCAATTGCGCTCCATAACAGCACTAGCTTCTACTTTTCTAGAAGGGATACGATTTCGCGACTGATCTCCTCATTATTTGACATCTTCTTGCGCTTGGGTGCATGGCCGCGAGAAGCAATTGGCATCAAGGTTCTAGGGTTTCCCAATATCTCAGGCTCTGAAAGTACCAGGGTTAAGGCATCTTTTCCTGGAATTAATTTTGAAAAATGAAATACTCTTGGAGCAAGAAAATAAAATCCACCTTCCTGTATGCGTTCGCTAGTTGATATTTCAAATGATGCCCTGTCACCCTCAGATGGAACACTATCGACACCTTCGCGCTGCTGAACTTCTGTTAAAAAGTATTCGCCATCCGCGCGCAATTCTACATCAAGAACACAATTCTCAATTTCACCATGAAGAACACAACTGGAAAGGCGCCAGATGTGATCGTGATAGGGAGTAATAGCCGATCCTAGTGATGCCAGATCTTGCTTCCAATAATGCAGGCGCAGAGTAGCAGAAGCCGTCTGACAGACTTCCGCCAGCAGAAACCCAAGCGGATGGTGTGTATAAACATAGTTGTTGCTTTCAATTTGGTTTCTCAAACCGCGTTTAATTGCACTGTAGTTGCGATCGCGAAACCACCGTCGGAATTCGTCCAACTCAGGCATTGCTTTGCTCGTATTGGACCAGCCAAAGTGTTGGCCGTTCGTCTCTCAACATGTCGAGACTTATGGTTGTATCTTTCTTGTATTTCTCAGAACCTGCCGACGGTAAGGTAGGCCTGCTCATAACCTTAAATGAGGTGCATTCGATTGCTGCTATAGAATTATGCAGCCGGAACCACGCCGGATATCTGCCACGAACATAGTAGTGCGGTGTTGCTCTAAAATCTGGCGATCCAATTCCCTCATCTCCGGGTGCAACTACAACCTTTGAACAGCGTGTTTTATAACACTCCATTAGACCAGTATCAAAGAGTATTAGATCGATCTCTTTGCCGGTGCCGTTGAAAATGCTGGATAGAATGCTTTTGGGTGCTAATTCTTGATTTCGAGCCCACCAACCCCACCACGCGAAGCCATATTCATCTATCAATCTGGCATGTTCAGCAATATTTCCACGTGGCTCAGTAACCATGTCTCGAAACCGAAGCAGAATAGTAGTTCTATCCGAATCTACAGACTTTTTATTGGCCATTCCGGTGTATCCAAATCGGCACAATGCGATGATAGATTGTACCTGCTCCGTCTTGTTCAATAGATTTGTTGCTCAAAAGTTGGTCCTTCCAACTTGGGCGATCCCACAGCATATCAAGATCAAAAGGCACTTTATAGCCGGTGCGGCCCAAGGGGAACTCAAACTCAAACCCCTCCTGTATTCGGTTTATTGCATAATCGAAAGAGACACTGCTCATCATCAACAGAGCTCTACCACCAGATTGCAGTAGATGATCAAGGTTGTTTATTACGTCATCATACAGCTCCAAACCACTTATCGCCTTACCATAGCCCGTGGCTCCGAGCTTCTCTAGGCCATCATCTTCTTCTGGTACATAGGGTGGATTGCAGACGATAATGTCAAACTTTTCACCTAGCGTTTGCGGTTTAAATTTCTCAGCTCGGACACTCACTGATACCATGCTTGAAGTCGGCCTACGTCCATTGATCTGAAGGTTCTTTAGTGTGCAACTGGCAGCGTCTTCATTAATCTCGACCGAGACTATTCGCGAAGTTGCTGGATTTAGTGCAGCTGAGACGGTTATCAATCCGCTACCAGGACCTACTTCCAATATTGATGTTGATTTCTTCTTTCTTTTGCGAAGTTCAATATTGAGTAATTCTGACAAGACAACTGTATCTACCGTTGGACCAAAAACGTTTTCCCGTTGCCTATCGACATGTACAATTGTTCCACGGTGATATACTAACTTGTCTACTGACGTCACTGCGGATTTAATTGCATTCTTTTCTCGGGGGGTTGAGTTTTCCAGAAATCCTTCTAAATCCAGCATTCCTGTTGGATTTTGTATTGCGGCTATTGGGCGAATGAAAACTGAACCTGGAGTTCCAGCACCTTCGTAGGAAACGAGCACGCTCAGATCAAAGCCCCCAGGAAAACATATAATGGCGCCTTTATCGCTAATGCGAACTTTTGATTGGATAATTTCCAATTTTCTGGCTACTCGAAGTGAAAACACCTGCCAAACAGCGTGCAGGAAATGCTCCGATACTGACATCTCATGATCAGGGCCATACAAACCAGAGTTCCAGGTCGACTCCCGGGTGATCCAGTTGTTTGGATGCCCCTCACCTAATCCCGATGATATGAATTCAAAGATCTCTGGCTCAGTAATAAGCCCTATTGTACTCGAATCTATTCTTCGTTCTTGTTCTTGTATAAATAAAGAAAAATTACCGGCATCGAGAGAATCTTTCGCAATGTCGAATTCAGACTTACTCAATACTATCCTCCATTAGATCGAGAAGAGTGAGATTTCGCTTTGGTAACAGCTGACTCACTTCTGAAAAACTCTCCACTTGAAAATCGGGTTGAAATGATTGGTGATCGTAGGTATGAGCGACCTCTTCGTTGCTCCAATTAGTTATTTGCAATAGAGTTTGATTGTCTTTTGTTTGGGGGTCAAACACCGCCCCATATTTCGCCCAAATTGTTTGAATACCTAGACTGGACGCTGGTGACAGGTCCTTGTTTCGGCTATCGCCGATGGCCCATATCTGTCCAACATCTTTCGGCAACATATCCAATGCCAATGTATATGGGTAAGGATTGGGTTTACTCTCTGACTTGTGAAATGTTGCGACTAGTTCAATGCGTGTCCTTTTTCGCTTTGAACCGCTAACATATTTCACATTAACTGCTTCGGATGGACCAATACCTTCCCAAGCAACAATTCCTGAAACATACTTATCAAGACGCAGCTCAAACAAGCGCTTCTGAGCCAAATACAAAGGAGAATTTGTGACACAAAATAATAGGTGCCCATGCTTATGTATAAATTCAAGCCCCTCTTGGACACCGGGATATGGCTTTAAATGAAATTTTTGAACCTTGCTGAATGCTCCTCGCCCTATTCTGACAAGATTTTCAACTTCACGGGAGCTAAGCCGTTTTACTGAATTAAGCTCTTGAATTGAAAATGCGTATTCTAACGAATCGTGGTGCGAATATACGGACCTAAAATCCGAAACCAAATCATCAAATGGAAGATTGAGTTCCCTTGATAAGGCATGGCACATGGCGCGGAAACTCGGTGCGAAAAACCTTCCCCAGTCGTAAAGTGTGTTATCGATGTCTGCCAGCACCACGTGCTTTCTGGAGCCCATATTCATATGCTAGCATATCCTTTCTAAAGAGCCATTAGACGGGTTTGGCGATGCGTATTTTTCGGTCACGACGCTATCAAAGCGGATGGAGATGGTGCATTTGGCGCTGGACGGACGTCGACCCAATTGGGGAAGGTGACATTTACCTCACCAGGTTACACTTCTTTCAAACACCATGGTGCAGCATAATGCTGCATTGGCTTAAGCGACCCGATCCCCAACCCGATTTACATGATCATCCAAACGACTTCATATCCATCGTAATTCGGGGCTGTTATCAAGAAGAAGTCCCAAAAGGTGATGGGTCACTGGCGCGCAAAGTACGTGAAATTCGGTTTTTAAACTTGGTAAGAGCGGAAAACCGGCACCGCATAGTCAATGTAGCTACCCCAACAATAACTCTTGTGCTGGCAAACAAAGTCAAAAGAGAGTGGGGTTTTTGGGTCGATGGGGAATTTGTCCCTTGGCGTAAATACGAATGGCGTAAATAAAATGTTGAAACTCACAGTAGCGTTTGTGACCCAATCTCTTTAGATTTTTTATTGAATTTCTCAGCAATAGCATCACTGAGATTAATTTCTTGGCTCTGAGCCAACAAATCCAGGTAAATTACAGTATCTGCTATTTCCTCAGCTAGCATTCGCTTAAGCTCAATGTCTTCAATTTCGGAACTGACTAAATTATCTCTTTGCCGAATAATTGTCTTAACGACATGGGCAACTTCACCTAATTCGCCAACACAAGCCGCAAGCCACTCCGAAGGTGTCCAATCCGCGAGCTGGTGGTTGAAGCCGTCTTCCGCTTCGCATCTTGCTCGGTTTGCTGAACTGAACTGTTCAAACGTCAAATTTTCTGGTGATATGTTTTTTCTCATATCGAAATCGTACCACACCATAGTTTTGAAATGCTCTCTTATGGAGCTTCCTATGATCCAGATTCCATATCAACTGAAAATGGGTCAATCCCAATTTATGTGATTTGTTCAATTTACTCATTACCACGGCGGAGCGTCAGCAGCATCCAAACAAGGTCAGTACATGAATGCGTCAAGCTATAGATGGTTGGCGATAGTATTCTCTGGCTGAACACAGAGCCACCGTGTGTTCACTAGATTCCAGCTCTTTGGCAGTCGCAAGTTCATAGCCTACGTGCGCTGGGAGGAAATTGCCGGCCGGCATCGTATGACAAAAGCTGATGGTAAAGATGGACTTGGAGGCGTCGGAAAAATCCTCTGGCAGCGGGTGTACATTGCAAGCCGACACAATGATAAACTGAACCAGAGCGAACGTGCGTGAAATAAAGTGTGAATGATTGGAAACCAAAGATTCCTTCAACCACTTGTCGATGAGTTTCTGAGCGCGGGTAAAGACAGAGTTCATACCCGAATTGACGACGTAGCGTAAATTGCCGCTGTCTGGGTGTCTATCAAGCCGATTGAAAAATTGTCATCCACAAAGTCGCCCATTTGGTAGTCATGGCTTTCAAGCACGGTGCTCTATTCGACGTTTTCAGTATCTGAATTGTATGTGCTTTCTCATTGCAGATAGCATAAATCCATTCTTATCAGTAAATTGAAAAGTGGCCCTTGCAACATTCAACTGACAAAAGGGAATGATACCCCAATAAATCCTGCAGTTTGTCATCCGTGGCATATCACCGCTGAGGTAACTGTCCTTCGCGATCGCAGTTACCTATTTCGTTGTTCGCACAGGTCTTATGCGTGGCCCAAATACCTGGCATATATCGGCTACTTGTGGAGATGAATTGTCCTGATACCAAGCAACGATGCTGGCGGCATTTTCAGGCAAATTGCTCAGCTTCCAAGTGCTTCGCTCACCTCCTCACGCGTCCACGGTGGCTCCGGGAAATATTCGAGCAGTCCTTGACACTTCTTTGAAACGATCTCGCCGTATTCAGCTGTGACCAAATTGAGGGTCATGTCGATCCCGGCGGAAATACCCGCAGAAGACCATAGTTTGCCGTCGCAGACGTAGCGTTTGTCTTTGGCCAAGCGGACATTCGGAAATCTAGACTCAAAACGTGGGTGTGACATCCAATGTGTCGCGATTGACTTTCCATTTGCGAGTCCAGCTCCAGCCACCAGGAATGCGCCTGTACAAACGCTTGCCACAACTCGACTGTCTGTGCCGAGCTTGTGCACCCCAGCGATTAATTCTCCATCGTCCGCAAACTGGCCCGTATCTCCCCCAGGGACCACAAGCAGGTCGAAGCCATCGAAATCAACCAAGCTACCTTCAACATTGATTGTGGTGCCGGACAAGTGATCCTTGACTGGTCGACCGTCTTTTGACACGCGAAGGACACTGGCAGGCTCCTCAGAGTGTCTTGCAGCCCAGCCGAGAACACCCAGTGGTCCCTCGAAATCTAGTCGCTCAATTCCGTCAAAGACAACTACGCCAACTGTCTTGAATGTGCCCATGTTGTCGATCCATCCTTTTTTGATGTCGGCACAGAATTATTACTTTACCCCGTCTAGGCGCCACAATGACACGCCTAGATTAATGCAACTTCTTATTGAATTTTATCTTATATGCGTCTGAAGGGATGACAATAGGAACAAATGGGAGACAACCTAGCTATCAATAGGGTTACGGGGTTTTGGAAAAATATCGTCCACTTTGGTTGGCAATATCGATTTGACTAGTGGAGACTTGGCTATTTCCGCGAAAAATTCTGGATCAGCGGTTACTGAAAAAGACCTTGCCATATGATGCAGTTTTCCAATCTCTGGTCCCACTGATGTTCCTTTTGATTTGATACTAGCATGTTCAACAAAATGCCGAATAAACCCTTCTAGCGAACTACTACCTAAATCAATATTCTCCTCTAAAAATATTTGAGCCGTAGGCGGACGATTGGGGCGAGCCTGCTTGCGAAGGCTTTCAACAACTGCAGCCTTTTTCCATTTTGAAGAAGTTTCAGTTTGACCAGTCACTGCGTCTCTTTCGGCTGCACAAGGGTGTAGACTGTTTGTAACAATCTACAGTTTTCGACCTGTTAGCTGAAACAGAGCCTCTACAGCATCAGGTATGCCACGATTTGCACGCGGTTGAGGCATAGTGGACATTCTTTCGCAAGAATTTTGAATGGCTGTCTCGAGTTCGTCAACACTTGCGTCGGTTTTTGCCTCTAAAAGCAGGGCAGCGAGGCCAGCCACGTGCGGCGTAGCCATCGATGTACCATTCATTCTCCTATACCTATTGCCGGGAATACTTGACAATATATCCACGCCGGGCGCCACAATGTCAGGAACTGTAGGATCAACCAGCCTGTTAAAAGTTTCGCTACTAGAAAAATTGGCTACATAATCATCGGCATCTATGGCACCTACCGAAAGGACATTTTCGTAATTCCCGGGTGATCTGCTTGAATTAGCGAATTCATTGCCAACAGCAATTATTGGCAGGATACCTGCACTACGTAGCGCATCTACGATCACTTGAAATGCCGGGGTGAATCCTCGCAGCCCTAGAGACATGTTCAGAATCCGAACGCCCTTGCCCGCAATCCATTCCATACCAGCAAGAATGCGGTCGATCACTTGCCCCCCCTCAATAACCATGGCACTTGCCACTTTTGCACCGGGAGCGACACCAAAAGCTCCTCTTGTTGGTCTACCAGCGATAATACCTGCTGTGTGCGTTCCGTGATCATCGCTGTCCCAAGCCGCAGCACCCTCGACTCGGTCTCCAATCAAATCGAACTCAGCAAACTCATCTATTGCGTCTATGAGCGCTTCATGATTGCCATCTATTCCAGTGTCGAGGTGGCCAACAATAATTCCGTCACCCTTCAATCCCGCTTGCCACAATTTGTCAGCCCTAATTCGTCTGACACCCCAACTGGGTCGGATTGTTAGGCGACCTGGACGTACTAACACCGGACGAATAAGGCTGATAATCGGAGCCTCCACCACCTCTTGAACGATGCGCCTTTCTGTTAATTTTGCAACGCCTTCAGTATTTACCGCGCCCAAGGCTAAGCCTAAATGCGGATAAACCCGCATTCTAGGAGCAGGTTTTGTTTGATGGGCACCAAGGTTCGCCGAAGCACGAAGAGCAGTGTCTGCCAACTCTAGACTTTGCAACTGATCCATATCTGGCAATATAAAGCAATCTTCAATTTCCTCACGAACGGAATTGCTGTCCGCCGCCGCAAACGCTCCAGAAGATAGGGTCACAATAACTTTTGCATGCCCTCTTTCTGACAGTGTTGCATCCAACTGAATAGAAATTTCGACCCCCCATTATTTGAAGTTCATGTTCGTTGTAAATATAGATTGTCAGTCGATTTCAATTTTAGAAGTAGTGGCCGTAATTTCCATATTCTTTTCCGTTCCACTTTTACTCGTTATCTTTTGATGTAGCACTTATTGAATTGTGTCAATTAAAGCCTATTCGTGTCGTTTTTCCAAAATATCAAGCAGCCAATTTTATTCTGACAAGTATCTTTGGATCCCCGGCCTGTGAAAGTGGAAAAGGTGAAACACTGCCATCATCTCCGTACAGATTGAGCGCTGCAGAGAGTTTCCTGTCCAATATCTCAGAACGATCAACTTCAAAAGTTATTGCAAATTCGCCCTGCTTTCGGCAGGTCGGACAGAGTTTTGGAGTTGTTGACTGAAACAAGGCGTTTCTTCGAACGGGCTGTTCGTCAGCAAGCAGTACGATTTCAAAACTTCCTGGAATTTCCAGTCTATCAATCCCAGCTACAGTGACTAACACGCGATCTTCATCGACGACCCTAATGCCTTCAGAAGACCTTGCTGCGGCAATTAACGGCTCGCTTGCATCTGGAATCAGCTCTTTTGGAGGATGAGCGTACTCAACGTCGAGTTCTCGGGAGTCTATCATTTCGTCTGCTCTGACACCAAATGGATCAAGGCCATTTACGACAGGATCGGTAAGCCAGTAGGCGTCACCGTCTAGTAACGTCTTAAAATCAGCTAAAGTCGTACCGCTGTAGAGCTGCTGCCACCGCCACCAGAGTCTATCCCAGTTGCAATGAAAGAACCAAAAGAGCGGATCAAATGCAGCGAGGTTCGGAGAGCGCATAGTAGGACCACACGCTGCATGACCGCCGTCATGGGCAAGGATGATCGCCTTGTGATCGGGATAGCGAGTGCCATCCGGAAACGTGATCCAGGGATCCGCTCCGGCCCACCCGTTGAAATCTTCCCATCTCGTTGCGGAGAGAGCTTCCACTATGTTTTCACGAACTCTATATTGTTGAATTCGTTCAATAATTTCCTGTTTTTCGAACCGCTGAGTAGTGTCTCCCTTTGCTGCTGACAGTGCACCGTTTGGCGCGCGAACTGCACTTGGGAAAGTATATTTGTCGAAGGGTGGATCGAACAATACACTCGGTATTTCGTCACTTTCGATATCCCAATACGGTAGTGTTACGTCTTTACATCCGTCTATCGAACGAAGTGCATTCTCAAACTTCAATAGATAAGCGCGATGCCAAGGATTGTAGGCGTTCTCGTGGTGTCGGCAATAAAGTGGTTCAGGTAGCCAGTGAACGCCCGCAACATTGAAGTAAGCATTGGGATTGTCAGGATCATCTTCATCAAGTTTTAGTATACCTTCGAATGCCCTGACTAATAGGTCCAATTCTTCACTATTCTTATCGAAATCGGCAAGGTTTCGTCTTAGACGCCCCACAGCAGATGCTGACACAGGAAGATCTCTGTTTTGCGGGGCAAATCCACGGGGGAATCCATCGCGCATCCAGTTGTAAAAAGTTTCAGCCTTCTTTTTAGACCAACGACGTTTGAGATGCGGAGGCGGCATCGAACCTTCGCGTACATTAAAATATATGCGGTCTGCATTGAACTTCACGCCCTCGTATGTGCGAAGATCGATCCCGGCGTTTCCCATGCAGCGCATATCGCGATCGGTAAAAAGAAATCTTATGTCTGCAAGATACGTGGGATGTTCAACTGGATGCATGAAACCCTGAAGCCTTTGCGGTTTATTGTTACATTTCTGGAAAACACCAGCCTAGATACTCACAACCGACTCACAGCCCCGCATCGCACTAATCAGAAGTCAGTGTTTTAACTGATCCGAACAAAACAGTACGCAATAGCAGAGCGCATGTTACGCTGCGTTGACCAGTCATTTAATACGCACCCCATTTGTTGCGGAGCTCAAACTGAGCGGTACAACTATAGGGTAATGTCACTCAAATTAATACCCTATTGTTGTAGGCTTCACATTTAATTTGGAGTACCTCACGAATGACGCCGTTTGTATTGGGTGTTGTTGTAAGAACTCACAACAATAGTTTAATTTTCCTATGAACTTGATGGATAAACATGGATTAATTGTCGTCCAAACTGTCTGACTTCAGCACCTACTGGACACAATTGAAGGTTTGAACCAGGGAGGATTTCTGGTTCATCGAAGCCATCAAGGAGCGAAGATGAGACAGAAATTCGAAACATCGAAGGACGCCGCTGACAGGCTTGTCAGGGCATCAAATGCAAGACCCGCAAACACTACTCCGCTGAAGAGAAAATCTGGATAGTCCTTGCAGGACTGCGTGGTGAGGAGAGCATCGCCGCACAGTGCCGCCGTGAGGGTATTGCCGAGAGCCTTTGTTACAAATTATTGGTCGAAGGAGTTTCTTGAAGCCGGCAAGAACCGTATGGCTGGTGACGCAGCGCGCCAGGCGACAGCGCCTGAAGTCAAGGAGCTGCAATCCGAGGCCCTGGCTCTCAAGGAGATTGTTACTGAACTCGCCCTGGAAAGCAGGTTGCTGAAAAAAGCATGATCGCAGAGGGGGGCGACGCCGAATGAGATATCCAGCCTCAGAGAAGCTTGAGATCGTCCGCACGGTGGAGGCCTCATACCCGCCGGTCAGGCAGACGGCTGGCGATGCTCGGCATTCCCAGCAGCAGCTATTACGATTGGTATGCCCGCTGGGTTGAAGACGGTGTCGATGCTCTTGCTGATCGCTCGCCCCGGCCCGGATCGGTGTGGAACCGCATTCCAGATAACACCAGACAAGCCTTCGTCGAGTTAGCGGTGGACCACGAGAACCTGACGGCCCGGGATCTGGCCGTCAAATACACCGATGAGAAACGGTACTTCCTCTCCGAATCCTCGGCCTATCGCATCCTCAAGGCCAAAGACCTGACCGCAGCTCCAGCCCATGTGGTTATCCGGGCTGCGGACGAGTTCAGGGATAAGACGACCAGACCAAACGAGCTGTGGTAAACCGACTTCACCTATCTCGAGGCAATCGGCTGGGGTTGGTTCTACCTGTCGACCATTCTCGACGACTACAGCCGTTACATCATTGCCTGGAAGCTCTGCACCAAAATGAAGGCCGAGGAATTTACCGATACACTGCAATTTGCCCTGCAGGCTTCAGGCTGCAACAACGCGGTCGTCGTGCAGAAGCCAAGGTTGTTCAGTGACAATAGTTCATGTTATGTGGTGGCCGATCTGGCTGACTATGTCGATGCGAAGGGTATGGATCATGTTCGCGGAGCATCGCACCACCCCTGACCCAAGGCAAGATCGAGCGATGGCATCAGACCATGAAGAAACGCGTGCTGTTAGAAAACTACTACCTGCCCTGCGACCTGAAGCAGAAGATCAGCGCCTTCCTCGACCACTACAACAACCACCGCTACCACGAGAGCCTCGTTAATCTGACGCCTGCCAATGTCTACCATGACTGAGGCACGAAGATCCTGAAAGTGTGAGAGGACATCAAGAAACAGACATTCCGAAAACGCCGCTTGCAGCACCAATCCGCTGCAGCATAAATTCAAACAGAAACCGAACCAGAGCGTCCGTGAGGAAAATGCCTCAGTTCTCCGGAATTATCAGACAACGAACATTGTTTGCTATAGTCCTCGTTGTGCACTCGAACCTTTGAACTTATACGGGAACTGGGGTATATATAGGGGTACGTTGGATTTTCACATGGTGGATTCATCAATAAATATAGTTATATAAGACCGCTTTAATGGTCCTCTTCTGGCACCATTTATCCCGTAAATCCCCTAGGAAATGCCGGCCGATTGGCGCTGCGCGATCTCGGTTTGCGGCGCGGGGGCGCGCGGCCATACCCTGGCAGCGCATGAGGGCCGCGATGAGCGGGCGCCTGTGCGAAAACAGCAGAAACATACGCTGTCGGTTCCAGACAAACAGCCGCCAAAGCGCGCGCCGCCATCATCACAAACACGCCAACCTATTCACAAGTCGTGTTATTTCGGTTGACTTCTTCCTGCGCCAATTGCGAACATCGCCCCAATAAAACTGGCCTTGCAGCAATCGCAGGGCTGAAAGAGGAGGGGAATATGGGTGGCGTATTGCCGTTGATCGGCAAACGGTTGTTGCTTGGTCTGGTGACCCTGCTTGTCGTTTCTATCATTATATTCGGGGCCGTTGAGCTGCTGCCTGGCGATATCGCCCAGCAGATCCTTGGCCAGTCAGCGACGGCTGAGACCGTTGCCGCCTTGCGTGAAGAACTGGGGCTCAACAGGCCCGCCTATGTGCGTTACTTCGAGTGGCTGGGCGGCGCCATCCAGGGCGATTTCGGAAATTCGCTCGCCAACCAGCGCTCCGTCGCCGAACAGCTCGGGCCGCGTTTTGCCAACACGCTGTTCCTCGCCGCTCTCGCGGCGGTGATATCGGTGCCCCTGGCGATCGGCCTCGGCGTCCTGGCCGCGCTCTACCGCAACTCGGTCTTCGACCGCGTCGCCAACGCGGTCAGCTTGGTATCGATCTCGTCACCGGAATTCTTCCTCGGATATATTCTCATCGTCTTCTTTGCGGTGCAAAACCAGATCTTCCCGGCGATCTCCAATGTCACGCCGGACATGGAAATGGGCGAACGGCTTTACCGCACATTGCTCCCGGCCATTACGATGGCGCTTGTTGTCACCGCTTACATGATGCGCATGACGCGCGCGGCGATCATCAACCTTCTGGCCTCGCCCTATATCGAAATGGCGCGCCTGAAGGGCGTGCCCAACTCGAAGGTGATCACGCGGCACGCGCTGCCGAATGCCCTCGCGCCGATCATCAATGTGGTCGCGCTGAACCTTGCCTATCTGATCACGGGCGTCGTGCTCGTCGAGGTGGTCTTCGTCTATCCGGGCGTCGGGCAGCTCCTGGTCGACAGCGTGACCAAGCGCGACTTCCCGGTCGTGCAGGCCTGCTGCCTGATCTTCGCCGCCACGTTCATCCTGTTCAATCTGATCGCGGATGTCGGCGCAATCCTGTCCAACCCGCGCCTGCGCCACCCGAAGTGAGGATCGGATAATGCTTACATTCGTCATCATCTATTATGCGTTCCTCATCATCGCCTGCTGCGTGGCGGCCTACTACAAGTACCGCACGGCATTGCTGCTGCTGTTCACGCTGCTTTGCGTGTCGCTGATCTCCGGCCTCCTGTTCGGGGCGGACGTTCTGGTCAACATCACCATAGGCGTCGCCCTGCTGGCGGCGGCGGGCGGCCTGTCCTACAGCTTCCGGGAGTCGCTGATCCAGGTGTTGCCGCCGGAAGGCGCAAAACTGATGCGCACGGCGCCCCTGACCGCCTCCTTCGGGCTACTGGTGATCATCACCTACATCATTGCCGCCGTATTCGCGCCGCTGATCGCCCCTTTCGGCGAAGCGGAGGTTGTCGGCGCCTCCTTCGCGCCGCCCGATGATGTGATGATCCTGGGTGGCGACCAGCTGGGACGCGATCTTTTCAGCCGGCTGATCTATGGCGCGCGAAACACCGTCGGCATCGCGCTGATGACAACTGCAATCGCCTTTTTCGTCGGCACGCTCGCCGGTCTCATCGCCGCGCAGATGGGCGGCTGGGTCGACCAGATACTGGGCCGCATCGTCGATACGCTGATGGCGATCCCGCAGCTTATCTTCGCGCTGCTGCTGCTGACCATCGTCGGCACAAGCGTGCTCAACCTGACGCTCGTCATCGCCCTGCTCTATTCGCCGCTGATCTTCCGGCTCGCCCGGGCGGTCGCCGGCAATATCGTGGTGATGGACTATATCGAGGCGGCGCGATTGCGCGGTGAATCCACCTGGTACCTGATCACCAAGGAAGTGCTGCCCAACATCACGGCACCGCTCGCAGCCGAGTTCGGCCTGCGGTTCTGCTTCGTGTTTCTCGCCATCTCGGCCCTGTCCTTCCTGGGCCTCGGAATCCAGCCGCCAACCGCGGACTGGGGCTCCATGGTGCGCGAGAACGCGACGCTGATCTCTTTCGGCGAAGTCACGCCGCTGATCCCGGCAGCCGCGATCGCGCTGCTGACCGTCGCGGTCAACTTCGTGGTGGACTGGATGCTGCATATTTCCTCCGGACTGAAGGAATAGATCATGAGCGAAGAAGAAAAGAAGAGCGTCCTGCTCGAAATCAAGGACCTCAAGATCGAGGGCTATTCGGACGAAAAATGGATCGAGATCGTGCACGGCATCGATCTCACCCTGCATCGCGGCGAGGTCATGGGCCTGATCGGCGAGTCCGGCGCCGGCAAATCGACCATCGGCCTTGCGGCCATGGGCTTTACCCGCGACGGCTGCCGGATCTCCAACGGAACGGTGCTGTTCGACGGCATGGACCTGACGACGGCGACCCGCTCCGAACGGCGGGCGTTGCGCGGTTCACGCATCGCCTATGTCGCCCAGTCGGCGGCCGCCTCGTTCAATCCGGCGCACAAGCTGATCGACCAGCACACGGAGTCGGCGCTGCTGCACAAGGTCAACACCAAGGTGGAGAGCGAGGAGGACGCCATCGAGCTCTACCGGCGACTGCGGCTGCCGAACCCGGAGGAGATCGGCTTCCGCTATCCGCACCAGGTGTCCGGCGGTCAGCTGCAAAGGGCGATGACGGCCATGGCGATGAGCTGCCGGCCCGATCTCATCATCTTCGACGAGCCGACGACGGCGCTTGACGTCACCACCCAGATCGAAGTGCTTGCCGCGGTACGCGACATCGTCGACCAGTTCAACACGGCGGCGCTCTATATCACCCACGACCTCGCGGTCGTCGCCCAGATGGCGGACCGCATCAAGGTGCTGCTCAAGGGTGACGAAGTCGAGGAGGCCGATACACGCAAGATGCTGGCCGACCCGGAGGAGGACTACACCAAGTCGCTATGGGCGGTGCGCAGCTTCAAGCGCGAGCAGAAACCGCCGCCGCCGGCAAGCGAGACGCCGCTGATTTCGGTCAAGAACGTCTCGGCCGCCTATGGTCCGGTCAAGGTTCTGGATGGCGTTTCCTTCGACATCTACCGGGGACAGACGGTCGCGGTGGTCGGGGAATCGGGGTCCGGCAAATCGACCACGGCCCGCTGCATCACCGGGCTGCTGCCGCCCTTCGAGGGAGAGATCCTGTATGACGGCAACCTGTTGCCGCCACGCTATCAGGACCGTACAAAGGATCAGCTGCGCCAGGCGCAGATGATCTACCAGATGGCCGATACGGCGCTGAACCCGAAGAAGACCATCGGCGAGATCATCGGGCGGCCGCTGCAGTTTTATGCGGGCCTTCGCGGTGCCGATCTGAAGAAGCGTGTCGACCAGTTGCTCGACCAGATCGAGCTTGAGCCTTCGCTGTACTATCACCGCCTGCCATCGGAGCTTTCGGGCGGACAGAAACAGCGTGTCGGCATTGCCCGGTCGCTGGCAGCCGAACCCAGCTTCATCATCTGCGACGAGGTGACGAGCGCGCTCGATCAGCTTGTTGCGGAGGGGATTCTGCGGCTGCTCGACCGGCTGCAGAAGGAGTTGAACCTTGCCTATATGTTCATCACCCATGATCTGGCGACGGTTCGGTCCATCGCCGATGTCGTCGTGGTGATGAAGGAAGGCAAGGTCGTGGAAATGGGCCCGAAGGACGAGATGTTCAAGCCGCCGCACCACGAATATACCGACCTTCTGTTGTCCTCGGTTCCGGAGATGGATCCCGACTGGCTAACCAACCTCCTGGAAAGCCGGGGCGTCGACAATATCGGCGAGGCGGCGCACGAAAAGAAAACCTGACGGCCGGCAAAGCCGGCCGTCAGGCTCAATGTTTCCGCAAAGAAAAAGCCCCGGATCATATTGATCCGGGGCTTTTTACTGTTGGATCCTAGCCGAACCACCAGCGCTCGTAAGCGCGGGCGCCGTCCATTTCCCAGTTGGAAGCGATAAACTCGCCGTGCTTGACATTGTCGCGGCGGGCCATGGTGCGGTTGATGAAGAACGGAACGATCGTTCCACCATCGTCGCGGCACAGGAGCTGCATTTCCTTGTACATATCAGCCCGCTTGTCCTGGTCGAGTTCAGCCTTGGCGAGCAGCAGCAACTCGTTGAAGCGCTTGTTCTGCCAGTGGCTTTCGTTCCAGGCGGCATCGTCCTTGTAGGCGAGCGAGAACATGACGTCCGGCGTCGGACGCGCACCCCACTGCACGAAGACGAAGGGCTTCACCAGCCAGACATTCGACCAGTAACCGTCATTCGGCTCGCGCACGACATCGATGTTGATGCCGGCCGCCTTGGCATGCTCGGCAAAAAGCACGCACATATCAACGGCGCCGCTCATCACGCTGTCGGCTGCCGACAGGCTGACATTGATGTTGCCGAGACCGGATTTTTCCATGTGGAACTTGGCCTTGTCCGGGTCGTACTGACGCTGTTCCAGATCCGCCCAGTAGGGCAGCGACGGCGCGATCGGGTGGTCGTTGCCGATGCTGCCGTGGCCGAAGAGGATCTTCTCGATGATCTCTTCACGGTTGATCGCGTATTTCAGCGCCAGCCGGACGTCGAGATTGTCGAACGGCGCAACGTCGCAGAACATCGGCAGCGTCACATGCGAGCCGCTCGGCACATCATCGAAAGCGATACCAGGTGCACGCTTCAGAAGGCTGACGGTCTTCAGGTCGACGGTGGTGATCGCATCGATGTCACCGGTGATCAGAGCCGTCTGACGCGCATTGGGATCGTTCAGCACGAGCATGTGAACGGCGTCGAAATAGGCACCGTCGCGGTGGAAGCCATCATGCCTGACCAGTTCGGTCCGCACACCGGGCTCATGGTTGACGATCTTGTACGGACCGGTGCCGTCACCGCTCTGCCAGTCAACATTGCCGTTGCCGTCGGACGGCAGGATCACAAGGTGATAGTCCGATACGAGGAACGGCAGGTCGGCATTGCCCGATGACAGCTTGATGACCACCGTGTCGTCGCCGTCTGCAGAGATGTCTGTAACATCGGAGAGCAGGGCCTTGGCCGCCGAGGTCGTCTTTTCACCGCGGTGGAAGTTGAGCGAGTCGACAACGTCCTGAGCAGTCATCGCCTTGCCGCTGTGGAAGGTCACGCCGGAGGCCAGTTTGAAGCGCCACTCGGACGCATCGGCCGAGGCTTCCCAGCTGGTTGCGATGTCGCCACCAAGTTCGTTGGTATTGGTGATCAGTGTCAGATAGCTGCGGCAGGCATGCGACAGCTGGATCATATACACGCTTTCCGTCGTGCCCGGATCCAGGCTGTCGGCGGTGTTGCCGTCATGCACGCCAACGCGGAACGTTCCGCCGCGTTGCGGTGTCTGCGCGGCGACATCCGTCGACCACAATGTCGAGGCCGCGGCAACCGTAGCGCCGGTCGCCAGCGCGCCTTCCATAAAGCCGCGACGGCTCAGGCGTTTTCTGCGCGCTGCCTCAATGATTTGTGCCAGAAGGGCATCGGTATCTCGATTACTCATAGTGTCTCCCGTTGAGTTTCGTCTTGCATTCGTTGTTATTCTTAACGCCAGCCTAGGCCAGCCTAACCTACAAACCGCGAAAATCCAGTGATTTTCGAATATCGACGTTAATGGACGCGAGAAGCGACACATTGCAGACGGCTCTGAAATATATGGATCAGCGGCCCCGGGGCGGCAACAAGACGCCGCTTACGGATCATTCAGGTGTCGAACCGCATCGGCGGCGGATGTCCGGAGCGCACATTCCGCGCTAGAGCGAGTTATGATTAGGTTGACGCATTTGACCGTAGCGATTTTGGTCTCTGGCTAGGCGCGGGCGTGTATGCGGCGGACGACTTCGGCGACGATCAGAGCGCCGGCCGGCCACACGACCCAGAGTGTTCCGGACCAGGAAAACAGGTTGATCAGGGCAAGCGCCGCGACCAAAACCGCAAGCCGCGCCACATAGACTCCATATCGTCCACCGGCAAACAAAGGCGCCGCCTCGATGCCGATCAAGGCCAGCATGACGACACCCGGCCACTGGGCCCAGAAGCCGCCGCCAGTCGCCAGGTCGATCGCCAGCAGTCCGATCCAGACAATACCCAGTGTCTTGGCATGGCGCATGACCCGGCCGCGCAGCTCGCCGGTGTCGGCGTTTTCCTTGTGCTCGGCTTCGCGATGCGGCCGTTTCGGCGTGTCCGGCCTTGCCTCATGCGCCGGGCCATGGCCGTGCCGACCGAAGCGGCCGGATTGTCTTTCGTCGGCAAAGGATACGCAGTAGACGGGCACGTCCTCGGAGAAATTCTTGGGGCGCCGCTCGCCCAGATACTGAAAACCGACGGACAGTTTGGAGTGCACCTGGTCATAGACCTGTTGCGACACGAGCACGCCGCCCGGTTCGGCCATCGCTTCAAGCCGCGCCGCCAGATTGACGCCCTCGCCGAGCAGGTCATCGCCATCCACCATGACGTCGCCGAGGTGGACACCGATACGAAAACGCAGGCCCGACGCATTGTCGTCCGCGCCGAGTTCGCGCTGCACTTCGATGGCGCATTGCACAGCCTCGACAACGGAGGGAAATTCGGCGATCAGGCCGTCACCGGCCGTATTGGCGATGCGGCCGTTGTGACGGTCGATGAATCTGGAAAAAATCCCGCGTGCCGCGCGCAGCGAAGAAAGCGTGCCGACTTCGTCAGCGTCCATGGCGCTGGCATAGCCGGCCGCGTCCGCCGCAAGGATCGTCGTCAGCTTGCGTTCAATCCTGGGACCGGTCGCGGTCATCGTCACACCCCCTGCTCAAGCACAGGACCACCAGACTTAGCCTGCGCGGAAAATATAAGAATTCAGCGCGGCGAATAAAAGATGACAAGCGACCAAGAAACGCTTCAAGCGGCGGCCATTTCAGTATTCAGTATAGGTAAACAGCAGATATAGCCCTCACAACTCCAATCCCGGCAAAGCAGCTGGCGGATAGGTTGTGAAGAAACTCACACTCCCGTAATCTGATATAGACTACAATCGCGGTGACGATTGTCAGGAGCACACATGGCCATTTTTCTTATCAGTGCGTGTGTATCGACGTTAATATTCCTCTGGATAATATTCGTCGTCACCTTTGTCATGAGAGGACGAGGATCAGACGGGATATCCTATGACCTTCAAGGGATAGCCGAATTCTGGTTCAGGCCTCTTTGGTTCGCAATTTTTGTAAGTATGGCTTTGATATTAATTGGCATGGTGTTGGTCGGCACCGTATTGGTTTTGATCACTCCATGGACGAACCCCTTACACCAGGCAGCAGACTGGCTGACGAGTCCGGAAATTGGTAAAGTCCTCTTGGGCTTCATCTTTGGATTAATTTTTTCGACATGGCTGACGCGTCTTTATGTGACGCACCCCGAATTCCTAAGCCTTCAGCAGAAGGCTGAGGCTATTATGTTAATCATAATATTTGTAGTCGGGACGACTCCATCTGCATTGTTTGACTTGCTGCGAGGCGCGTCCGTCGACACCGGCGTCGTCAAATTGCAGTTGGCCAATATTGACGGTCGCGATGTGTCCGATGACGAGAAGGGCGACAAGCAGAGGCTACTCAATCCTCCGCCGAGCAATCGCCAGATCAATGAAGAATCTGCTTCTTCAGGTCTTTTTCTACTCAAAGCGATTCCAGGATTCATCAACCTCGATAATCAATACATCAGAGCGTATGACGCAGACAAAGGAAAAAGATGGGATTCACATAAAGTCGGAACTAATCATTTTGTAGAAGAAGAAGGTGGAGAAACCACCGGACTTCTTGCCATTTTCCGCTGTATGAATGATCTGGAACAAGACAGTGATCACAACCACAAAGTGGAGCAATTCGCGGCTGAAATCGCAACGCCCCTTCACGGCGCACTTAGACAATCTCAGTTCAATATAAAGAAAAACCGAAGCAAAGACGGGCCTTCAGAAAACCTTACAGACACCGGTGACGAAAACACCTGGAATGTTTCGCCCGAAATTGAAGCGGAGCTTCTGTCCGCCTTCGTTAATGTCGCGCGTCACGCGTCGCGTTACGCCGAAACGCTCGATCCTAACCCGATGGAATCCGCCGTACTCTGTGTTGAACTGCGGAAAATGCTTAACAAAATAAAACCTGCGGGGAGAGATGTGAATGGTCTCCCGGTAATTTACGACTGGTCGACACTGGAGGAATTCAAAAACGCACTTTCCATCAACGGACTTGATGGGTCGTTTGGGGCCAGACCATATTACCCAATAGCATTGGCTGCACTGCTGGCCATGAACCGCCAAGAGTTGGCTGCGATATCTTTTCTGGATCGCTGGATTGATGGCGTTCTTGAAATCAGAATTTCCAACAGATCCGGACGGATTCCGTCAGGCAACATTCCTCAATCGCACGAAATCAGCTTCTGGCATCTTTTGCGCATAGCCGGGGTTAAGGCAGTTATATTCGACGCTTATGTCAATCGCCAATCACATCAGGTACCGACAATTGTCCTAGATCATACACTCGGCAATCTGGAATCTTACATTGATTTGTTGGAGTCCATTCCTGACGTTCAAACCAACAAAAAAAACAAGAAATTTTTTCCGATATTCAGATTTCCAGGAACCGGATTGACCTTGATGAAGTCTGAGTTCTTAGTCGACTTGTGGCCGTTTCCGCAAAGAACCTGCCCGGTCGATGAGGAGGACGAGAAAGGCATTATGAGGGACATACTCAAGCTTCGCTTCCTTGCTGCCCGAATCAGTATGAAATCCTCCTACGTGGATCACGCCGTTAAGCATAACAATTACAAACAATCCCACTACATGCATGTACGAAGCCACATCTCAGAGCTCGTGAACCTCGACTACTCCTGTTTCATAATGCTCTTCGACAAATTGGGGCATTCCGATCCGAAATCATTTACCAAAACATATATGGCCAAAGTGTTGTATCTATTTGCTCAGGTGCAGATAGTTAATATCAGAAAAAGACCGGACATCGGAGAATCATACAAAGGCTGGGCCAAGAACCAGGCAACACTCGCTCGCAATGCGCTAAAGTACGCGCTGGTCCTTACCGAGCAAACAGAAGATTCGCTCCCCAAGGTAGATAGCGGGGTCCTGACCTTCAAAGAACGCTCTAAGGCGCAAAATGACCAGCAATTTCGTAAAAACGTCCTGAGCCTTGCCAACGAACTGGACGGATGGCTCAAAACACTTGACTAGGTGAATGCGCGTGACAACTCGTACGAGATCGTGTCTAACTCATTCACGCTTGCAAAATACACAAAATATCGATCGGACGGTGCCGCACAGACCAAAAAACTGGCCAATTTAGGGGAGCAACAACTCCGGTGCAGATGCTAAAGCTATCTGGACGTTTACCGCCCATAACAATGCCGCAGCTAACACAAATCTAAAGAACTTCATCTCATTCTCCATCCACATCCATCAATCACCGATATGGCAATTTTTCAACAGCTTCGACGTTACAGTCTTTGTTCTGAACGGCTGATGAATGGACCGGCACTTTTCACATAACAATAATATACGCCAATCCGTAGTAACTATCAATGGCACAAACGCATCAGTTGCAGAGGTCTTGCAATCAGATTCGGTGACATTTCGAAGTTGTTCTACAACCGACTTTTGCCAATGCAGGCATCCGCGAAGAACCGGGCGTTGATCTCGTCGATCGGACGCGCCGGACTGACGAGGAAGCCCTGCATTTCCGTATAGCCGGCGGCCTTGACCTGATCGCGCTGGGTTTCCGTCTCCACACCTTCCGCGGTCGCCATCATGCCGAGATTCTGGCTGAGGCTGGCAACGGCCCTGACGATCACATCGGCCTCATCCTGATTGGAAAGGTCGTTGATGAAGGAGCGGTCGATCTTGATCTTGTCGAAAGGAAAGCTGCGCAGATAGCTTAGCGACGAATAGCCGGTGCCGAAATCATCCATGGCGATGCGTACGCCCATGTCCCGCAGGGCATGCAGCGTGTGCAGCGTCGATTCATTGTGCTGCAGCAGCACATGCTCGGTGATTTCCAGCTCCAGCCGATGCGGCGCGATACGCGAACGGGCAAGGGCACCGAACACGGAATTGACCAGGTTCTCGCTGCGGAACTGGGCCGGCGACAGATTGACCGCGACCTTGGTGTGCGACGGCCAACGGGTCGCATCCATGCAGGCCTGGTTGATCACCCACTCACCCAGCGGAATGATCAGTCCGATTTCCTCGGCAACGGGGATGAACTCGGCCGGCGAGACATTGCCGCGCAGCGGGTGGTGCCAGCGCAGAAGCGCCTCGAAGCCGGTCACTTCGTCGGATTCGAGGCTGATCAGCGGCTGATAGTGCAGCTCGAATTCGCTCGCCTTGAAGGCACGGCGCAGGTCGAGTTCCAGATTGCGCCGCGTCTGCATGCGCGCATCCATCTCCGCTTCGAAAAAGCGGTATATGCCGCGACCGTCATTCTTGGCGCGGTACAGCGCCATGTCGGCATTCTTGATGAGCTGATCGGGATCGCGTCCGTCCGAAGGCGCGACGGCGATGCCGACACTGGCGCCGATCACCACCTGGTGATTGTCGAGATCGAAGGGCTCCGACAGGACCTCGCAGATCCGTTGCGCCGTCGCGGTCGCCGCGTTCGGCTGATCCGGGGAAACCTGAAGGATTGCGAATTCGTCACCGCCGAGGCGCGCGATGGTGTCCGACTGGCGCACGCAGCCGCGCAGACGCTCGGCAACCGCCTGAAGCAGCTTGTCGCCCATGGGATGGCCGATCGTGTCGTTGACATTCTTGAAGCGGTCAAGATCCAGACACATGATCGCGAAGTTCCTGTTGCGGCCCCGCGCGGTGAGCGCAGCCTCGACTCGCTCGCGCAGGAAGGTCCGGTTCGGCAGGTTGGTCAGCTCGTCATGGTGCGCCATATGCGCCAGACGCGCCTGAATGCGCTGCAGTTCGGTCGTGTCCTCGTGGGTCGATACCCAACCGCCACCGGGCATCGGCTGGTGTGCGATGGCGACGGTGCGGTCATCCGACAATGTCTGGATCTTCACCAGCGCCTCGCCCGCATCGATGATCTTGTTCCAGCCCTCAAGATGTTTTTCGGGATCGATCCCGGCATAGTCGCCGCGCTCGATCCGGAAGCGGATCACATCATCGAACAGGGTACCCGGTTCGGCGAAGCGTTCCGGCATGTCGTAAAGTTCCAGATAGCGTTTGTTGCAGACCAGGAGCCGGCGGTCCTTGTCGAACATGCACAGGCCCTGAGACATGTTGTCGAGCGCGGCGTTGAAACGCCTGTTCTGCTCGGTCAATTCCTCGTCGCGCTTCAGCAAGGCCTCTTCGCTTCGCCTGCTTTCGGTCATGTCGGTATAGGTCGTCACCATGCCGCCGCCCGGAATCGGCGTGCCATGGATATCGATGACCGTCCCATCGGGACGAACCCGCTCGAAACGGTGGGGCTGGAACTGCCGTGCAAGTTCGACGCGCGTGCTTACCTGTTCCTCGATGTCCCCTTCGCCATATTCACCGCGTTCGGCATTGAAACGTATGAAGTCCTCAAACGTGCCGGCTTTGTTGCGGAAGTCCTCGGGAAACTCCAGCAGATTGATACATCTGCTGTTAAAGGCAACGAGATCCAGATTGCCGTCGAACATGCTGATGCCCTGGTCAATGGTCTCTATGATGACATTGAGCTGGTCCGACTTGCGGTCAGCTGCTTCCTTCTGCTTGTGCAGTTCGGTCATGTCGACATGAATGCTGATCGTGGATCCGTCCGCAGTGCGCTTTTCCGAAGATCGCAGAACGCGGCCGTCGGCAAGGCGATGCTCAAACGGCTCTTCCGGATTGCGGCGGCGGGCCATGCGCCGCTCGATCCACTCTTCGTCCCGGCCCATCATCGCACTCGGGCTTTCGTTTATGAAAACCTCGAGCAGTTCCCGGTACGTCATGCCCAGCTTCAGCTTGTGCCCGCATCCGGGAAAGAACCACTGTTTAAAAAGCGAGTTGCAGACCACAATGCGATCCTGAGAGTCGCACATCAAAAAACCGGCCGGTATGCTCTCGACAATATCCGTTAAACGGCATTCAAGCGGCGAATCCATAAAGATTCTCCTCTTTGCCCAATCTTAAACCCACACATGATCCGGACCCTGCGCGCGGCCATCATGCCGCATCGCCGAAGAGGTTCCCCACCCTGCCGGCAACCGAATGCAAAAAACGCAGAAAGCCTAACAGCGGAGTGCTGCGATTTGGTTGAAGCTTTTGGTAAACAGAAGGTTATCGCGGATGTGCATCGTTACAAATCCGGCATAGGCGGTATAAAGCCGTTGTTGTGGAGCTGATCATGCGCGTACAGTAACTTTTGAAACCGGTTGCAAACCAAATCAGGCTCTGGGAAATTGCCTTTGGGGGCGGCGACCTCGGAAAGAGGAAGCGAAATTTCAGCAGCGCCTACTTTATATATTTATATCACGAGAACATTATTCTCAGGCGCGATGGAAGGTCCTTCTTCGGAAGGGCCTTCTGTGCTTTGTGCCGAGACTGTCCGATGCGGCGGCCGCCGCATCGCGGCTACGGCATGATGATCGTCGACCCGGTCGTTTCGCCGGCTTCGAAAGCCCTGTGCACATCGACAATCTCGGCGAGCGGACGGCGCTGGCTTATCTCGGCCTTGAGCACACCGGCGGCAACCAGTTCGAATACCCTGGACGCGGAATGAACGAGATCCTCGCGCGCCGACACATAATTGGCGAGCGTCGGGCGGCAGAAATAGAGCGAACCCTTATGCTGCAGCAGGCTTGGCGGGACCGGCGGCGCCTCGCCCGTCGTCGAGCCGAAGGACATGAAATAGCCGCGCGGCGCCAAAGAATCGATCGATGCCTCGAATGTCGCCTTGCCGACGGAATCGAAGACAACGCTCACCCCTTTGCCGTCGGTGAGCTCGTGCACGCGTCCGGCAATGTCCTCGCTCTTGCGGTCGATCGCGTCGGCATAGCCGTTCTCCACAGCATGACGGACATTGTCCGCTCCCGAAGTCACTCCGATCATGCGGGCGCCGATGTGCCGGCCCCACTGACCGGCCAGATGGCCGACGCCGCCCGACGCGGCGTAAAACAGAACATCCTCGCCCCCCTTTACTGGATAGGCGCGGCACATCAGATATTCGACAGTCATGCCCTTCATCAGCACCGCGGCAGCAGTGGCATCGTCTATGCCGTCGGGAATCTTGATCAACCTTGCCGCCGGAACGTTGCGGTGCCTTGCATAGGCGCCGAGCACCGGACCGTAGACCACGCGATCGCCGGGCGCGACGTCGGACACGCCGTCGCCGACATGCAGCACCACTCCCGCCGCCTCCAGCCCGAGCCCGGACGGCAAGGCGAGCGGATAGTGGCCTGAGCGCTGATAGACGTCCATGTAGTTGAGCCCGATGGCGGTCTGCTCGATCTGGGCCTCGCCCGGGCCGGGCGATCCGACCTCGACCTCGGCGATCTGCATGACCTCTGCCGGCCCCTGCTCGTTAATGACGACTGATGTGGTTTTCATCTCGATCTCCAAAAAATGCACTTGCCGCTTATGCCGTGGCGTCACCGCCATCGACCAGAATGAGTTCGACCTCGCCGGCCCCGTCGCGGCGGTGCGCGGAAGCCGCCTTGTAGGCGTCGGATCGCCAGCAGGCCTCCGCATCGTCGAGCGAAGGAAATTCTATGACGACGAAGCGGTGAAATTTGTCGGGACCCTCCAGAATGCGGAAATCGCCGCCCCGCGCCAGGACCCGGCCGCCAAATCCGGCGATGATCGCCGGCACCTCGTCGGTGTAACGCTTGTAGGCAACCGGGTCGTTGATCTTCGAACGGGCAACCCAATAGGCAGGCATGTGCGGCTCCTCCTTGCTGCGTCGGATCAAAAGAGCTGGTTGGGCAGATAGTTGGCAATGCCGGGCACGGCAATGATGGAGATCATGCCGATCAGCATGATGATCCAGTAAGGGATCGAATATTTGAATATCTCGCGCACCCCGACATCGGGATCGGCGATGGCGGCCTTGACGGTATAGACAAGCAGACCGAAGGGCGGTGTCAGCAGCCCGGCCTCGATCGCCAATATGCCGATCACGGCAAACGAGATGCGGTCAAACCCGAGCGCCGCGGCGAGCGGTTCAAAGATCGGCACGGTCAGCAGCATGATCGAGATGGAATCGATGACCATGCCGAGCAGGAACCAGACGGCAACCATCAGCGCCAGGATGACATAGGGCGACAGGCCCGATTCAAGGAAGAAGTTCTGGATCGCGGAGGTGACGCCCGTCATTGCCAGCGTGCGGGAATAAAGCGCCGCCATCAAAAGCAGAATGAGGATCGGCGCCGCCGTCTTTCCGACGGAGAAGATCGCCTCCAGAAGGTCGCGGCCGCGCATGCCCTTGACGATGGCGAAAAGCAGCGCGACCGCCGCGCCGGCGCCGGCACCTTCGGTCGGCGTGAAGATGCCGAACCAGATGCCGCCAAGCACGCCGGCGATGATGAATCCGATGCCGGCAAAGCTTCCCAGCACCCTGAGCCCGTCCCCTTCGGCGGCCTGTGTCTCGCTGTCCGGCCCGCCCTGCTCCGCCGGCTTGCGGCGATGCTCGCCGGTCGCCTCGGGCCACAGGATCGCCGCCGTGACCACATAGATCAGAAACAGCGCGGCAAGCAGCAAACCCGGCAGGATTCCGGCCAGGAACAGCCGGCCGATCGATTGCTCCGTCAGGATACCCCAGACAATCATCAGGACGCTTGGCGGTATCAGCATGCCGAGGCAGCTCGAGCCGGCGATCGAACCAAGGGCGAAACCCTTGTGATAGCCGAGCGCCCGCATCTCCGGATAGGCGATGCGCGAGAAGGCCGCGGCGGAGGCGATGGAAACGCCGGTGACGAAGGAAAAGATGGTGTTGCCGATGACGGTGGCGACCGTCAGCCGCCCCGGCAGGCGGCGCACGCCGCGGTTGATCGCCGCATATATGTCGGTGATCGCGCCGGAGCGGGCAATGAACTCACCCATCAGCATGAACAAGGGGATGACGGCGAAGGTGAAGTCGCGCAGCGCCTCTGCCGCCGTGCTTGCCAGCATCCGTTCGACAATCTGGAACTTGCCCGTAACCAGATAGATGCCGACGACACTGGTGATCCCGAGCGCGACGGCGACGTGCACGCCCAGCAGCACGAGCCCCAGGAGCATGACGACGATAACGACCACCGTGTTGACATCAAACATGGTGTGCTGTCTCCCCGGCACGGATGAAGGGACGGGCTGCGGTCAAAGGGTCAGCTCCTCGGCATTGAGGTCGAACAATTCGATCGCCGCCAGAAGCAGATAGTTGACGACCGCAAGCGCGCTGCCGATCAGGATCGTGAAACGCGCCGGCCAGACAGGAACCCGAAGCGCGCCCTCGCCGTCGAACTCGCCATTGGCGAAGGAGCGCAGCGCCAGTTCGATGCCGCCGTGAAACAGGATGGCGAAGAACACGGCGCCCAGAATGTATCCGAAGGCCGCAAGAAAACGCTGGGCGCGCGGCCCGAACGCATGGATCAGGAAATCGGCGCTGAGCATGGACCGGCTGCGGATGGCAAAACCGAGCTGCAGGAAAACGATCATGACGACGGAATTCGCGACAATTTCCTTGGTGCCCTGCAACGGAAGGTTCACGGCGCGGAAGATGATGTCCGCAAGCGCGATGAAACACAGAACAAAGGCCCAGGTCGCCGCCAGGATCATCAGCAGCTTGGTGATACGGTCATTGAGGCGAATGAGGGCCATGGAATGTTCCGGATGGGGACGGGGCGGGGCCGCGAACGGCCCCGCTCAGATGTTTGGCTACTTGATGCCGTAGCGGACCGGCCAGGTATAGCCGTTGTTCTCGGCCGCCTCGATGGTCAGCTTCAGGACCTGTGAAGCCGGCAGTCCCTGAGCATCGAGCTCACTCGCCATTTTCTGCGGCCAAGTCGCCAGCGAGTTGGCCCAGTCCTCGCGCACCGCCGGATCGATTTCCGTGACCGTGATGAGATCGCGCAGGGTCGCGACATCCTTGGCGTAGCGCTCCTTGTTGACGATGCCCGTCTGCTCCTCGTAGTCGGCCGCCACCTCGAGCAGGATCGCCTGAACATCCTCCGGCAGGCTGTTATAGGTGTCCATGTTGATGGTCAGGCCGTGCCAGGTGATCGAGCCGAAGCCGATCAGCGTATAGAAGGGACCGGGCTCGTAGAGCTTGAGATTCACCCAGGCGCTTGGAAACATGATCCAGCCTTTGTAGACATTGGTCTTCATTTCCGTGTAGGCGGTGGCCAGGGAACTCTGCACCGGGGTCACGCCGCCATATTCCAGCCAGTTGAGATTAAGGCCGGCGCCGGCGATCTTCTCGCCCTTCAGGTCGGCAAGGGTGTTCCATTCAAAGCTGGTTCCCAGATTGTATCCGCCATCGGCGATGCGCGAGATCAGTTTCTGGTTGAACTTTTCCTCAAAGACATTCTGCAGATACGGCACCTGCTTGTAGACGTCCTGCGCGGTCTTCAGGCTGGTCGTCGGATCCATCGTTCCGAAGGGCAGCATCACCTGGAAGGCGTGCAGCGGCAGGTTGGAGGGCTCGAAGCAGAAGCAGAAGCCGCCGATATCGATGATACCGTCCTGAACGCCTTCCAGAACTTCCGTCACCTTGACGATCGAACCGGAGTAGCCCTCGACGAAGGTGATGGTGTGGTCCGTGCGCTCTTCGACGCGTTTCTTCAGCTCGGCCTGGAAATAGCTCTGCATGAGGCCGGCATAGACAACCCCCGGCGGGTGTCCGGAACCGATGCGCAGATTGATATTGTCGGCCAGGGCGCTGTCTGCGCTAAGCCCGATCGCCGCCGTCAAGGCGGCTGCAAATGCTGTCAATTTCATGGTCTTCCTCCCTCTATTCCGAAATGGGCCGGCAAAATCCGTCCGGTCCCGGGTTTCAGAAACTGTTTGCCGCCAATGGCGGGTATGCATTCTCCTTCCTCGTCTCGATCTCCCGATGGATCACTCAGGCAGGCTCTTTCAGCCGCACCTCCTCGGGAATGGGCAGAGGCGCATTGGCGCCGTCCTTGAACTCGACGGTGGTAAAGAGCAGGTCCGTGTCGCCGATATTGGCCACCGCATGGGTGAACTGGCCGCCATCGTCGAAGTTGAAGTGCATGGTCTCGCCGGGATAGTGCACGACGTCCTGGATGCGGCCGTCCTCGTACCAGCCACGGGCCTTGCCGTGCGAATGGGCGGTCCAGAAATAGTTGAGCACGTGGCGGTGGAAGGTGCAGCGCTTGCCGGGCGGCAAATGCAGATGCCACACGCGCACCTTGTCCGTCTCCGAGACGAGCACCGAACCGACAACGCCGTAGTCCTTGTATTGCTCGTATTCGTCCTGCAGCTCCTTCGGCCAGTGGGCGCGCGGATTGTCGCCCGCGCTCGGCTGCTCGACGATCTTGGCTTGTGCCATCTTTTTCTCCTCCGCCACGTCCCGTCAGGCGGCCGCGCGGCCGCGGCTCAAAACACCGCTCGCCGGCTCCAGCGCCTCGAGATCCTGTCTCAACTGTTGTTTCTGCTCCTGCGTCAGGCCGACCTGCGGCGCAAATACCGGCAGCCAGCTATCGTCTCCGGTGCGCCAGGCCTCGATCTGCTTGAGGGCGGCGCTGAGCGGATGGCGCGATATGGCGACGCGGACCGCCGTCAGCGTCTCCTGCAGCGCCGCCGCTTCTTCGCCCGCCGAGGAAAGGGTCGCCCGGGCAAGGGCAGCCGATGCATTCGTCGTTGCCGAAATGACACCGGCACAGCCCTTGCCCAGCCCCTCCAGGAGAACGCTTTCATTGGACGGAAAAACATCGAAATCATCCGCCGCATCGACAAATTCGAGGGTTCCGCCGAAATCGCCGGAACTGTCCTTGAGGCCGGCGATGAGCGGCCCGAACGCCCGTTTCAGCCGCTGGATCAGGTCAATGCTGATCGGCGTCATCGACATTTGCGGGAAGTGATAGAGGTAGACGCGCAGCCGGTCGTCGCCGACGCCTTCGATCAGCCGCGCGTAGTAGGCAAAGAGGCCCTCGTCAGAGACATTCTTGAAATAGAAGGGCGGCAGCACCAGCACGTTGAAGAAGCCGGCATCCGTTGCCGCTTTTGTCGCGGCGATCGCGTCACCGGTCGCGCAGGCGCCGGTGCCGAAGATAACCTCGGACGGTTTGAACCCGGCTTCGGCAAAGATCGCGGGCAGCGCCGTACGGAATGACAAGGGCAGCGAGTTGCCCTCGCCGGTCGTTCCCAGCGGCGCGACACCATCGAGACCCTGTTCGAGGTTCCAGCGGCAATAGCGCGCAAGCTTGTGCCCGTCCGGTTCTCCGTCGGGTCCGACCGGTGTCAGCGAAGCGGCATAGATTCCCTTGTTCGCCTTGGTCATGATGCTACTCCGCCACCTGAAGCTGTTCGCCGACGCCGCGCGCCTTGACCACCACCTTGATCGCATCCTCGACCCGTTCGCGCGCATAGCGCAGCGCCTCCGGCAGATCGTCGAGGGCGAATGTGTGGGTGTGGATGAGCGAGGCGTCGAAGCGTTTTTCCGCCATGAAGGCCATGGCCCTGTGGGTGGCGCTGCGCCCCTCGCCGCGAATGCCGTAAAGATACATGTTGTTCTTCACGACATGCGGCAGATCGACCGTCGCCGGGTCATGCGGGAAAGCGGCGAGGCAGATCTTGCCGCCGCGATTGGTCATGTGGATCGCATCGTTGATGGCCACCTCTGTTCCGGCGCATTCGACGACGTAATCGGCGCCGCGTTCGCCGACGATCCGCTTGACCGCCTCGACCCCGTCGGTATCGCGCACATTGATGACGTGATCGGCACCGAGCTTCCTGCCGATTTCCAGCCGTGCATCGCGCGTTCCGGTCAGAATGACCGGCGAAGCCCCGAGAGCCTTGGCAACGGCGACGGCCAGCAGGCCGATGGGACCGGGACCGGTGACCACGACGCTTTCGCCGGCAACCAGACCGCCAAGCTCGGTCAAGCCGTACATGGAGGTTCCGGCCGTGACGACCAGCGTGGCCTCCTCATCGGACATGGTGTCCGGGACCTTGATCACCGTGTTGATGTTGTTGACCGCGTATTCGGCAAAACCGCCATCCGTCGTGAAGCCGTTGGCGCGGTGACCCTTGTCGACGTCTCCATAGTTGAGGCCGTAATTGAGGCAAGCGGTGTACATGCCCTGCCGGCAGCGCTTGCACTGGCCGCACCCGGCGTGGATCTCGACCGTCACCCGCTCGCCGATTTCGAACTCGTCGACGCCGGGCCCCAGTGCGGCAACGGTGCCCATATATTCATGGCCGGGCGTGAAATTCCTGTTGAAGGGCGGACCGCCCTTGATCAGGGCGGGCGTGCCGTAGTGGATAATCTCCAGATCCGTCGCGCAGATCGCCACCGCGTCAATGCGCACCAGGATCTCGGCGAGACCCGGCATCGGGACCGGTTTTTCGGTCAGCCGCAACTCGTCCGGATCGCCAAGCACCCATGCCTTCATGGTCTCAGGGACCGGCATGTCCGCCGACATCTTTACAGGGCTCTGGCTGGCCATTCACGCATCCGTTCCGGAGAAGGGACCGTGTCCATACGATCCCGTTATTCGAGTTACCGGGCATGATACACGGCACCCGGCATGAGTCAAATATTATCGATAATCGTTCAAAGATTATCGAGAAATCAGTGAACTTTGCCGGTATTCAGGGCTTTATCCCTTGGCATTTTGTGACAATCGTCTATATCGTGAGACCAACACAGCGCCCGAAACAGGTCCCGGAACCGGGATGTCGTCAACTCCAGAACCATGTCGATCGCACCACCGCTTTCCAGAGCTTCCCTTTCGCAGCAAATCAGAGATCGCCTCCTTAGCCGGATAATGACCGGCGCCCTGAAACCGGGGGACCGGCTGGTGGAACTGAAAATCGCCGGCGAGATGGCCACCAGCCAGGCGCCGGTGCGCGAGGCCTTGCGCGAACTGGAAGCGATGGGCGTCGTCGAGACACTGCGCAACAAGGGCGCGCGCGTGCGGGTCATTTCGGACGAGGAACTGCGGCAGATCTACGATGTTCGCGCGCAATTGGAAGGCTATGCCAGCGAACTGGCGTCAGCATCCGGTCCCGCACTGCTTTCGCGGCTCGAGGACTGCGTCGGCAAGATGCGAAAAGCGGCCCGCAAGGGCGATTCGATGGCGTTTGCGGACCACAATATGGCCTTCCACCGCGCGATCGTGGAGGGATCCGGCAATACGGTGCTGCTCGGCATGTGGGAAACGCTCAACGTCAAGATGCGCACCATGGTCAATGTGGCCCGAAGCAGCCGCAATCTCGTCGACCTTGCGGAATCCCATATGCCCATCGTTGACGCGATCGCCGCAGGCGACGGCGCGCGGGCGCATGAAGCGGCCAAGCAGCATGTGCTCGACAACAAACCGGTGATGACGGCCGAAGGTCCGGATGCCGGCCAGTGAACCGGCATCGGCGTTTTCCCGCTGGATCGTTTCAGGACCGGCCCGGGCGACGCGGAAACCAGCCATGGCCGAGCCGTTTAACGGCAATCACGGTTCATCGGCTTATCCACAATTACCGATTGCATACATGTGATTTGCTGCACCGGTCTTCACAAGACCGGACGAAGCATATTTGATGTTTGTGCCATGGAAGTTGTTGAGCTGATATTTCCGGTATTCGCCGTGATTGTCACCGGCTATGTCTTTTCCCGGCTGGGACTGTTGCCAGACGGCGTCGGAGATTCGCTGATCCAGTTCCTGTTCTACGTGGCAATTCCCGCGCTCCTGTTCGTCGTCATTGCGCAGGAGGAAACAAAGGCGCTTCTGAACTGGCCATTTATCGTGTCTTTCGGCGGCGCCACCGTGGTCGTGTTTCTCCTCATGCTGGCTTTCGCCATCTATGTTCTCAAATCAAGCGCGGTCTCGGCGACGATGCTGGCGATGATCGCCGTTGCGTCCAACACGGGCATTGTCGGCCTGCCGCTGCTGCATTCGCTGTTCGGCAACAAGGTGATCGTTCTGGCGGCCCTTGCCAACATACTGGTCGTCCTGCTGATCATCATTCAGGTCTTTCTCCTCGAAGCGACCAAACCAAAAGAGCCCGACGAGGTGGTTTCAATCCTTGCCCATCTGAAAAAGGTTCTGCTGAATCCGGTGATCCTGTCGACCATCCTCGGGCTTGCCTATGCCATCAGCCCTCTGAGCCTGCCGAAAATCGTGGTCAACTACCTGGATGTGCTCAGTGCCGCCGTGGCACCCTGCGCCCTTTTTGCCGTCGGCATGTCGATCAGGCCGGCCTCGATTGTCCAAAGCGGCTCGACGGTCATTCTGGCGGCTTCGGCGAAGCTGATTGTCCTGCCTGCCCTGGCCCTGCTGATCGTTCTGTCGGTGGGCGCCGATCCGCTGGTCGCGGTCGCGGTGGTCGTTTCCGCTGCTCTGCCGACCGCGAAAAACGAGTTCATTCTGGCAAAGCAATACCATCAGTCGGAAGAGCTGGCGGCGCAGACCGTCTCGCTGACCACGGCGATTTCGATCGTAACGCTCATCCTGTGGCTGCTCGCCCTGTCGCGGATCTATCCGGATTCCTTCTCAATCTGACGGTCGGGAGTTTGGTATTGCCTTGCGTTGGCAGCCCGGGCAACTGCCAATGGATGGCATGCCCAGGCGACCAATGGAAAACAGCGACAGGAACCCCCTCGCCTCATGCTCAACGGGAGATACGTACCGATGGCAGAATATGTATTCAAACACGATCATCCCACGGAAGCGGCGCGCATGGATCTCATGGCCTCGGCGCTGGATGAGGCCAGCAAGTACCAGATTTCGAAAGTACCGTTGCGGTCTGACTGGACATGCCTTGAGATCGGCGCGGGCAGCGGTTCGATTTCGCGATGGCTTGCGCCGCAAGTTCCAGAGGGACACGTCACCGCGAGCGATCTTAATCCGGATCTGCTTGCCGGCCTTTCCGGCCCAAATCTGACCACCGAAAGGCTTGACCTGATGGAGGACCTGCCGGAAGCGCGCTACGACTTCATATTCCTGCGCGCTGTCCTACATCATATCCCCGAGCGGGAGAACGCGATCGGCATCCTTGTCGGAGCACTCAAACCGGGTGGCTGGCTGTTGATAAACGAGCCCGATCTTCACCCCATCAATTGCAATCTTCCCGAAGCTTGCCGACCGGTCTGGGAAGGGTTCTACAACTGGGCCGGCGATCGCGGCATAGACTACACAACTGGCCGCCGTATCCCCGCGCTCCTGCAGAGAAATGGCATGGAAAACATCACTTCAGAGGGTCATATCGCTGTCTACCCGGGAGGCTCTGTCCATGCGGAATGGCTGCGTGTGACAATTGCAGAGATTTCGCAATCCATGCTCGACGAAGGCCGGACCACCGCAAAGGATCTGGAGGCATTCGACAAGGCCTCAAAGGATCCGCACGTCTGGCACGCCACCTTCTCTTTTGTCGGTACGAACGCCCAAAAAAAGGCCATTGTAGAACACGCTCGAAAAACTGATTCACACCGAAGCCGTCTACCGGCTGCTGCAAATGAAACTGACTGCCGAGACCTAGAGCAATTCGTCCAGCACCCGTTTGACCGCCGCCGTGTCCTCACCGCCCAGCCCCATGGCCTCCGCTTCGGCGTAAAGCCTGTCGGTCAAGGAAAACAGCGGCGCCGGGGAGCCGAGACCGGCGGCGAATTCCGCGATCAGGTCGAGATCCTTGCGCCACACCTCGTTTTTCATGGTCGGCGGGCTGTAACGCCCCTCGACCATCATCGGGCCGCGCAGCTCGAACATGCGCGACGAGCCGGCCCCGGCGCTGATGACGTCATAGGTCTCCTGTAAATCGAGGCCGGCCCTTTGCGCCAGCACCAGAGCTTCGGCGGCAGCCGTGTTGTGGATCGCCACCAGCAGATTGGCGACGCATTTCATCTTCATGCCGTTGCCGAACTCACCGAGATAGCGCGTTTCGCGTGCGATCGCGTCAAGGAAGGGCCTGCAGCGGCCGACCGCCTCCGCATCGCCGCTCGCCAGCACCACCAGGTCGCCTCTCGCCGCCTGCGCGCCGGTGCCGCTGACCGGGCAGTCGAGCAGCGTGATGTCCCTTTGCGCCAGCGCATCGCGGGCCGCGCGTTTGTCATCGATTTTCAAGGTGCTCAGTTCGACCAGAACACAGTCGGTCGCACCGCTTCTGGCGATATCGGCGACAACGGCCTCGAGCGCCGCGCTGCTTGGCAGCGACAGCAGGATCACCGGAGCCGCCGATGCCACCTCGCCCGCCGATGCTTGAGCTATGCCACCGGCGGCGCGGTGCGCGCTCACCGCTGAGCCGTCCGGATCATAGCCGGCTACAGAATGTCCCGCGGCCAGCAGGTTTTTCGCCATGGCCGAGCCCATGATGCCAAGACCGACAATGCCGACATCGGCTTTCATCGCTTTTCCTCCCTGCCCATTTCGCCTTCAGTCATGGTTGTTTCCTCGGCAAAGGTCAAGAAATTACCGATAATCGTTAATTTTTTGCCTTGCGGGCCGTTCTTTGCCTGTGCGGCAGACCGTGAATCGTTTAAACGACGCACCATGCGCACCCGCCCCGCTTCACGATTGATCATTCAGGACCCGCAGAACCGTGTGCTGCTTTTCCGTTTCATATTCGATCGGGGACCTCTTTCAGGCCAGGACTACTGGGCGACTCCGGGCGGCGGCCTTGAGAATGGCGAGACTTTCGAAGGTGCGGCCAAAAGGGAATTGAAGGAGGAAACGGGGCTTGAAATCGGCGATGTCGGACCCGTGATCGGCCGGCGGAATTTCGCGCTCCGGCTTCCGGACGGCGAAACCGTCATGGCGGTAGAACGTTTCTTCCGCATCGACGTGCAGGATGTCAGCATTTCACGCAACGGCTGGACAATGCTGGAACAACAGGTGATGAAAGAGCACCGCTGGTGGACCCGCACCGAAATCGCGGAGACCGCCGACACCATTTATCCCGAGGATATTTTACTGCTGCTTGAGGGCGAAGCCTGACAGGCGCCTCTAATGCGCCTCGTCCCAGTTGTCGGCGGCGCGGGCATCGACCTTCAACGGCACTTTCATCGCAACTGCGGGCATTGCCGAATTTTCCATGATTCCGGTGACGACGCGAATTGTCCTGTCGACCTCGTCTTCCGGAACCTCGAAGATCAGTTCGTCATGCACCTGCAGCAGCATGCGCGCGGCAAGGCCGGCCTCATCAAGCGCGGTATCCATGCGCACCATGGCACGGCGAATGATATCGGCGGCCGAACCCTGGATCGGCGCATTGATGGCCGCGCGCTCATTGAAGGCCCGCATATGCGGATTGCTGGTGGTGATGTCCGGATAATGGGCGCGGCGCCCGAAAATGGTTTCCACATAGCCGTGTTCGCGGGCAAAGGCCTTGGTGCTGTCCATATAGTCCTTGATGCCCGGAAAGCGCTGGAAATAGGTCTTGATGTATTCGCCGGCCTCGGAACGCTCGATACCGAGCTGGTTGGCAAGGCCGAAGGCGGAAATTCCGTAGATGATGCCGAAATTGATCGCCTTGGCGCGGCGGCGCACCTCCGCCGGCATATCCTTGACCGGCACGCCGAACATTTCGGAAGCCGTCATGGCATGAATGTCCATGCCGTCGGCGAAGGCCTGCTTGAGCGCATCGATATCGGCGACATGGGCAAGCACGCGTAATTCGATCTGCGAATAGTCGGCCGATACCAGCTTGTTGCCGGGCTCGCAGACGAATGCGGTGCGGATCTTGCGGCCCTCGGCGGTGCGCACCGGAATGTTCTGCAGGTTGGGATCAGACGACGACAGGCGGCCGGTGGTGGTGGCGGCCAGCGCATAGGATGTGTGGACGCGGGCCGTCTCGGGATTGATGAAGCCGGGCAGGGCATCCGTATAGGTGGATTTCAGCTTGGTGAGCTGACGCCAGTCGACAATCCTGCGCGGCAGGTCGTGGCCTTCGGCGGCCAGATCCTCGAGCACCTGCGCCGAGGTCGACCATTGCCCGGTCTTGGTCTTCGAGCCGCCCGGCAAGCCCATCTTGCCGAACAGGATCTCGCCGAGCTGTTTGGGCGAGCCGATATTGAACTTCTCGCCGGCCAGCTCGTAAATCTCGTCCTCGAGCGCCGCGGCCCCTTGCGCAAAATCGCCGGAAAGCCGTGACAGGATCTGCCGGTCAACGCTGATGCCGCGCCTCTCCATTCTTCCGAGCACCGGCACCATCGGCCGCTCGAGGCGCTCATAGACCGAAGCAAGGCCCTCAGCGGCAAGGCGCGGCTTCAGCACCTGCCACAGGCGCAGCGTGATGTCGGCATCCTCGGCGGCATAGGCCACCGCCCTGTCGATCTCGACAAAGTCGAAGGTGACAGCGGATTTGCCGCTGCCGGCAACCTCCTTGTAAGCGATCGGCTTGTGGCCGAGCCAGCGATCCGACAGCGCATCCATGCCCTGGCCGCCGCGCCCGGCATCCAGCGCATAGGAAATCAGCATGGTGTCGTCATAGCCGTGCACCTCGATGCCGTAGCGGCTCATCACCAGCCAGTCATATTTGAGGTTCTGCGCGATCTTGAGGATTGACGGATCCTCAAGCAGGTCCTTGAGCTGCGCCAAGGCGTCATCGATCGGCATCTGGCCCTCGGCCAGCCCGCCGCCGAGAAGATCGTCCTGTCCGCTCTTGTGGGCAAGCGGCACATAACATGCCTGCACCGGGCCGGACGCATTGGAGACGGCATCCTGCGGCTGATAGGCGAGCGAAAAGCCGACAAGTTCGGCCTGCATCGCATCGAGCGAGGTCGTTTCCGTATCGAAGGCGACGACACCGGTCTCACGGGCCGCTGCAATGAATTGTGCCAATGCGCCGGAGTCGCGGATGCACAGATAAGCGGCGCTGTCGATCTTCGCATTGGCGGCGGCATCCGCCCGGGCCCTTGCCAGATCGCCGGGCGTCCAGCCGCTCTCTTTTTGTTCTTGTGAAGCCGGCTTCGTATCCGGCCCGTCGCCGCGATCCAGATCGGGACCGCGTGCATCCGCGCCCCATTCGACAGCCACCTCGGCCGGTTCGATTTCCGCGGCGTCGGTTTCGGTCGCCTCGGCAACCCGGCGCGTCAGCGTGTTGAAGCCCATTGCCTTCAAAAAGGCGATCAGCTTCGGCCCGTCCTGGGCGTCGAGATGAAAATCCGCAGGCGTATCCGCGACCGGCACATCGGTCTTCAGCGTCACGAGTTCGCGCGACAGGCGCGCCTGGTCGGCGAATTCGATGAGATTTTCGCGGCGCTTGTTCTGCTTGATCTCGCCGGCCCGTTCGAGCAGCGTGTCGAGATCGCCATAGGCCTCCAGCAGCTGGGCGGCGGTTTTCGGCCCGATGCCCGGAACGCCGGGGATATTGTCGGTCGAATCGCCGGTCAGCGACTGCATGTCGATCATCTTGTCCGGCGGCACGCCCCATTTCTCGACCACATCCGGCGCTGCGATCTGCCGGTCCTTCATGGTGTCGTACATGGTGACGCGATCGGTGACGAGCTGCATCAGGTCCTTGTCGGACGAGACGATGGTGGTATGGGCGCCGGCAGCTTCGGCAAGCCGTGCATAGGTGGCAATCAGATCGTCGGCTTCGAATCCCGCCATTTCGATGCAGGGCAGGTTGAAGGCGCGCGTGGCCTCGCGGATAAGGCCGAATTGCGGGATGAGGTCCTCGGGCGGCGCGTCGCGATTGGCCTTGTATTCGGGGTAGAGCTCGTTGCGGAAGGTCTTGGACGAATGGTCGAAAATGACGGCCAGATGCGTCGGGGTGACCCCGACGGAGGTATCGCGTGCCTCCGAAAGCAGCTTCCAAAGCATGTTGCAGAAGCCCGATACCGCGCCAACCGGCAGGCCGTCCGCCTTGCGCGTGAGCGGCGGCAAGGCATGGTAGGCGCGAAAAATGTAACCCGAGCCGTCAATGAGAAAGAGATGATCGTCCTTGTTCATGGCGAAAGGGATAACGCAGCCGTTTCACCGCGTCCATGGCGGTCTCGCAATTTGAGCAATATCTGCTGTCAAACCGCCGGCCGGTCGGCGCTGCGCTTGGTTGCGAGATAAAGGTTCGTCTCGCTGGCCGAAATGCCCTCGATGAGGCGGATCTTGTGCAGCACCGCATCGAGCGAGGACAGTGTGTCGGTGCCGAGTTCGGCCACCAGGTCCCATTTGCCGTTGGTGGTGTGGATCGCCGTGATCTCCGGCATGCCACGCAGACTGGCGACGATGCGGTCGGCGCCGCGCCCCTGGATCGACAGCAGCATGATGCCGCGCACCGGCAGTTCGAAGGCATCGGAGCGCAAAATCACGCTGAATCCGAGGATTTCACCGGACTGGATCAGCTTCTCCAGCCGGCTGCGCACGGTCGCCCGCGATATGCCGAGCTCAATCGCGAGATCGGATATGGCGGCACGGCCATTGTGGCGCAGCGCCGCGATGAGTTTCTGATCGGTTCCGTCCATATTGGCATACATCTATATCAAAACGCGCAATTGATAATGCAATTTGGCATATTTGCCAAGTTTTTTCCGCCGATCATTGACGAGATAATTCTCTCAACACGAATCGGACGATGGAAATGGCATTAAATCTCAGCCTGATCGGCGCACCCGTCGAGACCGGAGCCAGCCAGCCCGGCTGTTTGATGGGCCCGGACGCGCTCAGGACGGCCGGTATCATCGATGTTTTACGAGGTCTCGGTTACGGCGTGCGGGACCACGGCAATGCCCGTGCGGCGCCCGGGAACGGCGCGACGCACGCCAATACCGCGATCCGCAACCTCGGCGAGACCATCGCCTGGTCGCGAGCGCTCGGCGACATGGGATACCGCGCCGCCGCCGAAGGCGAGTTGCCGGTGTTTCTGGGCGGCGATCATTCCATTTCCATGGGCAGCGTGCCGGCGGTGACGCGCCACGCCGCCGAGCAGGGACGCGAACAGTTCGTGCTGTGGCTGGACGCCCATCCGGACTTCCACACGCTGGATACGACCGAAAGCGGAAACCTGCATGGAACGCCCGTCGCCTATGTCACCGGCCAGCCCGGTTTCGAGGATCATTTTCCGCCGCTCCATGCGACCGTCGATCCACGCAATGTGTGTCTGTTCGGTATCCGCTCCGTCGACGAGTTCGAGCGCGAGAATCTGACCCGCAACGGCGTCAGCGTGCACGACATGCGGGCCATCGACGAACACGGCGTTCCAAGCCTTCTTAACGCCTTCCTCGAACGTGTCCGCGCGGCCGACGGCCGCCTGCATGTCAGTCTCGACGTGGACTTTCTCGATCCGACGATCGCGCCGGCGGTCGGCACAACCGTTCCGGGCGGCGCGACGTTCCGCGAAGCCCATCTCGTCATGGAAATGCTGCATGACAGCGGCCTGGTGACGTCGCTCGACGTGGTTGAGCTCAACCCGTTCCTGGACGAGCGCGGCCGTACCGCGAAACTGATGGTGGACCTGGTTGCCAGCCTGTTCGGCAAGCGGGTCATGGACCGCCCGACGCGGTCCTATTGAACCGAAGGCGAGGAGGAAACTGTCATGGTCCGTTTTGTCGGCGTCGATGCGATGATCAAGCTGGTCCGGAGGACCGGCCTGCAGCCATTTCTCACCGGGCTTTGCGGTGCGATCGAGAGCGATTTCAGCCGCTGGCAGAATTTCGAGAAAACACCGCGCATTGCCAGCCATTCAAGCGTCGGCGTCATCGAACTGATGCCGACCAGCGATGGCGATCACTACGGGTTCAAATATGTCAACGGCCATCCTAAGAACATGAAGGAAGGCTTGCAGACTGTGACAGCCTTCGGCGTTCTGTCCGACGTTTCAACCGGTTACCCGATCCTCGTCAGCGAGATGACATTGCTGACGGCGCTGCGCACCGCGGCGACGTCGGCCATGGCCGCCAAGCACCTCGCCCGTCCGGATTCCCGCTGCATGGCCATCATCGGCAATGGCGCGCAGTCCGAGTTCCAGGCGCTGGCCTTCGCGGCAATCACGGGAATCGAGCAGGTCCGGCTTTACGACATCGACCGCGCGGCCAGCCGCAAATGCGCCGCCAATCTGGCCGGTCGGGGGCTCGACGTGGTCATATGCCCATCCGCGCAGGACGCGGTTTCCGGCGCTGACATCATCACCACCGTGACGGCCGACAAGCAGTATGCCACGATCCTGACCGACAACATGGTCGGCGAGGGTGTGCACATCAACGCGGTCGGCGGCGACTGCCCGGGCAAGACCGAACTGCACCGGGACATCCTCCTGCGCTCCAGAATCTTTGTCGAATTTACGGCACAGACACGTATCGAGGGCGAAATCCAGCAGCTTCCGGAAAATTATCCGGTGACGGAGCTCTGGCAGGTGATTGCCGGGACGGAGGCCGGCCGACAATCGGCCCGGGATATCACGCTGTTCGATTCCGTCGGCTTTGCGATCGAGGATTTCTCGGCCCTCAATTTCGTACGCGAACAGGCCCTAAGCCACGGAATTTACGAGGAACTTGATCTGATCGCGGATCTGCACGACCCGCGCAACCTGTTTGGCGTTCTGGGCCATGGAAGCGCGCCCTTTCGCGGACCGCAGCAGCCGCCTGAAGCGGCGTGATCCCGGCAGAATCCTGGGACGCGGATAACGGGTTTTTCCACTGTAACATAGTCGTGACTGCAATCTCGCGGTTGTGTCCTTGAATTGCCACATTCATCAGCCCAAATCACAGTCACCGGCAAGCAAAAATGCCGATGTCTGGCGAGAGGCATGTCCCCCGCCACGCCGGACACGAGCGGCGACCTCATCCCCCCTCTCCGGGTCGCCGCTCACATCCCCAACGCCACCGTGACTATCCCCTCCAGCCACGGTGGCATCTTTTTGGCGGATTCCCTCACCTCGATCGCACCGAATTTCAGAACCGGGAACCGCATATTGTGTTTCCGGTCCAACTCGCATTAATGTCCGGCTGCGTTTCCCCCAGTTCAGGAGTGCTCCATGGCCGATCTCGACGCCACGCTTTCGCAGGCAGACAGCAATCTCGACGACAGTATCGACAGGCTCACGCAGCTTGTCAGGATAAAATCCATCTCGACGGATCCGGCCTACGCAGCAGACTGCCGCAAGGCAGCCGAATGGCTTGTCGATGCGCTGAACGACATCGGATTTTCCGCAGGCGTGCGCGATACGATCGGCCACCCGATGGTGGTCGCCCATCATGACGGTCCGGACGGGGCGCCGCATGTGCTGTTCTACGGTCACTACGACGTGCAGCCGGTCGACCCGATCGAGCTGTGGACCAACGATCCGTTCGCGCCGGTCATTACCGAGCTTACGCCGGGCCGCAAGGTGATCACCGGGCGGGGAACCAGTGACGACAAGGGACAGCTCATGACCTTTGTCGAGGCATGCCGGGCCTACAAGCAGACCCATGGGACCCTGCCCTGCAAGGTATCGATTCTGTTCGAGGGCGAGGAAGAATCGGGCTCCATATCGCTGCAGCCCTTTCTCGATGCCAATGCGGAAGAACTCAAAGCCGATCTGGCGCTGGTGTGCGATACCGGCATGTGGGATCCCGACACGCCCTCAATCTCCGTGGCGCTGCGCGGCCTGACCGGCGAGGAGGTCACGGTCAAGGCGGCCAGCCGCGATCTGCATTCCGGCCATTACGGCGGCAATGCCGCCAACCCGATCCATATTCTTGCATCCATACTGGGCGCCATGCACGACGCCGACGGCCGGGTGACCATCCCGAATTTCTATGACGGCGTTCACGAAACGCCCGACCACATCAAGGCCGCATGGGAAGCGCTGGGCCCGCCGAAGGGCTTTCTTGAAGATATCGGGCTCTCGATCCCGTCGGGCGAGAAGGACCGAAGCATTCTCGAGCGCTGCTGGGCAAGGCCGACCGCTGAAGTCAACGGCATCGTCGGCGGCTATACGGGCGAGGGCTTCAAGACCGTTATCCCGGCCGAGGCCTCGGCCAAGGTCTCGTTCCGGCTGGTGGGCGATCAGGACCCGGTGGCCGTGCGGGAGAATTTTCGCGCATTCGTCAGACAACGCATTCCGGCGGACTGCTCTGTGGCGTTTGCCGAGCACGGCACATCCGGCGCCATTCAACTGTCCTATGACGCGCCGGAACTTGCCAAGGCGGGCGCGGCGCTGGAGGCGGAATGGGGCAAACCGGCGGCGCTGACCGGCATGGGTGGCTCGATCCCCATCGTCGGCGATTTCCAGTCGAAGCTCGGCATGAACTCGCTGCTCGTCGGCTTCGCGCTTGAAGATGACAGCATCCATTCGCCCAACGAGAAATACGACCTGCGCTCGTTCCACAAGGGCGTGCGCTCGTGGATCAGGATCCTGGACGCGCTGGCAAGCTGACGGGATCGGTCAGGCGCGGCTGGCTATCCGCTCAGCCGCGCCCAGCGCGGCCGTTCGAACAGGAAACGCCCCAAACCGGTGATCTGCACGAGCCAGAACAATAGGACAGGTCCGGCGACCGCCGCAATCCAGACCAGCAGCGAAACCGTTCCGATATCCGTCACCACGCCAAGTTTCAGAAGCACCACGCGCGTGACCGCCATGGGCAGGAAAAAAGCCAGGTAAATCACGATCGAATGGGCACCGCACCAGCGAATGAACTCGCCCTTTCCAAAAGCTGAGAGCACGGCGCTGAGCGAAACCAGCGCGACGACACCGCCGATACCCAGAATCAGCGAGACGACCGGCATCATGGAAAAGGCGATGGTCGAGGCATCCGTGAAGTCAGCCACCCAATCAGGCAGGCCGGCGACCGGAGCCGCCCAGCGCGTTGCGAACCAGGTGACGGCCATGATCGCAATGGTCACCGCCAGCATGGTCACCGGATTGCGCCGCGCGAAATCCGCAAGGGCGAACACCTGCCCGGAAAGCGCATAGCCGGCGAAGAACCAGACGAAATAGGATGCAAATTCGTCGATCACCACCGCGCCCGTATGGATCGGCAACACCTGCAGCAAAACGGCCGCCGCCAGCACAATTGGAACCGGCACTGTGCGCACCAGCCGGGTGACGATGAAGAAGACAGGCAATATGTAGATGAACCACAACGTGCCGAAGGGCTGCACAAAGGCGAGCAGATAGTTGACGAACGGCGCGGCAAGCCCGCCTTCGGCAGCCATGCCCGGCGCCTTGAAGGCGAACTGGATGGTCAGCCAGAGCACGTAGAAATAGGCAAAGTGGAGAACCTTGGTGTCGAGGAACCGGCCAAGCGGTTTGTCGACGCCGCGCATGAAGAACAGACCGGACGCCAGGAAAAAGGCCGGCATGCGCATCGGCTGGCTGACCTCCACGAATATGTGCATCCAGCCATCGGCGCCGGCCGCCTTTTCGACGCCGGCCACCGAATGCAGCATGACGACGAGCAGGATGCAGAAGCCCTTGAGGTAATCGACCCACACGACCCGGCCCGATTCCAGATGAACATAGTCGCGCATCGCGTGAGCCGAAGCGGCTGCGGGTGACTGTTTTTCCACATAGGCCATGGTGCAATCCGTAAGGAAGATCATTGAATTTCCTGATCAAAATAGCAGAGCAACCAAAGCGAAGCGTTAATATCCGCGTGGCAATTGTCCCGGCCCGGCAAAACGATTAACGCCCCCTTAAATTGCCGCAATTAAAGTCCAAGCCGCTCCACCTGAAAAAGTGCTGGGACGCATGGCCAAGAAACGAAAAAACCAAACGCGCATTGAACCGTCGATGACACGCCGCAACGGCCTGCGCGCGAGCGCCGGCGACCGGGTGGCGGGCGGCCATGCATCTGGAAAGCGCAAGGGCGGGTCGACCAAGAGGAAGGCCGGCTCCGGGCGGCGCAAGTCGCGATCCGGATCCGCGCGGCGCGGCCTTACGGGTTTTCTGCAGCGATCGCTCTACTGGTGCTTCGTGATCGGTCTTTGGGTGGCCATCGGGGTCGGCGCCCTTGTGGCCTATTACGGCGCCAAGATGCCGAGCGCGACGACCTGGACGGTTCCCGAGCGGCCGCCGAATGTGAAGATTGTCTCCAGCGACGGACACACCCTCGCCAATCGCGGCGCCACCGGCGGCGAGGCGCTGACCCTGTCGCGCATGTCGCCCTATATCCCGCAAGCCGTGCTGGCCATCGAGGACCGCCGCTTCTATTCCCATTTCGGCGTCGATCCCATTGGCCTTGCCCGCGCCATGACGCAAAACGTGATGGCCGGGCGCATGGTGCAGGGCGGATCGACCCTCACCCAGCAGCTCGCCAAGAACTTATTCCTGTCGCCCGAGCGCACGATCGAGCGAAAGGTGCAGGAAGTGCTGCTCGCCTTCTGGCTCGAATATAATTTCACCAAGGACCAGATCCTGGAGATGTATCTGAACCGGGTCTATTTCGGTTCGGGCTCCTATGGCGTTGAAGCCGCGTCACGGCGCTATTTCAAGAAGCCGGCGCGCGATGTGAACCTGGCGCAGGCGGCGCTGCTCGCCGGCCTCCTGAAAGCACCCTCCCGGCTTTCCCCGGCGCGCAACCCGGATGCCGCCGAAGCGCGCGCCCAGATCGTTCTGGAGGCCATGCGTGACGAGGGTTTCGTGACGGATCGCGAAATCACCACGGCCATGACCCGGGAACCGACGCGGGCCAAGAGCTACTGGACGGGCGCGGAAAATTATGGCGCCGATCTCGTGATGGACCGGCTGGAAGCGCTGATCGGCGGCAAGGTGACCCGCGATCTCATTGTCGATACCACCATCGATTACCGGCTGCAGCAACAGGCGGAAAAGACCATCCGGGGCGCCATCGATCACAGCGGTACCAAGCTCAACGTCTCGCAGGGCGCGCTCGTCTCCGTCGACGGCTCCGGCGCCATCCGTGCGCTGGTCGGCGGCTATGATTATTCCGTCAGCCAGTACGACCGGGCGACGAAGGCGAAGCGGCAGCCCGGCTCGGCCTTCAAGCCGTTCGTCTATGCCGCTGCCCTGGAGATGGGCCGCACGCCGCAATCGGTGCGCAATGACGCGCCGATCCGGATCGGCAAGTGGACGCCGTCCAATTATGATGAGAAATATCGCGGGCCCGTAACGCTGTCCGAGGCGCTGTCCAGCTCCCTCAACACCATCGCGGCGCAGCTTGTCATGGAAGCCGGCGCCGACAATGTCGCCAAGACGGCGCGCCGCCTGGGCATCGAATCCAAGCTGCAGACCAACGCATCCATTGCGCTCGGCACATCGGAAGTGACGCTGACGGAGCTGACAGCCGCCTACGCGCCCTTCATGAATGGCGGCTACAAGGCCACGCCGCACATCATCAAGCGGGTGCGCACGGCCGACGGCAAGGTGCTTTACGAAAACACCTATGACAACCCGCCGCGCGTGCTGCGGCCCGAGATCATCGCCATGATGAACGGCATGCTGGTCAGGGCGGTCAATGAGGGCACCGGCCGCAAGGCCCGCCTCGGCAGCCACCAGGCCGCCGGCAAGACAGGCACCAGCCAGGCGTTCCGCGACGCGCTCTTCATCGGTTACACGGCGCATCTGACGACGGGCGTATGGTTCGGCAATGACGACAGCACGCCGACCCGCAAGGTCACCGGCGGCAGCATGCCGGCACTGGCCTGGCGCAGCTATATGGAGGCCGCCCACAACGGCTCGTCCAACGCCCGGCTGCCCGGTCAATACAATGTGCCGAGCGATCCAAGCCGCGTGGCGGTGCCGATGACCCGGCCCGCCGACGGCGTGGTGCGCAGACCCGCCGGTGCGATCGGCGACACACCGTCACGGCAGTGGTCGGGCGACGTGGCGCAAGAGCGCACCGGCTCGACATCGCGGCGCGCACCGCCCGCCGATGTCGGATCGCGCAACACCGACGAAACGACAACGCTTCTCGACATTATTCTGGGCAACTAGACAATCTGGACCTGGGCGCCAATTCCCATGCGCCACAGGAGCTGGTCGAAACGGTCCTGACCGTAGAACGGTTCTTTATCGAACACGAATACCGGCACGCCCCAGTGTCCGGCTTCCAGCAGCCGGTCGTGATTGGCCGCCAGGATCTGTTCGTAGCGCGATCCGTTACCGCCGGCACGCCGTTGCAGATCGTCCATGTCCAGTCCGGCACGGGCCAGCGCATCGGCAAGCGCCGGGCCCTTGTGCCAGTTCCGAGCGCTTCCATCCCAGATAAGCCGGGTGACCTGATCGAGAAAACGCCACCCGGCGCCGACCTCGTCGGCCGCGAGCGTCAGGTGGTTGAGGCGGTGAATGCGCGGCTGGTGTTCGGCCGCCCGGTAGACGGTCCCCGGCCGCATCTCGACCGGGTAGGGCCGCGCCTCGGCATAGGGCAGGCCGAGGAATGCGGCGGTACGGGCAACGTCACGAAAGAAATAGTCCTGCTCGATCGGCAGGCGGCCCTGGAAGGCGGTGGCGTTGCGCAGAACGCCGGGCTGCACGAGCCGCAGCCGGACATCCACGTCCTCATGCGCCTGCAGCGCCAGGATCCGGTCCAGCACGAAATAGCAATAGGGGCTTTGATGCGACCAATAAACGTCGACGGTTCTCATTCTCCGATTCCCTCCCGGGCAAGGCGCGTAGTGGCTGGGCGTTAAACTGATGCGAAAATGCAACAGCGGGCGCCTTATGTCTGCCACCGCATTCATCGGCCTTGCAAATTGCCCGCCAGCACGGTTTTGTTTGGTTAACATTTCGACGTGGCGGGGGCCATTTCTTGTAATGCGGTTTCGGTATGGAATCGCCGCTTGTTTTGCGGCGCAGTTGTGTTTGGGGACTGCCGCATTCGCGTCGGACGATGCATTTCTAAGCAGATTGGAAATTGGCAAACATGCCAAGGACTGGGAAGCGCGCTTCGGTGGGGGAGCGTTCGACACCGGTCCTGCATCACCCAATCATTTCTCCGGCGGCATCATCAACGGCGAGATCCTGCTGCCGTCACCCGACATACTCGAGGCGATCGGATCGCCACGCCCGCTTGTCGGCGCGGACATCGCGATCTCCGACAATCCGATCCATGTGGTCTACACCGGATTGAACTGGCAGGTTCACCTGAGCCGGCGGCTCTATGTCGGCTTTACCGGCGGCGGGTCATGGAACAGTTCGCGCGTGACGACGGACGCAGCTTCGGGCGCGACCAAGGATCTCGGATCCGACTGGCTGTTTCTTCTGCAGGCAACGATCGGCCTCGACATTACCGACAAACTGCTGGTCGAGGTGTTTTACAATCACTTCTCCAATGCCAGCCTGACGGATTTCAATGTGGGGCTGGAATCGGTCGGTGGGCGCATGGGCTACCGCTTCTAGCCGGAGCCGTATCCGGACATCCGAAGGTTGGAATCGGGCCGTTGAACGCACGGAAAATCGGTGAACTGGCATAAAATCGCGCGCCGGTGCGATTCGGGGCTTTTCAGGACCGCCCGCGCAATGCTATCGGCGGTCGCGCAGAGAGCAAAGATCGAATCCGAATCCTGCCTTGCAGTCCCATTACGTCTTTCTTATATACGGCACAACAACGGCATCCGGCCGGATGCTGGGGGATCGTACCGCTAGGGACTGTCGCATGGAACGCCGCTACGGGTCCGGACAGTTCGCTTCAAGGAGAATGTAAAATGGCAAAAGTAATTGGTATTGACCTGGGAACGACCAATTCCTGCGTCGCCGTCATGGACGGACAAGACGCCAAGGTCATAGAGAATGCAGAGGGCGCCCGCACCACACCGTCAATGGTCGCGTTTACCGATGACGGCGAGCGCCTCACCGGACAGCCGGCCAAGCGTCAGGCCGTCACCAATCCCGAAGACACGCTGTTTGCCGTCAAGCGACTGATCGGTCGCCGCTATGACGACAAGATGGTCGAGAAAGACAAGGGTCTGGTTCCCTACAAGATCGTCAAGGCCGACAATGGCGACGCTTGGGTGGAAGCCGGCGGCAGCAGCTATTCGCCGTCGCAGATCTCGGCCATGATCCTTCAGAAGATGAAGGAAACGGCTGAAGCCTATCTGGGCGAAACGGTCGAGAAGGCCGTTATCACCGTTCCGGCCTACTTCAACGACGCACAGCGCCAGGCCACCAAGGACGCCGGCAAGATCGCCGGCATGGAAGTGCTGCGCATCATCAACGAGCCGACCGCGGCCGCGCTCGCCTACGGTCTGGACAAGAAGGAAGGCAAGACCATTGCCGTCTACGACCTTGGCGGCGGCACCTTCGATATTTCCGTTCTCGAGATCGGGGACGGCGTTTTCGAGGTCAAGTCCACCAATGGCGACACCTTCCTGGGCGGCGAAGACTTCGACATGCGCCTGGTCGATTACCTCGCCAAGGAATTCAAGAAAGACCAGGGCATCGACCTGAAGAACGACAAGCTTGCGCTTCAGCGGCTCAAGGAAGCGGCTGAGAAGGCCAAGATCGAGCTGTCGTCCTCGGCCCAGACGGAAATCAACCTGCCGTTCATCACCGCCGACCAGAGCGGACCCAAGCACCTGACGATGAAGCTGTCGCGTGCCAAGTTCGAGAGCCTGGTCGAGGACCTCGTCCAGCGCACGGTCGACCCCTGCAAGGCGGCCATCAAGGACGCCGGCATCCAGCCGGGCGAAATCGACGAGGTGGTTCTCGTCGGCGGCATGACCCGCATGCCGAAGGTGCAGGAAGTCGTCAAGCAGTTCTTCGGCAAGGAGCCGCACAAGGGCGTGAACCCGGATGAGGTGGTCGCCATGGGCGCCGCCATCCAGGCCGGTGTTCTGCAGGGCGACGTCAAGGACGTGCTGCTTCTGGACGTAACGCCGCTGTCGCTGGGCATCGAGACGCTCGGCGGTGTCTTCACCCGACTGATCGACCGCAATACGACGATCCCGACGAAAAAGTCGCAGACCTTCTCGACGGCGGACGACAATCAGAATGCGGTGACCATCCGTGTCGCCCAGGGCGAGCGCGAAATGGCGGCCGACAACAAGATGCTCGGCCAGTTCGACCTGGTCGGTATCCCGCCGGCACCGCGCGGCGTTCCGCAGATCGAGGTCACGTTCGACATCGACGCCAACGGCATCGTCAACGTTTCGGCAAAGGACAAGGGCACGGGCAAGGAGCACCAGATCCGCATCCAGGCCTCGGGCGGTCTGTCCGATGACGATATCGATCAGATGATCAAGGATGCCGAAAGCAATGCCGAAGCCGACAAGGCCCGGCGTGATGCGGTCGAGGCGAAGAACCAGGCCGAAAGCCTGCTGCACTCGACGGAAAAATCGCTTGCCGATTACGGCGACAAGGTCAGCGAAGACGACCGCAAGGCCATCACCGATGCCGCCGAGGCCTTGAAGGCTGCCGTCGAGGCCGAAGAGCCCGATGCGGAAGACATCAAGGCCAAGACGCAGACCCTGGCGGAAGCCTCGATGAAGCTTGGTCAGGCCATGTACGAAGCACAGCAGGCGGAATCCGCCGAAGCGGACGCTGCGGCCGATGCCGCGGCTGAAGGCGAAGACGTTGTCGACGCTGATTTCGAAGAAATCAACGACGACGACGAGAAGAAATCGGCTTAAGCCGGACGGCCGGCGGACGTGGAAATCGTCTGCCGGCCTTTTGCCTGTCCAGGTTCTCCTGCATATGGCTTTTGACTTTCCGGGAAAACCGATTCAATCATAATGACTCAATCCAACCATGAAGCGGTCTAATGGCCAAGGCTGATTTCTACGAAACGCTCGGCGTGTCCAAGGGCGCAAGCGACAAGGACCTGAAGGGCGCCTTCCGTCGGCTGGCCATGAAGTATCACCCCGACAAGAACCCCGACGATGCTGAGGCCGAGCGCAAATTCAAGGAAATCAACGAGGCGTATGAAACGCTGAAAGACCCGCAAAAGCGGGCCGCCTACGACCAGTTCGGCCACGCCGCTTTCGAGCAGGGCGGACCCGGCGGTTTCGGTGGCGGCGGTTTCGGCGGCGGAGCCCACGCCTTTTCGGACATCTTCGAGGACATATTCGGCGAGATGATGGGCGGCGGACGGTCGCGCCGCAATGCGGGCGGCCGCGAACGCGGCGCCGATCTTCGCTACAACATGGAGATTTCGCTCGAGGAGGCCTTCACCGGGAAAACGGCCCAGATCCGCGTGCCGACATCGGTGCAGTGCGACGAGTGTTCCGGCTCCGGCGCCAAGCCGGGCAGCCAGCCGGTTACCTGCACCACGTGTCAGGGGTCCGGGCGCGTGCGTGCGTCGCAGGGTTTCTTCTCCGTTGAACGCACCTGCCCGACCTGTCACGGGCGCGGCGAGATCATCAGCGATCCATGCACCAAATGTTCCGGCCAGGGCCGGGTCAATGAGGACCGGTCGCTCTCCGTCAACATACCGGCGGGGATCGAGGACGGCACGCGCATACGCCTTGCCGGTGAAGGCGAGGCCGGAATGCGGGGCGGCCCGCAGGGCGATCTCTATATCTTCCTGTCCGTCAGGCCGCATGAATTCTTCCAGCGGGACGGTGCCGACCTTTACTGCACTGTGCCGGTCTCCATGACCACGGCGGCCCTCGGCGGCCAGTTCGACGTCGTGACGCTGGACGGCGCGAAAACGCGCGTCAAGGTTCCGGAAGGAACCCAGACCGGGCGGCAATTCCGGCTGAAGTCCAAGGGCATGCCGGTGCTGCGCTCGTCGCATATGGGCGACCTCTACATCCAGATTGCCATTGAGACCCCGCAGCGGCTGACCAAGCGGCAGCGGGAACTGCTGGAAGAGTTCGAATCCCTGTCCTCGCGGGAAAACAATCCGGAATCCTCCGGCTTCTTCTCCAAGATGCGGCACTTTTTCGACACGCTCAGCGACTGACCGCAGATGCGCCGCAGCACAGCAAGACCTTTCCGGGGGAACATGTGAATGCGGCAACACCTGCAACGACATGTCGCTGACAGATTCAGTCAAAAACTGCGTTTTTTCAAAGGCCTGGTCAGTCAGCCCAAAACCGTGGGCGCTATCGTGCCGACCTCCATCTACATGGCGCGGCGCATGGCGAGTGTCGCCAACCCGGCATCGGGCTTGCCCGTCCTGGAGCTGGGACCCGGAACCGGCGTTGTCACAAGAGCCCTGCTGCGACGCGGGATAGCACCGGAAAACCTGGTCGCCGTCGAGTACTCTCCGGAATTCTGCCGGCATATTCGAAAAGAACTTCCCGCGGTCAAACTCATCCGTGGCGACGCGTTCAGCCTGGATGAGACGCTCGGCGCCCTGCGCACGACCCGTTTCGACTGTGTGATCTCGGGCATACCGCTGCTCAATTTTCCGGTGGAAACGCGCGTGCGACTGCTTGAGGACGTGCTCGGCCGCATTCCGAAGGGACGGCCGTTCCTGCAATTCTCCTACGGGCCGAATTCACCGATTCCGGCCGGCCGCGGGCAATACAGCGTGACGCGTTTCGGCATCGAGATCCGCAACATTCCCCCGGCGCAGATGTGGATGTACCGGCGCACGGGTTAGAGCGAGACGACCAACGATGATACCGCGAATCCTTGTTTTTGCCGGCTCCGTCAAGTCGGCATCGATCAACGCCAAGCTCGCCGACGCCGCGCAGCTCACGCTGGCGCAACTGGGCGCCGACGTAACCCGAATATCACTGCTCGATTATCCTATGCCGCTGGTCGATGAGGACCTGAAGGCGCGGGAGGGCATCCCGATGGGAGCGATGAATCTCGGGCGCCTGATTTCGGCCAATGACGGCATCTTCATTGCAAGCCCCGAATACAATTCATCGGTGCCGCCACTGCTGAAGAATGTCATCGACTGGGTCAGCCTCATTTCCGAAGATGACGGAAGACCGCTCAAGCCCTGGAACGGCCGATATGTGGCGCTCGGGGCCGCATCGAAGGGCAAGCTGGGCGGCATTCGCAACCTCTATCACCTGCGCTCGGTGATGATGGCGGTGGGCACGCAGGTTCTGACCGAACAATGCGCGGTCGGCGGCGCGGGGTCGGCCTTCGACGAGGACGGGCGGATTGTCGATGAACGCGCATCGGGCATGCTCGACAAGACCTGCCGGTCGCTCTTCGACCATTGCAAGCGGCACGGCCGCGTGGACTAGCGACAAAGCCGGCCCGCCACTGGACAGACCTTTCCCGGCGGCCTAAACGAAAGCCGCACCGAATCATGAAATCAGCGAGGTAACCGCATGCAGGATGCCAGATCGCGCCTGATCGTCGGCCTGGATGTACCGACGACAGACAAGGCCGCGGCCATTGTTTCCGCCCTGGGCGACACGGTCGAATTCTACAAGATCGGCTATCAGCTCGTCTTTGCCGGCGGATTGGAATTCGCCCGCGATCTGATCGCCGGCGGCAAGCGTGTCTTTCTGGACATGAAACTGCTCGACATCGACAATACGGTCGCCAAAGGCGTTGAAAACATTGTCAAAATGAATGTCTCCATGCTGACGCTGCACGCCTATCCGAAGGCCATGCGCGCCGCGGTGGAGGCCGCCAGGGGATCGGATCTGTGCCTGCTCGGCGTCACCGTGCTGACCTCGATGGACGCCGCCGACCTGAAGGAAGCAGGCTATTCGGACGATCCGCAGACGCTGGTGGCCAGACGTGCGCGGCAGGCGGCGGAGGCCGGCATGGGCGGCATTGTCTGCTCTGCGGCCGAGGCACGCACAGTCAGACAGATCGTCGGGCCCGATATGGCGGTTGTGACGCCCGGAATCCGTCCCGCCGGCGCCGATCATGGCGACCAGAAACGCGTCGTCACACCCGGCGACGCCCTCGGCATGGGTTCCAGCCACCTGGTGGTCGCGCGCCCGATCATCGCGGCACCGGACCCGGTCGCGGCAGCGCAGGCCATCCTTGCGGAAATGGATGGCGCTCTTTCGGAAAATGCGCTCTAATTATTAGACCAAAAAGTCAAATTATGGTGGGAGGAAACCATGGCAAAAGCCTACTGGATTGCCAGTGTCGATGTGAAGGACCCCGAGCGCTACAAGGACTATGTCGCAACGGCAAAACCGGCCTTCGAGCGCTTTGGCGCCAATTTCCTGGCGCGCGGCGGCGGGATCGAAGCCCTGGAAGGCGAACCGCGCGCGCGCAATGTCGTGATTGAATTCGCATCCATAGAAGATGCGAGGAACTGCTACAATTCGGACGAATACCAGGCCGCCAAGGCCATCCGGCAAAGTTGCGCCGAGGCGGTCACGCTTCTGGTCGAGGGATATGAAGCCTGATCCTGTGCAATCGGACGGTTACACGATCCGGCCCATGCGGGCCGGGGAAGCGCCCCGGCTTCTGGATATAGATACAGCGTCGACGACGCTCTTCTCAGACGTCGATATTCCGGAAATTGCCGCAATTTCAACAGTTTGCGGCCCCAGCCTTGAGGACTTTCAACGCCATATCGAGGGCAGTGGCGTCCATGTCGCCTGCGACAGTGGCGACCGACCGGTCGGCTTTATCGCATATGAAAGCGTTGAGGCCGCCATTTATGTCTGGCTGCTGTCGGTTCACCCCGATCACATTCGCCGCGGGCTGGGGTCGCGGCTTGTCGCGTCTGCTCTGGATGCCGGCCGTTCTCTCGGGGCGCAGACATGCGTGCTTTCGACCTTCCGCGATGTAGCGTTCAACGCGCCCTTCTACCGCCGGCAGGGCTTTACCGAACTGCCGCTCGAAGAAGCAAGCGCGGTTTTCCGCAAGCGGTTCCGTGACGAGGTGCCGGCAGGCACCGACCCGGGTCTCAGACTGCTGATGCAATATGCGTTTCAAAGCGGCTGAACACCCAAGATTATGGGGCCTGCGGCCTATTGGCACTTCACCTTCACCACCGTTTTGACTATGAAACAGGCTGAAAAAGCAATTCTTGCGGGGAGCGGGCGACCATGACGCTGAGCAATGAACCGAAGCTGGTCACGGTATTTGGCGGATCCGGTTTCATCGGACGCCATGTCGTGCGCGCGCTGGCAAAGCGCGGCTACAATGTGCGCGCCGCCGTGCGCCGGCCGGACCTCGCAGGCCACCTGCAGCCCATGGGCAATGTCGGCCAGATCGTCGCCGTTCAGGCCAATCTGCGGAACCCGGAATCGGTGCAGCGGGCCATTCAGGGCGCTGATCATGTGGTCAATCTCGTCGGCATCCTGTTCGAGCGTGGCCGTAACACCTTCGACAATATACAGCACAACGGCGCGCGCGCCGTGGCGGAAGCCTGCCGCGCCGCCGGCATCGGCCTGACCCATGTCTCGGCCATTGGCGCGGACAGCGGCAGCCTCTCCGATTATGGGCGCACCAAGGGCCTGGCAGAGGAGGCGGTTCGTCAGGCCGTTCCCGACGCGACGATCATCCGCCCCTCCATCGTGTTCGGCCCGGAGGACGATTTTTTCAACAAATTCGCCGAAATGGCGCGCTTCTCCCCGTTCCTGCCCCTGATCGGCGGCGGCGTTACGCATTTTCAGCCGGTCTATGTGGGCGATGTTGCCGAAGCTGTCGCCAAGGCCGTCGACGGCGTTGTCGAGCCGGGCAAGACGTGGGAACTCGGCGGACCGGAGATTCTCGATTTCCGGCAATGCCTGACACTGATGCTGGAGATGATCGGGCGCAAGCGCGCCTTCCTGTCGATCCCATGGTACGCAGCCAGCCTGCTCGGCAGGGTGATGTCGCTGGTGCCGCTGATCGATCCGGTTCTGACCAGGGACCAGGTCGTCCTGCTGCGGTCCGACAATGTGGTTTCGGCGGCGGCGGAGTCGGAGGGACGCACGCTTGCAGGCCTCGGCATCGAGGCGACGACGCTGGAAGCGATCCTGCCGTCCTATCTCGTGCGCTTCAAACCGGCCGGACAGTTCACCAAAGACCTGATCGCCTGATTTGGCGACCCTTGCTGGCATATTTCTTCCGGACGGACTGCCCGCACATTTCGCCGCCCTCTTGATCGCGGCCAGTTTTGCCACCTCCTTTATCACGGCCTCCGTGGGAATTGGCGGCGGCGCGGCCATGATCGCGCTCATGTCCTATTTCGTTCCGCCCGCAGCGCTCATTCCTGTCCACGGCGCCGTCCAACTGGGCTCCAATGGCGGGCGAACGATCGTCTTGCGCGATTATGTCGACTGGACCCGGGTCGCTGCCTTCTCTGCCGGCGCGCTGTTCGGTGCCGCGATCGGCGCCGCCATCGCCGTGCGCTTGCAGAGCGGCATCATCCTGATGGTGCTCGGCGCTTTCATCGTTGCCACGACCTGGGTTCCGCTCCGGCGCATCGCGGCGATGAAAACGAGGGGATTTGCGGCGATCGGTGCGATCACGACCTTTCTGGGCATGTTTCTCGGCGCAACCGGCCCCCTCAACGCGGCGCTGCTGTCCAACAGCTTTCCGGTGCGTCAGAAGCTTGTCGGATCGCTCGCGGCGCTGATGAGTGTCCAGCACGGTTTCAAGGTGATCGGATTTGCGGTTGTCGGCTTTGCCTTCGCGCCGTGGCTGCCGCTGATCGCGCTGATGATCGCCAGCGGCTTCGGCGGTACGCTTGCCGGCTCTAAACTGCTCAATACCATGCCGGAGAAGGGCTTCAGGCTGGCCTTCAAGCTTGCCCTGACGCTGCTTGCGGCCGGCATGATCTTTCGCGGTGTGAAGACATTTTACTGGAATTAACACATTCGCCATTGAACCTTCATGAGTATGCGCTTACATGTGGCAAATCATTAGGAATTGGCTGATAAATTCAGCTTCGCCGTCACGGCGAGGTTGTTGTTTTGCGGCAGGGGACATGCCGTCGGCCAAGGCCGTCGTTGGGGATAAGACGGGTTTTTTGAGTATCATGACAGAACAGAAAATAATGGGCAGGGCCGTTTTTTCATCGTTCATCATCGCCGGCGCCGTGATATTGGCAGCGGCATTCCTGGCGCCACAGGCCGGGATGAGCCGGGACAGCGGATGCAATGCCGCCTACGGCATCGACAATTGCACGGCTGACCTTGCCGGAGCCGGCAGCAACTAGCCCAAATCCTGATTTTTTCGCGACACAACGCGCATCGGCAGCCCGCCCTCGGGCTGGACCGTCAGTTTCTGCACGGGCCATGGATAGGTCTTTTCGGTGCAATCGAAACGGTAGCGGCGCATCAGCACGCCGAGCGCGATCACCGCTTCCCGCAGCGCGAAGGTGGCGCCGATGCAGACCCGCGGGCCGACGCCAAACGGCAAATACTGGAAACGGCCGATCGAATCCCTGTTTTCGGGCAGAAAGCGGGCGGGAATTAAGGGCTGAACGGGCGCATCCATGGCGTCGACACTTTCCTAGAGAGCATATAGGCGTCCGGCACCGCCGACCAAGCCGTTTTCGGCGCCAAACAAGACTATTTTGCTTGCCAACGGGACCCGGGCGACTATACCGAATAATTGGATTTTTTGGGTAAAATCATTATATTAATGTCAAATTGGCCGGGTGATTCGCGGCGCCAGAACCCGGCGAGCATGCATCCAGGAAAGATCACCACAATATGAGCGACAACCCCGAGAACGAGACATCGGCGAATCCCGAATACGATGCCGAATCGATCAAGGTTCTGAAGGGTCTGGATGCGGTGCGCAAGCGTCCAGGCATGTATATCGGCGATACGGATGACGGTTCCGGCCTGCATCACATGGTCTACGAGGTGGTCGACAACGCGATCGACGAGGCGCTCGCCGGCCACGCGACGGATGTGACCGTGACGCTGAATGCCGACGGTTCCTGTACCGTGACCGACAATGGCCGAGGCATTCCGACCGACATGCACCCCGAGGAGGGCGTTTCGGCGGCGGAAGTCATCATGACGCAACTGCATGCCGGCGGTAAATTCGACCAGAATTCCTACAAGGTGTCCGGCGGACTACACGGCGTCGGCGTGTCGGTGGTCAATGCCCTTTCCGTTTCCCTGAAGCTGAAGATCCACCGCAAGGGCAAGATCCACGAGATGAGCTTCACGCATGGTGTCGCCGACGGTCCGCTGACGGTGACCGGCGATGCGGGCGATCAGACGGGCACAGAGGTCACCTTCCTGCCGTCGACCGAAACCTTCACCATGACGGATTTCGACTACGGAACCCTCGAGCACCGGCTTCGCGAGCTGGCTTTCCTGAATTCCGGCGTGCGCATCACGCTGACGGACAACCGCCATTCGGACGTTCGCCGCGACGAAATGGTCTATGACGGCGGCATCCAGGCCTTCGTCAAATATCTCGACCGCAACAAGAAACCGCTGGTGGAAGAGCCGATCGCCATTGACGGCGAAAAGGAAGGCATCACCGTCGAAGTGGCCATGTGGTGGAACGACAGCTACCACGAAAACGTGCTGTGCTTCACCAACAATATCCCGCAGCGCGACGGCGGAACCCATATGGCCGGCTTTCGCGGCGCGCTGACCCGTCAGATCGTCTCCTATGCCGACAGTTCGGGCCTGACCAAGAAGGAAAAGGTCTCGCTGACCGGCGACGATTGCCGCGAAGGTCTGACCGCCGTGCTTTCCGTCAAGGTACCGGATCCGAAATTCTCTTCGCAGACCAAGGACAAGCTGGTCTCCTCGGAGGTTCGCCCGGTCGTCGAGAGCCTCGTCAATACGGCGCTCAACCAGTGGCTGGAGGAACATCCCCAGGAAGCCAAGATCCTGGTCGGCAAGGTGGTCGAGGCGGCGGCGGCCCGCGAAGCGGCCCGCAAGGCGCGCGAACTGACGCGCCGCAAGGGCGCGCTCGACATCGCATCGCTTCCCGGAAAGCTCGCCGACTGCTCGGAGCGCGATCCGGCAAAGTCAGAAATTTTCCTCGTCGAGGGCGATTCGGCCGGCGGCTCGGCCAAGCAGGGCCGTTCGCGCGAGAACCAGGCGATCCTGCCATTGCGCGGCAAGATCCTTAATGTCGAGCGGGCACGCTTCGACAAGATGCTGTCCAGCCAGGAAATCGGCACGCTGATCACGGCGCTCGGGACCGGCATCGGCAAGGACGAGTTCAATCCGGAAAAGCTGCGCTATCACAAGATCATCATCATGACGGATGCGGATGTCGACGGCGCCCATATCCGCACGCTGCTGCTGACCTTCTTCTTCCGCCAGATGCCGGAACTTCTGGAACGCGGCCATTTGTTCATCGCCCAGCCGCCGCTCTACAAGGTCACACGCGGAAAGTCCTCGCAATATCTGAAGGACGAAAAGGCCTTCGAGGAGTATCTCATCGGCGTCGGTCTCGAGGATTCGGCGCTCGAACTGGACAATGGCGAAGTGCGCACCGGCGAAGACCTGCGCAATGTGATCGGCGATGCGCTGAAGCTGCGGCAGCTGATCGAGGGCCTGCATTCGCGTTACGACCGGACAATCATCGAACAGGCGGCCATTGTCGGCGCGCTCAACCTGGAACTGATGAATGACGGCGCCAGCGCGCAGCAGAAGGCGGAAGCGGTCGCCAAGCGGCTCGACGCCATAGCCGAAGAGACGGAACGGGGCTGGAGCGGCAGCATCGGTGACGATGGCGGGCTGCGCCTGGAGCGGACGGTACGCGGCGTTAAGGAATCGCATCTCATCGATGCCGGCCTGATCGCCTCGGCGGACGCCAGACGCATCGACCAGATGACCGAAGGGCTGCAGGAGATCTATTCTGGAGCGGCCCAGCTGATCCGCAAGGAAGATTCCACCGATATCACCGGGCCGAGCACGCTGCTCGATGCGATCTTCGCCATCGGCCGCAAGGGCCTGACCATGCAGCGCTACAAGGGTCTCGGCGAAATGAATGCCGACCAGCTTTGGGAGACGACGCTCGATCCCAATGCCCGCACGCTGCTTCAGGTCAAGATCAACGATGCGACCGACGCTGACGGCCTGTTTGCCCGGCTGATGGGCGACGAGGTCGAACCGCGGCGCGATTTCATCCAGGAAAACGCCCTGAATGTGGCAAACCTGGATATCTGATGTGTGCGTTAAGGGTGTTTTTCAAGTTGATTACACCCTTGGTTGAATCAATAGCCGGAACCGTTGCGCTGCAGCAAAAAGCTGTTAGGCTGTCGCCGGATCACGTTGCGTTGCACAATATCGTGATGGTGTATTGGCTTGTGGGGACAAGCTGCACGTCCATATGGGGTGATACCCGGGGAGCAGATTCATAAAGGCCAGAGGGGTACATCGATGTTCTATCAGCTCTATGAATTGAGCCATGCGGCGATGTCGCCTTGGCGGGCTGCGGCTGATGCGATGCGGCTGGCCTATACCAATCCCCTCAACCCGATCTCGCAGACACCGGCCGGCCGGACGCTGGCCGCGGGCCTTGAAGTCTTCGAACGCACGACCCGGCGCTATGGCAAGCCGGAATTCGGCATCCATGAAACGACGGTCGATTTCCAGAAAGTGCCGGTGCACGAGGATATCGTCTGGAAGAAGCCGTTCTGCAATCTGATCCATTTCCACCGGGCATTGCCGCCCGAGGCCAAGCGCGGCCCGAAAATCCTCATCGTCGCGCCGATGTCGGGCCACTATGCGACGCTCCTGCGCGGAACGGTCGAGACCCTGCTTCCAAGCGCCGATGTCTATATCACCGACTGGATCGATGCGCGCATGGTGCCCGTGAGCGACGGTTCCTTCGACCTTGACGACTATATCGACTACATCATCGAGATGATCCACTGCCTCGGCGAGGACACCCATGTGCTCGCCGTGTGCCAGCCGTCGGTTCCGGTGCTGGCGGCCGTTGCCGTCATGGAAAAGCGGGGCGATCCGCTGTCGCCGCGGTCGATGACGCTGATGGGCGGGCCGATCGACACGCGCATCAACCCGACCGCGGTCAATGCGCTGGCGGAAACCAAGCCGCTCGAATGGTTCCGCGACAATGTCATCATGCGGGTTCCGTGGCCGCAGCCGGGCTTCATGCGCGAGGTTTATCCGGGCTTTCTGCAACTGTCCGGTTTCATGTCGATGAATCTCGACAAGCACATGATCGCGCAGAAGGATTTCTTCCAGCATCTGGTCGAGGGCGATGGCGATTCGGCCGAAAAGCACCGCGATTTCTACGATGAATATCTGGCTGTCATGGATCTGACCGCCGAGTTCTACCTGCAGACCGTCGAGACCGTCTTCATCGAGCATGCGCTGCCGAAAGGCTGTTTCATGCATCGCGACGAGCTCGTCGAGCCCTCGGCGATCAAGTCTGTCGCCCTTCTGACCGTGGAAGGCGAGAATGACGATATCTCCGGCCTCGGACAGACCCGCGCGGCCCATGATCTGTGCGTGAACATACCGGAAGACATGCGCCAGCATTACATGCAGCCGAAGGTCGGCCATTACGGCGTCTTCAACGGCTCGCGCTTCCGGGCCGAAATCGCGCCGCGCATCGTCGATTTCATGCGCTCGCACGATCATCGCAAGGCCGCCGCGAAGAAGTCCAAAAACCCGATTCGTCGCCGCAAGCGCGTACTGGCCGGCGCGGCCGGCAAGTAGGTTCCGCATCTTCCATATTTTCAGATACTGAAGCTGAATGCAGCGGACGGACCCGGTGCGGAAAATTGCCTATCCGGTAAATTTTCCGCTGAATTATTGTTTTATTTCAATATGTTGCAAATTTTATCGATCTCAATTTCTTGAATCCGGCCCGATTGCCCCCACATCAAAACCGTGAGCGGCAATGTCTGCTGCTTCCTAGCAAAAGGGCTTATCGATGACCAATACCACAATGTTGCGTCCTGCCTGGACCCCTCTGACCATCGGCCTGATGGTCCTGGGCTTTGTCGTATTCTGGCCTCTGGGCCTTGCAATGCTTGCCTACATCATCTGGGGTGACCGGCTCGACGGTTTCAAACGGGACGTGAACAAGGCGACGGACGAGATGTTCGCCGGCTGCAAGCGCGCCCGCCGTCACAGCCACCGGAGCTATCATTCGCGCACCGGCAATGTCGCCTTTGACGAGTGGCGCGAGAAGGAGCTTGCGCGCCTTGAAGAAGAGCGGCGCAAGCTTGACGAGGCACGGGAAGAGTTCGACACCTATCTTCGCGAATTGCGGCGGGCCAAGGACCAGGAAGAGTTTGATCGCTTCATGGCCAAACGAAAAAAAGACCGGCCGGCAGACAGCGATCAGGACTGACCTCCAGGTCTAGCCTCATGACTTGGCGCCCCAATGGGGCGCCCTTTTTGCGTTACGCAGAGAATCGCCTAAACAAAGACGCATGTTCGGACTGAAGAAGCGTTCGAGGACATCGCGCAAACAGGCAGAGCGCGGCCGCGACATAGCGGTCGCCGGTCGCCGGCTGCCGCTCACAATCAGGGAAAACGAACGCGCCACGCGCCTGACCTTGCGGATCGAGCCGGGCGGCAGGGCGCTGAAGATGTCGGTTCCCGTCGGGATACCGGATCACGAGATCGACCGCTTCCTGCATCGCCATCATGGCTGGCTCAAAAGCCGGCTGGACAAGATGCCGAAGGCAAGCGGCCTCGAGGATGGCGGCTCCATTCCCATCCGCGGGGTTGCCCATCGCATCGTGCGAACGGGAAAGCTGCGCGGCATAACCGAAACAGGCGAAGCGGATGGCGAGCCCGTTCTTCAGGTCGGCGGCGCGCCGGAACATCTCGGCCGACGGATTGTCGACTTCCTGAAGAAACAGGCCCGGGCGGATCTGGAAGAGGCGGCCAACCGCCACGCCGCGACTCTCGGAAAGACCATTGCCGGCATCCGCTTGAAGGATACGAAGAGCCGCTGGGGATCCTGCAGTTCGCGGGGCAACCTCTCCTTTTCCTGGCGCATCGTCATGGCGCCCGACCATGTCATCGACTATCTGGCCGCGCACGAGGTCGCCCATCTTGCGGAAATGAACCACGGTCCGCGCTTCTGGGCGCTGTGCCGCCGGCTGTGCACCCGGACCGACGAGGCCAAAAGCTGGCTGAAGCGCCACGGATCGTCGCTGCATGCCATTGATTTCCATCTATAAACACGTCCATTGCGGCCCGGCGCGGTCCTTGAGGCCGACCAGCCGCCATCCGGCGTTGACGCACTGAAACATTCCTGAGCCGGTCATCCGAATTCGGCACAAATCGGCATCCCGGATACTCGACTCCGGCGCGATTTCATGCGACGAGCACCCCATGAGCGTTTCTGTAAAAATCTGCGGGCTGAAGACGCAGGAAACCCTTGAGGCGGCCATCGATGGCGGCGCGTCCCATGTCGGTTTCATCTTCTTTGCAAAAAGCCCGCGAAACATTGCACTGAAAGACGCCGGCCTGCTCGCGGACCGGGCACGTGGACGGGCGCGCAATGTCGCGGTGTCGGTGAACGCGGATGATGAAACGCTGGACGCAATCGTCTCGGAAGTGCGGCCGGACATGCTGCAGCTTCACGGCAGCGAAAGCCCGGAACGCGTTGCCGCGGTCAAGGCGCGCTACGGCCTGCCGGTCATGAAGGCCGTTGCCCTGAAAGAGCAGGGGGACCTGCGCCAGATGGAGCCCTATCAGGGCGTTGCCGACAGGTTCCTGTTCGAGGCCAGGCCGCCGGCGGGATCGGAACTTCCCGGCGGCAACGGCGTTCCGTTCGACTGGACCATTCTTTCGACGATCGATCCGGATATCGATTACATGCTGTCCGGCGGCCTTGACGCCGAAAATATCGGCGACGCGCTGGCCGCAACCGGCGCCCGGGGCGTCGACCTTTCCTCGGGCGTTGAGAGCGCGCCTGGGCAGAAGGACATCAAACGGATCGCTGAATTTTTCGAGGCGCTGAGGTCCGCAGAAAGGGCCGCCGCTTGAGGAGTATCCCGTGAACCAGCCAGTCAAACCCAATTCCTTCCGCGCCGGACCCGATGAAGAAGGCCGCTTCGGCATTTTCGGCGGACGCTTTGTCGCCGAAACGCTGATGCCGCTCATCCTCGACCTGCAGGATCACTGGGACAGGGCCAAGGAAGATCCCGAATATCAGGCGGAACTGGCCGATCTCAACACGCATTATACGGGCCGGCCCAGCCCGCTCTATTTCGCCGAGCGGCTGACGCAGGAACTGGGCGGCGCGAAGATCTATTTCAAGCGCGACGAGCTCAATCACACGGGCTCGCACAAGATCAACAACTGTCTCGGCCAGATCCTGCTGGCGCGCCGCATGGGCAAGACCCGCATCATCGCCGAAACGGGCGCAGGTCAGCACGGCGTTGCCGCGGCGACGGTCGCGGCGCGGTTCGGCCTGCCCTGCGTCGTCTATATGGGCGCGACCGATGTGGAACGGCAGGCGCCGAATGTCTTCCGCATGAAGCTTCTCGGCGCCGAGGTCATTCCCGTCAGCGCCGGCAACGGCACCCTCAAGGACGCCATGAACGAGGCGCTGCGCGACTGGGTGACCAATGTCGAAAGCACCTATTACCTGATCGGCACCGCCGCCGGCCCGCACCCCTATCCGGAAATGGTGCGCGACTTCCAGTCGGTGATCGGCCAGGAGACCAAGGAACAGCTCATGGAGCGCGAGGGACGGCTGCCCGACATGATCGTCGCGGCGGTCGGCGGCGGCTCCAACGCCATCGGCCTCTTCCATCCCTTCCTGGATGATGAATCGGTGCGGATCGTCGGTGTCGAAGCCGGCGGCAAGGGGCTCGACAGCAAGGAGCACTGCGCTTCGCTGACGGCTGGCAGCCCCGGCGTATTGCACGGCAACCGCACCTATCTGCTGCAGGATGGCGACGGCCAGATCGAGGAAGGCCACTCGATATCGGCCGGGCTCGACTATCCGGGCATCGGGCCGGAGCACTCATGGCTCAAGGACAATGGCCGGGTCGAATATGTGCCGATCATGGATGACGAAGCGCTTGAGGCGTTTCAGCGCCTGACCCGTGTCGAAGGGATCATTCCGGCGCTCGAGCCGTCCCATGCGCTCGCCGAGGTTATCAAGCGGGCGCCGGCGATGGGCAAGGACGAGATCATCGTCATGAATCTGTGCGGGCGGGGCGACAAGGACGTCTTTACCGCCGCAAAACATCTCGGAGTGGAGCTGTAACAATGACCGCGCGTATGGATGCCCGCTTCGCTTCGCTGGCCGAAGAAGGCCGCCCGGCCCTCGTCACCTATTTCATGGGCGGCGATCCCGATTACGCCACCTCGCTCGAGGTCATGAAGGCGCTGCCGGAAGCCGGCGCCGACGTCATCGAACTCGGCATGCCCTTTTCCGACCCGATGGCGGACGGACCCGCCATCCAGGCGGCAGGCCTTCGCGCGCTGAAAGGCGGTCAGACGCTCGCCAAAACGATCCGGATGGCAAGCGAATTCAGGCAGAGCGATCAGGATACGCCCATTGTTCTCATGGGATACTACAATCCGATCTACATCTACGGCGTTGACCGCTTCCTCGACGATGCGCTGACGGCCGGCATAGACGGGCTGATCATTGTCGACCTGCCGCCGGAAATGGACGAAGAGCTGTGCGTTCCGGCGCTGAAGAAGGGCATAAACTTCATTCGCCTGGCGACGCCGACGACCGACGACAAACGGCTGCCGACCGTGCTCAACAACACGTCGGGCTTCGTCTACTACGTCTCGATGACCGGAATCACCGGCGGCGCATTGCCGGACACCGACAGGGTGGGCGCGGCCGTTGCGCGCATCAAGGGTCATACCGATCTGCCCGTTTGCGTCGGCTTCGGCGTCAAGACGGAAGAGCACGCCAAGGCCATCGGCGCCTCGGCCGACGGTGTCGTCGTCGGCACGGCGATCGTCAATGCGGTTGCCGGTTCGCTTGATGAAAACGGCGCAGCAACGGCGGCGACAGTCGGGCGGGTCGCGGAGCTTGTCCGGGCACTTTCCTCAGGTGTCCGCTCATCCCGCCTTGCCGCGGCGGAATAAAACACCCACATTGTACGTTCGTACTGTTTGACACCTGGAGTATTGCGCCGTGAACTGGATTACCAGCTTTGTGCGTCCGAAGATCAATTCGATGCTCGGCCGCCGGGACGTTCCGGAAAATCTTTGGATCAAGTGCCCCGAATCCGGGGAAATGGTGTTCCACACCGATCTCGAGGAGAATCTGTGGGTCGTGCCCAATTCGGGCTACCACATGAAAATATCGGCCAAGGCGCGGCTGAACTATCTCTTCGATGACGGGAAATTCGAGGAAGTTGCACGTCCGAAAGCGGTCCAGGATCCGCTGAAGTTCCGCGATTCGAAGAAATATACGGACCGGCTGCGCGACGTGCGCGCCAAAACGGGCCTGGACGATTCCATCATCGCCGGCATCGGAACGATCAAGGGCGTGCGGGCCGTTGCCGTGGCGCATGATTTTTCCTTTATCGGCGGATCGCTCGGTGTCGCCGCCGGCGAAGCGATCATTCATGCCTTCGAGGTCGCAACCGAACAGAAATGCCCGCTCGTCATGTTCGCCGCCTCGGGCGGCGCGCGCATGCAGGAGGGCATCCTGTCGCTGATGCAGCTGCCGCGCACGACCGTCGCCGTCGAGATGCTGAAGGAAGCGGGCCTGCCCTATATCGTGGTGCTGACAAATCCGACGACCGGCGGCGTTTCGGCCTCCTATGCAATGCTTGGCGATATTCATATCGCCGAACCCGGCGCCGAGATCTGCTTTGCCGGCAAGCGGGTGATCGAGCAGACCATCCACGAAAAACTGCCGGAAGGCTTCCAGACATCGGAATATCTGATGGAACACGGCATGGTCGACATGGTGGTAACGCGTCACGATCTTCCGAAGACGCTGGCGCGTCTTTTGAAGATCCTGATGAAGGAGCCGGCGCAGCCGGCGGAAATCGTCGCGCCGCCGGAAGAGGCCGTCGAACCCGCCGAAACGGCGTCGGTCGACGAAGGCGAAACCGCACCCGAACCGGCGCTTGAAGCGGCGGAGGCAGGTGCCGGCGATGGATCGGAAAACCGTGACGCAGACAACCGCGGCTGACGAAATCGATCACCTGATGCGCCTTCATCCGAAGGGTTACGACCTTTCGCTGGGGCGCATCGAAGGACTGCTTGAAAAACTCGGCAATCCGCAGGACCGGTTGCCGCCGGTGGTCCATATTGCCGGCACCAACGGCAAGGGTTCCGCCGGCAGTTTCTGCCGCGCCATTCTTGAAGCCGCCGGAATGGCGGTCCATGTTCACACTTCACCGCATCTGGTTCACTGGCACGAACGGTTCCGGATCGGCGAAAAGGGCCGGCCCGGCCAGCTTGTCGATGACGCAGTGCTGGCGGATGCCATCCGGCGCGTCGCGCGCGCCAACAACGGCGAACAGATCACCGTTTTCGAGATCCTGACGGCGGTTGCATTCGTGCTGTTCAGCGAACATCCCGCCGATGCCGCGATCATCGAGGTGGGGCTCGGCGGGCGTTTCGACGCGACCAATGTCATCAAGGAACCGGCTGTCAGCCTGATCATGCCGATCTCGCTCGATCACCAGGCCTATCTCGGCGACCGGGTGGAGCTGATCGCCGCCGAAAAGGCCGGCATCATCAAGCCGGGCGTGCCGGTGGTGGTCGGCTTCCAGCAGGAGGATGCTGCGCGCGATACGGTGGTTTCGACCGCCGACAGGCTGGGTTGCACGGTCAGCGTCTACGGACAGGACTATCACGCCCATGAAGAGCATGGCCGTCTGGTCTACCAGGACGAGACCGGCCTTGCGGACCTGACACTGCCGCAGCTTCCGGGACGCCACCAGCTCTCCAACGCCGCCGCGGCGGTTCGGGCGCTGAAAGCCGCCGGGTTTTCCATCCCGGACCGCGCCATCGAAGAGGGCCTGCAGAATGCGCAGTGGCCCGGGCGCATGCAGCGCGTCACCGGCGGGCCGATCGTCGCACAGGCGGCCGAAGGCGCCGAAATCTGGATTGACGGGGGCCACAATCCGGCCGCCGGACAGGCCATCGCGGAAATGATCGCTGAACTGGAAGAAAAGCAGCCACGGCCGCTGTTCCTGATCAGCGGGATGATCAACACCAAGGACCCGGTCGGCTATTTCGCCGCCTTCTCCGGCATGGCGCGGCATGTCTATACGGTGCCAGTCACCAGTTCCGATGCCGGTGTCGATCCGGTCGCCCTCGCCGAGGACGCGGCGAATGGCGGACTTTCGGCACAGCCGGCGGCCGATGTGCGCCAGGCTCTGGAAATGATGCGCGAGGATTTCGCGGACATGGAGGCCGCGCCGCGTATCCTGATCGGCGGCTCGCTCTATCTCGTCGGCGAGGTGTTCGCCGACAATGGAATCATACCGAGTTAGGCCGCCTCTTTACGGCAAAGCAAAACCGCACCGCCAATGAGGCGATGCGGTCGTAAATTCGCTTGTGCCTTGTGCGGTCAGACGGAGCCGCTGATCCAGCTCGACAGTGCCGATTTCGGCGATGCACCGACCTTGATATCGGCAACCTCGCCGCCCTTGAACATGGCAAGGGTCGGAATGGAACGCACGCCATATTGCGCGGCGATGTCCGGATTCTCGTCGATATTGACCTTGGCGACCTTCACCTTGCCGGCCATCTCCGAGGAGATTTCCTCAAGGCTGGGCGCGATCATCTTGCAGGGTCCGCACCATTCGGCCCAGAAATCGACCACGACCGGTTCCGAGGAGTCGAGAACCTCAGATTTGAAATTTGATGTGTCGACCTTGACGGTGGCCATCGTTGTAGCTCCTTTGCATTCGTTTGTCCGCGCGCAAACATTTTAGTTATTGCTAATATCTTGCAGGCATGCGCCGATTTCAAGGACCGGCATGTCACTTTGTTGTCAAACAACGCAAACTTCTTGCCCAAAGACGCTCAATTGGGCGATTCAACTTCCAAATCGGCGAGAGCCGAGGCGAGCCTGTCCGCCGGCAGCGGCACCAGCGCCGGCGCCTCTGTATAGAGCAGCGCGGCCTCGACGGGCCTGCCGGGATAGAGCGGCCGCATCAGGGCGCAATAGAGCGCCATCTGCACCAAATGGCCGTTGGGCACATCTTCGGCCCGCAGAACCGGCGGGCGGTTGGTCTTGTAGTCGACGATCAGCACGCGATCGTCGGTAACGGCAACGCGGTCGAGGCGGGCGGAGACCGCGCGATCCGATCCGGCAACCCTCAGCGTTCCCATCAGCGACACCTCGGCCTGGCTTGCGGGCGCAAAACACGGCGCAAACCGCGCATCCTGCAATATTGCGAGCACCGTCTCGCAAATCCGGTCCCGCTCCTGCTGCGGCCAGCCGCCGATGACCCGCTGCAGGTAACGCACCGCCGCCGCCTCCCGGGTTCCGGGTGCAATGCCCGGAAGAAGCTGGAGCAACCGGTGGACGATGCGGCCGCGCTCCATGGGCCGGCCATCGGCCTGCGACCGGTCGAAGAGGGGCGAGCCGGCAGGGGCTGAAAGCGCGTCCTCGTCGATCACCGCGCCCACAGCGGACGGGGAAAGGGGCCTTGGCAAGCGCTCGGCGGCTGTGAGCGGCACCAGCAACCGACCCGGAACCGCCGAAACGACGTCCGGTTCGGGTTCCGGTTCCGGCGCGACCGGTTTGCGCTCGTCCTGCACGGTCGAGAAGTGCAGTCCCTGCCATTCCTGCCCTGCCGCTGAATAGGTCGCCGTGCGACCGGCGGCATGGCCTTCGAGCGCCTCGGCCACCATCCTGTGCCAGTGCCGGTCGTTCGGCTTGCGAATTCCGTGATAACCGCAAACCACGAGATGGTCGGCGGCACGCGTCATGCCGACATACAAAAGCCGCCGATACTCGTCTTCCGATGCATTCAGGATCGCGTCCTTCAACGCTTCCGTCGCCGTATTGGCAACCGCTTTGCCTGGCACCCAAAGGACAGCGGGCGGCAACGGCCCCACGGTCTTGTCGACGGCAAGCTCGCGCAGCTTCGGTACATGGGTGCTTTCCGCCGGTTTGCCGCCGGAATCGACCAGGAAGACCACCGGCGCCTCAAGACCCTTTGACGCATGCACCGTCATGATGCGAACCTCGTCGCGCCCTTGCTCGAGTTCGCGCTTGATTTCCGGCGAGCTGGCCTCAAGATTTGCAAGAAAGGCCTGAAGGCCGGGCAACGCTGCCGTTTCATGCTCCAGAGCGACATTGAGGAACTCGTCCAGCACGTCGCTCGCCTCCGTTCCGAGGCGCGACAGGAATTTCGCGCGACCGCCATCCCGCCCGAGGATGCGGGCGTAGAAATCGAAGACCGGCATGCGGTCGGCCAGCGCCATGAGTTCGGTCAGATATTCATGCGCCGAAGCCCATCGGCCGCCATTGCGCGCCAGTTCCGCAAGATGCGCGAACACGCTCAGGCCTTCCGCGCGCTGCGCCGCGAGCCTGAAGATGTCGTCTTCGGAAAAATCGAACAGCGGGCTTTTCAGCAACGCGCATAAGGAAAGATCGTCACCGGGAAGCAGCATTGTGCGGCCCAGCGCCATCAGATCCTCGACAGCGATATGCTCAACAAGCCGCAGGCGATCGGCGCCAGCGACGGGGATATGGCGGCGTTTCAATTCGCGCATCAGGGCGGCGACGAAACCGTCCCGCTTGCGCACCAGGACCAGAATGTCGCCGGCGGTCAGCTTGCGCGGCTCGCCCTTGTCGATCCGCGTGCGGCCGGAATCCAGCCAGTCGCGGATGGTGCCGGCAACGCGGCGCGCAAGGACCGCAGGCGGCGAGGATTCAGGCGTCGCATCGAAGGGCGCCTTCCAGTCCTCGTGATCGTCGGCAGCCTCCTTGCCGATCATTTCCCAGATATCGACAGCGCCCGGATCGCGGGCGCGGTGGGCGGCGTGGGCAACGCCCTCATCCGCCGCCGACAGCCCCTTGCGGTTGGCCTCATCGGCAAAGACCGTGTCGACGGCCAGCAGCACGTCGCCGGTCGAGCGGAAAGAAAGATAAAGATTGAGCGCATCGAACCGTCTTTCGGCGGCAAAGGCTCTTTTTCCGACCATTCGCCCGGTTTCGTGAAACAGCTCCGGCCGGGCGCCCTGGAAGGAATAGATGGACTGTTTCTCGTCGCCGACAGCGAACAGGGTGCGGATGTCCTCGCGCGACGATTTGCCGGCAAAGAATTCCTCGGCAAGCTTCGCGATCACCGCCCATTGGTCGGGGCTCGTGTCCTGCGCCTCGTCGACGAGGATGTGGTCGATGCCCCGATCGAGCTTGTAATGCACCCAGGGACCCGCGCCGTCGCGCTGCAGCAGGCCGGCGGTGCGGGTGACGAGGTCCTCGAAATCGAGCAGGCCGCTGCGGCGCTTCAGCGTTTCATAGTCGCGATCGAGACGCCGCGCCAGCTCCAGCGCCGCGCAGGTGGCATCTATCATGCGCAGCGTCTTCAGGCGATCGAGGAGCGCCATCATGTGCATCGCTGCCGCATCCAGCTTTTCACCTATTTCGGGGAAAACCTGCCTTACCTTTGCGGACGCCGCATTCCGGAAATTGCGCGGGTTGCCATCCTGTTTCAGAAACACAGCCAGAAGGGCCTCGAAGCGCCGGCACGGATCGGTCTCACGGACGGCGGCTAGCAGCTCTTGCGATTTGGTTTTGGGGGTTTGCGCGGTCTGGCCCAGCGCCACCGCACGATAGGCATCGAGATCGTCCTGCGACAGCGAGGGCAGGGGCCAGGCCTGCGGCCAAAGATCATCCTCGGTCTCGCTGGGGCCGATATTCAGGGCCTTGCGCAATACCGGCTCCACCCCGCCGGCGCGCTCGGCCGCCGCAAGGAACTGCCTGATCGGTTGCCGCTTCCTGACGAGTTCACCGAAGAGGTCCTCAAGGCCCCTTTCGCCTCCGGCCTCAAGAACGGTGTTGAAGGCGGCCGTCAGATCGGTGTCATCGCCGCGCGCAACTGCCGAGGAGAGCTTCTCGCGGGCTTCGTCCAGCAACCGCGCCGCTGCCGCCTCGTCCATCACCTCGAAATGACCGGCGACATTGGCCTCCAGAGGAAATTGGTGCAGCACAGCCTCGCAGAAAGCGTGGATGGTCTGGATCTTCAATCCACCCGGCGTTTCCAGTGCGCGGGCGAAAAGGCGACGGGCGAAGGCAAGGCGTTCCGCGTCGGGCCGGCGGCCCTCAAGATGGCGCAGCCTCTTGCCGAGTTCACTGTCGTTAAGAACCGTCCATTCTGCCAGCCGCTCAAAGACACGGTTGGACATCTCCGAGGCTGCCGCCTTCGTATAGGTCAGGCACAGTATGGCGGAGGGACGGCAACCCGACAGGAGCAGGCGGATGACGCGCTGCGACAACACATGGGTCTTGCCGGAGCCGGCATTGGCGGAGACCCAGGCCGAGCGTACCGGATCGGAGGCCAGCCCCTGCTGGCGCGTCGTCCAGTCGAGATCGCGCTCGACAAATTCACCGGGTCGGGGCGGCGCAGTCCCGGCCATCAGCCCGCGCCCGATTCGTCTGCATCGGCCGAGGACCATTCGCGTACCCGCGCGAGATGATCGTAATCATGACCATAACTGGTGGCGCTTTCCGGAATGGCCTGCGAAACAAAGCCGATCCTGCCGGCGGCAAGCGCCGTGACGAGATCGCCGAGCCGTTCGACCGACTCGTCCGCAAGGTCTGCCGGCGATTTTTCGACATCGCTGCCCTGCACCTTGCCTTCGATCCGCTCGACCTTGAGAACCGGATCGGGCTTGAGGCGTACATAGGCAAGGCTTGCCGGTTCAAGCGTTCCGACATCGTCGAAGGCTCCGGCCCGCAATGCGGCCGCCTCCAGCGGAAGCTGCGGATCAAGCAGCGTCCAGGCCTGTTTGCGGCTCGGCGACGAGCCGGTCTTGTAGTCGAGAATATCCGCGAGGCCGTCGGTCCGGATGTCAATGCGGTCGGCGATGCCGGAGAGGGTAATACCGCAATTCTCAAGCTGCATTTTCGCACGGCATTCGGTGAAGCGGGCGGTGATTTCCGATCCGCAGCCGCGCTCCCACTCGACAAAGGCCGCGGCGATCTTGTCGAAATGGGCGCGCCACAAAAGGTCGATATGGGCGGGAAGCGCCTGCCGGTCGAACTCTCGCTCCGCAATAACTCTTAGCTGGCTAAGCGCTTCTCTCGCTGCGAGATCATCAACCTCGGCGATGAAACATTCGAGAATCCGGTGGTAGAGCGTGCCACGTTCGGCCGGACCGGGTTCGGCGGCAAGTTGCTCGGGCGGATCCAGATCGAGAACGCGTCTGGCATAGACGGCATAGGGATCGCGGCGCAGCGTGCGGATCTCGCTGAAAGAATAGCGTTTCGGCTGGAGGTCCGCCGGCGGTTTCGGCGCGGGCCGGCTCGCCAAAGGCGCATCGTCGCGCCGATCAAGCGCCTCCGCCCATTGCAGATAATGCATGCCGCGCGCCCGCAGCCGGTCTGCCTCGGCCTTGCCCAGGACCGCCGAAAGGCGCTGAAGCCAGCGCGACGCCACGGTCGGCGCATTTGCGGCCCGGGTCGAACGGCTGAGGATGACATGGGGTGCACCGAGGCCCATCTGAAAATCATGGGCGGCAAGACCGATCCGACGCTCGGGCGGCTCCAGACCGACGGCAGCCTTCATGCCGCGCGACAAAAACGGATCGCCCGCCGGGTTTGCCGGCCAGGTGCCCTCATTGAGGCCGGCCAGAACGAGCGTGTCAACATGCTGAAGCCGCGCTTCAAGCGCACCCCAGATGAAGATATGCGGGTGGCCGCCGGCGCGCGGCTTGACCAGTTCGCCGGCGACAAGTGCCGGCACCATCTGCGTCCATTCGGCGGCGGTGCAGGAGAAGCCGGAGCGGTCCTCCATGACGGACGCGATAAGATCGGCAAGGCGTTCACCGGCTTCATCGCCCCAAAGTGCGTCCAGGTCTCCGCCCGCATTTCGCGCAATCTCTTCCAGCAGGCGCCCGGACAGGCCGGCCCATTGGCCGACTGTCGTTTCCTCGACGCTGATGACAGGCTGAAAGGCCGCTTCCAGCCGTGCCGCGAAGTCGCGCGCAAGCGCAAAATCCGCCTCGCTCATGCGCCTGAACCAGTGCGGCGCGTGCCTCGGTTCATCCCTGCGTTCGCGCAGCCGGCTGTCGAACCGGCTCACAAGGTCGTCCAGGCCGACATCACCGGTCCCGCCACGCAGTGCGATCCGCTCGAAAATCCGTGCCGCGTTGCGGGCCGTACCGGGGTCGCGCCCGAGCAGCATCAGCGGATGTTTCATCAGGCCGAGCAGCGCCACGGTCCGTTCCTGGCCGAAGGCGCTTTGCAGCAGGAGCTGCAGCAGGCTTGCCTGGGGGCTTTGCGCCAGGAACGCACCGCCTGAATCATTGGCGTCGATACCGAAGCGCTGGAGTTCGGCCGCGACGCGGCGGGCAAGCGTGCGGTCGGGCGTTACAAGAGCAATCTGTTTCGGCGGCGCTTCCACTGTCTTGCCGCCATCCGGCGGCGCGTCCGCCGCAAGGCGCATGGCAATGGCGATCGCCAACGCCTCTTCGCGTTCCGTCGCCGCCTCGATCAACTCGACTTTCTCAAAAGCCGCTCCGATTTCCGCCGATGCATCGCTGCCGCCGGCCCAACGATCGGTCGCCTGGGCCGGCATCATCGACGTGGAAACCACGGCGTTGCGGTGAGCAATCGGCGTTGCCGGCCTGCCGAGTTCGGCGATCTCTTCACGTGTCGCGCCGAGGCCGCGAAGAAGCATGAAGAGACCATATTGGGGATGAGCGCATATGGCGGGATCGAAGGGCGCGTCGCCGGCCGGGCCTCCGACCAACGACCAGGCGTCCGCGTCGAGATAAAGATCCAGCCCGGGAAGCACGATTGCGCCGTTTTCGAGGCCGGCGACTGTTTTCATCAATGCCGCCGTCGCCGGGATCGAGCCGGTCGATCCGGCAATGATCACCGGCCCTTTCGGCGGATCGCGCTCGAGCCGAGCCGCCTCGGCATGCAGAACCGCATTGCGGTGGGCGGCGGGATCTGCGCAGCCGAGCTCCCGCAGGCGCTGCGGCCAGAAACCGGTGGCGATCTTCAGGAATTCGAGCGTGAGCTGCCACCAGACCGCATAATCGTCCCCGACAAGATCGTCGAGCGCCGTCCATGGCCTGTTTTCCGTTTCCATCGCCTCAAGGAGCCCGGCAAGATCGCGCGCCAGCCAAACGGCGTCCGCCGGGTTTGCCGGCGCAATGAGCCGGTTTTCCCGGTGAAAGTCGGAAACGGCCTTGGGCAGGCTGCGCTTCCAGGCCGTGATGAGCTGCGCGAGTTCGAGCAGTCTTTCCGTGGTGCCGACCGGTGGCGCAAGATCGAGCAGCGCCGGCTGGTCCTCCTCCAGGAATCCGCCGTCGTCATCGTTTTCGCCGAGCGTCCGGACGGTCGGCAATATGGCCGACCCACGGTCGATGAAATCGACGAATTCGGAGCGCAGGGCACGGGCCGCGCGGCGTGTCGGAACGTAGATCGTCGCTTGAGAAAGCGCCAGCGGATCGTCCGCGCGGTAGCCGAATCCGCCGATCAGTTCGCCATGGCAAAGAGCCTGCGCCAGGCGGGGCAGAAAGGGCTCGCCGGGCGCGATCGTAAAAAGCCGCTGCGCGCTCATGGCGACAGGGCCGGCTGTGCGCCTGCCCGGAACGCCTGCATTGCATCTTCGGCTTCGCCGATGGCATCGGGCGTTCCGATGGTCAGCCAGAGGCCCTTTCCGGCCAAGCCGTAGAGCCGCCCGTTCTCGATTGCCCGGTCGTAGCAGTGGTTCAGGGAAAACGGTCCGGCCGGTGTCTGCTGAAAAATCGCCGGATCGGCGATGGCGGCGCCCATATTCACGCATGGATCGGGCGATGTCCCGTCGTAGCGCGCTATCCGGCCGGCCTCGTCCAGGAGAAAGTCGCCGCGTCCGCCATAACCAACCACCCGGTCCATCGGCACCGTCGTCAGAAGCATGTCCATGCGCGCCCGATCCCACGCCGCCGCCAGCCTTTCAAGGTGCAGATCGGCGCCGGGCTGCTCAAGCCAGAATGTGTCGGCATTCAGGATGAAAAAGGGATCCGGCCCGAGAAGCGGCAGGGCTTTTACTATTCCTCCGCCGGATTCCAGCAACTCCCCGCGCTCGTCCGAAATGGTTATGGCGTCGCCCGCCCGCGCGTGCAGATGGGCCAAAAGCTGATCGGCGAGGTGGTGAACATTTACGACGATTTTCTTCACGCCGGCTTCATGGAGGCTGTCGAGCACATAATCGATCATCGGCCGGCCGTCGACCGGCACCAGCGGCTTGGGAACCGTTTCGGTGATCGGGCGCATCCTCATGCCGAGGCCGGCGGCAAGGATCATGGCTGTATCGGGCATGTCGATCGTCCGTTTCGCGGATTCCTCAGCGGACCCGCCTTCATGATTCGCTCGGCGTTATTCCAGCTTCTGTGTAGCAGTCATGCAAGGGATGGAGAACCGGATGGGCGAGCGTGCGCCGCAGATAGGCCTCGATACGGGGCAAATGGCGCAGATATCCCGGTTTTCCGTCGCGTTTCTTCAGCCGCACGAAAATGCCGAGGATCTTTGTCGCGCGCTGGCATTCCATGATGGCCAGCGCCTCGCGAAACGGGACGGGATCGAAATCCGGATCCCGGCGACGCGCATGTTCGTAGCGGGCCACAAGACGATCGCGCAGTACCGGCTCGACGGCCACGCGCGCATCCTGGACCAGCGAGGCGACGTCATAGGCGGCCGGACCGATCATGGCGTCCTGGAAGTCGATCAGGCCGATGCGTTCGATACCGGCGCGATCCGCCTGCCAGAGTATGTTGGGTGAATGGAAATCGCGAAGCACCAGGCTTTTCGATGCGTTTTCCAGGCGATCGATCAGGCCGTTCCAGCCGGCATGGAACTTTTCTCGCAGCCTCGGTGAGGGTTCCGCGCCCAGCTTGTGGGGCAGATACCAGCTCAGGTAAAGATCGACCTCGATCAGCATGGCTTCGCGGTCGAAAGGCGGAATGGTGTGGGCCGTGCCGTCCTGTATCGTTATGTGCCGCGGCACATCCGTCCGGTGGAGCGCGACGAGACAGTCGATCGCCGCCTCCCAACGCGCGGTGACCGGCAGGCCCTGATCATCCAGGATGCCGCCGCGGCCGAGATCCTCCAGAAGCAGGAAGCCGGTGTCGAGATCCCGGGCAAGGATTTCGGGCGCGCGGAACCCGTTGTCGCGCAGGAAGGATCCGATGGCGACGAAGGGGCGGATATCTTCCGCCACATGGGCGATCTGCGCATAGCGCTTGCCGTCGCGCAGCACCGGTCCGATGAGCCTTTTCGGCGCGTCCATCAGGATCAGCCGTTCCCCGCCGGCAGTGGTCACGGCCTCGTAGGTGCGGGTCGAGGCATCGCCCTGGAGAAACTGCCGGTCTGCATCGTCATGGCCGGCCGCACCGAGGAATGCGCGAATGGCGAGCGAACGGCGGATGCGCTGCATGGCCTGATCCGGACCGTTCAACCGCACCTTTCTCGAATCTTCCGGCCCTTCGTCGATTTCAATGAGGATCCTGCCGGAAGGCAAAGCGTCCCCAGCGTGCTCCGGCCATTCGATCAGGACCGCGCCGTCACCGAGAGCCTCGTCAAGGCCGAGCTCGACAAGTTCATCCGGATCGGCAATCCGGTAGAGATCGAAATGGGCGATCGGAATGCGCAGATCATAGCTCTGTACGAGCGTGAATGTCGGGCTGGGCACCTCAAGACCCGGATCGGCGGCGATACAGCGGATCAGGGCGCGGGCCAGCGTCGACTTGCCGGCGCCCAGGTCTCCACGCAGCGCAAGGCAGTCGCCGGGCCGCAAGGCCAGCGCCAGATCCTGCCCGAGCCTTTGCGTCGCCCGTTCGTCGTCCAGCGCGATTTCAATAGGCAATTCAGCCAATCGGCACTTCTTCCTGCTACTCGGCAGCCTGCGAAGGAAGCGGCGGGCTTTCCGGCAACCGGCATTCCACGCGCGTGCCGCTGCCTTCATCGCTGCTGACCTTCACCGTACCGTTGTGCAGGCTGACGAAGCTGTCAACAATGGAAAGGCCAAGGCCAGCGCCGCTGCGCCGCCCGGTGCCGTTATGGGCTTCGAAGCGGTCGAAAACGGTTTTCAGCACTTCGCTTGGAATTCCGGGACCGTCGTCGCTGACGGCGAAGACGATTTCTTCGCCTTCGCGCGCGCAGGTCAGGCGGATCGTGCTGCCTTCCGGCGCGTAATTGGCGGCATTGCTGAGCAGTTTGAACAGGATCTGCTTCAGCCTCTGTGAATCGGCGGTGATCGCCTCGGCGCCCTTGCCGATATCGACATTCAGCGTAATGCCGTTTTCCTTCAGCCGCGCGTCGATGAGGTCGATCACCTCGTCGGCCAGTTCCGGGACATCGACACGCCGCATGTCGAGCTGCATGATGCCGGCATCCACCGTCGCCAGATCGAGAATATCGTTGACGATGGTCAAGAGCAGTGCGGACGAGGTCGAGATATGGTCCACATATTCGGCCTGTTGCGGATTCAGCTCACCGATCTGCGGTGTCTTGAGGAGATCGGTGAAGCCGATGATATTGGTGAGCGGCGACCGCAACTCGTAGGACACGTGCTGCACGAAGTCGTTTTTCAGCGCATCGGCCTTGCGCAAAGCATCGTTCTTCTCGGTGAGCGCTTTTTCGACCCTGGCTCCGTCGGTCACGTTGACGAAGGTCAGCATGACCTGCGCATTGGGCAGCGGCACGATCGCATAGTCGAGAACGATACCGCTGTTGAGCTCCAGCCGTCCCTCATGGGTGCGGCGTTCCTCGTCGTAACCGGTGATGACGGAAGAAAAATACTCCCAGCCATCGGGCTGGTCATAGGACGGCGCGCAGATCTCCCTGATCTCATTGATATGGGCGTCGGTGGCGGCGGCCTTTTCCGGAATGGCCCACAGCGCGCGGAAGGCCGGGTTCGAAAGGCGCAACCGGCCGTCCGCCCCGAAGACGCAAACGCCCTCGGCAAGATGGTCGATGGTTTCGCCCTGCACCTTGACCAGCGTGTTGTAACGGGTCTCGAGATCGTATTTCTCGGTCAGGTTCTCGAAGACCCAGGTCACGCCGCCGCGCGGGTGGACATTGGCAAAGACATTGAGCGTCTGACCGTCCGGCAGGTGCCACAGATCGGGCTGCGGGTCGACCGACTGGTAGACGGACAATATGGAATCCTTCCAGTCCCGCCAGGAGCCGGGCTCCGGCAGGCGCCCTTCAGCCCGCAGCCTTTCGAGAAACTCGCTGTTGGTGGGTTTCGAATCGAGATAGGGCGTGTCGAGGTCCCACAGGTTCTGGAAAGCCTGATTGTAGAACTGAAGCCGCTGCTCGCCATCGAATATGGCCACAGGCGTGGCGAGATGATCCAGCGTCTCGGAATGGCTGGCTATCGTGCGCTCGAGTTCCTCGCGCACCGATTCGATCTCCGTCACGTCCTGCGCCAGACCGGCCGATCCGGAGGCACTGGAGGCATCCGTGACCTCGAAGAATGTCCGGTTGCCGCGCACCACGGTCGACAGGCGGTCGATAAAGGGCCTGTCCGTCAGCCTTTCCGACTTGATGCGCGCGCGCGCCTGGGTGCCCAGAAGTTCAAGGCCCCGTTCGACCGCGTCGGCGCCGCTGACCGCCTCGACGGCATTGGCATAGGCCTGGTTCGTCCAATGGAGCCGCCCGTCGACGTCACGCAGCCAGACAGGCGTGTCGATCGTGTCGAGCAGGCCCTGCAGCGTTTCGACGGCGCCGACGAGGCGGTCGCGCTCGATCTTGAGGCCGGCCAGTTCGGCCCTTGTGTTGGCCAGGGGCGCGACCCGCACGATGGCGCGCCCGCCGGAGGTCCGGCCCTGTGCCTCAAGCACATGGCCGCGCTGGGTCTCGACCTCGATATCGAAGCTGTTGGCATGGGCGCGCAGGGAATCGATCGCATGATCGATACGCGCGGCGCTGACCGGTTCGAGCCAGCGGCCGAAGGCCAGAAGATCCGGGTTCGCCGGCGGTGCGCCGGTATGCAATGGCAGGCTGCCGAGGAACTGCGCCGATGACTGACCGTCCCAGATGATGTAGCAACGGTCCTTCTCGACGACCAGCGCCTGCAGGCGCGCCAGTTCCGTGTTGGCCTCGCTCAAGGCCGTCTGCAGCCGCGCATTGTCGTGGGCGATCTTGCCGCGTTCACGGATGACCCAGATGGCCGAGATCATCGCCGCCGAGACCGCGCCGATGACCAGCGCGAAGTTCATGACTTCGAAAGAGTTGACGAACAGACGGCTGCCATGTCCTGCAAATCCCGAAGAGTCGCTCGCCGTCTGGGCGAGCGCGGGCCATGACAGGCATGTCGTCGCCAGCAGTCCCATAGCGGACAGGCGCGTTCCGATACGCCGTGCCGATGTGATCATGCATTCCCCGTACGCCGTGTTCCAGACGCCCGTCGTCGAAGACGAATCAGTCTCCGGCATGTCTTGTTCCTTCTAGCCGCATCTATGCCAAGACAGCCCTGCAACGCCCCGTCCTTGTCGCCGGCGGGTGCGCGAATCATTGTGTCTTTATAGTAACTTGTTCCCGAATCATGTTGAAGATGCGGCCCAAAAAAGAAATCGCGCCCTTTTGTCAAGGACGCGACCACTATATATTGTGGGTAAGATCTCGAAAATCAGTATCTGTAGTGTTCCGGCTTGAACGGACCCTGTTGGGTGACGCCGATGTAGTCGGCCTGCTCTTCTGAAAGCTGGCTGAGATTTGCGCCGAGTTTATCAAGATGCAGCTTGGCCACCTTCTCGTCGAGCGCCTTCGGAAGCACGTAGACTTCGTTCTTGTAGTTGTCGCCCTTCTTGTAAAGTTCGATCTGGGCAAGCACCTGGTTGGTGAAGGACGCCGACATGACGAAGGACGGGTGGCCGGTGGCGTTGCCCAGATTGAGCAGCCGTCCCTCGGACAATAGGATCATGCGCCTGCCGTCGGGGAACTCGATCATGTCGACCTGCGGCTTGACATTGTGCCATTTGAAATTGCGCAGCGCCTGGACCTGAATCTCATTGTCGAAGTGGCCGATATTGCCGACAATGGCCATATCCTTCATCTCGCGCATGTGGTCGATGCGGATGACGTCCTTGTTGCCGGTGGTCGTGATGAAGATGTCGGCCGATCCGACGACATCCTCGAGCTTGACCACCTCATAGCCGTCCATCGCCGCCTGCAGGGCGCAGATCGGGTCGATTTCGGTGACCTGAACGCGCGCGCCGGCGCCGCGCAATGAAGCGGCGGAACCCTTGCCGACATCGCCATAGCCGCACACGACGGCCACCTTGCCGGCCATCATCACGTCGGTGGCGCGGCGGATACCGTCGACCAGCGATTCACGGCAGCCATATTTGTTGTCGAATTTGGATTTGGTGACCGAGTCGTTGACGTTGATCGCCGGGAAGGGCAGCTGGCCCTTCTGCTGTAGTTGATAGAGGCGGTTGACGCCGGTGGTCGTTTCCTCGGTCACGCCCTGTATCGCATCGCGCTGCTTCGTGAAGAAGCCCGGGGACTGTTCCATGCGCTTGCGGATCTGCGCAAACAGGACCTCTTCTTCTTCAGAACCCGGATTGGTGAGCACGTCCTCTCCGGCCTCGGCGCGGGCGCCGAGCAGGATGTACATGGTGGCATCACCGCCATCGTCGAGGATCATGTTGGATACGCCGCCATCGGCCCACTGGAAGATCTTGTCGGTATAGGACCAGTATTCCTCGAGCGTTTCTCCCTTGACGGCGAAGACCGGGGTGCCAGTCTGCGCAATGGCGGCAGCGGCGTGATCCTGGGTCGAAAAGATGTTGCAGGACGCCCAGCGGACATCGGCGCCAAGCGCCTTCAGCGTTTCGATGAGAACCGCCGTCTGGATCGTCATGTGGAGCGAGCCGGATATGCGGGCGCCCTTGAGCGGCTGGCTGGCACCGAACTCTTCGCGACAGGCCATCAGGCCGGGCATCTCCGTTTCGGCGATCTCAATTTCCGTGCGGCCGAAATCCGCCAGGGCGATGTCGGCGACAATGTAATCCGTACCAGTGCTCATCTTGTTCTCCGAATGGGTGTGGGGCCGGCGGCAATGCGCATGCCTGCTCCGCGCCGTCCTTCTCAAGCCGCCTTTAGCAGGCTGAACCCAAAAGGGCAACAAGATATAAAGAAGTCTTTATGTGATTCGACCCGGCGATCCGCTGAAATACGGTCGAACCGTCAAGAATCCTCGCCGAACCGGTTGGCGATGAGTTCGTCGAGCGCATCGAGCGCCTTTTGCGCATCCGGCCCCGACGCGGACACGTCAATGCTGCATCCGGGGCTGGCGGCGAGCATCATCAGGCCCATGATCGATGTTCCGCCGACACTCATGCCGTCCTTGCTGACCAGGATCCGGGCATCGAAGCTTTCGGCAAGCTGCACGAATTTCGCCGATGCCCGGGCATGCAGGCCGCGCTTGTTGACGATGTCGAATGTGCGGACGAGCTGTCCGTTCACGGCCTCATCCATGCGCTAGAGCGAGTTGTGAGTAGATTGACGCATTTGACCGCGGCGATTTTGGTCTCTGGCCAGGCGGGTTGCGCGCCGTGGTGTTCCCTCACCACAAGCGCGAGCCAACGACGCCAGGGGCCAAAATCGCCCGGCCCATTCCATATTCGTTTCCAATATCTTCTCCCCTTTCGAGGGTGGGGAAAATCGGCCCATCGGACGTCGTTGCGCCGCTTGCCCGATGCGCTGCATCGCGCTGCGCGACGCGCCTAGCCGAGTGAACCGGTTTTCCTCCATCAAATGCGTCAATCTAATCACAACTCGCTCTATTTTCCGCTCAGGACGCGGCTCGCGACATTGATATATTTGCGGCCCGCTTCCTGCGCTTCCGCAAGCGCCTTTTCCATGTCGTTGTCGGTGCGAACGCTTGCCAGCTTGATCAGCATGGGAAGGTTGACGCCGGCCACCACCTCGGTGCGGCCGCCATCCATGACCGAGATGGAAAGGTTTGAGGGTGTGCCGCCGAACATGTCCGTCAGGATGATGACACCTTCGCCCTCGTCAGCCTTGGAGACAGCCTCAATGATGTCCATGCGCCGCTGGTCCATGTCATCCTCGGGGCCGATCGAAACCGTTTCCAGCAATTTCTGCGGCCCGACAACGTGCTCCAGCGCGTTCCGGAATTCTTCGGCGAGCTTGCCATGGGTGACAAGCACTAATCCAATCATCTGCAACTGCTCCTGCGGTCGTGACCGGTCAGAACCCGCGCCATACTGCACCCAGATGGAGGCGATTACCAGTGGAATGCCGCGTGCGCCAACGCGTCAATCGTTAAGGCTTAAATGTGCATAGGCGTCAATTCAACAGGTTTTGATTGCATTCACGCAAACAGCCGGTTTTCCAGACGCGCCGCCAGCAGCGCGAACGGGTCCATCAGACGTCCGGGCTGCAGAAAGACGAGCGGCAGATAAAGGCCCGGAAGAACCTCGCGCTGCGTCGACGGATCGGGAAACCGTTCGCCCTTGCCGGTATATTCAACCGAAACGGCGATGTGCATGACAGCCCGCTCCAGATGATGTTTGCGGATGATGCCGGTTCCACGCATCTCCATCAGGCCACGAATGGGCTCCGGCGCCACGGCGACAACGCACTTACCGGATTTTTTCAGAAAGACCTGATCATCGGCAACCAGCGCGGCAAAGCGCCCGCTCAAGCACGCGGACTGGATGAACTCCTCGGCAAGGCGGCTTTTGCCGCTGCCGGGCGGCCCGACGATGAGCACGCCGGTTTCACCGACGACGAGCGCCGTTGCGTGGATATTCGGGAGTTTGTCTGTTGTCTTTTCAGGCACGTCGTGTTCACGCCCGCCTGAGCGGCAGATGAACGATAAACCGCGCGCCCCGGCGCTGGCCGGTCTTTTCATCCACCATGTTCTCGGCCGTGAGCGTGCCGCCATGGGCCTCGATGATCTGGCGGCTGATGGAAAGGCCGAGACCCGAGTTCTGGCCGAAGGCCTCGCCTTCCGGCCGGTCCGTATAGAAGCGCCGGAAAATGTGGTCGATGTTCTCGGCGCTGATGCCGGGCCCGTTGTCTTCCACCAGGATGAGGCAGCTGTTGCGGGTGCTGGTCAGGCGAATGCGGATACGCCCGCCGATATCGGGAACGAAGGAACGGGCATTCTCGATGAGATTGGTCACCACCTGCCCGATGCGCAGGTCGTGGCCGGACACCATGTAACGGTTCTTCTGAGCCGTTTCCCGGTCGATCTCGAAATCGATCCGAACCATTTTCGCGCCCTTGCGGATCTGGCTGGAAATGCTGACGAGATCCTCGAGCAGACGCCGCAGGTTCACCGGCTCGGCATCCTGGCGGGCAAGTTCCGCATCGAGTCGCGAAGCATCGGAGATATCGCTGATCAGACGGTCGAGCCGACTGACATCATGCAGGATGACATCGAGCAGACGCCGCCGTGAATCGTCGTTGCGGGCCAGCGGCAGCGTCTCGACGGCGCTGCGCAGCGAGGTCAGCGGGTTCTTCAGCTCATGGCTGACATCGGCCGCGAAGCTCTCGATCGCATCGATGCGATCGTAAAGCGCGTTGGTCATGTCGCGCACGGCCACAGAAAGGTTGCCGATCTCGTCCTGCCGAGCCGAGAAATCCGGAATCTCCTCGCGAATGCTCACGCCGCGGCGCACCCGCTGGGCGGCATCGGCGAGACGGTGCAGCGGGTTGGCGATGGTTCCGGCGAGCAACAGCGACAACAGGATCGTCACGGCAGCGGCGACGATGAAAACGCGCACGATGGCCAGCCGCTCGGCTCGCACGATCTTGTCGATATCGCCGGCCTGGGTCGACAGCAGCAGCACGCCGAGCACCGCCCGGAAACGCTGGACCGGCACGGCAACCGAAACAATCAGCTCACCCTTGTCGGTTGCCCGCACCACGGCGCTGCGGCCACCGGTCAGCGCCGTCAGCACCTCCTCATAGAGCGTGCCGTCGCCGCCCGGCTGTTCCTGATAGGTCGGCAGGTCGGCCCTCTGGATAAGCCGGTTGAGCGAATCCAGCAGGCGCTCCGCGAAGGGCAGGATCTCCTCGTCCAGCGGCGGCAGGTCGTAGCGCAGGATCTGCCCGGCGGAATAAAGGTGCTGGGAATCGAGGATAAGGCTGGCGTCGCGGTCGTAGATACGGGCTCTTGTGCGCGTCGGCGAGATCAGCCGGCGCAGAACCGGCGCGACGCGCTCCGGGTTGATGGGGAATTCGAGATCCTCGATTTCCCCGCCGGGGGAGATGCTTTCCCCGGCCTGCAGCTCAAGCAGCTTTTCGGGATCGATCGTTATGGAGTCGGTTTCCACGCTGGCGGAGCCGGCAATGGCGGCGGCGATGATCTCGCCCTGGGTCAGCAGGCTTTCGACGCGGGCGTCGATCAGCCCTTCGCGAAACTGGTTGAGATAAAGAATGCCGGACAGAAGGACGAGCAGGGCGGCGAGATTCAAAAACAGGATGCGCCGTGTCAGGCTGGAGAAGATGATGCGGCTCAGCGCCCGGCTGATCAGCGCGAACGGATAGGACCAGGGACGGGCCTCGACGGCCTTTTGCGGAACCGGCCGGTCTTCCTCCTGAGGACGCTCCTGCGGTACCTCGCTGTGATCAAAATTCGCCGTCATATACCCGGACTGTTTCGCAATCAGTCTTCCCGGAACCGGTAACCGACCCCGTAGAGAGTCTCGATCATATCAAAATCATTGTCGACCATCTTGAATTTCTTGCGCAGGCGCTTGATGTGGCTGTCGATCGTGCGATCGTCGACATAAACCTGCTCGTCATAGGCCGCGTCCATGAGCGAATCCCGGCTCTTGACGACACCCGGACGCTGGGCAAGCGAATGCAGGATCAGGAACTCGGTCACCGTCAACGTGACCGGCTGTCCCTTCCAGGTGCAGGTGTGGCGCTCCTGGTCCATGACAAGCTGTCCGCGTTCCAGGCTTGTGCTCTCCATCGGGCCGGCCTTGGCCGGCGCTGTGGCGTCGCGGCCGGCGGCGCGGCGCAAAATCGCCTTGACGCGCTCGACCAAGAGCCGCTGCGAAAACGGCTTGGTGATGAAGTCGTCGGCGCCCATCTTGAGGCCGAACAGTTCGTCGATCTCCTCGTCCTTGGAGGTGAGGAAGATGACGGGAATGTCCAGCTTCTGACGCAATCGGCGCAGAAGCTCCATTCCGTCCATGCGCGGCATCTTGATGTCGAGGATCGCCAGTTGCGGCGGGCGGGCCACAAGCCCCTCAAGCGCGGAGGCGCCATCGGTGTAGGTTTCGACACGATATCCTTCCGATTCCAGCGCGATGGAAACGGATGTCAGGATATTGCGGTCGTCGTCGACGAGCGCGATTGTCTGCATGTGCATTCTCTCCGTCAGCAATGCCGGGCGGTCCGGTTTGGCCGGCACCCATAATATATCGGGCGTGTCATGAGGCCAAAGGTGGAACAAATTGTGGCATAGATGGCTTTGGGCCTCTTTTCAACGGCGCGGCTTCATCCGCCTTGCCCTTTGTAATCTTGTGTCTTGCCGCGTGATTTAAACGATTTAAAAATTCCGAAACTTTTTTAAATCGATTAATATCTTGAAATCATTAATCTTTTTAACAGGTGGCTGTTGCGAAATTTAAATTTCGCCCCTATGGTCCGGCAACTTTTTACCGGGCAACCGCAGATCAAAGGTGGCAAAATCCATGCATGCGACAGGACCTGAAACCGGAAAACGCAATCTTTCCAACGGTATCGACACGATCGGACTGAGCGGCCTGCAGCATGTCTATTACAATCTCAACGAAGCCGAGCTTTATGAGCAGGCCCTGTGCCGGGGCGAGGCCGTCATCACCGCGCAGGGTGCGCTGCGGGCACTCACCGGCCAGCACACCGGCCGGTCGGCGCAGGACAAATATGTCGTGCGTGATGAAAAAACCGGGCCGCTGATCTGGTGGGACAACAACAAGGCCCTGTCGCCGGCGCATTTCGACACGCTGCTTTCCGATTTCAAGGCCTACGCGAAGGGCAAAGAACTTTTCGTGCAGGATCTGATCGGCGGCGCCGATGAAAGCCACGCGCTGGCCTCGCGCATCGTCACGGAGTTTGCCTGGCATTCGCTGTTCATCCGCAACTTGCTGATCCGGCCCGAGCGCGCGGCGCTGGGCGGTTTCGAGGCGGAGCTGACCATTGTCGACTTTCCCGGCTTCAAGGCCGATCCGGAACGTCATGGCTGCAGCAGCGAGACGGTGATTGCCGTCGATCTGGAACGGCGCCTGGTGCTGATCGCCGGCACCTCCTATGCCGGCGAGATGAAGAAGTCCGTCTTCACCGCCCTCAACTACCTGCTGCCGGAGCGCGGCGTCATGCCTATGCACTGCTCGGCGAACCAGGGCCCCGACGGCGACACGGCGATCTTCTTCGGTCTATCGGGTACCGGCAAGACAACGCTCTCGGCCGATCCGAACCGAACCCTGATCGGCGACGATGAACATGGATGGGGCGAGGACGGCGTCTTCAATTTCGAGGGCGGCTGCTACGCAAAGACCATTCGCCTTTCCGAGGAAGCGGAGCCGGAAATCTACGCCACGACACAGCACTTCGGCACGGTGCTCGAGAACGTCGTTCTTGATGAGAACAGGCAGCCGGATTTCGACGACGGCTCACTGACGGAAAACACCCGCTGCGCCTATCCGCTGCATTTCATTCCCAATGCCAGCGCCACCGGCCGGGCCGGACAGCCCCGCAACATCATCATGCTGACGGCCGATGCCTTCGGCGTGCTGCCGCCGATCGCCCGGCTGACACCGGCCCAGGCCATGTATCACTTCCTTTCCGGCTATACCGCCAAGGTGGCCGGCACCGAAAAGGGCGTCACGGAGCCGCAGGCGACCTTCTCCACCTGCTTCGGCGCGCCCTTCATGCCGCGCCATCCGTCCGAATACGGCAATCTGCTGCGCGATCTGATCGCCCGCCACGACGTCGATTGCTGGCTGGTCAATACCGGCTGGACCGGCGGCGCCTTCGGAACCGGCAGCCGCATGCCAATCAGGGCGACCCGCACCCTCTTGACGGCGGCGCTGGACGGATCGCTGGCAAAAGCCGATTTCCGAACCGATCCGCATTTCGGCATCGCCGTGCCGGTCTCGGTCGAGGGCGTCGACAGCGCCATTCTCGATCCGCGCTCGACCTGGTCGGATCCGCAGGCTTATGACGCGCAGGCGCGCCGCCTTGTCGACATGTTCATCGACAATTTCGCCAAATTCGAGGATCACGTCGGCACAGACGTCCGCGGCGCGGCGCCGGGGATGGCGCAAGCGGCCGAATAGATCCGGAAAATTCCTGGAGGAGGACAAGCCCGCGGAGCAATCCGCGGGTTTTTTGTGTGAATAGGGCAGGGTAGTATTGCGTTGAATTCAACGGACCGGCAACGCACCCATGGCAAGCGAGTCCCTTTACATCAATGCGACGATTACGGTGGCCGGCTGGGAGCTGGTGGAGCAATTCATTCGCGCATCGGGGCCGGGCGGCCAGAACGTCAACAAGGTCGCGACCTCCGTTCAGTTGCGGTTCGATGCGCGCTCATCGCCCTCGCTGCCCGAACGTGTCAAGCACAACCTCGTTTCGCTTGCCGGCCGGCGCATGAGCAAGGACGGCGTCATCGTCATCGAGGCTGACCGTTTCAGGACCCAGGAGCGCAACCGCGCCGACGCGCGCGACCGGCTGAAGGCGCTGATCGAGCAGGCCGCCGCGCCACCACCGCCGAAACGCAAGAAGACCAGGCCGACCAAGGGTGCCGTCGAACGCAGACTCAAGGCGAAGGCGGCGCGGTCGGGCATCAAGAAGCTGCGCGGTTCGGTGGAACGGGAATGAGCACGCTGGCGGAGGGAATCTCCTATTATCCGGACCATTTCGACCGTCCGGCACAGGAAGCGCTGGTCGATGCCATCCGCGACGTCGTGCGCGTTGCGCCGCTTTTCGTGCCTGTCATGCCCCGGACCGGCAAACCCATGCATGTACGCATGAGCAATTGCGGGCAACTCGGCTGGGTGACCGACAAGGACAACGGCTACCGTTACCAGCCAACCCATCCACAGACCGGGCGCGCCTGGCCGCCAATCCCGCCCGCGCTGCTGCAACTGTGGGACGATGTGGCCGGTTTCGATGCGCCGCCGGAGGCCTGCCTGATCAACTTCTACGGCGATAGCGCAAAAATGGGCCTGCACCAGGACCGGGACGAACAGGAGTTCGCAGCGCCTGTCGTTTCGGTGTCGCTGGGCGATGATTGCCTGTTCCGGATCGGCGGAACGGAACGCGGCGGGCCGACGCAATCGATGCGGTTGCGCAGCGGCGATGTCATTGTGTTGGGCGGGCCGTCGCGGCTGCGCTATCACGGTGTCGACCGGATTTATCCGGCGAGTTCGACCCTGCTGAAAGACGGCGGTCGCATAAATCTGACCCTGAGACGGGTGTCAAATGCGTCAATCTAATCACAACTCGCTCTAGATGCCCAACTGGCGCCCGGTTCTTAACTGGCCATTTACTTGAAATCGATAGCCTCTTCTCGTCATTTTGAATCGGACGGCCGTACCTGTGACCCAAGACCTCTCTCAAGGTGGCGTCAATAATCGCCCCATCTATTCGCTTGTTCTTCCGATATTCAACGAGGAAGCCGTTTTACCGATCCTCGCGAAGCGCATCACCGAGCTGCTCGATCAGCTTGACGGCCCCTGCGAGGCGATATTCGTCGATGACGGCAGCAGCGATACCAGCGTTATTTTCCTGCGGGAAATGGTCAATCAGGACAGCCGCTTCAAACTGATCGAACTGTCTCGCAATTTCGGGCATCAGATCGCCATTACCGCCGGTATGGATGCAGCGACGGGCGATGCCGTTATCGTCATGGACGCCGATCTTCAGGACCCGCCGGAGGTCGTGTTCGATCTGATCGCCAAATGGAAGGAAGGGTTTGAGATCGTCTACGCCAAGCGCATCAAGCGTGAAGGCGAGACCGTGTTCAAGAAGATCAGCGCAAATCTCTTCTATAAGGTCCTCGATCGAATGACATCGGTCGACATACCGCGCGATGTCGGTGATTTCCGGCTTGTCGGGCGCAAGGCCCTGACGACGTTCCAGGGCATGCCCGAGCGTGACCGGTTCGTCCGCGGCATGTTCGGCTGGATGGGCTTCCGTCAGACGGAGGTGCCGTTCGAGCGACCGGCAAGAGCCGCCGGCGAAACCAAATACCCGTTGTGGAAAATGCTCCGCCTGGCGGTCCATGGCATTGTCAGCTTTTCGGAAAAGCCGCTGCGCGCCGCTCTCTGGCTGGGCCTCGGGATCTCCCTCATGGCCGGCCTTTTCGGCGTCTACGCGCTGTTTGCCTGGCTTTTCAAGGCGAATGTGGTCGAAGGCTGGACCTCAACCATGGTCGTCGTGTCGTTCCTTTTCGGGATCAACATCTTCATGACGGGCATTATCGGACTTTATGTCGGCGGTATCCATGCGGAGGTCAAACGACGCCCGCTTTACGTCATCGATCGCCTCGCCGGCTTTCAGCATGGCGCTGAAGCTGAGTTCGACCGGCGTCAGGGCGGTACCGACCGGAGGATCGCCTGATGGCGACACTTTTTGACAGCTATCGGTCCAGCTATGACAACGTTGTCGAGGATTCGGTCAGTTTTTCCGGCCTCAAGCACGATTTTTTCCTGGAGGCAAAGGCCGACCTGCTGGCCAGACTGATCGTGGAGCGGCGGCTCGTCGGGCATCCGGACGGCCCGCGCACCCTGGATGTCGGTTGCGGTATCGGTGCCCTGCATCCTTATCTGAGCAAAATTCTTCCGCGCCTGGAAGGATGCGATATTTCCAGCGAATCCATCGAACGGGCCCGCATGGACAATCCGGATGTTGCGTATCAAAGCTATATCGCGCCATCACTGCCCTATTCCGACAATACATTCGACCTGGCTTTCGCGGTCTGTGTCATGCATCACGTCATTCCGCAGGACTGGTGCGGCTTCATCCGTGAAATGAAAAGGATCGTCCGGCCGGGCGGCTGCGTCACGATCATCGAGCACAATCCTCTCAATCCGCTGACGCGGCTCGCCGTCCTGCGCTGCCCGTTTGATGAAGATGCGGTTCTCCTCAGTCACAGAAAGACGGCCAGACTTCTTCAGGACAGCGGTTTGCGCAATGTGCGAAGCGAATATTTTCTGCTTCTGCCGACCAAGGCACGGCCCGCGCGGTCCGTGGAAAGAGCGCTTTCGCGCTTGCCGTTCGGCGCACAATACGCCACCAGCGCCATCGTGTAGCGGCTGATATCATGCGTGGCAGCAAAGCGTTTCACCTGGTATCGAAATTCGCCCTTGTCGGCCTGTCGGCAACGCTTCTTTACGCGGTGCTGGCGACAGTCTTCGAGATGCAACTGGGTGCATCCCTCGGACAGGCTACGGTTTCGATTGCCGCCTACGCCATCGCAGCCCTGTTTTCATACAGCGCGCACAGGGTTTTTACCTTTGCTTCAAACGGCGCCTACAGGCTTGAAATTCCGCGATTTGCTCTGCTGACCGCAACCGGTGCCGCACTTTCCTTCGCCCTGCCTGCCTTCATCGGCGGATTTCTCGGGCTGCCGATGTTCGTTTCGGTTGCGTGTGTGTGCGTGGTCATTCCGCTGATCAATTTTGTCGCGCTCGACCGGTGGGTCTTCGGCGACCGAGGCAACTGACAAGGCGGAGGCTGCACATGTCGAATGCCCAGACGTTCGAGAGACAGGGCCGGCCCCTGGCGGTGACGAACTGGCCGGCCATTGTCGGATGCGCGGCCGTTGTCGCACTTTCCGTTCTGTTGAATGCCAGGATCGGCACGAATACCGATGTGTCCTGGATCATCACGATCCTCGAGAGGATGGCCGCCGGAGAGCGCCTTTATCACGACATCGTGGAAACAAATCCGCCATTTACCATGTGGCTCTACCAACCCGCATTCCAGCTGGCGCAGTTTCTTTCAATCAGGCCTGAAACAGCGGTTTTCATTTTCACCTACCTTGCCGGACTGGCCTCGCTGGCGCTCACATACCGCATCACGGAGCGCGCGGGCCTTACCTCAAACGAGACCCATTGGTGGCTCTGGCCGGCGCTGGCGGCAGTATTCTTTGTCCTTCCGGGCAGTGTGTTTGCCCAACGCGAACATGTCGGCCTGATGATGCTTCTGCCGCTTCTGGCGATCCAGGCCTGGCGCATGCGCGAGGATGCGCAAAGCCAAATTCCCGCTTATCTGGCGATTGTTGCCGGCGCTGCCGGATCGGTGATCATTCTCGTCAAACCGCATTGGGCACTCGCCATCGTGTTTCCCGCCATCTATGTCGCCTGGTCACGGCGCTCAATTCTGTCCGTGTTCCGGCTGGAATACTGGGTTATCGGAGCAATCGCGGCGGCTTATATGGCAAGTGTGCTTGTGTTGTATCCGGTATTTCTTGAGAGCATGTATCCGATGCTCAAACAGCTCTATCTGCCGATCAGCAACGCATCGGGCCGGTGGACGCCGATCTTCGTCAAATTCATCCTCCTGCTGGCGGTCTGGAGCCTGTTGCGCATGCAAAGCGCAAAAGCGCCGTTGTCCGATATTACCGTTCTGGCGTCGATCGGGTTCTTTGCCGGAATGTACGGGCTGGGAAAGGGCTGGGATTACCACCTGTACCCATCCATCGCCACCGGCATGATCGCATCGGTGGTGGCGCTGGATGCTGCTTTGCGCACAGCTAGGCGGGCCAGCATCATATGCTGGATGGCCGTTTTCATGGGGTGCATCGCATCGCTTTACTTCGGTCTTACGAACCATGTCCGAAAGGGTCCTGAGCCGGCTATCGTTGAAGCAATCCGCGATCATCACGAAAAGCCGGCCATCGCCGTGGTCGGCGCCGATATCGGCCTGGCATTTCCGCTCACGCGATTGGTCAACGGAACGTTTCATTCAGCCTATTGCAGCGACTGGGCCAGCGCGCACGCCCTTATCCGGTTGATCAGGGAAAAGTCCTCCCTCAGCGACGGCGACAGACTCTGGCTCGAGACGTTCCTCGCCACATATATCGATGCCAAGATCGCGGAGTTCACGGACCATGATCCGGATATCGTGATCGTTTCGCAAAACACGCTTTGGGCAAAACACCTGCTTGCCGAAGACGCGTTTCAATCCGTGATGTTGCGCTACGAACCGCTGGTGGAGAACCAGCGTTATGTCGTTTTCAAACGCAAGGCGGATGCTACATAGCCGTTTTTGTGATCCGTCGACCGATTTCGGGCGGGTTCCTACCGGATCCATCGGCCGGTGGACGACCTGACGTGGCAGGTTTCTTAATCATTTTCCGCTAATGCTGCGTGCAACCAAGGGAGCGATCGATGGTGCCGAACCGTGCCTACATGAGCGCTTTGGTCCACGAGACCGTTGCCGTCACCAAGAGCAACCGCATACTCTTCATCCTTATTGCGCTCTATGCGCTGACGGGATCCGTCTATGTGTGGGCAACTGTAGGATTTTCCCTCGATCCCTATCGGGTCTATGGCTGGCTCTGGCTGAAGAACTATCTGCTGATCTTTCCGGTCGCTCTGTTCGGCGCGGGAGCGATACGCATCATCCTGCGGCTGGATGAGCGGCGGAAGCTGGCTTTTCGCCACATGTTTTCCTCCAGACGCATGGCGCATTTCTTGGCCGGTACGGTGCTGATGCTCGCCCTCATGCCGTTTCAGGCAACCTTCACGGCCATCAAGAACGCGCTTTCGGTCAACGGCTTCCTCTACGACGAGGTCCAGGCGAATATCGACAAGCTGATCCATTTCGACACCGATCCGTGGCAATTGCTTTTCCGGCTAACAGATAGCCAGGCATTTCTCTGTCTTGTGGAAGTCAACTACATGGTCGTGTGGTTCGTGCTCTGCTTCGGCATCCTTTACTGGGTGGCCGTTTCGCCGAATACGTCCGGTTTCCGCGTCCGCTACATCATTACATTCATGCTGGTGTGGTTCGTCGTCGGCAATCTCCTCGCAGGAGCCTTTATTTCCGCCGGCCCGGTCTATTACGGCCATGTGACCGGCGATTTCGCGCGTTTCGGCGATCAACTGGAGCTGCTCGCCCGCAACGAGGGGCACTTCAATGCGGCTGTGAAATATCAGAACTATCTGTGGCTGCTTCGCGAAAACAACGTTACGGGGCTTGGATCGGGCATCTCCGCTTTCCCGAGCGTTCACGTCGCGCTGACGATGATGAACGCGCTCTTTGTCTATGAATTCAACCGCAAGCTGGGATGGGCGTTCTTCGCCTATACGGCGTTCATCGTTTTCAGTTCGGTCTATCTAGCCTGGCACTACGCCATCGACGGCTATGTCGCGATCCCGGTTACGCTGGCCCTGTATTACGCGGTGCGCAACCTGCCCATCGCCAGGCCGGTTCCGCAGGATCGGGAAACCGCGATTGCGCACCCGGCATCCTGAGGCAGGAGCACACCTCCGGTATCGGCCGCGCCGGACTTTATCAATCTGTAAAACCTGCCCGGGTTCAGGACATAGACATGTCCCTGGCCTGAGCGCCGGGGCTTACTCGCCGGTTGCGTGCCGCATCATGTCCTTTGTCGCCGCCACCGGACCAAGGTGCGGTTGGCCGGCCGCCGGCGGTGCGAAAAGCGTCCGGTAACGATCGGTCCGTTCGAACGCACGGCAAACGACCACGGCAATGGCTGCGCCGGCGAACAGGTCGACAAAATAGTGACCGCCCCAGACCGGTGTCGATGCAATCATCACCACCGTGTAGCAGAGCACCGGGATGTAAAGCAGACTACGTCGGTAGGCATATGCCAATACGATGCCCGCTGCCGTGTCAAACGACGGAAATGTCGTCAATCCAGGCAAGTCGAATACATTGAACGTGTAGGTGTCGGCGTTACGCAACGCTTCAAGGATTGGAATGGAATACCAGCCGGGACGCGTTGCAAATTGATCCAGTAACTCCGGCCTCTCCAATGCATATCCGACCGCCGCAACTGCCGGAAAGAACATGCCAATGACCGTGCACACAATCGCAGTCGTTGTGAAGGTGACGACGAAAAACCGCGCGGCCTCGATCCGCCCGAGCAAGAAAAGGCCAATGAAACCGGCGACACTTGTGGGCGTCAGGCTGACATAGGCCAAATCGAGAATACGGATCAGCGCCGGACGATCGGCAACGAAGGAGAAATAGGCATTCCAGTCCAGGAAGAAGGCACGGTCCCAGGCCAGAAGCATCGCATCGGCATAGGGGATGTCCGTCATCATCGTGATATGGTTGAACAGGCGCAGTGCCACCCAGCCCAACAGGATGAATGCGTAACCCTCAAAAAAGGTCTGCAGCTTTTCGATCAGCCGCCGTGAAGATGGCGTCGTGACAAGTAAAACGCCGCCTCTTTTGGCATTCAGCAGCCAGTAGTTGGCCGCAACGACGCACAGCAATCCGATTCCCGAGCCTGCGGTTCCCAGCAACGAGCGCAGGTCCACTCGGTGACCAGCCAGATAGATATATGCAAAATCAAAGGCAGCCAACAGCGCCAGTCCGACGAACCAGCGCCTTCCGGGAAAGGTCAGCATGTCAGGCTCCAATTCAACACCGGGAGCCTAGCAAAGCACTGTTAAGGAAGTGCCAATTCTCAAGGCTGTGGTGACCATTTAACCACAGCCTAAAGCTTGCGCAGCGCCACCTGCTCGATCAGGTGATCGTCGCCCTTGTGCAGGATGAGATCGGCGCGGGGGCGGGTGGGCAGGATGTTCTCGCGCAGGTTCCGCAGGTTGATGTTTTCCCAAAGGCCGTTTGCGATGGCCAGTGCCGCATCCTCGGAAATCGTGGAGTAGCGGTGGAAGAAGGATTGCGGGTTCTTGAACGCCGTCTCGCGCAGCCGCATGAAGCGCTCCACATACCAGTTGTGGATGCGTTCCTCCTGGGCGTCGATATAGATCGAAAAGTCGAAGAAATCCGATACGAAGGGGATGATCTTGCCATCCTCCGGCAGGTCCCGTACCTGCAAAACGTTGATGCCTTCGAAAATCAGGATGTCGGGTCGGTCGATGACGACGAATTCGCCGGGCATGACATCGTAGGTCAGGTGCGAATAGCAGGGCGCCTTGACGTTCGGGCGCCCCGCCTTGATGTCGGACAGGAATTTCAGGACCGAGCTGACATCATAGCTTTCCGGGAAGCCCTTGCGGTCCATCAGATTCTCGCGCCGCAACACCTCGTTGGGCAAGAGGAAGCCGTCCGTCGTCACAAGATCGACCTTCGGGCTGCCGGACCAGCGGGTCAGGAGTTCTTTCAGGATACGGGCCGTCGTCGATTTGCCGACGGCAACGGAGCCGGCAATGCCGATGATAAAGGGCGTCTTGGTGACATTCGGCAGCGACAGGAAGCTGCGTCGCTGGTCGAACAGCAGCTTGGAAGCCTCGACATGCGCATAAAGCAGACGCGACAGGGACAGATAGATGCGGCGCACCTCGTCCAGATCGACAGGGTCGTTCAACGAGCGCAGCCGCTCGACCTCGTCCTTGTTGAGGGTCAGAGGCGTGTCGTCGCGGAACTCCGCCCAGCGCTCGGCGGAAAAGAACCGGTAGGGTGAATAGTCGCCGGGCTCAAAATGATTGAGCTCCTCCTGCGGCCAGTCAGCAACGTCGTCATTCATGATCCAGCACGGCTCGCTTTCTCCTCAAGCCCGGACCGGGCTGTGCGGTTTTCAAGCTCGGCCATGACATCGTCGAGTGGAATATCGGCGATCTTGAGAACAACAAGCAGATGATAGAGGACATCGGCTGCCTCGGCCGTCAGACCGGCCCGGTCTGCGGTAACGGCGGCGATCGCTGCTTCAACCGCCTCCTCGCCGAGCTTCTGGGCCGCCTTTTCCTGTCCCTTAGCGACAAGCTTTGCCGTCCAGGACTCCTCCACGGGCGCACCCGCCCGGGCGGCAATGATGGTTTCCAGATCGGCTAGCGTAAAGGCGCTCATATAAAGCTCCGCACCGTCATAGGTTCAAATGGCTCAATCGAGCCGCATGGCAACACCGGCATCGGCCATATGTTTCTTGGCTTCTTCAATCGTATAGGTGCCGAAGTGAAAAATCGAGGCCGCAAGGACGGCCGTGGCGTGGCCGTCGCGAACGCCCTCGACCAGATGGTCGAGCGTGCCGACGCCGCCGGAAGCGATGACCGGCACGGTCACAGCGTCCGCGACAGCGCGGGTCAGGGGTATGTTGTAGCCAAGCTTGGTGCCGTCGCGGTCCATGGAGGTAAGCATGATCTCGCCGGCGCCCAGGTCAACGACCTTGCGGGCGAATTCGACGGCATCGATACCGGTCGGCACGCGACCGCCATGGGTGAAGATCTCCCAGCGGCCTTCCTCGTGCGGCTGCGAGACCGTCTTGGCGTCGATCGAAACGACGATGCACTGGTTGCCGAACTTGTCGGCGGCCTCGGCGACGAAATCGGGATTTTTGACTGCGGTCGTATTGATCGACACCTTGTCGGCGCCGGCCAGCAGCAGCTTTCGGATATCAGCGATGGTGCGCACGCCACCGCCGACCGTCAGCGGCATGAAACACTGTTCGGCGGTGCGGGCGACGACGTCGAAGATCGTATCGCGGTTGTCGGACGAGGCGGTGATGTCCAGAAAGCACAGCTCATCGGCGCCGGCGGCGTCATAGACCCGCGCCGCCTCGACCGGATCGCCGGCATCGATCAGATCGACAAAGTTGACGCCCTTGACGACGCGGCCGTCTTTCACGTCCAGACAGGGGATAATGCGTGCCTTGAGCGTCATTTTCCGTTTTCCCGCGCCTCGGCCAGCAATGCCAGCGCTTCCCCGGAATCGATGCGGCCATCATACAGCGCGCGGCCCGATATCGCGCCTTCCAGGCGCGCGGCGTCGGGCATGGTCATGCGCACGATGTCGGCCATGGATGCAAGGCCGCCGGACGCAATGACCGGAATCTGTACTGCATCGGCCAGCACCAGGGTCGATTCCCAGTTGATGCCGGTCAGGACGCCGTCCCGGTCGATATCGGTATAGATGATCGCCGCGACACCGGCGCCCTCGAAACGTCGGGCGAGCTCCACGGCCTCAAGCTCCGAGGCCTCGGCCCAGCCCTCGACAGCCACCTTGCCGCCGCGCGCATCGATGCCGACGGCGATCCGATCGGGAAAACGCCGGCAGGCCTCCTTCACCAGATCCGGGTCGCGCACGGCGACCGTGCCGAGAATGACGCGGGCAAGTCCCTTGTCCAGCCAGTCCTCGATGTGATCCAGCGAGCGGATGCCGCCACCGAGCTGCACCGGATTGCCGGTGGTCTTCAGGATCGCTTCGACGGCTTCGCCGTTGACGCTCTGCCCGGCAAAGGCGCCGTTGAGATCGACCACGTGGAGCCAGGAGAAGCCCTGTTCCTCAAAAGCAGCCGCCTGCGCCGCCGGATCGGTGTTATAGACCGTCGCGGAATCCATTTCGCCGAGCTTGAGGCGCACGCATTCGCCGTCTTTCAGATCAATGGCCGGAAACAGGATCATGGCGTCCACTTCAGAAAATTGGCGATCAGCGCGAGTCCGAGCTTCTGGCTTTTCTCGGGGTGAAACTGGGTGCCCGCACGGTTCTCATGCGCCACGGCGGCTGTGACCGCTCCGCCGTAGTCGGTGACCGCGACTACATCCGACGCGTCTTCGGCATCCAGATAATAGGAATGCACGAAATAGGCGTGCAGGCCCGCGGGTCCGGTCGCGATGCCTTCGAACAGCGGGTGCGGACGCTGCAAGTCCAGCGTGTTCCAGCCGATCTGCGGAATCTTGAGGTCCGGATCGGCGGGCTGCATCAGGCGCACGTCGCCGGACACCCAATCGAAGCCCGGGGTTTCGACCTTTTCCAGCCCGCGCGTCGCCATGAGCTGCATGCCGACACAGATGCCGAGAAACGGACGTGCCTTATGCTCGACGGCCTCAAACAGCGCTTCCTCCATGCCATCAACGGCGGCGAGACCGCTGCGGCAGTCGGCAAAGGCGCCGACACCCGGAAGAACGATCCGGTCCGCCTTGGCGACGGTTTGCGGCTCGCTCGTCAGCAGGATATCGGCATCGACGCCGCTTTCGCGTGCGGCGCGCTCAAAGGCCTTGGTGGCCGAGCGCAGATTGCCTGATCCATAGTCGATGATGGCGACTTTCATCTAAAGATCAGCCTCTGTTTTCGTAGTCCAGCAAGCCGAGAGCAGGTCCCGAACCCACCGGCGCGGGGCCGGTGGCCGCTTCTTTGCCGAATGCGGGCGCAGGACGTGGCTTTTGCTGGTTTGTCTGTGCGGCAGCGGAGAAGAAAATTTCCTCGGCGGTGGCATGGTCCGGCGCATCGATGACGGCGCGCAAATCCCAACCCTGCCGTTCCTTCTTCGCAATGCGCCAATTGTTGCCCTCGAGCGCGACGAACAGCGATATCATGACCGACGACACCGTGAAGACGGTTGACCAGGCGGGAAGCTGGCTGATGGCCACCGCGATCGCCACCGACAAGAGCAGCAGCATGATGGCGGCAAACCACAACCGGTTCCACAAAAGCCAGATGACGGGGACGATCAGTGCGAGCAAGGAGAAACCGTCGCGGATCAGAGCCGCCCGCTCATCCTTTTCGCAGCCATCCGGGGGCGTCAATACAACATAACTTGCCATCGCGATTCGCGCCTCAGGCCAGGGTTCCCTTTGTCGACGGTATGCGGTCCGCCTGGCGCGGATCGATTTCCGTCGCCGTTCGCAGGACCCTTGCGACCGCCTTGAAGCATGTCTCGGCAATATGGTGATTATTGGCACCGTAAAGGTTTGTGACATGCAGGGTGATGCCGGCATTCTGCGCCAGCGCCTGGAAGAACTCGCGGCACAGTTCGGTGTCGAACGTACCGATCTTTGACGACGAGAACTCCGCGTCCCAGACAAGGAACGGCCGGCCCGACACATCGATGGCGGCCGTCGTCAGCGTCTCGTCCATGGCGAGATCGAGCGATGCGTAGCGCACAATGCCGCGGCGCTCGCCCAGCGCCTTAGCGATCGCCAGGCCGATCGCAATGCCGGTATCCTCGACCGTGTGGTGGTCGTCAATGTGCAGATCGCCCTTTGCCGAAATTTCCATGTCGATCAGCGAATGGCGGGAAAGCTGGTCCAGCATATGGTCGAAGAAGCCGATGCCCGTATCGATCTTCGACGCGCCCGTGCCGTCGATATCGATCTTCACCGAAATATCCGTTTCATTCGTCTTGCGGGCCACTTCGGCCACGCGGTTTTGCCGGGACTCACCCATTCGGCATACTCCATGAACCACGATGGGGGCTGCATAACAGGGCGGCGGGAAAATATCCAGAAAAGCGTGCCGGACCGATTGGGGATTTGCAATGCGGCGCAGGCGTCTTACATAGGGAAGCCTGACAGGCCTGTTCGGCCGTTTTGCGTCAAAGGAAGTACCGATGAGTGAACATGATCCCCAGGGCACCATGCATGCCACCACCATTATCACCGTGCGCAAGGGCGACCAGGTGGTGATGGCCGGTGACGGCCAGGTCAGTCTCGGACAGACGATCATGAAGGGCAATGCGCGCAAGGTGCGGCGCATCAGCTCGGCAAAATCGGGCGGCGGCGAGGTCATTGCCGGCTTTGCCGGCGCGACCGCCGACGCCTTCACGCTCATGGAGCGGCTCGAAGCCAAGCTCGAACAGTATCCGGGCCAGCTTATGCGCGCCTGCGTCGAGCTTGCCAAGGACTGGCGCACCGACCGCTATCTGCGGCGGCTGGAAGCAATGATGCTTGTCGCCGATGCGACGACGACCCTTGCCCTGACCGGCACCGGTGACGTGCTGGAGCCGGAGCATGGCGCCATCGCCATCGGTTCGGGCGGAAACTACGCCTATGCAGCGGCGCGCGCCCTGATGGACAGCGACAAGAGCGCCGAGGAGATCGCCCGCCGCGCAATGGAAATCGCCGGCGATATCTGCGTCTACACCAATGACAATATCGTCGTCGAAACGCTGGAAACCGGCGCCTCGTAAGGCTTGAGACGAGGCCGCGACCCGATATTCCGACAAAGGAGCGCACCGCGCTCCCTTTCAACACAGGTTCTGATCCATGACCAATTATTCACCGCGCGAGATCGTTTCCGAACTCGACCGCTACATCATCGGCCAGAAGGATGCGAAGCGCGCCGTCGCAATCGCCCTTCGCAATCGCTGGCGCCGACAGCAGCTCGAGGACGATCTGCGCGACGAGGTGATGCCGAAGAACATCCTGATGATCGGACCGACCGGTGTCGGCAAGACCGAGATCTCGCGACGGCTCGCCAAACTCGCGGGCGCGCCCTTCATCAAGGTCGAGGCGACCAAATTCACCGAGGTCGGCTATGTCGGCCGCGACGTGGAGCAGATCGTGCGCGATCTGGTCGAAGTGGGCATCGCGCTGGTCAAGGACAAGAAGCGCGAAGAGGTCAAGGCCAAGGCGCATCTGAATGCGGAAGAGCGGGTGCTCGACGCGCTGGTCGGCTCCACCGCATCGCCATCGACGCGCGAATCCTTCCGCACCAAGCTGCGTGACGGCCTGCTCGACGACAAGGAAATCGAGATCGAGGTGGCGGATACGGGTTCCGGCATGCCCAATTTCGAGATCCCAGGCATGCCGGGCGCCAATATCGGCGTGCTCAACCTGTCGGACATGCTCGGCAAGGCCATGGGCCAGCCGCAGAAGAAGATCCGCACGACGGTGAAGGATTCCTACGCGCAGCTGATCAACGACGAATCGGAGAAGCTGCTCGATCAGGACCAGATCACGCAGGAAGCCATGCGGATCGCGCAGAATGACGGCATCGTCTTCCTCGACGAGATCGACAAGATCGCGGCGCGCGACGGCGGCATGGGCGCGGGCGTCTCCCGCGAGGGCGTGCAGCGCGACCTGCTGCCGCTGGTCGAAGGCACGACGGTGGCGACCAAATACGGACCGGTGAAGACCGACCACATATTGTTTATCGCTTCGGGCGCCTTCCACGTCTCGAAACCATCCGACCTGTTGCCCGAACTTCAGGGCCGGCTGCCCATCCGCGTCGAGCTCAGGGCGCTGACGAAGGAGGATTTCCGGCGGATTCTGACCGAGACCGAAGCCAGCCTCATCAAGCAGTATGTGGCGCTGATGGCAACCGAGGAGGTCACGCTGACCTATACGGAGGACGCCATCGATGCACTGGCGGATGTGGCTGTCGAACTCAACAGCAGCGTCGAGAATATCGGTGCGCGGCGGCTGCAGACCGTCATGGAACGGGTGCTCGACGATATCTCCTACGAAGCGCCGGACAAGTCAGGCACGGAATTCGTGATCGACGCGGAATATGTGCGCAAGCATGTCGGCGATCTGGCGAAGGATGCGGACTTGTCACGGTATATCCTGTGACTTTTACGCATCGGTGACAGAGGAAAGCCGGCAATTGATCCGATAAGTCTGCCGCCGCGGCAAGAATTACTCGACTTTTCGGGTAATTTTTCTAGAGTTCGGGCAATCAAAAAGTGCCCGGGGAGCCGCCTGGATGGTGCGTCGCCATCTGACACATGCCGTCAGTCTTCTGCTTTGCTTCACGCTTATCGCGGTGTCGCCGGCCAGCGCCAGGCTGATAACGGTTCCGGAAGGCAATCGCAACAAGGTGCAGCCGAAGATACCGGGCGCATCCGTCAAGCGAACCAAGCAGACCAAGTCCACATTCGACCGCAAATACGAGAAGATCCGCGACCTTCTGCGGCGGGACGAGAAACTGCGCGGCAAAATTGCCAGTGTCGCGCAGACCTACGAGATCGATCCGCTGCATATCGTCGGCGCGCTGGTCGGCGAGCACACTTACAATGTCGATGCCTATGACCGTCTTCAGGCCTACTATGTCAAGGCCGTCTCCTATGCCGCCGGCGGCATCGACTTTCGCTACGATGGCGAAAATGTCGATGAATTTATCCAGCGCGAGGAGTTTTCGGGCTGCGCGGACCTGACCGGCTCCTTCGAATTATGGTCCTGCCGCGAAGCCGTCTGGAACGACACGTTCCGCAACCGGACCGTCGACGGCAAGCGGTTTCCCAATGACCGGTTCAGCGCCGTGTTCTTCCAGCCCTTCTACGCCGGGCAGACCTTCGGGCTCGGACAGCTCAATCCGCTGACCGCGCTCAAACTGACGGATCTCGTCAACAAGGTCTCCGGATACAAGAAATTGTCGCATCAGCGTGGTGACGACGTCTACAAGGCGATCATGAACCCGGATATCACGCTGGCCTATGTCGCAGCGGCACTGAAATATTCGATCGATGTCTATGGCGACGTCGCCGGTTTCGACATATCCGGAAACCCGGGTATTACTGCCACGCTCTACAATGTCGGAAGTCCTGACGTTCGTGCCGAGACACTGGCGCGCACCAACCGCAAGCGCAAGGCCAGGGGACAGCGGCCGAAACTTCCGCAGGAGAATTATTACGGCTGGCTGGTCAACGACAAGCTCGAGGAACTCAAAGAGCTTTTCTAAAGCATGTCATCAAGAATCGACTGAAGCCGCGCGATATCCTTTTTTCTGAGTTTGCCGATCGACCGGGCGAGACCGTTCGCCAGCGCCGTCGCCTCGGGCGACAAACCGGCAGTGTCGATGGTGACGCGCGGGTGGGAAAGCGCGGCCAGTCGCTGCAGTTCCTCGGCGTCGTCCCAGATAATGTTGAAATAGCCGATGATGCGCTGCAGGAGTTCCCAGCTGGGCTGGCCGCGATGGCCATGTTCGAGCGCTGACAGATAGGCAGGCGACACACCGATCGATTGCGCCATCTGCTTCTGGGTGATACCGCGTTCGGAGCGCAGTCTGCGGATTTCCTCGCCGAAGGGCGTCATCGTTCAACCACCTTCCGTTTCAATCTGACGTAGAGCGCGCCGTCGCCGCCATGGCCGCGTGCCGCCGGCTCGACACCGGAGGCAAGCTCCCTGAAGGCTGCAAATCCGAGCCATTTCGGTACCGCGCGCCGCAGCACGCCCTCGCCGCCGCGCGATGTACCTTTGCCTGTAATTACAAGGACATGGCGCAAGCCCCGCGCATGGGCGCTTCGCAAAAATCCAAGCAGGAGATCGTGTGCCTCGTCCTGCGTCATGCCATGAAGATCGATGCGCGCCTCGAGCGGCAAACGGCCTCGGGCAATCTTGCGATAGACCGATCGGTCTATCGGATTGATCGCTTGAGCGCTCATGTTCGTCCTTACCGTTTTTTGTTTTGGCGGCTCACTGTCAACACGAGACCGGACAGTCGTTCGGTTTGGGTTTTTTGTCTCCTGGGTGCCTTTTTCCAACTCCTCATCGAGCAGCGATTCAAGGCGGCCGGGATAGGCATCGACGGTCCGGGCCACCTGTCCCCACAAAATACGATCTTCCTTCGAAAGACTTTTTTTCCTGCCGCTCATGCCGTCAGTCCCGCTGCAGCCTGCCTCGGAGCCAGGATATAAAAGACGGCCGGATGTTTCACCGTTCCCGCCTTCTCGCCAGCCGCGGTTCCGCTGCCGACGAAAATATCACCGCGCGCCGGGCCGAGGATCGCCGAACCCGTGTCCTGCGCGATCATCAGGCGTCGGAACGCGCCGCCGTCCAGATGGACGAGGCTTTGGGCATGGACATAGATTGGGGTGCCGTAAGTATGCAGGAACCGGTCGACGGCCAGCGACCGCCTGGCGATCAGCGGTACTTTCGCGGCGGCGACCGGACCCCTCTCCGGATCATCGACGGTCGCCCTTCTGAAGAAAATGTAGGAGCGGTTCCGCCACAGGATTTCATCGATCCTGTCTGGATGCCCGGCAAGCCATTGGCGCAGGCTCTGCATGGAAACCGTTGCCGGATCCTGCTCGCCCAACGCGATAAGGACCCGGCCGATCGCCGTGAAGGGATGTCCTGTCTTGGCCGCATAGGTAATGCGCTCGACGCTGCCATCCGGATAGCGCAGCCGCGCGGAGCCCTGGATATGGACAAAAAAGACATCGACGCGGTTTTCGACCCAGGCGATCTCGAGGCCGCGCCCCTCAAGATATCCGCTGTCGATCTGCCGACGATCCGGATATTCGCCGATTGTGCCGTTCCGGAGCTGTCCGAAAGCGAAATCCACGTCCAGTTCAGGCGGCCGGTTGGCGTCGTCGACATCGACGAGATCGTCGGGCCGGGCATAAAAGGGATAGATGTGCCGGTCGGTGCGCACCGGCGAGGCATCGATCTCAGGTTCGTAATAGGCGGTGACAAAGCCGTCCTTGCCGCCGGCCGGCTGGATGCGCAGCGGCACGAAATGCGCCTCGAAGAACCGGCGCGCTTCGTCCTGCGTGCGCGGTGGACTTTCTTCCAGTGCGGCAATGGCCGGCATGAAATCGCGCCACTGCAGGCCGAGCGTTCCGGTCTTGTAGGGTTTGACGTTGCGGGCATGGTCCGCGCAATCGATCAGGCCGGTCAGAATTTGTGTCGGATCGTCACAATCCCAACCCGGCAGGTCCTTGAACGACACCGGGGTGAGGCTGGCGATCATGCAAAATTCCGTTCAGTCTTCCGATTCGGTCGCAATCAGCTTCCAGTTCGGATCGCGCGAGCGGGTGTCGCGGGCAAAGGTCCACACATCATTGACCTCGCCGACGCTGTCGGGATCGCCGTCAATGACATTGCCGTCCTTGTCATAGGTAGCGGTAATCAGCTGGCTGGAGATGCGCATCGTGATGTTGGCCTCGGTGCCCTTCATCTCCGCCTGGACGATGTCGGCCTTGCCGATGCCCACAAAGGACGACTTGATGGTCTCCGATCTTGCATCGCGTTCCTTGATGGCCGAGACGAAGCCGTCATAGACCTCCTTCGACAACAGCGAGCGCAAGGTCTTCTTGTCGCCGTCCGCATAGCCATTGACGATCATCTCGTAGGCCATCTTGGCGCCGGCGACGAATTCCTGGGGATCGAAGCTCGGGTCGGCCTGGATGACAGTGCGCAACGCCTTGTTCAGATCCGAGCCGGGATCGCTGTAGGCATCGGCCGCGGCGAAACGGTCGTCGGAGCCCTTGTCGCCCTCGCGTCTCGGCAGGGTGATCACCTTGCCGTCATCGCCATCGCCCGCCGGCACGTCGCCATCGCGCGCGCTGTAGGGATCGAAAGGCGGCCTTTCGTTACCGGTGCGGCGGCCCAGCACATTGCGCAGCTGCAGGAAAATGATGACCGCAGCCACGAAGAAAAAGACTGTTACAAAATCAAAGGAGCCCATATTGCCTGGTACCGGTACGAGATCTCGCGCTGGAGCACCCGCCCCAACACCTTCCATATAGTCTGTTGCCCTCTATCATTCAAATCCTGTTTCCAGGTCAATGCAACCGGACGACGCAGGGAATTCTAAGGCTTCTGGCACGCCGGCGATCGATTTTCGTCAAACAGGCTTAACGCGTCACCATATAGGGCGCAGAACAAGGATTTCGAACGGTCGAAATCAGGACCGATCCGTGCGATGCTCGGACTCCGGATCGCCGCCAACAAGGACAATCATCTTCATGCCCTTTACCCTCGTCCCGTTGCTGCTTCTCATCGTTCCGCTGGCGGAGATCGGAGCCTTCATCGTCATCGGCCGTGAAATCGGTGTCTTCTGGACCCTGGCCATGGTCTTCGCCACGGCCGTTGTCGGTTCGATCCTGCTTCGTATCCAGGGATTCGGGCTCATCAACCGCATCAGGCAGGAGACGGAAGCAGGCAGGGTCCCGGGGCGGGAACTGGTGCATGGCGTGATGATCCTGATCGCCGGCGTGCTGCTTTTGACCCCCGGCTTCATTACCGACACGATCGGCTTCCTGCTTTTCATTCCGGCTATCCGGGACGCGGGCTGGGCGCTGATCAGGAAGCGCATCACCATTGTTTCCGGCACTGGTTTTGAAAGTGAACACTTCCGCGACAAGACGCAGAACAGCCAAACGCCGACCATCGATCTCGACGACAAGGACTTCACGCGCGATCCCGATCCCGATTCGCCGTGGAACAAGGATTGAGTTTTCGCGCGGGTCCTGACCGGCTTTAATCGGACACGGTCCGCAAGCCGGAAACACATCGGATTTTGGTTGTAAGCGCAGGATCGAAATGCTAGCCAGTGGCCCGAAACAAGGCCGGTCGGCCGACACCGCAGCAATCAAGGACAGTTTTATGGCCAAACAGCCCGATCCGAAAGCACCCGCAGGCGCGTCTCCCGAAGGGGCGGAAGCCGGCAACGGCACGGCGCCGCAGCTGAATGTGCTGGCGCAATATATCAAGGATCTTTCCTTCGAGAATCCGAACGCGCCGCAATCGCTCACACAGCGCGAAAAGGGCCCGGCCATCAACATCAATGTCAATGTCAACGCGAATCCGATTTCGCAAACCGACTATGATGTCGTTCTGACGCTCAATGCCGAAGCCAAGGACGGCGAGAAGGTCGTGTTCAATGTCGAGCTGATCTATGGCGGTGTCTTTCGCGTCCAGGGCTTCCCGCAGGAACACATGCTGCCGCTGCTGTTCATCGAGTGCCCGCGGCTGCTGTTCCCCTTCGCGCGGCAGATCGTTGCCGACGCGACCCGCAATGGCGGTTTCCCGCCGCTGATGATCGATCCGATCGATTTTGCCCAGATGTTCGCCCAGCGTATGGCCGAAGAACAGGCAAAGGCCAAGGTAGAAGCGCCGCCTGTCACCAACTAGTGGTTGCGGCTATTCAGCGTATTTGTTCCAGAGGGCCTTGTCACCGAGGCCCTCTTTCAGTTTGAGATGCGCGGCCCGTTCCTCTGCGCTCAGGCGCACTGCCAGCGGCGAAGGTCTCGGCCCGGTACTGGCGGTGACGCTGCTGCGGCTCTGGACCGATGCGCCTGCATCGCTTTCCGTCAGGCCCAGCGCGGCCTGCCGGCCGCCATTCATTTCGATATAGACTTCCGCCAGCAATTCGGCGTCGAGCAGCGCGCCGTGCTTGGTGCGGTGTGAATTGTCGATACCGTAGCGCTTGCACAGCGCGTCCAGTGAATTGGGGCCCATCGGGTGGCGACGCCGCGCCAGCGCCAGCGTGTCGACAACCCGGCCGGGGTCGACGGGCGGCAGTCCGAGACGCGCATATTCGGCATTGATGAAACCGATATCGAAACTGGCATTGTGCGCGACCAGCTTGGCGCCGTCGAAGAGTGTGCTCATCTCCTCGATGATTTCGGCAAAGACCGGTTTGTCCTGCAGGAACTCATCGGTGATGCCGTGGACGGCCAGCGCCTCGGGATGGACCTTCTGGCCCTGGGCGTTGATATAGACATGGAAGGAGCGGCCGGTCGGAAACTTGTTGGCAAGCTCAACGCCGCCGATCTCGATGACGCGATCCGTCTGGTTGTCCAGCCCGGTCGTTTCGGTGTCGAACACGATCTCACGCATCGTTTGTTTCCCCTCCGATCAGCCCGTCGATCAGCGCATCGATTTGCCGTCTGGTTTCGTCGAACGTTCCAGACGTGTCTATGACGAAATCGGCGCGCGCCCTTTTTTCCGAATCAGGCACCTGACGCGCCAGTATGGCCTCGAATTTCTCTTCGGTCATGCCCGGCCGCCGCATTACACGCTCTTTCTGCAGTTCCGGCGTGCAGGAAACGACCACCACCTTGTCGACGGTTTTTTCGCCGCCGCCCTCGAACAGAAGCGGGATATCCAGAACCACGGCAGGTTTTCCGGCCTCCCGCTGGCCTGCGACAAAGCGTTTTCGTTCTTCCGCGACCAGCGGATGGACGATGGATTCCAGCCTGCGGAACGCCTCCTCGTTGCCGAGGACAGCCTCAGACAAGCGCGTGCGATCGACAACACCATCCGTCACGGTGCCCGGAAAAGCCGCTTCGATCAGCGGCGCGGCCCTGCCGGCATAAAGCGCGTGCACGATCTCGTCGGCGCTGATGACGGGTATGCCGCGTTCGGCAAACATTTCGCCGGCTGTCGATTTGCCCATCCCGATCGATCCTGTCAGACCAAACACGATCATTTTTCGGCCTCCAGATCGGCAACAACCAGATCCCGCAGGTCCCTGGTGACGTGCGGTCGAATGCCGAACCATTTCTCGAAACCGGGTACGGCCTGGTGCAGGAGCATGCCGAGACCGTCCACCACGTTCAGACCCTGGTCCTGCGCCATGCGCATGATCGGCGTGATCAGCGGCGTGTAGACGATATCGGTGACCACCGCACCGGCGGCCATCTTCGAAAAGTCGATCCGGGGAACCGGAGTGCCTTCCATGCCGAGCGCGCTGGTATTGACAAAAAGCCCGGCTCCTTCGGTGACCTCGTTCAAGGCGTCCAGCGGGTGGGCGCTTATTCCAGCGCTGAAACGATCCGCCAGCTCCATTGCCCGCGCAACCGTGCGGTTGACGATGTGGATCTGCCGCACACCGCGGTCCTGCACGGCCTGTATGATCGCACGGCTCGCGCCGCCGGCGCCGAGAATGACGGCCTTCCGCGCCTTGTCCCAGCCCGGCGACCATTCATCGAGATTGGCGCAAAAACCGTAGCCGTCGGTATTGGTCGCCCTCAGCCGACCGTCTTCAAGCCACAGCGTATTGGCCGCGCCAAGGCCATTGGCCAGCGCATCTGCCTCGCCGGCCAGTTCGAAGGCGGCCTGTTTGTGCGGGATCGTGACATTGCCGCCGACGAAACCGCTGGTGCCATCAGCAAGACTTTTCATGAACGCGGGAAAATCCTCCGGCGATACCTCGACAGCCTCGTAACGGCCGGCGATGCCGGCCTGCTTCAGCCAGTGACCATGGATCATCGGCGAGCGGGAATGTCTGACCGGATATCCCGTTACGAAGGCGCGAACCGTCTCAGCCATCGATGGCCTCCAGATCCCGCAACGCAGCAAGCAAGGGCAGCATCGGCAGGCCGATAATGGTGAAATAGTCCCCGTCAATCTTTTCAAAGAGCTGCACGCCCACACCTTCAAGCTGATAGGCGCCGACGCTGGACAGCGCCGCATCGCCGATGCGCGACAGGTAGCGGCCGATAAATCCGGGATCGAGCGCACGCATGGTCAGGTCGGCGGTACCCACATGTTGCCAGAGCGTCTCTCCGTCGCGAAGGATGACAACGGCGCTGTTGAGCTGGTGGGTCTTGCCCGAGAGCCGCAGCAAATGGCGACGCGCGCCCTCCATATCGGCGGGTTTGTGAAAGATCTCGTCGCCGAGCGACAGTGTCTGGTCGGAGCCGATCACAAGCGCTCCGGGCTTCCGGGCGCTGACATCCGATGCCTTGGCGAGCGCCAGCACCAGGGCCGTGTCCTGTGGGCCGACATCGCTTTGCCGAAGCGGCGCTTCCACCGCCCGCTCGTCGATGTCCGCCGCCTGTATCTCGAAATCGATGCCGGCATTTTTTAACAGCGCTCTGCGGAAGGGGCTGGCGGAGGCCAGGACCAGTTCTGTCGGCATCGGCGGATCCTTTTCGGCAATCGGCCCTTCCGCCTAACGCGCCTTGACGCCAAGCGCAAGAATGGCCGCGGCGGTTTCCTCGATCGACCGGCGGCTGACGTCGATGGTCGGCCAGTTGTGGCGTTCGCACAGATTGCGCGCATATTTGAGTTCCTCGGCAATGGCGACGCGGTCGACATAATCATCGCCGGTATAGCCCTGCGTCGTTCCGAGGATGCGGTTCTTGCGAACCTGCGAGATCCGGTCCGCCGTCGCGACAAGGCCGACGATCAACGGGTGTTTCGCGGTGCCGAGAACATCCGGCAGGGGAACGTTGAAGACGATCGGAATATTGGCGGTCTTGTAACCGCGATTGGCGAGATAGATACTGGTCGGCGTCTTCGATGTGCGGCTGATGCCGACAAGCACGATGTCGGCCTCTTCGATGTCGGCAGGCATTTGGCCGTCATCGTGCTCCATGGTGAAGTTCAGCGCTTCCATGCGGCGGAAATATTGCGCGTTCAGCGAATGCTGCGCGCCGACGCGGTGTTCGGCTCTTGGCCCGAGATAGGACTGGAATGTCGCGATTACCGGATCGAGCACCGAAACGCAGGGAATGTTCATTTCCCGGCAACGGTCGCTAATCATCTGCGAAAGCGCGGTATCGACGACCGTGTAGAGCACGATGCCGGGGGCGCCGTCGATCGTGTCGAGGACCGGTTCGAGCTGTTTGGCGCTGCGGATCAGCGGATATACATGTTCGAGCGCGCGCGTGCCGGTGAACTGCGCGGCGGCGGCGCGGCCAACCGTTATCAGCGTTTCTCCGGTCGAATCGGAGATGAGGTGCAGGTGGAAATAGTTTTTCGGTCGATCCACAAAATTCGTCCGCTTCTGTTGATAGCTGTGCATGAACTCGGCCGGTGTGCACACTGACAAAAGAGGTACGGGAAACAGGGCCTGTTTGTCCACATTTGCGATGCGCAGGAAAGAGATGCCGGCAGGGCTGTGAACAATCGGACATCAACAGCCGGTTCATATTCATCCACAGGCAATGAACAGGAGAACAGTTCGATGCTGCGACATCAACTCCATGAATTTATGTCGCTTTTCGTGGATATGCCTGCTATTGTCAGACACAAGCCATTTCGGGATCTGTAATTGTCCCGCGCTAGCAAGCTGTGGAGATTTCGGGAAGAACCTTTAATCCTTGAAAACCACCGACTCTAAGAAATAGAAGACTCTTTAAATTCCTTTCTTTTTTAATGTACGAAGGATCGATGCATGGCGGATAACCGCAAGGTCATGAAGGTATTGAGTGGCGAAACGGTATTTCCGCCACCTATCTGGCTGATGCGGCAGGCCGGCCGGTATCTGCCCGAATATCGGGAAACGAGGAAACAGGCCGGCGGCTTTCTCGATCTTTGCTATTCTCCGGAACTGGCGACGGAAGTGACACTCCAGCCAATCCGCCGATATGGCTTTGATGCGGCAATCCTGTTTTCAGATATTCTCGTGATACCGGATGCGCTTGACCGCAATGTGCGTTTTGAAGAAGGCCGCGGTCCGCTGATGTCGCCGATCGATGCGGCCGGCATCGCGAAGCTCGACGGCTCGAAGATGCTCGATCACCTGGCGCCTGTGCTGGAGACGGTCACGCGGCTGCGCGAGACACTTTCCGAGGAAACCACGTTGCTTGGATTCTGCGGCGCGCCCTGGACGGTGGCCACCTATATGATCGCCGGGCATGGAACACCGGACCAGGCGCCGGCACGGCTTTTTGCCTATCGGGAGCCGGAGGCCTTTACCGCGCTGCTCGATCTGCTGGCCGATCTTTCCGCCGATTATCTCTGCGCACAGATCGAGGCCGGCGCCGATGCGGTGCAGATCTTCGATTCCTGGGCCGGTGTGCTCGGCGAAAGCGAATTCGACCGTTTCTGCGTCCGCCCGGTGCGCAAGATCATCGAGCAAGTCCGCCGGCGTCATCCGCAGGCCCGGATCATCGCCTTTGCCAAGGGCGCCGGAACGCTGCTCACCGATTATCGCAGGGACACCGGTGCAGACGCGATCGGCCTCGATTGGAGCGTTCCGCTGGGCTTTGCGGGGGAACTGCAGAAGCAAGGACCGGTCCAGGGCAATCTGGATCCCATGCGGGTCGTTGCCGGCGGCCAGGCGCTGGATGAGGGCGTGGACGCGATCCTTTCGAAGCTTGGTGAGGGACCGCTGATCTTCAATCTCGGCCACGGGATAACGCCGCAGGCCGATCCGCAGCACGTCACGCAACTGGTGGAACGGGTGCGTAGCGCATAGAGCAGGTCCTGGCTGGATTGGATTACTTCATGGCATCGAACGACGGTAAGGACGAAACGGCTGGGAACAAGGCGCGTTTGCGCGCGCGCATCGCTCTTGCCGTCGTTGTGGCGGCCGTCATCGCGCTGATGGCGTGGAACCCGCCGGAGCTTTATGACTGGATCAAGGCCGTGCATGTCATTGCCATCATCTCATGGATGGCCGGTTTGCTCTATCTGCCGCGGCTCTTTGTCTATCACAGCGACAGCGACGTCGGATCGCAGCAGTCCGAGACCTTCAAGGTCATGGAAGCGCGGCTCTACAAGGTGATCATGACGCCGGCCATGGTGATTGCATGGGTCCTTGGCCTTTGGCTGGCCTATGACGGGTTTGGCTTCAATGCCGTGTGGCTGTGGCTGAAAATCGCCGCGGTCCTTGCACTTTCGGGCGTGCATGACTATTTGGGCAGGGCGGTGCGCAGATTTGCCGAGGATCATCGCGATCACCCGGCCCGTCACTGGCGCATGATCAACGAGGTTCCGACGGTGCTGATGATCTTCATCGTGGTCATGGTGATCGTCAAACCGTTTTGAACTTGCTGTTTGCCGCAAAATGTGCGACAGGCGGAACACCGGATGCATTTCGAAGCGTTTCACGTGAATCGCCCGGTCGAAAATCCCTCCCTGGCATGCGGTGATGGTCCGTCGACCGTCAAACAATCTCCCCAAGATCGACTACAATAAAAATCCCCGAATAAAAATCTGGAAACCCAATGCAGGAAATGAAGCTTCAAGAGCTCAAGAACAAGACACCGACAGAGCTGCTGGAATTCGCCGAAACGCTGGAGGTGGAAAACGCCAGCACCATGCGCAAGCAGGAGCTGATGTTCGCCATCCTGAAGAAGCTGGCGGCGCAGGAAATCGAGATCATCGGCGAAGGTGTCGTCGAAATTCTGCAGGACGGGTTCGGGTTCCTGCGCTCGGCCAACGCGAACTACCTGCCGGGCCCGGACGATATCTATATCTCGCCGTCGCAGATCCGGCGCTTTTCGCTGAAAACGGGCGATACGGTCGAGGGGCCGATCCGGGGGCCGAAGGAAGGCGAGCGTTATTTCGCGCTGCTGAAGGTCAACACGATCAATTTCGACGATCCGGAGAAGATCCGTCACAAGACCCATTTCGACAATCTGACGCCGCTTTATCCCGATGAGCGGTTCAACATGGAATTCGACGATCCGACCTCCAAGGATCTTTCGGCACGGGTGATCGATCTCGTGGCGCCGCTCGGCAAGGGACAGCGCGGGCTGATCGTGGCGCCGCCGCGCACCGGTAAGACGGTGCTGTTGCAGAACATCGCCCATTCGATCACGGCCAATCATCCCGAGTGTTATCTGATCGTGCTTTTGATCGATGAGCGTCCTGAAGAAGTCACGGACATGCAGCGTTCGGTGAACGGCGAGGTGGTCTCATCCACCTTCGACGAGCCGGCCGCGCGGCACGTCCAGGTCGCCGAAATGGTGATCGAAAAGGCCAAGCGCCTGGTCGAGCACGGACGCGATGTCGTCATCCTGCTCGATTCCATCACGCGTCTCGGCCGCGCTTACAACACGGTTGTGCCCTCCTCCGGCAAGGTGCTGACCGGCGGTGTCGACGCCAACGCGCTGCAGCGCCCGAAACGCTTTTTCGGCGCGGCGCGCAATATCGAGGAAGGCGGATCGCTGACCATCATCGCCACGGCGCTGATCGATACGGGCAGCCGCATGGACGAGGTGATCTTCGAGGAGTTCAAGGGAACCGGCAACTCCGAAATCGTGCTTGACCGCAAGGTTGCCGACAAGCGGATCTACCCGTCCATGGACATCCTCAAATCGGGAACCCGCAAGGAAGACCTGCTGATACCGAAACAGGACCTGCAGAAGATCTTCGTGCTTCGCCGGATCCTGGCGCCGATGGGAACGACCGATGCGATCGAGTTCCTTATCGACAAGCTCAAGCAGACGAAGAACAACGCCGATTTCTTCGATTCGATGAACGCCTAACCGGTTTTGGACCGCAGCAGGTCCAGAAGGGCCTGCGCATCGAAAACCGGCGGAAAACAGACGGGGCCGCGGCACAGATATGCCGCCGGCCCCTTTGTTTTGCCGGAGTCGTAATCAGCGGAGCCCGGCAGAAGCGCTTCCGCCTCGTCGAGTGTGCGCGCTATCAGGTCGAGCCGGGCGGGATCCGGTACGGAGCGAATGGCCTGGAGCATATCCTTAGCCGGATTCAGCAGAACGAGCTTCTTCGTCTGGCTGACCGTGTCGATCGCATTGACCGCACCGCTGGCAGCCATCGGTATCTGCTGCACGCGTCCCCAAAGTGAGGCAGAGAAGGTCGCGGCCTTTGCCGGCAGGTTGAGATCCGGTGAAATCATCGACAGGCGGCCCAGCGCCTCGAGAATCTGGGCCGAGGAGGACGGGGACGCATCGTCGTGCTCGTGGCGGGTGCGCAGCAAGACATCGCCGGCATCATCGGCCGTATAGAAATAGCCGCCCTGTCCGTCGCCATAGTGCTTGTCGAGCACGGAGAGCCAATTCATGGCGGTGTCGAGATAGGATTTGTTCAGCGTGGCCTCATAGAGCGCGACGGCCGCGTTGATCATCGCTCCGTAGTCGGAAGCAAGCGCCGGATAGGTGGTGACCCCGTTGCACCAGGCATGGGCCAGCCGGTCGCCGGTCATCATCTCGCGCGTGATGAAAGAAAAGGCATCTTCGGCGCGCGCGATCCAGTCACCGCGATCGAGCCGGGTGCCGGCTTCGGCAAGGGCGCGGATCATGAGGCCGTTCCAATCGGCGAGGATCTTGTCATCGAGGCCGGGGCGGACACGTTCGTTGCGCAAGGCCAGGAGCTTCTCGCGGGCCTTTGCCAGCCGCGCTTCGGTCGGATTGTCGGTCTGCGGCTCCCGCAGGCGATTGAGGATGGTCTTTCCTTCCCAATTGCCGCCTTCGCTGACATCGTAGTGCCTGCAGAAAAGGTCGGCGTCCTCGCCGAGTGCGGTATCGATCTCCGCCTTGTCCCAGACATAGAAGCGGCCCTCCTCTCCCTCGCTGTCGGCATCGAGGCTCGATGCGAAAGCGCCGCCCGGCATGAGCATCTCGGCTTCCAGCCAGCCGACCGTTTCCTCGATGCGCGTGCGGAAAAGATCGTGGCCGGTCTCGCCGTGAGCCCACATCAGAGCGCGGACAAGCTGGGCATTGTCGTAGAGCATTTTCTCGAAGTGCGGGACAAGCCAGATCGCATCGACGCAGTAACGCGACAGGCCGCCGCGCAGATGATCGTAAATACCGCCGGTGACGAGCGCGGTGATCCATTGTATGGCCGTATCGCCGGATGGCTGCGAGCCGGTGTTGCGCCAGTGCCGCCACAGCGTTTCCAGCATCGATGCGTTCGGGAATTTCGGCGCGTGACCGATACCGCCATTCTTCCGGTCGGCCACCGAAAGAACACCGGCAGCGTGGCGGGCCAGCACGTCATCTTCCGGAGCGGTGGCCGTTCCCGCGGCGGCCAGGGTCTGATCGAGATGCGCGCGGATCGATTGCGTGTTGCGACTGATCTTGTCGGGTTCTTCGTGGTAGATCTTCGACAGGCTTCTGAGCACGGTCACGAAGTCGGGCCGGCCATGGCTCGGCGTCTTCGGAAAATAGGTGCCGCCCCAGAACGGCTCGCCCTGCGGGTTCAGAAATATGGTTAACGGCCAGCCGCCCTGCTCGCCCATGGCATGGAGCGCGGCCATGTAGATCTGGTCGATATCGCTTCGCTCCTCGCGGTCGACCTTGATGTTCACGTAAAGCGCGTTCATCACCGCGGCGGTGTCGGGATCCTCGAAGCTTTCATGGGCCATGACGTGGCACCAGTGGCAGGCGGCGTAACCGATGGACAGCAATATGGGCTTGCCGGAGCGTTTCGCCTCATTTAAGGCAGCCTCACCCCATATCTGCCAGTGAACGGGATTGTCCTTGTGCTGCTGCAGATAGGGGCTCGCCGACCGGCTGAGCACGTTGGTCAGTTGTGATGAGGTCATGGGGCACCGGGCGGGAGTTGTTCGTGGTGGAGCGCAATCACTATATGGACACTATTTTCGCCATGTCGAGTGGCGCGGGTGTCGCTGGCGTTGCCGTGATCCGGATATCCGGGCCGGCGGTCAGGGACGGTCTGGAAACGATGGCCGGCGGTGTCCCGGAACCGCGTGTGGCAACCTACAGGTCCATAAACAGTGCCGGTGGGACGAGGCTTGATCGGGGCATCGTGCTGTTTTTTCCGGCGCCGCATTCCTTCACCGGCGAGGATTGCGCGGAGCTTCATATCCATGGGGGACGGGCGGTTATCGGAGCCGTCCTGGCAAACCTCTCCGAACTGCCCGGTTTCCGCAGCGCCGAGCCGGGCGAGTTCACCCGAAGGGCGTTCGAGAACGGCAAAATGGACCTGACCGCTGTCGAGGGGCTGGCGGATCTGATCGCAGCGGAGACGGAGGTCCAGAGGCGCATGGCCCTGCAGCAATCGTCGGGGGCCCTGTCGGAGCGCTATGAGCGCTGGCGCAGCGCGCTGGTGCGGGCGCGCGCGATGATCGAGGCGGATTTCGATTTCGCCGATGAGGAAGACGTGCCGGGCTCGGTTGCCGACAGCATCTGGCCCGAGCTTGAAACACTGGCTCGGGAGATCGGACAACATCTGGCCGGTGCGCGGGCCGGTGAGATCATTCGCGACGGTTATCGGGTGGTTATTCTGGGTGCGCCCAATGCCGGCAAATCCAGCCTGCTCAACGCGCTTGCCAGGCGCGAGATCGCCATCGTTTCCGATGAACGGGGCACCACGCGCGATCTGCTCGAGGTGCATCTCGATATCGCGGGATACCCGGTTGTTCTCAACGATACGGCCGGCTTGCGGGATGAGGCGGGCGCGGTGGAAAGCGAAGGCATTCGCCGCGCGCTGGCCGCGGCCGAACGTGCCGATCTTGTTCTTCTGCTTGAGGATCTGAATGAACCGGGAAAGACCGTGTCTCCTCCCTCAGACGATGTCCCGGTGCTCCGGATCGGCACCAAGACCGACCTCGCCGGCAATGAGGGTCGGGCGGGATATGACGCCGTCATCTCGGTGAAAAAGGATGATGGTCTGACTAGTCTGATCGATATGCTGGAACAGCGGGTAAAGGCAGCCGCGGGTGATGCCGTGTCAACCCTGCCCAACCGCCAGCGGCACCGGGAATATCTGTCGGAATGTTTGAAGGCGATCACGGCTGCGCTGGAAAACGATTCGGAACCGTTAGAATTGCGGGCGGAGCTGTTGCGCCAGGCCGGCGATGCGTTGGGGCGCCTGACGGGGCGGATCGATGTCGAGGATCTGCTTGATCTCATCTTCGGTGAGTTCTGTATCGGCAAATAGATACCGAACCGCTTGCCGTGATGATGATTCACGTGAGACAGGCATGCCCTTCAGGATCACAGCGGTGTTTCACGTGAAACAACGGTCTTGACAAATCGTCGTCAGAATCCGATCTGAACGACGACACAGGAGCCGGCCATGCCAGCCAGAGATCATATGACCTATGACGTCGTTGTTATCGGCGGCGGACATGCGGGTTGCGAGGCCGCGGCTGCCGCGGCCCGGCTTGGTGCGTCCACGGCTTTGGTGACGCATCGCCGCAACACGATCGGGGTGATGTCCTGCAACCCGGCAATCGGTGGCCTCGGCAAGGGCCACCTTGTCCGAGAGATCGATGCGCTGGACGGGCTGATGGGCCGCGTCGCCGACCAATCGGGCATACAGTTCAGGCTGCTCAACCGCAGCAAGGGGCCTGCAGTGCGGGGCCCGCGTACCCAGGCAGACCGCAAGCTCTATCGTCTCGCGATGCTGGATGCCATCGAGTCCATTGACGGTCTCGATATTGTCGAGGGCGAGGCCGACGACTTTTCCATCGAGAATGGAAAGATCGCCGGCGTGATCCTGGCGGATGGCCGTGTCATCCGATGTTCGACGGCCGTCCTGACCACCGGGACCTTCCTGCGCGGTCTTATCCATATCGGCAAGAAGCAGATACCGGCGGGCCGCATGGGCGAGAAACCGGCGGGCGGCTTGTCGCGGACGCTGATGCAGGCCGGTTTCAATCTGGGTCGCCTGAAGACTGGAACCCCTGCCCGGCTGGATACGCGGACGATCGACTGGGATTCGGTCGGCCGTCAGGCGGCCGATTCGGATCCGGTACCATTTTCCTTCATGACGGACCGCATCGATGTGCCGCAAATCGAATGCGGCATTACGCGCACCACGCCGCAGACGCATCGGATCATTGAAGACAATATCGGACAATCGGCGATGTATTCGGGGCGTATCGAAGGGACCGGCCCGCGCTACTGTCCGTCCATCGAAGACAAGATCGTTCGTTTCGCCGACCGCGAACACCACCAGGTTTTTCTCGAGCCCGAGGGTCTGGATGACAACACCGTTTATCCGAACGGTATTTCGACATCCCTGCCGGAGGATATCCAGGAACGGTTCGTGCGGACAATTCCGGGGCTGGAGAATGTGACCATCCTGCAGCCCGGCTATGCGATCGAATATGATCACATCGATCCCCGGGAGCTGCATCCAAGCCTGGAGACGAAGCGGATTGAAGGGCTTTATCTCGCCGGACAGATCAACGGCACGACCGGCTATGAAGAGGCCGGTGCGCAGGGTCTGGTGGCCGGTGCGAATGCGGCGCTGGCGGCCGGCGGCGGCGATCCCTGGATTTTCAGCCGGACGGACTCCTATATCGGCGTCATGATTGACGATCTGACAAGCCGGGGTGTTACGGAGCCCTACCGCATGTTCACTTCGCGGGCCGAATACCGCCTGACGCTGCGGGCGGACAATGCGGATCTGCGCCTGACGCCCGAGGGGATCCGGCGCGGACTGGTCGGCCCGGACCGGCAGCGAACGTTCGAGGACTGGCATCAAGAGGTCGAGCGATTCAGGACACAGCTGCAGCAATTGCAGGTCACGCCGGCACAAGCGCGTGCGCACGGCCTGAAGGTCAATCAGGATGGACAGCGGCGTTCAGCCTATGCCCTGCTTGCCTATCCGGACAATGACATCGCGCGCCTGTCGGCAATCTGGCCGGAGCTGGCCTCCGCTGATCGCAAGGTCAGCGAGCCGGTCGAGACCGAAGCCGCCTATGCCGTCTATCTTGAGCGGCAGTTGCGCGACATCGCCGCCCAGCAGAAGGAAGAAGAACGATTCATACCCGAAACGTTTGACTATGGATCGCTGGCCGGCCTTTCCAACGAATTGCGCCTCAAATTGCAGGCGGCGCGGCCGCGCACCATCGCCCATGCCGCCAAGATCGAGGGCATGACGCCGGCGGCGATCACCCTGATCCTTGCACAGCTCAGGAAAGCTGAAGACGGACCGCGCGCTGATATGGCACGGGTGTCCTGAACACAATCCCCCATCTGACCGACCCGGAGACCGTTTTGCCGGCAAGAGAAATGGAACGTCTGACGGACCTGATTCATGTTTCACGTGAAACACTGGATCGGCTGGATCGTTTTGTCGCGCTCTTCACAAAGTGGTCCCGGGCAATCAATCTGGTCGCGCCATCGACGCTGGACCAGCTGTGGGAACGACATGTCCTCGACAGCGCCCAGCTTTACGCGCTTGATCCCCGTCCCCGGAAATGGCTTGATCTGGGCAGTGGTGGTGGTTTCCCCGGTATTGTCATGGCGATCCTGATGATGGAAACCGAGATCGGATCCGTCGATCTTGTCGAGAGCAACCGGAAGAAGGCGGCTTTCCTGCAGAGGGCGATTGCTGAAACCGGCGCCCGCGGCCAGGTCCATACCTTGCGGATCGAGGCGGCCAGTCAACAATTGGCGGGATATCAGGCCGTCAGCGCACGAGCGCTGGCGGACCTTGAGCGGCTGCTGGGTTATGCGGAGCCCTGGTTGGCTGCCGGCGCAACCGGCTATTTTCACAAAGGCCGGGATTATCGGCGCGAGATCGACGAAGCCCGTAGAAGCTGGTCGTTCGATCTGTTAGAACATGAAAGCATGATTGATGCGGATTCCGTCATACTGCAGATCTATAATCTGAAGAGAATCGGCGGATGAACACCTTGTTGGTGGATTTGCACGTGAGACGCAAACATACGGGGCGCTGACAGAATGTTGGGCAAAGAAAACAGAATCATCACCGTCGCCAACCAGAAGGGTGGCGTCGGCAAGACAACGACGGCGATTAACCTCGCAACGGCGCTTGCGGCGATCGGCGAGCGGGTGCTGATCATCGATTTCGATCCGCAGGGCAATGCGAGCACCGGCCTCGGCATCGAAAGGCATGAACGGGTCCTTTCCTCCTACCATATCATGGTCGGTGAGGCGGGCATTGCCGAGGCGGCCATGGAAACGGACGTGCCGCATCTTTCCATCGTGCCGTCGACGATGGACCTGCTCGGCGTCGAGATGGAAATCTCGGACCAGAAGGACCGGGTTTTCAAGCTGAAGAAGGCGATCGCCGCATTCGGCGAGGACACTTATGACTATATCCTGATCGACTGTCCGCCGTCGCTCAACCTTCTGACCATCAACGCCATGGCGGCGGCCCATTCGGTGCTGGTGCCGCTGCAGTGCGAATTCTTCGCGCTCGAAGGCCTCAGCCAGTTGCTCGAGACCGTCGGTCAGGTTCGCTCGACGCTCAATCCCAATCTCGACATCCAGGGCATCGTGATGACGATGTTCGATTCACGCAACAATCTTGCGCAGCAGGTTGTCGATGATGTGCGGTCCTATCTCGGCGACAAGGTTTACCGCACGCTGATCCCGCGCAATGTCCGGGTCTCGGAGGCGCCATCCTATGGCAAGCCGGCGATCTTGTACGATCTGCGCTGTTCCGGCAGCCAGGCCTATCTGAAGCTGGCCTCCGAGGTGATCCAGCGTGAACGCGAGCGCAAGGCGGCCTGAGAATATATCTGCAAAATCAAACAGATAGCGGTAGCGGCATGAGTGACGACAATTCCAAGAAAAGGCTGGGGCGGGGACTCGCGGCACTGATCGGCGAAATGGACCAGCCTTACGATGTTCAGGCGAGCCCGGAAGCGCCGGCCGCGGCGGACCAGTTCGTGCCGATCGAATTCGTCGGTCGCAATCCGAACAATCCGCGCCGGCAGTTTGACGAGTCCGATCTGGAAGATCTGGCACGATCGATCAATCAGCACGGAATCGTGCAACCGGTCGTCGTGCGGCCCATGGGGCAGGGGAACTACGAGATCATTGCCGGCGAACGCCGCTGGCGGGCCGCGCAACGCGCCGGTCTGGTCGAAATTCCGGTCCTTGTCCGTGATGTCGATGACCGCACGGCTCTTGAAATCGCGATTGTCGAGAATGTCCAGCGGTCGGATCTGAACCCGATCGAGGAAGCGCATGGCTACGATCAGCTCATCGCCGAACACGGCTACACGCAGAATGATCTGGGCGATATCATCGGAAAGAGTCGCAGCCATGTCGCCAACAGCCTGCGGCTGCTTAAACTGCCCGAAGCGGTCCGGGATATGCTGGCATCCGGCGAATTGACGGCCGGGCATGCACGCGCCATCGCATCGACGGCAGATCCCGTCAAACATGCAAAGCAGATCGTGACGAAAGGCCTGTCGGTCCGTGATGCGGAGCGCCTCGCACAGAAGGAAAACGCGCCCGAGAGACCGGTCCCGAAACCGGCTCCGCAGAAGGACACGGACACGCTGGCACTTGAAAAGATGCTCAGCGACAAGCTCGGGCTCAAGGTGACGATCAGTCACAAGAGCACTGGCGGCCAGGTCAAGGTGGAGTATCGGACGCTGGAACAGCTTGACGAGCTTTGCAGACTGCTTCAATCCAGCCATTAATATAAGCCGGCTTATTTTTAATTTAACCGACTAATAATTACCTCTTCGCAAAGCGTGCGGATCGCAGCGCCACAGCCAACAGAGCCTGACGGGAAATGCTGTCACCAATGGCCGGCTGTCTGCGCGCTTCAAGAATTGCGCCATGAAGGTGGGACAGGACATCGCGGACGGCCCGCCCGTTCCAGTGCCTGACTGCGATTTCCAGTGCAGGTTTGCGGCGGAAATGAATGCGGCGACCCTGTTCGGAAACGGCCTGTGAAACGGATTTTTTCCCGGTTTCCACCTGGCCACGCATCAGATCGATCAACTGAAACTGGCGCAGGCATGCCTGGAGAACCAGGAAAATCTGGATCTTCGAGGCAATGATGCGCGTCAGCGCATGGTCAAGACCGGCAAGGTCGCCTTTCAGCACACTGTCGACAGCCTCGTCGACCGAAAGCGCGGAGGCGTCACCGGTGATGGAAAGCACATCGTCTTCCGTGACCTGTCCCGCGCCGTGGCAGTAAAGCGCCAGTTTGCGCAGTTCACCGCGGCTTGCCAGCCGGTCGCCGCCGAGATTTTCAGCCAGCATCCGGCGGGCATCGCTGGTTATCTTGAGACCTGCGGCCTGCAGTTCTTCGTCGATCAAGGCATGGATATTGCGGTTGTCGTCACCGTAACAGGGCAGTGCCATGGCGCTTTTGCCGGTTTCGGCAGCCTTGCGCAGGGCCGAGCCTTTTTTCAGATCGCCCGCCTCGATGATCAGGATGGTGTCTTGCGGCGGGTCCTCGGATACGGATTTGACCGCGTCGACGACCGGTTTTTCGTTGCCGGCGCCACGCAGCCAGACGAGACGGTCACCGCCAAAAAGCCCGATGGCGTTGACTTCGTCGAGCAGGCGCGCCGGATCGTCCTTGATGTCGGCCGTATCGAGCTTGATGACGTTGAAATCATCCGTCAGATCGACATTGACCTGTTTCGAAAGCGCTGTAGCGCGTTCGGAAACGAGCCCGCGATCCGGCCCGTAGATCAGCAATGCGCGGAATTGCGGATCGGGACGCCGGATGAAATTGTCGACTTCGTGGGCCTTGCGGTGCGCCATGTCTGCGCTCGCCTGAAGCTGTCTATCGGGTCAGGATCGAAGCGGTTTCGGTGCGGATGATCTCGGCCAATTGGTGTGCGGCCCTGTTTTCTGCATCGCGCAACGCACGGCGATTGGCGAATTCCTGTGTCGTCTGGTCATAGAATGTGACGACGGTGCGCTTGCCGCTGCCGATCACTTCCTTAGTCTTGTTGTCGCGCAATGTGTAGGTGACCGTGGCCGAATAACGCTGCGCGGTAATGCCGTCGGTCAGCTCTTCGCGCAAGGCGCTGCTGGCCGTTCCCCTGAAGATCATGTCCAGCGTGTATTCGGGGCTGGCCGGCTCACCCTGTCCGCCGGAATAGAGGAAAATCAAGCGGTTGCGCAACTCCTGCTCAACCCGGTCATCGGCCGGTTTGATACCGACGGATGCCAGATAGGCCTGTGTGCCCGTCTGACTGGAATAGAGCGGCCTGACCTGGCAGCCCTGCAGGGCCGACAGTCCGAGTGCAAGCAGCGCGATCAGCAGAATCTGTCTCATGGGCCCCTTCCCGTCATACGACAACATTTACGATCCTCTGCGGCACGACGATAATCTTGCGCGGCGCGTTTCCGCCGAGTGCCGCCTGGACGACAGCCAGTTCCAGGACCGCCTTTTCAACCGTACCTTGATCGGCATCGCGGGCAATTGTCAAATCACCTCGTTTCTTGCCGTTTATTTGCACAGGCAAGGTGATCGATTCATCCGTCACCAGTTCCTTGTCGAAGACAGGCCAGGGCGTTTCAGCGACCAGCGTGGTGCCGCCGACAACCTCGTTGCAGGCCTCGCTCAAATGCGGCGTCATGGGCGCCATGACGCTGATCAGAATGTTCACCGCATCCTTCAGCGCCGCCAGCGTGGCCTCGTCGGCCTTTGCCTGCGCGGCCGCTGACAGCGGCGCGGACAGGGTGTTGACCAGCTCGTGCATGCGGGCAATCGCCTTGTTGAAGGCAAGCTTGTCGAGGTCCTCGCCGACGGCTTTCAACGTCTTGTGCGCGGCCTTCGAGATTTCGGCCGCGGAACCATCCTTCGCGGGCTCGGGCGTCACGTCGCGGAGCGCCGGAGCCGCCTCGCCGAGCAGGCGCCAGACGCGCTGTACAAAGCGATGAGCACCGTCCACACCGGCTTCGGTCCAGATCACGTCGCGTTCCGGCGGCGAATCGGACAGCATGAAGAAACGGGCCGTGTCGGCGCCGCAGGTCTCGATGATATCGTCCGGGTCGACGACATTCTTCTTCGATTTCGACATCTTCTCGATGGAGCCGATTTCGACCTCATCGCCGGTGTCGAGACGAAAGGCGCGGCGCTTTCCGTCCGTCTCCTCGACCCGTACCTCGGCCGGCATCAGCCAGCCGTCGGATCCGCGATAGGTCTCGTGGACCACCATTCCCTGCGTGAAGAGGCCCTTGAACGGTTCGTCCAGATCGAGATGGCCGGAAATGCGCATGGCCCTGGTGAAGAAGCGCGAATAGAGCAGATGCAGGATCGCGTGTTCGATGCCGCCGATATACTGGTCGACCGGCAGCCAGCCATCGGCCGCCTTCGGGTCGGTCGGCGCATCGTTCCGCGGTGCGGTGAAACGGGCAAAATACCAGGAGGAATCGACGAAAGTGTCCATCGTGTCGGTTTCGCGCAGCGCCTTGCCGCCGCATTGCGGACAGGTGACATCGCGCCAGGTCGGATGGCGGTCAAGCGGATTGCCGGGCTTTTCGAGATCGACATCGTCGGGCAGCTCCACGGGTAGCTCGGATTTCGGCAGCGGCACGACACCGCAGGTCTGGCAATGCACGACCGGTATCGGGCAACCCCAGAAACGCTGGCGTGAAACGCCCCAGTCGCGCAGGCGATAGTTGACCTCGCGGCGCGCCTGCGGCTGTCCGCCAATGTCGACCGCCTCCAGCCGGCGCGCCACGTCTTCGAAGGCCTGTTTGGGCGTCATGCCGTCGAGGAAGCGCGAATTGATCATGATGCCGTCGTCGACATAGGCCTCCTCGGTGATCTGGAAGGTCGCTGCATCGCCGCCTTCCGGCATGACCACGGCGGTGACCGGCAGGCCGTATTTGTTGGCAAAATCCAGGTCGCGCTGGTCACCGGAGGGGCAGCCGAAAATGGCGCCGGTTCCGTAATCCATCAGCACGAAATTGGCGACATAGACCGGCAAAAGCCATTCGGGATCAAAGGGATGACGCACCTTGACGCCTGTGTCGAAACCCTCCTTCTCGGCCGTTTCCAACGCGGCAACGGATGTTCCCATGCGCCGGCATTTGTCGCAGAACGCGGCCAGTTCGGGATTGTTCCGCGCGGCGGAAATCGCGAGCGGGTGATCGGGCGCGATCGCCATGAAGGAGGCGCCGAAAACCGTGTCCGGACGCGTGGTGTAGACCTCCAGCAATGTCTCACCCGACGGGGCCGTATCCGGCTCGATCTGCCAGCCCAGATGCAGACCCTCGGAGCGCCCGATCCAGTTTTTCTGCATCAGGCGCACCTTGTCCGGCCATTGGTCGAGGCCGTCGAGCGCCTCGAGCAGTTCCTGGCTGAAATCGGTGATCTTGAAGAACCACTGGGTCAGTTCACGCTGTTCGACCAGCGCGCCGGAACGCCAGCCCCGGCCGTCGACGACCTGCTCGTTGGCGAGCACCGTCTGATCGACAGGATCCCAGTTCACCTTCGACTGCTTGCGGTAGGCGAGCCCGTGCTCCAGGAAATCCAGAAACAGTTCCTGCTGGCGGTGATAGTATTCGACATCGCATGTGGCGAATTCGCGCGACCAGTCCAGCGACAGTCCCATCGACTGAAGCTGCGAACGCATCATGTCGATGTTCTGATAGGTCCAGTCCCTCGGGTGGACCTTGTTCTGCATGGCGGCGTTTTCGGCCGGCATGCCGAACGCGTCCCAGCCCATGGGATGCAATACATTGAAGCCGCATGCGCGCTTGTAGCGGGCGATCACATCGCCCATGGCGTAGTTGCGGACATGGCCGATGTGAATACGCCCGGACGGATAGGGAAACATCTCCAGCACGTAGTATTTCGGCCTGGGATCGTCATTGTCCGTTTCGAACAGTTTCTTCTCGTCCCAGATCTTGCGCCAGCGCGGTTCTTCCTCGCGCGGATTGTAGCGTTCAATGGCCATCAAACGGGGTCCGTCATTGCATGCGTGGTTTGCGCGGAGCTTCAACACGAAACCCGGCAAGCGTCAACCGTCGCGGCGTCAAATCGCGGCAAAAGGGCACCCCGCGGCGTTTTCCGGACGTTGTAACAGCCTGAAAAAAGTGCCATGAGGCTGCCATGGAAGCAGACCGGCGGAACCTATCGGCGATGAAGAGATGAATGCGACTGACCGACTGAAAGACGTGCTTGACGATGTGGCGCTGGCCGAACGGGAGGCCGGTCGTGCGGCAGGCTCGGTCACCGTCGTTGCCGTGTCCAAGACGTTCGGCACCGAGGCCATCGCGCCGGTGATCGATGCCGGCCAGCGCATATTCGGCGAAAACCGGGTCCAGGAGGCGCAGGCCAAATGGCCGGCGCTGCGCGACAAGACGCCGGATCTGGAGCTGCGCCTTATCGGTCCGTTGCAGTCGAACAAGGCGGCCGATGCCGTCGCCCTTTTCGATGTCATCGAGACGGTCGACCGCGACAAGATCGCCAGGGTCCTTGCTGCCGAGATGAAAAAGCAGGGTCGCCAGCCCCGGCTCTATGTGCAGGTCAATACCGGGTCGGAGCCGCAAAAGGCAGGTGTCGATCCGACGGAGGTCTCCCGGTTCGTCGAAGATTGCAGAACGGTGCACGGGCTGACCATCGAGGGGCTGATGTGCATACCGCCCTTTGACGAGAATCCGGGACCGCATTTTGCGCTGCTGGAAAAACTGGCGGGCGAAGCCGGTGTAGCGCGGCTTTCAATGGGCATGTCCGCCGATTTCGAGACCGCGATTGCCTTCGGCGCGACATCGGTGCGGGTCGGATCGGCGATCTTCGGACCACGGGACAAACTCGCCGGATAGGGGCAATTGTCCAAATTGTCGCATGACTCTAACGTCGGATTTACCGGCGGTGCCGTCATTTGTATGAGTGACGGCGCATGCCGATCCGGTCGCACCGTGTTGCAGGGCGGCGATTTTCGTATTTAATCGGACATGCGGGAGCTTGCGGCGCCGGGCGGGCGCCAGGGACCGGCGGACGCTGCCTGGGAGGCGCTGAGAGCGTCGCGGCCGCCATCCGGTCATGGGAGGATTGATTATGGGCAGCGACTATCACGCGGTTTATGAAGGCTGGAAATCGGATCCGGAGGGCTACTGGTCCCAGGCGGCCGAAGCCATCGACTGGTTCAAGCCGAGCGAAAAGGTGTTCGATCCGGATCAGGGGTCTTACGGGCGCTGGTTTGCCGGCGCGACCACCAATACCTGCCACAACTGCCTCGACCGGCATGTTGAGGGCGGCCGCGCCGACCAGGCGGCGCTGATCTATGACAGTCCGATCACCGGCTCGAAACGGACCTACAGCTATGGCGAGCTGCTCGCGGAGGTAAAGGCGCTCGCCGCCGTTCTCGAGGATAACGGCGTCGAAAAGGGCGACCGGGTCATTATCTACATGCCGATGATCGCCGAAGCGGCGATGGCGATGCTCGCATGCGCCCGCCTGGGCGCCGTTCATTCGGTTGTGTTCGGCGGTTTTGCCGGCCACGAGCTGGCGACGCGCATCGATGACGCGAAGCCGAAACTGATCATTGCCGCATCCTGCGGCATCGAACCGAACCGTATCGTTCCCTACAAGCCGATGCTCGACGAGGCGATCTCCGAAGCCGCTCACAAGCCGGAGAAATGCCTGATCCTCCAGCGTTCGCAACATCCCGTGGATCTGACCGAGGGGCGCGATGTGGATCTCGGCGCGGCGATGGAGGCGGCCCGCACACAAGCGCGCGATGTTCCCTGCACGCCGGTGGCGGCGACCGATCCGCTCTATATTCTTTATACGTCCGGAACGACCGGCCAGCCAAAGGGCGTGGTGCGCGACAATGGCGGCCACATGGTGGCGCTCAACTGGTCGATGAACGCCATATACGGCATTGAACCCGGCGAAGTGTTCTGGGCGGCATCCGATGTCGGCTGGGTGGTCGGCCACTCCTATATCGTCTATGCGCCGCTGTTGCACGGCAACACGACGATCGTCTTCGAGGGCAAGCCGGTGGGCACCCCCGATGCCGGCACGTTCTGGCGTGTCATTTCCGAACACAATGTGGCCGCGCTGTTTACCGCACCGACGGCTTTCAGGGCGATCAAGAAGGAGGACCCCCAGGGCGCTTTGATCGGCGATTACGACCTTTCCGGTTTCAGGACGCTGTTCCTTGCCGGCGAGCGCGCCGATCCGGACACGATCGAATGGGCGCGCGAAAAGCTCGGCGTTCCGGTGATCGATCACTGGTGGCAGACGGAAACCGGCTGGACGATTGCCGGCAATCCGGTGGGGCTCGGCATATTGCCGGTCAAGCTCGGCTCGCCGACGGTCGCCATGCCCGGTTACGATATCCAGGTGCTCGATGACGAGGGACATCCTCTCGAGCGCGGCGAACTGGGCAATATCGTCGTCAAGCTGCCGATGCCACCGGGTTGCCTGCCGACCCTGTGGAATGCCGAAAAGCGCTTCCAGGACGCCTATCTGGCCGAGTTTCCGGGCTACTACAAGACTGCCGACGCCGGCTATATGGACGATGAAGGCTATCTCTTCATCATGGCGCGCACCGACGACATCATCAATGTCGCCGGACACCGGTTGTCCACCGGCGCCATGGAGGAGGCCATCGCCTATCATCCGGATGTCGCCGAGTGTGCCGTGATCGGCATCGCGGACGACCTGAAGGGCCAGATTCCGGCCGGCTTCCTGGTACTCAATTCCGGTGTCGACCGCAGCGAGGAGGAGATCGAGCGCGAGGTCGTGAAGCTGGTGCGCGAGCAGATCGGGCCGGTTGCCGCCTTCAAGCTGGCGCTGACCGTGCAACGCCTGCCGAAGACCCGTTCGGGCAAGATCCTGCGCGGCACCATGCAGAAAATCGCCGATGGCGAAAGCTGGAAGATGCCGGCCACGATCGACGATCCGGCCATCCTGGACGAGATCGGCGAGGTCCTGTCGACCCGGGGTATCATGCGTGCCTGACGGCCCGGATTTGCCCTGACTATCTTCACTTTGTGTTAATGCGCCCGGCCGCAGGCAACGGGAGGCCGGCTCGCGCTGTTTTCGCCGTTGACCGGACCAACCGTTCGGTTCACTGTCTGGCGCCACGGGTCAAGCAGTGCGGGGTGGACAAGGCCATGGACGGAAAGAACGCGATCGTGACCGGCGGGGCGCATGGCATCGGGTATGCGATTGCCAAGCGGTTCCTGAGCGACGGCGCGCGCGTGCTCATCGCCGATATCGACGAAAAGGCCGGAGAGGCCGCCTGCGATGAATTGTCGGACCTCGGCGAGGTCCGCTTTATCGCCGCCAATGTCGCGGAGCGCCTGGATGTGCGCAACCTCGTCGCCAATGCGCTGGACGCTTTCGGCGATATCGACATTCTGGTCAACAATGCCGGGATAAGCCACAAGGCCGATTTTCTCGAGCTGAAGGAGTCGGATTTCGACCGGGTCCTCGGCGTCAATCTGAAGGGTGTCTTCCTGTGCGGCCAGTCCGTGGCGCGGCATATGGTGGAAAAGGTGGAAAACGGCGGCGATCCCGGCTGTATCATCAATATTTCCTCGATCAATGCGGTGGTCGCGCTGAACGATCAGATCCCCTACACGGTCTCGAAGGGCGGCGTGGCGCAGCTCACGCGGGTCATGGCGCTGGCGCTGGCGCCCTACGGCATTCGCGTCAATGCGGTCGGACCCGGATCGATCATGACCGACATGCTGAAATCCGTGGTGAACGATCGGGACGCGCGCGGGAAAATCCTGTCGCGCACGCCGCTCGGCCGCATTGGCGATCCGGCTGAAATCGCCGGCATCGTGGCTTTCCTTGCCTCGCGCGACGCCAGTTACATGACCGGTCAGACCGTCTATGCCGACGGCGGAAGGCTGCCGCTCAACTACACCGTTCCCGTCGACAGCTGACAGGTTCCTGACAGAAGGTTGTCAGGAGGGCTGTGCGATAAGCATCCCGTAAACGAAATTACGGAGATGACCAATGTCCTCTTTCACACCCGAGAATGCCGCTGTCTGGTTTGAAATCCCGGTCAGCGACCTGAAGGCCGGCATGGCTTTCTACAATGCCGTCCTGCAGACCGAGCTTGTCGAGACCGAGATGGGTCCGAATGTCATCGGGATCTTCCCGAACAAGGACCCCCAGACCGGTGTCGCCGGGCATCTTTATGCCGGAAACGCCGGAGATGCGGGCAAGGGAAGCACCATTCATCTTGCCGTTCCCGAGCGTCTTGAATCGGCCATGGACCGCGTCGTCGAGAATGGCGGCAAGGTCGTGTCCGACATTGTCAGCATTCCTTCCGGGCGCTTCGTCTATTGCCTCGATCCGGACGGAAACAGCATCGGGCTGTTCAACTGACGGGACTGCCCTGTAAAGTGCCGAAATGCGTTTCGGGCCGTCACGGCCCGGGGCGCACTCCTGACAAATTTCCGGGTTGCCCGCCCGGCCTTGTCAGTCAAACGGAGTTGTGACCATGCGCCGCGCCGACCGATTGTTTCAGATTGTCCAGTATCTGAGAGGCGGCAGGCTGGTGACCGCCGCTACGCTGGCCGAACGGCTCGAGGTTTCCGAGCGTACCATCTATCGCGATATCGCCGATCTGCAGTCGACGGGCGTGCCCATCGATGGCGAGGCGGGTGTCGGCTATATCATGCGCGAGGGGTTTGACCTTCCGCCCCTGATGTTCTCGCGCGACGAAATCGTCGCCCTCGTGACCGGTGCGCGCCTGGCGCGTGCCTGGGGCGGTGCCGCCGTGGCGCGCGCCGCGGAGGAAGCGCTGATCAAGATCGAGGCCGTGCTGCCCGATGGCGAGCGCAGCCGTATCAACCAGACGGAAATCCACGCGCCGCAATTCATGATGCGGGATGAGGACCGCCACCGGTTCGACCTGCTCGAAAGGGCGGCTGACCGCAGGCATGTTCTGGAAATTGCCTATCGTGATGCCGAGGGCGCGGCGACGTCCCGGCGAATCCGGCCGCTCGGACTGTGGTTCTGGGGCAAGGTGTGGACGCTTGTCGCCTGGTGCGAACTGCGCACCGATTTCAGGGCGTTCCGGCTCGACCGCATGGACGAAATCCGCGAGACGGGAGAAGGCTTCCGGCCGGAGCGCGGCCGTACGCTCGCCGATTATTACCGGCGCATGGAGCGCGACGTGCCGCCGGCCGATGCGGAACGATACGTCTGAACCGGATACGCTCTGGCGCGATGCATCGCGGGTGTTATGATCGCCTCGAACCATCAGCAGGAGGTCACCCATGGCGCATATCGAACAGAAACTCGCGGATCTCGGTCTGGTTTTGCCCGAACCGGTGAAACTTCCTCCGGATGTGCGCCTTCCCTTTTCGCTGGTCAATATACGCGAGCGCCGCGTCTTTGTTTCCGGCCATGGCCCGCAAAATGACGACGGGTCGATCGCCGGGCCTTTCGGCAAGCTCGGCAAGGATGTGACTGTCGAAGAAGGGTATGAGCTTGCCCGCAAGACGGCGCTTTCGATGCTGGCAAGCCTGAAGCGCGAACTGATGGATCTCGACCGCATCCAGGCATGGTGCCGGGTCTTCGGCATGGTCAATTGCGCACCGGAGTTCACCCAGCAGCCAGCGGTCATCAACGGATTTTCGGACCTCATCTACGAACTTTTCGGACCGGAGGCCGGACGCCATGCGCGGTCCGCCGTCGGCATGGCGGCGCTGCCCATGGGTGACGGTATTGCGGTTGAAATCGAGGCCGAGGTGCTGATCGACTGACCACCGGGCTTGCGCCGCCGCGTTCGCAGCGATATTGGCGGGGCCTCGCCCGGTCACACAGTCAGTCGAAAGGCGCGCCTTGGGGGGACAGGAATTCACGCTCGATCTCGCACCGTGGATGGTTGCCGCCGTCGCGATGATTGTCATGCTCGGCTCCATCGTGCAGTCGGGTCTCGGCATGGGCTTCGGGCTGATGGTCGCCCCGTTGCTGGCGCTGCTCGACCCGGCGCTTGTGCCGGCTCCAACGCTTTTTCTTGGCATGTTCACCGCCGCATGGGGCGCCTATCGTGATCGCGGTTTCATCCGCTGGAACGAGGTGGCGATCGGATCGGCGGGCCGGTTTACAGGGGTGGCGTGCGGTCTCCTGCTGCTTTTGATCGTGTCGGGCGAAGCCGGCTTCAGTCTGCTTTTCGGCATCATGGTGCTCGCGGCGGTGGCCCTGTCCGTCGCCGGCCGGGCGATTCCTTTCACGCGCGCGTCGCTGGCCGCGATGGGGCTGATTTCGGGCACGATGGGAACGATCACCTCCGTCGGCGCGCCGCCGCTGGCTCTGATCTACCACGGCCGTGAGCCGGCGGTCTCGCGCGCGAGCCTGGCGGCGTTCTTCACCGTCGGCTGCGCCGGTTCGCTGATCGGGCTCTACGCCGCGGGATGGGCGGGGATGCGTGACCTGGTCCTGGCGCTCGCCATGGTGCCGCCCATGCTGGCGGGCCTCTGGCTTTCCCGGTTTTTCCAGCTTCGTTTCGCACGCTGGTACCGGCCGTGGTTGCTTTCGATTGCCGGCGTGGCCGGCCTGCTGCTCGTCATGCGGGGGCTGCAGTGATGAAGCTTTTCCTTGCACCCTTCCAGTTTGCGGCACGGCATGGCCGCTGGCTTTTGGTGCTGGGGCTTGTCGCCGGCGTGGCGCTGCCCGGCCTTGCGGCCTTCATGGAACGGCAACTGCCGTTTGCCGTGGCGCTGCTTCTGTTCTTTTCGGCCTTGCGTGTCGGACCGAGGCAGGCGGTTGGCGCGGCGCGGGACCTCGGCCACTCGCTCTATTTCGTCGTCATCCTTCAGGTGGTGTGCCCGCTCATGTTCGTGGGCGTGCTGATCGCCACCGGTTGGCAGAGCCCGCTGGCATTCGGCCTGGCGCTGATGCTGACCGCATCGCCGATATCGGGCAGCCCGAGCCTGACGATCCTGCTCGGCAAGGATGGCGCGCCGGCGCTGCGCCTGCTGATCGCCGGAACGGCCCTGTTGCCGCTGACGAGCATTCCCGTGTTCTGGCTGTTGCCGGATCTGATTGGCGGAGAAGGTATTTTCGGCGCCACATTGCGGCTGCTGGCGCTGATCGGCATTGCAGCGGGCCTTGCATTTCTCATTCGCGGAACGGCAATGAAAGATCCGGGACCCGCCGGTCTCGGTGCGATCGAGGGAATGGCGGCGCTGACCCTGGCGGTCATGGTCGTCGGGTTGATGTCGGCGATCCGGCCGGCCATAACCGAAAACCCGTCGGGCCTGGTGATCAACCTGATCGCGGCCTTTGCCGCGAATTTCGGCCTGCAGGCCGCGACCTACCTTATACTTAAACGTCCCTTGCCCCGGCAAAGCGCGGGGCTGGCCGTTTCGGCGGGCAACCGCAATATTGCCCTGTTCCTCGCCGCGCTGCCGGCCGGCGTGATGGAGCCGCTGCTGCTGTTCATCGGCTGCTACCAGGTGCCGATGTTCCTGACGCCGATGTTGCTGCGGCGCTTCTACCGATAGGCGAAAAACGGGTGCGGCGAAATGTGCGACGTTTGGCGTCGCATGCGCGTTCCCTTTCCTTGACCGTTTCGGCTATTTTGGATGCGTGAAGGTTCCTTGCCGCGATTCGCTGACCGGCAAGGCCAAGAGGGAAGCCGGTGCAAGTCCGGCGCTGCCCCCGCAACTGTAAGCGGCGAGTCCCTCCCGATTGCCACTGGCCGCAGGCCGGGAAGGCGGGAGACGACGATGACCCGCAAGCCAGGAGACCTGCCTTCGCTGACACTGCAACCCGGGCGGGGTGCCCCGGAAGAGCGGCGGAGCCGGTTCAGTCCGGTCACTGCACCTTCTCAAGCCCCGTCTCTGCCTTTGAAGGAGAGACAAATGACAATCCACGATACGATACGGGCGAATTCCGCAGCCTTTTCCAGCGGTCGAATGCCGCGGGAGATGTGACGATGCACCCCATTCAGGACAACAGCGATCTCGGGCAGCTCGTTCGGCGGATCGGCAAGCCGGATGAAACCAATGTGGTGGCCTTCCGCAGGGGTCCGCGTTACGAACCCCTGTCAGCGGAACAGGCGCTTGTATACTGGATGCTCAACCTTCCTGACGCGGCCGGCGTCGCCCAGGCCGCGCGCTATGCGCTTCGGCACACCGATGCGGGCGCCGAGAACAGTCCGGAGGTGGAGCGTTTTTGCGACTATCTGCGCCAGGCGATCACCGCCGATGGCGATACGCCGCCGCCGCGCCGGCGTTCGCGGCGCCGCCGGAAGGCCTGAGGCTATTGCTCGGACAGCTTCATGTCCGGGCTGTAGGTCTTGCCCGAGACATGTTTGATGATGGCCTGTGCGCACTGCATCTGGCCGGTGCCTTCATTGTAGCCATAGGCCGGATCGCCGTGCAGTTCCCAGCCGGCGGACAGTGCCTCGCTGACCTTGTGGCAGAAGCTTGAATCATCGGGGCCGGTCAGCAGCCTGTAGAGTTTCATCGTCCGGTTCCTAATCTATTGTTGCGTGGCGGCCTTCTTCAGCAGCTTTTCCGCCTGTTCCAGATGCAGCCTTTCGACCATGCGCCCGTTGATTCGTATGACGCCCTTGCCCTTGTTTTCCGGCATCGCGAAGGCTTGCGCTATTTCCCTTGCATCGACGATGGCCTGCGGGGACAAACCAAACGCAGCGTTGGCGGGTTCGATCTGCAAGGGATGGATCAGCGTTTTCCCGTCGAAACCCATCAGCCGGCCCTCGGCGCATTCGGCGCGGAAGCCCTCCGTGTCGCGAAAATCATTGTAGACACCGTCGAGGGCGTCAAGGCCTGCGGCCCTCGCCGCAAGCACGATCTGCATCAGCCAGGATGTCATGAAGCGCCGGCCTTCCGGTATCGCGACACCGGTCTCCTTGGCCAGGTCATTGGTTCCGACAACGAAGCAATCAAGCCTGGAGCCGGTTTTGAGGCCTGCATCCGCGATGGAAATCGCGTTGGCAATGCCGCGCGGCGTTTCCATCATCGCCCACAGGCGCACACCGCCGGAGTCATCGCATTGTGAGAGCAAGGCTTCGGCTTGCTCGATATCGCCGGCTGCGTTGACCTTCGGCAGCAGGATGGCCGAGGGCCGGCAGGCGCAGGCGGCCTCCAGATCCTCCCGTCCCCAAGGGGACGAGAGGGCGTTGATGCGGATGATGTATTCTTTTTCCCTGTTCCGTGCAGCCGCAAACCATTTCGACAATGCCCGGCGGGCCTCATCCTTGTCATCGGGGCCGACCGCGTCCTCAAGATCGAAGATCACCGAATCGCAGCACAGGCCTTCCGCCTTTTCCATCGCCCGGGCATTGTTTGCGGGAATGTAAAGGACGGAGCGCCGCGCCCATACGGGGCGTGCTTGTTTTGCGGTCTTGTCTTGTGCATGGGTCATCGGGTTGTTTTGCCCCCCGTATCGCCGTCACGCAAGGGGCGCAAGGTGCGTTGTGGCTGCTACATGTCCGATTTGTAACCTTTGCCCGCTTGAAATCGTCGCGGGCAATGACCAACTGAAATGCATGCCCGATCCCCATCGGGTGCTGTTTTACGGCCGGCTGTTATCCGGTCGAATTGGTCAAGCGGGGGATGAGACAATGGAAAATCTTCGCGCAATCATCGTTACGGTCGTCGGTCTCGGCATCGCCGCGCTGATGGTCGTCGTCATGGCAACCGTCGGACTGGCGGTGATCGGCGTTGCTGCCGTTGCCGGTGTTGTCGGTCTCATCGCCGCCAAGATCAGCCAGCGCAACCGCGTCAAGAACCACGACAGGCGCCACGGACCGCGCGTGTGGAACGACGGCCACGGCACCATTATCGATATGTGATCGGCGATTCTCGCCGCCAGCCCCTTCTTTTTCCGCGTCAGCTTTGATAAACGCTTGGCAAAGTCCGCTTTGCCGGCGGCCGCTTGGCATTCGCCCGACGGTTCGGCCGCTCCGGCGCTGTAGTTCAGAGGTTCTCGCGATGAAGAAGTTTTCCAGATTGAGCGGCGTGGCCGCGCCCCTGCCGATCGTCAATGTCGATACCGACATGATCATCCCGAAGGACTATCTCAAGACCATCAAGCGTACGGGGCTGGGCACCGGCCTGTTCGCCGAGATGCGTTTTCACGAGGACGGATCGGAGAATGAGGAGTTCGTTCTCAACAAACCGGCCTACAAGGGCGCCCAGATCCTTGTCGCGGGCGACAATTTCGGCTGCGGCTCCTCGCGCGAGCACGCGCCGTGGGCGTTGATGGATTTCGGCATTCGCTGCATCATTTCCACGAGCTTTGCCGACATCTTCTACAATAACAGCTTCAAGAACGGCCTGCTTCCGATTGTCGTGACCCAGGAGCAACTGGACCTTCTGATGGACGACGCGTCGCGCGGCGCCAACGCCACGCTGACGGTCGACCTCGTCACCCAGGAGATCCACGGCCCGGACGGCGGCGTCATCAAGTTCGATATCGACCCGTTCAAGAAACACTGCCTGCTCAACGGTCTCGATGAAATCGGCCTGACGATGGAAAAAGACCACCATATCGACCGCCACGAAGACCATATCAACACGCATCGCCCCTGGCATTGACGGCCTTCGCCCGGGAACGACACTTTTTCGGAGAGCGACATGCGCAAACGGATATCTACCGGCTCGCCCATGGAAAAGGCGGCCGGGTATTCCCGGGCGGTCGTGCAGGGCAATTTCTGTTTCGTTGCCGGAACGACGGGCTACGATTATGAGACGATGGAAATGCCCGACAGTGTCGAGGAGCAGACGCGCAATGCTCTTTCGACCATTGAGCGCACGCTGAAGGAAGCCGGCTTTTCGACCGCCGACATTGTCCGCGTGCAGTATTTCATCTGCGATGCCGCCGATGCGGGACGGGTGTTTCCCGTGGTCGGGGAATTCTTCGCCGATATCAGGCCTGCGGCCACGATGCTGGTGACCGGTCTCATCCGGCCGGAGATGCGTATCGAGATCGAAGCCACTGCCATGCGCGCCGAATAAAGGCGGCCGGTGCGGGGCTTGAATAAAGAATCACAGTAAGGAACCTAGAAAATGGCAGTGCGTAAGCTTCTTCTTCTTCCCGGCGACGGGATCGGCACGGAGATCATGGTGGAGGTGCGCAAGCTGCTCGCCTACATGAACGACAATCTCGGCGCCGGATTCGAGATCGAAGAAGGGCTGGTCGGCGGTGCGGCGCATGATGCGCATGGCAAGTCGATTTCGGAAGAGCACATGAAGTTGGCGCATGATGCCGACGCGGTGCTGTTCGGTGCGGTCGGCGGTCCGAAATGGGATGGCGTGCCCTATGATGTGCGGCCGGAAGCCGGATTGCTGCGCCTGCGCAAGGAAATGGAGCTGTTCGCCAATCTGCGCCCGGCCATCTGCTATCCGGCGCTTGCCGACTCCTCATCGCTGAAAAAAGATGTGATCGAAGGTCTCGACATCCTCATTGTCCGCGAACTGACGGGTGGCGTCTATTTCGGCGATCCGAAGGAGATCATCGATCTTGGAAACGGCCAGAAGCGCGGTATCGACACGCAAGTCTACGATACTTATGAAATCGAGCGCATCGCCGGCGTTGCCTTCGAGCTGGCGCGCACCCGCGGCAATCGGGTGACGTCGATGGAAAAACGCAATGTGATGAAATCCGGCGTTCTTTGGAACGAGGTCGTCACGGCGACCCATGAAGCGAAATACAAGGATGTGGAACTTGACCACATGCTTGCCGATGCGGGCGGCATGCAGCTGGTGCGCTGGCCGAAACAGTTCGACGTCATTGTCTGCGACAACCTGTTCGGCGACATGCTGTCGGATGTCGCCGCAATGCTGACCGGTTCGCTCGGCATGCTGCCGTCGGCGTCGCTCGGCGCGCCGGACGGCAAGACTGGCGTTCGCAAGGCGCTTTACGAGCCGGTCCATGGCTCGGCGCCGGATATTGCCGGCAAGGGGCTGGCCAATCCGATCGCCAAGATCGCATCCTTTGCCATGTGCCTGCGCTATTCCTTCAACATGGTCGAAGAGGCGGATCTTCTGGAAAAAGCGATCGCCAATGTCCTGGACAGCGGCAAGCGCACAGCCGATATCGCCGCACCGCATTTGCCGACCGTCAGCACGTCGGAGATGGGCGATGCCGTGCTTGACCAATTCAAGGCGCTGACCGCCTGATCGCTGAAGATGGACGCTGAGGAACCCGTCGGCAGAACCGAGCTCATCCGGCGCACCGGGCGTCAGATGGCCGGCCGGTTCAGGTCCAACATCGCGGCAAGCCGGGCGTTTCTGAAAAGCCGGCGGGCCAGCCATGCGGGTCCCATGCCCGTGCATGGCTACCGCTATTTCTTCCTGACCATCATGGTGGTCTTTCTCGTTGCCGTGGTGCTCGACAATCCGGTCGGCGCCTACCGCAACCAGTGGCCGTCCGATGTGCTCAAATGGGCCTACCGGCTGACCGATATCGGCAAGTCCGGCTGGATCCTGGTGCCGACCGGCGTCCTTGTGCTGGCCGGGTTTTTCCTCGACTGGCGCCGCTTCGGCGCGCGAACGCGGCTGACCATGGCCAAATGGGTGGCCGCCAGCGCCTATGTCTTTATTGCCGTGGGCATGTCCGGCCTTATCGTCGCCATTGCCAAACGGCTGATCGGCCGGGCGCGTCCGGTTCATTTCGAGGAACTCGGCGCGTTCTATTTCCAGCCCTTCTCCAATGCCAGCTTCGCCAGCTTCCCTTCCGGCCATTCGACAACATCGGGCGCTTTTTTCGCGGCCATCGCCATCTTCTTTCCGGCCCTGCGGTTTCCAGCGCTGGTGCTGGCGATCTGGCTTGGCTTCACGCGCGTTCTCGTCGGCGCACACTATCCGAGCGACGTGGTGGCCGGGCTCGCATTCGGCGCATGGTATGCCTATTTCACGGCGTTGTTCTTCGCCGGCTACGGCTTCATCTTCAAGATCGGCGACAACGGTCTGCCGGTGCGGCGCAAGGGTTACGAACTGCAGGGATTCCTTATGAGACGCTAACCGGTCCGGGGCGGAAATCGCGACGATTCTTGCCGCGGATGATTGACTTGGCGCGCAGGCAATGTAAAACGCCCGGCGAAACGGAAAAAACCATGCAGTACGCACAAACAAATCAGTGCTTCATTCTTGCCGCGGCAGCGCCTGCCGGCGGCTTTTGCGCACGCGTCCGTTTTACCAAATTCACGGCCAAGAAGACGACCAAAACGGTCTGACGTCTCTGGCTTGTCCGCGCTCTTCCCGGTCCAGCCGGGGAAAGGACCCGCACTGGCCGGCGGGTTGCAGACAGGAAGAGAGACAGGAGAACAATCATTATGGGATTTCGTGTTGCGATCGCCGGCGCCACCGGAAATGTGGGCCGGGAAATGCTGGAGATCCTGTCGGAACGGGATTTTCCCGCCGATGAGGTCATTGCGCTGGCATCCAGCCGGTCCGTGGGCAAGGAAGTGTCCTATGGCGACCGGACGCTGACGGTCAAGAATCTGGAGAACCATGATTTTTCGACCACCGATATCTGCCTGATGTCGGCGGGCGGATCGGTCTCCGAGAAATGGTCGCCGAAGATCGGCGAGCAGGGCTGCGTCGTCATCGATAATTCCTCGGCCTGGCGCTATCATGCGGATGTTCCGCTGATCGTGCCGGAAGTGAATGCCGACGCCATCACCGATTTTTCCAAGAAGAATATCATCGCCAATCCGAACTGCTCGACCGCGCAGCTCGTCGTCGCGCTGAAGCCGCTGCATGATGCGGCCGGCATCAAGCGGATCGTGGTTTCGACCTACCAGTCGGTCTCCGGCAGCGGCAAGGACGGCATGGACGAGCTGTTCAACCAGACGCGCGCCGTGTTCGTCAACGATCCGGTGGAGAAGAATGTCTACACCAAGCGCATTGCCTTCAACGTCATTCCGCATTGCGACGTCTTCATGGAGGACGGCTATACCAAGGAAGAATGGAAGGTGCTGGCCGAAACAAAGAAGATGATCGATCCCAAGATCAAGGTCACCTGCACGGCTGTGCGGGTGCCGGTCTTCATCGGCCATTCGGAAGCGGTCAATATCGAGTTCGAGCGGGAAATGACGGCCGAGCGCGCCCGCGACATCCTGCGCGAGGCGCCCGGTTGCCTGGTTGTCGACAAGACCGAGGATGGCGGTTACGTGACACCGCATGAATGCGCCGGCGAGGATGCGACCTATATTTCGCGCATCCGCGAAGACGCGACGGTCGAGAACGGGCTGAATATCTGGGTTGTTTCGGACAATCTGAGGAAGGGCGCCGCGCTCAACGCCATCCAGATCGCCGAACTGCTGATCGCCCGGGGTTTGATCCAGGCGAAAAGCCACGCCGCCTGATCCACGCGGCATAGATTTGCAACACGATGCAAAGCGGGCCGGGTATCCGGCCTGTTTCCCTTCATTGACCATGTTTGCCGGCTTGCGGATCCGCGGCCGGTCGCCGGTGATCGACTCATGATTTCCCTGTCTCTTCGTATATTCCACTCGCTCCGGTCGATACCGATATGGGTGCTCATCTGGATGTTCGTATTCCTGATTCCGGCCAATCTATCGGGGTTTTTACTGCTCGATACGGTGAGCGGGCGCTGGATCGCCGCGCTTGGCGGCGGTGCGCTTGCGGTCAATACGGTCATCGTTCTTGTCCAGGGCGGGTTTTCGAGACTTCTTGCGATTCCGCATCTGATCTTCTGGGCGCCACTCGAAATCATATTGATCACACTTTATTTCATGACCGAAATGACACCTATGGAATCAACGGTTGTGGCTGGTGTAGTGGTCATTAACGGGATCTCGCTGCTGTTTGATGCCCATGACACGTTGCGCTGGGTGCGTGGAGAACGGAGCGTCATTGGTTTCGAGTCCGAAACGGCTTGATTCGCGTCGATCGGATTGCATACCGGACCTCAAATGCACAATGACAGGAAAAACTGGCTGCCGGCTGCAAAATACAAGTTCAAACCCAAGCAGAGATGTTCTATTCTTTGAATAACCGGCTTTGATACAATAACGGTTCGTTTGGTACTGGCCATCAATTAGAAACGGGGGACCGATTGGTGATACAGCGCTTCCTGAATGCCGTATTTGGCGTCTTTCTGGCCTTGTTGGCCCTGGCGGTTGCCATGCCCTCCGCGTGGGCGGCCAAATGCGGCAACACGTCCGCCGGCTTCCCGCAATGGGTCGAAGCGACGAAGAAAGAGGCGGCCCGCAAGGGTTTCAACCAGCGCACGATCAATGCGACGCTCGGAAATGTGCGTTACGCCACCAAAACCATCCGTCTCGACCGAAATCAGCGCAGTTTCAAGCTTTCGCTGAACCAGTTCATGCAAAAACGCGGCGCCAACGCCATTGTCAGTCGGGGAAAACAGCTGAAGCAGCGGCACAAGCAGTTGTTCAATTCGCTCGAGAAGCGCTATGGCGTGCCTCCAGGCGTCATACTGGCCATCTGGGGCATGGAAACCGGTTTTGGCGGCTATATGGGCAGCGAGGACACGATTTCGGCGCTGGCGACGCTCGCCTATGACTGCCGGCGCTCGAAATTCTTCACCAACGAGCTTTATGCGGCGATGACCATCATCCAGCAGGGCCAGCTTTCGCGCAAACAGATGCGCGGCGCAGGCCATGGCGAACTGGGTCATACGCAGTTTCTGCCTTCGAGCTATCTGCGCTACGCGGTCGATGGCGATGGAAACGGACGCCGTGACCTGGTCGGCTCGCGCACGGACGCGCTTGCCTCGACCGCAAACTACCTGCGCGCCAAGGGCTGGAAGCGTGGCCGCGGCTATCAGCCGGGCCAGACGAATTTCCGCGCCATACAGGCCTGGAACGCGGCAGGCGTCTATCAAAAGGCAATCGCCATCATCGCTCTGCAGATCGATAGCTAGGTATCAAGCGTCTGTCTGGGGCGGATCGACGCCCCTAAAGAGGTTTTAACCGGCTGCGCACCCCTGCGGTGTGCGGCCACAACGTTGTCTGCCCGCCGGGCCGATATCCGTGCCTGGGGCCTTGACGGTTTGAATTTGCCGCCCTTGGACTTTCCGGCAATCGCGCGTGGTCTTTTACGGCTGGCTACGGCTGAGCGCCGCGTCGCTGTTGCAGGCCGTTATCGGCGTTTCCATGTGGACATCGCAAGCTGGAGCACGGTCGCGTGACGAAGAGGACTATGATCCTGCCACGGCCTGCCCTTCGAAGAGACGCCGGTGACGCCGGATCAGCTGCGCGGTGTTTTCGATCACCTTCGCAATATGCGGCTCATGGCGATCGTCGTCATGGCAGACCAGCCACTGGTCGTGTGCGAGTTCCGGTATCGGACCGTCGCAGCGAACCAGCCGGGGGGAAGCGTCGCCGATGAAGCAGGGGAGGATGGCAAGGCCGGTCCCCGTCGTCAGCGCCGCCATCAGTGCCGCCGGCGAGTTGCACGCCAGAACCGCATCCCGTTCCAGATGGCGTTCGAGCCAGGCCGACGATGGCGGCTTGGCGCCGGCGTGCACCATGGTGATCCAGTCGCAGTCCCAATAGCGTCGCCGGGCCCGGGCCGAGGGATTGTCCGTCACATAGTCGGTGTCGCCATAGATGGCGAACGCGACCCGTGTCAGGCGCTGACCGGCGAGGCCGATATTTTCCGGCCGGCGGTTGCGCAGTCCGAAACTGGCCTGCCGTCTTTGCAGGTCGAGATCCTCGACGCCGGTGATCAGCGCGAGGTCGACATGCTCATCCTGCGGGCGCAGTTCCGCGACCTTGTGGGCGAGGAACAGTCCGGTCCAGAATCCGACGGCGATGCGAACCTTGTGGGTGCGCTGGGTCTTGTCGCGCCAGCGGTCGATTCTCGTCGCCTCGGCTTCGAGCCCCTCGGCATATTCGAGCAGTTCGAAACCTGCGGTGGTGAGCGCGTAGCCGTCCTTGCTGCGGTGGAAAAGCTCCATGCCGAGCGCCCGCTCGAGAGCCAGCACGCGGCGACCCAAAGTCGGCGGGCTGACTTGCGTCGCGTGGGCCGCGGCAGACAATCCGCCGCCCCTGGCGACCGCGATAAACAGCCTGAGATCTTCCCATTTCCACCTTTCATCCATGAAAAGCATCTTTCGATATTAGGCGTTTTCGACTGGACAATTGTGGAATATTGCTCATGTGCAGCGTCCGGAAAATAGGCAAGATTTACGGGAATATAGCATGAATATATTTAAAAACAAAAAGATAACGATTGGCGACTCGATTGTCGGTCCCATGGGAATGGGAACCTGGGCCCTTAGAGGCCCATTTTTCAGTGGTGAAAAATGGGTGCTTCCGAAAGGAACGCCGATCGGATACGGAAATGCCGAGGATTCTGTCTCGATTCGTGCCATACATTGCGCACTGGATTGTGGCGCAAAGCTTATCGACACGGCCGACGCCTATGGTGCGGGACACTGCGAAAGGGTGATCGGCGAGGCTCTGACCGGACGCCGCGATCGCGTTTTCCTGGCGACGAAATTCGGCAATGTGATTGATGAAGATCGTAAGGAACTGATCGGTCAAAAATGGTCCGAGCGTTACATCAGGGCGGCGTGCGAGGCATCATTGCACCGGTTGAAAACGGAAATCATAGACCTCTATCAGTTGCATATTTCCGACCTCGAAATCGATGCTGCACAGGGCGTTGCGGAGGTGCTCGAGGGGCTGCGGAGGGAAGGCAAGATTCGCTATTTCGGATGGAGCACGGACGACCCGGAGCGCGCCAATAGCTGGTCCGGCCATGACGGCGCGGCAGCCGCGCAGTTCAATATGAACGTCTTTCAGCAGGCGCCGGAGATGCTCGAAATCTGTCACCAAAATGATTTCGCCGCGCTCATCCGACTGCCGCTTGCAATGGGCCTGCTGAGCGGAAAATACACACCCGAGAGCCGCTTGCCAAAGGACGATATCCGCTCTGCCGGGCCAGACTGGCAGCGCTATTTTCTGAGGAGCGGTGGAGCGAATCGGGAGTGGACGGAACGTCTGGAGGCCATCCGGGAGGTCCTGACAAGTAGCGGCCGTACGCTCGTCCAGGGCGCGCTGGCATGGATATGGGCGCAGAGCGACCGTGCTGTCCCGATACCCGGGATTCGTAATGAGGAGCAGGCACGGGAGAATCTGACCGCGATCGAATTCGGACCGCTCACGGCGACGCAGGTCGACGAGATCAATGCAATCCTGGACCGGTCCTGAATCGCATAGCCGATATGTTACCGGCCCGGCCGGGAGAAGTCGCCGGTGGCTTCATCCATCACCCAGAGCTCACCGGAAGAGATGTCGAACCAGGCGCCGTGCAGGTCGAGCTTTCCCTTGTCCTCGAGAATCTTCACACAGGGGAATGTGCGCAGATTGGACAGGGAATTGCGGATCGAGATGCGCTCCAAAGCGGTCTGCCGCTCACCTGCCGTCAGCATCGTGCTTTGCTGGATCTCGGAACTGACCGGTGTCAGCAGGCTCATCCAGCGCCCGATAAAGTCTCCCGGAGAGAGCGGCTCCGCATTGGGGTCGAGCGCCGCCGCTATGCCGCCGCAACGGCCATGGCCCATGACGACGATGTGGCGGACACGCAGGGACTGCACCGCAAATTCGAGCGCGGCGGAGGTCGAATGAAACTCGCCGTCCGGCGCATAGGGCGGCACGAGGTTGGCGACATTGCGTATGACGAAGAGTTCGCCCGGGCCGCTGTTGAAGATGGTCTCCGGCGCGGCGCGCGAATCGCAGCAGGCAATGATAAGGGTTTGCGGTTTCTGTCCCTTCTCGGCAAGGTCCCGGTAGCGGTCGCGCTCTTCTTCATAGCGTCCATGCATGAACCGGTCGTAGCCGGCCAGCAACCGGTCGGGAAATCCGCTCATTTCATCATTCCTTGTTCTTTGTCTTTTGCGGCTTTGCCGGTCTCGCGATGCGGCGCATCTGCACCGGCGCGAAAGGGCGCACGAGACTGGCGGTCTCACGCTCCAGTGTCAACTCGTCGGCGCCGTGCTTTGCCGTGCGTGCCAGGATTTCGAAGACCGAAGCCGTCGCCTTTTCCAACGCCCGTTCATCGTTGCCACCACCCAGGAGACGGGAAAGAAAGAGTGCGGAGAGCAGATCGCCCGGGCCGTTGGGCGGGTCGGGAATTGCCTGATGCTCGGCCAAAAACGCATCTTTGCCGGTGACAAGCAGGTTGCCGGTGCTGTTGCCCATCATCGCAAAGGCGGTGGTGACGAGGACGCGTTCAGGCGCGAGGCTCCGCGCCGCTTCGACGATTGCGGCATTGTCCGCAAATGCGGTCCCGGCGATCCATTCCAGCTCATACCGGTTGGGGGTCGCGACCGAGGCGATCGGGAGGAGTTCGTCCCGTATGGCCCTGGCGGTGTCCTCAGGCACGTATAATCCGGACTTGTCGCCGATCACCGGATCGCAGACATAGAGCGCATCGGCATTCCTTTCCCGAACGGCGGTCACCAGCCGCGCCACATCATGGGCCTGCGCATCATTGCCGAGATAGCCTGAGAGCACCGCGCCCACCTCGCCAAGCCACGGCGCGCGGCAAAGATCGTCGACAATTGCCGAGAATTCGCCCGCCGGCAGCGTTGCCCTCGTCGCCGGCCCGTGGCCCGGGTGCCAGGGAAGGACAACGGTCGGCAGCGCCCAGACCGGATGTCCCAAGGTCTCGAGTGCGAAGACGATAGCCCTGTTGCCGACCGATCCGCGCACGACGTGACTGGAGATCACCAGAACCGTCTGACGGCCCGGCGTCTGCAATTGGCTGTCGGACATGGGATCTCTCAGTTGCGCTGCAGGAAATTGACCAACCAGATAATCAGAATGAAGACGGCGATCAAGGAAAGAATACGGCCGATACGGCTTCCCCAGACCTCGATGCGATCGGACTGGTCGACATCTTCGGCAAGGAAATGTCCTTTGACCGTCTTGGACTTCGGCTTCATCTTCGGCGCGTTCAGAAGACCGCCTTCTTCGCGCAGCCTGTCCAGGTCGCGCTGTGCGTCGCGTGACTTCTGGTCGTCGTCATCCGGCATGGTTTCAACCCTTTTCGGGTCAAACTAGTACATGAGGGCCGGATTTGAAACGGGCAATACCGGCGATCAGAGCGCGCCTTCTTCTTCCAGCACCTTGCGGGCGACGCGGAAGCATTCAAGCGCCTGCGGCACGCCGCAATAAATGCCGACCACATGGATGATGGCGCGGATTTCCTCGACGGAAACGCCGTTTGTACGGGCGCCGCGGCAATGGGTTTCCCATTCCTGCATCTTGCCCAGCGCGCCGATCATGGCGAGATTCATCATCGAACGCGTTTTGGCGTCGATTGTCTCGTCGCCCCAGCCGAAGCCCCAGCACCACTCGGTCATCGCCTCCTGGAAGGGGCGGGTGAAATCGTCCGCGGCGGCGAGGTTCTTTTCGACATATTCGGCGCCGAGTGTTGCCTTGCGTTGCGCCAGTCCTTTTTCAAAGCGGTCCTTGTCCATCGGTCAATTCGCTCCCAGCCTGATCGCGACATTCTTTGTCTGCACATAGTTCAGCAAGGCCTCGCGGCCCTTTTCGCGTCCGTAGCCTGACTTTCCGTAGCCGCCGAAGGGCGTTTCGACGCCGCCGGCGTACCATTCATTGACGAAGACCTGTCCGGCCCGCAATTGCCTTGATGCCCGCATTGCCCGGTCGAGGTCGGCGGTAAAGACGCCGCCGACCAGCCCGTAGGGCGTGCCATTGGCGATCTGCAGCGCTTCCTCGTCGCCGGAGAATTTCAGCACCGAGAGGACCGGCCCGAAAACCTCTTCATTGGCAATGGTCATATCGGGCGTCACGCCTGTCAGGACGGTCGGCTCGAGGAACCAGCCCGGCCGGTTCATGGGGCGTCCTCCGGTTGCCGCGACCGCGCCTTCACGCTGCGCGGCCGAGCACATGCCGGCCGCCCGGTCGCGCTGGCGTTCCGAAACCATGGCGCCCATATTGGCCCCGAATTCCGGCCGCTCGATGCCAGGTCCGACAGACAGTTCCTTCGCAAGCGAGACGACACGTTCGACAAGCCGGTCGTGGATGCTTTCGTGAACAATGACCCGCGACATGGCCGAACAGACCTGGCCGGCATTGAAATAGATGCCCCAGCGCACATCGCTCATGAAGGCGTCGATATCGGCGTCGTCATGGACAATGGCCGCAGATTTTCCACCCAGTTCCAGAACGCATGGAACGACATTTTTCGCGGCTGCTGCGGCGATGGCGGTTCCGGTGGGGACCGAGCCGGTAAAGACGATCTGGTTGACGCCGGGATGGGCCGAAAGCGCGGCGCCCGCCTCCTGACCGTGCCCGCAAAGGATGTTGAGCGCGCCCCCGGGAAGGCCGGCGGCCTCGGCCGCAAGGGCAAAATAGCGGTTGGTCAGCGGATCGAGCTCCGGGGTCTTGATCACGCAGGCATTGCCGGTGGCAAGCGCCGCAGACAGCGACCGTGCCGTCATCTCCAGCGGATAGTTCCAAGGAATGATCTGCGCCGAGACGCCGTAAGGTTCGAGCACGGTGAAGTCGAAATAGCCGGCGCCCAGCGGGATCGACCGGCCCTCGAGGGTCTCCGCCTGGTTGCCGTAATATTCGAAATAGCGCGCGGCGCCTTCGATCTCGATCCGCGCTTCCCACAATGGCTTGCCGGATTCCAGGGTCAGGATCGGTGCAATTTCATCTATTTTTTCAAGAAGATAATCGCCCATGGCGCGGATGAGACGGCCGCGCTCGACCGGACGCAGAGCGCTCAACGCGCCGCTTTCGTGGCAGCGCCGCGCAGCGCCGACCGCATGGTCGACATCGCCGGCATCGGCCAGCGCCTGTTCGGCAAGCTTTTCGCCCGTTCCCGGATCGTCGACCGCGAGGCGTCCGGCGCCCCCGTCGACAAAGCCGCCGTCAATATAGTTCTGCCAATAGGGCGCGACTTCAACCATCAACCGCTTCTCTCATCCATTGCTGCAGCACCCGCACCGAGTGCTCGGAATTGACGCCGCAGGCCGGATCGAGCACGAGCGGTCCGGGACGATAGCCCCGGCTTTTCATGCCCCGCTGGACGGATTCGACGAGATGGATGTCCTCCTCGACGGTGGTTCCGCGATCCTGGGCGGCGAGCCTTGAAACAATATCGGAGTCCTGGCCGCCGACGCTGTACCAGCCCCGCCATACAATGACATGATCTGCGTCAATCGCACGCCAATGGTAGGTATTGAGCACATTGCCCGGATAAACCTGGAAGGAGAACATCGGCCAGAGGAACCAGGACGAATAGTCGCCCGCGTGCTCATTGGCATCGAGGTCGATGGGGTAGGTCATGCTCTCAAGGTTCTGGCATTCCGTCGTATGCCGCAGGCAGTAACCCTGCGGCTGAATGTCGTAAGTCTCCGGTTTGATCACGCCGGTGGCGAATGTCGGATGGTTGATCTTGCAGTGATAGCATTCGGAATAGTTCTCGACGGAAACCTTCCAGTTGCAGTTTTCCGGAATCTCGACCCATTGCAGAGGCTCAAGTTCGGCATGGTTCGGCACGAAGGCCGCCAGTTCCTGTCTCGCGCCCGGAAACCACTCGTCCATCGGCGCCGCATCGGGATCGAGATTGACGAAAAGGAAGCCGCAGAACTCCTCGACCTTCACCGAAGTCAGGCAAATCTCGCTGCGGTCGAAACCGGGCACCGCCTTGATGTTGGGCCCGGAGCGCAGCTTGCCGGTCAGTTCATAGGTCCAGGCGTGATAGGGGCACACGATGAGCCCGGCGTGGCCGGTTCCGCTGACCAGCTCGTGCGCCCGGTGCTGACACACATTATAGAAGGCGCGGATTTCGCCCGCCTTGTCGCGGATGCAGAACAGGCTCTGGCCGGCGATCTCGAAGGTGAAATAGGTGCCAGGTTCCTTGAGCTGGGCGACATGACCGGCGAACTGCCACGTTCGGGTCATCAGGCCGTTGCGTTCGATCTCGAAGATCTGGGGATCCGTATAGAAGCGGGCGTCCAGCGAGCGGACCAGTTCAACGGGCGCGGTCATCGGTATTGCCTCATTCTTCGGCTGCGTAAATACCGAGCGCATGGCGGCGCTCATGAAAGCGTTCGATATTGGAGATCACGTCCGGTTCCGCATCGGCAATGACGAATGCCATCAGGGCTTCGAGCAATGCGATTGTCGAGACGGAGGACGGAAAAAACTGCGGCGTATCGGCTGTGACAATGAAGGCGTGGTCGCTGGCAATGACGATCGGCGAAGCGGGGCTGTCGGATATGGCGATGATGGTCAAGCCCTGCGCGCGGGCCAGTTCCACGGCCTCGACGACCTCCGAACGATAGGGTTTGCAGGTGATCGCGATCAGCACATCGCCGGAAGTGGCGCGCGCCAGATCGTCGATGGCAACGCTGCCGGGGCGCGGGATCGCCTCGATCGTATCGACGGCCATGTCGGCAAGATAGGTGAAGTTGCGTGCGTTCAGGCTGTTGACGCCGACGCCGAGCACGAAGGTCCGGCGGGCCGCGACAATGGCGTCGGCGGCCGCTTTCATGGTTTGGTCGCTTGCCGCCGCGAAGGTCTCTTCGATGTTGCGGATGGCGCTGGCGGCCATGTCCGCGTAGAGCTTCGACAGTTTTCCGCCCCTTGCAAGGGACTGCAGCCAGCGGGCGCGGTCCGGAAAGCTGATGCCGCCGCGCCGGATCTCCTGGCGGAAGGGTTCGCGGAAATCCTCATACCCGCCGAAGCCGACCGTGCGGGCCATGCGCACGAACGTATTGGGTTTGACCTTGGCCGCATCGGCGATCTCGCGGATGGACGAGACACCGACATCGTTCGGGTTTTCAAGCACATAGGAGGCCGCCTTGCGGACTTCCGGTGTCATGTCGCCGAGCGTTTCGGCCAGCGTTTCAAGAACACCCTGCGGCGCGGTTTCGGCACCTTGTGGTACGATCATATTATTCATGGTTGACGAAAGTACATTTGTACGATTAGCCTGTCTACAGAATTGTTCACCAAGCCCCGGGAAAATCCTGTGACAGAAGATATCAAGGGATCTGTGCCGTCCACGGCGCGTGTCGTCATCGTCGGCGGCGGAATCATGGGCTGCGGTCTGGCCTATCATCTCGCCCATGAGGGCTGGACCGATGTCGTGCTCCTGGAAAAATCCGAACTGACATCCGGTTCCACCTGGCACGCGGCCGGCCAGATCACCCATTCGACGTCGAGCTTCGGACTCGGCAAATGCGTCGACTACAATATCGGCCTTTATTCGGGAAAGCTTGAGGCGGAGACCGGGCAGTCGGTCACGTGGCATGGCTGCGGATCGTTCCGCCTGGCCTATTCGGAAGACGAAATGGACTGGCTGCGCCATACGCTCAGCGTCGGCCGGTCGCTCGGTTTCAATATCGAGATCGTCGGCAAAAACCGGATCGCAGAGCTGCATCCGTTCTACAATCTCGACGGGGTTATCGGCGCCCTGCACACGCCCGATGACGGCCATGCGGACCCGTCCGGCATCACCCAGGCGCTCGCCGTCGGCGCCCGCCAGCGCGGCGCGCGGATCATCCGCCGTTGCCGGGCGACCGATATCAAGCAACTGCCAAGCGGCGAATGGAAAGTGTCGACCGAGCGCGGCGATATTGTCTGCGAGCATGTGGTCAATGCCGGCGGCACCTATGCACGGCAGATGGGTGATTGGAGCGGGCTGCAACTGCCCATGACATCCATGACCCACCATTATTTCGTTACCGATACGGTCCCTGAATTCAAAGACCTTGATTATGAGCTCCCGGTCATTCGGGACGACGCGCTGGTGTCCGGTTACATCCGCATGGAGCAAAAATCCGGATTGATCGGCATCTATGAAAAGGAAAATCCCAACACGGTGTGGGAAGATCACTGCCCATGGGAGGCAGAGAACGAGCTTTTCGACGCCGATTACGAGCGCGTGATGCCGTGGCTGGAAAACGCCCTGGACCGCATGCCGATCTTCGCGGAACTCGGCATCAAGCGCACCGTGCACGGCGCCATCTCGCATCCGCCGGACGGCAATCCGCTAATCGGTCCGGCACCCGGTGTCGGCAATTACTGGTGCTGCTGCGGCACGCAGATCGGCATTGGCTGGGGACCGGGCCTGACGCGCGAACTGGCCCGCTGGATGGTGCACGGCGCTGCCGATATCTCCATGCGCGAATACGATCCGCGGCGTTTCGGCGCCTATGCGGACAAAGACTGGCAGATCGTCAAGGCCAGGGAAGATTATTGCCTGCGCCACGAGATCCCGTTTCCGCATTTCAACCGGCTTGCCGGGCGGCCGATCAAGCCGAGCCCGCTCTATGAGCGTCTGAAGCAGAAGGGCGCCGTCTATGAGGAAGTCTACGGGCACGAGCGCCCGCGCTGGTTCGCAAGGGACGGCGTGGCGCAGGAGGATCACTACTCCTTCCGGCGCAATGTCGTGCACGACATGGTGGGCGCCGAGGTCCGGGCGGTGCGCAGCGGCGCCGGGATCATGGACATCTCCGCCTTCACCAAGGTCGAGGTCAGCGGCGCCGGTGCCGAACGCCTTCTCGACAGGCTGGTCGCCAACCGCCTGCCCCGGAAGGTCGGCGGTATTGCGCTGACGCATCTTCTGAACCGGCGCGGCCGCATCGAAATCGAGCTGACGGTCGTCAAGTTTGACGAGGATCGGTTCTATCTGGTTTGCGCGGCCTTTTTCGAGCAAAGGCTTCTCGATCATCTGGAGCGGCACCGCGATGGCGAGACGGTTGCGTTCACCAAGCTTTCCGACGACTGGGCGGCCATCGCCCTTCAGGGGCCGAAATCGCGCGCGGTGCTTTGCGCCAACACGGATGCGGCGCTGGATAATGCCGGATTCCGCTGGCTGACAGCCCGGCAGATTACCATTGCGGGCCACGAAATGTGGGCTTTCCGCATGTCCTATTGCGGCGAGCTCGGATGGGAAATCCACGGACCGCGCGACAAGATGCTGGCCGTTTATGATGCGTTGTGGGCGACCGGCGAGTCTTACGGCATTGCCGATTACGGCTCCTTCGCAATGAACGCGATGCGCATGGAGAAAATGTTCAAGGGCGCCGGCGAGCTGACAAATGAGGTAACGCTGCCGGAAGCCGACGTGATGCGCTTCGTCAAGCCGGACAAGGGCGATTTCGTCGGCAAGGAGGCGACGGAAGCGAGCCTTGCCGGAGCGTTGCCCTGGATCTGCGCCTATCTGTCGATCGAGCCGGACGGCATCGAGGACGGCCATGGCGGCGAGGCTGTGCTTCTGGGCGATACGGTCGTCGGATCGACGGCGTCGGTCGCCTATGGGCACACGGTCGGAACGATCCTCGCCTTTGCCTATATCAAGCCGCATGCGGCTAAACCGGGCACCGAACTGACTGTTATGATAGCCGGCAAACCACGTAAGGCGATTGTATATAGTGAGCCGGCTTATGATCCGGAAAGTCGTCTGCCCCAAACAGATCAGCCCGTTGAGGAGGCGGCCGAATGACGACCATTCCGGAAACAATGCATGCGGTGGTCCTGACCGGCCACGGTGATATGGACAAGCTGGAATACCGCAGCGACTGGCCGGTGCCGCAGCCGGGTCCGGGCGAGGTGCTGATCAAGGTGCATGCCTGCGGGCTCAACAATACCGACGTCAACACGCGTACGGGCTGGTATTCGAAGGCCGTCACAGAGGCGACGACCGGCGGCGGGTTCGACGATGTCGGCGAGGAAGACCCGTCCTGGGGCGGCGCGCCGATTGCCTTCCCACGCATCCAGGGAGCCGACGTCGCCGGCACGGTGGTCGCCGCCGGGGAGGGCGCGGATGCGTCGCTCATCGGCAAACGGGTGATGGTGGAGACATGGATCCGCGATCCCGACGATCCGCTCGATATGAACAAGTGCCGCTATCTCGGTTCGGAAATGGATGGCGGCTTCGCCGAATATCTCAAGATTGTCGACCGGGCCGTCTTTCCCGTTGACTGCGATCTGAGCGATGCCGAGCTTGCGACCTTCGCAACGTCATGGGTGACAGCGGAAAACATGCTCAACCGGGCGAATGTCAAAGAGGGCGATACGGTCCTCATTCCCGGCGCATCGGGCGGTGTCGGCTCGGCGCTTATCCAGCTTGCCAATCGGCGCGGCGCCAAAACCATTGCCATGGCCGGCAGGGCGAAACATGACCAGGTCGCAGCACTCGGCCCCGTTGCCGTGCTCGACCGCGCGCCCGGCGATCTCAAGTCCGAATTGAAGCGCGTGATCGGACGCGACAGTGTGAGCGTCGTTGCGGACGTTGTCGGCGGCGATTATTTCGCGACGCTCATCGATGTGTTGGAACGCGGCGGACGCTATACCTGTTCCGGCGCGATTGCCGGGCCGATTGTCGATCTCGACTTGCGCACGCTCTACCTGCACGATCTGACCTTTACCGGTGCGACCGTCGTGCCGCCGGGCACCTTCGGCGATCTCGTCGGCTATATCGAGCGTGGCGAGGTCAAACCCGTTCTGGCCGAGGCCTTTCCGCTCGAAAAACTTCGCGATGCGCAACAGGCCTTCATCGACAAGAAGCATATCGGCAACATTGTCGTCACGATGGGCTAGAGCAATTCTGAGTTAGATTGGAGCATTTGATTTCCGCACCCTCGAGAGGACTATCGTATTGAAAATAAAAGATGAATGGGCCGGGCGATTTTGGCCCCTGGCGTCGTTGGCTCACGCTTGTGGTGGGTTGGCACCACGGCGCGCAATCCGCCTAACCAGCGACCAAAATCGCCACGGTCAAATGATCCAATCTAACTCAGAATTGCTCTAAGCAATGAAGATCACCCGCATCTCGGTCTATCACAAGGACCTGCCGCTGGCCGATCCCTACTGGCTGTCGGGCGGGCGGCTGAAGTTCGAGGTGCTCGACGCGACCTTCGTCAAGCTCGAAACCGATGCGGGCCTTGTCGGCTGGGGCGAAGGCACGCCCTGGGGGCACACCTATGTTCCGGCGCATGGTCCCGGGATCCGTGCGGGCATCGAGACCATGGCCAAAGCCGTGCTCGGGCTCGATCCGCGCAAGGTGGAGCTGGTCGAGCGGGCCATGGATCTTTGCCTGCCCGGGCATCTATACGCCAAGGCGCCGATCGATCTCGCCTGCTGGGACATCATGGGCAAGGCCTTCGGCCTGCCGGTCGCCGATCTGCTGGGCGGCAAGCGCGAAACCGGCACACCGGCGGCTTCATCGGTTTCTTCGGGCGATCCGGACTATATGACCGGCATTATCGAGCGTTACCGCGCGATGGGGTATGTCGCCCATTCCGCCAAGGTCGGTGGCAGCGATGTCGACAGGGACATCGAGCGTATCCGGCATCTGGAGGCGCAACGACGCCCGCAGGAAATCATTCTCTACGATGTCAATCGGGCCTGGACCCGCCGCGAGGCGAGCATTGTCATGAACGCGGTCGCCGATCTTGGCGTGACCTTCGAGCAACCGGGAGAAACGCTGGACGATATCGCCGAAATCCGGAAAGTGACCACCGCGCCAATCAGCGTCGACGAGACACTCGTCACGCTTCAGGACGCCTGCCGCATTGCTCGCGAAGGCATTGCCGATGTCTTCGGCATCAAGCTGAACCGGGTCGGCGGGCTGACAAAAGCGCGGCGCATCCGTGATGTCGCAATAGCCCATGGCATCCAGATGTTCGTGATGGCCACCGGCGGATCTGTGCTGGCCGATACGGAGGCTGCGCATCTTGCCCAATCGGTCCCGCAGGAATTCATCCACGCAAGCTGGGCATGCCAGGACATGCTGACAATCGATGTCGCACCCGGCCAGGGCTGCCGCTGCATCGACGGCATCATGACGATCGGCGAAGCCCCCGGCCTTGGCTGCGAACCCGACGAAGCGATCCTCGGCGAACCGGTCGCGGTTTACGGGGTGTAACCATGAAAATTACCCGGATAACGATCTGGCATGTGCCCCTTGCAAGCCACACTGCTTACAATATGGCGGCCGGCAAGAAATGCGAGACGGTCGAGACCGTCGCCGTTCGGCTTGAAACCGATGCCGGGATCGATGGCTGGGGTGAAGCCTGCCCGATCCCGCATTATCTGCCGGCCTATGCGCGCGGCATCGCGCCGGCGATCGAGGAAATGGCGCCGGTGCTGATCGGCGCCGACCCGGTCGGGCCGGAAGCTTTGATGGACTGCCTCGATGCCCATCTGATCGGTCATGCCTATGCCAAATCTCCAATCGACATTGCATTGTGGGATATCACGGCAAAGGTTGCCGGTCTGCCGCTCCACGCGCTTCTTGGCGGGCGGCGGGTGCGTGACCTGCCGCTCTATCATTCGATCACCTGCATTGCGCCGGACGAGATGGTGCGGATCGCCAAGGACGCTTATGCGCAGGGTATCCGGCAATTCCAGGTCAAGCTCGGCGCCGACGATGACTGGCAGGCGGATGTGGAGCGGCTCGCCAAGGTGCGTGCGGCGGTCGGCGACGGCCCGCTGGTCTATGGCGACTGGAATTGCGGCTCGAGCCGGCTCGATGCCATACGGGTCGGACGCGCCGTGTCGGGACTGGACGTCATGTTCGAACAGCCCTGTGCCACGCTTGAAGACTGCGCTGCTGTCAAATCCGCCACCGGGCTGCCCATGAAGATCGATGAAAATGCACATGATGCGGAGTCGCTGCTCAAGGCGCACAGTCTCCAGTGCATGGATGCGGTGGCGATCAAGCTCTCGAAAATGGGCGGTGTCAGCGCCAGCCGCCGCGCCCGCGACCTGTGTGTGCATCTCGGCGCGCAGATGTGCATCGAAGACACCTGGGGATCGGACATCACGACCGCGGCCCTGCTTCATCTCGGCGCCGCGACCGATCCGAAGGCGGTGATGAATGTCTGCGATCTTTCAGGTTACGTTTCGCCGCGCCTTGCGCCGGACGGGCCGGTGCGGCAAGAAGGCCGCATTGCGCCGCCCGACGGCACGGGTCTCGGGATAACGCCCGATCCGGACCGGCTCGGACAAGCTGCCGCGCAATTCGACTAGAAAGGCAAGACCATGGGTACCTCGCAGCAGGAATGGATCGAGCGGGCGGGCGCCGTGCTTCCGGCCGGCGGTTTCGGCAATTTCGATCCCGGCATCATCATCCGCGAAGGCAAGGGTTCGCGCGTTTGGGATGAGGACGGCAACGAATATATCGACTATCTGATCGGCTCGGGACCGATGATGCTCGGTCACGGACACGCGGAAGTCCTTGATGCCGTACAGGAACAGCTGGGCAAGGGCATGACATTCTTTGCCAACAATGCGCGGGGCATCGAACTTGCCGAGGAAATCTGCCGCGCCGTTCCCTGCTCGGAAATGGTGCGCTATGTCTCGTCCGGCGGCGAAGCGGACATGTACGCGATGCGGCTCGCCCGTGCCTTTACCGGGCGCGACAGGATCATCAAGTTCGAGGGCGGATATCACGGCATGTCGGCAGAGGCGCAGATGAGCCTGGCGCCCTCCCGGTTGGCCAATTTTCCCACTGCCGTTCCCGATTCCGCCGGCATTCCTTCCAGTGTGCGCGACGAAATGCTGATCGCGCCGTTCAACGACATCGAATTCGTGCGTTCCCTGATCGCGGAATACCAGGGCAAGATCGCGGCGATCATCGTCGAACCGCTGCAGCGCATCATTCCCCCGCAACCGGGTTTCCTTGAAGCGCTGCGCGAGGAATGCTCGAACAATGGCATCGTCCTGATCTTCGACGAGATCGTGACCGGTTTCCGCTTTGCCTATGGCGGAGCACAGGAGCTTTACGGCGTGGTGCCGGATGTGTGCACGCTCGGCAAGGTGATCGGCGGCGGATTTCCGCTGGCCGCGATCGCCGGTCGCGCCGATATCATGGCGCATTTCGACAAGTCGAAGGTTGGCGCGGACGGTTTCCTGATGCAGCTCGGAACGCTGAGCGGCAATCCTGTGGCTGCCGTTGCGGGCCTCAAGACGATGGAAATCCTGAGGCGGCCAGGTGCCTATGAGGCGCTGCGCAAGAGCGGCGAAACCCTGATGGCGGCCATGACAAATGCGCTGACAAAAGCCGGTATCGACCACCGCATTGTCGGCGATCCGACCCTGTTCGACGTGGTCTTCACAGCCAATGAGGTGCGTGACTACCGCGATGTCTTTGCGGCAGATGCCGGGATCAACGCGCGGTTCAACGCGGCGCTGCGGGCCAGGGGCATCTTCAAGTCGCCCGGTAAGGTTTATCCCTCTCTTGCGTTGACTGAGGAGGATATCGCGCAGACCGTCGAGGCGATCGAGTTCGCCGCCAACGAACTGTGCCGGGAACCGGTCGCATAGGCTCGCCGGCCTGATTGCTGTTTCGTGCAGGCGGCGGTTCGGTTATGGTGGCCCCGATCATTCGAGGGGATCTTTTCATGACCGCCGCGCTATCTCTTTTCAGGCCCTTTCGACCGGGTGTCGTTATTGCTTTCCTGCTGTCGCTTCTGGCGCTCAGCGGCTGCGGCATCAATGCCATTCCGACCTATGAGGAGCAGGCAAAGGCCGCCTGGAGCCAGGTGCTCAACCAGTATCAGCGCCGCGCCGACCTCATTCCCAATTTGATCGAGACCGTCAAAGGTTATGCGGCTCAGGAAAAGGACGTGCTGACCTCCGTGGTCGATGCGCGCGCCAAGGCGACATCGGTCCAGATCCCGTCCGATGTTTTGACCAATCCGCAGGCATTCGAGACCTTCCAGCAGAACCAGTCGGCGCTGACCTCCGCGCTGACCCGCCTGCTGGCCGTATCCGAAGCCTATCCGGATCTGAAATCCAATCAGAATTTCCTTGCCCTGCAGTCACAGCTGGAAGGAACGGAAAACCGCATTGCCGTTGCCCGGCGCGACTATATCGAGGCGGTGCGCAAATATAATACCGAGCTCAAGACGATCCCCGGCCGCTGGTGGGCGTCCTGGTTCTATCCGGAGGCCAGGCCGATGCAGACCTTTACCATCGACGCGCAGAGCCGCGAGGTTCCCAAGGTCAACTTCGATTGAGGCGGCGCGGGATGGTTTGGATCATACGCATGAAAGGCGGGGCTCTTTGCCTGCTGGTTCTTTGCGTTCTGGCGTTCACGCCGAATTCCGGCGCACAGGCCCAGGACATTCCGCAGCTCACCGGGCGGGTCATGGACACCGCCGGCATATTGCCGGACGACGCCAAGGCGCGACTGATAGCGCAATTGGCCGCTTTCGAGGACAAGTCGTCCGACCAGCTGGTGGTGGCAACGATCCCCACCACTGGCGACTGGACGATCGAGCACTACGCCAATCTGATGTTCCGCCGCTGGGGGCTTGGACAGGCAGAGGAAAACAATGGCGTCCTGCTGCTGGTTGCCGTCAATGACCGCAAGTTGCGCATCGAGGTCGGCTATGGTCTGGAAGGCATCCTGACCGACGTCCTGTCCAAACTGATCATCGATGAGGCCATCGTGCCGGAATTCCGGGCCGGGGACTTTCCCGGAGGTATCCAGGCCGGTGTCGACAACATCATAGCGGTGCTGGAAGGCGATGCCGCGGAGCTCGAAGCACGCGCAAAGCGCAACGAACGGTGGATCGATCCCGATGACCTGGCCGCCATCGGCTTTTTCAGCCTTTTCGGCCTGTTCTTCGGCAGCATGATCATCTTTTCGATCCTCGCGCGGATTTTCGGAAAGAAGATCGCGCCCGGACGCTACAAATGGCTGGGCATGCAGGTCACCTATGGCGGCTCAAGCAGTTCGTCCGGCCGTTCGTCGGGATGGAGCGGTTCGAGTTCCGGCGGGTTTTCGGGCGGCGGCGGCTCGTCCGGCGGCGGCGGCGCATCGGGGAGTTGGTGATGCTGGACAAACGGGAACACGAGCTGATCGCTGCCGCCATACGCGATGCCGAGGCGAAGACCAGCGGCGAGATCCATTGCGTCGTGTGCCGCAGGTCGGCCCCGTATTTCATGGCCGCGGCCTTTGTTCTTTCATCCGCCGCCCTGATGCTGGGAACGGCGATTGCCTGGATCTTCCACTGGCTCTGGATCGATGTCGGCACGGCCACATTTTCCAGCGCGCTGCTTTGCGCCTGGCTGCTCAGCATGGTCCTGATCTGGCGGTTTCCGTCCTGGCGGCTTTTATTCGTTACCAAGGCGGTGCGGTATCGACGCGCCCATGCGCATGCTGTTCAGCAGTTCCTCGCGCATAATATCCACGCCACGCAGGGCCGCACGGGCGTGCTGATATTCGTGTCGCTTGACGAGCATTTCGCGGAGATTATCGCCGATGACGGCATTTCCGGGAAGGTCGATCAGGAACAGTGGAACGCCATTGTCCGCACCATCACCGACGGCGCCGCCAACAACAAGCTCGCCGATGCGCTTGTGGCGGCGGTGAACGATGCCGGCGCGCTTCTGGCGCAGCATTTTCCACCCGGTCCGGATGACAGGAACGAGCTTCCGGACCGCGTGGTCGAACTTTAGACCAGACACGCTCTAAATAAGCCGGCTAATTTTAACGCGCCATAGCGTGATATTCGTCATTTGGGCGCATGTCGGTCGCGGCAGCCATCCTGTTGGACATGTTGAAGAAGGAGGCCGTTGCCGCGATGTCCCAGATGTCGCGGTCATTGAAGCCGACATCGCGCAGGGCCCGGCGGTCGGACTCGATGATCTTGTCGGGCTGTTCCGTCAGCTTGACGGCAAAATCGAGCATGGCGGTCTGGCGCGCGTCGAGATCCGCGGCCCGATAGTTCATGGCGATCTGCTCGCCAAGCGCCGGATTCCCCGAGAGTTGCCGGACAGCGGCACCATGGGCGCTGAGGCAGTAATAGCAGTGATTCACCGACGAGACCGCGACCGCGATCATTTCCCGTTCCAGCTTGGACAGGCCCGATTCGCCGAGCATCAGATCGTTGTAGAACATCTTGAAGGCCTGCAGCTTGGCCTCGTCGAAGGCATAGGCGAGAAGCACATTGGGGATCATCCCCAGCTTTTCCTGGCACTTGTCGAAATAGGCCTTCGTCTCGGGGCTCAGTTCAGCCACCGGTCCCGTATCGAGAGCGGTTATCGGGTTTTCTTTGCTGCTCATATGAAGACTCCGGTCTACGCATTTTTGAGGGTGCAGTTTTGCCGCTTATCCGGTAACTGTTTTGTTAGCATTCATTGCTGCGGGGGGTCGAGACCCCGTTGTGACCGAGGGGGAGAATGAGATGGGTACGCGCCGGCACCCGAAGCGTGACAAACAGATCGCCAGAATCGCCGAAATCCTCAGCCAGCAAAAACAACACTATATCGAACCCGATTTCCTGTTCGGCCATGTCAGCGCCGATGACGTGCTTCTGTACCGGCCGGAATCACTGGCCGCGGCCTGTGTGCATGCCCGCAATCAGCTCGATGCTTGGAACGGCAAGGATACGCGCATTCATGTCGGGCCTGTTGACGGGGTGGATCTGGCCGGACGGTCCCTGACGGTCATCACGCTTGTCGACCGCAACATGCCGTTCATTTTCGATTCCGTCATGGGCGAGGTCTCGCATGCGCATCGTGACATCTGCCTCGCCGCGCATCCGATCCTCAGACTAAAACGTGCCGCCGATGGCGCGATCCGGGAAATCGCGCCCGCCGTGGGCGGCGAGGCCGAAGAGGACTGGAACAAGGTCAGCGTGGTACAGATCCACCTGCCGCGTCTTTCCGCCGATGCCATCAAGCTGCTGAAGGCGAACCTGCTTAAAGTGTTCGATCAGGTGCACCGCGCGGTGGCCGACTGGACCGCCATGCTCGGGCGTCTCGACAATATCGTTGTCGAACTCCAGAACGCCGGCGGCAGCCAGCACCTGGCGGAACGCGAGGAGGCGCTGGCCTTTCTCGAATGGCTGCGCGACGACAATTTCACCTTTCTCGGCATGCGCGAATACAACTTCCGGGGAAGCGGCCGCGACGCCACGGTCGAGCGGGCGGAAGCGACGGGATTGGGTATCCTGTCCGACCCGGATGTGCGGGTCCTGCGGCGCGGCAGGGATCCGGTCACGACGACGCCGGAACTGCTTGCCTTCCTCCAGGGGCCCGATGCGCTGATCGTCACCAAGGCCAATGTGCGCTCGCTGGTGCACCGGCGGACCTATATGGATTATGTCGGGGTCAAGCGCTACGACGAGAGCGGCCGGGTGACCGGCGAACTGCGCATCGTCGGTCTGTTCACCTCGACCGCCTATACGCGCTCGGTGCAGCGCATTCCGCTCTTGCGGTCCAAGGCGACAGCCGTGGTGGAAAGTTTCGGCTTCGATTCCGAGAGCCATTCCGGGAAAGTGCTTCTCAATGCGCTGGAAAGCTATCCGCGCGACGAGCTGTTCCAGGTGGACGTTCCGATGCTTGCCGGTTTCTGCGAGCAGATCATCGAGCTGAGCGACAGGCCGCGCGTGCGGGTGCTGCCGCGCATCGACCGGTTCGACCGGTTTGTCTCCGTGCTCGTTTATGTTCCGAGGGATCAGTACGACACCGATGCGCGCGGACGCATCGGCGCCTATCTGAAGGATGTGTTCGATGCGCGGCTGTCGGCCTATTATCCGGCCTTTCCCGAGGGCGGCGTGGCGCGCGTGCACTTCGTGCTCGGTCGCTCGGGCGGGCGCACGCCGCGCGTGTCGCAGGAGGTGCTCGAAAACGCCGTGCGCCGCATCGTCACACGCTGGGAGGACCAGTTCTCGACGCTTGCCGGCGTGGATGCGCTCGCCCTGCACACATCGGACGCCTATCGCGACAATTTCACGCCGGAGGAAGCGGTCGAGGATTTGCCGAGCTTCCTGCAATGCGCGCAGGACACGCCGATCTGCATCGACTTTTACCAGCGCGACGGCGAGGCCAGCGAAAACCTGTCCTTGAAGATCTTCCACCTGGACGCGCCCGTGGCGCTCTCGCGGCGCGTGCCGCTCTTGGAAAATCTCGGCTTCAACGTGATCAGCGAGCAGACATTCGAGGTCGCGGTGGGCGTTGACGTCACCCAGACCCGCAAGGTCGTCCTGCACAATATGGAGCTGGTGCACCGCGACGGCATGCCGGTCGATCTGGCGCGGCTTGTCGATCTGCTCGACGAGGCGTTCCTGTCCACCTGGTTCGGACGCATCGACAATGACAGCTTCAACCGGCTGGTCATCAATGCGGGGCTGACGGCGCGCGAGGTCAAGGTGCTGCGCGCCTATGCGCGCTATCTCCGCCAGGCGGGCATCACCTATTCACAGGGCTATATCGCCGGCACGCTCAATACCTACCCGGAAATCGCGGCGGAACTGTTCGGCCTGTTCCGCACCCGGTTCGATCCGTCGCTCAAGGTGCGCGCCGCGGCGAAGGAATTCGACGAAATCATCGGCCGTATCGAAACCGCGCTGGCAAGGGTGCCGAGCCTCGACGACGACCGGATCTTCCGCCGTTTCATCAATGTCATCTCGTCGACCCTGCGCACCAACTACTACCAGAAGACCGGCGACGGCGGCGTGCACGACACGCTGGCCTTCAAGCTCGATCCGCGCGCGCTCGAGGGCATTCCCGATCCGCGCCCCTACCGGGAGATTTTCGTCTACGGTTCGGATGTCGAGGGCGTGCATCTGCGCTTCGGGCCCATCGCCCGCGGCGGGCTGCGCTGGTCCGACCGCGCGCAGGACTACCGCACCGAAGTCCTCGGACTGGTCAAGGCGCAGCAGGTCAAGAATGCGGTGATCGTGCCGGTCGGTTCGAAGGGCGGTTTCTATCCCAAGAACCTTCCGACCAGCGGCACGCGCGACGACGTCTTCAATGCCGGCCGCGAGGCCTACAAGACCTTCATCTCGACGCTTCTGTCGGTCACCGACAATATCGTCGACGGCAAGGTCGTCTCGCCGAAGAACACGCTGTGCCATGATGGCGACGATCCCTATTTCGTCGTGGCAGCCGACAAGGGAACCGCGACTTTTTCCGATACGGCAAATGCGATCAGTCAGGCACATCATTTCTGGCTGGACGATGCCTTCGCGTCAGGCGGATCGGACGGTTACGACCACAAGAAGATGGGCATTACCGCGCGCGGCGCCTGGGAAGCGGTGGAACGGCACTTCCGCGAGATGGATATCGATATCCAGAAGAACGAATTCACGGTTGTCGGCGTCGGCGACATGTCGGGTGATGTTTTCGGCAACGGCATGCTGCTTTCGCCGGTCATCCGGCTCGTGGCGGCCTTCGACCATCGTGATATCTTCATCGATCCGAATCCCGACTGCAAAACCGGCTTTGCCGAGCGCAAGCGGCTGTTCGATGTCGGCCGTTCGAGCTGGCAGGACTATGACAAGTCGATCCTTTCGCCGGGCGGCATGATCATCTCGCGCTCGGAGAAATCGGTGAAACTCACCAAGCAGGCCGCGGCGGCCATCGGCCTTTCGGGCACGGTCGCCACGCCGTTCGAGATTATCATTGCGATCCTCAAAGCCGATGTCGACCTGCTGTGGTTCGGCGGCATTGGCACCTATGTGAAAGCTGCCGGCGAGAGCGACGCGGAAGTCGGCGACCGGACGAACGATCCGGTGCGCATCACCGCCGCCGAGGTGGGCGCAAAGGTCATCGGCGAGGGCGCCAATCTTGGCGTCACGCAGCGCGGCCGCATCGAATTCAACATGCATGGCGGGCGCTGCAATTCGGACGCCATCGATAATTCCGCCGGCGTCAATTCGTCCGACCTGGAGGTCAATATCAAGATTGCGCTCGCGGCCGCCATGCGGGCGCAGCGGCTGACGCTGGCCAACCGCAACAAGCTGCTGATGTCGATGACCGACGAGGTGGCGGCGCTGGTGTTGCGCAACAACTATCTGCAAACTCTGGCCATCTCCCTTGTCGAGCGGCGCAGCGCCCGGGCAACGGGTGACCTGGTCCGGCTCATGAACAAGCTCGAAAGCGACGGGCAACTCGATCGTCAGGTGGAGACGCTGCCGGACAATCAGACGCTGGCCGAGCGTGTCTCCGCCGGAAAACCGCTGACGCGGGCGGAAATCGGGGTGCTGCTGTCCTATGCCAAAATCGTGCTTTTCGAGGATTTGACCAAGAGCGTCCTGCTGGACGATCTCTATTTCGACACCGAACTGTTCGGATATTTTCCGGAACGCATGCGAAAAGCGCATGCGGACGATATCCGCGAACACCGGCTGCGGCGCGAAATCATCGGCACGGTGCTGGCCAATGACGCGATCAACCGAGGCAGTCCGGTTTTCATCAACCGGCTGGTGGACGCAACGGGCATGCTTCCGTCCGATATCGTCAAATCCTATGTGATGGTGCGGGACGGCCTCAACCTTCCGGCGCTCTACGATGCGATCGACAGTCTCGACAACAAGGTGCCCGGGGAAATCCAGAACGAGCTTTATGCCGGTGTCGGCCATGTCATCCAGATGGTCTCGCGCTGGGCGTTGAAGACCGGGATCAATTCCCAGCCGCTGGCGCCGACCGTCAAGGCGATGCAGCAATCCGTCGATACGCTTTACGACGTCCTGCCCTCGCTGGTGCCCGGCAATATGCGGGAGGAAACGGAGCGCTGGTATGAACGGGCCGTCGGCCATGGCGTGCCGAAGAATCTGGCCAAACAGCTCTCGCAGATGCCGAGCCTGGCCTTGATTCCGGAGATCATGCAGATCGCCGGCGGCGCCAAGGCGGATCTGAAGAAGACGGCGAAGACCTTCTTCGACGTGACCGAGCTGTTCCGCATCGGCCGTATGGATCTGGCCGCCCACCAGGCGAGCGTCTCCGATCATTATGAGGCGCTGGCGATCGCCCGCAGCCTCGACGAGATCTCGGCGGCGCGGCGGCAGATCACGGCGACGGCGCTGGAGAAGTTCGGCAAGGACAAGGAACCGGTTGCAGCGTGGCATGCGGCCGATCAGACCCGCATCGACCGCGGTCAGACGCGCATCGGCGAGATGATCGAGGGCGGCGAGATCAATATCGCACGCCTGACGGTGGCCGCCGGCATGCTGGGCGATCTCGCGCGCGGCAGGAACTGAGACTGGGGAGCACATGAGCGACATTGCGCAGCCGACGGCACAGGCCGACCGCAAGGGCATCTATGGCTGGATGATGTTCGACTGGGCAACCCAGCCCTTTCACACGCTCATCATCACCTTCGTGTTCGCGCCCTATTTCACGTCCCACATAGCCTCGACACCGGTCAAAGGGCAGGAAATCTGGGGTTATGCGACCGGTCTGGGCGGTCTGGCGATCGCGCTGCTTGCGCCGGTCCTTGGCGCCATTGCCGACAGCACCGGACCACGCAAACCGTGGATCGTTTTCTTCTCCATTTTCGGTGTGGTCGGCTGCTGGCTGCTGTGGTACGCGGCGCCCGGAACCGACAGCATCACGATTGCCGTCATCGGCGTCGTCCTCGGGCTGATCGGGATGGAATTCGCGGCCGTCTTCAACAATGCGATGATGCCGGATCTGGTGCCGCGCTCGCATCTCGGACGATTGTCGGGATCAGCCTGGGCGCTGGGCTATATCGGCGGAATCATATCGCTTGTCCTGGTCCTCGGTTTCATGTCGGCAACGCCGGAAAGCGGCAAGACCCTGTTCGGACTGACACCGATCCTGGGGCTCGATGCAGCCACTTATGAGGGTGACCGGGCGTCCGGGCCGCTCACCTCGCTGTGGTACGTCATCTTCGTTTTGCCGATGTTCCTGTTCACGCCGGATGCACACAAGCGGATGTCCCATAGCGGCGCGGTTATGCGCGGCCTGCGCGAGCTGGGAAACACTCTGCGCAAACTTCCGGCCCAGAGGAGCTATTTCAGCTACCTCATCTCCAGCATGCTTTACCGTGACGGGCTGAATGCACTCTATGCCTTCGGCGGGATCTACGCTGCCGGTGTTCTTGGCTGGTCGATCATTCAGATCGGCGTCTTCGGCATCCTTGCCGCACTAACCGGTGTTTTCGGCGGGTGGCTCGGCGGCAAGGCCGATGATCGCTACGGCCCGAAGGCGGTGGTTTCAATCGGAATCATCATCCTGACCCTGTGCTGCCTGGTGATCGTCTCGACATCCAAGACGGAGGTGTTCTTCATTTCCGTCGGCGATTCCGATGCACCGTCGTCGCTGCCGACCATTATCTTTTATGTCGCCGGTTGCCTGATCGGCGCAGCCGGTGCGGCGCTTCAGGCCGCGTCACGGACGCTGCTGGTCGATCAGGTGGAGCCGGAGCGGGTGACCGAAGCGTTCGGGCTTTACGCCCTGTCGGGCAAAGCAACCACCTTTGTCGGTCCACTGTTGATTGCGCAGGCCACGGGAATGTTCGACAGCCAGCGTGTCGGCGTGACGCCTGTCATCGCGCTGTTCGTGCTGGGCATCATCCTGCTGCCCTTCGTGCGCAGCGCGCATTCGAAACCGGCCTAAGAAAATCCCGCCCGATCCCGAGTTGCCCCGATGTTCGGCCACTGCAGGCGCCGAGGCGCCTTTGCGCTATGCCAGGTAAGATCCCCTGGGCCGAATTCCCATATATTCGAACCCGCCGGCAAAGTGGACCGCGAAATTTTCTTCCATCAGCCCCTCAATGTATTTCACATAAAATTCCGGGGCGATCGCATGTGAGAACGATATTGGTATTGCATTGTTCTTGTTGAAGATTCTCATCAATTTATATCGCACATTGCTTTTCACGTTTGCAATTTTCGATTCCGGGTCCGTGAACATGTAATTTATTATCTGCTTGTTGAACCGTTCATCCAGAAGATTGAACAGTCCGTTCTTTTGCGAAAAATAGGCAAACCACTCTTCGTCAAAAATGATCTGCCGCATTTTCTCGTTGTTTTTCTTCATTTCCGAGATCTTTGCGTAGGTGTCGCAAAACAAGTCGGAAACGATGGCGGGGCGCGCAAGCCACACGCCTCCGTTGATCGAATAAAGGTCTTCGGGATCGATGCCTTCCAGATCAAAGCCCCGGTCCGCGAAGTAGTCCACGTTTGTTTCGTGAACCTTTTCCGGAAGCTTGTGATAGTACAAAAACGAATTGGTGTAGCCGATTTCGCCGCGCGGCGACGTACAGGCGGAAAACCCGGCATCTTCGGGAAAGTAATCGAAAATCGACGGCGCAATATCGGACAAAATGATATCAAGGTCGAAGAAGGCAATCTCGCTGTAACCGGTGAAGAGGCCGGGAATGAGTATCTTCTGGGTCGCCACCGAATGCGCGTTGGCCGGGTCCGGGGCCTGACGGACGATGTGCAGATCAGCGCCGCAGAATTCAGCATATCTCGTATACTGGGGAAGAACGTAGTTCAGCTGTGCCTCATACCGGTTGCCGATTGCCATGAGAATGACGGCCCGGTTGCTTCCACGATCCATGTCTTCGTCCCGCAATGCCCCGCTGTGGGTTGATTACTGCGCGTCTGACCCGCTTTCAACCCATGTTCAGTGTGATGAACCCCGGCATTCTTCTCAAGCCTTCGCCCGGCTCGATGCATTTCCGTGTGGCCCGTTTCGTGCCATTCGCTTCAATCGGGCGTAGACTGAGCTTTCTGGAAAAGGGAGAGCAGGATGGACGACGCGGTCTACAAGCACATCAATATCGTCGGAACCTCGATAGAGAGCATTGAGGGCGCGATCGAAGGCGCCGTCGCCAAAGCAGCCGAAACGGTCAAGAACATCAGCTGGTTCGAGGTCGTCGATATCCGCGGCCATATCGACGGCGCAAAAGTCACGCACTATCAGGTCGGCGTGAAACTCGGCTTCCGGCTGGACTGAATCGCGGCGTCAGTGCCTGAAATGGCGCATGCCGGTCAGCACCATGGCGATGCCGGCCTCGTCGGCGGCCTTGATGACCTCGTCGTCGCGCATGGAACCGCCGGGCTGGATGACCGAGGTCGCGCCCGCTTCAATGGCCGATAGAAGGCCGTCGGCGAAGGGGAAGAAAGCGTCGGATGCCACGGCGGAACCCTTTGTCAGCGGCTCCGAAAGCCCTTGCGCCTCGGCAGCGTCCTGCGCCTTGCGGGCAGCAATCCTGGCCGAATCCACGCGGCTCATCTGACCGGCGCCAATGCCGACGGTCGCACCGTCCTTGACGTAAACAATAGCATTGGACTTGACGTGTTTGGCGACGCGGAACGCGAATTTGAGATCGTCCAGTTCCGCCGCGGATGGCCCGCGCTGCGTCACCACTTTCAGGTCAAGATCGTCGACAACGCCATTGTCGCGCGATTGCACCAGCAGGCCGCCGGAAACTGTACTGGCGGTCAGCCCGGCGGCGCGGGGGTCCGGCAGGTCGCCCGTCGTCAGAAGGCGCAGGTTCTTCTTTGCCGCGATGATGGCTTTTGCCTCGTCGGTGACCTCCGGCGCGATGATGACTTCGGTGAAGACCTTGACCACCTCTTCGGCGGTTGCCGCATCGAGAATGCCGTTGAAGGCCACGATGCCGCCGAAGGCCGAGACCGGATCGCACGCCAGTGCCTTGTGATAGGCGCCGAGCAGGTCTTCGCCCATCCCGACGCCGCACGGGTTCGCATGTTTGATGATGGCGCAGGCGGCGCCCTTGTCCGGTGCGAACTCGGCAACCAGTTCGAAGGCGGCGTCGGTATCGTTGATATTGTTGTAGGAAAGCTGCTTTCCCTGATGCAGGGTTGCGGTGGCGACGCCCGGCCGGTTCTCGCCACTCACGTAAAAGCCCGCCGTCTGGTGCGGGTTCTCGCCATAGCGCATGACGTCTTTCAAGGTTCCCGCGACGGCGCGGTGTCGGGGATTTTCGATAGCAAGTTCGTCGGCAAACCAATTGGAAATCGCCGCATCGTAGGCAGCGGTGCGCGCATAGGCTCGGGCCGCCATTTGCTGGCGGAAGGGATATGAAACGGAGCCGTTGCGTTCTTCGAGTTCGGCAATGACGGCATCGTAGTCGGCAGGATCGGTGACGACCGTGACATAGGCGTGGTTCTTCGCCGCGGCGCGGATCATGGCCGGGCCGCCAATGTCTATGTTCTCGACTGTGGTCGGATAGTCGCCGCCGGCAGCCCGCACATCCTCGAATGGGTAGAGATTGATAACGGCGATATCGATGGCGGCAATGTCGTTGGCCTCCATGGCCGTGCGGTGGTCGTCATCATCGCGGATCGCCAGCAGGCCGCCATGCACGCCGGGATGCAACGTCTTGACGCGGCCGTCCATGATTTCGGGAAAGCCCGTCAGTTCCGATACGTCGCGCACCGCAATACCGGCATCCGCGATCGCCGCCGCCGTTCCGCCCGTCGAGACCAGTTCGATGCCGCGTTCCGACAGCGCGGCGGCGAAGGCGACGAGGCCGGTCTTGTCGGAAACCGACAAAAGGGCGCGTCTCGGCGTGACCAGTTCGGGTGCGGGAATTTTTTTGGAGGCAACGGCCATTTCGGGCTCCTGGAAGGTCCAAGACGTGACGGAGGGCGCCATCGGCGCATGTCCGGTCGTATCGGGTGGATTGTGCCGTCCGCCTAGCATAGGGAGCCTTGAGATAAAACAGCTAAGCGTGAGTGATTTTCCGGCAACCGGCCTGTGTCAGCCTTTCCTGGCCTTGGGAACGGTGCGCACCATGCTCCAGCTGACCTCGGACTGCTGGGCGATAATGAAATGCAGGCAGATCTGCTGGGAACGGCGTGGGCCGGCGAGGTCGGCGAAAAAGATGTCGTCCTCGATCTCCGCACCTACGTCCGGCGAGAAGAATGTCCAGATCTCGCCGTCCGGCGCGGTCAGCACGATATCGTTGTTGTTGTCGCGGGAGATGGCGATCTTGGGATGGACGTGGAAGCGGATGACGGCAGGCGTCTCTCCGTCGATCAGCAGCTTGTGGTTCGCCGATTTGGCGATGCGGTCGCGGCCGGTCACCATATTGCCGTCAGCGCTGAGCTGAACCGAGCGCTCGTGAATCAGTCCGAACAGTTCCGAATAGCCATCGTGGCGCGCAATGAATCCTTGGCGTCCATCGGCTTCATCCCGGCGCTCGAGGTCGACTTTTTGCGGACCGTTGGTGACGATCGGCCCCAGGAAGCTGGAACCCGAAATGGTCGCCGAGGAGGTGTCGTCGACGACAAGGGTCGAATGGGCCGCCGTCGCGCGGGCGAGCCGCCGGTATTCCGCGTGATAGAAGGCCGGCGATCCGGCATTGACGATGAAACGGTGGTGACCGGACGACAGTTCGAAGGACAGGCATCCGGCATGTGCGGTCGCCGAAAGCTCGCCGGCCGGATAGGGACCGGTGTCAGCAATGATGACCGTGTTATGGTTGGACAGGCGCTGATAGTTCATCTGCGGCGTGGTTCGTGGCGGTTCGCCGGTCGATTCATCATAGCGAAGCACCGACAGGAGCCGGTCGGCCGGTTGCGCGGTGCAACCGTTGAACAGTGCCAGCGTTCCATCCACATGGCGGAAGAAGCGCAGCGCCTGGAACATCCGGTCGATGCTGGAAACCAGCCCTTTCGGCGGCGTCTGGCCGAGATTGAGATAGGTCTGGCGCAACGGCAGCATATCGGCAAGCAGCGTCATCGCAACCTGCGGATTGCGCGAGATGTGCCCCCCGTCAGGCAGGATCTGCTTGTCGATTTCCTGATCGAGATACCGGGCCGCATGGCGGATCGCGGTCGGCGTGGCCGGAAGGGCCAGCGTCGCCATGGCGAGCGCGATGCGCACACGAAAGCGCTTTTCCCCGTCGCGCATGGCCGGAGCGATTTTCCTCAGATAGCGGATCTGCAGCGCCAGGCTGCGGATAAAGCGCCGGTAGAAACCGCGATCCTGATTCTTCAGAATGATCGGCGAATGCGAAAGCCAGGCGATCACGCGTTGCGCCGTGACATTGGCATCCCAGCCGACACCGGAATAGCGGCGGCCCCAGATGTTGATCCAGTCTTCGGTCAGCGTGCGGGCATCGGCGAATGACTGCTCGGTATTGGCGGCACGCAGATGGCGCAGCCAGCGAAAACTGTGCAGCATCTCGTCAAAGCCGAGCGAAGGGCCGGTATACATGAAAGGCGATTCATTGTCGGTTTCCAGAACACGCCCCGCGAGCGGAAACCGGCCCTGATGGATCTCGTGCGCGATATAGGGATCTGCGATCCGCAGATCCGTGGGCGCGACGACCAGTCGGTCTGGAGACGAGCCCATGAAACGCCACGGGCTTGCGCGGCCGACAGCAATCTGGCGGGAAACCCGGCGCCAGCTTTCACGGAAATACAGTGGCAAAAACTGCCGGAAATGCAACAAAACTGCTGCCAATTCTAGTCCCCGTACACCCCATTACTGAGGCCCCTTCGCGCGACTATAGCATAACACCCAAATGACCGCAGACATAAATTTGGCGTGTCAACAGTCATCCCATCCGCATGAGGACGGAGGCAAAAAACCCGTCCATTCCCGATAGTTGCGGTGTTTCGCATTCGAGCATGGCCGGATGGGTGCGGACGTCTCCGCTCGCGGTTATGGCGAATTCGAGGCCCTGTAGACCGATCGTCTCGACGGGCTTGCGTGAGATTTCCGGCAGCGAACTCAGCACGCGTTCGACCATATTTTCCCCCTCGCGCGGATCGAGGGAGCAATTTGAGAAAACCACCATGCCGCCCGGACGTATCAGCGTCACGGCATGGCGCAGCATGCGCTCTTGCAGCTCGGAGAGCTTGTCTATGTCGGCGGGGCTCTTGGTCCACGGAATATCCGGATGGCGGCGGACCGTTCCGGTCGAGGAGCAGGGCGCGTCAAGCAAAACGGCGTCGAATGCCTCGTCCGGCCGCCATTTCAGCAGATCGGTCTGGACGATCTCGGCCTCAAGCTTGAGGCGGTCCAGGTTCTCGGCCAGGCGTCGCAGACGGTTCCGCGAAAGGTCGACAGCAGTCACCCGGGCGCCGGCGGCGACCAGTTGCGCAGTCTTTCCGCCGGGTGCGGCGCACAGGTCGGCGACCCGAACACCGGCCAGATTGCCGAACAATTGGGCGGGGATCGAGGCGGCGGCATCTTGCACCCACCATTCGCCTTCGGCAAAACCCGGCAATTGGGTAATCGGCCCTTCAAAGGGTCTGAGCCGGACGCTGCCCGTCGGCAGGAAAATACCGCCGAGACGTTCGGCCCAGCCCCGGGGGTCGCTTTTGACGGTAATGTCTATCGGCGGAGCCAGTGCCTGGGCCGCGAGGATTTTATCCGCATCCGCGCCATATGCCTCCTGCAGGCGTTCGTAAAACCAGGGAGGAGCATTGACCGTCTTTGCCTCCATTTGCGGCAGGAGGCCGGATTTTTCGCGGATCAGGCGGCGAAGCACCGCATTGACGAGCGCCGTATAGCGGCGGTTGCGCGGATCGCGGCTCGCCTGTTCCACGGCCAGGTCGACTGCCGCGTGGTCCGGCGTATCGAGATAGAGGATCTGGGCCGCGCCGACCGTCAAAACGTGAGACAGGGCGCGTGCGCCGCCCGGCAGGGGACGATTCACCAGCCGTGCCAGCATGGCCTCGATAACCGGCAGCTGCCGCAATGCGGACAACAGGATGGCGCGAACCAGGGCCTGATCGGCGGGTTCGAGATTGCGGAAAGCCGGATTGCCGCCGGACGGATCGAGCAGCCCGTCGAGCGGCGTCTTCTTGTCGACGACGGCGGCGAGAAGCTTGGCGGCCGCCTGACGCGCCTCGAGACCCGGTTTGACCATCCCTCCGTCGCCTGCGTTGTGGACGGTTTTCGGCCGGCTCACGACCAGGGGCCCTTGGGTTCCCGTTTGCCGCCGTTTCGGCCCCATGGGCCGCCATGCGTTTCCGGCTGGTGTTCCTGCGGATCCGGTCCGGGCATGTTGACATCATCGCCCTGACCGCTGAACTCGGCCTCCATCTGCCGGAGGGCGGCGATCCGGTTCTCCGTTGCCGGGTGGGTGGAGAACAGCCCGTCCATGCGCTGGCCCGACAGCGGATTGATGATGAACATGTGGGCGGTTGCCGGATTGCGTTCGGCATCTTCATTGACAATACGGGGTGCGCTGCCGGCGATCTTGGCGAGTGCGGAGGCCAGCCACATCGGATGGCCGCAGATTTCAGCGCCGCCGCGGTCGGCGGCATATTCACGCGTCCGGCTGACTGCCATCTGGACAACCGCGGCTGCCAGGGGCGCAAGGATCATGGCGGCGAGCATGCCGATCAGGCCGAGCGGATTGTTGCGGCCGCCCCGGAAGAAAAAGGCGAAATTGCCGAGCATGGAAATCGCACCGGCAAGCGTCGCGGTGATTGTCATGGTCAGCGTGTCGCGATGCTTCACATGGGCAAGCTCATGCGCCATGACGCCGGCGACTTCCTCATGGGTCAGGCGGTGCAGCAGGCCCGTGGTCGCGGCAACGGCCGCGTTTTCCGGATTGCGGCCGGTGGCAAAGGCATTGGGTTGATCGTTCTTGATCAGATAGACCTTCGGCATGGGCAGATCGGCGCGCTCCGCCAGCTGCCGGACGATACCGTAGAATTCCGGCGCCGAGCGCTCGTCCACTTCCTTGGCGTGGTGCATGCGCAGCACCATCTTGTCCGCATTCCAATAGGAAAACAGGTTCATCGCGGCGGCTATGGCAAGCGCAATAAGCATGCCGCCAGTGCCGCCGATCAGAAATCCGATCGCCATGAACAGCGCCGTCATGAACGCAAGCAGCATTGCTGTCCGCACCAGATTCATGCCATGTACTCCATTGTCGGGGCGGTGGGTCAACCGTCATTACTCCCTATATGTTGGGAGTGGCAATCGATAGTTCAATGTGCGCACGGGCCGGTGGTGTCATGGGTGATAAATCTCCTTCCGAAACGGAAATCCGAGACGATACGGACTTTCCGGAAACGAAGCGTCGTTTCGAGGATCTGCCGCCGGCGGCACAGCGCGCGCTGCAGGAAGCCGAGGCGCGCCGATTGGCGCGTGGCGCGGATAAAAAACAGCCCAGGGAGATCGGTGGCCGTGGCGGCGAGGACCCGGCCCGCTTTGGAGACTGGGAAATCGACGGCCGCGCCATCGACTTTTGAACCCGGCGGCAACGGGCGCCTGTTAACCTCGCATTAACCATGTCGGCACAGGCGCCGCCCGCTGCGTCCGCGTGATCCTGTTTCAGCGACCGGATTAACCTTTGGGCAATGTCGATCCGATACACCTGATGACATTGGATATTTAGATCAGTCGATAATGGCGGGAAGCAGTCCCGCATATGTTCAAAAGTCTATTGCGAAACAGTCATTGAGGTTCCCGCAGGCAACAAACAGAGCCGAAAACCAGATACAGTTGTACCGAGATATATTTTGCAGCCCGGAATGATGGGTCCCGGGATGCGGTTACACAAGGTCCTTTGCGGCCGAAAATCCTGAGAGCAAGTGTATTCCTGCAGACGCGGTCGCTTCGGCGCAGTATGCGTGCGGTGGATGCATCGGGGCGAATGTTCTTCAGAGCTAAGGAGTTAGCTGAAGATGAACATCGATTCCGTTATTCCCACATGCCGTCGCCTGACAGGGGACCGGCGCGGCAATTTCACAATGATATTCGGTCTTGGCGTCGCGGTCATATTTCTGGCGGCGGGCGTTGCCGTGGACTATTCGACCGCGCTGATGAACAAGACCCGGGTCAACAATGCGCTGGACGCCGCAACGCTGGCGACGGCACGGGCTATTGCCTCCGGTGACGTCGATCCAGGCGTTGCCGATGAAGCCGAGGACTATCTGGAAGCTGTGTTCATAGCCAATCTGGGTGTCGACGATCTCGACGCAAGCAACTATTCGCTCGACAGCATCACGATCAATACAACCGACCAGTCGGTTGCCGCCACGGCAAGCATTGCACAGCAATTCAAACTCCTGCAGGTCGGATCGAGCGAAGATACGATAACGGTGTCCAGTTCCTCGGCGGTCAGCTACGGCGTGTCCGACATCGAAGTGGCCATGGTGCTTGATGTGACCGGATCGATGAGAGGCACCAAGTTGTCAGCGCTTGAAGATGCGGCGGAGCTTGCGGTCAAGGATCTGTTGAGCATCAACACCGACGCGAAGGATTATGTGCGCATAAGCCTTGTCCCCTATGCGATCGGGGTCAATGTCGGTCCCGACCTTCAGCAATATGTCTATGCCGATGCCTATTGCGAAACGAGCGATGCGCCGACCTATAGCGCCTCGCTCCATTCGAATACCGGCGTTGCCTATGACTGGGCGACCTTTCAGGCCAACAATGCATCGTGTGACGGCGGGTCCGCGTTTCTCGATGAGGATCAGGGTATCCGGTTTGCCGGCGGCTTTCGGTTCGGCGGTGGCGCCGGAATCGGAAGCAGCTACGGCTTTGACGGCTACACCTTTGGCGACGCCCATGTCTATCTGGCAAAAAAAGGCGGCGGAAGCGGCGACGACGACGACAGCGACGACAGTTGGGATTTCGTCACCGAAAGCGACGGCACGAACTCAGACTATTGTGCATCCGACCGCAAGGCGCCGGCCAGCGGCGGGACCTCCTACCAGTACACGGACGCCAACCCGTCCTACGGCATGATCAGTCGCGACGCCCGGCTGGAGGAGGATTACTGCCCCGACTCCGAGATCATCACACTGACCAGCAACGAGACCACACTGACGGATGCAATCAGTGCCTTTACGGCAAACGGATATACGGCCGGGCATATCGGATTGCAGTGGGGCTGGTACACGATTTCCCATGACTGGGCGAGCTTTATGCCGACCGGCTCTGAACCGGGCGACCACAAGGATCCGGATGCGGAAATCGCCAAATACATCATCATGATGACCGACGGCGTTTTCAACACCGCCTATGCCGATGTGGAATCGGACGGTTTCAAGACCGGTAAGCAGTCAACGCGGTCCTATACGCATTTCGATGCGCTGTGCACGGCGATCAAGAACGACGACATCACGATCTTCTCGATCGGGTTTCAGCTTTCCAATTCCACGGCACAGGACGCGCTGGACAATTGCGCCACGGACGATACTGCCAACGTGACCTATTACTACGACGTCGACAGCGCCTCGGAACTGGAGGATACGTTCCGGGAAATCGCCGCGACGATCCAGAGCCTGCGGCTGACGCACTAGCCGCGCAGCGGCCTGATTGAGACTTTGGTTCAGGGAGCGGCGCCCTAAAATACTCGCCGCTTCCGGCCCGATACACGAAAAAGGAAGCATATCTGCCCCTATAGGTAGTATTTCCGGTGTAAACAATAATTAAGTGTATCCATAAAGCCTGTGTTCAGCATATGGCTTGAAGATTGCCGGTTAAAGCACCCTTTGGCCGGCGCATTAACCATTGTGCAATCTTCAAAACAACAATGGGTCCCCGTGCAGGTGTAGTGCGGCCGATGAGCGGCCACACGCAACTGCATCGGAAGCAGGTATCTGCGGTCGCCGACATTCATGCGGAATGAGACGGGCGTCCGGTTGGGGTCCTAGTGGTAGTCGGGTCGCGGCAATGATGGGTTGGCCGCGCAGTCCGGATACAGGCAACTCCCAAACAGATCGTCGAGGCCCTGGGCCACTGCTTCAGGCCGACGCCGAACAGCAATCATTGCTGCGCGGATGACGGTTTCGAAAAGGGGGTAGCAACGATGTTCAACCGCAAATTCCGCCATGCCGTTCGCCGTTTTGCGCACGACCGAAGCGGCAATTTCATGATGATGTTCGGACTGGGTGTCGGAGTCATCTTCCTGGCCGCCGGTATTGCCGTGGACTATTCCATGGCGTTGGCCGGCAAGACACGAGTCAACAACGCACTGGATGCCGCAACGCTTGCCACGGCGCGCGCGCTGTCTGTGGGTGAAGTCGACCCGGACGATGCGGAAGACTATCTGGAGAGGATCTTCGCGGCGAATGTCGGCACCGCGATCGATGATCTCGATGACAGCCCCTATTTCCTTTACGATGTCATCATCAATGAGACGACGGGCGGGGTCTCGGCCTCGGCACGCTACAAACATGACCTCAAGCTTCTGCAGGTCGCGACGGGGCGAGACGACATTCAGGTGGCGAGCAGATCCGCTGTTCAATTCGGCGCGTCGGACATCGAAGTTGCGATGGTGCTCGATGTGACGGGATCGATGAACTGGGACGATGCCGACGGAAATCACAAGCTGACGGCGCTGAAAGCGGCGGCCAAGGGCGCCGTGGAAAAGCTTCTCAACAACGCCAACGGAGCCGTCAAGATCAGCCTCGTTCCCTATGCTGAATCGGTGAATGTGGGCCCCAATCTCGCCAAATACATCTATGCCGACTACAAAGAGTCCAAAAGCGACGCGCCCACCTACAATTCCGCGCTCTTCAATGAAACCGGCGTTGGCTACGACTACGAGGCGTTCCAGGAGCAGTATGTTGAAGAATACTGCGGATGGGAGTGGGTCCGGCGGCGCAGGCGCTGGCGGCAGGTGTGGCGGTGCTATTCCGGATTGCCGGACGACTTCCGGGTCGAAAATAACGGCACCAATGTGGACCAGTGCGCAACGGACCGCAAGGCGCCGAAAACCAACGGCCGCACGAACTATCAGTACACAAACGCCGATCCGAGCACCGGCGGCATGATCAGCCGGGATTCGCGCCTGCGTGAAAGCGATTGCATCGATGAACAGATTGTGCCGCTGACGTCCAACAAGACGACGTTGGACAATGCGATCGATGCGATGAGCTATAATGGCGGTACCGCCGGTCACATCGGGCTGCAGTGGGCCTGGTATACCATTTCCCACAGCTGGCGAAACTTCTTGCCGGTGAGCTCCCAGCCGGGCGACCACACCACGGACCCGGACCTCGACAAATATGTTATCTTCATGACGGACGGTGTCTTCAACACAGCCTATGCGGATAATACGGGGAGCGAAGGCTGGACGGGCCACAACCCTGCCTACTCTGAGTCTCCGGACCATACGACGGCATTGTGTTCGGCGATCAAGGCTCAGAATATCAAGGTGTTTGTGGTCGGCTTCGATCTGGATGAATCGGTCGCGGACGGCAATGCCAATCTGGAAAGAAGCTGGGTCCGCAACGCGCAGACGCTGTTGAGCAATTGCGCGACGCCGAATTCGACGAATGTCACCTATTTCTATCTGGCGGACGACGCCGAGGCTTTGACCCTGGCGTTCGAGAATATCGCCCGGACAATCCGGAACCTGCGTCTGACGCTGTAGGTGCACTGCTGCCGGCCGGGCAGAGCCGGTCAAACAAAGCGATTGGAACGGCGGCTCAGGCCGCCGTTTCCAGTTTCTGCGGCAATATCCGAGTATCCGCACCGTATCCCGAGCACTGCGCACCAGGTGGCCGGCCCGGCAAATTCTTAACGCGGTCCTGAAATCACTGTGCCTGTTCTTGTGCTTTTATCGTTTCCACTGATGATCTTGCGAACTGTATTTCCGATAAACCTGTTTCGATTCAAAGCTTTGTTTTTTTTAGTAAAATTTGAGCGATAAAATTAAGCTGAATTCAATCCTGAACCCCTAAAAAGGCGGATGGGATACTGCCGGCGAGCTGTGCCCAGATATGCGCGGCCGGCCGTGTTGTGTCCAATGATCAACCTAACGGGTAGATGTGATGGGTACGGTAAAGTTGAATAAGCTCTTCGCGGATTTCCAACGCGACGAAGGCGGCAATTTCATGATGATTTTCGCCTTTGCAACGGCAGCGATCTTTCTGACGGTCGGGATGGCCGTCGAGTTTTCGCATTCGATCAACATGAAAACCCGCGTGACGAATTCGCTGGATGCAGCAACGCTGGCCACGGCGCGCGCCCTGTCTATCGGTGAGATTACCGAAGAGCAGGCGGAGGATTATCTGGAGGCTGTCTTCATTGCCAATATCGGCGTCGACAGTCTGGCCGATAGCGATTTCACCATCCAGAACATCACCGTCAATCCGACGAACAAGACCGTTTCGGCCAAGGCCGTATACGACCAGGATCTGAAATTCATCAGTGTCGGCGCTGCTGCCGACAAACAGGCGGTCGGCAGCAACTCGGCTGCCACCTACGGAATTTCCGATATCGAAGTGGCCATGGTGCTCGACACCACGGGCTCGATGGGCGGCTCGAAGATCACGGCGCTCCGGGAAGCCGCCGAAATCGGTGTCGAGGAGTTGCTCAGCGTCAACTCGGATACGGATGAAAAGGTCCGCATCAGCCTCATTCCCTACAGCTATGCCGTCAATACAGGCCCGCTGGCCCAGTATGTCTATGCGGATTTCAAGAGCAAGAAGAGCGATGCGCCTCTCTACAGCAACGAGTTCTTCGATGACACCGGGATCGGCTATGACATCGCCGCCTTCCAGGCAACCGGCAACATGTCCGACATGTATGCCAATGATGACGGCACGCCGATCGACGATTGCGCCACCGACCGGAAAGCGCCCAAGAGCGGCACGAACTATCAGTATTCGGACGCCAACCCCTCCTACGGCATGCTGCCGCGCGACTCGCGGCTGCATACGGACTGGTGCCCGACCGCGGCGCTGATGCCGCTTTCAAGTAACGAGACGGCTCTGAAGAACCGCATTGCCAGCCTGGGTGCAAGCGGCTGGACGGCCGGACATATCGGATTGCAGTGGGCGTGGTACACGCTATCCCACGACTGGTACGACTACCTGCCTGCCGGCTCGAAGCCGGGCGATCCGGCCGCCGATGAGGACCTTCAGAAATACGTCATCCTGATGACGGACGGCGAGTTCAACACGGCCTATGCGGACGTGAAGAAGAAAAACTGGTCGGCCGGCAGTCAGGGCGGCAAGTCGCGCACCCATACGGGTAATCTGTGCGATAACGTCAAGGGCGAAGACATCAAGATCTTCACCATCGGGTTCCAGCTCTACGATTCCACCGCGCTGGCCATGCTGAAGAGCTGCGCGACGCCGGATGATGGCGACGTCACCTTTCACTACGAACCGGAAACCGGCGCGGAGCTGAAGGAAACCTACGAGGAAATCGCGCGCACGATCCAGAGCCTGCGACTGATCCAGTAACGCGTCATCGCGGGGGCTGCAGCCGGTCGCCATGAAGGCGGCCGGCTTTTTTTGTTTCAGAACTGTCTTCCATGCTTCGGTTGACCGGCTTTGGCCAACTACGATGCCGCCGTCGACGTGGTCAAGACGCGCATGTGGCTGGCCTATCTGGGCGGCTGCTCGATCGCCTTCGAGCGCAATACCGCGCGCCTCTTCCAGACTGTTTCGACGCACAAGCGGCGCGGGCCGAGCGGCCTGCTCCCGACACGCGCCGATCTTTATGTTCCGAAATCGGTCGAGCCGGGCGTGTGCGGTCCGGACGGATAGATCATTTTCCGCCTCGGAAGCTTCCATTTGCGCCCCATACGCTCTAGGTTCGCCCGGTTTTAACAGGAACGGAGCGGTCGACATGGGTGCCAAGGGCAGAGCGAAGTCCCTTCGCAAACTTCTCGCGCATGCGCGTGATCTGATGCAGATCGATGTGGGCTTCGTTCTTTGGGACGGATCGACCGTGCCGGACGATCTGGCCAAGGATGCCTTTGCGATCAAACTGGCCGACGAGGGTGTTGTTGCAGCGCTTCTGCGCAAGCCGAAGATGGAGACGCTGGCCAATCTGTGGGTCTCCAAGCGCATCGATCTCGTCAACGGAGACATATTCGATCTGACGGCGCAGAAGCCGAAGGTGCGCACCCGCGAGATCCGCAAGAAGCTGAGCAAATGGACGGCGTTCAATGCGTTGCGCAAATTCGCGTTTGTCGGGCGCGGCGGTCCGTGGCCGCTGGAAGAGCAGTCCGACGAGAAACCCAGCGACGGCAGCCGCGAGGAAAACGAGAAGAACATCCAGTATCACTACGATGTCTCCAACGCCTTCTATGCGCTGTGGCTCGACAAGGAGATGGTCTACACCTGCGCCTACTGTACCGACTGGGACAACGACATCGACCAGATGCAGCAGGACAAGCTCGAGATGATCTGCCGCAAGCTGCGGCTCAAACCAGGCGAACACCTGCTCGATATCGGCTGCGGCTGGGGCGCCCTTTCATTCTACGCGGCGCAGAATTACGGCGTCACCACGCTCGGCGTATCACTGGCCACACAGCAGATCGAATATGCCAAGGCGAAGGCGGAACGGCTGGGGCTGACCGACCGGGTCAAGTTCGAACTGGCCGATTATGCGACCGTCGAGGGCAAATTCGACAAGGTGGCGGCGATCGGCATCCAGGAGCATATCGGCATCGCCAACTACCCGACCTATTACGGGACGGTCAAACGCGTGCTCAAGCCGGACGGTCTCTTCCTGCACCACGCGATCACGCGCCAGGCACGGAAGGACGACAAGGACTTCAAAAGAAAGAACGAAGAAACCAAGCTGATCACCAAATATATTTTCCCCGGCGGGGAACTGGACCATATCGGCAACACGATCACCAGCCTTGAGCGGTTCGGGTTCGAGGTTCACGACGTGGAAGCCTGGCGCGAGCACTATCAGCGCACCTGCCGTCGCTGGCACGACCGTCTGCTGGCCAACTACGATGCGGCGGTCGCCGAGGTGGGCGAGGTCAAGACACGGCTGTGGCTGGTTTATCTGGGCGGCTGCTCGATCACTTTCGAGCGCAATGGCATGAAGCTTTACCAGACACTCGTATCGAACAAGCGGCGCGGCCCGAGCGGCCTGCCGCCGACACGGGCCGATCTTTACCGGCAGACATGAAAAAGGGGGCTGGCGGCCCCCTCAATCAACAATTAGCCGTCTCAATCACTGTTTGTTTTGCCGGTTTTCGATCAGATCGTCGACCACGGCCGGTTCGGCGAGTGTCGAAGTATCGCCCAGCGAGCCGAAATCGTCCTCGGCGATCTTGCGCAGGATGCGGCGCATGATCTTGCCGGAACGGGTCTTCGGCAGGCCCGGCGCGAACTGGATCTTGTCCGGCGAGGCGATCGGGCCGATTTCCTGGCGCACATGCTTGACGAGGTCCTTGCGCAGGGTCTCGTTGCCCTTTTCTCCGGCCATCAGCGTGACATAGCAATAGATGCCCTGGCCCTTGATGTCGTGCGGATAGCCGACGACGGCGGCCTCGGAGACCTTGTCGTGCGAGACGAGCGCCGATTCCACTTCCGCGGTACCCATGCGGTGGCCGGAGACGTTGATGACGTCGTCGACGCGGCCGGTGATCCAGTAATAGCCGTCCTCGTCGCGGCGGCAGCCGTCGCCGGTGAAGTATTTTCCCTTGTAGGTGGAGAAATAGGTCTGGACGAAACGCTCGTGATCGCCATAGACCGTGCGCATCTGGCCGGGCCAGGAATCGACGATGCACAGATTGCCGTCCGTGGCGCCGTCGAGCACATTGCCGTCGCCGTCGACGAGCTGCGGCTGGACGCCGAAGAACGGACGCGTGGCCGAACCCGCCTTCAGATCGGTGGCGCCGGGCAGCGGCGTGATCATGATACCGCCGGTCTCGGTCTGCCACCAGGTGTCGACGATCGGGCACTTCTCCTCGCCGACCACGTGGTAATACCATTCCCAGGCTTCCGGGTTGATCGGCTCGCCGACAGTGCCCAGCGTGCGCAGCGATTTGCGCGAGGCGCGCTTGACGAAGTCGTCACCGGCGCCCATGAGCGCGCGGATCGCCGTCGGCGCGGTGTAGAAGATGTTGACCTGATGCTTGTCGACGACATCCCAGAACCGGCCGGCATCCGGATAGTTCGGAACGCCCTCGAACATAAGTGTCGTCGCGCCGTTGGCCAGCGGTCCGTAGACGATGTAGGAGTGTCCGGTGACCCAGCCGACATCGGCGGTGCACCAGTAGATATCGCCGTCATGGTAGTCGAAGACATATTGATGGGTCATCGAGGCGTAGACGAGATAGCCGCCGGTGGTGTGCAGCACGCCCTTCGGCTTGCCGGTCGAACCGGAGGTGTAGAGGATGAAGAGCGGGTCCTCCGCCTTCATCTTGGCCGGCGGACATTCGGGCTTCGCCGCCTGAATGGCCTTCTGGTAGTCGATGTCGCGTCCCTCGACCCAGCCGACACTGCCGCCCGTGCGGCGCACGACAAGAACGTTCTTGACCGCGACGCCGTTCTTACCGGCGATCTCGACCGCCTTGTCGGTGTTTTCCTTCAGCGGGATCGTTCTTCCGCCGCGCAGGCCTTCATCGGCGGTGATGATGAAACTGGAATCGCAATCGACAATGCGGCCGGCCAGCGCGTCGGGCGAAAAGCCGCCGAAGACGATCGAATGTATGGCGCCGATGCGGGCGCAGGCGAGCATCGCGTAGGCGGCCTCGACGATCATCGGCATGTAGATGGTGACCCGGTCGCCCTTCCTGACGCCGTTGCTCTTCATCACGTTGGCAAGGCGGCAGACCTGCTCGTAGAGTTCGTTATAGGTGACCTTCTTGTCGTCGTAGGGATTGTCCCCTTCCCAGATGATCGCCACCTGGCTGCCGCGTTTTTTCAGATGCCGGTCGATACAATTATAGGAGACGTTGGTGACGCCGTCCTCGAACCACTTGATCGAGACCTTGCCGGAAAAGGAGGTGTTCTTGATCTTGGTGTAGGGCTTGAACCAGTCGATGCGCTTGCCGTGCTTGTTCCAGAATTTCTCCGGGTTCTTCGTGCTCTGCCTATACCAGCTAAGGTAGGTGTCGTTATCGATAAGGGCGCGCTTCCTGGCGGCCTTCAGCACCTTGTGGGTCTTTTCGGTCATGTACTCCTCCATTACAGGCATCCGGCGGCCGACTCCCGTCCGGCAATGCCGGTCCGCTGCCCATGTCGTTGTTCTTCATAGCAGTTGTTTTCGTTGAGGCAATTAGACTTAGAGCCCATTCGGACGATCGCGGGCGGTTTGATTGCAATTGGCCGCGATTGGCGTTATAGAGGCGCCAATTCCCGGAAAATGTGGTAATGCCCACGGCCCGCCCCCGGAGCGGGCGGACAGGAGAAATTTATCCATGGCTCAACAATTGCTCATGCCGAAGGCCACGGCCGTATGGCTGGTCGACAACACGGCGCTGACCTTCGAACAGATCGCGCAATTCTGCAAGCTGCACACGCTGGAGGTCAAAGCCATTGCCGACGGCGAATCGGCGCAGGGCATCAAGGGCCTCGACCCGATCCAGACCGGCCAGCTGTCACGCGACGAGATCGCCGCGGGCGAAGCCGATGCGGCGCACAAGCTGAAACTTTCGAGCCCGAAGGTGCATGTGCCCGAGCTGAAGCGAAAGGGGCCGCGCTATACGCCCGTGTCCAAGCGGCAGGACCGGCCGAACGCCATTTTATGGCTGGTGCGCAACCATCCCGAACTGCGCGACGCGCAGATCTCGCGGCTTGTCGGCACGACCAAATCGACCATCGAGCAGATCCGCGAGCGCACCCACTGGAACTCGGCGAACCTGACGCCACTCGATCCGGTGACGCTCGGCCTGTGCACGCAGATCGACCTCGACATGGAAGTGGAAAAGGCCGCCAAGGACCGTCCGGCGGACGTGGTGGTGCGCGAGGACGAGACCCTGCTTCCGGCGCAGGAGACCGAGGGCTTTGCCTTCGATACAACGCCGCCGGCGCCCAAGAAGGAAGAGGACGAAATCGACGCCGATGCCGTTTTCGCCAAGCTCAATTCGCTGAAGACGGACAAGCCGGAAGAATCGGAAGAGCCAAAGGAATAGGCCGGTTGGCCGGACTTTTCGGCAAGGGCAGTCCCGCCTTGCGGCATCCGGGGCAGGATATGCGGCAGGCGACGACGCAAAATACCGAATGAAGCGATTTATCAAGCGCAACGCGCTTTGGGGCGCCTATATCGTTTTCCTGGTCCTTGCCGCGACCTTCGGCGCCCGTGAGGGCGCTCTCGATTTTTCCGGGCCGGGCGCCACGGGAAAGGCCGCGATATGGGCGGTCTTTATCGCCTTCCTGATCTATTCCATTCAGGCCCATCGGAAGGAAGTGTTCCTGCGATCCGTCGCCAAGGTGAACCAGCTCTGGTGGGGCCTTCAGATCGGCCTCGACCTTTATATCAGCGTGTTTCTGTCGCTGGCCCTGATCTACCTCGTCGAAGGTTCGCTTGCGGTGATGCTGCTTTGGGCTTTGCCGGTCCTGGTTTTTGCCAATCTTGCGATACTCCCCTACCTGATCCTCAATTTCGGGGCGGTCTTCAGCGCCTTTGCGGGCTGATCATTAACGCCGTGCGGGCATGGGCCGCAATACGGCCCATGCCCGGCGAGGCACGCTAATTCAAACTGAAGTCGACCACGGCACCCGGGCCGAGCGGGATGTTGAAGCCGGCCCAGATGACGATGATGGCAACGCCGGTGATCATCAGCCAGATCGAGTAGGGGATCATCACCGCCATCAGGCTGCCGATGCCGAAATTCTTGTCCCAGCGCTGGCAGAAGATCAGGATCAGCGGGAAATAGACCATCAGCGGGGTGATGATGTTGGTGGCCGAATCGCCGATGCGGTAGGCGGCCGTCGCGGTTTCCGGGCTGATGCCGAGCAGCATCAGCATAGGCACCAGGATCGGCGCGAGCAGCGCCCATTTCGCGGAGGCCGAGCCGACGAAGAGATTGATGAAGCCGGACAGGATGAGCAGGCCTGCCAGGAGCAAAGGCCCCGGCATGTTGGTCCAGCGCAGGAACTCGGCGCCGTCGATGGCGAGGATCAGCCCGAGATTGGACCAGACGAACATGACGACGAAATGGGCGGCGGCAAAGGCCAGCACCAGATAGTAACCCATCTCGGACATGGAGGCCGACATCAGCTTGACCAGGTCGCGGTGGTTCTTGATGACGCCGGTGACATGGCCATAGACCCAGCCGCTCAACAAAAACAGCAGGAAGAAGCCGGCGACCAGCGACTGGTAGAACGGGGTGAGGCGCGCCTCCGGCCTTGCCTCCTGATCGATCAGCGGGGTTCCGGGACCGACGGTGAGGACGATCCAGACGGCGATGACCGCGAGGATGGTCAGCGCGCCCCAGATAAGACCGCGTTTTTCGACGTCGGTCAGCGGGCCGGAGATCGGCTCGTCCGTATCGGTGACCGTGCCGCCGGTCCATCTGCCGAGGCGCGGCTCCACATACCGGTCGGTGACGTACCAGATGACCGGCAGGTAGATGAAGAACAGCGCCATGATCAGATACCAGTTGCCGGCGATGTTGGCGTTCCAGGCCGGATCGAGGATCTCGGCGCCGGCCTCGGTGATGCCGAAGAGCAGCGCATCGAGCTGGCCGGGAAACAGATTGGCCGAAAAACCGCCGGAGACGCCGGCGAAGGCAGCCGCGATACCGGCGACCGGATGGCGTCCGGCCGCGGCGAAGATGACGCCTGCCAGCGGGATGAGCACCACATAGGCGGCGTCGGCGGCAAGGTTGCCGATCATGCCGACGGCGACGACGATGGGGGTGAGCAGCGCCTTGGGCGCATTGCTGACGCCGGCGCGCATGGCCGCGCCCAAAAAGCCGGTGCGCTCGGCGACACCGGCGCCCAGCATGACGACCAGCACGTAGCCGAGCGGATGGAAATGGGTGAAGGTGGCCGGCATATCGGTAAAGAGGCGGCGCAGGTTCTCCGCCGACAACAGGCTCATGGCCTTTACCGGCTCGTCGGTGACCGGGTGAATGGCCGACAGGCCGATGAAGGAGGCAAGAACGCTGACGGCCATCAGGATCGCGATGAGCCAGAAAAAAATGAAGACCGGATCGGGCAGCCGGTTGCCGGTGCGTTCGATGGCGGCGATGAAGCCTCTGCTCGCCTGGGAGGGGGTATCCGACATTTTTTGTTCCTATACGCTTTCCAGCGTCATGCGTGATGTCCCCGGCGCGCCCTATTGTGCGCGCTTTGGGGCCAGATTGCGGCGGGAAGCCGGCGCCTTTGGTCTTACAACTTTAGTTGGCAGTGCGGTGCGAATACAAACAAAACTTCCGAAAAACACGGGCAAGGGCTTGCTTGACTCTGTGTTTGTTTTTTGGAATCTATATTAGAACAAAACAAGAACATACGGAAGTAATGAACCATGCAGGGCACGCATGTGCGGCACAGAATGGAGGCATTGCAGGACGCGGTCGCCAGGGTCGACCGGCGCCACGCTTCCTTCGCGCGCCATGCCCGCCTGCGCGAAAAGGACGGGTTTGTCCGTTTCGGCATCGATGCTCTCGATGCGGTTTTCAAGGACGGTTTCCCGGTCTTTGCCCTGCATGAGGTGCGTTGCACCTTGAGTCGCGACATCGGCGCCGCTAGCGGTTTTCTCGCCGGGCTGCTCGCCGGTTGCATGAAAAACCGTGCGGGGCGGATCGTGTGGATTTGCGATCCGGCCTGCCGGCTTGACGGCGGACAGCTCTTCCCGGCCGGGCTTGCCATGTTCGGGCTCGATCCCGCGCGGCTTCTCATGGTCCGGCCCGCGGATCTCAAATCGGCGCTCTGGGCGAGCGACGAGGCGGCGAAATGCACGGAGCTCGCCGGCGTCGTCTTCCAGGTCAAGGGCAATCCGGCGCGTTTCGACATGACGGCAACGCGCCGGCTGATGCTCAAGGCACAGCAGAACGGGCTCTTCGTTTCCATCCTGCGGCAGGGCGGCGAGGAGGAGGCCAATGCGGCGGCAACCAGGTGGTGCGTCGATGCGCGCGCCTCGGCGGCCGATCCGCATCTTGAAAAGGGCATCGGGCTTTTGCGGCTGAGCCTTGTCCTTGAACGCAACCGCAACGGTCAGACGGGGCAGTGGACCGTTGCATGGAACCAGCACGAACACGGTTTTGAACATGTCCCAGAGGATCATGTCGATCGCCCTGCCGCAGCTCTCCACCGACCGGACGGCGCGCCGCAAATGGGGCAGGTCATGGCGTTTGAACGGGCGTCCTGACGCCCCGCCCCTTGCCGCGACGGCCAAAGTCAAGAACGCCATGCGTCTCGTCGCGGTGGACGGGCATGGCCATGAAGCGGGGCTGCGTGTCGGGCAGACGTTGAGCGACGCGCGGGCGCTGTTTCCCGATCTCGACGTCTTCGACGACGACCCGGATGCCGATGCGGCGATGCTCGAGGCGATTGCCGCCTGGTGCGACCGCTACACGCCGCTGGTGGCGGTGGAAAGGCTTGCCGAAACCATTGCCGGGAGCGCGCCCGGCCTGTTCCTCGATATTTCCGGCTGCGCCCATCTGTTCGGCGGGGAAGAGGCGATGCGCGGCGATCTCGTCGCCCGGCTGCGCGCCGCGGGCATCCTTGCCCATGCCGCCATTGCCGATACGCCCGGTGCCGCCTGGGCCTTTGCCCGCTACAGCGACCGGGCGGCGGTCGCGCCGGGCCGGCATCAAGAGGAACTGCTCGACCTGCCGCTCGCGGGACTGCGTCTCGAGACGCAGATGCTCGACATGCTGCGCAAGCTCGGCCTTCGCACTGTCGGCTGCATTGCCGCCCTGCCGCGCGCGCCGCTTGCCGCCCGCTTCGGCAACGGCCTGCTTCTGCGCCTCGACCAGGCGCTGGGGCGCGAGGAGGAGGCGATCTCGCCGCGCCTGCCGGTGCCGGAACTTTCCTCGGAGCGCATTTTTGCCGAGCCGATCGCCCTGGTGGAGGACATCGAGCGCACCGCCCTGCAGCTTGCCGGCAATCTGAAACCGCGGCTCGATGCGCGTCAGCTGGGCGCGCGGACGCTGGAACTGAAGCTGTTCCGTGTCGACGGCCATGTCACGTCGATTTCGGTGCGCGCGGCAAGCCCCGTCTACCAGCCGGAGCGCATCATGATGCTGTTCCGCGAGCGCATTGCCGGTTTCCACGAGGACATGGATGCCGGTTTCGGCTTCGACCTCATCCGCCTCAACGTCACCGAGAGCGAGACGCGGCCGGTGGAGCAGGCCGATCTCGGCGGCGGTCAGGCGCGGGGCGAGGCGTTCATAAACCTCGTCGACAAGCTCGGCGCGCGCCTTGGCACGGACCGGGTGCTGCGCTTTGCCGCTGCCGACACCCATATTCCCGAACGCAGTTTCGGCCTTGTGGCGCAGGCTGGCGCCGGCAATGCCGTCGAGACGCTTTTGTGGAGCGACAATCAACCGGCCCTCGACGGTCAGGGCAGCGCCGCCGTGCTGACCCGGCCGGTGCTGCTGTTCGACCGGCCCGAGCCGGTCGAGGCCGTCGCCGAGGTGCCGGACGGCCCGCCGATCCGCTTCCGCTGGCGCAGGACGCTCTACCGGGTCGTGCGCTCGGAAGGCCCGGAACGTATTGCCTGCGAATGGTGGCGCGACGGGCGCGGCGGCCAAAGCCGCGACTATTTCCGGATCGAGGACGACGAGGGTCACCGATTCTGGATCTTCCGGCTGGGGCTGTTCGAGCGCGAAACCCATAATCCGGCATGGTTCATGCACGGGCTGTTCGCATGACGGATCCTTCCTTCGGCTATGTGGAGCTTGCCGCCACCAGCAATTTTTCCTTCCTGCGCGGTGCCTCGCATCCGGAGGAGCTGGCCGTTGAGGCCGCCCGGCTCGGCCTCAAGGGCCTGAGCGTTGCCGACCGCAATTCACTGGCTGGCGTGGTGCGGGCCCATATGGCCGCCAAGGAGGCGAAGCTGCCTTTCGCGCCGGGCTGCCGGCTGGTCTTTTGCGACGCCACGCCCGACATCCTGGTCTGGCCGCGGGACCGGGCCGCCTATGGGCGGCTGTGCGAGCTGCTGACGCTCGGCAAGCGGCGGGCGCCGAAGGGCGAATGTCATCTCGGTCTTGCCGACCTGCTGGATCATGGCGACGGGCTGATCATGGCCGTGGTGCCGGAACCGGTGTTGCCGCTCGCCGCGCCCGCCTGCCTGGAGAGCCTCGGGCAGCGCTTTGCCGGCGCCGTCTATCTCGCCGCCGCCTGGCGCTATGGGGCCACCGACCAGCGCCTGCTTGCCGCCATCGCCGCGCTTGCCCGGCGGTCGGGCCTTCCGATGCTGGCGGTGGGCGACGTGCTCTACCATGCCCCCGAGCGGCGCTTCCTGCAGGATGTGCTGACCTGCATCCGCGAACATCTGACACTGCGCGCGGCGGGGCGGCAGCTCGAGCCCAATGCCGAACGCCATCTGCGCGGCGCGGCGGAGATGCGGCGCCTCTTCAAGGGCTATGAACAGGCGGTCACTGAGACCGAGAAGCTTTTCAGCCGGCTTTCTTTCTCGCTCGACGAGCTCCGATACCTCTATCCGGAAGAGCCGACCGGAAGCAGCACGCCGCCGCAGGAAACGCTGGAGCGGCTCACCGCCGAGGGCCTGAAGGAGCGCTACCCGCATGGCGCGCCGCAGAAGGTGCTGGCGGCGCTTGACCATGAGCTGGCGCTGATCAGGAAGCTCGATTACGCGCCCTATTTCCTGACCGTCTACGACATCGTGCGCTTTGCCCGCGATCAGGAGATCCTGTGCCAGGGGCGCGGGTCGGCGGCCAATTCCGCTGTGTGCTACTGCCTGCGCATCACCGAGGTGGATCCGGAAAAGGTCGACCTGCTTTTCGAGCGCTTCATTTCGGAAGAGCGCAACGAGCCGCCCGATATCGATGTCGATTTCGAGCATGAGCGGCGCGAGGAAGTGATCCAGTATATCTATGAAAAATACGGCCGTGACCGCGCCGGGCTCGCCGCCACGGTGATCACTTATCGCGGCCGCTCGGCGCTGCGCGAGGTCGGCAAGGTGTTCGAGCTTTCCGACGATGTCATCACCGCGGTCTCCGGCACGCGCTGGGGCTCGTCTTCCTCGAAGCTCGATGCGGAGGATGCGCGCCGCGCCGGGCTCGACCCGGACGACAAGCACCTCATGCAGATCCTCGACATGGCGAGCCAGATCATCGGTTTTCCGCGCCACCTGTCCCAGCATGTCGGCGGCTTCGTGATCACCCGCGACCGCCTCAGTTCGGTCATCCCGATCGAGAATGCGGCGATGGAGGACCGCACCGTCGTCGAATGGGACAAGGACGACCTGGAAAGTCTCGGCATGCTGAAGATCGACGTGCTCGCTCTCGGTATGCTGAGCTGCATCCGCAAGGCATTCGCATTCCTGGAAAACCATTACGGCCGCAGCGAGACCCTGTCCTCGCTGCCGGACGGCGACAGCAATGTCTATGACATGATCTGCCGGGCCGACACGATCGGCGTCTTCCAGATCGAGAGCCGGGCGCAGATGTCGATGCTGCCGCGGCTCAAGCCGCGCTGTTATTACGACCTCGTCATCGAGGTGGCCATCGTGCGGCCGGGCCCCATCCAGGGCGACATGGTGCATCCTTACCTCAGGCGCCGGCAGAAAAAGGAGCCGGTCTCCTATCCCAAGCAGGAACTGAAGAATGTGCTCGCCAAGACGCTCGGCGTGCCGCTGTTCCAGGAGCAGGCGATGAATATCGCCATCGTGGCGGCGAATTTCGAGCCCGGCGAGGCCGATAAGCTGCGCCGGGCCATGGCCACCTTCCGACGGGTGGGCACGATCCACAATTTCCGCATCAAGATGGTCGAGGGCATGGTCGCCAACGGCTATGAGCGCGAATTCGCCGAACACTGTTTCAGCCAGATCGAGGGGTTCGGCGATTACGGCTTTCCTGAAAGCCACGCCGCCAGTTTCGCACTGCTCGTCTATGTGTCCTGCTGGCTCAAATGCTATTATCCGGACGTCTTTTGCGCGGCGATCCTCAATGCGCAGCCAATGGGCTTTTACGCGCCGGCGCAGCTGATACGCGACGCGCGCGAGCACGGCGTCGAGATGCGGCCCGTCGATATCAACCATTCAGAGTGGCTGTCGACGCTGGAAAAAACGGATGCCGGCAAGCAGGCAATCGCCAAACGCCATGCCGAGATGGCGCCGGTGTTGAAGAACAGCCATGCGGTGCGCCTCGGTTTCCATCGCATCAAGGGCATCGGCGAGGATGATGCGGAGCTGATCCTCAAACATCGCGGCGAAGGCTATGACAGCGTGCGCGATCTGTGGATGCGTTCGGGCCTGTCGCGCCGGGCGATGGAAAAGCTCGCCGAGGCGGATGCCTTTTCCTCCATCGGCCTGTCGCGCCGCGACGCGATCTGGGCGGTGCGGGCGCTCGATCCGCTGGGCGCCGCCGAGCGCCTGCCGCTGTTCGCCGCCGCCGGCAGCCGCGACCTGCAGCGCGAACCGGAGGTGGTGCTGCCGCCCATGCCGCTCGGCGAGCAGGTGATCAACGACTATCGCAGCCTGACCTTCTCGCTAAAGGCCCATCCGGTCTCTTTCGTGCGCCACCGGCTGGAACGGGACGGCTATGTGCCGAGCGCCAGGCTGCCGGATCTGCGCGCCGGCCGCTTCGTGTCGGTTGCCGGGCTTGTTCTGGTGCGCCAGCGGCCGGGTTCGGCCAAGGGCGTGGTGTTCGAGACGCTGGAGGACGAGACGGGCGTCGCCAATGCGATCGTCTGGCCGAAGGTTTTCGAGCGCTACCGCACCATCGTCATCGGCAGCCGCTTCATCGGCGTGCGCGGCCCGCTGCAGTCCCATGACGGGGTAATCCATGTGGTTGCCCGCGAGCTTTATGATCTGACGCCGATGCTTGGCGATCTTTGCGACGCGGAGGGGCCGATCGACGGGCTGGCACGCGCCGACGAGGTCAAGCGCGAGCCGGTGGACCCGCGCGAGCGCGAGCGCAGCAGGCCGGCGATGAAGCTTCGCAATCTCTTCGAGCAGGTGCCGCAGATGCGCACGAGCGGCAACCAGCATTATGCCTCGACCCGCAAGGTGCTGCCCGGCGGGCGGAATTTTCACTAGTTATGTCCTCACGCCGTACGCGCCTTCGGCGCTGGCTCCGGACGGGGCGGCCAATACCGGCGGGTAAACCCGCCGTGGCCGACGCGCAGTCGCGCTTGCGGTGCTTCGCACCGGCTCCTTTTTCCTTGGAAGATTTCGAGGAAAAAGAGTTCGAAGTGCAAAGCGCTTCGCAAGGCCGACCGGCCGTCGCCGCTTATGCGGCGCGCCCGCGCAGGCCAGCCGCGCAGCGGCGGTGCGGCCGTGAGCGCAATTAAACGGTGCGAAGCACCGCAAGCGCGACTGTGCGTCGGGCCCAGTGGCCCGCCCTCGCGGAGCATAGGCCCGAAGGGCCGCTCATGCGTGAGCGCAAAATAAATAGCAGCGGCGGTGCGACCGTCAGCGCACAACTATCTCTTCTCATGCGGCGGGTGCGGGCGGGTCAGGATGAAAATGCTGACGGCGGACAGGACCACGGCCTGGATGGCGATCACATAGGTTGCGACGCCGGCGAGGATGCTGATTACAAAAACCGCCACGATGGCGATCATCGCCATGACCTTTCCGCGCTTCGATATGGCGCGGTAGGTCTCCCAGTCGCGGATCGGCGGGCCGAGGCGCGGATGATTGACCAGCCAGGAGTGCAATTTCTCGGAGCCGCGGGCAAAGCAGAAGGCGGCAAGAAGCAGGAACGGCGTCGTCGGCAAGAGCGGCAGCACGATGCCGATGATGCCGAGCGCAAGGCTGATGCAACCGGCGGCAAGCCACAGATAGCACTGCAGCCGGTTGCGCCTGAGCATGTCAGCCGGCCTCGGACTCGAGGCCGCGGGCAATGCCGCAGATGGTGTCGAAGGCGATCTCGGCGTCCTGCTCTTCCATCTCGAACGGGCCGGCGGTGAAGCGGATCACCTGCCTGCCGTCATGAAGCGTCTGGGTAAGATAGATACGGCCGTCATCGTTGATCGCATTGACCAGCCGGCGGTTGAGTTCATCGAGATCGCCGGCATGGCCCTTCGGGGCATAGCGGAAGGAAAACAGCGACAGGACCGGCTGCGTGGTGATCTCGAAATCGGGTTCGCCCGCGAGCCGTTCGGCGAGACGCTGCGACCAGGCGACGTGGTTGCGGATCATGGTCCGCAGGCCGTCGAGGCCATAGGCGCGCAACAGGAACCAGATTTTCAGTGCGCGGAAACGGCGGCCGAGCTGCACCGACCATTCGCTGAAATTGACCAGCCCTTCCTTGCCGTAGGTCTTCAGATATTCGGGCTGGATGGCGAGCGTCCTGACAAGCGTTTCGGGATCGCGCACGAAATGGGCCGAGCATTCCATCGGCGCGCCGAGCCATTTGTGCGGGTTGAAGACGATGCTGTCGGCCTGTTCGACACCGGCCCAAAGGTGGCGGAACTCGGGGCAGATCATCGCCGAGCCCGCCCATGCGGCGTCGACATGAATATAAAGACCCTCCGCGCGCCCGACGGCGCAGGCGGCGGCGACATCGTCCGTCGCGCCGGTCGAGGTGCCGCCGACGCAGACGACGAGGCCGGCCGGCTGATATCCCGCCTCCCGGTCGGTCAGAATGGCCGTCTTCAGATCGTCAATCCTGATGGCGCCGTTCTCGTCGACCGGAATATGCACGAGGTTGTCCTGGCCGAGGCCGGCAACCCACATCGCCTTGTCGATGGAGCTGTGCGTTCCCTTCGAGGCATAGACGCGCAACGGTTTCTGGCCGAAAAGGCCCGCCTTGTTGCCCTTCCAGTCGAGCGCCCGCTCGCGCATCGTCAGGACGGCGCACAAGGTCGCGGACGACGCGGTGTCCTGGAACGTTCCCTTGAATTCCTCCGGCAGGTCGAGCGCCTGGCGCAGCCAGTCGATCATCCGCACCTCGAGTTCGGTCGCCGCCGGCGATGTCTGCCACAGCATGCACTGGGCGCCGATGGCGGTGGCGAGCTGTTCGGCGATCACGGCGGCGGGCGCCGCGTTGCTCGGAAAATAGGCGAAGAAACGCGGGTGCTGCCAATGGGTCATGCCGCCGGGAATGATGCGTTCGAAATCGGCAAAAATCTCTTCCATCGCATGGGCGCTCTCCGGCGGGCTGTCGGCGATCATCCGGCCGATTTCGCCGGGCCTGACCTGCGCGCGCACCGGCCGCTCCGGCAACGATTCGAGATAGTCCGCGGACCAGTCACTGGCCCTGCGGGACCAATTGCGAAATTCGGATTTGTCCATTGGCATCTTCCTCTTGAGGACCGGGCGAGCCTATAGGCAAAACGGGAGGCGAATCCATAGCCATGCATCGCATGCGGCAATATTCCCGGCTTGTGTGGAAATGAATATAGATAACATGTTAATTATATTCAACGGTTTTTCGGGATGACAGCCGTGCCCGGTCATGCACAATTCACCGGTCTGTCACAAAACGGTCACCGGCCGATGACCAAAACGCTCAATTGGCGCCGGCAATACTGCATGGCCGGTTTGAGCGAACGATCCCGGAGGACAGCGTGGACCAGACAAACGACAATCCGCCCGTAATCGGCGCGGCCCTGCCCATGGAAAGCGTCGAGAAACTGCGTGACTGGCTTTTCGACAAGGACCGGGATCTGGAATTGCAGGACTTCGTCCAGCCGAATGTCCTGGATGGCGACTGGCAGGCGATCGTCGGGCGCTACGGTTCGCTTCTCGACGGCTACCGGGGCCGGATCGGCATCCACGGCCCGTTTTTCGGCTTCGACATGAGCACCGTCGATCCGCAGGTCCAGGCGATCGCCCAGAAGCGCTTCCTGCAGGGCCTTGGCATCTGCGAGGCGCTGGGCGCCACCCATATGGTCGTGCACAGCCCGTTCACCCATTGGCACCACGATAATTTCGACAATGGTACCTGGCTGAAGGATCATCTGTTCGAGGCGTGCCACACCAACCTGGCGCCGGTCGTCAAGCGGGCCGAGGACATCGGTTGCGAACTGGTGATCGAGAACATCCAGGATGTCGATCCGCGCGAGCGGGTGCGGCTTGCCGAATCCTTCGACAGCCACATGGTGCGCGTGTCGATCGACACCGGCCACGCCCAGTGGGCGCACAAGGCCACGGGCGCGCCGCCGGTCGACTATTTCGTCAAGGCGGCGGGCAAGAACCTCGCCCATGTCCATCTTCAGGATGCGGATGGCTGCGCCGACCGCCACTGGCTGCCCGGCGCCGGCACCATTTTATGGCCGGCCATTTTCGAGGCGCTGCGCGACTATGCCGACAATCCGCGGCTCGTCATCGAGGTGTTCGGCAAATATCACGCGCAGATTCCCGCCTGCGTCGCGCGGCTCGAGGCCGAGGGCCTGGCGCAATAGCCTACTGCATTTCGGGAAGCGTCACGGTGATGCCGTCCAGCGCTTCCGTCACCTTGATCTGGCAGCTCAGGCGGCTGCCGGACCTGCGCTCGCAGGCGGCAAAATCGAGCATGTCGTTCTCGTGCTCGGCCATGGCGTCGAGGCTGTTCAGCCTGTCTTCCTCGAAATAGGCGTGGCAGGTGGCGCAGGCCGCCGAACCGTTGCATTCGGCGGTAATGCCGTCGACATTGTTGGCGAGCGCTGTCTCCATGACCGATGTCCCGGGCTCCGCCTCGATCTCGCGGCTGCTGCCGTCCGGCTGGATGAAGGTGATCTTGACCAACTTTCAGACCTCCCAGCGAACCGGCAGGGATACGGGTCCGCGAAAGACCCAGCCCTTCATGATTGCCGGCCGGTCTTCGTCAAGCCGCAGTTTCGTCAAACGGTTGAACAGCTTCGGAACGGCGATCTCGCCGACCATCTGCCGCGCGACCCATGTGCCGGCGCAGAAATGCGGTCCGGCGCCGAAACCGAGATGCGCGTGGCGGTCGCGGAAAACGTCGTAGGCATCCGGATCGGAAAAACGCGTCTCGTCGCGATTGGCAGCGCCGACGCAGATGCCGAGCTGATCGCCTTGCTTGAGCTGTGTGTCGCCCAGCACGGTGTCGCGCGTGACCCGCCGGGGATACATGCCGATGGGCGAGACCCACCGAACCGCCTCCTCGAAAGCGGTGCGGTACAGTTTCGGATCGGCCGTGACGCGGGCGCGCTGGTCCGGGTTGAGCAGGAGCCCGTAGACGGTGGTGAGGATCGAATCGCGCGGCTCGTTCAGGCCACCGCCGATAATCACCTTGATATTGGCGCGGATCTGCTCCACCGAGTGCGGATGCTCCGCATGCAGCATCGAAGACAGGATCGTCGGGCCCGGCCGGTTACGGTGATGGTCGAGCACGGCATCGATCGCCGCGTTCACGGCCTGCGATGCCGCGGCGGCCCTCTGTGCCGTGTCCGGCTCGGTTCCATAGTTGCTGACGCCATCCATCAGGGCCTGCGACCAGGCGGCGAGATCCTGCCAGGAAACATCCTTGAAACCGATCATCTCAGCAAGGCACAGGGAGGCCATCGGCGCGGCGAAGCTGCCGAACAGGTCCGTTTCGCCGCCATTCGCGAAGCCGTCGATCAGCCGCTCGGCGATCCCGTCGAACACCGGGGTCCATTGGTTTTTGACGACACCCGGCCGGAATGACGGCTCGATCGCCTTGCGCTCCACCTGGTGGTCCTCGTCGTCCTTGCGCATCAGGGAATGGCCCATGACCTTGTTCATCAGCGAGCCGGGATTGGTCGAGGCAAAGCGTTTATGATCGCGCTCGATGGTCATGATGTCTTCGAAACGGGTGACGAGATTGATGCGCGCATCGCTGACCCAGACCGCCGAAGCGGCTTCGCGCATGCGGCGGAAGCTCGGATAGGGATCCGCCGTCAGCGCGGCGAGGGAAATATCGTCCATGACGGGAACAGGTGAGGCCATGCGTCACTCCAGCAGGTTGGTGCGATCACGCCTAGGATGTCCGAGCCGGGTTACTTGTCAATCAAATGACCTCAATCTAATCTATCGAAAAATTCGATATCAGTTTTCGAGAGACGCAGGTGACAGACGGTCAGGACATCCTCAAGGTCGATTTCGCGGCGCTTCGGACATTGCAATATGTCCACGATTTCGGCTCTTTTTCAAAGGCGGCGCAACGGCTTGGACAGAACCAGTCGACGGTCAGCTATACGATCGGGCGGCTGCGCGAAGTATTCGACGATCCGCTTTTCGTACGCGAGGGAAACGGTGTCGCCGCGACGGATCGGTGCCGCGTCATCGTCGAGCATGCGGCACGGTTCCTCGAGGAGTTCCAGGGCGTGGCGCGGCGTCCGACCTTCGATCCGGCGACGGCCCGGGGTTCGGTCACCATTTCATGCAATCATTGGGAGCGCGTCATCGTCCTGCCGAAGCTGATCGGCCGAATGCGTTCGCTTTCTCCGGGGATACATTTGCGGGTGCTGAGCTCATCCGCCGTGGGCGAGGAGCAGCTCAAACGCGGTGAGTGCGACATATTGCTGGGACCGGTGCAGATCTCCGGCGAGCAGCTCTTCAAGCGCAAGATCGGCATGGACCACTATGTCTGCATCATGGACCGCGGCAATCCGCTGCTATCCGACCCGTTCGACTTCGCGGCCTATCAGTCGGCCAAACATGTGGTGGTGACCTATATGGGCAACTGGCGGCCATTCTATCTCGACGCGCTCGAAGCGCGGGGCGGAACGATCGACAAGGTGTTCGAGCTCACCGAATATGGCGATCTCGAGAACTGCATTGCGGGAACCGATCTGATTGCCACGGTGCCGAACCGGCTGGCCGAGAAATTCTCCGACCGGATTGTCCGCCGTGCCCTGCCTTTCAAAGTATCGCTGGAGGTCGATATGTTCTGGACCGTGCGTACCCATCGGTCGGCCATGCAGAAATGGATCCGCGAGCTTGTCGTCGATGCGGCCGACGACAGTCTTTCGCCGGCTAACGGCTGAACTCGATTTCGCTGAGTGTCGCCGGAGGCGCGGTGTCCGCATCCGCCGATGCGATGACGAACCGGTCGGGCGAAATGGTCCACAGCATGATGCCGTTCGACTTTTCTTCCGTTTTGGGATCGCGCACGCTGTAGCGGAAGGTGATCGTGTTGTCGCGGCTGACGCCGTTGACCATGGTGCTGCCGGCGCCGAAAGGATTCGACCAGCGGCCGGTGAAGCGGCCGGGCCTGTCCAGCGGCTCGACAAAACCGTCAATGCGGCCGGTCCTGCCGGGCGATGCGCATTTGCCGGACAGCGTCAGGCGGTCGATGTCCTTGCGGTAGGTGCCGGTCACCCTGCAGCGCACCGATTCCCGTTCGGAACCGGCAGCCTGGCGCGCCCATCCCGAGCCCGTCCACTTGCCTGACAGGACTTCCAGCGAATCGACCGCCCAGGCCGCATCAAGCGGGGCCAGGCAGACAAGCAGAACGGCCAGTGATTTCTTCATGAACGCATCCATTTCAGGCGCATGAGGACCGGCAGGAGCAGCAGGTCGGCAAGAAGCGCCGTAACAAAGGTCAGGATCAGCATAATGCCAAACAAACGCACCATGATGAAGGGGCTGAGCAGCGTGACGAGCAGGCCGCCGGAGATCAGCAGTGTCGTCGCAATCATCACCCGCCCCGTGCGGTTGATGGCAAACTGGATGGCTTCATCGACCGAGTGACCGTTGAGCCGCTCGAGCCGGTACCGGTTGATGAAGTGGATACAGTCGTCGATCGCAATACCGAAGGCGATGGTCAGCGCCATCATGGCGGTCGGGTTGAGCAGGCCGCCGGTGAGCAGATGCAGTGCGGATGCCGTAACGAAGAGCGGCAGCGTGTTGGGTATGATCAGCACAAGGAACAGCGCCGGCCAGCGAAATGCGGCGGCGACGACAAGGATCGCGATAATGCAGGCGGCGACGAGGCTGAGGCCGAGCTGGCCGATAACGACAACCGGTTCATGCCGCAGGATTACCGGGAACCCGACAGTGCGAACGGCGCCGGCCTCGCGCGCGGTGCGCTCGATACGGTCATGGGTCTCAAGCGTCTGCCGGCTGGCCATCGGTTCCGGCGCAAAGGTGACGACGCGCGCCGTCTTTCCGTCAGGCGACAGGAGTTGGGTCAGTATATTGTCCGGAAGCTCGCTCAGGTCCTCCCGTTGCGGCATGGTTTCCGGCTCGCCGATCCACCTTGCGATGGTGACCAGCGATACGATGGCGTATTCGGGCGCCGCCGAGGCAACCGCATCGTTGAGCGCGGTCAGGCGCGCCCAGTCATTCTGCTCATCTTCTTCGCCCGCAAGGGTCATCTCGTGCCAGATCGGGAAGAAGCCGCCAAAGGTCTCGTTGATATGCGCGTTCGCTTGCCGGATTTCGCTGTCCGCCGGCAGATAGCCGTCAAAGTGATACCAGGGCTCGGTGCGCGAAAATCCCCAGATGCTGGCCACGGCAATGACCGCGCTGACCGTCACAACCAGCCGGCTGCGCGAAAAGACCAGGTGACCGAAGAACGAGGGAACCCGCAGCCATTCCGATTTCCCGCTGCGGCTCTTGTGGCGGATGGCCACCGGGGCCATGACCGCAAATGTCATGATGACGATGACATAGGAAACCAGGACGCCGAGGGCGCCGATCAGGGCGAACTCGCGCAGCGGCACGTTGTCAACGGCCGCAACGGCGGCGAAGGCGATGGCCGTCGTCACCGCCGTCAGGCCGCAGGCCGGACCGATATCACGCACGCTGATCGCCGTTCGCTCCTTGGCCGGCAGTTTGGCCGATGTCTTCAGATAATGCATCACCAGGTGAATGCTGTCGGCCAGCCCGAGGACAAGGACGAGCACCGGTATGGTGTTGCTCATCACCGTCACCGGCAGGCCAAGCAATGGAAACAGGGCGATCGAGGACATGGCGCCGAAGATCGCCGGCACGATTGCCGTCAGCGCGATGATGAGGTTGCCGAAGACAAAAAACGCGATGATGAGCGCGAACAGGCAGCCGATCGCATTCAAGGTGATCAGATCGCTTCTCATGCCGCCGACGATTTCAAAGGCAATCGCGTCCTCTCCGGTCACCGCATGGGTGAAACGGTCGTCGACATAGTCGTCGACCACATCGCGGATGTCGGCATACATCCGGCGCTGACCGGCCCGATCGACCGCCGGGTCCACCGAGACGGAGATCAGGATGGTCCGGTTGTCATCGCCAAGCATCGATGGCTGGTTGGCGGCTCCCGAGCGGTAGGCCTGCAGCCGGTCTGTCAGCGTGTTTTCGGTAATGTCATCGGGAAAGACGGGTTCGCCGGGATAGCGGTCATGCGTTCTTGAAAACCGCGCAGAAAAGGGCGACAGCACGGTCAGCACATCATCCATCAACGCAAGATCGAGGGTCATCTCGCGAATCTGATTGAGGTCTTCCGGCAAGAAGTCGCTTTCGGCCGATATCAGGACAATGAAGTCCGTCGTCCTGGCGCCCATCGTCTGTTCGAACTGCCTGTAATTATTGGCATGGACGCTGTCCGACGACATGCTGCGCTCGATGTCGTCGTCGAACCTGATGTGGTTCATCGAGGCGACGGTGACCGCCATGGCCACGAACAGGAAAATGGCCGACAGGACTGGCCAGCGCACCGCGAACAGGCCCGGATAATCCAGCCCGAAGCCGGATATCGCCCTGCGCTGTATTCCGGAAATCTCCTCCGTCATGCGATGTCCGGTGAAATCCGGGTTGTTTCCCCCGAGTCGGCGATGCCGCTCATATGCTTGTTATCCTTGTCAAACCCCTACCGCATATCGCGGCAGTCATCAAAGCTGCCCACGGAAACTATTGGCACACTGTTTGTCCGACGGAAAGTCCGGACAAATAAAAACCGGCATTCCAAGTTCAATTGTGGGTGAGAGAGAAGTTATCGAATAATTCGATGGGTCACATCAAACCCATCCGGTTGACAAGTCAGCGGTGCGGACCGCACCAATTCCAAGCCATGGGCGAAGTCATTGCAAATTGTCCGTTTGGCGGACAGGACCGGGAGGGTCTTTGCCACCTTGTGGCGACAGCAAGTAGCAATGGTGGTTGTTCTTGGGGCTTTATTTGGTTTAGCGTAACAACAAGGCCCTCAAAAAGAGGGTGTGTTGTGCGGATCCGCGGGCAGAAAGCGCCGGGTCCGCGAAAGGGAGGATACAGGTGAACAGACTTTTCAAGCTTGCCGCGTCCGCGGCAATTTTCGTCAGCGCGACAGCCGGTGCACTAGCAGCGGATTACAATTTCACCATCGCCGGATGGGCACCGCCGACGCACGGGCTCAATTCGATCATGTGGCCGAACATGGTCAAGATGATGGAAGAAGCCTCGGACGGCAAGGTGACCGCCGAAATCAAATACGGCCTGGCGCCGCCGCCGGCCATGATGGACCTTGTCCTCGACGGAGCCGCCGATTTGACGGTCATCTTCCACGGCTATCAGCCCGGTCGTTTTGTCGGCACCAAGCTGATCGAACTGCCCGGCTATGAGGGCAATGCCGAACAGGCCTCAGTCGCCTATTGGCGGGTGCACGAAGAGCATCTGGCGAAACTCGATGAGCACAAGGGCGTCAAGCTGCTTGCGCTGCACACGCACGGGCCGGGGCAGATGCATACCAATGAGAAAATCGGCTCGCTGGCCGATCTCGACGGTCTGAAGACCCGCATTGGCGGTGGCGTGGCCGGCGACGTCGGCGCTGAACTCGGCCTGGTGGGCATCCGGGTTCCGGCGCCCAAGGTCTATGAGACACTGGCGTCGGGTGCTGCCGACGCGGTGGCCATGCCGATGGAATCGCGCAAGGGCTTCAAGCTCACCGAGGTGGCGAAGAATGTCTACGAAATGCCTGGCGGTTTTTACCGGGGTTCCTTTGCGATGATCATGAACCAGGAGGCCTTCGACAAGCTCCCGGACGACGTCAAGGCGGTCTTGGAGAGTGAAGTCTTCGGCGAGGTTGCCAGCCGCATGCTCGGCAAGGCCTGGGACCAGATCGACAGCGAGGGTATCGCTGTGACCAAGTCTTCGGAAGACAACAGCATCAGTGTCGCATCGGATGCGGATGTCGCTGCCTACCAGCCGATCATCGACAAGGTAACGACCAGCGTGCTTTCCGAGCTCTCCGACAAGGGCGTCGATGCCAAGGCCGCCCATGAGATGATCCAGAAGGAGATGTCGGCCAACTAGCGCCGGTTCACCGGCAGAATGCCGTTCATCAGCAAGCGTCGGCGCGGCCAGGGGCCGCGCCGTCCGCGATCAGCGAGGGGCCGTTCGGGGAAATCAGCATGAGCAAAACCGTGCGCTGGGCAAGGCGGGCTACGCAACTGCCGGTGCTTTTGGCCTGTGCCGCTCTCTTCACATTGATGATCATGACCTTCGCGGACGTCGTCCTGCGTTCGGCGCTCAATGCGCCCATCGAGGCGGCGACCGAACTGACACGGATGCTGATGGCAATCGTCGTCTTCTCCGTGCTTCCCGTGCTGTCCGTCCGGGACGGGCATATTGTCGTCGACCTCATGGACCCTTTCTATATGAGCGCATTCGTGGAACGCATGCGCGATGCCGCCATATCGCTCGCCTGCGGTGCCATGCTCATCCTGCCCGCCGAGCGGGTCCTGGTGCTTGCCGAAAGAGCCCGCTCTTACGGCGATCTCACCGAATATCTCAACATTCCGCAGTTCTATATAGGCTGGTTTATCGCCATCATGACCTATCTGACGGCCCTTGTGCTGATCGTGCGCGGCGCCCTGATCCTGTTTGCGCCGAAACTTCTGGAAGATGGCGATGCTTGAGGCCGGTATCGGATTTGCGGCTGTCCTCGTCCTGGTGCTGCTGCGTATTCCCATTGCCTTTGCGATGGGGCTGGTCGGCATGATCGGTTACATGATGGAGACCAGCTATCGCGGTGCGATCTCGATGGTGGCGCGGCTGATCATCGATGCGAGCCAGGACTATGGTCTCAGCGTCGTGCCGCTGTTCATCCTGATGGGGCTGTTCGTCAACAAGGGCGGCATCAGCCGCGAACTCTACCAGGTGTCCTACGCTTTCCTGGGCCATCTGCGCGGCGGCCTCGCCATGGCGACCATTGTCGCCTGCGGCGGGTTTGCGGCCGTCTGCGGTTCGTCCCTGGCCACGGCGGCGACCATGTCCAAAGTGGCCATGCCGCAAATGCGCAAATACGGCTATGCGGACAGCCTGTCGACGGCGTCGATCGCCGCCGGCGGCACGCTCGGCATCCTGATCCCGCCATCGGTCATTCTCGTCATTTACGGCCTGCTGACGGAAACCTCGATCGGCAAGCTTTTTATCGCCGGCATCATTCCCGGAATGCTCGGTATCCTCTTCTACCTTTGTGCGGTGGCCTTCACCGTGACCCGCAACCCCGATGCCGGTCCGGCCGGCCAGCGCACCGTCTGGCGCGACCGGTTGCGGGCGCTCAACGGCGTCTGGGCCGTCCTGCTGCTGTTCTTCCTGGTTATCGGCGGGCTCTACGGCGCGCTCGATTTCTGGCCCATCTACCTTGCGTTCTCCCCGACGGAGGCTGCCGGCATGGGCGCGGCGGGGGCTTTCCTGATTGCCCTGTCGCGGCGCAATCTGAGCTTCCGCGACACGCTGGAGGTGCTGAGGGAAACCGCCTTTACCACCGCTTCGCTGTTCAGCGTTCTGATTGGCGCCTGGATCTTCTCCAATTTCGTCAACATTGCCGGATTGCCGGAGGCGCTGCTGGGCGCGGTCACCGCCTATTCCGTCTCGCCCTGGGTGGTGATGGTGCTGATCCTGCTGATCTATATCGGCCTTGGCTGTATCTTCGAAAGCCTGTCCATGCTGCTGCTGACCGTGCCGATCTTCTTTCCGCTGGTCCGCGATCTCGGCTTCGATCCGGTCTGGTTCGGCGTTGTCGTCGTGGTGGTGACGGAGATCAGCCTGATCACGCCGCCCGTGGGCATGAATGTGTTCGTGCTCAAGGGCGTGGTCGGCGATGTTCCGACGAGCACCATCTTCAGGGGTGTGACGCCCTTCTGGGTTGCCGATATCTTCCGACTGGCGCTGCTGGTGGGGATTCCGGCGCTGGCGCTGTATCTTCCAAGCCAGATGGGCTGAACACCACGCTGTGTGGCCGGATCGGGCCTATTGCGCCGCCACGATCCGGTCTTCCGGATAGATCTCTTCGCGGGCACGTGCCTGGCACAGGTCGAAGACCAGCCAGGCGGCGGCCATATTGCCCATATGGATTGCCGTGTTGGTGTTCTGATGCCCGCCATAGGTCAAATCGCCGGCGGCGAAGATGCCGCGGCGCCCGGTGCGGTAGCATTCGTCGATCTTGACATATCCGTCGTCGCTGATCGGCAGGTCGAGCGACTTCACCAGCTCACCCTGGGTCTGGTGGGGCCAGACAAGCAGGATATCGCGCGGGACGCGCCGGCCGGAGCGCAGCACGACATGTGTCAGTTTTTCGCCGTCTCCCTCGAGCGTCTCGATCCGGCCGGGAATGAGCCGGATGCCAAGCGCCTCGATGGCCTCGGCGCGTTCCGGCGGGACATCGATCCCCGGTTCGATGAACATGACAAGGTCATCGGTCCAGTTGCGGTAGATTTCGGCGGCGGCGAGAATTTCCGGCCGATGCACGTAAATGCCCCAGGACTGATTGCGAACCTCGTAGCCCTGGCAGAACGGGCAATTGATCACCGAGGCGCCCCAAAAATTCTTCAGGCCCTCGATGTTGGGATAAAGGTCCACCATTCCGGTCGTCATCAGCAGGCGCCTGGCGCGATAGGACGAGCCGCCCTGGGTCGAGAGCACAAATCCTTCGTCTTCCTCGACGACCTTGGCAATCTCGGCCGATTTCAGATCCGCGTAGCCATAGGGCCGGATGTTGGCTGCGATGCTCTCTCGAACATCCTCGGGCTTCGCCAGATCCATGGACGGAAAGGCGCCGACATGCGGCGATGCCGCATTCCTGGCAGGAATGGGCGAATCAAAGACTATGGTGCGCATCATCGATCGCGACAATGTCAAAGCCGCCGCCAGACCCGCCGGTCCGCCACCGATGATCGCAACCTCGTATTCCGTCATGGTGAGGACCTCCTTGACGTCATTGCAGGTGCGTGATTCGAAACTAGGATAGCATTGAGAACGCACAAAGTGCGGCCCGCCTGTGGATAACGGGGATTGCGGGACTAAACGGTGCTTAAAGGCCTCATTCGGCCGCCGGATCGGCCCGAATATGGCGGACCGATCCGGTCAACAGCTGATTACCTGCGACGCTGGAAGCGCCGGGTCGTCGGGCGCTGCAATTCGCTGCGGCCGCCCCTTTCCACCTGACGCCGGCTTTCCACGCGCTGGATGCCGCGATCGCGCGAGGCGCGCTGGCGGTCAAGCGACTGGCGAAGTTCCTCCACCCGCTGCGTCCGGTTGGTTCCGGTTTCGCGGGAACGGATGGATTTCCACTGGCCCTTTTCGTGCTGCTTCCACTCACCGTTCTCCTTGCGGAAGACGTTGCCGTCGCGATTGGCGATCAGGTCGTTTTTGCGGGCGTCGGAAATGGCGCTCGTGTCGCGCTTCTGCCAGCGGTTTTGCGCGTTGGTCTTGACGTTGTCGCGTGACCACCGGTTTGTCGTCGTCACGCCCCGATCCCAGGATTTGTAGATGTTTCCGTTGACGTCGGCGACCCAGTAGCGGTTGCCGGCCGGTCCGCGCACGGAGACGAAACCGGCATTGTTGTAGGGGCCCCAGGCTCGGCCGCCGCGGATATAGGCGCCGGTGTTCTGGTTGTAGATGCCGCCGGCGGCAATGCCGCCATAGGGGCCGTAGGCCCGGCCATAATGGGCGGTGAAGGTGCCGCGTCCCGGAAGGTAGTAGGTTCCCGAGCCGTAGGTTACCCGCCACGGCCGGTAGATCGGCGGATAGCCGGGGCGATAGACCCAGTAGGGCGGATAGTACCAGCCGGTGCCGTAGATCAGCGTGCCCCATGCCAGGAACGCCCACAGATAGCCGGATGTGTAGCCGTAGACGACATATTCGGGCGTGGTCTCGTAGACCCGCACATAGGTCACATTGTAGACCGGCGAGGACGGGGGAATGGAATAGATGTCGTCCGGAACCGTATCGGCGACCGCGAACGGGCCGGTCGGCGTATCGCCGACGAACCAGACGCCGTTGTAAAGGACGAAATATTTGCCGCCGACCCGGATGACCGTGAAATTGGTGTTGACCGCGTAGGCCATGTCGGTTCCGGTGATGCGTTCGAATTTCGGATCGCCGAAATAGGTGACATCCACGGAGACGCCCGTGCGGCTGACGCGTGCCGTGGTCGGGATGGATGCCTGCAGTCGCGCCTCTTCGCTCTCCGATGTTCCGGGCACCGAGGCGCGCACGATCGAATAGGGCTGACCGTCCGGAATATTGCGGAAATCGTCCGGCAGGTTTTCCGACGCAAAGGCCCAGGGCCCCTTCAGGTCCGTGGCGCTGAACCAGCGTCCGGAGGCAAGGAAGTACCAGGTGTTGTTCGCCGAATCGAAGAACAGGTCGGAATTGGCGTTGGCGACCCATTGCAGATCGGTGTTCTCGACCGGCTGCAATTGCGGCTGTCCGTCAATGACCACAAGCTCGGCCGGCTTGTCACTGTAATAGACCACCGGAACGCCGTCTTTCGAAGCTTGCGGCGGTATGGCGGCGCGCGCTTCCTTCCAGTTGTCGTCATCCGGCAGCTTGCCGAAGATCGCCGGCAGTTCGCTGACCGCGGTCCACGGCCCCTCGATCCTGGCGGCCGAGACCCAGGAATTTTCGATGCGCAGATAGTAAGTTGCCGGATCGCCGGTTGCCAGCAGGTCCCAGTTCGTGTTGACGACGAATTCCAGCCCGTCGGCGCCCTTGACCGGCGCCGTCGTCGGCTTGCCGTTGGTCTGCAGCAGGATGGCCGGCTTTTCGGAAACGAAGATCGCTGGCGCGTCGGCGCCGAAGCCCTTGGCGTCCTGCAGTTGCTCGTAATTGTCGAGGCTGGCGGTCAGGCGGGTCAGGGAGACGGTGATCGGAGCGGTCGGCAGCAACTTGCCGATCTCAAGCGACGTGTCGGCCAGCTGTTCGCGACCAAGGGTCGAAAAGTTGATGTTGGCGACCTCGATGTTCGACAGCGTGACCTCGTCCGCCTCCCGGTCCGCCGCCGTGTCGGCGGTGACCTCGATGACACCATAGGCCGGATCGCTGCCGCCCTTGGGGCTGTATTCGCTGGCGATGAGCGCCGTGAGCTTGGAAAACCCCGTCCATTCGGTGACCTGCGGCTGGTGCAGGGTTATCGTCGCGCCTGCCGGCGACTCAAAGCTGCGCGGCCATTCGGCAGTGGATTGCTGCTGCTGTTCGGTGCCCGAGGAGGCTGACTGGGCAAAGCCGTGCGCGGTCCAACTGAAGGACAGTGCAGAGGCCAGAGCGATGCGCAGGAAGGACGATGCGGTGACGCGATTCATCGATACTCTCCTTCGTTAAAAGGTCTCGTTCGACACCATTTGCACGAACTATAGCGCAATTATGATCTGTTGTTACTTTTGTGCTGAATTAGTATTAGCCGATTATGTATTTTGTATTTCTGCATTAACGCCAAGCGGCCTCCGTCCGCGCAAGACTGGAGTATCGCGCGGACAGAGGGCTTGGGAGTCGACCAAGGCGGGGGCCTGACCTGCTCCGGCCGGGTGCAGGGTGGTCAAAAACCCGGCTTGCGCATCAGGTCTTCCGACCGCTGCCGCTGTCTTGCGTTTGGGCCCGCAAGAGTGCTGTCATCGCGGTCCGAAGTCCCCCCATCACGATGCGCGACGAGATTGGCCGAACGGGATCGCAACGGATGTGGCGAATCCCACAATGCAGTGAAATACCGCCGCCGCGCCGGCTTAGAGCGTATCTGGTTTAGATTGAAGCATTTGATGGCGGAAAATCGGTTCACTCGGCTAGGCGCGTCGCGCAGCGCGATGCAGGGCATCGGGCAAGCGGCGCAACGACGTCCGATGGGTCGATTTTCCCCACCCTGGCGAAGTCTATCGTGTTGAAATTCAGAGATGACCGGGCCGGGCGATTTTGGCCCCTGGCGTCGTTGGTCCGCGCTTGTGGTGGGCTGGCACCACGGCGCGCAATCCGCCTAGCCAGCGACCAAAATCGCCTCGGTCAAATGCTTCAATCTAAGCCAGATACGCTCTAATACACTGACTTTACTTTAATAAATGCCTGATTGCGCCAGCTGTCGAAGGCGTTCCAGATCCAGGACTTCGATCTTGCGCCTGCCGGAACTGACGATGCCGAGCTTGGACAGCCGCGCCAGTTCCTTGCTGACCGCCTCGCGGTGGGTGCTCAGCTTGGTGGCGATCTGGTAGTGAGACGGCGCCGGTTCGATCAGGTGCTTGCCGTCCGCATTGCCGGCATCGACCATGCGCAGGAGTTCGGTGCAGATGCGCTGATGCACCGCCATCGTGCTGTATTCGAACATGCGGTCCGTCAGGCTGCGGTTTTTGCGCACCAGAAGCTCCGCCATTTTCAGCCCGATCACCGGGTAGTCAACGATCAGGGCGCGGAACTGGGTGGAGTCCATGCGGGCGAGATAGCTGTCTTCCAGGGCCTCCACGGCCGCCGAGCGGGGCCGCTGGTCGATCGCGGAAAACTCGCCGAAGACCTGGCCGGCCGAGATTTCCGCGTAGGTGACCTCTTTTCCCTCGATGGAATAGCCCTTTGCGGCGACGCTTCCTTCGACAATGAAATAGGCATCGGTGGTCAGCTGATTCTGGCTGATCACCTCCTGTCCCTTCGAAACGCGGATCCACTCGCAGTTTTCGCCGATTTCATTAAGCTGAACCACATCGAGATCCGCCAGCAAGTCGACGAGATACAAAAGATTTCTTGCGCCCGATTTCATCAATTCCACCCTTGGGCCTGAAGCCGGATCAAGAGTAGCGCCATTACCCTGAACTTGCAGCAAGTTTTTCGCCCGGTGGCAAGTTTGCAACGTCGCCGATCCGATCGGCCTCAATGTGGGTAATCTCACATTTGCGCTGCCCGCGTTGTGCCATAGCTCGCCCTTGTGATGCCGACCGCAAGAATCGGCGTACGGAATGTGAGGTGGAATGGCAGCCGGAACCAAGCAATGATGCCGATCAGAACCCTCAATCACTTGCTGGTCAGGCCGGAGGTGAGCCGCAATCCGACGGCCGGTGAAACGTGCCGGAGCGCGTTGCCCGCCGATGAACTCGGATTTGTCCTGCAATATGCGGTCAAGCCCGATCTGAGCCGCGCGCGCAGGGAATTGGCGGCGATCCTCGATATGCTCGATTTCACACTCGACCCGCTGTTTCCGCGCAGCGCCGACGAACTGGCCCATTTCGTTGTCCTGAGGTTTCCCGGCGTTCCGGCGGGGCGGGCGTCCGATGCGCTTTTTTCCATTGCCTATGAACTGCGCGACAAGATGGACCTTATCTCCTGCGAGCCTTGCATCGGCGAGCACATCATGACCGTTCCCGAGCCGCCGGACGGGAAAAGCCAAGGCGGTGCGGTTGCGGGAAGCCTTTGCTGGGTCAACGGGCCGGCGCCCGCGGACAAGAAGTGGGCGCTGGAGAATACGCGCGTCGTGTCGGCTTGGCACCTTTCGCCGGATCAGGGCAAGGGAATCTTCATCGCTCAGCCGGATACGGGTATCGCCCGGCACGATCAGATCGAATCCGAAAGCCTGCGCCTCGACCTTGCAGCCGACGTCCTGGAGGGCGGCGGCGATCCCACGGATCCGCTGGATCCGGAACTGGCCGGTGCCGGTCATGGGAGCGGCATTGCAAGTGTCGCCGTCGGACGCAATTCCGATGAGATGAGCGGTGCCGCGCCAGGGGCGCATCTGGTCCCGATCCGCTGTGTGCACGACGTGCGCATCGTCAATCCCGCACCGATCGCGCGGGCAGTCAACCACGCGCGGCTGTCGGGTTGCCATATTATCTCCCTGAGCCTGGGCGGGCTCGGCAGCGAAGCGCTGCGGAAGGCCATCGCGAAGGCCGTCGAGGCAAATCTCATTGTCGTCGCGGCTGCGGGGAACTGTATCGGGCTGGCTGTCTACCCGGCCCGCTACAGCGACGTGATCGCGGTCGGCGGAACGAATGTCAACGACCGCAAATGGCGCGGCAGCTGCGCCGGGCCGACGGTTGATCTTGCCGCGCCGGCCGAAATGGTGTGGCGCGCCAAGCACGACGTGAATGATGGTGGCCGGCCGTTCGTTGCGGAAGGGCAAGGCACGTCCTATTCGGCGGCGCTGGTTTCGGGAATAGCGGCCCTCTGGCTTGACCGGCACGGCAGGGACAACCTTATCGCCGAAGCGCATAGGCGCGGCGTGCCGCTTCAGCAGCTCTTCAGGGCGGCGGCTTGTCACACGGCGCGGGTTCCCACGGGCTGGAACAGCAGTCGCATGGGTGCCGGTATCATTGATGCCGAGGCTCTGCTGCGTCAGAACCCGGCGGATATCCCGATCGAGCAACACGACCACGAACAGGAGACGGCGGACCATACGGATATCCAGCGCCTGGTTTTCGAGGTGACACGGCGCAAGCCCGCAGACGATAGGTTCGACTGGTCGCGCTACGGCGCGGAAATCGCCAATCTGGCGTTGCGGCTGGCGCATGTCAGGGCGCAGTGGAACGGCATAACCCGGCAGGACGGCGGTCGGCGGATTGCCGTTTCGGGCGCGCTGGAACAGGCTGTCCGGCGATCCGGAGACCCGGCGCTGGAAGCTTTGATGGAGAGCTTCCAGGGTATTTTGAACGAATGAGGAATTGCCTGTTTGCATCCGCCGTATACGGCTATTGTTGAAATGCGAGATTGCTTGCCCGGCGACTGATATTATTTGAGGGGAGATATTATGGAACGCGAGCTGTTGGACTGGTCGATGTCCGCAACCATGGGCGGCGTCACCGAAATCGCCGTGATGTCGCCGATCATCCGGGGGCGAGCCCCCGGCGAGAGACTGACCTACGAGGAGAAGCTGCGGCGCGTCATTGAATCGATCGCCACCCGTGCGGATCGCGGCATTCCCCATCAGCTCAACACGATTTCAAGCATCCATTTCGGCCGGATGATGATTATCCGTCCGGAACAATATCTGACCAATTCCAGATCGGACGATGTCGACTATTACGATGCCAAGGGCTCAACCGGCGGGCCGCAAGGCAGTTTCAACGTCCCGAGGCCCATGGACGAGTTCGAGATCAGCGTGCTCGGCACAGACGGCAACATCATCGATGCGGGCGCATGGGGAAACACAGCGGTTTCCGACAGGCCCGGATTCCATTCCTGGCTGCTTACGATCGTGTCCTTCGACGGGGACCTGAAAGTCTATTTCAGGGACATCGCGCAATTTCTCGCGCGTGATTTCGACGATGTTTTCGTCAATTGCGTCGATTTTCCATCGACGCGGGATTTTGAGAAGTTCTGGCAGTGGATCCGGCGCTACCAGGTGCCGGTCGATCTGTTTCTTTGCGCCTATCCCGACCTAACGGTCGCCCGGATCAAGCAACTGGAAGACTTCAAGCGATGTTTCGACGCTTTTGTCGACAAGGTGCACTCGCCGACGGGCCGCAAGGTGGAGAACATGGAGGAGCTGTTCGACGAGTTCCTGCGCGAGACCGGACAATATGCCTCCGATTTTCCGACACCGGGCGGCACATATCGCATGAAGAGCGGTAAGGGAGCCTGATCATGACCAACACATATGCTCAAGCACCCGACCATGCCGGGTCCGATACCGCCGCACGCATCCAGGCGCATCTCGGCCAGCCGTCGAAATTCGCCAACGGCAAGACACGAAACTGGTCGCTGTTCGTTTTTTTCCGCATTCTCAGCAAGACCGAGATGGAGACCTCGCGGGCGCTTTTCGCCAGGCTTGCAAAGGAGGTGCTTTCTTCTAAACCCGCGAAAAGAGGATCGGCCGGAGCAACCGATTATGGCAGCGAACTTGCCTCGCCGCACCTTGCCAGATCAGCAATGCCCGGGGCAGCGGCGCCGGGTGCCGAGGCGGCGGCGCTGCCGGAAGATCCGCTGGCCGAAAACCTTGCCTGCGACGAATTCAGGGCCTGGCTGAAGCTCCTTTCGACCGGCGACCACGGTGAGCTGCTGAAACAACTGGATGGTTTTCTTCAGTTGGATGCGCGCAAGGCGCCCAGCGCGAAGATAATGAAACTGGTGAGCACGTTTGCCGGAGCTCTCAGAAAGGGCAACGGCATTTTCGGCGCGATCGAGCTGGCTCAGAAGAAATTCAGCCGCGGTCTCGGCAATGAACGCGACCTCGTCGCGGTGATCCTGGCGCTGACGGTGTTCCTCAAGAGCAGAGATCCCAGGATCCGCAGGGCCGTTGCCAGAATCTTCGACCTGAGCGCTTTCGGCAAAGACGCGGGCGAGGCGGGCGTCAACGTGGTTTCGCACCGGCTTGTCGCTCTGTGCGCCTACGAGCTCTTGCGCCAGACCAAGCTGGCGCGCGATTCAGCGGCAGAGGCCGGGGACGCCTCGCCGGTGCGCAATGAGCGGGCCGAGGCCGGTTCCGCCGCTCACGCCGACGGCGAGGGATTGAAAAAACAGGTCTTTGACCCGGTTCCCGTCAACATAGCCTTCACTTTTCCCGGGCTGGAAAAGCTGAATATCGATGCGAACACGCTCCGTTCCTTCCCGGATGTGTTCAAGGAAGGCATGGCGGCCCGTGCCAAACGGCTCGGCGATACCGGTGCGAGCGCTCCGGAAAACTGGGACGGCGAACTCGGACTGAAAAACGTTCATGGCTACTTCACCGGCGGTTTCCAGGTCGGCGACGTCATTGGCGGCGGCAAGTGGGACATGGGTCCCGAGGAAAGCTGGGAAGCGCTGCGCCGGGACATTGACGATTTCAACCACAGAAACGGCGAGCGCGGAAAGGCGCTGCGCACGATGCTGGGCGGCCTGTTCCGGTTCCTCGGCATGGAGATCGTCCATATCGAGCTGGGACAGGATCCCTATTCGGTCGAGAACGGCAGGGCCGTCACCTCCGGCTACCGCAAAGAGCATTTCGGCTTCCGGGACGGTATCAGCCAGCCCTTTGTCGACATGAAGCTCGGCAAACCGATGCCAGGCGGCGCCACGCCCGGACCCAACGGAACCTGGGCTCCGGTTGCGCCCGGCGAGATCTATCTGGGCTTTCCCGACGAGGACGGCAATTACGCCAGGCAACCGGCCAACAAGGTGCTGCGCGACGGCGCGACATTCGTTGTCTTCCGCAAGCTCGAGCAGGACGTCGCAGGATTTCGCGATTTTCTCGAAAAACAGCGTCCCGGCGACGCGCAGGCGCAGACCAAGCTGGCGGCGCAATTCATGGGGCGTTGGCACAACGGAACGCCGCTTGTGCTGCAGCCGGACAGCCCGCGCCCCCTCGGACCGGAAAGCGACCGCAAGATCAACGACTTCCTTTTTGTCAGGGACGATCCGAACGGTGACAGATGCCCGCTCGGCTCGCATGTGCGCCGCACCAATCCGCGTGATATCGGCGGACGCAACGACGTGCGCCGCCACAGGATATTAAGGCGCGGCATCGGCTATGGCGGTCCGCTCATGGCGGATGGATCGCGCGGAGACGGCAAGAAGCGCGGGCTGTTGTTCATCGCAGCGAACGCACGCCTCGATCTCCAGTTCGAGGTCATACAGGCCGACTGGATGAATGGCGGCGAGTTCCTCGGCCAGGCCGGGCTGGACCGATGCCCGGTCGCCGGCACCAATTCGGGCGGTCTTGAAGACCGTTTCCACGAATCGGGCGCTGCGGTTCCCATCACGCATATTCCGAGTTTCGTGACGACACGCGGCGGTGACTATTTCTTTGCGCCGAGCAAGGAAGCGATCGCCGGCATGGCATCGCGCGACCGGTTCGAACTGGATCCGTCGGAACTGCTCTCGCAGGGTCACAGCATGAGCGATCCGGAAACGCCGGGTCTGTTCACGGAGACCCGTATCCGCGGCTTTGTCGGCCGGTTCCTAAAGGACAAGAGGGTTTCGCTTATCCGCGCGAAGCTGCCGGATATTCCGACCGATTCGCCCTATAATGACGGCACGACGCTGCATGAACCGTCCGGCCTGGACCATCCGGTTTGTTTTGTCGGCAGGCACGGCGACGTCGCTGATGTTCTGAAACTTGTCGACGACAAAGGGGACGGCCGGTTCTCGGTCGACCACTACAGCCTTGCTGGACGACGGGTCCTTCGCGGCGACGACATGCTGATCGGTACGGCGCAGTTCCCGGCGGACAGCGGGAAACGCCGTAAACTGCTCTATACAATCCTGATGGAAGCATGGAAGGCGCTCGATGCTGCCCATCGGGCCGGCAATGCGGGCACCGGAGTCCGTGGCCGCCTGGAAGATATCGTTTCCACACGCATCGAAATGGCGCTGGCGCGAACCGGAGACAGCCACCGGATCGACCTCGTCCGCGACCTTGCAAGCGACGTCTCCTATGCCGTTCTCAAGGATCTGCTCGGGACGCCGGGACCGGCCTGGATCACGGAACTGGGAATTTCGCTGCCCTTCGCGCGCCAGCATGTCGGTCATCTTCATCCCGACTGGCTGAGTGTTTCAAAGGGCAAGATGCCGCAGGATCCGGGCCTTGCGACCATGCAGATCTGGTCGATCCTGACGCTTGGCGACGTCTTCGGAAACGTCCTGTCCTACAAGACGCTGATGCACCTGTCCGAACAGGCGGGGGCGGAGTTGCTCAACCATCTCAACCGGCTGATCATGGACGCATGGTCCGCCAGGCCCTCCAGGACACGCACGCTGGTCGATGCGTTCATCGCCATCGAGGACCAGATGTTGCGCGACAACAAGGGTTATACGAGAGCCCAGTATCATGCGGATGTGGCGGCGATCCTGTTCGAGCTGATCGCTTCGACAATGGCCGCCATACCGTCAACCTTCGGCAATATCATGGATACGCTGCTGACGTTCCGGATCAGCCTTCCGAGCCTGTTCGATCTGATCAGGAAGCAGGGCCTGGAACCGGACGGTGCGGATAAATGCGGATATTCGCTGGCGACCCAAATCATCTATGAGTCCGAAAGGCTGCAACCCAATTTCAAGCTCCTGATGCGCCGTTGCGTCAAAGGAACCCAATTGGAAAGCGGTGCGCGGCTCGATGCCGGCGAATGGGTTGCGGCACTTATTCCCGCCGCCAATCTGGACGGGTCGGTCTTCGATGACCCGTACCGCTTCTCGCTGTATCCGTTTGTCCAGGAACATCCGCAACGGTCGCTTGAGAAGTATCTGCTGTTCGGCAGCGCCACGAATTCCGTCGGCACAGATGTCGATGCGCGGGTCGGCGCACGCCATTGCTGGGGCCGCGATGCCATCGCCCTTTATATACTGGAGCGGTGCCTGTTGGCCGCAGGCCGGCTCGAGGGGCTTCGCAAAGTCGCGGGCGAGGCAGGCGAAATGCAGGAGATTGCCAAGGCGGCCACCGGCCTTTGGGGACGCTTCAACCAGCTCCGGCCGCGATAGTAAGACACGCTCTATACCAGCTGCTTGAAACCGTGCCTGTCGCACAGCGTCCTGTGCTCATCGATATCCGGCTGTATCAGCGGGCTGTCGGACTTGATCGCCATGGCGAGCTTGGCCCTGATGGCCAGTCCCTGAACAATCAGACCCGGATTGTTGATGCTGCGGCCGATCTCGATGGCCTGGTCGATCGCCGGAAGGCAGCGCTCGACGGCGCCGGACCGGAAGAGCGCTTCCGCATAGCCGGCGTAAAGATAATATATCTCCAGCCTGCCGGTGCGCAGGTGAAGCGCTTTCCTGAAGCAGTCATCAACGCGTTCTATGGCCTCCTCGGCGCGACCGTTGCGCGCCAGGGCCGTCGCCAGAAGACCCGTGATATGGGGTTTCGGCGCGTCATAGCCGTGCTGCTCGATCAGGTCCATCGTGGTTTCCAGGCACGCGACGGCTTCGTCGGTCCGTTCCATCATGATGAGGACCCTTCCGAGTGCGTTGAGCGCCACGACCTCGGTATAGGGATCCTTGCACGATCGCGAGATATCAAGCGCCTTCTGAGCGTGTTGAAGGCTTTCTTCATACGCTCCGATGTCGATCAGAAACCACCCCAGAAATGCGTGTGAAATGGCGCCTGGAATGCCGGCTGCTCCAAGCCGCTTGGTCTCAAGGTCGCCGGAGAGCCGCTGACACAGGTCGCGCGTGAAGTCGAGTGCTTCATCCATGTTGCCCATGGCGTGGTTCAGGACCGCAAGCAGGTGCTGCGCGGCAAAGATGTGCGGCAGGCTATCCAGTTCCCGCGCCATCTGGAGCGCTTCATCGACAGTCCTTATGCCGTCTTCATAGCGGCCTTCAAACCAGTCGACCATGCCCAGATTGCACTTGGCCGCGCATATCTGGTTGGTCCGGTTCTGCTTTTTCGCCAGAGCCAGTACCTTCGGCAGATGATCGTGCATCTTGGAGAACTCGCCGAGCTGCAGCATCGTGGTGCAGACCATGATCGTCAGATCGACAAATGCTTCTTCGGCCGGTTCACCGATTCGATCGATGCAATCGAGTGCGCGGTCAAACAGAAGCTGAAGCGATTTGCCGGCATAATTTTTCATGGCGCCGCGGGCCGCCTTCGACAAATACTCCAGCGCCAACCGGTCATCGCCGGCTGCCTCGGCGTGATACGCAAGTCTCTCATACTGGCCACCGAGATCGTCATAGGTGGCGGTAATCACGTCGATGGCCGTAAGGTGTATGTCCTTGCGCCGCGCGCGCGGCACCGTGTTCTGGCAGGCTTCGGCGATGATGGCATGGCAGAAACGTACGGAGCGGCCGGAAATCACTCTGGTGATGGCCAGGTGATTAAGCTGGGCGAGGTTTGCCATCAGCTCCTCGGTGCCGATGCCAAGCACCTTGCGGGCGAAATCCAGTTCAACCTGCTCACCAAGGATGCTGAGTGATTGCGCGCAGTGTTTGGCGGCGCGCGGAAGCCGGTTGAGCCGGGCATGGATCATGGACTGAACGCCCTGCGGAATGGATTGCAGGGGATCGACGCCCTGCGCATCCACGGAACAGACAAGCTGCTCAAGCACGAAGGGGATGCCGTCGGCCTGGTCGAGCGCCTTTTCTATGTCCAGCTCATCCGGAATGTTCTTCGTCCACAGGCGTCGCGCCAAGAGGCGCATCTTGTCGCGCGACATCGGCTCCAGGCGCAAGACGGTGTCGGCAATCTGCTGCGCGTCGAAGGCGGCTTCCGGGCGCCCTGTCAGCAGCAGGTAAAGCGCGTGGCCGTCATTGCCGCCGCAAAGCAGCTCAAGACACAGCTGGCTTTCCGGATCGACCAGATGCAGGTCCTCAAGAAGCAGCAGTGTGCGGTCCTTGAGGGCCAGCCGCGCGAAGATATCGACGAGCCCCTGAGCAATCTGCTTGAGGGACAGTCGCGGGCCGGATTGCGCCGAATCGCTGCGCCCGTCGGACAGGAGGATCGCGTGAAGGGCGCCGCCACCGTCCGCCTCAAAGCCGGCATCGCAAAAGGCAGCCTCGATCTGTGATTGCGTTGCCTGCTCGTCCAGTTTCAGGGCGTCAAGAATGAGGCTGCGAAAGACGGCGAAAGGTGTCGTGCGCTTTTGAACATCGCCACGGTAAACCAGCAATCGGTCGACCGCGTTCTGCGACAGTGCCTCATCGATGGCCGCGGCGGCGAGACGGCTCTTGCCGATGCCGGGCTCGCCAATGATCGCAAAGGCTGCCTTGGCGTGCGAATTGCGTGTAATGGATTTCCGCAATATCGCCCGTTCCATGTCACGGCCGACAATCGGAAAGGCATATTCGTGGAGTGCGTCGTTCGCACGGCGCCGCTTCGGCGGGGCGCTGAGCTGGTAGACCGTGGAATTGATCTCCTCCAAAATCGCCAGATCGGGCCGCGCCGTGTGTTCGAAATCCAGCCTGCAAAGCTCCAGTGTTTCCGCGCTGAGGAGAATCTGTCCCGGTTGCGCGCTCTTTTCCAGGCGCGCGGCGAGGTGCACGGTGCCGCCGACGAGATCGATCTGCGAGCCGCGCTCGAGTTCGAGGTGGCGCAGGCCCACAAGCCCCGAATGGATGCCGACCCGAAACTGGACCTCGTTCTTTTCGGGATCGAGTATGGGACTGTCGCCGCCGGTGAAATGCTGGATGTTCCAGGCCGCCTCGCAGGCCCGGTCTGCGTGGTCTTCCAGCGAATCGGGCCAGCCGAACACGGCAACGCCGCCGTCGCCCGCAAAACTGACCAGAAGCCCGCCGGCGCGTTCCACCGAGTGACGGATGTGGGCGAGGACATCATCTACCATGAGTTGTGCGTCATCCGGGTCGACGGAGGCTATTCGGCTTGTTGAGCTCACGGCGTCGACGACCAGGACGGTCACGACGCTGCGTTCTGGATACGCCATCAAATGCAATGCCTGCGCCCCTACGTCCGGCATTTCACCTCAGCACAATTTCGGACATTTCCCGAATATGCGCATGCAGAAGTCGGGGATTCCGTAATTCGTGTGAAACGGAGATCTTCCCCGTCAAAAATCATAATCTTGCAATTATTGACCCTAGCAGTTGACTATATCAGATTTTTGTAAGTTGCGACAGTTGCTTAGGTCCCACCGGCCTTTGCTCTTGCCTGGCCAAGCGCAGGTTGTACCCCTTTATTTGCAGGTGAAGGGCTGTCCGAAGGCGAAATAAGCCGGCTAAATTGCAGAAAAATACGATTTGAGCGGCCGTTATTGGTCATTATGCGCCAAAAGCACGCGTATTGCTCGACGGTTTCGGCGGGGCAACGTCATTGCGCCAGACGCGAAGTTTCCATTGCAATTATTCGTTGTTAATTGATCATTTGCATTTGCACCATAATTTGACCTTGCCGGTCATTCGCGCCTGTAGCGCGGACAGCATGATGCCGCTGACCGGTCTGCCGCCCTGGCATAATACTTCATTCCATTTTTCGGACGCGCTTCATGCTTATTTCAAGGAAACTGCCCCTGGCAGCCGCCATCCTGACGGTTGTTTCGATCGCCGCTTCAAGTATCGGCGGCCTGATGATCAGTTCCAAGGCCCTTACACGCGAATATGACGAGAAACTCTCGGCAATCGCGGATGGCCGGCGCAATCAGATCGAGACCTATCTGGAGGCGACCAAGAAGGATATCGAGGAAATTGCCGTCACGCCGAACGTGGCCGCGGCGCTGAATCTGTTCGGTATCGCGCTGACGATGGTCAAGGAGGGCATGGAGAGTGAATTCCTGTCGCTGGTGACCGACCAGACACTCAGCCAGCAGGAAAAAATGGATCAAAGCACACCAAGCGGCGCCCGCGTCTATCTCAACCACGAAGCGAAGTTCAGTCCGGTCTTTGAGAAGATTGCGCAGGAAAATGATTTCGAGGACATCTTCCTCATCAATACCGACGGCCAGGTCGTTTACACGCTTCGCAAGAAGAACGATTTCAACGTCAATGTCCGTGACGATGCATGGAAGGATACGGCGCTCGCGCAAGTCTTCGACAAGGCTGCCGCCATGGGCGATGCACAGGGCGTGGCTTTCCTCGATTACCGGCCCTATGCGACGGGCAGCCGCCCGCTGACGGCTTTTGTCGCCAAGCCGGTGATCGTCGCCGACGAAATCAAGGGTGCCTTCGTCGTCGCGCTTCCGACCGGCCGTATCGAATCGATCATGAGCAACCGGACGGGCCTTGGCGCGACCGGTGAGACCGTGCTTCTGCGCTCCGACGGATTGCTGTTGACCGATTCGCCGCTGACGGAGGCCAATGACGTTGCCGAGGCGCAGCTCGACCCGCAGCAGTTCCGAGCCCTTGAGGCGCGCGAGATCCTGACCGGGAAGACGGACAATTACCGCGAAATGAATGCGACGGTTGCCTTTGCCCGCGTCGATTTTCTCGATTCGGGCTGGGTTGTCGCGGCGCTGGTCGACAGCCGGGAGGCCGGACAGGCCGTTGCCTCCATGCGGCAGATCGTCATCGTCGTGTCGCTGGTTCTGCTGGCCCTGGCACTTGGCGGAGCGCTGCTTTTCTCCCGTAACCTGACCGGTCCGATCAACGCGCTTGTCGCCAATATGCGGCAGCTCAGCGAAGGACGAACGGATTTCGACATGGGCAACACGGAGCGCAAGGACGAGATCGGCGACATGGTACGCTCAGTGGCGGTCTTCAGGGATGCGGCCATTGAAAAGGACCGGCTGGAACAGGAAGCAGAGGAAACCCGCGAAAGCTCGCAACGCGAGGCGGCCGAGCGCGCATCGGAAAAGGCCGAGGAGACAGCCCGCATGCAGGCTGATGTCGACGCGCTTGCCGGTGGCCTGACGCGGCTTTCCGAGGGCGATCTGTCGGTGCGGCTGGACGAACCCTTCATGGACAGCCTCGACCGTCTGCGGGTCGATTTCAACGCGACCGTCGAAAAGCTCAACTCGACGCTTCACCGCATCCAGGACAATTCCGGCTCGATCGACGGCAATGCAAGGGAAATGCGCGCCTCGGCGGACGATCTTTCACGGCGCACGGAACAACAGGCCGCATCGCTGGAGGAAACGTCCGCGGCGCTTGAGGAGATTACCTCGACCGTTCGGGAAACCTCGGAACGGGCCGCCGAGGCCGAGCAGATGGCCAATGCCGCAAAGGACGACGCGGACCGTTCCGGCGGTGTCGTCGCCGAAGCCGTCTCGGCGATGGAGGGCATAGAGAACGCGTCGCGGGAAATCTCCAATATCATCAATGTGATCGACGAGATTGCCTTTCAGACCAACCTGCTGGCGCTCAATGCCGGGGTCGAGGCGGCACGGGCCGGCGAGGCAGGCAAGGGCTTTGCGGTAGTCGCGCTGGAAGTGCGGGAACTGGCCCAGCGCGCGGCGGGTGCGGCTACCGAGATCAAGGAGCTGATCACCAAGTCGGGCACGGAGGTCGCAAATGGCGTCAGCCTGGTCAAGGCGACGGGCGAGGCGCTCGACCAGATCTCCAATCATGTGGCCGATATCAACGGTCGGATCGCGACCATCGCGACCGCGGCGAAGGAACAGCTGACCGGCGTCCAAGAAGTCAACTCGGCCGTGACGCAGATGGATCGCATGACCCAGCAGAACGCCGCCATGGTCGAAGAGACCAATGCCGTCATCCACAAGCTCGCCGACGATGCCGGTGGCCTTTCGGAAGTGGTTGCGGAATTCCGGCTTGCCGGGGAGGATGCGGCGGCCGGGCTGTCGCCGGATCACGATGAACCGGCGGAGGACCACCGTCTGGCGGGTTAGGTCTGCGCCTGGAAGGGGCGCTTTCAAATCCCAAATACGAGCATTTGCGAACGGCCGGGATGGGGTCATATCCATCCCGGTCTTTTTGGTGGATCGACAGCGTTTTTGCAGATAGTTTCGCCTGAAGCCTGTGGTTGTAGAAAGAGTAAAGCGGAGCGCCGTGAAGCCTGTAGTTCTCTTTGTGGTATTCATGTTCGCTGTGAGTATTCCCGCCTCGGCGGACAGCGGCGCAGAATTTGACCGGATTTACACGCCGGGTGATTGCGGATCGGGTTGGAACTCCGACAAAAGAATGCGCTGCGGCACGTTGCGAGTCCCGAGCAATCACTTCGATCCGGACGGAACTTATTTTGAACTGCCCGTCGTGCGGATAAGTATCGACGATTATGACAACCCGTCGCCGCCGCTTGTCTATCTTGATGGAGGTCCCGGCTCAACGACCAATCTGAAAACTGGCGAAGGCCTGGCGTATTGGGTCAATATCGCCAATGGCATTCTGTTTCGACGGGACCTCATTGTATTGGAGATGAGGGGCTCCAAGTATAGTCAGCCCGCACTGGATTGCCCGTCGTTTAGTGACCCGGCCATCTATATGGGAATACTGCCCTTTGGGCAGGCCCGAACAGATCCGCAAGTCGATACCAAGGAACTGTGGCGGAGGTGTTTGGAAAAATTGCGGGCGCACGGCGTCGATCTGTCCGTAGTCAACCGGCACCAGGTTGCCGAGGATGTTAAGCTTCTGGCTGATGGTTTGGGCGCTGAAAAAATATCCCTTTACGGTGCGTCCTACGGAACCACATATGCAATGACTGTTATGGAGGAGTTTCCGGATCTTGTGGCTGATGCCGTATTGGATTCGGTGTTTCCGCCCGAGGCTACCAGCGATATCCGGCACACGCTCACATTGCGAACAACGCTGGCGAAGTATTTTTCCGCTTGCAGCGAAGATCCGGTCTGCAATGCGAGTTATCCGGATCTGGAGCACGGCTTTTTTGAAGGGGTAAAAAGGCTCTGGGAGGACCCGGTCGAGATCGTTTTCATCGGCTATAGTGATCTGCAAGCCAAGACCGTGATCGTTGATGCAGCACTTTATCTGACGGCTCTGCGTGACGTTATGGGATGGCCCGGTTGGCAGGTGCACGTTCCCTTTTTCATCAACGCCGCCGAATTTCCAAGTGATTTCGCAATGGCCTATCTGATGTCGCTCCACCTTGAATATGGATTTCACAATTCAGTCAGTACCGGGGCCAGCTTTTCATCCATGTGCTATGACCTGCCTGCTGAGATTGCCGCGCCCGACACCTATGCGGACAATGAGAACGAAACAGTATTTGTTCGCGCCGAAATGGAAAGCTGGGGCCTGGCTGAATGCGAGTACTGGAGTGAACTGAGAGCTCCGGACAATCAACGCCGGAAGCTAGTTTCCTCTATTCCGACATTGGTGCTAGCGGGTGAATTGGATCCGGCGACACCGCCCTATCAATCGCGGATGGCAGTCTCCGGATTAAAGCATGCCTATTATTTCGAGTTTCCATCGGCCGGCCATGCGATTTCCTTTTCCGACAGTTGTGCAAAGCAGATCATTTGGGATTTTCTGCGCGACTCCGATGAGCGGCCGCATCGGAACTGTCTGAAAGAAACGACAAAGCTCGAGTTCGTCGAGCCAGGATAGTCAGCGGAACTGAATTCCGACAATCTTTCGTCATATCCGATAGACGTTCAGATCCTCGACGATCTCGGCAGGACCTGCGAAATACGCGCGCAGGTCCTTGCGGGCGCTTTCATGGCCTTCTTCTGAATCCATATGAATGCGAAAATGGCTGATCAGGAGGCGTCTGGCGCCGGCGCGGGCCGCCATTTTCGCAATGTCCTGCGGGGTCGGGCACTTTTCCGACAGCGCCGGATGGACCGCTTCGCCGCTGAGGCGATAGCACCAGTGCAGCAGCAGGTCGGCATCGGCGCTGAGGTGTTCGAGGTCATCGCAAATGGCGGCGTCGCCGGAATAGACGAATTTCTTGCCGCCGCTCTCCACCGAGAACGCCATGCAGTCGAAGGCCGGCTGCGCATGCGGCACCTCGCAGGAATTCAGTCGCCAGCCGTTTCCTTCAAAGGAAAAGCCGGGTTTGATTTCGAAGACCTCGGGGGCAGGCCACGGGCGCGGCAGCGTGCCGCCGCGCGCCAGCCACACCTCCTGGCTCGGTTTGAGCTCGGTGCGGGCGTAAAGATCGGCGGACAAGACGCCATCGCGGCCGAAATAATCCTCGGTGATCCTTGCGATCGGTGACGGACCCCAGACCTTCAGCGGCGGCGCACCCTCGTCCCAGGCGGCATGCACCAGCCGGGCGTAGTCCATCATGTGATCCGTATGCAGATGCGAGAAGAACAGATGGGTGATGTCGGAGGGCAGGCGTCCGGAGCGGACCAGATTGTCGAAGACGCCGCCGCCGCAGTCGAACAGGATACGGTCGTTGCCGATTTCGAGGAGATAGCCGGTCGAGGCGCGGCGGGCATAGGCTTCCGGCGAGCCGGATCCGAGGATGGTCAGTTTCATGGTTTCAGTTCCGGTGGAGGTGTGGCGCCGGGCGCGCCGAGGCCAAGCGCGGCGTCGCGGCCGCCCATGCGCTCGATCAGCGCCGCCTGGTCGTCAAAGGCCCGGGCGTCGGTTTTTTCCGGGTCGCAGATTTTCCGAAGTTCGGCGCCCATCATGGCCACGACATCCCGGAAGGCCGGGTCGTCGGCCAGGTTGGTTGTCTCTTCCGGATCTTCCTGAAGATCGAAGAGCTCGGGCGGGAAGCCGATATAGTGGTGGTATTTCCAGCGGCCCTTCTTCAGCATGAAGGCACCGGAAACGGCGCCGGCGGCATGATATTCGCTGAAGATGACGCGCTCCGGATCATCCGGCTCGCGGGCGATGGCATCAAGGGGGCGGATGCCGGCGGCGCCGTCGATCCCGGCGCCGAACAGGGCGGGTATCGTTGCCGAAAGATCGATGAGGCTGACCGGCGTGCCGCACGTTCCGACGGGAATGCCGGGACCGGCCATGATCATCGGAACGGCAACGCTTTCAAGATAGAGGTTCGATTTGCCCCACAGGCCGCGCGCGCCGACATTGTCGCCGTGGTCCGAGGTGTAGACGACGACCGTGTTGTCCGCCTGGCCCGAAGCGTCCAGCGCCTTGAGGATCTGTCCGACATTGTGGTCGAGCCAGGTGCACAGCCCGTAATAGGCAGCCATCGCACGCAGGCGTTCCTCTTCATTTTCGAACTTTGCTTCCGAATCGTTGAAGCCGTTCTGCTTTTCCACCCATGGATGGCGCGGATGACCGTCGCGGGGGTTCAGTTTCGGGCGCGGCAGGCCATCCAGCGGATAAAGGTCGTAATATTCCTGCGGCACGACCAACGGGAAGTGCGGCGCGACCAGTCCGACATAGAGGCACCAGGGGCGCCGGTCATTTGCGGAAGCGCGGTCCGTCAGCCAGTCAACGGTGCGCCGCGTCACCGCGGCATCATAGTCGGTGTATTTGCTGTCGCCGGGGCCGATATAGTCGCCGAGCATCCGGCCCTTGCCGCTGACACGTTCGTCCTCCTTGCGGATCGAGGCCCAGACCATGCCGACGCCACCGGCGACCATCATCGGGATGTGTTCGATGTCGAAGCCGGCGGGATCCTCCTCGGAGCGGTAATGAAGCTTGCCGATGGATTCCACCGGAACGCCCTTCTCCTGCAGGGCATGGCCCCAGCCCGGGATCGAGCCGTCATAGGGCATGGCATTGTCCCACATGCGCGTCTGGTGCACATAGCGGCCGGTGGCGAAGCTGGCGCGCGCCGGAACGCAGATGGAACTTGGCGTATAGGCGTCGGCGAAGCGGGTGCCGCGTGCCGCCAGGGCGTCCAGATTCGGCGTGCGCACGAATGGATGGCCGGCGCAGCCCATGGCACGCGCCTGGTGCTCGTCCGACATCAGTACAAGGACATTGGGCGCGTCCATCACAGGAACTCGTGGTTCTGCGCGGCGACTTCCAACTTGTCGAGGGCGGAGAAGATCATCCTGCTTTCCGATTTCGACAGTCTGCCGATCAGATAGGACTGCCGCTTGCGCATTTCGGGCAGCGTCTTGTCGAAGATCCGGCGGCCCTTCTTCGTCAGTGACAGGCGTTGCTGGCGCTGGTCCGCCGCGTCTTCCTGCGTAACCACGAGGCCCTCGTCGACCATGCCTTTCAGGCAGCGGCTCAACTGACCCTTGTCCATGGCGATCTTGCGGCGGATCTCGGAATGCGTCGTGTTGCCGTCGGCGCCGATGCACAGCATTACCCGCCAGTGGGCGAGCGCTATGCCGGAGGTCTTTTCGAGGAATTTCGCCGCATGCACGTTGAGCCTGTTGTGCACCTGATGGATGCGCCAGGTCAGGACGTTCTGAAGCGGCGTATCGCTGTCGAACTCGGGTGGGTAAATCGCGGTTTCCATGCGGTCCTCTTTTCAGCCAATCATAGGCGTATTGGTTGACATGTCAACATTTTAGTTGACCTATCAACTAAACTATGAGAGCCTTTGCACAGTTGAATGGGAGGAACCAATGAAAAGATTAATTCGACTTGGGATCGCCGCGCTTGTCTCCGCCGCCACGGCAACGGGCGCTCTGGCCGCCGAATGGACGCCGCCCGGCCCGATCAAGCTGCTGATTGCGTTTCGCGCCGGCGGCGGTGCCGACACGCAGGCCCGGCTGATTGCCGAGGAACTGGAAAACCGGCTCGGCTGGAAATTCATTCCCGAACAGGTCACCGGCAAGGGCGGCATGAACATGGCGGCCGCGCTGAAAGACATGCCCAATGACGGGACGGTGATTGGCATGGCCGTCACCGAGACCTTCGGCTACAACATGGCCGCGGCACCGAAGTCCGGCATGTCCCCGGCAGATTTTACGGGTCTTTCGACAACGGCCGGGTTCCAGATGGGCGTGGTCGCCCTGTCCTCCAAGGGCTGGACGTCCTTCGAGGATGTGGTCGCGGCTGCCAAGGGCGGCGAGGAGCTGCGTTTCGGCGCCATGAGCCCGCGTCTTGCGGACCTTGCCTACCTGCTTGGCAAGGCGCAGGGCGTCGATTTCAACATCGTTTCCGTCAAGGGCGGCAAGGCTGTCATGGACGGCGTCAATGCCGGCGACCTCGATCTCGGTTTCATGGCCGGCATCCAGCAAAAGGGCGTCGCGGCCGGCGATCTCGTCAATCTCGCATCGGCGCTCTCGGCGCCGCTTGTCCAGACACCGGACGCGCCGACTTTTGCCGATCTCGGGGTTGAATTCGATTCCGACGGCCAGTTTGTCTTTGTCGGACCGGCCGGTATGCCGGCGGAGGCCCGCGAGGCGCTGGCAAACGCCATAGCCGAAGTCGCTTCCGACGAGAACACCAAGGCCGGCGGCCTCATCAAGAAGAATTTCGGCGGCGCCACGGTGGTCACGGGCGATGATCTGACGGTGCTGTTGCAGAACGGCTATGAAAGTGCCGGCAAACTCCTGGACGCCGCATCCGAATAGCGTCCTTTGCGGGCCCCTCCACAGCCCAGGGAGGAGAGACCATGTCGCATGATTCCCGGTCCAATCTCATCCTCGGCATTTGTTTCGCCGCTTTCGCGCTGCTTCTGATCTTCATCTGGATCCCGTTCGATACCGATACCGGGCTGATCGAGAAGGTCCGGCGGCAGATAACGATCGGCGACGCGCTGGCGCCGACCGTCGCGGGAATCTTTCTTTTGCTCGGCGGTCTCATCCTGATCCTGTTCGAGCGCAACGCACCGGACCAGCCGGAGGTCGATCCGGTCAATCTCGGCTTCATGGCGGTGGTGTTCGTGCTTCTGGCGGCAAGTTTCCTGGTCATGCGTTATGGCGGGCCGGCTGTTGTGGCGCTCGTCAATCTGAGCCGCGAGACACCGCTTGAATACCGGCTTTTGCGCGACAGCGCACCGTGGAAATACACCGGCTTCTTTTTCGGCGGCACGCTGATGATCGGCGGACTGATCAGCCTTGTCGAAGGCCGCATCACGCTGCGCGCCGTGTTGATCGGCATTGTTGCCGTGCTGGCGATGATCGCTGTCTACGATCTTCCTTTCGACGATCTTCTGCTGCCGCCGAACGGTGATGTCTGATGGGTGCGCTCGACTATATCTGGGCGGGCGTGCTGGCGGTTTTTCTCGGGCCGGAGCTGTTTTCGGTTTTCGGCGTGCCGGTGCCGGTGACCATCGTGATGATCTTCGCCGGGTTCTTCCTTGGCATTGCCGTCGGGGCGACGCCGGGTCTTGCCGGGCCGATCGCCATGGCCATCGCGCTGCCGATCCTGATCTCGATCTTCGGCTATACGCCCGATGCGCTGCTGCCGGTGATGGGGTTTCTGATCGGCGTCATGAAAGGCGCGACGATCGGCGGCGCGGTGCCGGCGATCCTGTTCAACACGCCGGGCACGCCCGACGCCTACATGACGACGCTGGACGGCTATCCGATGACCCAAAAGGGTCAGGCGAAGAAGGCCCTGCGCGTCGCCCATCTCTCCTCCGTCACCGGCGACACATTCTCCGACATGGTACTCTTTATCTGCGCGCCGTTCCTGGCGTTGCTCGTCGAGGGGTATCTCGATCTGCCGGAAAAGACGGCGCTGCTGATCCTGTCGCTGTCCTTCATCGCCGCGGTGATCGGCGGCTCGCCCGCCAAGGGCCTGATTTCGACGGGTCTCGGCCTGCTCTTTGCCTATGTGGGCACCGGCGAGGATTTTTATCCGCGCCTGTCGATGGACAGCAAGGTGCTGGCGCAGGGATTTCCGCTGGCGACCGCGATCCTGGGGGTCCTGATCGTTGGCGCCGTGTTCAAGGAACTCACCGATCTTTGGCGCGAGAAACGCGAAAGCGGTTTGCTTGCCGGGACCATCGAGGACAGTGGCGACCAGCGGCTGCACATGCGGGAAATCCGCCGGCTGGTTCCCTATATCGGCCGCTCGGCGGTGATCGGGACGGCCATCGGCGCGCTGCCCGGTATCGGCTCGACCCTTGCCGCCACCATCGGCTATACGGTCGGCAAGGCGCGCTACCAGCGCACCAAGTCGCCCGAGGCCCCTGATTTCGGCAAGGGCGCGCCGGAAGGGATCGCGGCGACCGAAGCGGCCAATTCCTCCGTATCGGGCGCCAATCTCATCCCGGTGCTGTCGCTGGGCATTCCGGGCAATGCCGCCGCCGTCTTCCTGATCCTTGCCGCCGACAGTATCGGCGGCTTCAATCCCGGCCCCTCCGTATTCCGCTTCACGGCCGATGCGGTTAATCCCGAACTCGTCATCGCCTTCGGCCTGTTTACCGCCATGCTGATCGCCAATCTCCTCAACTGGACGATTGGCGGCGTGTTCATGCGCTCGATGGGCATCATGACGCGCATTCCCAAACAGGTGCTCTTGCCGACCGTCCTGTTGCTGACCCTGACGGCCATCTATGTGCAGGAAACGCGCATGGAGGCGATCTGGTTCACCCTCGGTTTCGGCCTGCTGGGCTATGTCATGCGGGTGGTCGCCATTTCGCCGCTGCCCTTCGTCATCGCCTTCATCCTCGGCGGCAAGCTGGAGGAAAGCGCCCGGCAGGCCTTCGCCGCGACGGGCGGCGATCCCTGGTTCCTGTTTACCCATCCGATCGCGGCCGTCTTCATGGCGTTGTCGGTCGGCGTCATCTTACTTACGGCGCGCAACAACCGGGTCCGCGCATCGCGGGCATCGGCATAGGAGGTAAGGATGGCCATCAAGAACATTCTCGTCGCCTATAATGGCTCCGAATCCTCCGATGCAGCGGTGCATGCCGCCGTTCTGGCGCATGAGAAATACGGTGCGCACGTCACGGGCCTTTTCGCCCATGCCAGCGCGACATCGCGGCTGGGCCGCTATACCTGGGTTCCGGACACGGTGAGGCAGACACTGGATACGCTCGAGGCCGACGCCCATGCGGGCATCCATGAACGCTTCACAAAGGCGATCGCCGGCCGCGTGCCGGACGATCGGCTGCACTGGATCGAAAGCAGCGGCGAATCGGATACGGCCGTCGCCGATTACGCCCGCATGTACGATCTGACCATTGTCGGTCGCCGCGATATCCTGCAGGGCGCAAAGCGACTGGAGCTGCATCCGGACCGCATCGCCATGCGCAGTGGCCGGCCGGTGCTTGTCGTTCCGCGCGACTACCGGCCCGAACAGATCCATGAGCACGCCGTGCTTGCCTGGGACGGCCACCGCACGGCCACCCGCGCCATGAACGACGCGATGCAGATCCTCGAGACCAAGCAGAAGGTGACGGTTCTGAGCATTGACGACGGCGAGCGCGGAGAAGCGCTCGACGGCATCGACGTGGCGACGGCGCTTGCGCGCCACGATATCGATGTGGAGGTGGCCGAACCGCCGCTCGGCAAGAAAAGCGTCGGGCAGGCCATTCTCGATTTCTGCGACGAAGCGGGCGCCGGGCTGCTGGTCATGGGCGCCTATGAGCACAGCATGTTCCGCGAAGAGCTCTTTGGCGGCGTCACGCGCTTCGTGCTGGAAAATGCCAAGCTGCCGATCCTTATCTCCCATTAGAAAGAAACCCGGACGCGACACAGATGACCAGACCGAACTTCCTCATCATATCGGCGGACCAGCAGCGCGGCGACTGCATCGGCGTGGAAGGCCGCGGCGTCAAGACGCCCAATCTCGACCGGCTTTGCCGGGATGGTACGCGGTTCTCGGCCTGCATCACCTCATGCGTCGTGTGCCAGCCGGCGCGGGCGTCGATCCTGACCGGCCAGCTCTGCCGGACGCATGGCGTGCACGACAACGGCATCGATCTCGATCCGGAGACCGGCGAGAAGGGCTTCGCTGGGGCGCTGGCGGCAAGCGGCTACCAGACGGGCTTTTTCGGCAAGGCGCATTTTTCCACCTATCACGCCCGCCACAAGACCGGTTCGCCAGAGAGCGTGCTTTCGTCCGAGGATTTCGGCGACGACTGGTACGGCCCCTATATGGGCTTCGAGCATGTCGAGATGATGCTTGTCGGCCACAACTGGTTCGCCCCGGAAAAGCCGCCGCGCGGCCAGCATTTCGAACGCTTCTTCCATCGCGGCGGACGCGGCGACGAACTGCAGGCGCTTTATTGGAAGAACGGCGGCGATACCAGGGACGCGGCGCAGACCTGGCACTCGCAACTGCCGCTCGCCTATCACAATACGCCGTGGACGGCGGACCGGGCGATCGAGTGGCTGAAATTCGGGCGCGACAGGGACCGGCCGTTCTGCGCATGGGTCAGCTTTCCCGATCCGCACCATCCGTTCGACTGCCCGGAGCCCTGGTCGCGGCTGCACGATCCCGCCGAAATCGCTCTGCCCGAACACCGCACCCGCGACTTCGGCAACCGTCCCTGGTGGCACGCGGCGGCGGTGGAAAACGAGCCGGAGGGCGATGCCGAGAACGTCAAGATGCGCAAGGCCTACAGCCGCATCCAGGAGCAGAGCGACGGGCAGCTGCGCGAGATCATTGCCAACACGTTCGGCCAGTTGTCCTTCATCGACGACAATGTCGGCCGGCTGATGAATGCGCTCGCAGACGCCGGGCTCGATGACAATACCTTTGTCATCTACATCTCCGACCATGGCGACTGGCTCGGCGATCACGGCCTCGTTCTGAAAGGTCCGATGCACTATGAAGGGCTGCTGCGGGTGCCGATGATCGTGCGCGGGCCGGGCGTTATGGCGGACGCGGTTGTCGACGAGCCGGTCTCGACCCTTGATATCGCGCCGACGCTTTTCGATCTGTCCGGCGCGGAACCGCTGCTGGCGCAGCACGGGCAGAGCCTGCGACCGCTCATGGAGGGCGCGGACGCGCCGCGCGATTTCGCGCTGAATGAGTGGGAGTTGCTGCCGGCGCGGGTCGGCGTCGGGCTATCCTTGCGCACGGTGCGCACGAAGACCCACAAGCTGACCATGGACCTGCGTTCCGGCGCCGGCGAAATGTACGACCTCGTCAACGATCCGAATGAGGTGACGAATATTTTCGACGACCCTGCCGCGCGGGATATGCGCGAGCAGCTCGTCGCCTATCTCGAAAGCCGTCCCGACGATATCGGTCCCGAGCGTGCGCCTGTCGGACCGGCTTGAACCTATCCGCCGCCCATGATGTTCGGCCACAGGCCGAGAACGCCGAACAGGATCAGGTAAAAGGCGACCACATAGTTCAAAAGGCGCGGCATGATGAGAATAAGGATGCCGGCGATCAGGGCGATCAGCGGCTGAATGGTGACGACGTTGATTTCCATCCAAGTTCCTCCAGGGTTCGATGTACCGGTATGGATGCCCCGAATGTGGAGCCTGGCGCCCCCTATGCGCGTAGAACGTGCGCGCGATGGTAACTGAGTCGGGGATTCTTGGGAACAGTGCGGGAGCCGGGTCTTCCTTGAGGGTTTTCCACCCAATTATTTGGCCGGTTCGGATCGGTTCGCGTTCAGATTGCTTGATGTGCGCGGCCCTGACGCTGCATGGTGCAAGGGTGGGCGGGCCTTCAAGGCCATGAGAAATTTCGCATCGGGATGGTGGGTATCGATGATCAGCTTTTGCAGAATTGCCTTGTTTTGTTTCGCTTCAGTGTTTTTGACGACGGTGAGTGCAACACAAACCGTTCTGGCGTCCGGGCTCATGGAGGCCTGCAAGGCCGACATTGCCTCCAATTGCAAGGGTGTAAGCGAGGGACGCGGCAGGATTTCAGCCTGCCTTTATGCCCACAGCAACAAGATATCCAAAATGTGCGAACCCGAGCTGACGAAAGTGACGACCAGCCGGATGTTCGAGCGCATGATACCGCATGAGGTCCGCAGCAAGAACGACACGGCCTATGAGGAAACTCTCAGAAAGACCTGTGCCGCCGACATCAAGGCCCATTGCGCCGATGTGAAGCCGGGTGAGGACCGGATCCTGGCGTGCCTCTACGGATGGACCAACCGTCTGAGCGGTCCCTGCCGGACCGAGGCCAAGACGGTTCTCGATCATCTGCAGTAGAAGAGTGTGGTGAGTCGATCAGAAACGCAGGTGTTCACAAAACACAGTCATGTGAGCTGAGTTAGTAGGTGCGAATGAGTACTTCTGAATGAGAATACCCATTGACATCGCAAATTGAGAGCACTAGAACAAAAAGAGAACATTTGAAAATAGCTGGAAGAAATACAAAGAGCTAAGCAGTCGCTGTCAGCGTTGCTAGACGAGCTGCGTTGATTTCATTTTCGCATACGCTCAGGTCAATGACGAATGCAAAACTCAACTGCCCATTCTGTGTCAGTGATTCCAGCGTGCCGTATTCGTGTAGGAAAATTTCTCGCCCATCGGTCACCAAATATTTCATTTGGTCCTTTGCTTGTGGGCCGAGTTTTGCCCGCATTGTTCGGAGCCCCTTGGCGAGCCGCCGTACTTCAACTCCAGATTGCAGAAGCCGTGCAATTACCTTTAGAGTGAGTAGGTCGCCAAAATTAAACTGCCGCGCCCTGCCTCGCCCTCGAGTTTTTGAAGCGGAAGGGCGAACAAATTTCTCCCGACACAGGTAGTCGAGCATTGTCAGGGTTACACCGGACAATTTCGCTGCTTCAGATGCTGTGAATGTCAAAATTGGCATAAATTTATTCATAGATCATAGCTGAACTATGAATTATGATACACCAATGAAACGAATTTGACGAGAGATTCGTTTGAGCAAGCAGGGCTCGTTCGGCTATGGTGAATACCGAAGCGGTGTGAAGCAGTGCCTACGACCCAGCGTAGGCTTTTAGACACCGGGAGATTGGCATGGCAAATAGATATGAAAAAGCAGAGTTGCTTGCGGCGCTCTGGCGGTTGGGGGTTGATGGTGACGAGAGAATTCCGACATCGCATGGAGTGCTTGATCGCGCATTGAAAGCATCACTGGCAGATCTGCCGGAAGCGCTCAAAAGCGATCTTACTTTTCGGGTAACAGGTGTGGGCCTCCGATGTTTTGAATTGCCATCCATTCTATTGGCAGCACAAGAGGCTGAGTTTACTACGGAGCCAAATCCCACTTACTTGAGCTCAGTGGTGAACTTGGATGAAGATCGTGCTCGACAGATCGTTGTCGGCCACGGATTGAGTACAAAGGAAGCACAGCGAATAGGCGCTCTGTTGAGGCATAATGCCGCAACTGCACGTAAAAGTAGCGAAGACATTTCAGATGTTTCTGCTGCATAATAGCAAATGAGCGGAAGCTGCCTGCGCAAGCGTCTTTTGAAAGAAGCTCCACACCTGGCTTCCGAAGCTAACTCATTGATGTCCGGTTGGCTGGCTGAACTTCATCGGCAACTTGAGACTGGCGACATACCAGAGTTTAGGCCAAAGCAGGTTAATGACCCTATCTGGGGAACCATTGAGTTACTGCCTTGGGAGGTAGCGCTACTCGATACACCATTGCTCCAACGAATGAGGGGCGTTCGTCAACTGGGACTTGCACACTTGGTGTTCCCTGGCGCAAGCCACGGACGCTTGGAGCATATAATCGGAGTGGTTGGTTCGATTGAAGAAGCGATGCGAGCACTCAGCCGCCAGATCGAGAGATGGAATCGCGACCAACCAGCCACACAACATATTGCTACGATCAGTAGCAGGGATCGTTATGCACTGCGTTTGGCAGCGTTGTTACATGACATCGGACATGGGCCATTTAGCCATGCATTGGAACCGGTACTCTTGGCTGAAGACCCTTTAGGCGGCTCTTCCACGCAATCTGAAGCAGTTGGCTGGCGAGAAGATATAGAACGTGCGCGCGAAACATTGTCTGATGAGTACACCTTAAATTACCCACCCTCAGTCTCTGAGATTATTGCAGTGTTTTTCGTAATGTCGGATGCTCTGCACAAAGTGTTCGCGAGCGACAAAATCCTTCGGGACCATAATTATTCTGCAACTGAGCTACAAGACGTCATCGTTGCGGCCATTATTGGAGCATTGGCAGGTCCAGGCGCTACACATCTATCAGCTTTGGTAAGCAGCCAAATTGATGCGGATAAACTGGATTATTTATCGCGTGATGCACATCACGCTGGTCTGGAAATTGGATTTGACACCGATCGACTACTTGCGAAACTTGAGATACTACGAGTCCGGCAAGACAACCTTGATGAAAATCTTGAGGATCTGCGGCAGCGAGCTGCTGAAAGCACCGATCAACTTTTCCTACAACTTGGTATTTCCGCATCCGGCTTCGGCTCATTCGAACAAATGCTGATTGGGCGAACATTCCTTTATGATCGCCTCTATCACCATCATAAAGTGCGTGCTGCCGAAGCCATGGCTCAGAGGCTCATACTGGTTGCAGAGAAAGAGCGCGCAAGGCGTTTCTCTTTGAGCGAGATTTTTCTTAGTGTTGATGATGACACCATATTGAGAATTTTGGCGGGGGAAGTCACTCACAATCAGCTTTCTGTGTCTTCAGCTTCGGCATCTACTTTGGCTCAAGACGTCCTCAACCGACGCTTGCTTCACAGGGCGTTCGCATTCAGAGGCCGGTTCATTGCTTCACCGCCGGGGTTAAGTGTTGATAGCGCTGATCAAAATCGCAGAGCTCTCTGGTCGCGTATCATTAAGGATCTCGACGGCCTGTCTTCTCGGTTCAAAATCGGCGAAGAAATATACGAAACCGCGCTCAGGTGCTGTGATGCGATAGAGGAAGCTGGAAATGACAAAGAAAAAATGCAGCGTTTCAGAGGCCGCCTAAAGGAAATCGGACCAGAGCAGATTATTGTGGATTTGCCCGGCAAGAAAGCGGAAGCTATTCGTGTTTTAGCACGATACCCGACGGGCACTATTCGCGTTCCAGAGTTTTCATTCAATCCAGTTAAGTGGTCTGACGCATATGACCTTCAAAAAAGAACCGGCTATGTTTTTTGTCCGCGTGATGTGGCTGCAATAGTCGGATTAGCATCTAAGATAGTTTTTCTCGGTCGCTATGGCGTTACTATGACGGAGGAAGCCGACGGATATATCAAGGCTTCTCAGGCACCAGATAACTGGATCGATCCGCTAAAACGGTCCGGGTTGGTCGATGAAACAATGGCGGACTACATCACAAATCGAAGATACTCGCTGTTGCAGTTGCGGCCGAGAGATCTGAAGTTGCCGGAACCGTGGCTTATAGAAGATCCGGATCTGGCAGTTACGCTGTCTAATGAAATCCAAAAATTATTACAGGGCGGCCTGACAGCGGAGCATCTGACAGCTTTTGGAAAGGTTCTTGAAGTACTCTTTGCATTCGTCGATGATTGGTATGCAGGACCGCAAATTTCGAGCGAACTAGAGGATGAAAACGCACTACAAGCCAAGCTACGAAGTGCTTTTCGGATAAGCTCTCTAATTGTTGAAGAAGGTTCAGTTCTCGGTGGTGGAAAGCTTGACTTAGCTGTTGAAAACTCGATCCTTGTTGAAAACAAGTTCAAGCACACAGCAGGTATTCCTGAAAAAGCATTTCCGGCTGCAGGAATGCAGGGTCGAAGATATGCGATCGCTTTAGGTTCGCAAGTGGTAATTGTTGTTGGCGCCCAGCGAGTTGAAGCCGGGGCATTGCCAAATAAATCTTCTTGCGTCTCTGTACGTCCGATTTTCAGTGGTGATCGCAATAGGGTAGAGATTAGATTTCTTCTGCCATTTGGTGCACCAATTCCATCACGAGAAAAGAAAGAAAACCCAACCAAGCCGTAAATTATTTGACAAAAGATCAGATAATTTTGGCAAATTCTGGACGGGTTAGTGGAGTGATTCTTAGATGTTACGTACTCGCAGCTGAGTAGCGCATCCCGGATGCAATAAGACTTCGGTCGTGTGCTATTGCCGACTTTTTGAGAAAATCTGGGGAGCAGGATTACATTCGAACTACGATCTCAACTTGCTAAGATCGCGCTGTACTTTAGTGATGCGTTTGTCGCTCCGGCGCCCGCCACGATCCGTCCTCGGCTTACTCCCAGATCACCAATTCAGGTCATGAGAACCTGCTGGCGGTCAATGCGATTGCTCGTTCCTGCCATCGCGGATTGCCTTGAAGGCATTGAGCAGATCGGCGCGGTTGTCGGCCACGAGGCTTTCCAGCGCCGCCACGCGTTCAGGCGTGAAATGGCCTTCCTTGTCCAGAATGTTGATCGTCCCCTGAACCAGCTCGTCATCTGAGACCGGGATATTCACGGCGGCTTCGCATCCCAGCGCATTGATCAGCGCATGGTCGGAGAAATAGGATGAAAATTCCGCCGTTTCATTGGCGACGAAGGTCTCGCCGCGCTCAAGAACGTGCCGCGTCCAGTCGTTCTCGCCCATGGGCTTGGTGCCGGTGACGGGGTAATCGTCCGGATGCGAGGAATAGGCCCGCCAGGCAAGCCCCGCAGTACGGTCGAGCAGTGTGACGGTGAAAAGCTGCGCGCCGCAGGCCGCCTTGGCTGCGGCGTGCAGAGCCGTGAAAGTATCCATGGGAATCATGTCTCGCGCGATTGTGGCGAGCCCGGGCGCGCATGGCGCCCGGGCATCAGTTCTTACTGCTTTTCAACGAGGCGGTAATAGACGTAGTCGGCATTGGCGCCGTTCACGAAGCCGGTGACCGCATCATCCATGGCGACCTGCTTGACCGCCTGGAACATGATCACGAAAGGCGCCTCTTCCTGCATGGCCTGCTGCAACTCGACATACATCTTGTTGCGGGCCTCGGGATCCTGCTCGGCCAGAGCCGCCTTGGTCTTTTCATTGATCTCCGCCGGAGGCATCCACGCATTGCGCCACGTCGTGGTCGAGACGTATTTGTCATCGGAATTGTCGGCGTTGTAGGCGAAAGCCTTGGCGTTGGAATGCGGGTCCATGAAGTCCGGTCCCCAATAGAGCAGCATGCCCTCATGGGTGCGCGCACGATACTTGGTGATGACCTGCGCACCGGTGCCCGGCAGGATCTCGAAGTTGATGCCGGCAGGGGCGAAGGTCTGCTGCAGGCTCGCTGCGATGTCGGTGAAGGGTTCGGCGTTGATCACGTCAAGCTCGATCGTCAACGGCAGTTCGACGCCTGCTTCCTCGAGAATGGCCTTGGCCTTTTCGGGGTCGTATTCGAACGGCGTTTCCGTCAGCGCACCGGGGAAGCCTTCGGGCCAGAACGCCTGATGCACTTCCATCTGCCCTTTCAGGAAACTGTCGGCCATGCCGTTGTAATCAACCAGATAGCGGGATGCTTCCCACAAGGCGGGGTTGGTCAGCGGTTCGTGTTTCTGGTTGAAGCTGAACCAGTGCACAGCGGTCTGCGGGTAGGTTTCCACCTTGATGTCCGCGTTGCCCGAAAGACCGGCGATCTGGTCGGGCGTCAGGTTCTTGGCCATGTCCACATCGCCCGACTCCAGAAGCAGGCGCTGGGTGGCAGCCTCCGGCACATGGCGGATCATGACGCGTTCGATCGCCGGTGCCGTGTTCCAGTAATTGGGGTTGGCCTGAAGCATCAGCACTTCACCCGGCGCATAGCGGGCCAGTGTGAACGGGCCGGTCCCGGCGCTGTTCTGGTTCAGCCAGGCATGACCCAGATCGCCATCCACCTCGTTGGCCATCGCGGTCTTGACGTCGACGACAGCAGCTGGGCGCGCAGCCAGCACGTTCAGGACAAAGGAGGGTGCGAAATCGCCGGCCCAGCGGACGGTCACGGTGTTGCCGTCGACGGTCACCATTTCCTCGATGTTTTCGGCGGTCCAGCCCAGGTTCTCAAGGATAAAGGCCGGGGCTTTCTGCAATACCAGGACACGTTTCCAGCTTTCCAGAACGTCTTCCCCGCGCAGCGGGTTGCCGGACGAGAACTTGACGCCATCGCGCAGCTCGAATGTCACTGTCTTGGCTGCGGCATCGATATCCCAGCTTTTTGCCAACCCGGGAGCCAGCTTGGTGGTGTCATCAGCATCGTACTGAACAAGCTGGTCATAGGTATTGGCGACATATTCACCCGAGGTGAATTCATAGGCCGAGGCCGGATCGATCGTCACGATGTCATCGATGTTCTGCGCGATGACCAGCGCGTTGGCGGGCGTGTCGGCCACCGCCGGCACCGCGGACAGCGCAAACACGCTGACGGCCGCCGCCGCGATGAGATTCGGTATGTGTTTCATCAGTCTCTCCCTTTGGTGTTGTTGTTGGAATTGGCCGAGGGCCTTGGCCCAAGCAGCCTTGGTGAAGTGCCCGTCCACAACAATTTGGCCGGGCCGTTACCGATATTGGCGAAGGCGTGGGGCGTATCCCCCATGAAGTGCAGGCTGTCGCCGGGATGCAAAACGAACTGCGCCCCGTCCAGCGATTGGCGAACCGTTCCCTGCAGCACGTAGATCAGCTCTTCGCCGAAATGCGCGGTCACCTCGGACGCGTAGTGTTCGGGGATATGTATGATGAGCGACGAAATCGTACCGCCCGGAAGGGTGGTCGACACATGCTCGTAGGACAGGGATGAATCGTCCAGCGCGAATTGCGGCCGCTCGCCCTCGCGCGTTACGCTGTCAGACGGTTTGGGATTGGAGACGAAGACATCAACGCCCACACCCAATGTCGCGGCGAGGCTGGCCAGCGTCCCCAGGCTTGGTGTGGCTTTACCGCGTTCCACCTGGCTCAGGAAACCAACCGAGATGCCTGCCTGATCCGCCAGTACCTGCAATGTCAGGTTGGCCTTGCGGCGCATATCGCGAATGCGCCCGCCAAATGCCGGGGGGCGGGCGTAGTCCAATTTCGTCATGTGTTCAGACGCAGGGCTCCAAATAATAATTGTGATGTTAGTAAAAAAATTTTGATGGGTCAAAGCACCTTTGCTAACCATAAGTAAAGGGAGTCCATATTGACCCGAGTCCTGCCCGCCGCTCAGTTCCTGCTGACCTTGGCCGTAACCTTCCTCGGTCTGCTGGCGATCACATTCGTGATCGGCCGCGTGGTCCCCATTGACCCGGTGGTGGCCGTCGTCGGTGACCGCGCCAGTATCGAGACATACAACGCGACGAAAGAGGCGATGGGGCTCGACGATCCGCTGGTGGTGCAGTTCGCCCGTTATGTCGGCCAGGTGGCTCAGGGAGAGCTTGGCACGTCCGTCTCGACCGGTCGCCCGGTGGCGGAGGACCTGGCCCGCGTTTTTCCCGCCACATTCGAGATGGCGACGCTTGGCATCATCATCGGCGTGGCGCTCGGCGTTCCGATGGGCGTGTTCGCGGCGGCGCGTCAGGGGCGGATGGCGGATCAGATCATCCGCGTCATCGGTCTGGCGGGCTACGCCATTCCTGCCTTCTGGCTGGGCCTGATCGGTCTGGTGATCTTCTATGCCCATCTGCGCTGGGTCGGCGGGCCGGGGCGGATTGATTTTTTCCTGGATGGCATGGTGCCCACGCACACCGGTCTGCTGCTCGTCGACAGCCTTATTGACGGAAACCTGGAGGCATTCAGAAGCGCTCTGTCGCACATCATCCTGCCCGCCACCATCCTTGGCTTTTTCGCCCTGGCCTATATTGCGCGGATGACGCGCAGTTTCATGCTCGAGCAGCTCGGGCAGGAATTCATCACCACCGCCCGCGTCAAGGGCGTGCCGGAACGGCTGATCCTGTGGAGACATGCGTTCCGGCCCATACGCGTGCAACTGATCACGGTCATCGGCCTGAGCTATGCCGGCCTGCTCGAAGGCTCTGTCATGATCGAAACGGTTTTCAGCTGGCCGGGCATTGGCAACTATCTGACGACGGCGCTGCTGAACGCCGACATGAACGCCGTATTGGGCGCGACGCTGGTGATCGGGGCTGTCTTCGTCGGGATCAACAAAGGGTCCGACGCGCTCTACCGCCTGCTGGATCCGAGGGCACGCGCATGATCACACGAGGCTGGCTATTGTCGGATGATCCCGAAACCCGGATGCAGGCGCGGCTGGGGGTCTCCTATCGGCTGGCGCGGGACCTCATGCGCAACCCGCTGGCGATGGTCGGGCTGATGATCATCCTCGCTCTTTTGCTGGTGGCGGCCTTCGCTCCGTGGCTTGCTCCCTATTCTCCCGTCGAAGGGACGCTGGCCGACCGTCTGCAGCCGCCTTCGGCCGCCCATTGGATGGGTACCGACGAACTGGGCCGGGATATCCTGTCCCGCGTGATCTATGGCGCACGCATCACCTTGATGATCGTGTTGCTGGTGGCGATCATATCGGCCCCTCTCGGGCTGCTGATCGGAACGGTCGCGGGTTATTTCGGCGGTTGGGTGGATCGCGTGCTGATGGGGCTGACCGACATCTTCCTGTCCCTGCCCCGGCTGGTTCTGGCGCTGGCCTTTGTGGCCGCGCTCGGTCCGGGGATCGAAAACGCGGTGATTGCCATCGCGATTGCCGCCTGGCCCGTCTATGCCCGGATCGCCCGCGCCGAAGTGCTGACCTTTCGCAATTCCGAGTTTCTCGACGCGATCCGGATGCAGGGCGCCTCGCGGCTGCGTATCATCGCGCGCCATGTCATGCCGCTCTGCATTTCCTCGACCATTGTCCGCGTTACGCTCGATATGGCCGGCATCATCCTGACAGCGGCGGGCCTCGGCTTTCTGGGCCTGGGCGCGCAACCGCCCCTGCCCGAATGGGGCGCTATGATTTCACGCGGGCGCTCCTTCATACTGGATCAGTGGTGGGTGGCCACCATGCCGGGCTTTGCCATCGTCATCGTATCTTTAGGGTTCTGCCTGTTCGGCGACGGTCTGCGCGACGTGCTGGACCCGAAACAAAGGTCGCGCGGATGAGCCTTTTGTCGGTGGAAAATCTGCGCGTCACCTTTCCGACGGATCACGGGCCTGCCGATGTCGTGCGCGGCTTGAGCTTCACCCTGGGGCGGGAGCGGCTGGGGATCGTCGGCGAGAGCGGATCGGGCAAGAGCATGACGGGCCGGGCCATCATGGGCCTTGTTCCGGCACCGGGAAAAGTGACAGCCGATCAGTTGATGTTCAACGGCAAGGATTTGCGCGGCCTGTCCGAAGATGAAAGGCGCGACCTGCGGGGCACCGCGATGTCGATGGTGCTGCAGGACCCGAAGTTCAGCCTGAACCCGGTGATCAGGATCGGCGAGCAGATTGAAGAAGCCATGGCCGTTCACGGCACGCTCGGCAGGCGCGAGCGCCGCGAGCGGGCGCTTGAAGCCCTGACCGCCGTGCGCATCAAGGACCCGGAGCGTGTGGCGCGTCTTTTTCCGCATGAAGTGTCCGGCGGGATGGGCCAACGGGTCATGATCGCGATGATGGTGGTGCTTGAGCCCGCCCTGATGATCGCCGACGAGCCCACAAGCGCGCTGGATGTTTCGGTGCGCGGCCAGGTGCTCGACATACTTGCCGATCTCGTGTCGCGGCGCGGCATGGGTCTGATCCTGATCTCGCACGATCTCAACATGGTCGCGCGCTGGTGCGACCGTATCCTCGTGATGTATCGCGGGGAGATTGTCGAAGAGATCGCTTCCGGCGCGCTGATGGATGCACAACATCCCTACACGCGCGGCCTGGTGGCCAGCCTGCCGACAATAGACGAAACCCGCGACCGTCTGCCGGTGCTGGACCGGGGCAAGCTATGATCCACGTCAAGGACCTGTCCGTCAGTTTCAGCGATGTGCGTGTCCTGCACGATGTCTCGTTCGATGTCGCAACGGGCGAAAGCTTCGCGCTTGTCGGGGAATCGGGTTCGGGAAAGTCGACCATCCTGAAGGCACTGGCGGGCCAACTGCCGGCGTTCACCGGGACCTTGAGGATCGGTGAGGATAACGACACCGATCGGCCATTCTCGGCCCGCGACCGCGCGCGCCAGGTTCAGATGGTGTTCCAGGACCCCTATGGCAGCCTGCATCCGCGCCGCACCATCGACGACACGCTCAACGAGCCGCTGCTGATCCACGGACTGCCGGACCGCGACAGCAAGGTCATCGCCATGCTGGACGCGGTCGGCCTGCCGCGACGGTTCCGGTTCCGCCTGCCGCATCAGCTGTCCGGCGGGCAACGCCAGCGCGTCGCGATTGCCCGTGCGCTCATGCTGAACCCGCCTGTCCTGCTGCTGGACGAGCCCACCAGCGCCCTTGACGTGAGCGTGCAGGCGGAAATTCTGAACCTGCTCAAATCGCTGCGGGAAGAAAAAAACCTGACCTTCCTGCTGGTCACCCATGATTTGCCCGTCGTCAGCTTTCTGTGTGACCGGCTGGCAATTCTGCACGCGGGCCGCATCGTTGAAACGGCGAACACGGAAGCCCTTCGGTCCGGACAGTTGTCGTCGTCCTACGGGCAGGAGCTATTTCAGCGGTCCGTCTACGGCTGACGCGGGAATTGATGCGGATGCCGATTGCGATTGTCCAGGCCTGTCATCTTGCTCTAAACCAGCAATCCGGCAGCACGATCTCGTCTCGTGACGCAACGTTTGGCCGATCCAGATGGTGGGGAAAGGTGTGCGCCGGCGATTTCTGCTCGATCCGATCGTTTCGCAGAAACGTAAATTCCATGACTGAGGGAATCTCGAGTCCGTGAAATTCAATCACGGGCGTGTTGTTGTTCGGGTGCAGATGCACCACGGTGTGGTTTCTGAGCAGTTTGTCAAACACGGCTTTTGCAAAACGAAACCCTGTCCTGCCCAAAAACAAAGGCAGGTCGTGAAACTCAACAACCATTATCCGGAAACGGGACAGAACGTCCTCCGGGACATCGAGAATGACGTCGTATTCGGTCCCTTCAATATCCATCTGCAGGATCAGATCATCGTCCGGGGCACATCCCGATGTCTCCACCCAGTCGCCCAGCCTGATGGTCGCCTCGTCATTTGTCGTCCCGACAAATTTCTTTTCAAAGCTGAAATGCGGATTCGGGCTGGCCGGTCCCTCGACGGAATGGTCGGCCAGAAAGGAGCGAATGTCGCGTTTTGCAAGATCTGTTTCGAATTCGCTGACGTCTCCGACGCCGGGTGAAAAGCAAGCCAGTATCCCTTCGAGATCATCCGGCACAAGATATCCGCCGTCCGTATCGCCGCCCAACCGGATCAAACGGTGCTGCGTTGTAACCGGTCGGAGCGATTTGAGAAGCTGGTTCAGGACCTGATGACCGACCCAGCGTTCGACCAGAAAGCCCTTGCGTTTGACATACCAGCGTACAACTCTCGTGGATCCCACTTCGCGCGCCCATTGCAAGCATCGATAAAATTGTGTTTCGAGCTAAAGACAATAATGTGAGAAATACAAGCTGGACCGGCGCTTGTTCCACGGCCGGTTGGCCGGGATCGGACTTGCCGGCTGCGGCTTTGACCAGGGCTCTGCGCTAGACTGGATGGAAGTCCTCACGTCACTTCAGTTGTCTTCGCCGCTGCTCCCACATCCATTTTGACGCCGATTGGCAACTTTGTGGAGTGTCAAGTCGTCTTAGAAAACTAGAAATCTGTTTTGTGTTTCTTGTGAACTAGCTCGACCAAAAAATCATATGTACCCTCTAGGGCCCAATCCTTACGGCTAGCCTTTATTGTGACATTGCAGCAGTCGATGACAAAGGTACGTCCGGATAACAACGCGCCATTGTTATCCAGTCGTAATTCCAATCCCATTTTGTCAGTAATTGCCTGTAGCTCTTCCATTAGCCTGTACAATGCCGCTGTTTCCGTGGCCATCTGCCGGACGTCCAAACTAAGCAATAGTCGAGTTGCAACGTGAGCGTCACCCTCGATCGAATAAGACAATTGATTGGCGAACGCACCCTTTTCCAAATCAACATAGTTGGAACTTGCGCGCCATTCTTCCCCGCCTGACCAGAGTTGTTTGTAATGGTGGGGGCGCAGAGCTTCGTCCCTCGGGAATTTCATGGCTGCGAACGGAGACCAGCCATCCTCCACTGGGATTTCCGGTGGCTTAGCTTCAACAGCCCGTCGCATCTTCACAACGGAAAATGTGCTGTCGAGATCAGATATCGTTTGTATGTCAGCAATGGCAACTTCATGAAACCAGCGGTTTAAGCCGTCCAAGTCAAACGCATAGTGCCATAGGGCACATCTTTTCGCGCTGCTCCTGAGGGAGGCATCCTTTAATTGGAAGTTTAAGCCAATAAAGCGAGTCTCGAAGGTGATCAAAGTGATCAGCGCAAAATGGAATGGAAGAATCAGAAGGGACAGTAAGATGGGAAGTAGGAAGTCTTTCAGCGTTCGCGTATTCCAGAAACTGTCTGGATCAAACCAGATCGATGTAAATCCAATAATCAGAAGCGATAGTCCAAAGACTGAGAGCAAAGTGTTTAAGAACCTTGTGGCAAACTCGTTCTCTGGCTTCCCTTCTGAAACCGACAAAAGCAGCACCAAAAAAGTTAAAACTGGCAAAATGAGTAATTCCACCATCAGATTGAACGTCTGAAACGTCACAACATATTCAACGAAAATAATGACGCCAAGTTGGCTACGAATTGCTTTTGACAAGAGTTTCCTCGTGTCGCGCAGAGAAATCACCTCGAAGATACCCGCTATGCCGGCGCCTATGGTCCATAAGATCGTCGCCTTCAGCAGGGATATATCCCAAACCCCAATCAACCAAAGGAGGTATGAAATCGCCGCAACGTAAACGAACAAACCTACGAAAATAAACAAGATCTTGGGGCTAACGAACGCCTTGAGAACACTTACCAAGGCAGAGCGGAGTTCCGCTTTCAGCGCAAAGAACAGAAATATGGGTATTATCCATATGAGCAGCGCAATATCCCGATTTGTCAGAAAATCCACAAAGTATCACCTCGGCATATTTTGATATCCAGATAGGCACTGCATGTGAGCTTTAGCTTAGCGCTTACGGGTCGTCTGCTTCGGTCTCGAAACAAATAGGGCTCAAGTGTAGCGATTGGCGAGTTCTGAAAGGCGGGGCTACAAAGCCTCCAGCGGCTCGACGGTTCCGTCTCGTGGCCGCCCAGCCTTATTTAATGAATTGGAATGACGCGTACTCGATCGGTGCTATTGTTTTTGCGCCCGAATATCATCAATAACCTGTCTTACCGCGTCGATCATTTTGAGTGCAAAGCCTTTGTGATAGAATAGCTCTTTATGCTCGTGCGAATATCGGAATTCCTCGAATCCTTTGCTGATGACGTCCATCTGGTCTTTATAGTCGTCAAGTGTCCAGTGATAGATGTTTCTCATATGGATCTCGGCTATTTTGGTCTGTACGTCGGGCGGTAGCTTCTCAAAAAGTTCCCTGATGTTGTGACCTCGCTGCCGCCGACCTAGCGCTTCGAACACGGCTTTCACGAACAGCTCGACCGAGAACGCTAGACATACAAAATCCGAAACCCCGATATGCTCATCCGTTGCATAGCAGACTTGATCAACAGATGGACTGTCTGAATGGTCAAGGTTTTGTCTCTGCGCGCGACGCTTCTGCTCGGCTTGTAGCGCCGCCTCGTTTCGTTCAAGAATGCGGTATGCGTTAAGAAAAAACTGCGCTTGGGTAGTGATCGCCATAGCCCACCTTACCGTCTCGAAAGCTTGAGTACTACATGATGTACCTTCGGTGCTCCGTGACGCTGAGCGGCCCGTCGGTGGCAGGAAAGCGGACACTCTTACGTTGCGTTGGTATCGACGCTTTGGGTTCGATCAGGGACTTTCGACGCAATCACACACTGATGTCGGCTATGGGGCTAACGGATTGCTGCCTAGTGAATTCTCAGCACCGAATACAAGTGCCACAAATATTCCACGTCAACGCTTAGTTCCCGAATCCGGATTGAAACAGGCGGCTCTGTTAGCTGCCGCAAACGCACGGTATCTGGCGTTCCGGTGGAGACATTCACGATCTTGCTGGTTGGATTTGCTGGTCCTCCCAACTCACCGATATCTGGTTCTTTGGTGGACACCCACGGGAAAATCGCAAGCTGCTCAATATTCACCTGCGACGCAAACAACTGTTTTTATTTGGAAAACTGGAGCGGGCGATGAGATTCGAACTCACGACCCCAACCTTGGCAAGGTTGTGCTCTACCCCTGAGCTACGCCCGCTCGGCTTTGCCGGTATCTGATGCAACCGACTGGGGTATCGATGCGGGGCGTGCCCCGCGTCCGGCGCTATATGGCGCAAGCCGGCGACAAATGCAACAGGAAAATGAATCGAAACGGCGGCCCGGTTTTCGATTGCGATTTCGGCGCGCGCGCCCTATCACATGCCGCTGAGAAAGGCCACATCAGGGCAGGAAAAGCCGATGAGCGAAAGCACCGCAGCCGTGCCGCCGAAAACCGACGAGGAGCTGTTCGCGGCGCTCGACGAAATGGGCATCGCACACAGGACCAGGACCCATCCGCCGGTCTTCACGGTTTCCGAATCGCAGTCGCTGCGCGACGAGATTCCGGGCGGCCATACAAAGAACCTGTTCCTGAAGGACAAGAAGGACAATTTCTTTCTTGTCACGGTCGAAGAGGATGCGCAGATCGACCTGAAGACGATCCATCCGCTGATCGGCGCAAGGAGCCGCGTTTCCTTCGGCAAGCCGGACAGGCTGATGGAATTTCTCGGCGTTATACCGGGTGCCGTGACGTCCTTCGGGGTCATGAACGACACGCAGGGCCGGGTGCAGATGGTGCTGGACGAGGCGTTGCTGGAGCACGAGATCATCAACGCGCACCCGCTGCGCAACGATGCGACGACATCCGTCGCGCGTGACGATCTGCTGCGCTTCCTTGAAGCGACGGGCCATAAACCGCTAATAGTGGCGCTGAGCGGGCGCAACGAAGGCGCATCTTGAAATTGCGCGTCTCCTGGCCGATTTTCCGGGGACGGCACACAATATTGCGGCCCGCGGGCCGAGCAGAGACCGGAGAGACCTGATGCAGGACGGCGACAATCCCTATGGCGGCTCCTTTGGAAACCAGATGGGCGGCACGGTGAGCTTCGGCGACGGCCAGTCGCCGGAGCCGGCGCAGCCGGCCGGGCAGGCGGGCGGGCCGCTGATCAAGGACACGACGACGGCGGCGTTCACCACGGATGTGATTGCCGAATCGAACAACCAGCCCGTGCTGGTCGATTTCTGGGCGCCGTGGTGCGGACCGTGCAAGCAGCTCGGCCCGATCATCGAGAAGGTGGTCACCGAACAGGGCGGCCGGGTCAAGCTGGTCAAGCTGAATATCGACGATCATCCGGCGATCCCCGGTCAGATGGGCATCCAGTCGATCCCTGCCGTGGTGGCATTTTCCGGCGGAAAGCCGGTCGATGCCTTCATGGGCGCGGTGCCGGAAAGCCAGATCAAGCAGTTCATCGACAAGCTGGTGAAGGAAAACGGCGCGCCGGATATCGATGCGTTCCTCGCCGAGGGCCGCGCCGCGCTCGATAGCGGCGACGTCAATCTGGCGGCGCAGATCTTCGGCTCCATCCTTCAGGAGCAGCCGGACAATGCCAAGGCGATGGCCGGCATGGCCGAGTGCATGCTTGCGGCAGGCCAGGCGGACCGTGCGAAGGAGCTGATCAACGGCCTCGACGAGGAGCAGAAGAAGGTGCCGGAGGTGGCCAGCCTGCTCGCCCGCTTTGCGCTGGAAGAAGAGATTTCGAGCCTCGGCGATCCCGAGCAGCTCAAGGCACGGCTTGACGCCAATCCGGATGACCACGAGGCGCGCTTCGACATGGCGAAGATCCTCAATGTCCAGGGCGCGCGTGAAGAGGCGGCCGAGCAGCTTTTGCACATCATGAAGGCGGACCGGCAATGGCAGGATGACGGTGCGCGCAAGCAGTTGCTGACGTTTTTCGAGGCCTGGGGCCCGACCGATCCGGCGACCCTTGCCGCGCGGCGCAAGTTGTCGTCCTTGATGTTCTCCTGATGCGGCGGGCGGTTGTCGGCACAAAAGACCTTGAGAATTGCGTGATCAGCACCAATTCCTCTACAATATCGCGTTAAAACCAAGGTCAGTGACGTTGCAAGCAGGAAATGTACATTACCGGACCGAGAAGGACATTCCGGCCAACGTTGCCCTGTTTCCGCTTTCCGGGGCCCTGCTGCTGCCCTGCGGGCAGATGCCGCTGAATATATTCGAGCCCCGCTATCTTGCCATGATCGACGATGTCATCGCGGCGAAGCGCCTTGTTGCCATCATCCAGCCGCGCTTCGATCTTTCCGGTAATGTGGAAAGCGGCGACAATCCGCCGCTTTGCTCGGTCGGAACGCTCGGGCGCATCACGTCGCTTTCGGAAACCGGCGACGGACGCTACATCATCTCGCTGGTCGGCATATGCCGGTTCCGTCTGCTTGAGGAACTGCCGATCAGGAAGGGCTACCGCCAGGGGCGCATCGCGCCCTTCCTCAACGATCTTTCTGCGGACAATGGCGAAGACAGCGTCAACCGCGAGGCGCTGCTCGAGAGCTTCCGCGCCTATCTGGAGGCCAACCAGCTCGAGGCCGACTGGGAAAGCGTCGGCCAGGCGAGCAACGCGACGCTGGTCAACACCATGTCGATGATGGCGCCCTACGGGCCGGCCGAGAAACAGGCGCTTCTGGAGGCGCCGGACCTGAAGACCCGCGCCGATACCCTGATCGCGATCACGGAGATCGCCCTGGCGCGCGACAGCGACGACTATGATACGGTGCTGCAGTAGATTCGTTTGCACGCACGACAAGACCACGCCATGCCAGACACACGCCCATCCGCCACGATCGACAGCAAGCTGCTCGAACTGCTCGTCTGTCCGCTGACCAAGGACCGGCTGGACCTGGACGAGGAGAACAACGAACTGATCTCCCTGTCGGCGGGGCTTGCCTATCCGATCCGCGACGGCATTCCGATCATGCTGCCGTCTGAGGCACGGCCGCTCGATGATGACGAGAGGGCGGCCCACAAGGCGGGAGCATAGGCCTTGTCAAAGCGCGGCGATCAGAAAAGGCAGCAATTGCTGGCAGCCGCGGCAAACCGGTTCTGGCGCCATGGCTATGGAAGCACGAGCCTTGCCGACATCGCCAAGGATGCCGGTGTGCCGCTCGGCAATGTCTATTATTATTTCCGCACCAAGCAGGACATCGCCACCGGCGTCGCCGATATCTTCGTCGCCGAGACGCAAGACATGCTCGAAGAGGTCGCGGAGGCCGAGGCGGATCCACGGCGGCGGGTGCTCGGCCTGTTGCGCCGGCTGTCGCAATCGAGCCGCAGCCGCGTTGACCATGGCTGCCCGATCGCGCTCGCGGTGCGCGATTTCCGCTCGGAGGCGCCGAAGGCCTCGGCGCGGGCGGCCGAATCCTTCGAGCTGCTCACCGGTTTCATCGGCCGCGAATTGCAGCGCACCGGCTCGCGACCGTCCGTCGCGCTCGCCAAGGCGCGCGAAATCGTGGTCGAATGGCAGGGCGGCATTTCGCTCGCCCATGCGCTGGGCGACGCGACGGTGCTGGCCGAAAGCTTCCGCCGCGCCGAGCAGCGGCTGATTCAAATCTAGACAAGCTTGATGGACACGCTCTAACAGCAGGCGCTCGCCTTCCGCTCGCCGGAGGCCAGACCCGCGCTGAGGTCGCCGCCGCGCCCGAGAAAGGTCTCTTCGGACAGATAGAACGCAGAAAACGCATCTTCGAAATCGGCCGCGACCGAACGGTCGCCGATGCCGGTCTGCACCAGATGTTTTTGCCATTTCTTTAGTTTCGGACGGCCGTCGAGAAAGTCGTAACCGGTGCGGCGTTCGATGATGTCGGCGCGGTGCAGCAGCACCAGCCAGGCGATGTCGACCATGCCGATGGCGTCACCGTTGAAATAGCGCGTGTCGCCAAGCTGTTTCTCCACGCTGTCAAAGGTCTTGGCAAGCTTGGCCGACCGCTCTTCGAGCGCGATGGCGTCGGGGCTGCGCTGCGCGCCGCACTGGACGAGGTAGTTTTTCGCGGCGAGATAGCTCCAGGCCCGGTTGGCCGCCTTCTGTTCAAGCGAGATGTCCGGCTGTAGCGGCGGAAAGGCTTCTTCCAGATATTCGACAATGGCGTCCGATTCGAAAAGCGCCGTGCCGCTATCGGTGATCAGTACGGGAACCTGGCCATTTGGAGAGATGTCCAGGAACCACTGCGGCTTGTCTTTCAAGCTTATATATTCGAGCTCGTAGTCGATGCCTTTTGCTTCCAGCAGTGCCGTTACCCTTTGCACGAACGGGCAGATCTTGAAGCTGACGATTTTCATCCCGGTTCTCCAGTCTTGTGCCTCGGTGGACTTGATTGTCCGCGTCCGATGGCGATATATTCCCAATAATTCAACATTTCAAGAGATATTGAAATATGAAAGAAGACTCAGCTCTGAAAATGTTCGCGGCGCTTTCCCAGGAAACGCGGCTTCGCATTGTGCGCCATCTGGTCGAATGCGGAACGGAGGGCGCTTCGGCAGGTGAAATCGGAGAGAAGGTCGGGGCGATCTCCTCGCGTGCCTCCTTCCACCTCTCGGCGCTGGAACAGGCGGGGATCGTCACGTCGGAGCGGCAGTCGCGAAACATCGTCTACCGCGCCGATTACGCAGCGCTGGGCGGGCTCGTGTCCTTCCTTCTCGACGATTGCTGCGGCAAGCACCCCGATGTCGTGGCCTGCTGCGATTTCAGCGATTGCTGTTGAGCGCTGCGGGCGGCAGCGTCAGTCGAGCGTGCGCTTGTAGCGCAGCATGGCCAGCACCGAAACGGCGACCAGAATGATCAGGAGTGCGCGCAGATCCGGCACGATGTCGGAAAGGTCCGCGCCCTTGAGCATGATCTTGCGGATGACGCGCATGAAATGGGTGCTTGGCAGCAGCGTTCCGAGGACCTGCGCCCATCCGGGCATGGCGGCGAAGGGAAACATGAAGCCGGACAGAAGGATCGAGGGCAGCAGATAGAAGAACGACATCTGCATGGCCTGCATCTGGTTCCTGGCGACCGTGGAAAAGAGGAAGCCGAGCGCCAGGTTGACGATGATGAATATGTTGAGACCGAGCAGGAACGGCGCCACGGGACCGGCAAAGGGCACGCTGAAGACCCAGAAGGCCAGGATGAAGAAGACGCAGGTCTGCACATAGCCGATCAGCACATAGGGAATGATCTTGCCGAGCATGACCTCCGGCGCCCGCGCCGGCGTCGAAAGCAGGGTCTCCATGGTGCCGCGCTCGCTCTCGCGGACGATGGCGATCGCCGTGATCATCACCATGGTCATGGAGATGATGATCGCGAGCAGTCCCGGAACGATGTTGTAGCTGGTCCTGGCGGCGGGGTTGTAGCGCTGATGGGCGATCACCGAGAAGGCGTCCTGCGTGCCCGCAAGGTAGGACAGCGGCCCGATCGCCAGATTGTTGACGGTGTTCGCGGCCAGAACCGAAAGCGCCGCCGACGCCGACCCGGACGTGGCCGGATCGGAGGCATCGGCGGCGACCAGAAGCGCCGGCTTTTCGCCACGAACGATGTCGCGCTCGAAATCTTCCGGGATGGTGACGACGAAGGTCGCCTCGCCCGTCTTCAGCGCCCGGTCGACCTCGGTGCTGTTGGCGACGGTTCCACGAATGTCGAAATAGGTGGAGGTCTGCATCGCGGCGAGGAAGCCGCGTGTGAAGGGGCCTGTGTCATGCACCTCGACCAGGGTCGGCAAATGGCGCGGGTCGGAATTGATGGCAAAGCCGAACAGCATGAGCTGGACGATCGGAATGACGATCATCATGGCGAATGTCATGCGGTCGCGCCGCATCTGGATGAATTCCTTCATCAGGATCGCCAGGAATCGGCTGGACGACAGGGCCATCTCAGGCGGCCTCCTGTCCTGCCGCGAAATTGTCGGTCGAGCCGCTCATGAGGTGGATGAACACCTCTTCCAGCCCGGCCGGTTGCTGCTTCCATGTGTAGCGCTTGTCCTTGAGGAAGGGCTTGATGGCCGCTTCGAGCTTTTGCGCATCCATGCCGGAGACATGCAGCGCCGAGCCGAAGCGCGCCACCTGCTCGATGCCGTCCTTGCCGTGGAGCTGCGTCGCCAGTTCAGCCAGATCCGGGCCCTCGACCCGCCAGGTGGCGAGGCCCACCATTTCCGGGATCTTCCGCGCCGGCCCGTCGATCAGCTTCTTGCCATAGGCGATATAGGCGATGTTGTCGCACTGGATGGCCTCGTCCATGTAGTGGGTCGAGACCAGCACCGTGACGCCATCGTCGGAAAGGCGGCGGATCTCGTCCCAGAAATCGCGGCGCGCCTTCGGATCGACACCCGCCGTCGGCTCGTCGAGCAGCAGCAGATCGGGCTGATGCAAGAGGCAGGCGGCGAGCGCCAGGCGCTGTTTCCAGCCGCCGGAGAGTTCGCCGGCCTGCTGGTGCGACCGGTTGGCAAGACCAAGGTCCTCGAGCGCCGCATCCACCTTTCGCTTGCGGTCCTTCACCCGGTACATGCGGGCCATGAAATCGAGATTCTCGCGGATGGTCAGGTCCTCATAGAGCGAGAATTTCTGCGTCATGTAGCCGACATGCTCCTTGATGTTGTCGGACTGGCGCAGAATGTCATAGCCGAGGCAGGTTCCGGAGCCGGCATCCGGCGTCAGCAGGCCGCACAGCATGCGGATCGTCGTCGTCTTGCCGCTGCCGTTCGGGCCCAGAAAGCCGTAGATCGCGCCTTTCGGAACCGAGATGTCGAAATGATCGACGACGGTCTTGTCGCCGAATTTCTTCACCAGCCCGTTGACCTCGATGACCGGCGTTGTGCCGTTGCCGCTCATTTTGCCACCGTCACGTCGATCGGCTGGCCGGGCAGCAGGGTGGTCGGCTCGTCGGGCAGGGCCTCGGCCATGAAAACCAGCTTGGAGCGTTCCTCGAGGCTGTAGATGACCGGCGGCGTGTATTCGGCCGACGAGGAAATATAAGTGATGCGGGCGGCGATCGGTTCCTTGCAATTGTCGCAGCCGATCATGACTTTCCCGCCGACGGCAAGACCTGCCCGGTCGGGCTCGCCGACATAGAAGCGGAACTTGATCTCGCCGGGCGGCAGGATCGAAACCACCGGCATGCCCGCCTGCACATATTCGCCGGGCAGATAATAGGTCTGCTGCACATAGCCGCCGGCTGGCGCCGTCAGCGCACGGTCATTAAGCTTGATGCGGGCGCTGTCGACGGCAAGCTCCGAGGATTTGACCGACTGGCGCGCCTCGTCAAGCTGGGCGCTGCGGGCCGGCAGGCGCGCGACCCGCAGATTGGCGCGCTGTTCGCCGACGGTCGCGGCGGCCTGATCGAGCGTTGCCGCCGCCTGGTCGAGCTGGCTCGGCGAGACGAAATCGTTGACCGAAAGCTCCTTGTAGCGCTCGTAATCCGCCTGGGCGAGATCGAGACTGGCTTCCGCGTTGCGCAGCTGTTCCTCGATGACGGCGATTTCCTCGGGCCGCTTGCCGGTGCTCTCATCGATCAGCTTGGAGCGGGCGATCATCAGGTCGGCCTCGGCCTGGCCAAGGGCGATCAGTTGCTGGTCGGCATCCAGCGAGAACAGCGCCTGACCGGCCTCGACCGTGTCGCCGCGGTTGACATCGAGGCTCTCCAGAACGCCGCTCTCCTTGGGCGCGACATAGACATATTCGCCTTCGACATAGCCGAAATAGCGATTGTCGGGCGGATCGGCCGCGCCGGGCCAGATGGCGGTGTAAAGGGCGACGATCCAGGCATAGACGGTGTCCATGTCAGCCTCCCGCCCGCGGCCTGAGCAGGCCGTTCATGAGGATGTCGAAATGGCTTTCGATGAAATCCTGGGGCGTGGTTTGCGCGTCCTCATCGATCCTGAAGATCTGGGTCAGCAGCATATGGGCAAGCAGCGGACCCATGACGTTGCGGATGGCGAGATGCGCGTCGACCGGCCGGAACTGACCGGTCGCGATGCCCTTCTGGAGGATCAGCTCGAGGGCGCCGATGCCCTTGTCGATCACCTGGCGGCGGTAGGTTTCGGCAAGCTCGGGAAACCGCCCGGCCTCCTGCAGGACAATGCGCGGCAATGCCATTGTGTCCGGGTCCGAAAGCCTGGCGGCGATGACCGACAGGACGGCCTTCAACAGCACTGCCGGATCCTCGTGGGAGGTCCTGGCCAGATCCTCGGTGCGATCGGCGATCGGCGCAATCGCCCGCTTCACCAGCGATTCGAAGATGTCTTCCTTGCTCGGAAAGTAGCGATAGATGGCGCCCTTCGACAGGCCGGCCTCGCTGGCAATGTCCTCCACCTTGGTGGCCGCAAAGCCGTTGCGGGCAAAGAGCGTCAGCGCCGCATCAAGGACTTCATCGGGCCTGTCCTCGGCGCGTCGGCGCCATTTCGGTTTCGTTTCGGCGGCATTCATGGGTTCGCTCTTTAGTAAATGACTGGTCATTTACTTATATGGTTTGTGCGCACTACAAGTCAAGTCCGGAAGAAAGATTATCTATTTCAACCGTTTATGGTAGGTGGACTTCTGTAAGCTCATGCAAGAAGCGCTGCCGATCCGACTGGAAGCCCCGTCAAATCGCCTCGCCGCGCAAAAGGCGCGGGCCCTGGCGGCCGGGCAGGCCGGAGGCCTGGCGGATGAAGAAGCCCTTGAGTGTCGGCATGCGGTCGACGAGGCCGAGGCCGAAGTCGCGCAGCGCCCTGACCGGCATGATGTCGTTGGAAAACAGCCGGTTGAGCACGTCGCAGGTCACGCCCATCTGGAAGGTGTCGAAACGGCGCCAGACCTGGTAGCGCTCCAGAACCGAAAGCGATCCGATATCGAGCCCCAGCCGGTCCGCCTCGACAATCGTCTCGGCAAGGGCGGCAACATCGCGGAAGCCGAGATTGAGGCCCTGGCCGGCGATCGGATGGATGCCGTGCGCGGCGTCGCCGGCAAGGGCGATGCGCGGGCGGATGAATTCGCGGGCAAGCGTCAGCCCCAGCGGAAAGGCGCGGCGGCCGCCGTCCAGTTCCAGCGTGCCCAATTTGTGGCCGAAGCGGCGCTCCAGCTCGGCCTCGAACACCAGATCGTCTTCCTTGACCAGGCGTTCGGCGTCCGCGGTGCGCTCCGTCCAGACCAGCGATGAGCGGTTGCCCGGCAGCGGCAGGATGGCGAAGGGGCCGGCCGGCAGGAAATGCTCCTCGGCGCGGCCATTGTGCGGCCGCTCATGCCTGACGGTGGTGACGATGCCCGACTGGTCGTAGGACCAGCGCACGGTTTTGATCCCGGCCATGTCGCGCAGGCGCGAGCGCACGCCGTCGGCGGCAATCAACAGGCGCGCCGAAAGGGTGGTGCCGTCGCCGAGCGTCACCTGCGTCGTTGCTTCGCCGTTTTCGAAGCCTTCCACGGTGACGCCCTGCAGGATCTCTATGCCCAGCGTTTCCGCCTTGTCGCGGAGGGCGCCGACAAGGGCGGGGTTCGGAACCATATGGGCGAAGGGCTCGCCCGGCGCGACATCGCCGTCAAAGGTGAGAAACACGGGCCGCACCGGATCGGCGGTGCGCGAATCGGTGACGATCATGTCGGTGATCGGTTGCGCTTGCCCGGCAATATCGGCCCACAGGCCCATCTGGGTCAGCATGCGGCTGGCGCCGGCGGCGATCGCCGAGGCGCGCTGGTCCCTGCGCCAGACATCCGCCGGCGCGGCGTCGACGACGCGGATTGTCAGATGCGGCGCCGCCGATTTGATCGCGACGGCCGCGGCGATGCCCACATATCCGCCGCCGGCGACAATGATGTCGAAGCTTTGCTCTGTCACGGTCCATTCCCTTGCGCAGCCTGCCGGGCGCGCTTCGCCCTTGCAGTCGGCCGGGCCATCCCTGTAAGAGGGGTGAAACCGGCCGAGAGCGATCATACAGGTCTGATGAGCCGACAAAAAGACCCGACGGAGTTGCAAAATGTCGCGTGCCATGGAAAGCCTTCTGGCCATTCTGGACCTCGAGCGCCTGGAGCTCGATCTTTTCAGGGGAAACAGTCCGAAGGCCGGATGGCAGCGGGTCTTCGGCGGCCAGGTCATTTCGCAGGCGCTGGTGGCGGCGCAGCGCACGGTCGACGAGGACCGTTTCGTGCACTCCCTGCATTCCTATTTCATGCGCCCGGGCGATCCGGCGGTGCCGATCATCTACGAGGTGGACCGTATCCGCGACGGATCGAGCTTCACGACGCGGCGGGTGGTGGCGATCCAGCACGGCAAGGCGATCTTCTCGCTGTCGGCGTCCTTCCAGCGCGACGAGCCGGGCCTCGACCACCAGATCGACATGCCGGAGGTGCCGACGCCGGAATCTCTCATTGGCGAAGCGGATCTGAAGGAAAAATTCCTCAAGAACGCGCCCGAAAATGTGCGGCGCTACTGGGAGCGCGAACGACCGATCGAGATGCGCCCGGTGTCGCTGACGCATTATATCTCGCGCGAGAAACTGGCGCCGGTGCAGAATATCTGGGTGCGGGCCAACGGCACGGTTCCCGATGACCGGCGCATCCAGGCGGCGGTGCTCGCCTATCTGTCCGACATGACCTTGCTCGACACGTCGCTGTTCGCGCACGGGCTTTCGGTGTTCAGCGGCAAGATCCAGGCGGCAAGTCTCGACCATTCCATGTGGTTCCACCGGCGCTGCCCGCTCGACGACTGGCTCTTATATGCCCAGGACAGCCCCAATGCCAGCGGCGCACGCGGACTCAACCGGGGCGGCCTTTATACCCGCGACGGCGTGCTGATTGCCTCGGTTGCCCAGGAGGGTCTCATTCGGCAACGCACGAAGCCTAATAAATAGGCATATATTAATCACAGCTTAATTCTTAATCATATTGCGCTGCAGCAAGGATCAGCCGGTCTTTGTGCTTTCTATTTTTGATAATTAAAACAAATAGATAAAGAACTCTCCATTAAACTGGCACGATCCTTGATTGGTAGCGGTCAGAGCGAATGGCCGTTGATCACCGGTCGCTGCTCCGCCGTGCCGGCTGCCGTTTCGTGCAGCACCGGGCGGCAGACAAGCCGGAGCCGGTATCGGGCAACAGCGCTACAGCCGCCCGCCGCCGCCGAGAAAAGGATGGAAACCGGATGAAATTCATAATGGCAGTCATCAAGCCGTTCAAACTGGACGAGGTGCGCGAAGCCCTGACCGAAATCGGAATTCAGGGTCTGACCGTCACCGAGGTCAAGGGATACGGCCGCCAGAAGGGGCACACGGAAATCTATCGCGGCACGGAATATGCCGTGGCGTTTCTGCCGAAGCTCAAACTCGAAATCGCCGTCGCGGCGGATGTCGCCGACCAGGCCATCGAAGCCATCGCCAATGCCGCCAAGACCGGCCAGATCGGCGACGGAAAAATCTTTGTCTGCGACCTCGAGCAGGTCATGCGCATACGCACGGGTGAATCCGGCGGCGACGCGCTTTGAGTATCTAAGGAGTCATCTGCAATGAAAATCTCATCACTCTTGACGCCGGGCGCGGTCCTGGCAATCGCCGGCGCCATGGCCGTGCCCGCCATGGCGCAGGAAACGGCGGCCGCGGAAGGGCCGGTGGCCGTCTCGACGCACACGGTCTTCATCCTCAACTCGCTGCTGTTCGTGGTTTCCGGCTTCCTCGTCATGTGGATGGCAGCCGGTTTCGCCATGCTGGAGGCCGGCCTCGTGCGCTCCAAGAACACCTCGATGCAGCTGACCAAGAACATCTCCTTGTTCTCGATCGCGGCGATCATGTACTACCTGATCGGCTACAATCTGATGTATCCGGCCGACAACTGGTCGATTACCGGCATCCTCGGCGCCTTCGGGGTCGCCGTCATGGAGCCGGTCGGTGTCGCCGCCGACGCCGTGGGCGACCTGTCCTACGCCTCCGTCGGATCGGACTTCTTCTTCCAGCTGATGTTCTGCGCGACGACCGCTTCGATCGTGTCGGGAACACTCGCCGAGCGCATGAAGCTGTGGCCGTTCCTGATCTTCACGGTCATCCTGACCGGTATTCTCTACCCGATCCAGGCATCCTGGAAATGGGGCGGCGGCTTCCTCGACGCCGAGTTCGGTTTCCTGGATTTCGCCGGCTCGACGGTGGTTCACTCGGTCGGCGGCTGGGCGGCGCTTATGGGCGCGATCATCCTGGGCGCGCGTAAGGGCAAATACGGCTCCAAGGGCGAGGTTCACCCGATCCCCGGCTCCAACATGCCGCTGGCAACGCTCGGCACCTTCATCCTGTGGCTCGGCTGGTTCGGCTTCAATGGCGGCTCGCAGCTCGCCATGGGCTCCGTCGGCGATGTCGCGGACGTATCGCGCATCTTCGCCAACACCAATGCCGGTGCCGCCGGTGGTGCGGTGGCCGCGCTGCTTCTGACGCAGATCATCTACAAGAAGGTCGATATCACGATGATCCTCAACGGCGCGCTGGCCGGGCTGGTCTCGATCACCGCCGAGCCGCTGACGCCGTCGCTGGGCGCGGCAACGCTGATCGGCGCCGTGGGCGGCGTGATCGTGGTCTTCGCCGTTCCGATGCTCGACAAGCTGAAGATCGACGATGTCGTCGGCGCCATTCCGGTGCACCTGTTCGCAGGCATCTGGGGCACGATCGCGGTCCTGTTCACAAACTCCGATGCAACGCTCTACGGACAGGTCGCCTCGATCGTCATCGTCGGCGTGTTCATGATCGTCACGTCCGGTGTCGTCTGGGTCATTATCGACAAAACGATGGGCCTGCGGGTCAGTGAAGACGAGGAACTGGTGGGGCTCGACAAGGCCGAGATCGGCATTGAGGCCTATCCGGAATTCACCAAGATCTGACGGTTCCCGGACCGTCTTTCCCAAACCCTCATGGGGCCCGTTCGCGGGCCCCATTTTTGTTGCCCTACGGCTTTGCGTCGCTGATGCACACCGATTGGACACCTTCGGGCGGATTGCCTAAATTTTAGCCAGTACCGATGCGGCCTGGTTCATATTTAGGCAAATGCACGCATTTTGACCCCCTGTGCCCACCAAATCGGCAGCCCTGCCCGGACTGGCACGAAAATTGACTCTTCTTGATCGGATCAACGGTCACACATCTTCAAACGGAGTCAATTCCATGGATCAGTCACAAATTGGTGGCGACGTCTTTTTCGTGCTTCTGGGCGCGATCCTGGTGTTCGCCATGCATGGGGGGTTTGCCTTTCTCGAGGTCGGCACGGTCCGGCACAAGAGCCAGGTCAATGCGCTGGTCAAAATCCTTGCCGATTTCGCGCTTTCCACCATTTCCTATTTCTTCGTCGGCTTTGCCGTTTCCTACGGCGTGACGTTTTTCGTCAACGCGGCCGTGCTGTCGGGCGCCGAGGGCGGCGAAATCTTCCTGCCGCAGGGCTTTACCCTTGTGAAGTTCTTCTTTCTGACCACATTCGCGGCGGCCATTCCGGCGATCATCTCGGGCGGCATCGCCGAGCGCATGCGGTTCCAACCGCAGTGCTTCGCGACCGTGGCGCTGGTCGGCCTGGTCTATCCCTTCTTCGAGGGCATGGTGTGGAACGGCAATTTCGGCTTCCAGGGGTTTTTCGAGAGCGCCTTCGGCGCACCCTTCCATGATTTCGCCGGTTCGATCGTCGTCCATGCCGTGGGCGGCTGGATCGCCCTGCCCGCGGTGATCCTGCTCGGCGCCCGGCTCGGCCGCTATACAAAATCCGGCGGCTCGCATCCCTTCCCGCCCTCATCCATTCCGTGGCTGGCGCTCGGATCCTGGCTGTTGTGCATCGGCTGGTTCGGCTTCAACGTGATGAGCGCGCAATCGGTCGGCGGCGCGACGGGCCTTGTCGCGATCAATTCGCTGATGGCGATGGTCGGCGGCATCGTCATGGCGCTGCTTGCCGGACGCAACGACCCGGGCTTCGTCCACAATGGTGCGCTGGCCGGGCTGGTCGCGGTTTGCGCCGGCTCCGACGTGTTTCATCCGATCGGCGCATTGATCGTGGGCGGCGCGGCGGGCTTCATTTTCGTCAAGGGCTTTACCTGGTGCCAGGAGAAACTGCGCATTGACGACGTGCTCGGCGTGTGGCCGCTGCACGGGATATGCGGCCTGTGGGGTGGCATTGCCTGCGGCATATTCGGCCTGGAAGCGCTGGGCGGCCTTGGCGGCGTCTCCCTGCTCGCGCAGATCGTCGGATCGGTGGCCGGGGCGCTCTATGCGGTGATCGGCGGCTTCGTCGTTTACGGCCTGCTCGACCGCACGGTGGGCCTGCGTCTTGCGGAAGAAGAGGAAATGCGCGGCGCGGACCTGTCCATCCACAAGATCGGCGCCAATCCGGAAGCGGAGATCCGCTAGCGTTCATCCGACCAATACCGGCCGCCGCCCGGGGCGGCGGCTGTCCACTTTCTGCACGATCGGCAATTTGCGATTTGCGGCGCATGGTTAATGCGCCATTAACTCCGCTTCCCCTAAAATCGCCACCAGTTCGGCGGATTCTTCCGCCCCATGCGTATGCGAGTCGGAGCGTTGCAATGCAGTCCAGTGGTCCTTTGGCTTTTGGCGGCCAGTTCCTTCCCAGTGTATCCGTACCGGGGTTTCTCAGGAGGCCGCTCAAGCTGCTGTTCGGCCTCGCGGTGCTGGCCGGCCTGTGCCTGGCAGTTGCCGCCCTTGCGACATGGAACGTCCAGGATCCGAGCTTCAGCTATGCAACGGGCAAGCAGCCGGTCAACGTGCTCGGTTTCGGCGGCGCGGCCTTTGCCGACATCCTCATGCAGTTTTTCGGCCTTTCGGGCATCGTGGCATTGTTGCCCATGGTTGCCTGGGGCCTGTTCCTGATCCGCAACCGGCCCGTGGACAGGGTCTTTTCACGCCTTTGCGCCTGGTTCGGCGGTGCGGTGCTTTTCGCGTCCGTCTTCTCCTGTGTTCCGGCGCCCGACCAGTGGCCCTTGCCGACCGGGCTGGGCGGTGTTTTCGGCGACATGATCCTGAGAATGCCGGCGGTGCTGACCGGCGATTACCCTTCCGGCATCCTGGCGGCGGTTCTCGGGCTTGCGCTGGCGATCCCGGCGACGTGGCTGATGCTGTTCGGCGCGCTGCTGATCGCGACGCCGCAGTTCGATGCGCCTGTCAAGGCGCGCAAGACAAGGGTGCGCAGTGCCGTCGAGGCCGATGAGGACGAGGAAGACGACGAGGACAGCGAGCGCAGTTTCGGCGGCGCTCTCATTCTCGGCGCGATCACCCATATGGCCCTGACGCTCAGGGCGCATTACCGCCGGCTGGCCGGCAAGGGCGTGGAACACTGGTCGTCCCAGCCGCATCAGCCCTATGATTTCAACGAGGATGAATTCGCGGGCCTTAACGGCGAGCGGGTCGAGCCGCAGTTCGAAAGCGGCGGCACAGCGGCGGGCGCAGAGCGGCATGATCTCGATGTAGACGTTCCGCCGTTCGATATCGGCGAGGACATCGCCGCGGGGGACGAGGGTCCGTCCGATGACTGGGCGCCGCAACCGGCGCCGGCGCGCAGCACCGATGCCGCGGCTGCGCAGCAGCGCGTGGTGCCGCAGGCAAAGCGCCCGGTCCCCGGCAACAGGGTGCAGCGCGAGGCGCAGACATCGATGATCAAGAACAGCGGTTTCGAGCTGCCGCCGCTGCATCTGCTTTCGGATGCGAAGAATGTTGCCAAGGATGCGAGCCTTTCGCCGGAGGCGCTGGAGCAGAATGCCCGCATGCTGGAAGGCGTTCTGGAGGATTTCGGCGTGCGCGGCGAAATCATCCAGGTTCGGCCGGGTCCGGTGGTCACGCTTTACGAGCTGGAGCCGGCGCCGGGCATCAAATCGTCCAGGGTTATCGGCCTCGCCGACGACATCGCGCGTTCGATGAGCGCGATCGCGGCCCGCGTTGCCGTTGTTCCCGGGCGCAACGCCATCGGCATCGAACTGCCCAACCAGGGCCGCGAGACGGTCTATCTGAAGGAATTGCTTTCGAGCCGCGATTTCGAATCGAGCAAGGCGAAGCTCGCCCTGTCGCTCGGCAAGACGATCGGCGGCGAATCGGTCATCGCCGACCTTGCGAAAATGCCGCACCTGCTGGTGGCCGGTACCACCGGCTCGGGTAAGTCCGTCGCCATCAACACGATGATCCTTTCCATCGTCTACCGCCTGCCGCCGGAAAAATGCCGGCTGATCATGATCGATCCCAAGATGCTGGAACTGTCCGTTTATGACGGCATTCCGCACCTTCTGACACCGGTTGTGACGGACCCGAAAAAGGCCGTTGTCGCGCTCAAATGGACCGTGCGCGAGATGGAAGACCGCTACAAGAAGATGTCGAAGATCGGCGTGCGCAACATCGACGGCTTCAACAACCGTGTCGAACAGGCGCGCAAGAAGGGCGAGGCGATCACCCGCACCGTGCAGACCGGCTTCGACCGCGAGACCGGCGAGGCCGTCTACGAGACCGAGGAATTCGATCTCAGCCCGATGCCCTATATCATCGTAATCATCGACGAGATGGCCGACCTGATGATGGTCGCCGGCAAGGACATCGAGGGCGCGGTCCAGAGGCTGGCGCAGATGGCGCGTGCCGCCGGCATTCACGTGATCATGGCGACGCAGCGTCCGTCGGTGGATGTCATCACGGGTACGATCAAGGCCAACTTCCCGACGCGTATCTCGTTCCAGGTCACCTCGAAGATCGATTCGCGCACGATCCTGGGAGAGCAGGGCGCCGAACAGCTGCTCGGCATGGGCGACATGCTCTACATGGCCGGTGGCGGGCGCATACAGCGCGTGCACGGGCCCTTCGTCGCCGACAACGAGGTCGAGGAGATCGTCGCTTTCCTGAAGGCGCAGGGCGTGCCCGAATATCTCGACGCCATTACCGAGGACGACGAGGAAGACGGCGCCGAGGGCGGCGGGGGCGGCTCCGGCAACCTGTCGGATTCAGCCGATCCCTACGACCAGGCGGTCGCGGTCGTACTGCGCGACGGCAAGGCATCGACATCCTACATTCAGCGGCGGCTGGGAATCGGTTATAATCGCGCCGCTTCGCTGATCGAGCGGATGGAGGAAGAGGGCGTTATCGGCCCGGCGAACCATGCCGGCAAGCGCGAAATCCTCGTTCCGACCGAAGAAGACGTGCTTTAGGCTGCAGTGACCCAGTAACCTTTGTGCCGGTTTACTTGTTCATTCGGGTTGTTTTACCACACTCGTGCCGCAGTTACGGACAATAGGTTTCCGGTCATCAGGAGATGCAAATGAGCCAGACAAAAACACCGGCTGAAACCGGACACAAGACGAGACGATCGGTGCTGCGCAGCCTGTGCGCCGCGGCGGCCGCCGGCATGCTCGTCAGCCTTGGCGCGCCGCAGGCCCATGCCATCGATCCGACGGCGCAGAAAATCGCCGATCATTTTTCCTCCGTCAAAACCATGACAGGCGAGTTTGTCCAGTTCGGACCGAGCGGCCAGCAGATCGGCGGAAAATTCTTCATCGAACGACCGGGAAAGCTGCGGTTCAACTATGAGGATCCCTCGCCGGTGCGGGTGATCGCGGACGGCAAATCCGTCGTCATCGGCAACAGGAAGCTGCAGACCTGGGATATCTATCCGCTGGGCAAGACGCCGCTGAAACTGCTTTTGAGCGAACGCATCAATCTCGGCGGGGACACCGTCAAGTCCGTATCCGTCGAACCGGACCTGACGACCATCGTTCTCGGCAACAAGTCCATATTCGGCGATTCGACCATCACGATGATGTTCGATTCGAAGACCTATGAGTTGCGCCAGTGGACGATCACCGATGCGCAGGGCAAGGGCACGACGGTGATGATCTTCAACGTGCGCACGGATGTCCGGTTCGCCGACAATGTCTTCAAGATCCCCTATTACCAGGTGCATCGAAACGCAGGCAACGACCGGTAGCAACGCAGGGCCGGCCGGCGGTATCATCCGGCAAATTTCTGTGGTGATTGCGGCTGTCGCGGAAATTGACGGCTGAACATCCGTTGCCGGCGTATTATTGTCGCGGCATCGTTTTCACCTCAGCCGGAGCCGCCCTGTGACAGACTTCTCCATCGCGACATGGAACATCAATTCGGTGCGCTTGCGCCTGCCGCTGGTTCTGGACCTCCTGGAGGCCCATGAGCCGGACGTTCTTTGCCTGCAGGAGACCAAGTGCCCGAACGGGTCGTTTCCGGATTCCGAACTGCGCAAGCGCGGATACAAACATATCGAGATCCACGGGCAGAAGGGCTATCACGGCGTCGCCATCATCTCGAAGCTTCCGCTGACGGATGTCGAGCGCAGGGATTTCTGCGACATGGGCGATACGCGCCACATATCGGCGGTTGCCAGGGCCGGGGACCGGGCGATCCGGCTGCACAATTTCTACGTTCCGGCCGGCGGCGACGAACCGGACCCCAAGATCAATCCGAAATTCGCCCACAAGCTCGGTTTTCTCGATGAAATGAAGGCGATGCACTCGGAGGCCGAGCGTGATGACGGCGTGTCATCCATCCTGGTGGGTGACCTCAATATCGCCCCGCTGGAAACAGACGTCTGGTCGCACAAACAGCTCCTGAAAGTGGTCAGCCACACACCGGTGGAGACCGAAGGTCTGAATGAAGTCCAGGCCAGGGGGGCCTGGGTGGATCTCATAAGGCAGCATATTCCGCCGGAGGAAAAGGTCTTCACCTGGTGGAGCTACCGCGCCCGCGAATGGGATGTTTCGGATCGTGGCCGCAGGCTGGATCACATCTGGTCGTCGGCGGATCTGTCGCCGGCGCTGCGGAACATCAATGTGCTGCGTGAGGCGCGCGGCTGGGAGCGCCCGTCCGACCACGTGCCGGTCTTCGCGCATTTCAAGTTCTGACTACGGTCCGAGGTTCCGCGGCTATTTGTCGACGGCTTCCTCGAAACGCCAGGCAAGCTGGTCGATTTCCTGCAGCATCGTGGAAAGATTGCGCTGGATGCGCGCCTGCAGCAGGGACGCGATTTCCGGATACTCCTCCATCATGCGGCGAAACATCGGACGGTGAATCCGCATGACTTCGCTGCCCTCCAGCGCGACGGCCGTCATCTTGCGGTTGGCCGAGGAGATAATGGCAAGTTCGCCGAGCAGGTCGCCGGTTTCGGCCTCGCCGATCTGCTCGGGCTTGCCGTCGCGGCTGCGTTGCAGGAGTTTGAAGCGGCCGGACAAAATCACAAAGGCACAGTCCGCCGACGAGCCCTCATGGAACAAGGGTCGATTGCGGGCAACGGATTTGCGCTCGGCGCCGAAGGCGATCAGCCGTAGCATTTCGTCGCTGAAATCGCTGAACAGCGGGACTTTCGACAAGAGCGTGATATCGTCATTCAGTGCCATTGAGGCCGGCTCCGGTGGTTCTGACCCTGTTTAGGGTATTATCTTGTAGCCGCCGCTTTCTGTCACCAGGATTTCCGCGTTGGACGGATCGCGCTCGATCTTCTGGCGCAGCCGGTAGACATGGGTCTCGAGCGTGTGGGTGGTCACGCCGGAATTGTATCCCCAGACTTCCTCCAGGAGCACGTCGCGGGTAACGACCTTCTCGTCGGCCCGGTACAGGTAGCGGATGATCGCCGATTCCTTCTCCGTCAGCCTTATCTTGCTGCCCTTTTCGTCGACCAGGAGCTTCTGGCTCGGCTTGAACGTGTAAGGCCCGACCGTGAAGGTCGCGTCCTCGCTCTGCTCGTGCTGGCGCAATTGCGCGCGCACGCGGGCCAGCAGCACGGCGAAACGGAAGGGCTTGGTCACATAGTCATTGGCGCCGGCTTCCAGCCCGAGGATCGTGTCTGAATCCGTATCGTGGCCGGTCAGCATGATGATCGGCGCCTTGAAGCCGCCTTTTCGGAGCAGTTTCACGGCCTCGCGGCCATCCATGTCAGGCAGTCCCACATCCATGATCAGAAGGTCGATATGGTTGTTCCGGGCAGCCTGAATGCCTTTGGTCGCCGACGATTCCTCCAGAATCGAGAACTCCTCGTAAAGAGAAAGCTGCTCGACGAGGGTCTCCCGCAGGTCGTCGTCATCATCGACGAGAAGGATGGTTCTGGCTGTCATGCAATCCCTCCAAATGAGAATGTGCTGCATAGTGGCCTGTTGCACAGCAGGCCCGAGTCATCGGGACTTAAATAGTCCTGTTCGCCTAAATGTAAAAGTGTTGTACACGCAATGCACACTCAGCTGTGATCCCAAAGATCATTTCGTGATTAACACGGTAAACAAGGATTGCGTCAAAATCCGAGCACTCAAGACAGTAATTGTCAGGCGGCACCCGCGCCGCGACAATGCCGCGCTGCTTGACGCGGGAGGAACTGTTTTTCCTGCTTTTTTGGGCCGTACCGGGCGCCGAATCCTCAAATCGGAGGGCGACGGGGCGACACCGCGGGCGATGATGCGGGTGCTATACGGCTATTTCAGAGCCGACAGGATCAGACTGCCGCAGACGCGATTGCAAATGTTGCCGATTCGCCCGGATCACGGCTGGTGCGATGCGCCGGCCCACGCATCCTACAACAGGCCGGTGCGCCTGCCTTTTGCCTTTTCCCACGAAAAAATGATGCGCGATGACAGCCTTTACGACATATGCCTGGTGCTCGACTGGAATATCGGCGAGCGGCGGCGCCACCGGGGCAGCGCCATATTCCTGCATCTGAGCGAAGGACGCACGACGGAAGGCTGCGTGGCGATCAGTCGGCGCGCGATGTTGTGGCTGCTGCCCAGATTGAGGCGGAATACGGTTATCCAGGTTGTCTAGGTCGGTCGCATCTTAAGGTCCGAACCAGCCGATGATGGCGCCCATGGCAAGCAGAACAAGCAGCCAGTGGCCCGCGTCAATCAGGGTCAGGTGCCATCCGAAACCCTGATAGCGGTGGTTGACTGCGAGAGTGGTGGCGACGAATCCCAGCCAGACGAAGAAACCGGAGACAAGCCCGTTGTAAGGGTCGATCTGGCCGGTGCCGAGATGACCGATGAGGCCGGCGAGGATGAAGGCCATGATCAGCTCGCAAATCAGCGAGTTGACGAACAGCATCGGCGACATTTTCGCCTCTTCCGGCTTGATGCGCGCCGTCTTCATCCACGGCTTGCCGAGCACGCCGTAATAGATGGCGCCGATGACAAAGGCGGCGACGGTGGCGACCAGCACGCCGACATAGCTCATTCCCCCGAAATCCATGATGTTCCTCCCGGCGACAGACGATGCGGCATTTTAGCCGCTCTGGAGCCTGAATCGCCAGACGGTTGTCCGCTTGATTTCGGAATCTTCCAGCGCCCGGGTGACGGGCACCTTGTAGACGGCCAGTTCTTCAAGCCTTTCCGCCGGGCAATAGGCGCGGCCCGGATCGCCGATCAGCACATCGGCGCCGCGCCGGGCGAGCGTTTCGAGCCAGGGTGTGACGGTGGCCGCCAGGTCCTGGTCGTAGAATACGTCGCCGGCCAGAACCACTTGCCATCCATCGTCCGTGCCGATGATGTCGTCGCTCCTGGCCGCGACGCGTACATCGTTGCGTGCCGCGTTCATGGCGGTCGCCATGGCTGCCCATGGGTCGATGTCGCACGCCGTCACGGTGCCGGCGCCGGCCCGGCTGGCAGCGATGGCAACCAGGCCCGAGCCGCTGGCGAAATCGAGAACGGATTTTCCCGACACAAGCCCTGGATGATCGAGCAGGTGGCGCGCCAGCCCCTGACCGCCGGCCCATGCAAAGGCCCAATAGGGCGGCGGCAGGCCGATCGCCTCCAGTTCCTCCTCGGTTTTCTGCCACAGCTCATGGGCTTCGCTGGCCAGGTGGAGCGTCAGCTCCGGAACATGGGGCGGTGCCGCGAGACTTGTGTTTTGCGCAATGAACTCGCGGGCTTCGGTTTTCATGGAGCGGATATTCCGAACAGGCCTCTACCGGGGCGGGTTGTCCAGTCCCCCCATGCGGCAGATTTCGAGATATTCGTCCTCGGCCACCGGCTGCACGGACAGCCGCGTATTGACGACCAGCACCATATTGGCGAGTGCCGGATTGGCCTTGGCGTCCGGGAGGGTTACCGGTTTGGGCATGTCGCACACCGCCTTGACGTCGACGCATTCCCAGCGCTCGTCCTCGGTGGTCGAATCGGGGTGTATTTCCTTGCAGACCTCGACAATGCCGACGACTGCCTTTCCCTCGTTGGAATGGTAGAAAAAGCCTTTTTCGCCCAGTTTCATCGTGCGCATATTGTTGCGGGCCTGGTAGTTGCGGATACCGTCCCACTCCTCGCCGGCCTCACCCTTGGCCTTCTGCTGCTCCCAGGACCAGGCGTCCGGTTCGGACTTAAACAGCCAATAGGCCATGTCTCATTCTCCAGGTTTGTTGAAGACCCAGTTGTAGGGCCGGATGTCGACGCTGGCAAACAGGTCCGCCTTTGAATAGGGATCGTCCGCCGCGATGCGGTGCGCCTCTTCCCGGGAACCCGCTTCGATAACCACGAGACTGCCATCGGGTTTCTCGTTTTCGTCGAGAAAGGGACCTGCCAGCTTCAGCACGCCGTTCTCATTCAGCGTGTTCAGATAGGCGACGTGGTCGGGCCGGACCTCCATCCTGAGATCGAGGCTGTCGGGCTTGTCGGTACAGATCAGGGCAAATAGCATGGGCCTTCCTTTGGTCCTTATTCCGATTTCAGCGGCCGTGTCATCAGGTTCTCGACAGCGTCTTCAACGCTGCTGTCTCCACGCAGAATGGCGGCGACTTCTTGCGTTATCGGCATATCGATCCGTTTTTCAAGGCTGATTCTGGCGGCCACCGTTGCCGTGAACGCGCCTTCCGACAGCGGCGCGCCCGGCGCCATCAGCGCATCCGGTCCCTGCCCCTTTCCAAGCGCGATGCCGAAACGCAGATTGCGCGACTGGTGGCTGGTGGCCGTGAGGACAAGGTCGCCCAGGCCGGAAAGGCCGGATACGGTGCGCGCCCGCCCGCCATGCGCGGCGGAAAAGCGCATCAGCTCGGCAAGACCGCGGGCGATCAGCGCGGCGCGGGCGGAATCGCCAAGTCCCCTGCCTTCGACGATGCCGCAGGCAATCGCCAGCACGTTCTTCAGTGCGCCGCCTGTCTGCACGCCGGACAGGTCGTCGGAGGCGTAGAGCCGGAACCTGCTGCCGGACAGGCGCTCAGCAAGGGCCTCCGCTGTGGAGATATCGGTGCCGGCAAGGGTCATGGCCGTCGGCAAACCACGGGCGATGTCGGCGGCAAATCCCGGTCCGGACAGAACCGCTGCCGGATTGTCCGGCATTTCCTTGCCGAGGACATCGGCCAGAAACTGCCCGCTCTCGCGCTCGATCCCCTTGGCGCAGATAACGAGGCTGGCCTTTTCGGAAATGCTGTCGTGATAGGTCCTCACGGCCGTTCGCAAGGCCTGTGCCGGCACAGCCAAGAGGATGGTGTCGGCCGATTGCAGCCGTGCTTTGTCGGTGGTGGCGGCAAGGCCGTCAGGCAGCGTTATGCCTGGAAGCGACAATTCGTTGATCCGCCGCTGCTGCACCGCCTCCATCCGGTCGCTGTCGCGACCGAGAAGAATGACCGGTTCGCCGCGCCGCGCGACGACGGTGGCAAGCGCCGTGCCGAAAGCGCCGGCGCCGATCACGGCGATCCTGGTTCCCTCGCTCATGCCTTGGCGCCCCGCTTGCCGTGGCCGATGCGCGCGGCCGCATTTTCATCGAGTGGCCAGCGCGCACGCGGTGCAACGTCAAGACCATCGGATTCCATTCCGTGCGCCATCCGTTCGGCGGCGGCCCAGGCGATCATGACCGCATTGTCGGTGCACAGACGCATCGGCGGCGCGACGAAGCGGAATCCCCGTTTGCCGCACAGATCCGACAGGCTTTCACGGATCATCCGGTTGGCGGCCACGCCGCCGGCCACCACCAGGGCGGGGCGGTCGCGTGTTTGGCCGAACGTTTCGGAGAAACGGTCGAGACTGCGGGCGACGCGCTCTTGCAGCGTTTGCGTGATTGCCTTCTGGAAGGATGCGCAGATGTCGGCGATGTCCTGCTCGCTGAGCGGGGCGGCTGCCTGCGCGGCCTGGCGCACGGCGGTTTTCAGCCCCGAGAAGGAAAAATCGAGGCGCTTGTCGCCGCGCAGGGGCGTTGGAAGGCTGAATCGGTCGGCATCGCCACCGGCCGCGGATCTTTCCACTTGCGGGCCGCCGGGATAGGGCAGGCCGAGGAGCTTCGCCGTCTTGTCGAATGCTTCGCCGAGCGCGTCGTCGATGGTCGTGCCCCAGCGCTCGTAGTCGCCGACACCGCGAACAAGGATCATCTGGGTGTGGCCGCCCGAGACCAGCAGCAGCAGATAGGGAAACTCCAGCCGGTCCGTGAGGCGCGCGGTCAATGCATGGCCTTCAAGATGGTTGATGGCGTAGAGCGGCTTGCCGCGCGCGGCAGCCAGCGCCTTGGCGGTCATCAGGCCGACGATCAGACCGCCGATGAGGCCCGGACCCGACGTGGCGGCGACCGCGTCGATATCGCCAAGCCCGATGCCGGCTTCGTCCAGCGCCCGGGCGATCAGGCCGTCGAGCCGTTCCACATGGGCGCGGGCCGCGATCTCCGGGACGACGCCGCCATAGGCCGCATGTTCATCAAGCTGGCTGAAGACGATGTCCGACAGGATTTCACCGCTGCCGTCGCCGTTTCGGCGCACCAGCGCGGCAGCGGTTTCGTCGCAGCTTGTCTCGATGCCGAGAATGCAGGTTGCAGTGTCCATGGCCGTTTCGGTGATTGCGGAACGCAAAATTCCTGTTTACCAGTGCCTCTGGTAATAACGGAAACCACCGGATGCAAACAAAACCTTTCCGTATCGGCACGCGGGGCAGCCCGCTGGCACTGGCCCAGGCCGAAGAAACGCGCGAGCGGCTGATGAAGGCGCACGGCCTGCCTTCGGATGCATTCGAGATCGTCGTGATTTCGACAAAGGGCGACCGCGTCACCGACCGGCCGCTTGCCGAGATCGGCGGCAAGGGGCTGTTTACCGAGGAAATCGAGGCGCAGCTTTCCGACGGGCGCATCGATATTGCCGTGCATTCCTCCAAGGACATGCCGACCGTGCTGCCCGCCGGTCTTTATCTTTCCGCCTTCCTGCCGCGCGAGGATGTTCGCGATGCTTTTATCGGACGCGACGCGGGTGCGATCACCGATCTGCCGCAGGGCGCGACGGTGGGCACTTCGTCGCTGCGGCGCCAGGCGCTGGTGCGAAGACTGCGGCCCGACCTCAATGTCGTTTCGTTTCGCGGCAATGTGCAAACGCGCATGCGCAAGCTTCAAGAAGGCGAGGTCGACGGGACGCTGTTGGCCATGGCCGGTCTCAAGCGCCTCGGCCTTCAAGACAAGGCAACCGATGTGATGGCGACAGATGCCTTTCTCCCGGCGCTCGGACAGGGAGCGATCTGCATCGAAAGCCGTGCGGATGATGCGGTGACCGACACGATGCTCGCGCCGATCGACGACGAGGCGACGCGCACGGCCCTAACCTGCGAGCGGGCCTTCCTCGCGGCGCTGGACGGGTCGTGCCGCACGCCGATTGCCGGGCTGGCGACCATCGGGACCTCCGGTCTGTCATTTTCCGGCATGATCCTGTCGCCGGATGGAAAAACCACCTTCGAAATATCCCGGACCGGGCGGCCGGACAATGCGGCTGAGCTTGGCACAAAAGCGGGCGCGGCGATCCGGGCGGAAGCGGGTCCGGATTTTTTCGAGAGCTGGACGTGATCCATGCGGGTGCTTGTCACCAGGCCTGAACCGGGGGCGACGAGAACGGCGGAAAGGCTGCGTGCGAGCGGTTTTGATCCGGTCGTGATGCCGCTGACGCGTATCGCGAATCTGTCGCCGGACAAGGCTGATCTTTCGGCCGGTTTGGTGGGGGCCTATGCGGTCACCAGCGCGAACGCCATCCGTGCCTGGCAGTCGCAGGGGATCGATCCCGACTGCCTTGACGTGCCGCTTTACGCGGTCGGGGCGCGAACCGGTGCTGCCGCGACCGAAGCGGGTTTCAGCAACGTTCGAACGGGCGCCGGCGACGGTGGCGATCTGGCGCGCAAGATCCTTGGTGATATCGAGAGCGGCGTGTTGACGCCGGCGGAAGATGCACCGCTCGTCTATGTGGCCGGAAGGCTTCGGCACGGCGATTTTGAATCGCAACTTGCACGTGGGAATGTTGCCGTTAAAGTTGTCGAAACCTACGAAATTGCCGAAATAAGTTATCCAACTGACTTTATTATTGGCACACTTAAATCCAATCCGCCGGACGTCATTCTTTTCTATTCGGCCGTGGCGGCAGAACGTTTTTTTGAGATCGCGAACACCGCGATCGATCTTAACATATTGAAACAAAGCAGATTTTTTTGTATGAGCGAAAACGTTGCGGATGCGGTTCCCGTGGAATTCGAAGAAAAAACCGTCATTGCCGCAGCGCCTGACGAGAATCGTCTGATGGCGCTTTTTGACGAAAGCGGCAATTTGTTCTGAAAAATCGCCGCCGCGTCCCTTCCATCCAATATCTGCGGTAACTAAATTCGATTCCGACAGCCCGTCGTCCCAGCAACCGCACAGTCCGACTTCCTGAGAGGCTTATTCATGGCACAGGGCAGCAAGCCACGTCATTCGCGTACCACCCGCAAACCGGTTACCATCGATCTCGAACCCGAGGCCGTGAAGAAGGAAGAAACAGCGACCTCCGACGATAAGAAAAAGACAACGGCGAGCGCCAAATCGACAGCCGCCAAAAAGAGCGGAACCGTTCCAAAGACGGGTACGAAGGGCGCCAAGGCGGTCGCCGAAAAGACAGGCGACGAGCCCGCGCCGGAATTCGGCCGGGCCGAGAAGGTCACGGCACAGGCCGAACGCGCGGCGAAGGCCATGTCCGGCGCGACGGCGTCGGGCGGGACAGACGCAAAGACAGAGCCGGCCGCCGCACCGGCGAAAAGGAAGACCGAGAAAGGTCCGGACGAGAAGCCCGCCGCTGCCACAAAAGCCACTGACACCGGCGCGGCGGTAGCGAAGGACAAAGCGGCGGCATCGACGGGCGGCGGTTTTCGCACCGGAGCCGCGGGCCTTGCCGGCGGCGTTGTCGCCATAGCGCTTTATGCCGGTCTTCAATGGGGCGGCATCCTGCCCGCACCCGGCGGATCGGCGGCGTCGGGCGGCGGCCTTTCCGGTCAGATCGACGAACTCAAATCATCCATCGCCGCATTGGAAAAACAGGTGGCGGACGGCACGGGATCGCTCGGTCAGGACCTTGAAAGCCGCCTCAGCGCGCTCGAGACAGGATCCGGCGGTGGCGATGGCTCGGCGGTGAAGGCGCTGGAGACACAGGTTTCGTCCGTTGCTGCGAAAGTCGAATCGCTGGGTTCCGGCGGACAGGATGGCTCCTTGTCCGATGTGACGCAGAAGCTTTCGGCGATCGAAACCGCGCAATCGCAGCAACAGGCCGGCCTGCAGAGCCTGCAGCAGTCCGTGACCGGCCTTATCAGCAAGATCAGTTCGGACGAGGCCAAGCAGAACGAGGCAATGCAGGCGCTCGACACGCGGCTGTCTTCGATTGAGACATCGCTTTCGGCGCCGCGCGAGGATATCAAGGTGGCGCGTGCGCTGGCCGCCGCCAATCTCAAGGCGGCGATCGACCGGGGCGGTTCCTTCATGGCCGAGCTCGAAGCCTTCGCCAGCGTTGATGGCGACAGCCCGGCGATCGATCAGTTGCGCAATTTCGCCGCAAGCGGTGTTCCGTCGCGCGCAGAGCTGCAAAGCGGGTTTCCGACAGTGGCCAATACGATCATCAATGCCGCCTCCGGCAGCGGATCGGACAGCGGCTGGGTCGACCGGCTGATGAACAGCGCCAGCTCCATCGTCAGCGTACGCCCGGTCGGCGACGTCGCCGGCGACAGCGTCGAGGCGATTGTCGCGCGCATGGAAACGAAGCTCAACAATGGCGACCTGCAGGGCGCCGTCGATGAATGGAAAACGCTGCCGGAAACATCACGGACAGCGTCATCCGCCTATGAGAAAGATCTGGCGGCACGCATCCTGGTGGAGAAGATCGTATCCGGCACGGTCAATGCCGCCCTGCCGACGGAAACGGCGCAGCCCGATAACAATGCCGCCGGCACAACGCAGACCGGGGGCCAATCCGAATGATCCGCTTGTTAATCTACATCGCCATCGTGCTGGTGCTCGGCTTCGGTTTTGCCTGGCTCGCCGATCGGCCTGGAGACCTGGTGATCACCTGGCAGGGCCAACGCATCGAGATGTCCCTGATGGTCGCGGTCACGGCGGTCGTTGTCCTCATTGCGGCCATCATGATCGGCTGGTGGCTTCTGCGAAGCATCATCGCTTCGCCGCACCTCGTCTCGCGCTATTTCCGCGCACGCAAGCGCGACCGCGGCTACCAGGCGCTTTCGACGGGGCTGATCGCCGCCGGCGCCGGGGATGCGGCGACCGCGCGCAAGATGACCCAGCGGACGATGGGGCTGCTGAGTTCCGATCAGGAGCCGCTGATTCATCTGCTCGATGCGCAGACGGCGCTGATCGAAGGCAAGAACGACGACGCCCGAACGAAATTCGAGATGATGGTCGAGGACCCCGAGACCAGGGAGCTGGGGTTGCGCGGACTTTATCTCGAGGCCCGCAGGCTGGGAGCCAATGAAGCCGCGCGCCATTATGCGGAAGAGGCAGCGGAAAAGGCGCCGCATCTGCCCTGGGCCGCCGAGGCCGCGCTCGGGTTCCGTTCGGCCGAAGGTGCCTGGGACGATGCCATCCGGCTGCTGGAGAAGCAGCGTGCCGCCCGGGTGCTCGACAAGGCTTCGGCGGACCGCAAGAAGGCGGTGCTTCTGACCGCGAGGGCGATGGACAGGCTGGAGCAGGGTGACGTCGCGGGTTCCCGCAGCGACGGTGTCGAAGCGAACCGGCTGGCGCCCGACCTGGTGCCGGCGGCGCTGATCGCCGCCCAGGCGCTCTACCGGGAAAACAGCCTGCGCAAGGGCTCGCGCATTCTTGAAAAGATGTGGCGCAACGCTCCGCATCCGGATGTGGCGGATACCTTCATTCGGGCACGGCCGGGTGATTCCACCCATGACCGGCTGAAACGGGCACAGAAGCTCGAAAGCCTGAAGCGCAACCACGTGGAGTCGCTCTATGCCGTCGCCCGGGCGGCGCTGGATGCGCAGGAATTCAAGCTGGCGCGCGAGAAGGCCGAAGCTGCCGTGCGGGTGCGCGCGAGCGAGGGCATATTCCTTCTGCTTGCCGATATCGAGGAAGCCGAGACCGGCGATCAGGGACGTGTGCGCCACTGGCTCGCCCAGGCCGTCCGCGCGCCGCGCGATGCGGCCTGGACGGCGGACGGTGTGGTCGCCGATCACTGGGCGCCCGTCTCGCCGGTGACCGGCAAGCTGGACGCATTCGAATGGAAGGTGCCCGTCGAGCAGATCGCCGGCCCCGTCGAGGATGCGGATGCTTCGCGCGATCATGTGGAACAGGCCCTGAAATCACTGCCGCCGGTGGCCGTACAGGCGGTTCGGATCGAAGAAGAGCCGGCCGTGAGCGAACCGGTAATCGATGTGGAACCGGCGCCGCATGCGGAACCGGACGCCAAGGCAGAGGAGACCGAGGTTGCGGAGGTGGCGCAGATGCCCGAAGCGCAATCCGGGGAAATGGTGGACGAAAAGCCGGAAGAGCCGGCGCAGCCAGCGCCAGAGGTTATTGACGCCGAGGTGATCGAGACGACGGAGGCAAAGGCACCGGAATCGAGGGCCGAGGAGCCGGAACCCGATCAGCCGAAGGGCCAGCCCGAGCAGAAGGAGCCGGCCGCAGGGGCGACCGGAAAACCTGACGAAATCGAAAGCGCGGAGAAGGAACCCGCGGTCGAGAAGGCGGCGGCCGAAGGCGAGACCCACATTGTCACCGACGCCGTCGGTATGGACAAGGACAAGGCGCGCGAGGCAGCGTTCCTTGCCAAGCCACCGGATGATCCCGGCGTCAAGGAGGGCGCAAAGGAGGAGGAGCCGAAGTCCCGGTTCCGCCTGTTCTGACCCGGCCGAAGCATTTCAAGGTTCGCGGTGCGGCGTTTGTTTTGCATGCGCGCCGCGGCGATGGTATTTGCTCTAGTCATGTTTGATCAGTTCCAGAAATTCATTCAGTCGCTGGGCGGCGAGGAAAAGCCGGAGCTGGCGCGCGACGATCCGCGCGTCGCGGCGGCCGCGCTGTTTTTTCATGTCATCGATGCCGACGGTGTTTCCGAGCCCGTCGAGCGGGAAAAGCTGCAGCAGCTCCTCGAGCGGCAATATGGGGTGCACAAGGACGAGCTGAAGAAACTGGTCGATGCGGGCAAGCAGGCCGAGGATGAGTCGGTCGATTTCTACGCCTTCACCAGTGTCCTGAAGCGCTCGCTCGACGCAGAGCAGCGGGTCAACTTCATCGAGCTTTTGTGGGAACTCGTCTATGCCGACGGTGTCCGGCATGAGCTTGAGGACAATGTTGTGTGGCGTGTCGCCGAACTTCTGGGCGTGTCCGACCGTGACCGCGTCCTCATGCGCCAGCGGGTTGCCGCCCGGCTCGGTTCCGGAGACGGTTCCTGATGCTTCATGATCCGGGAAAGGAAGGTCAGGGTCCGAACCGAATTCTCATCGTTCTGCACCAGGAGGGGTCCAGCCCCGGCCGTGTCGGGCAGATGCTGGAAAGGGCCGGGTTCGAGCTGGACATCCGCCGCCATGTGCTTGGCGATCCGCTGCCTGAAACACTCGCCGAACATGCCGGCGCGGTGATTTTCGGCGGCCCGATGAGCGCCAATGACGAAGACGATTTCGTGCGCAACGAGATTGACTGGCATGCGGTGCCATTGGCCGAGAACAAGCCTTATCTCGGAATTTGCCTTGGGGCCCAGATGCTGGTCCGCCATCTCGGCGGTACCGTCGCGGCGCATCCCGATGGCCTCACGGAAATCGGCTGGTATCCGATGCGGGCGACCCCGGCGGGCGAGGCGCTCATGGCATGGCCCGACATTGTCTATCATTTCCACCGCGAGGGTTTCAGCCTGCCGCAGGGCGCCGAACTGCTGGCGACGGCCGATCACTATGAGAACCAGGCGTTCCGCTATGGCGAAAATGCCTGGGGCATCCAATTCCACGCCGAACTGACACAGGTGATGATGCATCGCTGGGTGGTGCGCGGCGCGCACCGTTTCGACATGCCGGGCGCGCAGGCAGGACGGGACCATCTCAATGGCCGTCTCGTTCATGACGCAAGGCTCCGATACTGGCTGGCCGAGTTCCTGGAACGTGTCTTCGGGCGCGAGATTCCGGGCGAGAAGAACCGGCCAGAGGCCGTTGCTCTAAACGGCCTGTGATTCGTGATCGACCTTGCGCAATCTCTGGATTTTGCGCAGGGCCGGGAACAGGATGGCCCACACGCCTGCGATGCCCATCGCGCCGATGCCGCCGACAACAACCGCCGGAACAGCGCCGATCAACGCCGCCATGCCGCCGGCGCGAAATTCGCCCAATTCGTTCGATGCGCCGATGAAGACCATGTTCACCGCGCTGACGCGGCCGCGCAACGCGTCCGGCGTCCAGAGCTGGATCAGCGTCTGGCGCACATAGACCGAAATCATGTCCGCCGCGCCCATCACGGCGAGTGCCGCGATCGAAACCCAGGCGATCGTCGACATGCCGAAGACGGTGGTCGCCGCGCCGAAGATCCCGACGGCAACGAACATGGTCGCGCCGGCCCTGCTGCGGAACGGATGCGCCGCGAGATAGAGCGCCATTGCCACGGCTCCAACACCGGGTGCCGCGCGCAGCAGGCCGAGCCCCCAGGGCCCGAGATCCAGAATGTCGCGGGCAAAGACCGGCATCAGCGCAACCGCGCCGCCGAGCAGCACGGCGAACATGTCGAGCGAGATGGCGCCGAGAACGATCTTTTCGCGCCAGATGTAGCGGAACCCGGCCGATAGCGTTTCCCAGCTCTGGTTGTGCACGCCGCGCTGCTGTTCGGGCCTTGGAATGGAGAAGATCAGGATGGCGCCGATGAAAAAGAGAACGACACTCGTCCAATAGGGCACCGATGCGCCGATCCCGTAAAGCAGGCCGCCGGCCACCGGCCCGAGGATCGTTGCGCCCTGCCAGGACATCGAGTTCCAGGCAATGGCGTTGGCGAGGTCCTCCTCCGGCACGAGGTTGGGCGCCAGCGATGTGGAGGCCGGCGCGAAGAAGGCGCGGGTGATGCCGATGACAAGGAGCACCGCGAAGACCGGCAGCGGCGACGTCAATCCGCGCAAGGTCAGGAAAACCAGTGCTGCGGCGGCGAAAAGGGCGACGATCTCGCAGATGCCCATGATCATGCGCCGGCCGAACCGGTCGGCGACAGCGCCCGTAACCAGAATGAGCACCAGCGAGGGCAGGAACTGGACGAGGCCGATGAGACCGAGATCAAACGGGTTGCGCGTCAGATCATAGATCTGCCAGCCGACCGCGACACTGATCACCTGCATGCCAAAGGCGGACAGGAACCGCGCAATCCAGTAGCGGGTAAAGGACCGGTGCCGGAATGCCGCAAAGCGTTCAGCGGCATCGGATTCGTCATGCCGCATGGCGGTCACAGTCAGGCGAAACGGGCATGGCGTCCGTTATAAGGTGTTAACAAATTTTGCATAGCCCGCAATTCAGGGGGTTTGCGCCGCCGCGGGCTTGCCGGGACGCGGCGCAATGGCTACATAGCGGAAGATAAAGACTGGAGACCGCGATGATTGCCCTGTTTCAGACGATCGACCTCGCCTTGAACATCTATACCTGGATCATCATCCTGAGTGCGATCTTTTCGTGGCTCTACGCCTTCAATGTCGTCAATACGGGCAACCGCTTCGTCGGAATGGTCGGCGAGTTCTTATACAAGGCGACGGAGCCGGCGCTCAGGCCGATCCGGCGGATCCTGCCGGATCTGGGCGGCCTCGACATTTCCCCGATCATCCTTCTGCTCATCATCTTTTTCATCCGCCGCCTGTTGTGGACGAGCATTTACCCGATGGTCAGCTGACCGGCTGGCGCCAAACGGTACCGGATGGCCTGCGGCTTGTCATACGCCTGACACCGGGTGCCGCACGTGATGCGGTGGACGGCGTGGAGACGGGTGCAGACGGTCGGAAATATCTCAAAATACGGGTGCGCGCCATGCCGGAAAAGGGCAAGGCCAACCGGGCGCTGATCGCGTTTGTTGCCGGGCAAATCGGCACTCCCAAAAGCGCAATCCGGATTGTTTCGGGTGAAACCGCGCGCCTGAAGACCTTGCACATCAATGGCGAACCGGATGGATTGGCGCGGGCAGCGGATTCTCTGGCTTGGAAAAATACCACATAATAACAGCAACTTAGTTTCAATGTAACCGACGTTCAGAAAAGTTGTGCCTTAACCGGATTGACATCATGTGACAGTTGTCGCGTACTTGTGACGGTTGCCACAGGAGATGATATCCATGCCTCCCTCCCCGAGTGAATTGCCGTTGCTGAAAGCGCTCTGGAAAAACCGGGCGCTGAGCGCCCGCGAGTTGCATGAACAAATCGCCGGCGAGCTCGGCTGGTCGCTATCCTCGACACGCAAGACCCTTGAGCGGATGATTGAAAAAGGCCTTGTGACCGTGACCGAGCAACACGGCGTCAAGGTCTACAGTGCCGGTGTCGGCAAGATCGCCACGCTGGCAGGCCTGACGCGGCAATTTGCGCGCTCCGTGCTCGAGATCGAGGGCCCGCTGCCCACCTCTTCCTTCACAGGAAGCCGCATCCTTTCGCAAGCCGAACTCGAGGAGCTTGAGCGGTTTCTCGACGAGGAGGATAGCAAGTGACAGTCATCCAGTTCGGGCTATTCAGTCTCCTTTGGGGGTTCGTCGTCTGGCTGTTGGTCGTAGTGCCGGCTCGTCGAATGGGTTTGCCGACTGAAACACCGCGCCTGCTGCTGACGGCGATCTTCGCGATTGTCATGCCGTCGGCCTTGATTCTTACCGGCTGGACCCTGCCGACCTTCGGAAGCGAAAGCACGTCGCCGGCCAGCGTTGGCGCTGAGCAGGGCCTGCGCGCATTTGCCGGGTCAATGGACCGTTTCATTGTCCATGCCGTGCACGCCGGGCCGCATTTCGGCGACGTCATCGCCTTGATCTATATGGCTGGCGTCGGGATCCGGCTGGCGGCGCTTGGCCGCTCTGTTCTGGCCCTGCGGTCGCTGTCGGAGAATGCAGCGGCGCTGGATTGGCGCGGTTCGCAATGGCCGGTCTGCAGGACATCTGCCCGAACAACGCCATTTGCGGTCGGCGGCCGCCGCGCCCGGATCGTCATTCCCGATGCTCTGGCGGATCGTTGGTCCACTCAGCAACTGGCGTTGGTGATCGCCCATGAGGAGGCGCATCTGCGGCGCCGCGATCCGGCCGTAACAACGGTGCTGGCCGTGACGGCTGCCCTGTTCTGGTTCAACCCGTTCCTGCTCGACCTCGTGGCTCGATGGCGCCAGTGCTGCGAGCTGCGCGCCGATGCGGATGCCTTGCTGGGCGCTACGCAGCAACAACGTTCGCTTTATGCCCGTACGCTCGTCGCCGCCATGCGCAGCTTCTCCGATGCCAAGCCGGCACAGGCGCCAACCCTTTTTACATCACGCAAGATCAGGAGAGACAAAATGCGCATCAGCGCCATACTGAACAAGTCAGAAAAAAGGATGCGCAAACCGGCCAGCCTGCTGGTTCATTGCGCCGCCTGGTTGCTGGTCGCCGCCGGCAGCACGACGGCGCTTGCGACCGCATCGGGTAATGTCGATACGCTGGACCGGTTTATCTCGGGCGGACGGATCACCTCGGCCTATGGCGTGGAACGCAAGAACATGCGCAGGCATACGGGCGTCGATGTGTGGGCTGAAAAGGGAACGCCGATCGCCGCTCCGGGAGCGGCGGTGGTCAAGCAGGCAGCTGAGATCTTTCGGGGCAACCCGCGCTGGGGGCGGGCGGTGGTGCTGGAATTCGACGATGACCTTGTCGTGTGGTTCACGCATCTGGAAGGTTACTCGGTCAAGACAGGCGATCGTCTCGACGAGGGCGACATCTTTGCGACGGTAGGCGATGACTTCGCGATGGTACGCGGCACGCTACAATCGCAGCGATCGCACATCCATATCGAGGCCTATAAAAATGGCCGGCGCGTCGATCCCGCCACCATCTGGCCGTTCCTCAAAAGGCCCGGGCGTTAGCGGACCTACTTGGCGCGCTCGATCGATTCGACGATCAGGCGCTTGGCGACGTCGACGTCCTGCCAGTCGCCGATCTTGACCCACTTGCCCGGTTCGAGATCCTTGTAGTGCTCGAAAAAGTGCTCGATCTGCTGCAGCGTGATTTCGGGCATGTCGTCGAAATTTGCGACCTTCTCGTAGCGCTTGGTCAGGCTGGAGGACGGAACGGCGATGATCTTCTCGTCCTGGCCGGCATTGTCCTCCATGATCAGCACGCCGATGGGGCGCGCATTGATAACGCAGCCGGGGATCAGCGGACGGGTGTTGCACACCAGAACGTCGATCGGATCGCCGTCCTCGGACAGGGTGTGCGGGACAAAGCCGTAATTGCCGGGATAGGCCATGGGCGTGTAGAGGAAGCGGTCGACCACGAGGGTGCCGGCCTCCTTGTCCATCTCGTATTTGATGGGCTGCCCGCCGAGCGGAACCTCGATGATGACGTTGACGTCATCCGGCGGATTGTTGCCGATGGAGATCGCGTCTATGCGCATGACTGATCCTGCTTTCGATTGCCTGCGGCGGAAATAGCCTTTTGTGCGCTGCAGCGCAACATGTCTTTGGTTCAATGCCGACGCAAGAATTGTTTGGATCCGGGGCTTTGCGCGACCCGATCCTGGCCTACTCTTCCTGTGGCGCGGGCGGCGGAGCCGAGAAGAAAACAGGCGATGCCTGCCGGCCGTAGACGGTGATTAGGATGAAGGCGATCGCGACGAGATAGGCGAAGAAAAAACGCGTATCGTAGTAGGGGAAGACAATGAACTTGGCCGGTATCGCCACAAAGAGCGAGGCGAGGGCAACCGTTTCGCGCCGCTCGAAAGCGAAGTTGCGGCGCAGCATCAGAGCAAGCACGAACAACTCAGCCAGAAGTACGGCCGGCCATTGCTGCTCGACCAAGGAGCGCACAACCGTCTGGACCACGATTTTCGCATAGACGAGCACTGAAAACGCAGGGTCGAAACCCTCCAGCGTCGGAACATATTCGACATTGGTGAACCACATCTGCACCCACCAGCCGGGATGTCCGCTCATGCGCGAAATGGCGATCGAGGCTGCGAGACCTGCAATGAAGCCGAGAATGACGCCCTTGCTGACCGGCCTGATCACCACGCACATGACGGCAAAAACACCGACCAGCGCCAGATGATCCGGCCGGGCGAGGATGGCGAGCACGAAGGCGATACCGGCGCTCAGGCCGCGTTCCTGGATGTACAGCAGAACGCCGGCAACGAGGAAGACCGAGGAGAACAGATCCGGCGTCGCCACACGGGCCAGATCGCCGAACCCGGTCGCCATCATGGCGATGATGGCCAGGGGCGCGACGGCGAGGCAGCGCTGACCGGCAAGCCATGACAGCGCCATCAACCCGAAAAGCCCGGCGGAAATCGCCGAGACCCAGCGCAAGGCCGTCACCGGATCCGTCGCCTGGGTCAGAAACTGCGCAAATTCGACGTAGAGAAGCTTGACCCTGTAGAAGCCGAGCATGGAAATGAAAGCGTCCGGATCGGTATGCTGGGCAATGCGGTAGGCACGGTCTGCGGTGAGCACCAGGAATTCGCCATCGCTCACATTGTTGCGGATGATGGCATAGGTCTGCGCATGCATGTCATGCCCGAGCAGGCCGTCGCCCTCCAGAACGGTCGCGACATAGGCGATCAGGTCCCAGTTCGCGGTCGGATAGACCAGCGCCACGGCGCAGATGGTTGCCGTGTAGAGCAGCAAAAGTCCGCCACCAACAAGATCACCCGGCCGTTTGAACATGCCCATCAAGCACCCGCTCCCATCACAGGAACGCATTGGCAATGGTGCACAAACCGGCAGCCAGGCAAAGTCAGCCAGCCACGTCGCTCAGGAATTGGTCATGCCCCCCGTCATCGCCGCCGCCGGTTTTGAACCGTGGCTGCAGTTTCCGTCATTCAAGCCATTGTCCGGACCCAGGCGCCACGGGGCGCTATGGCCAGACGAAAGCAATCTTCTTCAACGGGCGCTGGTCGAAGGTCTCCGATCCTTCGGCGATGTCGATGCCGCCCAGCGCCTGGTAGAAATTGATGGCCCGGTCGTTCTCTTCCAGTGTCCAGACGACCATGCCCTTGCATCCAAGCGAAGCGAGCAGGCGTCTTGCCTCGCTGAACAACCGGCTGCCGAGCCCAATACCCTGGTATTCCGGACGCAGATACAATTCGTATATTTCGCCCTCCTGCGGCAGGGAGCGGGCCCGGTTGAGGCCCAAGGTCGCATAGCCGGCGATCGCACCGTCCACTTCCAGAACGAGAATGCTGGTCGAGCCGCGAATGGCCCGCCGCCACCAGCTGTGCCCGCGACGTTCGACCATGGACATCAGCGTGCGGAAGGGGATCAGACCCGCATAGGCGTGCTGCCAGGCGGCGCGATGGGTCTCGGATATCGCTGCCGCGTCATCCGGTTCCGCACGTCTTACATCCACCACCAGCGTCGTCATGACTGAAATCCTAACCGTTCCGGCAAGATACGCGAAGGGGCGCGTGCCTCATGCCGGCCCCATACCCACAGGTAAATCCAGCAGGTACAATCGCAGATTAACGGATTGTTAAACCGTCCCGCAAGAGCGCATTACGGGGCAGAGCGGACAGCCCGGACCCGATTATGGACTTCAGGCAACATTTGCCCTGGTTTTTTCGAACCGCTTGCGTTCGTGCGGGTCGAGATAGAGTTTGCGCAGGCGGATGGATTTCGGCGTCACTTCAACGAGTTCGTCGTCCTGGATCCAGGAAAGCGCGCGCTCGAGCGTCATCTTCACCGGCGGTGTCAGCTTCACCGCCTCGTCCTTGCCGGCGGCCCGCATATTGGTCAGTTTCTTGCCTTTCAGCACATTGACCTCAAGGTCGTTGTCACGGGTATGGATACCGACGATCATGCCTTCATAGACCTTCTCGCCCGCATCGATGACCATCGGACCGCGGTCCTCCAGGTTGAACAGCGCATAGGCAACCGCTTCGCCCGGCTCATTGGCGAGCAGCACGCCGTTGGTGCGGCCGCCGATCTCGCCCTTGTAGGGCTGGTAGCCGTGGAACAGCCGGTTCATGACCGCCGTGCCGCGCGTATCGGTCAACAGCTCCGACTGGTAGCCGATCAGGCCGCGGGTCGGGGCGTGGAACACCAGCCGGACTCGGCTGCCGCCGGACGGGCGCAGTTCGATCATCTCCGCCTTGCGCTCCGACATCTTCTGCACGACGACGCCGGAATGTTCGTCATCGACGTCGATAACGACTTCCTCGACGGGCTCGAGCAGCGTTCCGTCCGCGTCCTTGCGCATGACCACGCGCGGCCGCGAGACGGCGAGTTCAAAGCCTTCACGGCGCATGGTTTCAATAAGGACCGCAAGCTGCAGTTCGCCGCGCCCGGAGACGTGGAAGGAATCCTTGTCGTCCGATTCCTCGATCTTCAATGCCACATTGCCCTCGGCTTCCTTGAGGAGCCGGTCGCGGATCACCCGGCTGGTGACCTTGTCGCCCTCGGTTCCGGCGAGCGGTGAATCGTTGACGATGAAGGACATGGTGACCGTCGGCGGATCGATCGGCTGCGCCTCCAGCGGCGTATCCACCTCCGGCGCGCAGAAGGTATCGGCGACCGTTCCCTTCGACAGGCCGGCAATGGCGACAATATCGCCGGCGCGGCCTTCGTCGATCGGCTGGCGCTCGATGCCGCGAAACGCGAGGATCTTCGAGACCCGTCCCTGCTCCAGCAGGCCGCCGTTCCGGTCCATCACCTTGATCGCCTGGTTGGGCTTGAGGCTGCCGGAATGGATGCGGCCCGTGATAATGCGGCCGAGAAACGGGTTTGCCTCAAGGATCGTGCCGATCATCCGGAAATCGCCTTCGCCGACGCCGGGTTCCGGCACGTGGCTGAGGACCAGATCGAACAGCGGTGCGAGGCCTGTGTCCTTCGGGCCTTCGGGGTCGTAATTCATCCAGCCGTCGCGGCCAGAACCATAAAGGATCGGGAAATCGAGCTGTTCGTCGTCCGCATCGAGGGCCGCGAACAGGTCGAACACTTCGTTGATCACCTCCTCGGCGCGGGCGTCCGGCCGGTCGATCTTGTTGACCGCCACGATCGGCCTCAGGCCGACTTTCAGCGCCTTGCCGACAACGAACTTCGTCTGCGGCATCGGACCCTCGGCCGCATCGACGAGCACGATCGCGCCGTCCACCATGTTGAGAATGCGCTCGACCTCACCGCCGAAATCGGCGTGGCCGGGCGTATCGACGATGTTGATGCGCACGTCGTTCCAGACCACCGAGGTGGCCTTGGCGAGAATGGTGATGCCGCGCTCTTTTTCAAGCTCGTTGGAATCCATGATGCGTTCGGCAACCCGCTGGTTTTCGCGGAATGCGCCGGATTGCTTGAGCAGTTCGTCGACAAGCGTCGTTTTCCCATGGTCGACATGGGCGATAATCGCAATATTGCGCAGGGACATGTGGTTTACCCGGAAGTTCGCCGCCCGCAATGCTGGATTCGGGCGCGGCCATTTTCTGTTGCTGCGCTCATACAGGGTTTTGTGCGTGCGCGAAAGGGGCTGGGACATGACGGGCCGGGGCGGTGAGGATCGCCCGGGCAGGCGTCCATATGTCGCAGCGGATATGGCCTGGCGGACGGCAATAGACACAGACACGTAACGATTGTGGTTCAGAATACGAACTGCAACTATTTTTCCAGACATATCGGAATGATCCGATATCTTTTCCGGCTCGCTGAACCCATGACGATGACGGCGCGCCTCTGCCATGAGTGTGGCGGGGAGTGCACCGCAGCGACATTCTGCAATCCGAAATGTTCGAGGCTGTCTCCGGTCACCGGTTTGCCTCCTGATCGCTGTCGCCAGCTGTGCCTCCCCGGCAAAAACGGGGGTCTTTATTATGCAGGATACAACAAACACATCGGAAATCGCGGCGCGCATGGATTTCATGGGGCTGGATGACGGCAGTATAGAGCGCATCAGGGAGATGGGACCTGTCATTGAGCGCGCTTTACCAGCCGGTCTCGACCGGTTGTACGGGAAAATCCGTGAAACGCCGGAGATCGGTGCGTTCTTCTCATCGGAAGCGCATATGGCTCATGCGCGGTCGGCGCAGGCGGAACACTGGTCGAGGATATCCAGCGGCTGCTTCGACGATGCCTATCTGTCTCAGGTCGAACGCATCGGAGCCGCGCATGCGCGGATCGGGCTTGATCCGAAATGGTATGTCGGTGCCTATGCCATCGTCACCGAAGCGCTGCTGTCGGACGCCGTCGATACCTACTGGCCGCGTGGCCTTGCGGGTTTGCGAAAGACCGGCGTCGAGGACTTTCGCCAGGCGGTCGTCAGTCTTGTCAAGGCGGTTTTCCTTGACATGGATCTGACCCTTTCCGTCATCGCCAGGGTTGGCGAAGAGGAAAAGCTGAACGCGCAGGCCGAGGCGATTGACGGGGAGCGGCAACTGGTGTGCAGTGTCTTCGGCAAGGCGCTTGAGAGCCTTGCCGCGAAGGATCTGTCCTACCGAATCGCCGACGGCGTGCCACCCGCATACGACACGCTGAAGGGCGATTTCAACATCTCGATGGAGGCGCTCATGACGGCTCTGCAGCAGGTCGGAACCGATGCGGAGTCGATCATGAACAGTTCCAACGAAGTCCGGCTGTCATCGGATTCCCTGTCGCAACGCACGGAGCAGCAAGCAGCGTCCGTCGAAGAGACGGCCGCTGCGGTGGAGGAAATCACCGCGACCGTGAAATCGACCGAGGCGCGGGCGGAAGAGGCAAGGGCGCTTGTCGAGAAAACGCGGTCCTCGGCGGAGGAATCGGGGGTTATCGTCGATAATTCCGTGTCGGCGATGGCCGAGATAGAAAACTCTTCCGGCCGCATCGCGGACATTATCGGTGTCATCGACGACATTGCTTTCCAGACCAACCTCCTGGCGCTGAATGCGGGCGTGGAAGCGGCCCGGGCGGGCGAGGCAGGCAGGGGGTTTGCCGTCGTCGCGCAGGAAGTGCGTGAACTTGCCCAGCGTTCCGCAACGGCGGCCAGGGAGATCAAGCAGCTCATCACCCTGTCAGGCGAGCAGGTCAAGACAGGCGTGGTGCTGGTGAACGAAGCCGGAGAAGCATTGACCGCCATCGCCGCGCAGATACAGGAGATCGACGGGCATGTCGCGACGATCGTCAAGATCGCCCGCGAGCAGTCTTCCGGCCTTCAGGAAATCAATCAGGCGGTTGCCTCAATCGATACCGGCACACAGCAAAATGCGGCCATGGTTGAGGAATCGACAGCGGTCAGCCATGAACTGGAGAAGGATGCATTGTCGCTGTCGGCCATGCTTGGCCGCTTCAATCTCGGGACGACGCAACAGGTTGTGACGCGCGACCGTCATGAAAGGCCCGCGCCCGAAGCGGCTCCCTCGCGGCAAACGAAGTTGCGTGTTGCTGGCGGCGGTACCGTTCAGGCCGAAGAAAGCTGGGCTGAATTCTGAACCGGATCTGTCACGGGCTGGAGGCCTGGGACTTGTGATCTTTCCAAGAGTTTCTGCGCCCGCTATCGCGTATAGCGGGCGCACATGACCGAGCCCATCACTTGAGCCAGTTCTCCAGAACCAGGCTGTCGACGCGGCCAAACTCTTTCTGGTTGGCGGTTACGAGCACCCAATCGCGCTCGACGCAGAGATGGCGAACATGTGCGGCGATCAGGAGATCATTGGCCCCGATCGGGGTGCCCCTCATTTCAAGATCGGCACGGAGTTCCCCATAGACCTCATCAAACCCTTCCTCCAGGGGCAGGATGTTCAGCCGGGAAAGGATCGTGTCGACCCGCTCCTTCAGGGCCGCAGAGCCCTTTTTGGCCGCACCAAAACGCAGTTCGGCGGCCACGATGATGTTCGTGGCGATCGCTTCCTCACCAACGGCCTCGATGTGTCTCAGTACCGACCCTTGCGGGTTCCTGATCAGATCTGAAAGTATGTTGGTGTCCAGAAGGTAAGATGTCACTTAGATGTCGACGCCTTCCGGTCGGGGATCGTCGATAGCGGGTAAGCCTTCGTCAAGCGGGTCAAGCGTTTTGAGAAGCCCTGTCAAAGAGGCTGTCGAGGCGGGCTCGAGGATGAGTTTTTGGCCCTCCTTGCGGATGATGGCTTCTTCACCAGGCAGTTCCAGGTCCTTTGGAATCCGAACGGCCTGATTGCGGTTGTTGCGAAACAGGGCGACTTTTCGGGCAGTTCCGTTCATGTGCTTTCCTCAACATATACAAGGAACATATGTCTTTTTCAGTCAAGATTCAAGCTGGAGGGGCCGATCCCGTCGGCGGCACAAGCGTGTGAGTTGTGGGGTGAACGCGAAGTTCGAGCGCTGACCGATCTGTTTCAGGTGCTGGAGGCCGCGGTCTCCAGCCCCTTCTTTTTCAGCATCGGACCGGTATCGGGCATTTTTCCACGGAATGCCTTGTAGGCCTCCTCCGGATCGACGCTGCCACCGGCGGCGTAGATGTGCCGGTGCAGCCGCCATGCGGTGCCGTCGTCGAAGACGTCGCCGGTTTCCTCGAAGGCGCTGAAGGCATCGGCGTCGAGGACCTCGGACCACATGTAGGAATAATAGCCGGCCGAGTAGCCGTCACCGGAAAAGACATGCAGAAAATGCGGTGTTCGGTGCCGCATGACGATGGCCTTCGGCATTCCGAGACTGTTGAGGGTCTCGGCCTCGAAATCCAGGGGATCGTCAACCCGGCCGGCGGTGTGGAAGGCCATGTCGACCAGCGCCGAAGCGGTATATTCGATCGCCGCGAAGCCGCCGTTGAATTTCTGCGCCGCCAGCACCTTGTCGAGAAGGTCCCGGGGGATCGCCGCATCGGTCTCGTGATGGACCGCGAAACGGCGCAGAATTTCCGGAACCGTCAGCCAGTGCTCGAAGAGCTGCGAAGGCAGTTCGACGAAATCGCGCGAAACGGATGTGCCCGAGACCGACGGGTGATCGACATCCGACAGCAGGCCGTGCAGCGCGTGACCGAATTCGTGGAACAGGGTCCGCGCATCGTCGAGCGACAAAAGCGCCGGTTTGCTGGCCGGCGGCCTGGCGAAGTTCATCACGTTGTAGACGATCGGTATCTGTCCGCCGTCCAGCCGGTGCTGCGAGCGGAAACCGCTCATCCATGCGCCGGAGCGCTTGCTGGGCCGGGCGAAATAGTCGCCGAGGAACAGGCCTTTCGTGTTGTCGCCGGCATCGCGTATCTCGTAGACGCGCACATCCGGATGATACGCGCTGATATCCGGCCGCGCGACGGCGCTGATGCCGAACAGCCGGTTTGCCACCTCGAATGCGGCTTCTATGATCTTTTCGAGCTGCAGGTAGGGTTTCAGTTCGGCTTCGGAGAAGTCGAATTTGCGGGTGCGCAGTTTTTCGGCGTAGTGACGCCAGTCCCAGGGCGCCACCGGGTGGTTGCGGCCCTCTTCGGCGATCAGCGCGGCGATCTCGTCCTCTTCCTTGCGGGCCCGCAGGAGAGCGCGGTCCCAGACTTTCATCAGCAGAGTGGTCACCGCGTCGGGGGTCTTGGCCATGGTGTCGTCGAGCTTGAGCTCGGCAAAGCTGCCATATCCAAGCAGTTTCGACTTTTCGTCGCGGAGGGCAAGGATGCGGGCGACATTGGCCGCATTGTCCGTCTCGCCGCCATTGTCGCCGCGCGAGATCCAGGCGGAAAACGCCTGTTCGCGCAGGTCGCGGCGCTCGGAAAATGTCAGGAACGGTTCGATGATCGAGCGCGACAGGGTCACCGCGTAGGGTTCCGCCATGTCGCGTTCCGCCGCGGCGGCCGCCATGGCGTCGCGCAGGAAGTCCGGCAGTCCGGCAAGATCCTCTTGCGATGAAAGGCCAAGGAACCAGCCTTTCTCGTCGGCAAGCACATTCTGGCTGAACCGTGCGCCGAGGCCGGCCAGTTCCTCGTTGATGGCGGCGAGGCGGGCCTGATCGGCCTCGTTCAGCCGCGCACCGGCGCGGACGAAATTCTTCCAGTGCCTTTCAAGGACGCGCGCCGCCTCGGAACCGGCATTGTTTGCATCGCGTGCATGCCAAAGCGCGTCGATGCGGGCAAATAGCCCCGCATTCATGGCGATCGCCGAATAGTGTCGGGCGAGCTTCGGCGCGATTTCCCGTTCCAGCGCCTGGATCGTTTCGTTGCTGTCGGCGCCGGCCCGGTTCCAGAAAAGCGCCGAAACACGATTGAGCGCCTGCCCCGCGATTTCCAGCGCCACAATCGTGTTGGCGTAATCGGCGGGCTCCGGATTTGCAGCGATGGCCTCGATTTCCGACCGGTGGCGCTTGAGCGCTTCTTCGAAAGCGTCCGCCAGATCGTCATCATTGATGCCGGCGAAATCGGGCAGACCGAGAGGCCCGTTCCACTCGAAGACACGTGCGTTGATTTCAGCCATCACAGCGGTCCCCTAATTTTACAGTGCCAACGCATGTAGGCGGCGGCCGGACGGGATACAAGGGTCCGGCCGGTCGGCGGGTTTGCCGAGGCGTTGCTGTCGGGCAATGGCGGCCGGTTATTTTCCGCGCGCCGCCAATGTGCGCAGGCGCAGCGCATTGAGCTTGATGAAACCGGCGGCGTCCTTCTGATCATAGGCGCCCTGATCGTCCTCGAAAGTGACGAGCTGATCAGAATAGAGCGTTTTTTCCGATTCACGGCCGGTGACGATCACATTGCCTTTGTAGAGCTTGAGGCGCACTTTGCCCTCGACATCCTGCTGGCTGTGATCGATGGCCGCCTGCAGCATTTCGCGCTCGGGCGAGAACCAGAAGCCGTTGTAGATCAGTTCCGCATAGCGCGGCATCAATTCGTCCTTCAGATGGGCGGCGCCGCGGTCGAGCGTGATCGATTCCATGGCGCGGTGCGCGGCCAGGAGGATGGTTCCGCCCGGCGTTTCGTAGACCCCGCGCGACTTCATGCCGACGAAACGGTTCTCAACCAGGTCGAGGCGGCCGATGCCATTGTCGCGGCCGTAGTCGTTCAGCTTTGCGAACAGGGTCGCCGGCGACAGGCGCTCGCCGTCAAGGGCAACCGCGTCGCCCTTTTCGAACTCGATCTCGATGTTCGTCGGTGTGTCCGGTGCTTCTTCCGGCGAGATCGTGCGCTGATAGACATAGGCCGGCGGCTCTTGCCACGGGTCTTCCAGCACCTTGCCCTCCGATGACGAGTGCAGCATGTTGGCGTCCACCGAGAACGGCGCCTCGCCGCGCTTGTCCTTGGGGATCGGGATCTGATGCTTTTCGGCGAAATCGATCAGTTCGGTCCGCGATTTGAGTGTCCAGTCGCGCCAGGGCGCGATGATCTTGATATCCGGGTTAAGCGCATAGGCGGACAGTTCGAAACGCACCTGGTCGTTGCCCTTGCCGGTGGCGCCGTGCGCGATCGCATCGGCGCCTGTCTCGCGGGCGATCTCGATCAGCCGCTTGGAGATCAGCGGCCGTGCGATCGACGTGCCGAGCAGGTAGACGCCCTCATAGACGGTGTTCGCGCGGAACATCGGGAAGACGAAATCCGCCATGAACTCCTCGCGCAGATCCTCGATATAGATCTCCCGGATGCCCAGCATTTCGGCTTTCTTGCGCGCCGGCTCCAGCTCGTCGCCCTGGCCGAGATCGGCGGTGAAGGTAACGACCTCGGCATTCAGCTCGGTCTGCAGCCATTTTAGAATGATGGATGTGTCCAGACCGCCGGAATAGGCGAGGACGACCTTTTTCACATCTTTCGGAGCGCTCATGATTTTGTCCGTCATATTTGCGGCCGGGCTGATTCCCGTTCCGCTGGAATTGTTGCTGGAAACGGCGTGCCGTTCCGCTATGATCGCGAGGCCCGCCAGCGCCTCTTTACAGCGTGTGCCGGCCGCAATCAATCGGACATAAGGCGATCAGCGCGCTATGAATTTCATTCCAGACCTTCCCGTGCTTCTCGCCTTTTCCGTCGCCGGCCTTGTGCTCGCCATCACGCCGGGTCCCGATATGACGCTTTTTCTGGGACGTGCGCTGTCGGAGGGCCGGGCGGCGGCCATTGCCGTCATAACCGGCACCATGACCGGTGTCGTGGTGCACACGGTACTCGTCGCGTTCGGCGTTTCCGCGCTTGTCGTCGCCTCGCCGACCGCCTTTGCCATCCTGAAGACCGGCGGTGCCGCCTATCTCTTCTGGCTTGCGGTGCAGGCCCTGAGGCAGGGCGCCACCTTCCGGCTCAACGAGACGGCGCCGCGACGGCGCCCGCTGCTTGCAAGCTGGAGCCACGGGCTGGCGGTTAACTTGTTGAACCCCAAGATCATCATCTTCTTCATGACGTTCCTGCCGCAATTCGTTTCGGCGGCCGACCCCGATATACGCGGCAAGCTGATCTTTCTCGGGCTGCTCTTCAACGCCATTTCTTTTCCGATCCTGATCGGCATGATTTTCACGGCGGACAGGCTTTCAAGCTGGCTGAAGGGCAATCGAAGAATCATGCGGTCGCTTGACTATATTTTTGCCAGCGTCTTTTCCGTCTTCGCTGTGCGCATTTTGCTGACTGAAGGCAAATAGAGGCGACGGCGGCCAACCAGGATTGCCGAATTGAGCCGACTGAGCACGAAAATAAGGGCCCTGCAACGGGCGATCGCCAATTTTGGCGCCAGCGCCAGAGACGCCAGCGCCATTTTTTCGGCACTGAACAGCCACAACGGCGCCCAAGGTGCGTTTGCCACCCGGTACATTCACCGTCATGTCTCCGAGGCGGTCAGTGACGTTCAACACTCCCGATCCCAGTATTTGCAGGATCTGTTTGTGCTGGCGGAACTGAACATGAAACGTGGGGGTTATTTTGTCGAATTCGGCGCGACAGACGGTATCGAGATAAGCAACACGTATCTGCTGGAGACCCGTTATGGCTGGCGCGGCATCCTTGCCGAGCCCGCGCGGAGCTGGCATGAGGCGCTGCACAGGAACCGGAATTGCGCCATTGACCGGCGCTGCGTCTGGGACCGTTCCGGCCTGGAGCTCGAATTCTGCGAGCCGGAGGAAGCGGAATATTCCACGCTTACCGGATTTGTCGATGCGGACATGCATGCGGCGGTCCGGCGCGAGGGGTCGCGCTACAATGTCGAGACCGTTTCACTGAACGATCTTCTGGAGCAGCACGACGCACCCCGGTGCATCGATTACCTTTCGATCGATACGGAAGGCAGCGAATTCGCGATCCTGGACGCTTTTGATTTCGACCGCCATGACGTGCGGGTCATTACGTGCGAGCACAATTTCATGCCGCAGCGGGAGAAGATCCGGGAGCTCTTAACATCGAACGGATTTACCAGGACACTTACGCAGTGGTCCAACGTGGATGACTGGTATGTCCGGCACTGACGGGCATACGCACTAAAACTGTTTCGGAAGCCAGTTGCCGGCCTTTCGGCCGGCCACCATCCAGTAGGCGATACCGCCGAGCATTCCGGCGGCAATACTCATGAAAAAGAACTGGCTGCCGCCCGTGCGTGTACCGCTGTCGATCAGGATCATAATCAACGGTGCAACCGCGGCGATCGCGCCGCCGCACAACGCGTAGAAGAGCCAGTCGCGCCGCCTGGCAAACTCGCTGTAGAGGATGATGACCACAGAGGGGATGAATGCCACGTAGCCGGTCAGGCTGGCGAGGGCGAATGCCGCCACGGCAAGCCCGGCGCCGAAGCCGGCATCGGAAATCTGCCCGGCTTCCTGGATTGTGACGATGCGGGTCAAAAGGGCAAGCGATGTGCCGGCGACGATGGCGGCGGCGATGAAGCCGGCGGTGATCGCGCAGAGCCGGATGATGAAGCCGATATAACGGTCCAAGGCTCAGGCCTCGCCGTGGCCTGCGATCATCATGGCTTCGAGCGCCAGCCGTTCGGACTTGCGAAGCCGTTCCGATTCCGATTTGAGCTGTCCGCAGGCGGCCAGGATATCGCGACCGCGCGGGGTTCTGATCGGCGAGGCATAGCCGGCCTGATTGATGAAATCGGCAAAGACCTCGATCTGCTCCCAGTCGGAGCACTCGTAGGCACTGCCCGGCCACGGGTTGAACGGAATGAGATTGATCTTGGCCGGAATACCCTTCAGCAGGCGCACGAGATCGCGGGCATCCTCGAGGCTGTCATTGACCCCCTTGAGCATGACATATTCGAAGGTGATGCGCCTTGCATTGGACAGGCCCGGATAGTCGCGGCATGCCTGCATCAGCGTCTCGATCGGATATTTCTTGTTGATCGGCACGAGCTCGTTCCGCAGTTCGTCGCGCACGGCGTGCAGCGAAATCGCCAGCATGACGCCGATTTCCTCGCCGGTGCGATAGATTTCCGGCACGACGCCCGATGTCGACAGCGTTATGCGCCGTCTCGACAGTGACAGGCCCTCATTGTCCGAGGCGATGAGCAGCGCTTTCTTGACATTGTCGAAATTGTAAAGCGGCTCGCCCATGCCCATCATGACGATGTTGGAGACCTTGCGGCCCTCACCGGGAACGATGGCGCCCTGCGGCGTGTCCTTGTCCGGAAAATCTCCAAGCCGATCGCGGGCCAGCAGGAGCTGCGACAGGATTTCCTCGGCGGTGAGGTTGCGCACCAGCTTTTGTGTGCCGGTGTGGCAGAAGGAGCAGGTGAGCGTGCAGCCGACCTGGCTCGATATGCACAGTGTGCCGCGGCCTTCCTCGGGGATATAGACGGTTTCGATCTCGACCGGCTTGCCGGCGCCGCGCGGAGGAAAGCGCAGCAGCCATTTGCGCGTACCGTCGGCGGAGATCTGCTCATCGACGATTTCCGGCCGGGCGATCGTGTAGCGCTCGTCAAGGGTTGCCCGCAGATCCTTCGATACGTTCAGCATCTGTGCGAAATCCGAGACGCCGCGCACGTAAAGCCAGTGCCACAACTGCTGGACGCGCATCTTGATCTGGCGGTCCTTGACGCCGGCTTCGCCCAACGCCTCGCCCATTTCCTCCCGGCTCATGCCGATCAGCGACGGCTTTTCACCGGGCGCGCGGGATACAGCACGCGCGGCAAGCGCATCGCGGGTCTCGGCGTCCTTGAGATCGATGGTTACAGGCATTTGCGGTTCTTGTGTGTTTCCAGCGCGCCGCTCCTATCACCTAATGAGAAGCGCGTCACCCTGTTTTCGCTAACCTACAACGGCAAAAGGCCGGCGCAAAGCCGGCCCATCATGCAACGATCTGAAACCAGGATTACTGGCAGTTCTGGATCTCGTTGAGCGCCGCGGTGACGCCGGAGAGCGAGAAGGTGTATGTCGTGTTGGTGCCGCGGCGGGACGTTGCCTTGACGGTCATCGTCGATCCGGCGCGCATGGCCGCGACAAGTGCCGGCTCCTCGGCGGCATTTTCGACCCAGGCCGAATCGCCCTTTGTGAACAGTACGTAGTTCTTGCCGTCGACAGTGACGGTGACCTTCGACTGTTCTTTCAGCGGATAGCCCATCATCGCCTGCGGCTCATAGCTGATGTTCTGGCCCGGGCGCTGCGAGATCAGGAAGAAGATATCGCCATGATTGACATTGCTCGGCTCCTTGCGGGTCGGCAATGACAAGATGTAGCAAACCTTGCCGTTCGGAGCGTTGTAGGAATAGGCGCCCCAGGCATTGAACTGGCTGATGCGGGTCGGCGACTGCGCCATGGCGGCACCGGCCATCACGATCGACAGAACGAGTGCGGGCACGAATTTCTTCAAAACCATAATAGACCTACCGGTTGTCTTCACTGCCTTCAAAGAAGGCCATGCCTTGAACACGCTGGTTTGGCAACAATTTGACTCAATTTGCGCAAATTTGGGTTACCAAACCGTCAACGCAGGAACCGAATATTGCCGAAACGCCCAGTTTTGCAAGGCGCAGGGCCGATTTGTTGCGGTATCCTGCAGCCCAGACCGATCTATACGGCATATACCGAACGGATGAAAATCGCCTCCATGCCGCGAAAACTCAGTCCTCGGACGCTGCGCCGGCCCCCTCCTCGGTAAGCGCGGCCCTCGCAGCGGCATAGTGCGCCGGGGTGATGTGCGCGCGAATCGCGGCAAGCGCCGCGGCAAGAACCGCGACATCGTCGGAGAAGCCTACAAAGGCCAGAAAGTCGGGAAGCCCGTCCAGCGGCAATACGAAATAGGCCAGGGCCGCCAGCAGTATGCCGCGGACGCGGTGCGGGGTGTTGAGGTCGAAAGCGCAGTAATAGGCGGCAACCACGTCCTCCATGAAAGGAACCTGACGCGCGGCGCGGCGCGCCGTTGCCCAGAATTTGTCGCGAACGCGACGCTCGCGCCCTTGCCGGGTATCCTCGTCGCCCGGTTCCAGAATTTCGCCTATTTTGACGTCGTCCATGGCCGCTCCTCCAGATGCGACTGTCAGAACCGAAATATGGTTGCCGGAACGCGATTGTTCAAGTTCGGCCGGCTTTGCACCGCCACGCTAAAGGCCTGCAGATGCCCGGTTCATGGCCTTGGCGAGCCGGAAATCCAGGTCCGTCAGGCCACCCTTGTCATGGGTGGTCAGCTTGACATTCACGCGGTTCCAGCAATTGAACCAGTCGGGATGGTGATTGAGCTTTTCCGCCGACAGGGCGCTGCGCGCCATGAAGCCGAACGCCTCGTTGAAATTGCGGAACTTGAAATCGCGCTGCAGGGACTTGCCGTCCTCGCTGATGGCCCAGCCCTCGCCCAACTCCTTGAGACGCTCCCTTGCCTCGGTCGCATCGATCTCTATAGCTTTCATTGTCACTTCTCCCGGAGGGAAATTATGGCCCCACCGACAACGGTCGGCAAGACATCGTCCATCCTGTTCGTTTGCCTCGGCAATATCTGTCGCTCGCCCATGGCCGAGGGCGTTTTCCGGTCTTTGGCGCAGCAAACGGGGCTGGACCGGACAATGACAATCGACTCGGCGGGAACGGGCGCATGGCATGTGGGTGATCCGCCGGATCCGCGCGCCGTCGCGAAGGCCGCGGAGCATGGCGTTGACATTTCAGGCCAGCGCGCCCGGCAATTCGCGGTTTCGGATTTCGAGCGCTTCGACCTCATCCTGGCGATGGACGCATCGAACCTCGAGACATTGAAATCGCGGTCGCCGGACCCGTTCGTCTCAGGGGCCCATCGTTTCATGGAATTTGCGCTCGACGAGCCGATCGATGTTCCCGATCCCTATTATGGCGGTGCGGACGGGTTCGAGACCGTCTACCGGATGCTCGAGAACGGGTGTTCGTCAATCCTGAAGCGGCTCGGTTAATCCTTGTCCGGAAAGTGCGTATTGGCCTCGCCGTCGACGCCCATGAACACCACGAGGACGCGCACCGGCACCGAGCCGTCGTTGCGGCCATTATGCGGCTCGTTCACGGCATCCATGACGGCTTCCCCCTGCCTGTAGACTTTCTCGATGCCGCCCGGATAGGCAACGGTCAGCTCGCCGCTCAGAATGTACCCATAGGTCGGATAGGGGTGCGAATGCGTGCCGGTTTCCTCGCCCGGCAACAGGGTGACAATGGCCGATTGTATTTTTGCGTCGCCGTGCTGCGGATAGGCAAGCGGCTGGTCGAGCACGGTCGTCTTGGTATCGAGCAGCGGTTCCACGCGCTGGTAGTCCCGAGCATCATGGCCATGGGAGGCCGAAGCCAATCCGACCAAAATGGCGGTAAGGGCAATAAAACGCGGGAACATCGCGATACTCCAAAAAGGTCTATGGCTGGCGGATCCCGCCGGGCGTGCCGGACGCGTCATGCAGTGCCGGCTGCGGCGTAATTTCGCCGAGCAGAGGATAGATTTCCTCCGTCACATAGGGCCCGCCGCCCACGGATTCGCGCGAGGAAAGCACGACAAACCGGGATACGGTAAAGGGATCGGTGTGGAAATTGCTGCGCGCGGAGAGATAAGAAACCACATCATCGACACGGGCGCCGCGCAGGCGCGCGAGGGTAACGTGCGGCGTGAACTTGCGCGGATCGGGCCTCAGCCGCAGCCTCTGGCAAATCCGTTCGATTTCCGATTGCAGGGCGATGAGATCGGGTGAAGCCGAGACACCGGCCCACAGCGAGTGCGGCTTTTTCGAGCCGAAGGAGCCCATACCGACCAGCGAAAGGGAGAATTCATGCCGCCGCACCCGGTCGAGCGCATGGAGCAGCTCATCGGCCGTCGGCGCTTCGACATCGCCTATAAACCGCAATGTCAGGTGATAGTTTTCGACATCGATCCATCGGGCGCCGTGCAGGCCTCCACGCAGGAGCGACAGGCTGAGTGCGGCTTCGCGCGGAATCTCGAGGGCAACAAACAAACGCGGCATGGCAGCCTCCCCGATTCGTATGTACGGATCCAGCGAATCACGAGTGCCCCGTTTGAGCAAGTCCCGTTATCGCATTATTTGGCGTTTCGTCTGGTATCTGGCTTAAGTAGCACGAATCATTCGTGATTTCGTCGAGACCATTCGTTGCTTAATTGCTGTTTGTGTCAGATATATTAACGATCAACGCCTCCGCCAAAGGCAAAAAACGGTCGACCATGATTTCCACGCCCTTGGGATTGGGATGCATGCCGTCGCTCAAAACCAGGCTCGGCTGGGCGGCGACGCCGTCGAGGAAGAACGGATAAAGGCCTATGCCGTGCTCTTGGGAAAGCTCCGGATAGATGCTGTTGAATTTTTGCGCGTAGTCGTCCCCCATATTCGGAGGCGACAGCATACCCACCAGAAGAACAGCGATATCACGGTCTTTCAGCCGACCGATGATCTCGTCGATATTGGCGCGGGTCTGTTCCGGACTGATGCCGCGCAATGCGTCATTGGCGCCCAGTTCAAGCAGAACGGCGTCGGTTCCGTCGGGAACCGACCAGTCGAGCCTGGCAAGCCCGCCGCTCGAGGTGTCGCCGGAAACGCCGGCATTGGCGATCTTCACGTCGTAGCCTTTTTCGCGCAGCGCGGCTTCGAGCCTTGTTGGAAACGCGTCGGACGGATCCAGTTCGTAGCCGGCCATGAGGCTGTCGCCGAGCCCGACGATGTTGACCGTATCGGCGCGCGCCGGGGCGGCGGTAAACAGCGCAAGGCCGCAAAATATGACGAAAATTCGAATTGCCGCTTTAATTATCATAGGATGCTTCCTATTTCCTTTGAACATCCGGGGCGGACCGGCTTCTTTATATAAATATAGCGAGCGGATGCTTTGACAAAACCCATCATCGAACTAAAGAAAGCCGATCTTACGCTCGGCGACGGCGCATCGTCCGTCCACGTGCTCAAGGGAATGGACCTGACGGTCCAGCGCGGCGAGTCGGTCGGCATCGTTGGGCCCTCGGGGTCCGGCAAGTCGACCTTGCTCATGGTTCTCGCCGGTCTCGAGCGGGTCGATTCGGGCGAAATCAATATTGACGGCAATCCCATCCACGCGATGAGCGAGGATCAGGTCGCGGATTTTCGCGGCCGCAATGTCGGTATCGTCTTTCAGTCTTTCCACCTGATTCCCAACATGACGGCGCTGGAGAACGTTGCCGTGCCGCTGGAGCTGGCCGGCCGTTCCGACGCCTTTGCCGTGGCGCGGGAAGAACTGGCGGCCGTCGGCCTTGCCGAGCGTCTTACCCACTATCCCGGAGAGCTGTCCGGCGGCGAGCAGCAGCGCGTGGCGATCGCCCGTGCGCTGGCGCCGCATCCGGCGATGCTGATCGCCGACGAGCCGACGGGCAATCTCGATACGGAAACCGGCCGGCAGATTGCCGATCTGCTCTTTGCACAGCAGGCGGAGCGTGGCATGACGCTGCTTCTGGTCACCCATGACCACAAGCTGGCGGCGCGCTGCGAACGCCAGGTGCGGGTGCGCTCCGGCGAAATCCTCGACGAGGAAAATGCCGACGACAAAGCGGCGGCAGTCGCGTGACCGGCGCCGCAACCAACGCTCATTCGAACGGCGTGAATCTGAAACTTGCCTGGCGGCTTGCGCTTCGGGAGATGCGCGGCGGTCTTTCCGGGTTCTACATTTTTCTTGCCTGTATCGCGCTTGGAACGGCGGCGATTGCAGGCGTCAATTCCGTTTCCCGATCGATCACCACGGCGATCACCGAAGAAGGCCAGGTGATCCTCGGCGCCGATATCCGCTTTGAATTGCAGAACCGGGCCGCCGGCGAGGAGGAGCTTTCGTTTCTCGACGACCGGGGCGAAATGACCCAGACGGTCGGCCTCAGGTCGATGGCGCGCCTGCCGGACGGGTCGGACCAGACGCTGGTCGAGGCCAAGGCGGTGGATGCGCGATATCCGCTTTACGGGTCGCTGGAGACGTCGCCGTCTCTCGGTTTCGATGCGCTGTTCAGCGCCGAGGATGATGTTTACGGCGTCGCGGTCGCCCCCTTGCTCCTTGACAGGCTCGGGGTTGAAATCGGTGATCGCGTCTTGCTCGGCAATGCGGAATTTGAGATCCGCGCCGTGATCGACAGCGAGCCGGATGCGCTTTCCGACGGTTTCGGATTTGCCCCGCGTCTGATGTTTTCGAGCGACGGTCTGGCCGCCGCCGGCCTGATCCAGGTGGGCAGTCTTGTCGAATATGCGTACAAATTGAAGCTGCCACCCGGAACGAGCGATGCGGCCATCCGGCAGTTGCGCACGGCGGCGGAGAGCGAATTTCCGGCGGCCGGCTGGTCGGTCCGCAGCCGCAGCAATGCGGCGCCGGCGCTAAGCGCCAATATCGTGCGGTTTTCACAGTTCCTGACGCTTGTGGGCCTGACCGCGCTGATTGTCGGCGGGGTGGGGGTTGCCAATGCGGTGCGGGCCTATCTCGATTCGAAGCGCGGCGTGATCGCGACATTCAAATGCCTCGGCGCTTCCGGCAGTTTCGTGTTCTCGGTCTATCTGATCCAGATCATGATCATCACCACCATCGGGATTGCGTTCGGCCTGGTGCTTGGCGCGCTGATGCCGATCCTGGCATCGATCGCGCTGGCGGAGGTGCTGCCGGTGTCATCCGAACTGGCGCTTTATCCCGGCGCGCTGGCATTTGCTGCCGTCTTCGGATATCTGACGGCGCTTGCCTTCGCCCTGCTGCCGCTCGGCCGGTCGCGCGACGTTCCGGCCACCGCGCTGTTCCGTGAGCAGGGGTTCGACGCCATGGCGCTGCCGCGCACGCGGTATCTTCTGGGCGCCGCCGTAATGGTCGCGGTGCTTGCCGCGATGGCTATCTTCACCTCCTACGACCGATTCATCGCCTCGGTTTTCATCGGATCCATCGCCTTCGCATTCGTTATCCTGCGCCTTGTTTCCACGCTCATCGAATATCTTGCGCGACGCGCGCCGGCGGTGAATTCGACGCCGCTCAGACTGGCCATCGGCAATATTCACCGTCCGGGATCGTTGACCCCGTCAGTGGTGCTCTCGCTGGGTCTCGGCCTCGCGTTGCTGGTGACGCTGGCGTTGATTGACGGCAATTTGCGGCGTGAAATCAGCGGCAGCCTGCCGGAACGGGCGCCGAATTTCTTCTTCGTCGATGTGCAAAGCAGTGAAATCGATGCGTTTACCGACCTGATCCGAGAGAAATCGCCTGATGGCAAGATCGTCAGCGTGCCCATGCTGCGCGGCCGGATCACCGAGTTCAACGGCGTCGACGTTCGCGAGATCGAGGTGCCGCCGTCGGGCCAGTGGGTGCTGCGCGGCGACCGCGGCGTTACCTACACGAAGAACCAGCCTGAAAACTCGATCCTGACCGAGGGTGAGTGGTGGCCCAGCGACTATACGGGCGAGCCGCTGGTTTCGTTCTCCGACGAAGAGGCCAGGGAACTGGGCCTGAAACTCGGCGATCTCGTGACCGTCAATGTGCTCGGCCGCGACGTGACCGCCCGTATCGCAAGCTTCCGCGAGGTGGAGTGGGAATCGCTGTCGATCAATTTCGTCATGGTGTTCTCGCCCAATACATTCGCCGGCGCGCCGCATGCCTGGCTTTCGACGCTGGCCGATCCCGATGCCGATCCGGCAGCGGAGGGCGAGGTGCTGCGCGCGGTGACCAACGCGTTTCCGACGGTGACAAGCGTGCGCGTCAAGGATGCCATCGATCTGGTCAACCGCATTGTCGGCCAGCTTGCGACAGCCATACGCGCGGCGGCTGCTGTGGCGCTGGTGGCCTCGGTTCTCGTGCTTGCCGGTGCGCTCGCCGCCGGAAACCGTGCCCGCGCGCATGACGCCGTTGTGCTCAAGACCCTCGGCGCGACACGCCGGACCCTGATACGCGCCTTTTCCTACGAGTATCTGATCCTTGGCTTTGCCACCGCGATTTTCGCGCTGTTCGCAGGCGGTGTCGCGGCCTGGTTCGTGGTTTCGCGCATCATGACGCTGCCGTCGCATTTCCTGCCGGACATTGCCGTCATCACCGTCGTCGCGGCTCTGATCTTCACGGTCGGCATCGGTCTTGCCGGTACATGGCGGGTTCTGGGGCAGAAAGCGGCGCCGATTCTGCGAAACCTTTAGGCAAACGCCGATGCGCATGCGTTAACGCAACGTTGTTTTTACGACGAAACGGCCAGAAATTCGTACCTGTGGGTCTTGTCGTGGCCCATTTGATTCATCATATTCAGGTCAACTGTGCCCGTTTTGCATAAAATCGGGCACGTTTTCGCACGAAACGAGGCTATTTGAGAGGTAAATATGGCAGATCTTCGTGATTACCAGGCACGCGGCCAGCATGTGGGCACGCAAGCCGGTGCTGCGATTGATGAGGGTCTTCGGTCCTACATGCTGCGGGTTTACAACCTGATGGCGCTGGGCCTGGCAATTACCGGTGTGGCTGCTTACGGCACATATGTCATGGCCGCCAGCAACCAGGCATTTGCCCAGATGCTGTATGCCAGCCCGCTGCGATGGGTCATCATGCTTGCGCCGCTGGCGCTGGTGTTTTTCCTCAGCTTCCGCATCAACAAGATGAGCGTGAGCGCCGCGCAGACCACATTCTGGATCTATTCGGCGCTGATGGGAATTTCGCTGTCTTCGATCTTCCTGGTCTTTACCGGCCAGAGCATCGTTCAGACATTCTTCATCACGGCGGCGTCCTTCGGCGCGCTGTCGCTCTGGGGCTATACGACCAAACGCGATCTTTCAGGCATGGGCTCGTTCCTGTTCATGGGCCTGATCGGCATCATCATCGCCATGGTCGTCAACATCTTCCTTGCGTCGTCGGCGCTGCAGTTCGCGATTTCCGCGATCGGTGTTCTGGTGTTTGCCGGTCTCACGGCCTACGACACGCAGCAGATCAAGGAAATGTACTATGAAGGCGACGGCGCGACCGTTGCCGGCCGCAAGGCCATCATGGGCGCGCTGAGGCTGTATCTGGACTTCATCAACCTGTTCCTGTTCCTGCTTCAGTTCCTGGGCAACCGAGAATAGAACCGGTTCCACTGCAGATCGAGAAGGCGGCTTTCGGGCCGCCTTTTTTGTTGAATTTGATGTGCGGGCGCTCCATAGGGTTTTCATGACCTATGCGCTGCGCGATGCTGTCTCCTCCGATCTCGAAGCCATCACCGGCATCTACCGCGAGTCGGTGGAAAACGGTGTTGCATCCTTCGAACTGACGCCGCCCGATTTGGCCGAGATGACGCGGCGTTTCCAGGCGCTGAAGGACCAGGGCTATCCCTATATCGTTGCGGAGGACGACGGCGAACTGCTCGGCTACGCCTATGCAGGTGCTTACAGGACACGCCCGGCCTATCGGTGGACTGTGGAGGATTCCATTTACCTGCCGGAATCGGCGCGCGGGCGTGGCATCGGCCGGGCCCTGCTTGCCGAGCTGATCGGACGCTGCACGGCGCTGGGCTTTCGCCAGATGATCAGCATTATCGGCGGCAATCATCCCGCCTCCGTGGCGCTGCACAGAGCCCTCGGCTTCGAGCAGGTCGGAACGCTGCAGGCCGTGGGTTTCAAGCATGGCGGCTGGCTCGATACGACAATCATGCAATTGGCGCTGGGCGAGGGGCGGGAGACGGATCCGGACCTTTCATCCTATCCGGGTACGCTGTTTTCGGGATAGGAGCCCGTAAGCGTGATGGGCATATCGAAATTATTGGACGGACGGCTTCATATCAGACCGGCGGAGAAGGCTGATATCGGCGAATTGCTGGAGCTCTATGGAGAACTCAACCCGGGCGACCGGCCGCTTTCGCCCGGTAAGGCTGGAGCCATATTGGAACAGCTTTCGAATTATCCGGGCAGTGCGGTTCTGATTGGATTGTCCGGCAATGAGATGGTTTCGACGTGCACGCTTGTCGTGGTTCCGAATCTCACACGCGGCGGAGCGCCTTATGCGCTCATTGAAAATGTCGTGACGCGAAACCGCCACCGGCAGTGCGGTTTCGGGCGTCTCATATTGGAAGAAGCTGTTTCGCGCGCGTGGGAATTTGGATGCTACAAGGCGATGCTGTTGACCGGCTCGCGTGATCCGGGAACATTGAAATTCTATGCTAGGGCCGGTTTCGAACAGAGCAAGACCGGCTTCCAGATACGCAGAATTCCGAAGAAGGACGATTAGGCTGTTGTGAGCCTTTAACCGCGCACCAGCTTCGGCGACTTGTCGAACACCTTCAACACCTGCGCCAGATCGTGACCGCGCTTGACGATGAGGCCGCTGGCGGCGATCACCGAAAAGGCGCCCTGCTTGCGCGCCAGTTTCGGGTTCTTTTCGATGCGGAACATCGGAACCTCGCTGGTGCGGCGAAACACTGAAAAGACAGCCTTGTCCTTCAGGTGATCGAGGGCATAGTCACGCCATTCCCCTTCCGCCACCATGCACGAATATAGGCGCAGTATGGCGTCGAGCTCGCGACGATGAAATGTTATGGGAAGCTGTTCTTTGTTTCTTCGGAACTCTTTCAGATCGACCAGAACAGACGCTGACACACTCTCTGGCTCTCCCGGATTTCCATCCATATTTGATCCTTTGTTTCCGCATGGACGCGATCGTTCTGTGACAGAACGGTGTCAGTTTGCCAAATGCGGAGGGAATTGCAAGCCCGGGCGCGCGCAACCGGGCTGCGAGATCAGGAGTTGCCGCCGTCCATGATCACGCCGGCGCCGATGATGGCGCCCGGCACGCCCTTGGACTTCATGGTCTGCAGCAATATGGCGCAGCCGTCATAACCGTCGCCGCTGATAACCGAGACCGGAAGGTCGAGTTCCACCGCCTTGCCTTCCCACATGGCGACGGTCTGGATATCGCGGACGGAATTCCAGTAGGTCAGGTTCCTGCCGCGGTTTTCGCCGCGTTTGACGTCGATGGTATTCTCGCGGTCGAAATAAACGAGGATCACGTTGGCCTTGCCTTCGCCGGCGCCAATATTGATCTTCATCTTGTCGCCTTCGAGGCTTGCCTCGATCGGAACGCTCAGGCCACGGCCGCCATCCGCGAACGCATTGACCTTGCGGTTGATCCCGCGCTTGTCGGCGCCGTTGAGATGGTCGCGGCCATTGATCACGGCCTGCGGCGTGTAGACGCTCTTGCGGCCGAGCGTGCGGGCATAGTCATATTGCCGCTCCGTGCTCTGCTCGGAGCTGAGCGTGTCTTCCCAGCCAAGATAGTTCCAATAGTCCACATGGTAGCTGAGCGCGACCACATTGCCCTGTGCGACAAGTTCGCCGAGGACGGCATCCGCCGGCGGGCAGGATGAGCATCCCTGGCTGGTAAACAGCTCCACGACACCGACTGGCGCCTTGTCCGACGCCTGCAGCGCCGTGCCGGGCAGCGCCGTCAGCGCTCCGATCGCAATTGCCAGCTTGGCGATTTTCATCAGGGTGTTTGCCATGTCATTGCCCGCTTGCCGTAAGCAACATTCCACTTGCCGGCGCATTACGCGGCGCCGATTCCAATGTTGCACGATGCACCTGTATCCCCTGTCATCTTGTACCTGCGCGGATGTTCAAGATAAAGTCACGTTCCGGTGAAACTGTCGTGTCGGGCCGCGCGCCGGCCGGCATCGTCGCCAACATTGACCTGCGGGGCCGATATGGTCAAATGCGAGAAAAGAGCTGCGGGCTTCCTGGGGGATATTTCATGCGCAAGTTTCTGATGCCTGGTCTGCTTCTCGTTGCGCTGGCGGGTTGCGGAGAGGACGACAGCCGGACCGGCGCGATCGAGCCGGTGGTCAGGGGCCTGAAGACCTGCCTTGTCGAGGACGTCGAAGAAACCACGGTGCGCCATTATCCGAGTGTCCTGCAGCCGTCCTCGACGACGACCCTGTCCTTCGAAGTGACCGGTCGGCTTATGCAGGTCGATCTCAATGTCGGCCAGAGCGTCAGTGCCGGCGACGTCATCGCGGAGATCGATCCGACGTCCCTCGAGCTGCAGGTCGACAATGCGAAGGCGGCGCTTCAGCAGGCCGAATCGACCGCCCGCAACGCCGAGGAGGATTTCAAGCGCAAGTCGCAACTTGTCGAGCGGGGCGTCATCACCAAGGCCGAGGCGGATCAGTCGCAAACCAATATGGAAACCAGCCAGGCACAGGTCGTGCAGGCCCGCAAACAGCTGGAGACGGCCGAGGAAAACCTTGGCAAATCCGTCCTGAAGGCGCCGTTCGACGGCATCGTCAGCTCTGTGGACGTGGAATCCTTCACCAATGTGACCGCCGGTTCGCCGGTCGCGACCATCTATGCGGACGACCGGTTCGAGTCCTCCTTTACCGTCAGCTTCGATATCGTCAACCAGATTGCCGTCGGCAAGCAGGCCGTCATCCGCCTTGCCGACGATCCCTCGATCGTGTTGCGTGGCCATGTCAGCGAACTGGGCTCCCGCGCGGACAGCGTTTCGGCTTTTCCGGTCGTCGTGACGCTCGATGAAACGAATGCGCTGCTGAAAGCCGGGATGGCGGTCGAGATCACGCTTGAATTCGCGGTGCCGCGCGGCGCCGGCTACACATTGCCGCTGACGGTCATGCCGCTGCAGGGCAATTTCGAGGTGCCGGACGATCCGCAGGAGCCGGGCGGACTGGAACTCTTCGTCTATGACGAGGCAAGTGGCACCGTGAAGCTGCGGGAGGTCCTTGTCGGCGGACTGCGCGATAACCAGCTCATCGTCGTCGACGGCCTGCAACCGGGCGAACGCGTCGCCTGCGCCGGCGTGTCGTTCCTGAGGGACGGCATGGAGGTCAAGCCGCTGGCCGACGAAGAATAGGGGAAGGACCATGGATTTCCTGACCCGCTTCGGCATCTCCAAGTCGCGCCTGACGCTGCTGGTGATGATCGCGCTCATTCTGCAGGGGCTGCTGGCCTACGGCACCATGCCGAAACGCGAGAATCCGGCGATCACCATACGCAGCGCGCAGATCAGCGCGCAGTTTCCCGGCATGTCCCCGGACCGGATGGAGAACCTGATCGTCAAGCCGATTGAGCGCAAGGCGCGGGAGATCGGCGAGGTCGAGGACATCAACGTGCTGATCTCGACGGGCAGCACGCTGGTGTCGGTGTCGATCTACGACCATGTCCCGAAGGAAGAACTCAATACGGTCTTCGAGGATATCCGCAACAAGATGGACGACCTCAAGCCGAGCCTGCCGAGCGGCACGGAGGGCCCGTTCGTCAACACCGACTATGGCGACGTGGCCATCGCCACGATCGCGGTGACGGGCGAGGGCTTCAGCAATGCGGAGCTGCGCGATTCGGCCGATGATCTGCGCGAATATCTCTACGAAATCGACGGCATATCGAAAGTCTCGCTCTACGGCGTGCAGGAGGAACGCATCTGGCTGGAGATCGACAGCCGGAAGCTCGCGGCGGTCGGCGTCCAGCTCAACCAGGTGATCAGCGACCTGCAGGCACAGAACGTCATTCTGCCGGCCGGCGAGATCGATGCCGACGGGGTCAATCTCATCCTCGAGGCAAATGGCGACCTGCGCTCGGTCGAGGAGATCGAGGATGTGCTGACCAAGGTTCAGGGGCTTTCCGGTTTCATTCGCCTGAAAGACCTGATGAATGTGCGGCGCGGCTACCAGGACCCGGTCGACAAGCCGGTCTATTTCAACGGCCAGCAGGCAGTCATCGTCAGCGTCGAAATGACCGAAACCGAGGATATCCAGAAGATCGGCGCCGACCTGAAGGAGGCTGTCGGCCAGTATGAGCTGACACAGCCGATCGGCATTACCTACAATTTCTCCACCTTCCAGGAAACCAACGTCACAACATCGATCAACAGCGCACTGATGAATGTGGCGCAGACCTTTGCCGTGGTCCTCGTTGTGATGATGGTGTTCCTCGGGTTCCGCGGCGCGCTGATCATCGCCTGTATCGTTCCGTTCACCGTGACCTTCGCGTTGATCGGCATGAACCTGATGGCGATCGATCTGCAGCAGATTTCCATCGCGGCGGTGATCATCTCGCTGGGTCTTCTGGTCGATAACGGACTGGTCGTCGTCGAGGATATCGAGGGGCGCATCAAGCGCGGCGCATCGCCTGAGGTCGCGGCGCTTGGGGCCGGACGGCAATTCTTCATTCCGCTGGCGGTCGCCTCGATCACCACGGTTTCGGCCTTCATCCCGATGCTGACCCTGGAAGGCACCGAGGGCGAGTTCGCCTTCTCGCTGGGCGCGGTTGTCGGCATCATGCTCGCCGGGTCCTGGTTCACGGCTCTCTATATCCTGCCGACGCTGTGTGTCTGGTTCGCGCGCCGCAAGGCCGCGGGCGACACGGACGTGCAGCCCAATATCGTCGTTCGCTCTTATGGGGTGCTGATCGAAAAAACGCTCGTATTCGGGCCGTTTATCATTATCGGCTGCTATGCGGCCGTGGTCGGCTCCGTCAGCCTTTTCTCCAGCGTCAAGAGCGAGATGTTCCCACTCTCTGAACGCGCCGAATACATGATCTATCTCAACATGCCGAAGGGCACGGCGATCTCGGCGACGCGGGCCGAAGCGCTGGCGGTCGAAGAGTGGCTTCGCGACAAGGACGCCAATCCGGAGGTGGTCAATACGACGGTGTTCGTCGGCGACGGCGGTCCGCGCTTCTATCTGGCGCTGAACCCGGCCGATACCGATCCGTCGGCAGCGTTCATCCTGGTCAACACGCAAGATTTCGAAGGTGCCGTGAAAGCTGCGGACAGGGCCTGGCGGTATCTCGTCGAAAATCACCCGTCCGGGCGTTTCAAGGTCAAGCGGCTCTCCATGGGCGGCGGCGAATCCGGCATTGTCGAGGTGAAGATATCGGGGCCGGGCGCGGAACGGCTGCTGATGCTCGCTGACGAGGTCGAGGTCGCCTTCGACGCGGTTCCCGGCATTTCGCAGAACGAGAATGACTGGGGCAACAAGACGCTGAAGATCGTGATCGACGTCGATCAGAGCAAGGCGCGCGAGCTAGGCGTGTCCTCGCAGGAAATCTCCGACCTGATGGACACGTTCTATTCCGGCACCAATGTTTCGACCTATCGGGAGGGCGATCAGTCGATCCCCATTGCCGTGCGCGCCGAGGAGCGGTTCCGGAGCAGCCTGGAGGAACTGGCGGGTCTCGCCATTCCGGCCGAGGGCCAGCTCATTTCGCTCGACCAGGTGGCGACCTTCGATCCGCAGCTGGAATTCTCGCAGATGCGGCGCGAGAACCAGGTGCGGCTGATCAAGATCTCCGGCAAGAGCGAGACACTGGCGGCGGACCGGGTGCTGGCCATGATCCGGCCGACACTTAACCAGCTCAACCTCGACGGCGGCTACAAGCTTGAGATCGCAGGCGAGACGGAAAACAGCGCCGAGGTCAACGAGAAGCTCAGTGCCGGAATGCCGCTGGCGCTTATGGTGATGCTGGTGGCGCTGATGTTCCAGTTCAACTCCATCCGGCGCGTGCTGCTCACCTTCATGACCGTGCCGCTGATCATCATCGGCGCGCCGCTGGCGTTGCTGATGACCGGGCGCCCGCTTTCCTTCTTCGCCATTCTGGGCCTGATTTCGCTGGCCGGCATTATCATCAACAATGCGATCGTGCTCATTGACCAGATCGATATCGAGCGCGAGACCGCGGCACTCAAGGAAGCGATCATCGAAGCGGCCAAGAAACGGGTAACGCCGATCCTTTTGACGTCGCTGACGACGATTTTCGGCCTGATGCCGATGGCGCTGAACGGCGGGGCGCTGTTCGAGCCGATGGCGACGCTGATGATCGGCGGCCTGGCCATAGCATCAGTGCTCAGCCTGTTCTTCGTTCCCGGCGCCTATTACATGCTGTTCGGCGGATTGTGGCGACGCAGCAAGACGCCGGAACCCGTGCCTGATTCGGCCTGATCGGATTATTCGGCGGCAACGGGGCGGCGGCTTTCCTTGCGGATCGAAAGCGGCGCCTGCCCATAGTGCTTGTGGAAGGCGCGGCTGAGCGCTTCGGAACTGCCATAGCCCAGCCGTCGCGCGACCGACTGGATGCGCTCGCCTGACGCGATTGCCTGACGCGCCAGGATCATGCGCCAGCGCCGCAGATAGGCCTGCGGCGTTTCGCCGACCCGGGATGAAAACTCTTCGGAGAAGCGGCTCAGCGACATTCCGGCCATGTCGGCGAGATCGACATTGCGCCAGTTCCTTCCCGGATCGTCATGCAGGGCGACCAGCGCCCGGCTCAGCCGCGCGTCGGCGAGGCCCGAGAGCAGGCCGGGCGTCGTTGCGCCCTGCTCGATCTGGCGGCGCAGCAGCCGGATCAGCAGGACCTCGCAAAGCCGGTTGAGCGCTGAAGCCGAACCGCAGCGGTCGTCGGCGGCCTCTGCGATCAGCATCTGCAGCAGACGTTCCGTGCCGTCATCGCCCTGTGTTTCCATCACCACGCATTCGGGCAGCGCGGCGACCAGGGGATTGCTGCCGCCATCCCACTCGGCCCTTGCCTCCACCAGACGCTTTTTTCTGGCAATGGCGCTTTCCGAGCGCCGGTGGCGCGGCCAGAACTCGACCCCGCAGGGATCGTTGCTGCCCGGGATGCCGAAGACGATCAGATTGCCCTCGCCGGGCTCCACCATCTCGACGGTCATCTGGAAATGCCGCATCAGGGCGGACAGGCGGTCAAATCTGCTCATCGGTCAATTTGGGTGTTTCAATCATATTTTTGAGATTTTTTAGATCATAGCTTCTGCTAGCACAAGATCAAGCGAACAAGGAAATGAGAACGCCATGTTGATGCCACGCCAGAAAACCCCGGACCTGTCGCTGCCGACCCTGTCCGGCGAGACATTCGACCTGTCGCAGGAAAAGTCCGAGCGCGGGGTCGTCATCTGCTTCTATCGCGGGCTTCACTGCCCGATCTGCGCGAACTACCTGAAAGAGCTTGAAAAGCTGACGCCGGCCTTTGCCGAGCGCGGCGTGACGACCATCGCGATCAGCTCCGACGGCCAGGAGCGCACCCAGGCGATGGCCGAGAAGATTGACGCCGAACATCTGCGTTTCGGCTACGACCTCAGCCTTTCCAAGGCGCGCGAATGGGGTCTCTATATTTCGACATCGCGTGGCAAGACCTCGATCGGCATTGAGGAGCCGGCCCTGTTCTCAGAACCCGGCCTGTTCATGGTCACGCCCGAGCAGACGCTTTATTACGGCTCGGTCCAGACAATGCCCTTCGTGCGCCCGCATTTTTCCGAACTGGTCGGCGCACTGGATTTCGCGATCGAGAAAAACTATCCGGCCCGCGGCGAATATGCCGGTGGGGTGTAACCACCTCTGTCGGTCCAAGCGGTCTCAGAGGCGCGAGTACCGTTAGGATTGGCCGGGCCACCCGTTTCCCCCTCCTGATCGTTGGCAATCCGGTTTCGGGTTGTCTTCCATGGGAAAAAGAGGGCCGCCGGATGATCCCCCATCCGGCGGCCTTTCTTTTGCGTTTTGATCCCGCTTAGGCGGCGAGATCGCGCAGCACCGTCTGCAGGATGCCGCCATTGTTGACGTAATCGACCTCGTCGAGCGTATCGATGCGGCAGATGATCGGCACGTCCTTGACCGTGCCGTCGCCATAGGTGACCTTCGCGACCTTCGTTTCGCGGGGCTTGATGGTCTCAAGACCCTCGATCGAGACGGTCTCGTCGCCCTTCAGGTTCAGGCTCTCCCAGCTCGTGCCCTCTTCTAGGACGAAGGGGATGACGCCCATGCCGACGAGGTTGGAGCGGTGGATGCGCTCGAAGGACTGGGCGATCACCGCGCGCACGCCAAGCAGGTTGGTGCCCTTGGCGGCCCAGTCGCGGGACGAGCCGTTGCCGTATTCGACGCCGGCGAAGATGACCAGCGGCACGCCTTCCTGCTTGTAGAGCATGGCGGCGTCGTAGATCGACATCTCTTCCTTGGAAGGATAGTGGATCGTGTAGCCGCCCTCCTTGCCGTTCGGCCCGAGCATGTGGTTGCGGATGCGGATATTGCCGAAGGTGCCGCGCATCATCACCTCGTGGTTGCCGCGACGCGTGCCGTACTGGTTGAAGTCGGCAACGGCGACGTGGTGATCCATGAGGTATGCGCCAGCCGGGGACTGTGCCTTGATGGAGCCGGCCGGCGAGATGTGGTCGGTGGTGATCTTGTCACCGAAAAGACCAAGCACGCGGGCGCCCTCGATGTCCTTGATGCCGCCGGGCTGCTTGCCCATGCCGACGAAATAGGGCGGGTTCTGGACATAGGTCGATTCATTGTCCCAGGCATAGGTCTGGCCAGACGGCGCAACGACATTCTGCCAGTTCTCATCGCCCTTGAAGACATCCGCATATTTGGTTTCGAACAATTCGCGTGTGACGTTCTCGGCAATGAATTGCTGGATCTCCTGCGAGGATGGCCAGATGTCCTTCAGGAAGACCGGGTTGCCGTCCTGATCCTCGCCGAGCGGCTCCGTTGTCAGATCCCTGGTCACCGAACCGGCCAGCGCATAGGCGACGACCAGCGGCGGCGAGGCGAGGTAGTTCGCCTGCACATCCGGCGAGACACGGCCCTCGAAATTGCGGTTGCCGGACAGAACGCCGGCGGCAATCAGACCCTTGTCGTTGATGGTCTTGGAGATGGGGGCGGGCAACGGACCGGAATTGCCGATGCAGGTGGTGCAGCCGAAGCCGACGAGGTTGAAGCCCAGCTTGTCGAGCTCGGTCTGCAGGCCGGACTTTTCGAGATATTCGGCGACCACCTGGGAACCGGGCGCCAGCGATGTCTTGACCCAGGGCTTGGTCTTCAGGCCCTTCGCGACCGCATTGCGGGCGAGCAGGCCGGCGCCGATCAGCACGGAGGGGTTCGACGTGTTGGTGCAGGAGGTGATGGCGGCGATGGCGACGTCGCCATGGCCGAGATCGTAATCCTCGCCCTCGACCGCGTAGCGCTTGTCGGCATCGACGGTCTTCTTGTACTCCTCGGCAAGCGATTTTGCGAAACCGGAGGCGATGCCTTCCAGCGGGATGCGGCCCTCCGGACGCTTCGGTCCTGCCATTGAGGGAACAACGTCGCCAAGGTCGAGTTCCAGCGTGTCGGTGAAGACCGGATCGGCCGAGCCTTCTTCGCGCCACATGCCTTGCGCCTTGGAATATTCCTCGACCAGCGCCAGCCGGTCGACGGCGCGGCCGGTCATCGTCAGGTAGTTGATCGTCTCGCTGTCGACCGGGAAGAAGCCGCAGGTGGCGCCGTATTCGGGACCCATATTGGCGATGGTCGCGCGATCGGCGAGCGTCATGTTCTCAAGGCCGGGGCCGAAAAACTCGACGAATTTGCCGACGACGCCCTTCTGACGCAGCATCTGCACCACGGTGAGCACGATGTCGGTGGCGGTGATGCCTTCCTTCGGCTTGCCGGTCAGGCGGAAGCCGATGACTTCCGGCAGCAGCATGGAGATCGGCTGGCCGAGCATGGCGGCCTCTGCCTCGATGCCGCCGACGCCCCAGCCAAGCACGCCGAGGCCGTTGATCATGGTGGTGTGCGAATCGGTGCCGACACAGGTGTCGGGATAGGCGACCGTCTCGCCGCCTTCTTCCTTGGTCCAGACGGTCTGGCCTAGATATTCCAGGTTCACCTGGTGGCAGATGCCGGTGCCGGGCGGCACGACGCGGAAGTTCTGGAATGCCTGCTGGCCCCATTTGAGGAAGCGGTAACGTTCGCCGTTGCGCTTGTATTCAAGCTCGACATTGCGGGCGAAGGCGGTGGGCGTTCCGAACTCGTCGACGATCACCGAGTGGTCGATGACAAGATCCACCGGAACCAGCGGATTGATCTTTTCGGGATCGCCGCCGAGGCTCTTCATGGCATCGCGCATGGCGGCGAGGTCGACGACCGCAGGCACACCGGTGAAATCCTGCATCAGCACCCGCGCCGGGCGGTAGGCGATTTCCTTGCCGGCGGAGCCCTTGTCGTTGAGCCATGCGGCGACATTCTGGATGTCTTCCTTGGTGACGGACCGGCCGTCCTCATTGCGCAGCAGGTTTTCCAGAAGCACCTTCATGGAAAAGGGCAGTGCGGAAATGCCGTCAAGGCCGTTCTTTTCCGCTTCCGCGAGGCTGAAATAGGTGTATTCCGCATCGCCCACTTTAAGCGTGCTGCGGCAATTGAAGCTGTCGAGTGATTTCGTCACAGGCGGCTCTCATCTTCGTTGGCTCACCGAAACTACCGAACGAACGCCTTAAGCGTGCATGATGCACGTAGAAGCCTGCGGGTGCGGCCATTTCCGCTGTCCGTCCGTGGCTGGATTGACCCTCAACCATGTTCGGCGCAAATATGGTGTTCACGCCGACCGCTGGCGTGGTTGCAGGCCTTATAGATAATTTTATAGAACGGTTCTAGAGCAAATCTTGGCTAGATTGGAACATTTGATGGTGGAAAATCGGTTCGCTCGGCTAGGCGCGTCGCGCGGCGCGATGCAGAGCATCGGGCAAGCGGCGCAACAACGTCCGACGGGCCGATTTTTTACCACCTTGGAAAGGGCGGGGTATATTGAAAACCAATATCGGGTCGGCCGGGCTATTTTGGCCCCTGGCGTCGTTGGCTCGCGCTTGTGGTGGGGTGGCACCACGGCGCGCAACCCGCCTAGCCAGAGGCCAAAATCGCCGCGGTCAAATGATCCAATCTAGCCAAGACTTGCTCTGACCGTATTAAGTCGAATCTGGAGATTTTTCCGTGACGCATATTTGCCGGCAGGAAGTGAGCTAGTTAATGCGGCTTGTCGCCGACAATCTTTGTGTCGCGCGTAGCGGCCAGATTTTCTTTTCCGGCATCAGTTTTTCCCTAGGCGCAGGCGAAGCGCTGGTGGTCTCGGGGCCGAACGGCGTCGGAAAGTCGACCTTGCTGCGGGTACTGGCCGGCCTGCTTCCGGACGCGGAAGGTTCCGTGTGCCTTGAAGGTGCGGATTACGAGACGGTCGCCGAAGGCGCCCACTATCTCGGCCATCGCAACGGCATGAAGCGCGAGCTGACCGTGCGTGAGAACCTCGAATTCTGGCGCGATTTCATGGCTTCCGGCGAAGACGGGCATAGGAAACGGCGGGCGTCGGTGCTGGAGGCGATCAAGGCTGTGGGGCTGGACGGTATCGACTATCTTCCCTTCGGCTATCTTTCGGCCGGGCAGCAAAGGCGCATCGCCATGGCGCGGCTGCTTGTCTCGCACAGGCCGCTTTGGATCCTCGATGAGCCGACATCGGCGCTGGATGTGCGTTCGCAGGAAATGTTCGCGGGCCTTGTCGCCGATCACCTCGGCAAGGGCGGGCTGGCGGTCGTCGCGACCCACCATGCGCTCCGCCTGAAAAATGTCCGCAGCCTCGTGCTCCAGCCGGATGCCGAAGCATCGCTCGATGCCGGCGACCCGTTCGCGGTTGAGGCGTCCGTCTGATGTGGGCGCTCTTCATGCGCGATCTGCGGCTTTCGGTCCGCGCCGGCGGCGGCGCGCTGATCGGGGTTCTGTTTTTTTTGGCGGTGGTTGCCGTCATCCCGTTCGGCGTCGGTCCGGATCTCAATCTGCTGGCGCGAATCGGACCGGCGATTCTTTGGATCGGTGCGCTGCTGGCGGCGCTGCTCGGGCTCGACCGGCTGTTCCAGCTCGACCGGGAAGACGGCTCGCTCGACATCATGCTGATGCAGGAAACGCCGATGTTCCTGACCGTGCTCGTCAAATGCCTGGCGCACTGGACGGCGACGGGCCTGCCTTTGATCGTGGCTTCGCCGGTGCTCGGTCTTTTCATGAATATCAGCGGCCCTGCCATGCTCGCCGTTGCCGCGACACTGCTTGCCGGAACTCCGGCCATCACCTTTATCGGCGCCGTGGGCGCCGGCGTCTCGGTGGCGCTGCCGCGCGGCGGCGTGCTGGTCTCGGTGCTGGTGCTGCCGCTTGCGATACCCGTTCTGATTTTCGGCGTCAGCGCCGTCAACGGCGCCATTCAGGACCCGGCGCCCTTCCTGCCGCCATTTTTGATCCTTTGCGCGATTACCCTGTTCTTTTCCGTTCTTGGGCCTGTCGCGGCCGCAGCTGCCTTGCGGGCGTCGTCGGACTGATCATTCCGGATCCTGAAGCGCTGCTATCACCCGGCTCATACAGTCGATGAAAAAGGCGCGTTCGTGCGCGCTCAAATCCGCCAGCGCCCGCGCGTTCACCGTATTGGCGGCGTCATAGGCCTTGTCGCGGATCTGCTTTGCCTTGGCTGTCAGCCAGATCTGCTGGGCACGGGCGTCCGACGGGTGCCTGGTGCGGCGGATCAGGCCGTCGCGTTCCATGCGGGTCAGTGTATTGGCCATCGTCGCCTGTTCGATGTCGACCCGGGCGATCAGCTCCTTCTGGGTGATGCCGTCTTTCTCCCATAGTGCCAGCAAGGCCGGAAACTGTCCGGGCACGATTCCGAGCGGGGCGATGCGCTCGTGCAGGCCCTGTGCGAAGAGACGCGCCATATGATTGGCCAGATAGCCCGCCGATTTTTCCTTCTCGAACTCCATGCCGCATTTTCCACTTGAATAGCATGCTATGCAATATTATATAGCTAGCTATATAAATGAAAATCACGCCATCAAGCACCACTCGAAAGGACACTGTCATGACCAAATTCGCTGAACTTGATCCGCTGGTCGGCCTGGCCAAGCAGATGGAGGCGAATGAAGGGCCGATCGTATTGATCAATCATTTCACCGTTGATGCCGATGACGAAGAGGCGTTGCTTGCCGCGTGGAGCCATGACGCCGATTTCATGAAACAGCAGCCCGGATACATCTCGACGCAACTGCACCGGGGCATCGGCGGAAGTTCCAGTTTCGTGAACTACGCGGTCTGGCAGGATGTTGAGAGCTTCCGCAACGCCTTCATGCATCCCGAATTTCAGCGCCGCATCAGCACCTACCCGGCAAGCGCCGTTGCTCGGCCGCACCTGTTCCGGAAGCTGGCCGTGGCCAATCACTGCACCGCCTGAATTCAGCGGCACAAAACCGGAGCAATGCCATGTCGCTGAAAAGCAACCCGCAAAGATACGGCACCGTTGCCGTATCCATTCACTGGGTGAGCGCTCTGCTCATCATCATACTCCTGGGCACCGGATTGCGCGCCGATCAAGCAGCGGATGCCGCCGCCAGGATCACCGTGCTGCGGATTCACATCGTCCTTGGGCTTACAATCCTGCTTCTGACACTCGCGCGCCTTGCCTGGTGGCGGTTCGCGGACCGCAAGCCGGCACCTGTCGCGGCACGGCCCTGGCAGAACCGGCTTTCCGGCGCTGTGCATTTCCTTTTCTACGTCGTCATTCTTGGCATGGCGGCAAGCGGCATCGGCATGCTGGTCCTTTCAGGCGCCGCGCCTTTGATCTTCGAAGGTGCTGCCGGCGTATTGCCGGATTTCGACCGCTACCCGCCGCGTCGGGCGCATGGTTTCGGTGCGCGGCTGATGATCGCGCTGTTCGTCCTTCACACGGGCGCGGCGCTCTACCACCATATCTTCAAACGTGACGGCCTCATGCGACGCATGTGGTTCGGTGCGAGGTGATCCATGAAAACCCGTATTCACGTCATTGCCGGCGTTGTCGGCTTTCTCACCATACTGTCATTCTGGATATCGACCGTCAGTGTCGAATTATTCGCAAGTCCGGCTGCCGTGGCCGCCGTCAAATCCTGGATATTGTACGGCATGATCGTGCTTGTGCCCGCCATGGCCATCGCCGGCGCCACCGGCATGTCGCTCGGGCGCAAACGACGCGATCGGCTTACGAAAGCCAAGAGAACCCGCATGCCGGTCATTGCCGCCAATGGTCTTCTCATCCTGGTGCCGTCGGCGTTCTTCCTGGCGGGAAGGGCTGAGGCCGGCCTTTTCGATGGCTGGTTCTACGCAATGCAGACGCTGGAACTGGTCGCCGGCGCTGCGAACATCGCGATGATGGGACTCAACATCCGCGACGGATTGCGCATGACCCGGCGGTTGCTTTTGACATGATTTCAACCTATCTGGCCGTTACGTTCCCCTCGAACAACAAGGTCAGAAAATGCCGCTTCCCCAGCTTCTCGATCACCTGAAGAAAACCGCCGCGCTCAGCCAGGTCGCCGGGCTGATTGCCTGGGATCAGGAGGCGGTCATGCCGGAAGCGGGCGCTGGCCAGCGGGCAGAGCAGACCGGTGTGCTCGCTTCGGTCATCCATGGCTTCAATGCCGATCCGCGGGTGCCCGAATGGATCGATCAGATCGACAAATCGTCCCTGTCGGCGTTCGATCTTCGCAATGTCGAAGAGGCGCAGCGCAACTACGACCGGGCAACCAGGATCCCGCCGCGCCTTGCCGAGGAAAGCGCCAAGGCCGCTTCCGAGGGTCAGCGCATCTGGGCGCAGGCCCGGGCGGAAAAGGATTTCTCGAAATTCGCGCCGGCCCTGAAGCGCAACATCGCCTTGCGGCGCGAGGCGGCGGCCTGCCTCGCCGGACCTGGCGAGGACCTCTATGACTGCCTGCTCGACGAATTCGAGCCGGGCGCGAAATCGGCTGAATTGCTGCCGCTGCTGGAAAGCCTGCGGCCGGGTCTCGTGGCCCTGCGCGAGAAAATTGCCGGCAAATCGGCTCCGCAGCCATTGAGCGGTCATTTCGCCGCAGATGCGCAACTGGCCCTTGCCAGAAAGGTTGCGGCGCGCATCGGTTACGATTTCGATGCGGGGCGGATCGACACGGTGGTGCATCCGTTCTGTTCCGGCAATGGCGGCGATGTGCGCATCACGACGCGGACGGACGAGGCCGATCCGCTCAACTGCCTTTATTCGACCATTCACGAGGTCGGTCATGCGCTCTATGCGCAGGGTGCGCCCGATCCCTATATGCCGGCCGCCGATTATTGCTCGATGGGCGTGCATGAAAGCCAGTCGCGCTTCTGGGAGAACCAGATCGGCCGCTCCCGCCCATTCATGGACTGGCTTTATCCGGCCATGCGGGAGGTGTTTGGCGATCTTTCGGCGCCTGGTCCGGACGAACTTTATGCGGCCGTAAACACCGTGCATTCCGGCTTCATCCGCACGGAGGCGGACGAGGTGCATTACAATCTGCACATTCTCCTGCGTTTCGAGCTGGAACGTGAACTGATCGCCGGTACGCTCGAAGCCGGGGATCTGGAGGAAGCGTGGAACAGCCGCTTCGCCCGCGATTTCGGCGAGGTGGTTCCGGATCCGAGCCTCGGCGTGCTGCAGGACGTGCACTGGTCGATCGGCCTGTTCGGTTATTTTCCGACCTACAGTCTCGGCAATATCTACGCTGCCTGTCTCGACAAGGCCATGCGCCGAGACATGCCCGGACGCGACACCATGGTCGGGGCCGCCGAAACGCAGCCGATCCTCGACTGGATGCGCGAAAAGATCCACAAGCGCGGCCGTTTATTGCCGGCGCCGCAACTGATCGAGGAGGCGACCGGCGAAGCACCGTCGGCACAACCGCTTCTCGACTATCTGGAGGCCAAATTTGGCGCGCTTTACGATCTTTGACTGTGGCGCCTTTCCGGTGACGGCAGGAGCAGAAATATGACACTGAGATCATCCGTTGTTTTTATCGCCGCCGCGCTGGTGCTTACCGGCGCCATGGCGACCGCGAGCGCCCAGTACCGCCCCGAACTGGTCGGCGTGTGGAAGGGAACGCTGTCCAATGGCGCGCGCGTGCTGCCGGACGATCCGACGCCGACCTATTACAATGCGCTTGATCCGCAGCTCGAGATCACCATGACGATCATCGGGCAAGACGACCGGTCGTTTCACGGCGTCATGGGCAATCACGAGGAGCGGGAATATGTCGTTGGCGTTGTGCGCGAGGATGGCAAGACGCTGCTGATGGCCGATGATGACGGCTACAAGAGCGCGACGATCCTGACGCCGAGCACCATGGAATATTGTGTCCAGGTCGCTTCGGGCGATCACATGGTCGCCGCCTGCGGCGTGCTTGAGAAGCAGGCCGAAGAGAAAAACTGACGTTTCACGACAATTCGGATTTCAGCCAGCGCTTGAAGGCGCGCGCGCCGGCGCTGCTGGTTCCGCCCTCCGCCTCGATGAGCCAGTAGGACAGGCCCGTCGGATAACGGTCGGGAAAGGGCGCGACGAGCTGGCCCGCATTGATCGCATCTGTCGCCATCGGCTCCCAGCCGAGGAATATGCCGAGCCCCGCGATCGCACCGTCGACACAAAGCGATGCGTTGGAAAGGTCCGGACCCTCGCTGAGGATATTCGGCGTCAGGCCGTTCGGCGTCAGCCACAAATCCCATTCGAACATCGCGTCCGGATCGCGAATGACGGGATATCCGGCGATATCCGCCGGCCGCGCGAGGTTTTCGGCGATCGCCGGGCAGCACAGCGGAAAGACTTTCTGGTCCAGGAGCTTCTCGGCGCGCACGCCGGGCCAGCCGCCGCGCCCGAAACGGATGCAGATGTCGACATCGGACTTGCCCGGATCGACGAAAGCCAGCGAGGCGTCGAGGCGCACCGTGATATCGGGAAACGCCCGGTGGAAACCGCTTAACCGCTTGACCAGCCATTTTTCCGCCAGCACGGGCGGAACCGAGACGGTCAGCGTTCCCTGCCGGTCGGCATCGGCCAGCGCCACGGTCGCGGAAAGTTCGGCCATCGCAACGCCGAGGCGTCGCGTGATCTCTTCTCCAAGCGGCGTCTTGTGCAATCCGCGCGGTCTGCGCTCAAAGAGCGTGCGGCCAAGCTGGCGCTCGGTCTTTTGCACCTGCTGACTGACGGCGCCGACGGTCACTCCCAGCTCCTCGGCAGCGGCGGCAAGCGTTCCAAGCCGTCCGACCGCTTCCACGGCGCGCAATCCGGACAGGTGTATTCGGTTCAGGTTCTGCATATAGAATATCTATATCATGATTGAGAAGAAGTCGATTATTTTAGCTTTTACGCAGTGCTATTGTGTAGCCATGCTAAATACTCTGATTTCCATATTCCTGCGTCCTGGCAGCGACAACGTCCGCCGCAGGTCATCGTCCTGCGGTCACGGTGACCCGGACATTGAAAAGCAATTGCGCTGGCTGCGCGATCCGTTGTCGCATCCGCAATTGCGGTCCATGTCGCAGGCGCAGCTGGGCGATCTTCCCTTCGAGGCCCGCAATGTCCTGGGCAGCCCGCCGGCCAAGGGGTGCTAGAGCAATTCTGAGTTAGCTTGGATCATTTGACCGCGGCGATTTTGGTCACTGGCTAGGCGGGTTGCGCGCCGTGGTGCCAACCCACCACAAGCGCGAGCCAACGACGTCAGGGGCCAAAATCGCCCGGCCCTTTCGTCTTTGATTTTCAAAACGATCGTTCTTTCGAGGGTGGGAAAATCGGTCCATCGGCGTCGTTGCGCCGCTCGCCCGATGCGCTGCATCGCGCTGCGCGACGCGCCTAGCCGAGTGAACCGATTTTCCACCATCAAATGTTCCAAGCTAACTCAGAATTGCTCTAGGCAGGGAACCGATCGGATTTGTGCCGCCTCGGCGGCAACACACGATGTCGGCGCGGGGCCAAATGCGCCCTTCAATCCAACCATGAAACGGTCTAGGCTGGGTGCGAACATCCCGTCTGGAGAGCCGCATGATCCACCGATGCCGTTATGCCTTCGCGCTTGTTGCCATGTGGCTGCTCATCGCACCCGCCCAGGCGGCCGGTGACGATCTGAAGAAGGTCGATATCGGTGTCGACTGGTTTATCAATCCGAACCACGGACCGCTGGTCGTCGCGCTGGAGCGGGGTTACTTCGCCGAAGCCGGGCTCGACGTCACGCTGGTGATACCGCAAGAGACGACCGACAATGTCACCATGGTGCTCGACGGCCGCGTGGCGATCGGCATGTCCGACCAGCCGCGCACGCAGATCGAGATCGCCAACGGAAGCCCGCTTTCGGTGGTCGGAACGCTCATTCCCGTGCCGCTTAACGTGGTGCTTGCGGTCGAGGGCGGGCCGATCAAGACGGTGGATGACATTCGCGGCAAGCGGGTCGGTTACGCCGACAGCGAGAAGACGGAGCGCGACCTGCTGATGATCGCGCTCGCCGCACAGGGCATTACCGCCAAAGACATCACGCTGGTCGATGTCGAGTTCGCCATGGTGCCGGCTCTGCTGGACGGCAAGGTCGACGTGCTGACGGATGTCTACCGGAATTTCGAGCCGATCCAGCTTGAACTTGCCGGAGAGAAGCCGCTCGTGTTCGACGTCGAATCGGGCACGATGCCGACCTATAGCGAGCTCGTCTACATCGTGAACGACGCGCTGGTCGAGCCGGATGTCGTCGAGAATTTCCTGACCGCGGTTGCCAGGGGCGTCAAGGACATTGTCGATGATCCGGATGCGGGCTGGGAAAGCTTCATCGCCTATGACGCCAAGCTCGACAATGAACTGAACAAGATGGCCTGGAAGGCCACCGTGCCGCTGCTGGCGAAGGAACCAGCAAGGGTCAACAGGCAGGCCTTCGCGCGCTTCGCGACTTTCCTGGTGGCGAACAAGCTGGTGAGCGCCATGCCCGCGCTGCAGAACTACATCTACGAACTGGAGCCCTGAGCAGGCAAGCGCTGGGCGCCGTATATGGCGGCGATGACCAGCGCCGCGCCGACGAACTGGTTCGGCGCCATTTGCTCATCAAGGACGGCGATGGCGAGCGCGATGGTCAAAACGGGCTCCAGATTCATGATCAGGCCCGTGCGCGACGCGCCGATCATGCGCACGCCGGTGTACATGCCGAGGAAAGCGCCGGCAAAGGTCAGCGCGGTCGCCGCGACGATGACGATGGCGAAGCCTTCGGCGGGCGGAAGCCTCCATCCGCCGGCAAGAGGCGCAAATGCCAGGATCAGGACGAAGCCGGTCGCCGCCATGTAGAAGGTCGAGACGGTCGATGGTACAGACGCAAGCTTTCGGCCGTTCCAGACGAAGGAGACGGTCACCGCCAGCGCGGCCAGAGCCGAAAAGATCATGCCCGGTGCGTTGAGGCGTTCGAACCCGATGCCGAGGCAGATGGCCAGACCGAGAAAGGCCGTCAGCAGGAAGGCGATTTCCATCAGCGAGGGCGGGCGACGGTCGAGGAGGGCTTCGCTCAGCCGGATCAGAAGCGGAAATGTGTAAAAGATCAGGATTACAAGGCTGACCGGCATGAAGAAGAAACCGGCGATCAGCGACCCGGAACCGATTGCATAGGCGACGCCTGAACCGATGCAATGCAGCATATTGCGCCGGCCAATGCGCAGGGAAATCCCGAGTAACCGGATCCAGACGCTGCAAAGCACCAGGAAACAGGCGAGGCGCAGCACGAGCAGGGTCTCGGTGTTGACACCGAGCGCATAGACCATCGGCGTCAGGATGTTGGACACGCTGATGGAGACCGTCGCCGCGATGACGATCGTCAGGCCGAGGCCGGCATTGCGCTGTTCCGACAATTGCGTTTCACTCATTGTGCGCCATGTCTTTTTTTGTGCGGCAATTCGCGCCTCGCAGGATCACGGCAATTTGCCTATTTTGCGCCCTTGGCAGCATTGTCTGGAACCTTTCCAAACGGTAAACAATGACAACGATGATTACCAGCGCCGCCAATTATGTTTCCGGCCTCGCCAATCCCACGCGTTTTCTGAACGCCGTGGCCTTTGTGCTGCCGTGGATGGTCGGTATCACCGGCGTGCTCTTTGCGGTCGGTCTTTTCATGAGTTTCCAGGCACCCGAAGACTACCAGCAGGGCATGACGGTGCGCATCATGTTCATTCATGTGCCGTCTGCGTGGCTGGCGATGATGTGCTACACGGTGATGGCGGTATCGGCGATCGGAACGCTGGTCTGGCGCCATCCGCTGGCCGATGTGTCGGCCAAGGCGGCCGCGCCGATCGGGGCGGCTTTCACCTTCCTGGCGCTGGTGACCGGCTCGCTCTGGGGCAAGCCCATGTGGGGCACATGGTGGGTCTGGGATGCGCGGCTGACATCCGTCTTCGTGCTGTTTTTGATGTATCTCGGGCTGATCGCGCTCTATCGGGCGATGGACGATCCGGCGCGCGCCGCGCGAGTCTCGGCGATCGTCATCCTCGTCGGCTACATCAACATTCCGATCATCAAGTTTTCCGTCGACTGGTGGAACACGCTGCACCAGCCGGCCAGCGTCATCCGGCTTGACGGGCCGACGATCCATGCTTCGATGCTCTATCCTCTGTTGGTCATGGCACTGGCCTTCACGATGCTGTTCTTCACCCTGCATCTGATGGCGATGCGCAACGAGATCTGGCGACGGCGGGTGGCCTCACTGCGCCGCCAGGCGGCGCGCTCGGTGCAGCCGTCATGAGTCATCTTGCCTTCGTATCGCTTGCCTATGGCGCGACCGCGCTGACGATCGCGGCGCTTGTCGGCTGGGTGCTGATCGACCAGCGCGGGCGGCGCGCCGAACTGGCAGAGCTCGAGGCGCGGGGTGTGCGCCGCCGCTCGGCGGAAAAAGCCGGTGCCGATCATGTCCAGTGAAACCGGCGAAGGCGGCCGGACGCAGCCGGCGCGGGGCCGGCGCCGTTTCTTCGCATTTGTGCCACTGATCGTTTTCGCTGCGCTGGCGGTCATCTTCTACACGCAACTGATCTCGGGGCGAGATGTCTCCGAGGTGCCTTCGGTGCTTATCGGCACCAAGGCACCAAAGCTGGATCTGCCGGCGCTCGAGGGCCTGAAGCGCGACGGAGACCAGGTTCCGGCGCTGACGGATGCGCAGGTCGAAGGCAAGATCACGCTCGTCAACATATGGGCGAGCTGGTGTGTGCCGTGCCGGCAGGAACATCCGCTTCTCATGGCGCTTGCCGAGGACAGCCGTATCAACGTTGTCGGCATCAACTACAAGGACGAGACGTCGAACGCGCTGCGGTTCCTGGGCGAACTCGGTAATCCCTACAGCGCCGTCGGGATCGATCCGAACGGGATCGCGGCCATTGACTGGGGCGTTTACGGTATTCCCGAGACCTTCCTCGTCGACAAGACGGGCACAATCGTCTTCAAGCAGATCGGGCCGTTCACGCCGGATGCCGTGCGCGACAGGCTGATGCCGGAAATCGAGAAGGCGCTGGCGGCGCCGGCCGCTTCGTCCTAGGCACTTGCCGGCTTTTGCCCGGGCAGGCCGTCATTCGGGTGATCCATGAAGGAAATCTTCTACGCCATCGGCGATGTGCACGGATGTGACGACCTTCTCCAATCCTTGCAGGCGCGTATTGTTTCGGACCGGGAGCAGCGGCATCCGGACAGCCCGGCGACCATCGTCACGGTCGGCGATTATGTCGATCGCGGTCCCGACAGCGGCGCCGTCATCGACCGGCTGATGCGCGGCTTCGATGGCTTCGAGATGGTCTGCCTGAAGGGCAATCACGAGGCGATGCTGCTTGCCTGCACGCAATCCGATGACTGGATTGTCTGGCGCCACTGGACCGGCAATGGCGGCGATGCGACCCTGCGCTCAATCGGCTTTGACGCGCGCCACGGCGCCTACAGGGCGGTCGACTTGATCGATGCGCTGGGGCCGGAACGGCTCGCCTGGCTGCGCGGCCTACCGCTCTATCACGAAACCCCAGACTACCTGTTCGTCCATGCCGGGATTATTCCGGGGCGTCGGATCGAGGATCAGTCGGAAAAGGACCTGTTATGGGTTCGCGACCGCTTCCTCGCCAGTCACCTCGACCACGGACGACTGGTCATCCACGGGCACACACCCGTGTCGGAGCCGGAAATCCGGCACAACCGCATCGGCATCGACACCGGCGCTTTCATGACCGGCCGGCTCACCGCCGTTGTGCTGGGCGAGGAGGAAGGGCCGCGTTTCCTGTCGGTTGAGGAAGCGTCCTAGGACGCCTTCTCGTCTTCCTCCGGGATGGTGTGGCGCATGATCATCGGCATCTGGCTCATGGTGAACGCGATGGTGATGGGCATGATGCCCCAGACCTTGAAGGCGACCCAGAAATCGGTGGAGAAATTGCGCCAGACAATCTCGTTGACGATAGCGAGGAAGATAAAGAACAGGCCCCAGCGCAGGGTCAATTTGCGCCAGCCCTCGGCATCCAGCTTGAATGCGCTGTCGAAGACGTAGCCAAGCAGCGATTTGCCGAAGACAAGGCCGCCCAGCAGGACGCTGGCGAACAGGCCGTTGACGATGGTCGGCTTCATCTTGATGAAGGTGTCGTTGTGCAGCCACAGCGTCAACGCGCCGAAGACGAAGACCACGACGCCGGAGACGAGCGGCATGATCGGCAGGGTGCGGGTGAGCAGCCAGGAGGTCGTCAGTGCAATCGCCGTTGCGATCATGAAAAGGCCGGTCGCCAGGAAGATGGGACCGCCGAAAGCGGCGAGCGGCGGGAACTTTTCCACCAGCCATTCGCCGCGCGCATTGGCGAAGAAGAAGACCAGCAGCGGGCCCAGCTCCAGCGCCAGTTTGAGCAGCGGATTGATCTCCTGGCGGTCGGGATCGGACGGGTCGCGTTCGAATACGGGCTGGCTCATACCGGCCGGTCTCCTCAAGTCTCTGCCGGCGTGCGGCCGGCAATGGCGGCGGCGAAATCGCCCGCCTCGAAGGGCTCCAGGTCGTCGACGCCCTCGCCGACACCGATGAAATAGATAGGCAGTTTGTGCTTGGCGGAAATGGCCACCAGGATGCCGCCGCGCGCCGTGCCGTCGAGCTTGGTCATGACCAGGCCGTTGACGCCGGCGACGTTGCGGAAGATCTCGACCTGGTTGAGCGCATTCTGTCCGGTGGTCGCATCGAGCGTCTGCAACACTGTGTGCGGCGCTTCGGGATCGTGCTTGCCGAGGACGCGGACGATCTTCTCAAGTTCGTCCATCAGTTCCGCCTTGTTCTGCAGCCGGCCGGCCGTGTCGATGATCAGCACGTCCGTGCCGGCGTCACGGGCCTTTTCGAAGGCATCGAAGGCAAGGCCGGCGGCATCGGCGCCGAGTTTGGATGATACAACCGGCGAATTGGTGCGTTCGCCCCAGATCTTCAGCTGCTCGATGGCCGCGGCGCGGAAGGTGTCGCCGGCGGCGAGCATGACGCTCAGGCCGCCATCGGCAAGTTTAGCGGCCAGCTTGCCGATGGTCGTCGTCTTGCCGGTTCCGTTGACGCCGACAACCAGGATGACGTGCGGCTTGTGGCTGAGATCGAGTTCGAGCGGCAGGGCGACGGGCTCCAGCACCTTCTCGATCTCGCTTGCCATGATCTCCTGCACCTCGTCGGTGGAGATGTCCTTGCCGTAGCGGCCGGCGGCCAGCGTGTCGGTGATGCGCAGCGCCGTCTCGACGCCCAGATCGGACTGGATCAGCACGTCCTCCAGATCCTGCAGCGTGTCCTCGTCAAGCTTGCGGCGGGTGAAGATGCCGCTGATCTGGTCGGTGAGCTGCGCCGAGGTGCGCGACAGGCCCTGACGCAGCCGCCCGAACCAGGAAGGTCTCGGCTGTTCCTCGGGTTCGGGCGTATCCGGCGCGGCGGCGGGCTCCGCCAGCGGCGTGACATCGGCCGATACCGATACTTTGCCGGCATCCGACGATTCACGTGGAACAGCATCTGTGGATTGGCTGTCATTGGGCTTGATTTCCGCCGGCGCTGATTCAGCCTTTCGAGGCTCAGGCTCAGGCTCAGGCTCAGGCTCAGGCTCAGGCTCAGGCTCAGGCTCAGGCTCAGGCTCAGGCTCAGGCTCAGGCT
>NZ_JAPJZH010000050.1 GCF_027889715.1 Allohoeflea poritis
ATTCTCGGTGGCGGTGGAACCGCAATCGACTCCCGGGACGCATTCAGATTGGCCAACAGCGGCTCAATCTCCGGGCACATCAACCACGCGGCGGCTGGAACCCTGTCAGTCACCCAAACAGGCGGTTCGATTGCCGGAAACATCACATCGACGGTGGACGCCGCCCATTCCATGGAATTCACCGGTGGCATCGTGAGCGGTAACATCACGCTCGACGGCACCACCGCAAACACCTTCGCGCTTAGTGGTGCGGATATCACCGGCGATGTCGATTTAGGTGATGGCGCCGCCCATGCGGTAACCCTGAGCAGTGGTGCTATCCGCGGTTCACTGGATATCGGTTCGGGAACCACCGAACTGTCGATCAACGTCGCAGGCGGAGACACCGTTACACTCGGAACCTTGGCGACCAACAGCACGACGACGACAACCATCAATGGCGCAGGCGCTGTCGAGATCACCACGTTCACGGTAAACGGCGCGGCCAACCAGTCGGCCGGCACATTGACGGCCACGGATCTAACGGTTGGCGATGGAGGCAGTTTCACCCAATCCGGTAACAGCGTCCTCGCCTCCTCCAATGTCAGGCTTGACGGTGCAGCAACCCTGAACCTGAACGGTACCACGACACGCGTAACGGGCGTCATCTCGGGCGGGATAGACTCAAGGGTATTCATCAACGGCACCTTCACCAGCGAAGACAGCATAAATGTCGGTCACTTCGAGATCGCCGACGGTGGTGTTTTCAACATGGCCCATGATGTGACGGCGACATCTCCGACGACATTTGCCAATTTTGGGCGACTGGCTGTTGGCGCCAGCGACACGGTGATAATCAACGGAAACTATACGCAGGATTCCAACGCGATATTTCAAACCGATGTGACGAATGACACCAGCTTCGGCAGGCTCGTAGTCACTGGCACGGCAAACCTGCCAAGCAACGCCAGAATTGACGTTAACGTGGCTGATGCCAATTTCGACTTCGCCGTCGACGAGATGCAAGACATTATCAGCGCCGGCACCCTGACCTCCGACGGCACCTTCATTGTCACCGACAATTCCAACCTTTTCGATTTCGAAGCGCTGGTCTCCGGTGACACGGTTGACCTGTGTCTGGCAGCGGCGGGAGGCAGTTGCACCGCAAGCGCCAGTATCGGTGTATATGAAGCGGTGGTCGCCACGGGCAATTGGCCGGGTGTCGGTGCCGCCGTGGTATTCGATGATCTTATCGATACCTTCATCACCGCCGGTACCAGCGGTGACAGCGACATGGATCGGGTCATCGGATCTTTAGGAGTATTGGCAACGCAGCAGGAGGTGAGCAGTGCCGTTTCACAGACCCTGCCGTTGTTGACCGCAAGCGCGGCCATACCCATAGAAAATACACTGTCCACAACGCGCCGCATCATCCAATCCCGACAGAGCGACAGTGACTGGCTTCGACCGGCAGATCCGGTCCTTGCTGACGAATACATATGGGCGAGCGGGTTTCATACACACCTTGACCATGGCGATCGCCGCGCGGTTACCGGGTTCAATGGCGGGTCGACCGGTTTCGTGCTCGGCTCTGACGGAAGCATCGGCGCCGGCACGAACTTGGGTATTGCATTCGCCTATAGCGACACGCATGTGAACAGCAACACCGACCTCAACTCGGCCGACATCGAGACCTATCAAGTGATCGGCTATGGCCGCCATGCCCTGAATGACTCGACGAATGTCGACTTTCAATTGGGTGTGGGCCTGAGCGAAACCGACGGACAGCGGACAATCAGCTTTGTTGACGGCACCCCTGTCGCCCACTCAAA
>NZ_JAPJZH010000051.1 GCF_027889715.1 Allohoeflea poritis
CCGATCCTTCTATATGCCTCATGCGGCACTTGGTTTCTGCGCATGATTTTTCGCATCTCGTTCTCGAGCCGCTCCACGACATCGGGAGCGTCAATCGGCGTGTACTGCCCAGGGTCAATGCTGAGATCATAAAGCACCGTTTTCGTTTCGCGTGACTGTCCCATGCAAGGCACTTCCACGGCGCCGTCTTCGGACTTGCGGGCAGGTATCTTCAGCACTTTCAGCCCTTCCGCGTATTCGAGGGGGGGCGAGAGTTCAGCTTCACAGAGGTTTTCAACCGAGAAGGCGTCTTCCAGATGCATGGGCATCAGCGTGTATTCGTAGATCTCCTGATCCGCCATGTTTTCCGGGTATTTGAAGTAAGTGTATCGCCCATCCGTTATATTGACCGAACCGCCGAAGATTCCGTAGGCCACCGCATCATGTCCCGGTCCGTCCTGGCCGAGAAGCGGCGTCAGGTCGCGCCCCTCGACCTGTTCAGGGACGGGTGCGTCGAAGAGCGACAGGATCGTCGGCATCAGATCCATCGTCTGCGTGAGCGCCTGCCGTGAGGTGCCGCCCTGATCGGCGTGATCGGGGTGGTAGATGATCAGCGGGATATGAGCGATCTCGTTGTAATAGGGTGTGATATTCTTCGCCCACCATTCATGTTCGCCCAGAAGAAACCCGTGATCGGTGGTAAGGATCACGACGGTGTCCTTCCACAGGTCATGCGTGTCCAGATGGTCCAGAAGCCGTCCGAAATAGTCGTCGCACATCTCGACCAAGCCGGCATAGTTGTTGCGCAGCTCTTCGATTTCTTCGGCGCTTTCCGATACCTTGTCGTAGCGCGGCCAGTCGAGGATCGGCCCCTCGTAACCGCTGTCGCGGCGGCCCTGGAACCGTTCGGGCGACCAGAAGGGTTCGTGCGGGTCGAAGCATTCAAGATGGCAGAACCAGCCGTCCTTGTCGCCGTTGGTGTCGAGAAACTCAAAGGCGGAGGCCATGCATTTGGCCAGCGGCATATCCGCCTCGGTTGGCTGATGTTCGCGGCTGATCATGTAAGGTACGTGCTTCTCGTCCATGCCGTGCATCTGCTGGGGATGGTACATCTCGCGCCAGCGTTCCAGCGGCGGTTGCACCATTGCCTTCCAGCGGTCCTTCTCCTGCCCCCGGATGAAATCAAAGCTGGAGTATTGCGTGTGGTAGGTCGCGCCGCCTTCCATCCAGTAGTGGGCGTGATCGGTGATCATATGCGTCCATATGCCCGATGATTTGAGTTCGCGGATCATGGAATTGTCGAACGGCTCCAGCGGCCCCCAGCTTCGGTGCATGAAGTTCAGGCGGCCGGTATGAAGATCCCGACGCGCGGGCATGCAGGGCATTGAGCCAACATAATGGTTGTCGAAACGAATGGACTTCGCCGCGAAGCGATCAAAGTTCGGCGTCGACATACGCGTTCCGCCGTAGGCGCCCAGGGCGTTGCGGTTGAGCGAGTCGAACAGGACGAACAGGACTTTCATGGGAA
>NZ_JAPJZH010000052.1 GCF_027889715.1 Allohoeflea poritis
TGCCCGGCCTGAGAGATAGGTAACAAAACGTACCGGACACATAGGTAACACTTTTCGCTTTTGCGTGAGGTGTCGATGCCGTGGAAAGAGGTGTCCGTTATGGAAGAACGTCTTCGCTTCATCGCCCGTCTTTTGGATGGGGAAAGTATGAGCTCGGTTTGCCGCGAGTTCGGGATCTCGCGCAAGACCGGTTATAAAATCCACAACCGGTACCGGCAGGAAGGGATAGAGGCGCTGTGCGACCGCTCACGCCGTCCGGTGCGTTATGCCAACCAGCTGCCGCAGCAAATCGAGCGGCTGATCGTTTCGACGAAGAAGGACAGGCCACATTGGGGCGCCAGGAAAATCCGCGAGGTTCTGGTCAGGAAGCTGGCCGGCGATGTGCGCATTCCCGCCCAAAGCACAGTGCATGCGGTTCTTGACCGGCACGGCCTTGTCAAACGCGCCCGCAAGCGGCGGCGCGGCAACAAGACTGAAGGAACGCCTTTGTCGGCGGGCCTGCATCCCAACGATCTGTGGTGTGCCGATTTCAAGGGCGAATTCAAGCTGGGCAACCGGCAATACTGTTACCCCCTGACGGTGAGCGACCATGCCTCGCGCTATCTTCTGATGTGCGAGGCCTTTGACAGCACGAAGGAAAAGCCGGTGATCGAGGCCTTTCTCAACCTGTTTCGCGAACGCGGCCTGCCGTCGGCCATACGAACAGACAACGGTCTGCCCTTTGCTTCTCCCAACGGGCTTTACAATCTGTCGAAGCTGTCCGTGTGGTGGCTGCGCCTGGGCGTTGCCATAGAGCGGATCAAACCTGGCCATCCACAGCAGAACGGCCGCCATGAGCGCATGCATCTGACCCTGAAGAAGGAAGCGACCCGACCACCGGGCATGAACGCCCTGCAGCAGCAGGACCGCTTCGATGCCTTCATCAGCGAATTCAACAATGAGCGGCCCCACGAAGCGCTCGATATGAAGTGTCCGAATGAGGTCTATGCCCCGTCACCACGCCCCTATGAAGGGTTGCCCGACGTGCAATACCCCTTCCACGACAGGGACATTCTCGTCACCGCATGCGGACGCATCTGCATGCACAGAAAGAAGATCAACATATCGCAGGTGCTCGCCGGTCAAAGGCTCGGCATCAAGGAAGTCGACGATGGAATTTGGCTCATCAGCTTCATGAGCTATGATCTGGGATATATCGACCTGGAGCAAAGAACACTGCAAACAATCGACAACCCGTTCGGCACGAGGTTGTAACCCATGTCTCCGGTACAAACCGTTACCTATGTCTCCGGGTCGGACA
>NZ_JAPJZH010000053.1 GCF_027889715.1 Allohoeflea poritis
TACTTCTCCTCAAACAATCTCGAGAACCTTCCAAGGTTGCCGAACCCCCACCTGAATGCGATTTCCGTCACACTGCCGGAAGCCTGAACCAAATCGTCAAAGGCATTCTCCAGCCGGATATCGCGCAGCACCGTAAGGGGGCTCTTGTGTCGAAACTCCTTGAACCCATATTGGAGAGCACGTTCGCTACAGCCGGCCTCTCTCGCCAGGCGTTCAATGGTGACCGGTTTGTCAGCGTTGGCTCTCATGTAGTCCTCGGCTCTCTTGACGATTCGAGGAATGGCAACGTCACTCGCACCCTTGTTAAAGACGTCTGCGTAGTTGTGCTCCATGCCACCGATGATGTTGGAGAACATGAGCTCGCGAAACTGCGCGCGCACGATCGGGTTGTCGAAACATTGGGCAGACTCGTTGTGCAAACTCATGAAGTATTCGATCAAAGCAGATATCGACTGACCCTGAACGGTCGACAGGTTCATTGTCGGGGCAAACCTCAGCGGCTTGTCCAGCTGGTTCTGATAATATGATTTCGCTCTTTCTTCCAAACGGGCATGGGGAATGACGAGGTTAACCGCGGTGTGACCTTTGCTGTAGGTTCTCGTGTCTTCCGTCAGGCTGAATATCCTGGCATGGCCGATTTCTTTTTCCGCGCTAACCTGACCCAAATACGGGTCAGTCGTGCATACTTCACCCCTCAGCGTTATTCGAAGATTGAAGTCATCCTGTTTGGCAAGCGACATGCCGATAGAAGGTGCGCTCCAGTCGAGATACACCAGGCTGATGTCCTGCGTGGTTGCACATGCGATTTGAGCCCTTATTTCATTGTGCGGGCGTTCAAGCGGCTCGGCCTTGTAGGCGGTCACATTCCGGGAGATCATCTCACCGACTTCTTCAATCTCTCCTTTCTCGACCACGCCGTAGAGCTGGCAAAACTTCTCGAATGATTTGATAGACATCGCCATGGGCTGCATATCCCAACTTCATCGTTAACAGGCTAACGCGGATTGGATGACCAGCATCAAGATGGCAGAGCTTTTCAACCGGAACCTGTAGCCTGTCTGCT
>NZ_JAPJZH010000054.1 GCF_027889715.1 Allohoeflea poritis
TGCCCGGAGATTGAGCCGCTGTTGGCCAATCTGAATGCGTCCCGGGAGTCGATTGCGGTTCCACCGCCACCGAGAATGATCCCGTTGTTTACGAAACCGTTATTGTCGCCGACCATTGCTGTCTCGGCGAATATGGCGGTTCCGGATGTCGAAGATATCATGCCGTTGTTGGTAAAATCCCGGCTTTGCCCCTCGGTGTCCAACCTGAGGCCATAACCAGTGGACGTATTGCGAATAAGCCCGCCATTGGTGATAGCGATATCCTGATCTTCTCTCAAGCGGAGTCCGGCGCCGTTCGCGCCGGCGGATTCAATGACACCACCGGTGTTGTCAAACGAGGAAAGCTCCGAGCCGTTGAGAATGACCAGGCCGTCCTGTCCGCCGGTTACCGTACCCCTGTTCGTAATGCCTGCTGTGGAACCAGCTTGATTGCCGAGCTCAATCGCAACGGTACCGCCACTGACAAGGCCGTTATTTGTAAACAATCCAATCGTGCCGGGGTTGGCGTATCCGAAGCGAATTGCTGGACCGCCTGCGCTGACTATGGAGCCGCTGGCTTCGTTTGTAAGGGTTGTCACATTGTCGATTAAAAGGGCCGTAGATCCCGCCGTGTGCTCGATCAAGCCGCTATTGGTCAAGGTTGTAACATATCCGGGAGCGTATATCGTGGCGGCGCCGGTCCTCTGTGCCTGAATCGTTCCCGAATTGGAAAATGTTTCAATGGCCGCGACCGAAGACATGTTTATGGCGTTGTATCGGGTGGATACCAAAGCGCCTTGAATATCGAAATAAGAGAGCACCGCACCGGGTTCCAGCCAGACGGCCGTCGCTGAAGTATTGGTGACGGTCACATCGGGATTGATCCGGAATGTGCCATTTGTGCCATTGTCGGAATTGATCCGGACGGCAAATCCGCTGCCGTCAGTCAGGTCTATCGTTTGTACATGATCGCCAGGTGCTGCCACTGTCTGTGACTGGCCTTCGGAATTGTTGGAATCGACAATGATATCGGCTCTGGCACCACTACCGGGAGAACGTATGAGCG
>NZ_JAPJZH010000005.1 GCF_027889715.1 Allohoeflea poritis
ACGCGCAAGCCATTTCCTCAGCTTCATACATATCGCCGCCGCAATCCTATGGATGCGATGAATGTCGATTCAGCCTAGAGCGCCGCGACCGCCGGCGCATAGAGCTGCCTGGCGTTGCCCTTCACCGGATCGCCATGGGCCGGCAGGACATGATCGAATTCCATCCCGGCCAGGATGCTGCGGATCTCGTCCGGATCGGGCTTGGCGACCTTCCGCCAGCCGGGGCCGATATTGTGCGGCTTGATGAAGCCCATCATGCGCATCATCAGGCGCGCCGGCAGGTTGAAATAGCGGTTGGTCGTTGCCCAGTTCTGCAGGCAGTCGCCGGAGACGACGATGCCGCCATCGCGTTCCAGCAACAACAGGCCCTCGGCGGTGGCGGTCGATTCGAACAAAGCCAGCCGTGCATTCTTCAACGGAAGGCCGGTGTCGCGGTCAATGACAATATCCGGTGAAAAATAGGGCTCGGCCTTGCTGTCGAAACCGGGGACATAGGGAGCATCGACCGACCAGACCGTAGCGCCGTAGCGGTCCTTGTAGAAGGGATCGTCTCTGCCGTGAAATCCGGCGATGCGGATGATGTTGCTGACATTGCCAAGCGCTTCCACCGCCTTCAGACCTGCCTCATTCAGACGGACCGAGTTGATCAGCGTGACCTCGCCATCCTCGGCCACGATGGTCATGTTCCGGCTGAAGCGGACGGGCAATGGCCCGCTAATGGTCATCGATCCGGTAACGAAGTGAATGCCCGCAAACACTTCGACAAGATCGCCATGGGCACCGGCCGGCGGGAAGGGTCGCCTTTTCGTCATCCTGCTCTCCCGTGGACCGCTGTGTGGTGCGATCCCGCGGCGCAATATAGCTTGCCAATCATCACGCTCCAACTCGCACTGCCGAAATGCGCGTCAGGCCGTTTCCTGTGGCCGGTTGATGCGCTGCATGATCTCCGTCAGGCGCGACCAGCCCTGCAGGGTCATCGGCAGGACGAGGGCGGATTCGACGAATTCCCAGGAATAGCTGATGATCGAAAAGATGGTGCCGACGCTGGCCGCGAGGTGCGTCGCCGCGAACCACAGATTGAAGACGATGAAGGCGAGCAGCACGAGGAAGATCGCGCCATAGACAAAGGCCTCGGTGTCGGAAAGCCTGATCTCGATGCGGCGCAGGCGGTCAAGGTGCGACAGGAGGCGCGCCGGCGCGCGTGATTCGAGGATCTTCACCTGCTTTTCCGTCTGGTGATTGTGGTCGCCGTTCAGGCGGAAGAAGCGTCCGTGGAATGCCCAGTAGATGAGGATCATCAGCACTGCGCTCGCCATTGCGGCATAGGACAGATACGGGTGGAAGGTGAACAGGATGACCAGCGCTATGGTCAGTTGAACGACGGAATTCATGACCGCCGGCATTTCGGTCTCGAGAAAGTCCACCAGTTCGCGGCCCATGCCCAGGCGGGCGTTCTGGCGCGAGACCGGGGCATTGCCAGATCGGCCGATCAGCTCGGTTCCGAGCGCGACACGGATGGTGCCGTAGGCGCGCGTATCGTAGACGCGCCGAGCGACTCCGATCACGATGAGGCCGGCCAGGATCGCCGCCAGCCTGATCAGCGCGTCCATGTCGCCCTTGAGCAGGCCGTCAATTGCAAATCCCATGAATAGCGGTATCAGCGCCGTCAGCGTCGTCTCGCACAGGGTCAGCAGCCAGGTCAGGCTGATCTGCCGCAGGAATTTCCGGATCAGTGTCGCGACCGTCAGCGGCTCGTCCTTGAGTATCATTTCGGATTCCGATCGCAGGGGTTGCGGAAAGGCGTCAACTTATGAGACATATGTGTCTTGTAACGAATATCAAGATGTGATACAAGCATGTCTCAGAAACACGACCGGCGGTTCGCCCGCTCGCAGCAGGCAATCATCGAAGCCGGGATCGCCACGCTTCTGCGCAATCCGTCTGCCGGCATGTCCGAAATCGCAGATGCGGCCGGCATAGGCCGGGCGACGCTTTACCGGCATTTCGACTCGCGCGAGGCGCTGGTCCGCAAGTTGGCACTCACCTGCATGGAAGAGACGCAGGCAGCCCTGCAACCCCATGAGGATCTGTCCGGCCGGGCGGCGGTCGAGGCAATTATCGACGTGCTGATGCCGATGACGGACCGTTTCAGGTTCCTGGTCAGCCTGTGGTCACTTGTGGAGGGCGACGCGCAGGTGGCGCGGATCGAAGCACGGATGCGCGACGAGATGCTCGACATGTTTCAGCAGGGGATCGCGGCCGGCGACTTCCGTGCCGATCTGCCGGCGTCCTGGATGGCGGCGTTCTTCGACAGCACGCTTATGGCCGGCTGGACACTGGTCGAAGCGGGCTCGGCGACGTCGGCTGAAGCCGCCGCCTTCGTCAAGCGTTCCTTCCTCGCAGGGTGCGGGAAATAGACCGGTCGTATCCGATCGGGCGCTGGCAGCCCTGGCCATAATCGGCACTGATGACCCGAATCATCAATCACGATTTCTCGCACAAAATCCTCTCACATAGAGTGCGGCAAACGGCTGGTCTGATGGCCGCCGAAGAACAGGGAGGTGATATTATGCAGCGGATGCCGATGATCGAGCGGGAGAATATCTCCGGAGATCTTGCCGTCTTCTACGATTCCGTTGCAGCCTTGCTTGGCCGCGTTCCGCGCTTTTACCGAACGATTTCCAGCGCTCCGTGGCTTGCCATGTGTTTCTTGCCCATCAACGCCACCGCCCAGCGCCAGTGGCCGGGCACGCGCATCTCCGGACGCGTGAAGGAACTCGTCGTCATCAAGACCAGCCACGTCAATGGTTGTGAATACTGCTATGCCCACAATACGGCGCTTGGCGCGGCAGCCGGCATTACCGAAGATGAAGTCATCGCGCTCAGTTCGGACGAATATCTGAAATCCGCGACATTGTCGGACGCCGAAAAGGCGGCCGTCCGCTGGGCCGAGGCAATGACCCGCAACACCGCCGGCAAGGACGATGCGCTGTTCGCCGAACTCAAGGAGCATTTCCCGGACGGCGAGATCGTCGAGATCAGCATGGTCTGCGCCATGTTCAACATGATCAACCGGCTGACCGACAGCCTGGGCGTGCCGATCGAGGAACAGGCCGAGATCGACCTGATCAAACCATCGCTCAATCTCGATCCGGCGAAGGTCAAGGACTACGTGTCCTGGATGGCCGGCTTCTGGCCGCATGCCGATTTCGACAGCCTCAACAGGCAGGCCGCGGAGGCAGCGGAACGGCCGGCCGAGGCTGCGGAGTAGGAGACTACAGACGCCTTGCAGGCGACGCGCCGACCATTGTGCGCTCTAGCTCCGGCGCGCGACCAGGATGACCGGTTCGATCTGGTGGTCGTCGAGCGCCTTGGCGTAGTTGGAGAATTTCTCGGGCGCGTTTCCGCCGGTCAGCAGATGCAGACCGAGCGGCGGCGGGCCGTCGGCCTCGGCGGCGCGCGCGAAAACGTCCTGGAAGAAGCCGATCGCGAATTCCCTCAAATTCTCCTCTTCGACGAGCGTGAAGCCCGCCGCTTCCAGCAGGGAAACGGTTTCGTCGCGGGATTTCAGGAAGCTCGTTTCGTGTGTTTCCGCCCACGGAACCGGATAGCGCATGCCCGCGCCGGGCCCGTCCATGACATCGAAGATGCATAGCGGCGCGCCCGGGCGCATTGTCCGGGCCAGTTCGCCATAGAATGCGGATCGGTCGGCTATGTTCATCGCCACGTGGAAGGTGAGCGCGGCATCGAATTCCGCATCGCCGAACGGCATGTCGACCACGCTGCCCGTTTCGAAGCGGCACCGGTCCGAAAGACCCATGCGCTCCGTCAGCCGCCGCGCCGTTTCCACATAGTCCGGCGTCAGATCCAGGCCGGTCACCCGACACTCGCACTCGGCCGCCAGCACCCTGGCCGTTCCGCCGATGCCCGAACCGGCGTCCAGCACGTGCATGTCTTTCTCGAGCGGGAAGAGCTTCAATGCCTTCATCGTGGCAAGCCGGCCGGCCGTATGAAACTCGTCGACGGGCGCGACGTCCTGCGGGTTGATCCGGTCGAGCGGCGTGCCGCTGCGCTTCAGCCCGTCGATAATCGCGTCTTCAAGGTTGGGGCGGCTGTAATGGGCGGCAACAGCCCTTTCGAGTTCTTTCGACATTATCCGGCTCCCTGTCATCGGCGTCCTGCGGATATTGTACCATCCACCCGCTCGCCGCTTGATCCTCCTTGCCATTTTACAGTCGAAGGTGGCCTCAAGGCGGCAAATCCGGTCCCGGCGCTTCGCGGGTCATTCGTCAATGGCGTGAAGCTTGCTCTCGTCGATGGCGGCGATGACGAAAAGGCCGACAACCGCCGACAACAAAACGGGCCAGTAGGCAAGGCTCATGCCGGCGGCGAATGAGTCGCTGAGGATTGAACGGATCTTTTCGGCGTCCTGCGGGCTGTAACGGGAAAGCACGTCGGCGACCGCGGCAGTAGAGGTCGAACCGCCGCTCAAAGCCGACAGATCCGCAGCGGGCAGCGAGATGCCGGCCTGTTTGAGCGCCGCCTGGATACGGCCCGTGCCGGACCCGTACATGATGGCCGTCGCCACCGCCACGCCGATCGCGCCATAGGCCAGGTGCAGCATGAAGGACAGGCCGCCGGCGAGACCGGCCCGCGACGCCTTGACCGCGCTGACAACGGCGGTGCCGGACGTGCCCACACCCAGCGGTGCACCGAAGCCGATCAGCAGCATGGCGGGCAGAATGGCGTAGTAGCCCCAGCTGGCGGGCAGGATAATGACGGTCGCGCAGCCTAGGGCAACCAGAATGTAGCCGGCAAACAATAGCCGCTTGGGCCCGAAAGGCTGATAGAAATTGCCCGCGACGATCGATCCGACCGCAAGAGGCAACATCAGCGGGATCATGCCGAAGGAGGCGGTCAGGACCGACCATCCGAGCGTTTTCTGCATGAATTGCGGAAAATACAGGAATGCGACGAAGAATGCGGGAACCATCAATGCGTTGAGCCACAATGTCAGCACGAATTCGCGGTTGCGCATCATCTGCGGCGGCAGCAGCGGATCGGCGACCCGGCGCTCAACCAGCGGGAATATGAGAAACAGGAACACGCTCGCGCACAAAAGACCGATGACCGCAATGGACCCCCAGCCCCAGTCGGCGCCGACATCGAGCGCGAACAAGAGCGCCAATATGGCCGACGACATGACGGCGATGCCGGCAAAATCGACCTTCTCGTTTTCGGCCTGCGGCGGCTGGCTGGAAAGCAGGCGAAAAACCAGCAGGGCAGCGATGCCGCCGAGGACCGCGTTGACCAGGAAGAACAGCCGCCAGTCGCCGAAATCGGATGCAACGCCGCCGATCAGCGGTCCGATCACATTGCCGCTGGTCACGCCGGCCAGGATAAGACCCATGACAAGGCCGCGCTGATCCTCGGTCGCATTCGTCGCGCCGAAAGCGATGATGCTTGGCCAGACAAGCGCGGCTCCGAACCCTTGAACCGCGCGGGCGGCAATCAGGAAGTAGATGTCGGGGGCCAGCAGGCAGCCGATCGAGGCGAGGACAAACAGTGCGAGGCCGATCAGCAGAACGCTTCGCCGGTCGCGGGTGTCGCCGAGGCGCCCGCCGGTCACCATGAACATGGCGAATGTCAGAGCGTAGATATTGAGAACCCACTGGGTCGTGGTGATGTCGGCGGACAGATCGGCTTCGATGGCGGGCACGAGAAGCAGCGCGCCGGTAAAGTCGGTGCCGATCGTGAAGGCGGTGATCATCAGCGTGGCGATGCCCAGCACCGTGTGGCCGCCGACAGGACCCGATTGCTCTTGCGATGACATGGCATCCCCCATATTTCGGTCCCGCTGATCGGCGGGCCGGTGTATTCACCGCTGTTTGCTTGTCCGGACGACAGCGTATCCGGTGTTTGACGCGTCTGTCCACGCCACATCCGCCTTGACAATTGCCCGGCAATCCTGTTTATCCGCGCCATTCCGCGACGAGTTGACAACTCCGAGCCGCTGACCGGGACCCGCGAAGGTATAAAGAGATCCCGGAAGCCAACACCCGGCAGCGCGATGCGCCCCCGGGTGCGTTTGTGCTTTGGGCTTGTCATTTCGGCACCGGATAACGATCTTTCGGGGACAGGCTCCGAGAGCAAGGAAATGATGGATGTTTGAAAGCCTTCAAGATCGCCTGGGTTCTATCCTCAACGGGCTGACCGGCCGTGGCGCGCTGTCCGAAAAGGATGTTTCGGCGGCACTGCGCGAGGTGCGCCGGGCGCTGCTCGAGGCCGATGTGGCGCTCGAAGTGGTGCGCTCCTTCACCGACAAGGTGCGCGAGAAGGCCGTCGGCGCGGACGTTCTGAAATCCATCAAGCCCGGCCAGATGGTGGTCAAGATCGTTCATGACGAGCTGGTCGCCATGCTCGGCGAAGAGGGCGTTGCAATCGACCTCAACGCGCCGGCGCCGCTCGTCGTGATGATGGTCGGTCTGCAGGGGTCGGGCAAGACGACAACCACCGGCAAGATCGCCGCGCGGCTTGCCTCGCGCGACAAGAAAAAGGCGCTGATGGCGTCGCTCGACACGCGCCGTCCCGCCGCCCAGGAACAGCTACGCCAGCTCGGCGAGCAGACCGGGGTCGACACGCTGCCCATCGTCGCCGGCCAGTCACCGACGCAGATCGCCGAGCGCGCCGTTCAGGCCGCCAGGCTCGGCGGCCATGACATCGTCATTCTCGACACGGCAGGCCGAACCCATATCGACGAGCCGCTGATGGTCGAGATGGCCGACATCAAGGCCAAGTCGAGCCCGCACGAGATCCTGCTCGTCGCCGACGCGCTGACCGGCCAGGACGCGGTGAACCTTGCCCGCAATTTCGACGAGCGCGTGGGCATCACCGGCCTCGTGCTGACCCGTATGGATGGCGACGGCCGCGGCGGCGCGGCCCTTTCGATGCGCGCGGTTACCGGCAAGCCGATCAAGCTGATCGGCACGGGCGAGAAGATGGATGCGCTGGAAGAGTTTCATCCGCGGCGCATCGCCGACCGCATCCTCGGCATGGGCGACATCGTTTCGCTTGTCGAGAAAGCGGCCGAGACGATCGACGCGGAAAAAGCGCAGGTCATGGCCGACCGCATGAAGGCCGGCAAGTTCGACCTCAACGATCTGTCGGATCAGCTCAGGCAGATGCAGAAGATGGGCGGCATGTCCGGTTTCATGGGCCTGATGCCCGGCATGGGCAAGATGAAGGACCAGATCGCCGCCGCCGGACTCGACGATACGGTCTTCCGCCGTCAGCTCGCCATCATCTCGTCGATGACGAAAAAGGAGCGGGCCAATCCCGACATTCTGAAACATTCGCGCAAGAAGCGCATCGCCGCCGGTTCCGGCACCAATGCCGCCGAGATCAACAAGCTTCTGAAAATGCACCGCCAGATGGCCGACATGATGAAAGCGATGGGCGGCAAGGGCAAAAAGGCAGGCATGCTCGGCAAGATGATGGGCGGCCTGACCGGCGGCATGGGCGGCATGGGCGGCATGCCCGATCCTAAACAGCTCGAGGCTCTGAAGAAGCAGGCGGATGCGGCGGGCCTCGGCAATTCCGGCGGTCTGCCCGGTCTTGGCGGCGGCACTGCCCTGCCCGGCCTTGGCGGCCCGAAACTTCCCGGCCTGCCGGGCCTGCCCAAAAAGAAGTGACGACGATGACGACCGATCCGCAAGCCCGCCTCAACGAACTGCGCCGCTCGATCGACAATTTCGATGCCGCGCTGATCCACATTCTGGCTGAACGCTTCCGCTGCACGCAGGCAGTCGGCAAGCTCAAGGCCGAATTCGACATGCCGCCCGCCGATCCGGCGCGTGAAAAGCGGCAGGTCGAACGCCTGCGCAAACTCGCCGAGGAGGCCGATCTCGATTCCGATTTCGCAGAGGCCGTCCTCAATTTCATCATCAAGGAAGTCATTCGCCACCATGAAGCCCTCCGGCACCGCGCGGACGGCGAATGAACCCTTGAGGCGAACCCGAAACACCGAAAAAACAGCACTTCAAAGGAACAGAAAATGGCATTGAAAATTCGTCTGGCCCGTGGCGGGTCGAAAAAGCGCCCCTATTATCACGTCGTCATCGCCGATGTGCGCTCACCGCGCGACGGCCGCTTCATCGAGAGGGTAGGCAAGTGGGATCCGATGCTGCCCAAGGACGGCGCCCGCGTCGAGCTCAATGAGGAGCGCATCAAGCATTGGCTGGATCACGGCGCGCAGCCGACGGACCGCGTCCTGCGTTTCCTCGATGCCGCAGGTCTTGCAAAGCGTCCGGCCCGCAACAATCCGAACAAGGCGAAGCTCGGCAAGAAAGCCCAGGAGCGTCTCGACGAGCTGAAGGCCAAGGAAGAAGAGGCCGCAGCCGAGGCCGCCGAGGCGGAAGCCGCAGCAGCCGAAGCGCCTGCCGAAGAGGCACCGGCTGAGGAAGCGCCCGCCGAAGAAACTCCGGCGGAAGAAGCGCCGGCGGAAGAGGAAGTAAAAGAAACCGCCGAATAGGCCGGTTTTCGCATTATGATGAGCGGGCGGCATTCTTGCTGCCCGTTTTTGTTTGCAGGCGGATATGGCACAAACCGACGATCTCATCGTGATGGCCGAAATCGGCGCGCCGCATGGCGTGCGCGGCGAATTGCGCGCCAGGGCCTTTACCGCGGATCCGCTGGCGATCGGCGACTACGGGTCGCTGGTCGATGCGAATGGCCGTGTCTTCACCGTCCTTTCCGTGCGTCCGACCAAGAACGTCGTCATCCTGCGGCTCGAAGGGGTCGGCAGCCGGGAGGCGGCCGAGGCTTTGAAGGGTTTGCAGTTGCACATTCCGCGCAGCCGTCTGGAAGACGGAACGCTGGACGACGAAGAGTTCTTCCAGAGCGATCTGGTCGGTCTTGCCGTGCGCGATGCCGGCGGAACAGATTATGGCACGGTCATTGCCATGCATAATTTCGGCGCCGGCGACATCCTGGAAATAAGGCTGTCCAAGGGCAGGGCGTCCATGATCCCGTTCTCCGAGGCAGCCGTACCGGATATCGATTTCGAAACGGGTGTGCTCACGGTCGATCCCCTGGCGGCGGGCCTTGACGATCCGCAGGAAAGCCAGGGCCCGGGCAGCCGCCGCCGGCGTCCCGCGAACAAGGCTGCGGGCAAGACAGGCGGAGAGCGGCAATGAGTTTCCGCGCCAGTATCCTCAGCCTTTACCCGCAGATGTTTCCAGGCCATCTCGGCGAATCCCTTGCCGGACGCGCCCTGGAGCGCGGCGACTGGGAACTCGATACGGTCCAGATCCGGGACTTTGCGACCGACCGGCACAGAAGCGTCGACGACACGCCGGCTGGCGGCGGCGCCGGCATGGTGCTGCGTCCGGATGTGCTTGCCGCCGCGATCGATCATGCCAGCCCGCAAGGCGACGAGCGCCCACGGCTGCTGATGAGCCCGCGCGGCCGGCCGCTGACGCAGGAACGCGTGCGTGAACTTGCACGCGGTCCCGGCGCGGTGATCGTCTGCGGCCGTTTCGAGGGCATCGATCAGCGGGTCATCGACGCGCGAGCGCTAGAGGAGGTGTCCGTGGGCGACTATGTGCTGTCCGGCGGCGAGCCGGCGGCGCTGACACTGCTCGATGCGGTCGTGCGGCTGTTGCCCGGTGTCATGGGCAATGCGGCATCCGGCGAATTCGAGAGTTTCGAGACGGGTCTGCTCGAGCATCCGCACTATACGCGGCCACAGGACTGGGAAGAGCGGGCAATTCCGGATGTGCTGCTTTCCGGCAACCACGCGAAGATCGAGGCGTGGCGGCGCGCGCAATCGGAAGAACTGACCCGGCAGCAGCGTCCTGATCTTCTCCAGGCCAAAAAAAAGCCGCCGCAGGGATGACAATCGGGCGCTGTTGGTGTATGTGCCCCGCCAGCCGGTTTATCCGACACCGCCAAGCAAAGAATGGTGAACACGCTCAGCCGAAACGGCAGGCCCCGAGGCAACCACCGACGGGTTCTCAAGCGCTCTGGCCGTCAAAGAACAAAGAAAGGTTCAGGACCCATGGATATCATCCGTGAACTTGAGGCCGAACAGGCCGCGAAAATCGAAGCCAAGCGCAAGCTGCCCGAATTCTCGCCGGGCGACACGGTGCGCGTCATGGTGCGCGTCACGGAAGGCAGCCGCACCCGCGTACAGGCCTATGAGGGCGTGTGCATTGCCCGCTCGGGCGGCGGCATCAACGAGAATTTCACCGTCCGCAAGATTTCCTATGGCGAAGGCGTCGAGCGTGTCTTTCCGATCTATTCGCCGATGGTCGAGGCGGTCGAAGTCGTGCGCCGCGGCAAGGTGCGCCGCGCCAAGCTCTATTATCTGCGTGAGCGCCGCGGCAAGTCGGCCCGCATCACCGAAAACACCAATGTCCGTGCCCGCAAGCTGAACGAGGCCGAGCGCCAGGCGCTGGCTGCCGAGAAAGCCCGCATCGAGGCCGAGAAGGTTGCCGCCGCCGAGGCGCTGGCTGCCGAAAAGGCGGCGGAGGAAGCAGCGGCAAAGGCGGCTGCCGAGGCTGCGGAAGCAACGGAAGCACCGGCGGAGGACAAGGCCGAATAGGTCTTACCCGCAAGCATTCGATCACAATCGGAAACGCGCGCTTGACGGCGCGCGTTTTTCGTTGCGCGTTCAATCAGGACAGTATGAGAGACAAGGGTGCGGGAACCCGGTACCGGAGGATGGGAAACGATGTCATATGTGCTGCACAACAGGCTTGGATCAGGCGGCTTCGCCATTGAGGCGGTGCTGGAACTCGCGGAGCTTTCCTACCGGCTGGACCTGATCGATTCCGCGCCTGGGTCCGACCTTCCCGGCGGAGCGGCTTCGCTCAATCCCTGGCGGCAGGTGCCGGTCCTGGAGTGCCCGGACGGCAAGATCGTCACGGAGACCGCGGCGATCCTTTTTTATCTTGACGAAAAACACGCCAGCCTGCGCGACGGGCCGCATCTTTTCGTCGAGGACAGGGCGGCCTTTTACCGCTGGCCGGTCTTTCTGTCGGTGAATGTCTATGAGGGCTTTCTGCGCATGGTCTATCCGGACCGCTATCTCGGCCCCGACTCCGACGCGGTTGGCGCGCTGCGCAAAGCGGCGGGCGGGCGCATCCATGAAGCGTTCAAGCTCATCGAGGACCGGCTCAACGAAACGCAATATCTGTGCGGCGACCGGCTGTCGCCGGCGGATGTCTATTGCGCGATGCTCTTTTCGTGGCACAGGAAGCGGCAGGACCTGCCGTTGTGCACGCGGCTCACCGAGCGTGTCGCCCGCCATCCGGTGGTGGCGCCCGTTTGGCGAAAGAATTTCGACCACTGGCTGGACCGGAAATGGGCCGACGAAGAGTGATTTTTTCTAAAGCAGTTTCTTGATGCGGAAGAAGCCCCAGGTCGCCAGCGCCGAGGCAAGCATCAGGATGACGGAAAACTCGTAGCCGAGCGCCCAGCTCAGCTCCGGCATGTCGGCGAAATTCATGCCGTAGACCGAGGCGATCAGCGTCGGCGGCATGAAGACGACGGCGACGACCGAGAAGATCTTGATGATCTGGTTCTGTTCGAGATTGACGAGACCGACTGTTGCATCGAGCAGGAAATTGAGCTTGTTGTCGATCGCCGCGCCATGCTCGCGGATCGAGCGCAGGTCACGCGCAAGGCCCTTGAGCTGGGCGCGCTGTTCCTTGCTCAGCCCGGCGACGGTGGCGCCCTGGCTCAGGAAATAGACCAGCCGTGTCAGCGTCGCGTTGCTCTCATGCACCTTGGCGATCATCATGCCGGTGCTGCCCACCTTCCTGATGGCGTTCTTGTAGTCGCCGCTTTTGCGGGCGCTGATGCCCTCGTGGAAAATGGCCGTCGACATCGTGTCCACTTCGCCGGCGGAAAGTTCGACAAGGTCCGCCAGCCTGTCGACAATGACATCGAGCAGCGTCATCAGCGCCTGCGCGGGCGATGAACCGATCGCCGGATCCTTCAACAGGCGTTGGCGGAACAGCTCGATGGACAGCGGCTCCCCGTGCCGCACCGTGATCAATTGCTCCGCATTGACGGCAAATGTGACGGCGGTGGCTTCGGGCGTGGATTTCGATCCGGCATAGGGCAGGGTCGCCGTCATGAAAAGCGTGTTGTCCTGCTGGTAGACGCGGCTGGAGGATTCGATCTCGACCATTTCCTCGCGTGTCGGGATTTCAAGGCCGGTGACCTTCTCGACAAGTTCTCTTTCCGCGGCGCTCGGGTCGCACAGATCGATCCAGAACGGGCCGCCCTTTGTGCCCGTTTCGGCAAGGTCCGATGAGGTGATCGTCCGTCCGTCTTCAATCCTGTATGCCGTCAGCATGGCAGCCCCCGTTGCGGTTTTGTCGCGGCAACAATAGCGGCTGCGGCAAAACCGCGGCAACCGCCATGGCGCGTCTTGTCTTGGCCGGCTCAACTGTGACATTCTCCCCCTTTCGCCGGCGCAGCCAGAACCAAGCCGGGCAAAAACAGGGAGCTAACCATGTCATCAGTCAAATCGCTTATCGCCGCGGCGCTGACCGTCGCGATCGCACCCTTCGCCGCTGCTGCGGCCGATCTGCCCGACCTCGGCGGAAAATCCGTTACCGTCGTTACCGAAAACGCCTATCCGCCGCTGCAGTTCATCGATCCGAAAAACGGCAACCAGATCGGCTGGGAATATGATGCGATGGACGAGATCGCCAAGCGGCTCAACATGAAGGTGGAATACCAGAACACCAGCTGGGACGCGATGATCCAGGCGGTTTCCGATGCCCAGTACGATGTCGGCATGACCGGCATCACGATCAAGGAAGAGCGCAAGGAAAAGGTCGACTTTTCGGAGCCATACATGCGCTCGGAGATGTTCATGCTGGTGCGCGGCGATGAGGACCGCTTCAGCGATGCCCAGAGTTTTGCGGCATTCGCGGACGGGCTTGTCGGCGCGCAATCGGGAACCACGCCATTTTATGTCGCGGTCTATGACGTGCTGGACGGCAATGAGCAGAACCCGCGTATCAAGCTGTTCGAGACCTTCGGGGCGCAGGTCCAGGCCTTGCGGGCCGGCGATGTCGATCTGGTGCTGACCGACGGCACGGCGGGCAAGGGCTACGTCAAGGCCTCGAACGGCGCGCTGAAACTGGTTGGCGACCCGCTCGGCACCGAGGATTTCGGCTTCATCTTCCCGAAGGGGTCCGATCTCGTCGGGCCGATCAACGCGGCCATTGCCGACATGAAGGCCGATGGCACAATCGATGCCCTGAACACGAAGTGGTTCCTCGAATACGAGCTCGGCAAATAGACTTGGCTCCAACCATTCATGCGGGCGGAGCCTCGGCCCCGCCCGCGACTTGACCGGCTCCCATGGCGACAGGCAGGACCTCCAGCGACAAGGATTTTCCCTACTGGCTCGTCGCCGCGGGGACGATCGCCGTCATCATTGCGGTCGTCATTGTCACGAACGACCTTTATCTCGAAGTTCTCAACATCGTTTCGAAGGGTGTCTGGATCACCATCTTCGTGACGCTTGTCGGCTTTACGCTGGCTTCGGCGCTCGGCCTGCTGATCGCCGTGATGGGCCTGTCGCAATCGCTGGTGCTTCGGCAGATCGCCCGCTTCTATGTCGAGATCATCCGCGGCGTGCCGATCCTGGTGCTGCTTTTCTACATCGCCTTTGTCGGCGCGCCGGGGTTCGTGCATGCGTGGAATTTCCTGACATCGCCGCTGCAGGAGGCGGGTCTGCTGTCAGAGCTCAGGGTGCGCGACATCTCCCTGATGTGGCGGGCGATCATCTCGCTGACCATCGGCTATTCGGCTTTCATCGCGGAGGTCTTCCGGGCCGGAATTCTGGCGGTGGACGAGGGTCAGATCGAGGCGGCGCAAGCGCTTGGCCTGAGCCGCTGGCAGCGCTTCCGGCTGATCATCATGCCGCAGGCGCTGCGCACCATATTGCCGCCGCTCGGCAATGACTTCGTCGCCATGGTCAAGGACTCCTCGCTTGTTTCCGTGCTCGGCGTCGCCGACCTGACACAGATGGGCAAGGTCTATGCGTCCGGCTCGTTCCGCTTCTTCGAGACCTATTCCATCGTCGCCTATCTTTATCTGCTTTTGACCGTGGGGCTCTCGCTGGCGCTGCGGGCGCTCGAGCGGCGCCTGCGGCAGGCCGGGAATGTTGATGAACCCGCCTGATTGCCGCGTGGCGAAAAGCTTGATAAGAACGGTTCCAATGACGGAAAACATGATCATCGCCGGCATGAATTATATCGGCCGCGTCCGCCACCGGACGTCGACGGCCTATCTGCCCGTGCACGATCACAAGCGGCTGCCGGGACGGTTCTTCGCGCGCCTGCGGCATTCGGATGGCTGTCTCTGACAAGCGCCCTCGCCTGCACTACGACATACCCGTTTTCATTCGGACAGGAATCATGACTGAGCCAAGAACACTCTATGACAAAATCTGGGACGAGCACGTCGTCAACGAGCAGGAGGACGGAACCTGCCTGCTCTATATCGACCGCCACCTCGTCCATGAAGTGACCAGCCCGCAGGCTTTCGAGGGCCTGCGCGACGCCGGGCGCGGCGTGCGCCATCCGCACCGCACGCTGGCGGTGGTCGACCACAACGTGCCGACGACGCCGGACCGCAAGGAAGGCATCAAGAACGAGGAAAGCCGTATCCAGGTCGAGGCGCTGGCCAAAAACGCCGCCGATTTCGGCGTCGAATATTTCCACGAGGCCGATATCCGCCAGGGCATCGTGCATATTGTCGGGCCGGAACAGGGCTTCACGCTGCCGGGCACGACCATCGTGTGCGGCGATAGCCACACCTCGACGCACGGCGCTTTCGGGGCGCTGGCCCACGGGATCGGCACGTCGGAAGTGGAACATGTGCTTGCCACGCAGACGCTGATCCAGAAGAAGGCGAAGAACATGCTGGTGCGCGTCGACAACGCGGCGCCGGATGGCGTGACCGCCAAGGACATCATCCTTGCCATCATCGGTGAAATCGGCACGGCCGGCGGCACCGGCCACGTGATCGAATATGCCGGCCAGGCGATCACCGATCTGACGATGGAAGGGCGCATGACGGTCTGCAACATGACCATCGAGGGCGGCGCGCGTGCCGGCCTGATCGCACCGGACGACAAGGCTTTCGATTATCTGAAGGACCGGCCGATGGCGCCGAAGGGCGACCACTGGGACCAGGCGGTCGAGCACTGGCGCTCGCTGCGCACGGATGAGGGCGCGCAATTCGACCGCACCGTGGTGCTCGACGCGCAGCACCTGCCGCCGATCGTTTCCTGGGGCTCGTCACCGGAAGATGTCGTTTCGGTCACCGGCCATGTGCCGAATCCGGATGAAATCCAGGACGAGAACAAACGCGCCTCGAAATGGCGGGCGCTCGACTATATGGGTCTCGATGCCGGAACGAAGATCACCGACATCGAAATCGATCGGGTCTTCATCGGCTCGTGCACCAACGGACGCATCGAGGACCTGCGCGCCGCCGCGGCGATGCTGCGCGGTCACAGGGTCAGCGACCGCGTCAACGCCATGGTGGTGCCGGGCTCCGGCCTGGTCAAATCCCAGGCGGAACAGGAAGGCCTGGACAAGGTCTTCATCGACGCCGGTTTCGAATGGCGTGAGCCCGGCTGCTCCATGTGCCTTGCCATGAATGACGACCGGCTGAAACCCGGAGAGCGCTGCGCGTCGACCTCGAACCGCAATTTCGAAGGCCGGCAGGGCTACCGTGGCAGGACCCATCTCGTGTCGCCGGCGATGGCCGCGGCGGCCGCCGTCGCGGGCCGTTTTGTCGATATTCGCGACTGGTAACAATTCGTAAACCACACCATCGAATAAACAGCGGGCGAAGCTATTTTCGCCCGTTTTTCAATGGTTTTCACGCCTGCGCGCGATCCGCACGTATCCACCTGTTTACGACAAATTAGGTCCTGTCTGCTACTTCCTCGACGAAGGGGGACCGGGTAGGCGTGACTTACATTCATGCAGTCAATATCGGACTTGCGGCCGCTGTCATTTGCGGAATCGCGGCGGAGTATCTCTATGATCGCAGCCTGAAGGCCGCTTTCTGGTGGATGCTCACCTTCGTCGCTCTGATGCTGCACAGCGTCGCGTCCGTTGCCGCTCCGCTGGTCTTTACGGAACCCGTGTCGGGGTTCATAGCCTTTGCTTTCAGCATCATGGCCATCAGCTGCCTGAATGTCGGCATCGCCCAGTATTTCGGGAGCCGTGTGCCCTGGCGGCTCATCGATGTCGTTCTCGTCATCGCGGTGGTGGTCAATTTCGTCGCCGGAATGACCTTTCCGCAGAGCATGGTGGCGTCGTCCACCGCGGCCTTGTTGCTGGCCGGCGCGCAGGCGTCGGGCATTGCCATTCTGCTGGGCACCAAACGGGGCCGCCGCGATCGCGTTTTTGCCACCATTCTTGTGCTTTCGACGCTGAATTTCGCTTCAAGGCCTTTTATCGAAGCTTTTGCGCCCCAGGGGGGCGCCATCGCCATGCATGTCAACAACACGCTGGTGATGATCGCCCTGGCGAATCTGCTCATGCTGCGCCTGGCGACACGGCTCCTGAAGGACATGAAAGGGCAGTCGGAAACCGACAGCCTTTCCGGCCTGTTCAACCGCCACGGCTTCCAGGTCGCGGTCAACGGTGCGCGGAAGCTCTCGCAAAGCGTCAATCCGGCGTCGCTCATCATCTGCGATCTCGATCACTTCAAGTCGATCAATGACGAACATGGCCATTATGCCGGCGACCGGGTGATCGCCGCCTTCGGCAGGCTGGTGCGGGCCGGCGCGCGCGACGGCGATATCTGCGGTCGTGTCGGCGGCGAGGAATTCTGCGTCTATCTGCACAATTCAGATGCCCGCTCGGCGCGCCTTTTCGCGGAGTGGCTGCGGGTGGCGTTTTCGTCGACGAGCTATCCCGAGATCGACGGGAACACCCGTTTCACGGCGAGTTTCGGTGTCACGCAGGTCGATAGCGACGAATCGATCGAGGCTGCCTATATGCGCGCCGACAAAGCCCTCTACAGGGCAAAGCGCGAGGGCAGGAACTGCGTCCGCTCCGTCGGAGAGGCCGCTGAACTTTCCGGTATCAGCTTCAGCCCGCGACCGGCCGGATAGACGAACCGCCCGCCCGGCGCGTGCGCATCAGGGGCGGATAATGCAGATGTTGGTTTTTTCGTCGCAATCCATCGCCGCCTGCTCTTCGCCGACATCGATGATCTTGGCGCCCGGACGCGGCAGTGCCTTCTTCTTGGGCTCTTGCGGGGCGTAATACTGGCGGCCGTTATCGACGTAGAAATAGATGCCGTTGCCCTTGAATTGGCGGGCCGAGATGGCGCCGGAATAGGTTCCCACGCCCTTGACGCGGGTCGGCAGTCCGTCATCGGCAATGGCCGGAGCGGCGAATATCGGCGCAGTCATTGCGGCGATTGCCAGGTACTTGATGACACGGTTTGGCATAACAGTGCTCGCTTCGTTAACGAATCGGGATCACCCACCCGGCCGACTCATTCAACCGGTCACGGACATCCCGCTGTTTAATCTAGAGTTTTCATATTCCGTTTACCATAATGCCGGGTATAAACCTTTTGTTAAGGTTAACAACAGAGTCAAATGGGGCGGGTAACGCATATCTGAGGCCACTAGCCGTTAGCCGCTTAGAAACCTCTGTCCCGGGTCGGAGCTGAAATGGCTAGTTTCTGATGCTGAATATGTCAGTCTGCCAAAAGGGAGAATGTTCGCTACCTTTGCAGGGTGTGAGATGCCGACCAAATGGTGTTATTGCTCTGAGCGGTCGGGTGAATTCACTGCTGGGGCACTACAGTTAGATCCGATCTCCGGTTTCAACGCATCTGGTGGTTGTTCAGGTATGGATTTCTTCGACTATTAATATGCACAAGTAGTTTTGCTAAGATATACGAACCAGTCTATAGTTTCTTGATGCGTCGGTCTCTGTTGTGAAATTCGGAGGCAATAAATGTTTAGCAACAGGCACAAAAAAATTAGACGGCTTAAGGTTACCAGCTACTGGGCTGGGATTATTATCGTGCCCCTAACTGGTATAATATTCGGCCACCAGTTGCTCACTGACGAAGTTGCTCTTGCTCAAAAAAACCAGACAGGAAACAACAACATATTTATTGGAGGCGATTCGAACGGTGACGTAAACAGCAACAACATCACCATCGGTGAGCTAAATTTGATAGTTGACGAGAAACTGGGAGAAATCGAAAATTCTGCCCAACGGCAAGTAGCCTTAGAACTGGCTAGTGTCCTAGAGAGTCTTGTTCGCGATGGACAAATTTTAATTACACCTCCTGCTGCACAGTCATTGATGGACGAAGTAATACAGCTTGCCAAGAAAACACCTTTGAAAAGAGATAATATTGTCAGTCAGCAGTTTGAGCTTCCGGCCGGGCGTGCTGTTTTCCTTTTTGGTGGTCGAAATCGGATTGCGTTCAAGCATTGGAGTTGGCGAGGCTTTGCCACGTTGTCCTTCAATGGAAACGAGATTGAAGTGAATTTCGGTGGTTCTGTTCCCTTCAATCACAATGGTGTTCAGTGCGAGTTGGTTCTGAATGGCGTAAATTCGAGGAAGCGCACAGCGGACTTTACGGCATTTTGCGGCAAGGGCTAAGTTTAGTCGCCCTACCAACCCTTCAATCAAAGGTGCAGGAGTTTAACTGCTGCTCCGCCTTCATGGCGTCACCCGACACATTTTCGTTGATGGCTTGCTTCCGGGCTCGGTACACTTGACAAATGCGACTGTTGTCGAGGAACGTTCGCTGACTCCCGGCCACATGCGTCGGTGATATAACATACGCGCGATATAAGAGTGGGCACCATGACCGGCGAACCGAAGATCGAGATTGACCTGCTGCGGCTGAAGGATGCGCGTGAATTGGCGCCGCTTATCGCCGCCTATGGTCAGTCACTAAAGCGCGGTGCGCCCAGACGGCCTGACGAATTCTACGCCGAAGCGCTGCTGCAGGACCGCGTCGCACAATTGCTCGGCGCGCGCCTCGACGGCGTGCTCGTCGGCTTCATCGTCTTTTACGACCTGCCGGATCCCGTCACCGGCATGCGTTTCGGCCAGGTGGATCATCTCTATGTGCACCATGAACAGCGCCGAAAGGGCATAGCAAAGGCGATGATCGACGTGCTGTCCGAGGACGGCGAGTCGCGCGGCTGGAGCAAGCTTGTCCTGAATGCGCCGCGCCAGCCGGAGGAAGGCAAAAAGCTCTATGAGGGCATTGCCGCGACCGGTGATTGGGCCGCATTCGTCATTCATTTCGATCGCTGAGACGCGCGACGTCTACCGCACCGCAAAAATTTTTTGGCGGCGCTTTCCGGGCGGTTTTTAAACTATTGGCTGCTTTCAATCGATTTGGAAGCGTTCTAAAATCATTTAGCCGGAATTCGGGCCTTGCAGGGGCCGCTGCCACGCTTTGACGCACCGCTGCAAAGACACTATTAACATGCCTTATCGGTTCGGCTTTTCGGCCGCAGAACCGCTCTGGATACGACAGCACTTCGGAGGCCCCATGGCCAACGCCTCGCAGAACAGACCCCTCTCCCCCCATCTGAGCATTTATCGGCCGATCCCCACCATGGTGATGTCGATCGTGCACCGCATAACGGGCGCGGCGCTCTATTTCGGCACGGTCCTGGTCGCCTGGTGGCTGATTGCTACAGCCGCCGGCCCGGAATATTTCGAATTCACCAACGCCATATTCGGATCGATCATCGGGCGTCTTATCCTGTTCGGCTATACCTGGGCCCTGATCCACCACATGCTGGGCGGCATTCGCCACCTGATCTGGGACACCGGGCGGGCGCTGGACAAGCATGTCACAACCAAAATGGCCTGGGCGACGCTCGTCCTGTCCGTTTCCCTGACCATCATATTGTGGGCCATCGCCCTCATCATCGCTTAACGGGAGCCTCGTCATGGATTTGCGCACACCGCTCTCCAGGGTTCGCGGACTGGGCTCGGCCAAAGAGGGCACGGATCACTTCTGGCGCCAGCGTCTGACATCCGTCGCCAATATTCCGCTCATCCTCTTCTTTGTCCTGTTTATCCTGATCTATCAGGGCGAATCCTACGAGACCGTCGCGGGTGCCCTCGGCAATCCGCTGGTTGCGGTGCTGATGGGGCTGGCGGTCCTGTCGGGACTGATCCATATGCGTCTCGGCATGCAGGTCATTATCGAGGATTATGTGCATGGCGAGGGTGCGAAAATCGTCCTTTTGATGCTCAACAGCTTTTTCACGATCATTGTCGGCGCGCTGTCGCTGTTCGCGATCCTGAAACTCGGATTTGGAGGCTGATCCCGCGATGGCGAACAATACGCAACCGGCTTATCAGTTTACCGAACACAGTTTCGACGTGGTCGTCGTCGGTGCGGGCGGCGCCGGCCTGCGCGCCACGCTCGGCATGGCGGAGCAGGGTCTGCGCACCGCCTGCATCACCAAGGTCTTTCCGACCCGTTCCCACACGGTGGCGGCGCAGGGCGGCATTGCCGCGAGCCTGCAGAACATGACGCCGGACCACTGGCAGTGGCACATGTACGACACCATCAAGGGCTCGGACTGGCTGGGCGACAATGACGCCATGGAATATCTGGCCCGCCAGGCGCCGGCGGCCGTCTATGAGCTGGAACATTACGGCGTGCCGTTCTCGCGGACCGAGGAAGGCAAGATCTATCAGCGGCCCTTCGGCGGGCACATGCAGGAATTCGGCGAGGGCCCGCCCGTGCAGCGCACCTGCGCGGCTGCCGACCGTACGGGCCATGCCATCCTGCACACGCTTTACGGTCAGTCGCTGCGTCACAATGCGCAGTTCTTCATCGAATATTTCGCCATCGATCTGCTGATGAGCGATGACGGCGTGTGCACGGGCGTCGTTGCGTGGAACCTCGATGACGGCATGATCCACATTTTCCGCGCCAAGATGGTGGTGCTGGCGACCGGCGGCTATGGCCGCTCCTATTTCTCAGCGACATCCGCGCATACCTGCACCGGCGACGGAAACGGCATGGTCATCCGCGCCGGGCTTCCGCTGCAGGACATGGAATTCGTGCAGTTCCACCCGACGGGGATCTATGGCGCCGGAACGCTGATCACCGAGGGCGCTCGGGGCGAGGGCGGTTATCTCGTCAATTCCGAGGGCGAACGCTTCATGGAGCGCTACGCGCCGTCGGCGAAGGACCTGGCGTCCCGGGATGTCGTCTCGCGCTGCATGACGATGGAAATCCGCGAGGGGCGCGGCGTCGGCAAGAAGAAGGACCATATCTTCCTGCATCTGGACCACCTCGATCCCGCGGTGCTGGCCGAACGGCTGCCCGGCATCTCCGAATCGGCCAAGATCTTCGCCGGTGTCGACGTGACCCGCGATCCGATCCCGGTGCTGCCGACGGTCCATTACAATATGGGCGGCATACCGACCAACTATCACGGCGAGGCGCTCAATCCGACAAAGGACGATCCCGACCGGATCCAGCCCGGCCTGATGGCCGTCGGCGAAGCCGGCTGCGCCTCGGTTCACGGCGCCAACCGGCTCGGTTCGAACTCGCTGATCGACCTCGTCGTCTTCGGTCGGGCCGCGGCGATCAAGGCCGGCGAAGTGGTCGACAGGGATGCGGAAGTCCCGCATGTGCCGCAGGCCTGCCTTGAGAAGATCATGGACCGCTTCGACGGAAGGCGGCATGCCAACGGGTCGGTTCCCACCGCCGAGCTGCGCGACCGGATGCAACACGCCATGCAGGAGGACGCCGCCGTCTTCCGCACCGAGGAAACACTGAAACAGGGCTGTCAGCGCCTCGACGAGATCTACAAGCAGCTCGCCGATGTGCATGTAACCGATCGGTCGCTGATCTGGAACTCGGATCTGGTCGAGACCCTGGAACTCGACAATCTGGCCGACTGCGCGCTGCTGACGGTCTATGGCGCGGAGGCGCGCAAGGAAAGCCGCGGCGCCCATGCCCACGAGGATTTCCCGGACCGGGACGACAAGAACTGGCGCGTCCACACGCTCGGCTGGATCGAGGATGGCAAGGTCCGGCTCGAATACCGGCCGGTGCATACCGAGACCCTGACGAGCGAAGAAGAAGGCGGCATCGCGCTTGCCAGGATCGCGCCGAAGAAGCGCGTGTACTGAGGAGAAATCGGCGAAATGGTTGAACTTGCGCTTCCCAAGAACTCGCAGATCACCGGCGGCAAGACCTGGCCCAAGCCGGAGGGCGCGACCAATCTGCGCGAATTCCGGATCTACCGCTGGTCGCCCGACGACGGCAAGAACCCGTCCATCGACACCTACCATGTCGATCTCGACGATTGCGGGCCCATGGTTCTCGACGGGCTCTTGTGGATCAAGAACAAGGTGGATCCGACGCTGACCCTGCGCCGCTCGTGCCGCGAGGGTATCTGCGGTTCCTGCGCCATGAATATCGACGGCACCAATACGCTGGCCTGTACGAAGGGCATGGACGAGATCGACGGCACGGTGAAAATCTACCCGCTGCCGCACCTGCCGGTGGTCAAGGATCTGGTTCCGGATCTCAATAATTTCTACGCACAGCACCGTTCCATCGAGCCGTGGCTGAAGACGACAACACCGGCGCCGGAAACCGAGTGGCTGCAGTCGCATGAAGACCGCCTCAAGCTGGACGGTCTTTACGAGTGCATCCTTTGCGCCTGCTGCTCGACCTCGTGCCCGAGCTACTGGTGGAACGGCGACCGTTATCTGGGTCCGGCCGTGCTGCTGCAGGCCTATCGCTGGCTGATCGACAGCCGCGACGAGGCGACGGGCGAGCGGCTCGACGAGCTGGAAGATCCGTTCCGGCTCTATCGGTGCCACACGATCATGAACTGTGCGCAGACCTGCCCGAAAGGGCTCAACCCGGCCAAGGCGATTGCCGAAATCAAGAAGATGATGGTCGAGCGCAGGGTCTAGCGAAACGCCCTGAGAATCCGGAAGAGATTGAGGACCTGGAACAGCGAGGCCGCGACATAGGTATATGCGGCGGCCTTGAGGACCGCGTGCGCAGCGGGCATGTCCTCAGGCGGCAGATAACGGCCTTGGTCGATGATCGGCATGGCGCGCCGGAAACTTGCGTCGAACTCAACCGGCAACATGACCAGATGGGCGGCGACACGGATCAGACCGATCAGAACGACCGCCGCCACGCCGAACAGGAAGAAGCGCGGCGACAGTGCCGCGCCGCCAAGCGCCGAGAGACCGAAAATGACAATCGTGCCGATCCGGTCGGTGAGATTGGCGGTCGATACCAGCCGGTGACACCATCTAAGGGGCCGATAGGCATCGCGGTCCTGCAGCGCGTGCCCGACCTCGTGCGCAGCGACGGCGACAGCGGTGACGGAGCGGCCCTCGTAAAGCGCGCGTGACAGGCGCACGGCCTTGTCCCTGGGATCGTAATGGTCGCCCTCCTCGGTGATATCGACCGGGACGTCATTGAGACCATGATGATCGAGAAGATGGCGCGCGAACTCACCGCCCGTGCCCGGATAATCGGGACGATCGGCGGCATGGGTGCGCATCACGTGCCGCACCCAAAGGGTCGGCCCGAAAGCCAGTCCCATCAACAGAACAAGTGCCGCAATCCAAAGCATCGAAACGGTTCCGTGCAGCCGCACATAAAATTTGCGCCCGGTTCAGGCGCCAATCCGTAGATAATGCGGCGACCGGCGCGGTTCCAGCCCGCAGCTCTGCCTCACACCTCTAGGTCGCGCAGCACCGCCTCGTCATAGCCGATCCGCGCCAGGATCGAATCGGTCTGCTCGTCGAACCGGTTCTGGCTCAGCGCCGAGCGCAACGCGAACCCGTACATGACGGCGCAGAAGACCGCGCAAACCAGGATATCGTAGCCTTCCGGTATGAACCCGATGCCGCCGAAGCTGCCGAGCCACGAGATAAGGCCGATGCCCAGACCATAGGGCAGGAGCCAGGCCGCCTGACGCAGGTCGAGATCGCTCCGGTCCATGGTGCGCAGGCGAATGGCAAACAGGACGGCGCCGACCAGCATCGCGATGCCCAGCACCTTGATGGTCTGCCAGCCGCTCCAGTAGACAATGAGGGTGGCGAGGATGAAGGTCGCGTAGCCGACGGCCTTGGCGGCGGGCAGGCGGAACGGGCGCTTGTAGTCGGCGGCGAGCGAACGCAGCGCCACGACCGCGACGGGTCCGACGACAAAGGACAGCACCACAAGCGAACTGTGAGCGGCGACCAGCTCCGTGAAGTCAAGAAACAGTACGGCCACCCAGCCGACGGCGAGATTCAGCAACAGCGCGTTGAACGGCACGCCGAAGCGGGACAATTTCGCAAAGACCGCCGGCATGAAACCGGAGCCGGTGAGCGCCATGACAAGGCGCGCATTGGCGCCGACGGCGACCAGGGCCGAGCCGAAGGGCGAAATCACCGCCGTGGTGTTCATCAGGCTGACCAGCCACAAAAGGCCCAGGGCGGTCGCGATCGATGCGAGCGGCCCGCCCGGATGGTTGAAATGAAGGCCCTTCCAGCCATCGGTCAGGTCGCCGGGTTGCAGGGCGCCGATAAAGGCGACCTGCAAACCGAGATAGATGACCAGGCAGATCAGCATGGCGACGATCAGCGCCAGCGGGACGTTGCGGCCCGGGTTGCGCACCTCGCCGGCCATGTCGATAGCGTGGCGGAAGCCGATCATCGAAAGGATCACGCCGCCGGAAGACACCGCCGAAAGGATGCCGCGCGCACCGTCCGGCGCAAAGCCGCCGCCGGCGGTGAAATTGGCCGGCTCGAAAGCGGATCCGACAAACATCATGGCGATGACAATGGGGACGATGACCTTGATCCAGGTTACCGAATTGTTGATGGCGGTGAAGACCTTGACGCCAAAGGCGTTGAGCACGACGAAAATGGCCATCAGGGCCAAGGTGGCGAGCGATCCGGAGAACGACAGGTTCTCGTAGGTCGATCCTTCGAACATGAAGGGCGCATAGCGGCCGAGATAGCGCAATGTCGCCTCCACCTCGACCGGCGCCGTCAGCAGGTAGCCGAGCCATGCCGTCCAGCCCATGGCGATGGATACGACATTGCCGTGGGTGACCTGAGGGATGCTGGCGATGCCGCCCGGAAGCGGGAACATTGCCGATATCTCGGCGAAGGTCAGTGCGAGAAGCAGCATCGCGAAGGAGCCGATAACCCAGGCGACGATTGCGGCGGGCCCGGCAAGCTGTGCCGAAAGCATCGGCGCGAAGAGCCAGCCCGATCCGATGATGCCGCTGACGGCCAGGGCGATGAGGCCGATCGGTCCGATTTCGCGTTTCAGTCTGCGTTCCTGCATGGGTATCAGGACCTCCCGCCAGAGTCGTGCGTTGACTATGCATTCAATTACCCGGCTTGGACAGGGGCGTCTTTTGTCCGGACAAGGGAAACGGTGCATCAATGTCACGTCCTCGTGACCGGGATTGACTTGTTTCCAGCGCCGGGTTCTGCGTCTATCGTGACGGAAACCGCAATAGGACAGACCGGAGCTTGAAAACATGCGCAAAGTCCTGATCGTTGCCGCCCTTGCCGCAAGCGCCGGCGTTGCCGCAGTCGCGGGCTACGCGCCGATGGCACAGGTTCAGGCACAGGGCGAACAGCCGGAAGACGTGGAAGTCGCGATTTTCGCCGGCGGATGTTTCTGGTGCGTCGAATCGGATTTCGACCACGTTCCCGGTGTGATCGAGACCATTTCCGGATATACGGGCGGTCATCTGGACGATCCCACCTACCGGGATGTCGTGTCGGAGACGACCGGCCACCGCGAGGCGGTGAAAATCACCTACGATCCCAAGAAGGTCACCTACGAGCAGTTGCTGGATGTGTTCTTCCGCAGTGTCGATCCCACCGATGCAAGCGGGCAGTTCTGCGACCGGGGCGAGAGTTATACAACCGCCATCTTCACCCTTGACGATGAACAGAAGGTCCAGGCGGAGACAGCAAGCACCGATGCCATGGAGACGCTGGGCAAGACGATCGCCACGCGGATCGAACCGGCGGCGATGTTCTATCCGGCGGAGCAATATCACCAGGACTACTATCTGAAGAACCCGGTCCGCTACCGGTTTTATCGGCTTGGCTGCCGACGCGACGCGCAGATCGAGGCCCTGTGGGGCGACGAGGCCCATCGCGGCATCGTCAAGTAAACCCGATCAGCGGCCGCTTCGGGCAGCGTCCAGCGCCCGCCGGATCTCGTCCGCCGGAATTCCAAGCATACGCGACGCGCGCTGAAAATCAGGCGGCGGCGGGCCAACAGCCCGTCTGAGCGCATCAGCCGAAACGCCGAGTTGCGCCGCGGCGTTTGCCAGGACCTGTTGGGGCCCGCCCGGTCCGCCGGGCCGGTTTTCCGGACCGCCCCTGCCCTGGCGCGGGCCATCGTCTGGTCCCTGCGGCGCGCCGCCCATCGATCCGGGCAGATTGGCCGGCGTTCCCATGAAGCAGCCGATCGAATAGGGATACTCGTCGGTCATGTGATAGTGGTAAAGGGTCCGCGCCTCACCGTCCCAGTTGATGGCGTGGGAATGGCCGTGGCAGGCATCGAGGTCTTGATTGGTCAGTTTCCTGCCGCCCTCGCCGTATTTTCCGAACAAGCCGAAGCCGTCAATGGCGTAGCCGATGAGGTCGGAGTGGCCGCCGGGCTGGGACCGCGTGTCGTCGATGCACGGCGTCATGTTGTGATAGTGATACTGGCCGGTCTGCTGCGGATGGCCGCCGCATTTGTCCTGCATTTCATGTGCGGGCGCATCGTCGCCGCGCCCGTCGAGCGCATTGTACTGGGCCGCATTGGTCAAAGTGAAACCGATCATACCCATCGGCACGCAGCTCGGGCTCGCGGCGATTTCCGGTACGGCCGGCATTTCGAGCAGTATGTCCTGCGCGGTGATGCGACCATTGTTCCGGTCATACTGGTAGGCCGGATCGCTGCGCTGGATCGGAAAAGTGCCGGTCGGATGGGTGGGCAGATTGTTGGCGCGGATGACGCGCCTTTCGCCTTCGCGCTGGATGGAAATTTCCGCCGGCCATGTCACGGACCCCTGGACGTGCGGTTTCCTGTCCGGATCCCATGTGGCTGTTCCCAGCCAGTCGCCTGATGCGTGGGCGCCGGGCGTGTTCTTGTTGAAACGCTGCTGGCACGAAAAGACGTAGCCGGCCCTGGGCGCATCCGAGATCTTGTCGTCGCCCAGCGGCAGGTCATGCGCAGATGCCTGCAAGCCCCCGGCCAAAAGCGCTGCCTGCCCCCCGGCCAGTACGAGGGCAGCGGTCGCGGAGCTCAAGATACGGCCGTTCGCCAACGGTCTGAAACGTCCCTGTCCCGGCATTTTTCCCCCGCAATAGGGTTGATCCGCATTGCCAGTCTATAGTGAACCTTGCCCGGGCGATGGCAAGTTAACAATTCTTAATGCGCTATCGTCCCGACCCGGGTTCACGGAAAAAGAGGCGCAAGGACAGCAGTTTCGACGCGCGGTTGCGTTGCGGACGCGGTCGATGGCGCGCCCGCTGATCCGTGGCGGACTTTGCAGCGTAGTAAGAGTTGTGCAAATTTAATACAAATTTTGCCATCTTTGTGTATTGAATCCCTTCAACCCGATATAGGTGTTGACTGTCGGGGCAGGGATGGTTCCCGAAAATGCATATGGGGATGAATTGATGCGGAATGGAATAGTCGTGATCGCGCTGTGTGCGGCGGTCGCTTTGGCGGGATGCCAGAGGACCGGTTTCGGCGGCGGATTCGGGCAGCCCGCGCCGCTGTCTCCGGCGCCGGTCGGTGACATTCAGAGCGGGCAGTTGCCGCCGGCCGGGCAAAGCGATTTCCCGGATGCGCCGACAACGCAGGGCCCGAGCGAACAGGAACTGCAGACGGTCGCCGCCAATGCGCCCGAGGTCACGCGCGACTCCATGGTCGGGCGATGGACGATCTCGACGGGCGGCAATAGCTGCGATGTCTTCCTCGCACTGACAAAATGGACGGGCGGATACCGGGCCGCCTCGCGCGGCTGCAACGATCAGGCAGCGCTGATCTCGGCCTGGGACGTGCAGGGCAAGCAGGTGATCCTAAACGATTCTTCCGGAAACCAGTTCGCGGCGCTCTACAAGTCCGGCGAACAGCGGTTCGACGGAACGACGGCGGTGGGCCAACCGATCAGCCTCAACAGGTAAGCTGCGAAAACCGCATCGTGCGCGTGGACACCCTCCTATGAGCATTGCCGACCGGATCACGGTCTTAGAGCGCTACAATGCGCTGGTTGAATGCGGTGAGATCGAGAGCGACGATGCGCAGGTGATGCTGGCGAAGGCGCTTGACCGGGTTCTTGCGGAAATCGGCGAGCGGCGCCTGACCAACAAGTCCAGCCATCTGGGCTGGCTCTTCGCACGCCGGCAGAAAAAGCTTCCGGCCATCCGAGGGCTCTATATCCACGGCGCCGTGGGCCGCGGCAAGACAATGCTCATGGACCTTTTCTACGAGCTGATTGTCGCGCAGCGGAAAAGACGGGTGCATTTCCACGACTTCATGGCCGATGTGCATGAGCGGATCTATGCGCAGCGTCAGGCGCTCAAGCGCGGCGAGACGAAACAGGAAGATCCGATCCCGCCCGTCGCGGCACAGCTGATCGGCGAGGCATGGGTGCTGTGTTTCGACGAATTCTCGGTCACCGACATCGCCGATGCGATGATCCTGTCGCGGCTGTTCGAGCAGCTCTTCCAGCGCGGCTGTGTGCTTGTCGCGACCTCCAATGTGGAGCCGGACGATCTCTATCACAACGGGTTGAACCGGCAGCTGTTCCTGCCCTTCATCGATCTGCTCAAGTCCCGGGTCGATGTCTTCAGCCTCGATGCGCGGACCGACTACCGCCTCGAGAAGCTGAAACAATTGCCGGTCTATCTGACACCGATCAACAATGAGACGAAGATCGCCATGGCGAAAGCCTGGCGGGAGATGACGGTCGGGCATATCGCCCATCCGCATATGATCAGCGTCAAGGGACGCGAGATCGAGGTGCCGCTGGAGGCCGGCGGCATTGCCCGCTTCACCTTCGACGAATTGTGCGCGCGGCCCCTGGCGGCCAGCGACTACCACATCATCGCGCACCGCTATCACACCGTGTTTGTCGAAAATATCCCGATCATGGATGAGGATCGGCGCAACGAGGCCAAGCGCTTCATCAACCTCGTCGATATGCTTTACGATGCCGGGACAAGGCTGATCGTTTCCGCCGCCGCCGTGCCGGAGGATCTGTATGCGGGCAAGCGGGGCACCGAGCGTTTCGAATTTGCCAGAACCGCCTCGCGGCTCTTCGAAATGCAGAGTGCGGATTATCTTGCCGCCAGCCGCGCCGCCAGCGACGCGGAAAGTGCCTGAATTCAAACAGGCATTTGTGATCGCACGCCCTGAATTCTTACGTTTACGTAAGAGCTTGTGCATCTAACCGTTTGAATTTTTTAATATCGAAAGTTTGAGTTGCCAAAATCGCTCCGGGAGTCTAATCAACTTTCCGGTTTGCGGCATGCTGACGCAGCCTGCCGCGGGGACAATCGGATCTCGGAGGTGTCATTTTATGGCGCGAAACAAAATCGCATTAATCGGCTCAGGCATGATCGGCGGGACGCTCGCCCATCTGGCGGCGTTGAAGGAACTGGGCGATGTCGTCCTGTTCGATATCGCGGAGGGCATACCGCAGGGCAAGGCGCTGGACATTGCCCAATCCGCGCCCGTGGACGGCTTCGATGTCGAGCTGACAGGCGCCAATGACTACGCGGCCATCGAGGGCGCCAATGTGTGCATCGTCACGGCCGGCGTTCCGCGCAAGCCGGGAATGAGCCGCGACGACCTGCTTGGCATCAACCTGAAAGTGATGGAACAGGTCGGTGCCGGCATCAAGAAATACGCGCCGAATGCCTTCGTCATCTGCATCACCAACCCGCTCGACGCGATGGTCTGGGCGCTGCAGAAATTTTCCGGGCTGCCGAAGAACATGGTCGTCGGCATGGCCGGTGTCCTCGACAGTTCGCGCTTCCGCCATTTCCTGGCCGACGAGTTCGACGTTTCGGTCGAGGACGTCACCGCCTTCGTGCTCGGCGGTCACGGCGACTCCATGGTGCCGCTGGCGCGCTATTCGACGGTTGCCGGCATTCCGTTGCCGGATCTGGTCAAGATGGGCTGGGTTTCCAAGGGCCGGCTCGAGGAGATCATCCAGCGCACCCGTGACGGCGGTGCCGAGATCGTCGGCCTGCTGAAATCCGGTTCGGCCTACTACGCGCCGGCCGCTTCGGCTATCTCCATGGCCGAGGCCTTCCTGAAAGACAAGAAGCGGGTGCTTCCCTGCGCAGCCCATCTTTCCGGCCAGTATGGCGTCAAGGACATGTATGTGGGCGTACCGACGGTGATCGGCGGCGGCGGTGTCGAACGCGTTATCGAAATCGACCTCAACAAGTCCGAAAAGGACGCCTTCGACAAATCCGTCGGAGCCGTTGCCGGATTGTGCGAGGCCTGCATCGCCATCGCGCCCAACCTGAAATAGCCGGAAACACGGGATTTCCATCCATGAATATTCATGAATACCAGGCCAAGGCCCTGTTGAAGAGCTTTGGTGCACCGGTCGCCGAGGGCGTGCCGATCTTCTCCGCCGACGAGGCCGCAGGCGCCGCGGCCAAACTCCCCGGACCGCTTTACGTGGTCAAGAGCCAGATCCATGCCGGCGGTCGCGGCAAGGGCAAGTTCAAGGAATTGCCGGCCGAAGCCAAGGGCGGCGTGCGGCTTGCCAGTTCGGTCGACGAGGTCGTCTCGCACGCCTCGGAGATGCTCGGCAACACGCTGGTCACCAAGCAGACCGGCGAGCACGGCAAGCAGGTGAACCGGCTCTACATCGAGGATGGCGCGGATATCGACCGCGAACTCTATCTTTCCATTCTCGTTGACCGCACCGTCGGCCGGCCGGCCTTCGTCGTCTCGACGGAAGGCGGTATGGATATCGAGGCGGTCGCCGAGGAAACGCCCGAGAAGATCCTGACCCTGCCGATCGACCCGGACACGGGTGTGACCGATGCCGATGCCGCGCAGTTGTGCGATGCGCTGAAGCTCGAAGGCGAGGCGCGCAGCGACGGCATGACGCTGTTTCCGATCCTCTACAAGGCCTTCGTCGAAAAGGACATGAGCCTGCTCGAGGTCAATCCGCTGATCGTCATGGAGAACGGCCGGTTGCGCGTGCTCGACGCCAAGGTCTCCTTCGACGGCAATGCGCTGTTCAGGCAGGACGACGTCGTGGCCCTGCGCGATACGACCGAGGAAGACGAGAAGGAAATCGAGGCCTCCAAGTTCGATCTCGCCTATGTGGCGCTCGACGGCAATATCGGCTGCATGGTCAACGGGGCCGGCCTTGCCATGGCGACGATGGACATCATCAAGCTCTACGGCGCGGAGCCGGCGAACTTTCTCGATGTCGGCGGCGGCGCGTCCAAGGAAAAGGTCACCGCCGCGTTCAAGATCATCACCGCCGACCCGGCTGTCGAAGGTATCCTGGTCAACATCTTCGGCGGCATCATGCGCTGCGACACGATCGCCGAGGGCGTTGTCGCTGCGGTCAAGGAAGTCGGCCTGAAGGTTCCCCTGGTGGTGCGCCTGGAAGGCACGAATGTGGAGAAGGGCAAACGGATCATCAATGAAAGCGGCCTCAACGTTATTGCCGCGGACGATCTGGATGACGCCGCACAGAAAATCGTCAAAGCGGTGAAAGGGGCCTGATCCATGTCGATTCTCGTCAATAAAGACACCAGGGTCCTTGTCCAGGGCCTCACCGGCAAGACCGGCACCTTCCATACCGAGCAGGCGCTGGCCTATTACGGCACCAAGATGGTCGGCGGCATCCACCCCAAGAAGGGCGGGCAGGTCTGGACCGGCAATGTCGGCGACGGCACGGCCGATCTTCCGATCTTCGCTTCCGTCGCGGAGGGCAAGGAACGGACCGGCGCCGACGCGTCGGTCGTCTATGTTCCGCCGGCGGGCGCCGGGGCGGCGATCATCGAGGCGATCGATGCGGAGATACCGCTGATCGTCTGCATCACCGAAGGCATTCCCGTCTCCGACATGGTGAAGGTCAAGCGGCGGCTGGAGAAATCCTCGTCGCGGCTGCTCGGCCCGAACTGTCCGGGCGTGCTGACGCCGGAAGAATGCAAGATCGGCATCATGCCGGGCAATATCTTCAAGAAGGGGTCCGTCGGCGTCGTGTCCCGGTCGGGCACGCTGACCTATGAGGCGGTGTTCCAGACCACCAATGAGGGCCTCGGGCAGACGACGGCCGTCGGCATCGGCGGCGATCCGGTCAAGGGCACCGAGTTCATCGATGTGCTCGAGATGTTCCTGGCCGATGACGAGACCAAGTCGATCATCATGATCGGGGAGATCGGCGGCTCGGCCGAAGAAGACGCCGCCCAGTTCCTCGCCGATGAGGCGAAGAAAGGCCGGTCCAAGCCGACCGTCGGCTTCATCGCCGGCCGCACGGCACCGCCCGGACGCACCATGGGCCATGCCGGCGCGGTGATTTCCGGCGGCAAGGGCGGCGCGGAGGACAAGATTGCAGCGATGGAGGAGGCGGGCATCCGCGTGTCTCCGTCGCCGGCGCAGCTCGGCAAGACACTGGTCGAATTGCTGAAAGGCTGAGAGATGCGGGGCGGCACCCAGGTGCCGCCCTTGCCGTCGGGCACACGCAAATGTGTCCGACCAGGAGGGCGCCGCAACAGGCGCAATTCCGGCGTTACAGAACCGCAGGAGCGGCGAGCGCCGGCGAATATGCGAGACAGGGCTACAAAGAGAACGGCCCGCACCGCATATTTGGTCTTTGGGTGGAAACGTGCCGTACCCGTGAGGGGTACACAATGCTGAGCGGCAGCGCCGCAACGTACCAAGGAGGCGGGGACTTCCCGCAAAGGGCAGATGGCAAGACAGGAAGCCAACGAAACCTTCCAGGCAACTTCATTTCTATATGGCAGCAACGCATCCTATATCGAGGAACTTTACGCACGCTATGAGGACGATCCGTCATCGGTTCCGCCCGAGTGGCAGAGCTTCTTCTCGGCCCTGAAGGATGATGCCGACGATGTGCGCAAGGCCGCACAGGGCGCGTCGTGGAAGCGTGACAACTGGCCGGTCGCCGCAAATGGCGAGTTGATCTCGGCCCTTGACGGCGACTGGGGCGCGGTCGAGGACCATTTCAAGACCCGGATAAAGGACGAATCCGCAAACGGCGCCGCCGTCCTGTCGGATGATGAGGTACAGCAGGCGACGCGCGATTCCGTGCGCGCCATCATGATGATCCGCGCCTACCGCATGCGCGGCCATCTGCACGCCAAGCTCGATCCGCTCGGCATCGCCGAGGAGAAGGAAGACTATAACGAGCTTTCTCCGGAAAATTACGGCTTCACGGAAGCCGATTTCGACCGGCGCATCTTCCTCGACAATGTGCTTGGCCTGAAATACGCGACCATCAATGAGATGCTCGACATCCTCAAGCGCACCTATTGCTCGACGATCGGCGTGGAGTTCATGCACATCTCCAATCCGGAAGAAAAGGCTTGGATCCAGAAGCGCATCGAGGGTCCGGACAAGGGCGTCGAGTTCACGCCGCGCGGCAAGACCGCGATCCTGCAGAAACTGATCGAGGCGGAAGGCTTCGAGCAGTTCATCGACGTCAAATACAAGGGTACGAAGCGTTTCGGCCTGGATGGCGGCGAGGCGCTTATCCCGGCGCTCGAGCAGATCATCAAGCGCGGCGGGCAGATGGGCCTGAAGGAAATCGTCCTCGGCATGGCGCATCGCGGCCGGCTGAACGTGCTTTCACAGGTGATGGGCAAGTCCCACCGCGCCATTTTCAACGAATTCAAGGGCGGCTCTTTCACACCCGACGATGTCGAGGGCTCCGGCGACGTCAAATATCATCTGGGCACCTCCTCCGACCGCGAGTTCGACGGCAATTCCGTGCACCTGTCGCTGACGGCGAACCCGTCGCATCTTGAAATCGTCAATCCGGTGGTCATGGGCAAGGCCCGCGCCAAGCAGGACCTGCTGGCCGGTCACCCTCGCGGCGAAGTCGTACCGCTGGCCGAGCGGGTCAAGGTGCTGCCGCTGCTGCTGCATGGCGACGCGGCCTTTGCGGGGCAGGGTGTCGTTGCCGAATGTCTCGGCCTGTCGGGACTGCGCGGTCACCGGGTCGCCGGTACGATCCACGTGATCATCAACAACCAGATCGGCTTTACCACCAATCCGCGTTTCTCGCGTTCCTCGCCCTATCCCTCGGACGTTGCCAAGATGATCGAAGCGCCGATCTTCCACGTCAATGGCGACGATCCCGAAGCGGTCGTCTATGCCGCGAAGGTGGCGACCGAGTTCCGCATGACCTTCCACAAGCCTGTGGTGCTTGACATTTTCTGCTATCGCCGCTTCGGTCACAATGAGGGCGATGAGCCGGCATTTACCCAGCCGATCATGTACAAGAAGATCCGCTCACACGAGACAACCCTGCAGATCTACGGTCAGAAGCTCGTCAGCGAGGGCCTGCTCGGCCAGGGCGATGTCGAGAAGATGAAGGCCGACTGGCGCGCCTTCCTGGAGCAGGAGTTCGAGGCCGGCAATTCCTACAAGCCGAACAAGGCCGACTGGCTGGACGGCGTTTGGTCGGGCATGCGCGTCGCGGACAATCAGGACGAACAGCGCCGCGGCAAGACGGCCCTGACGGTCAAGAACCTGAAAGACATGGGCCGCAAACTCTCCACCGTTCCGGATGGATTTGCCGTTCACCGGACGATCCAGCGGTTCATGGACCACCGTTCCAAGATGATCGATACCGGCGACGGGATCGACTGGGCGACCGGGGAGGCGCTGGCCTTCGGATCGCTGCTCCTGGAAGGGCATGCCGTGCGCCTGTCTGGGCAGGACTGCGAGCGCGGAACCTTCTCGCAGCGCCATTCGGTGCTCTACAGCCAGGCAGACGAGGAGCGCTATATTCCGCTGAACAATCTCGGCAAGGGCCAGGCGCTTTACGAGGTCATCAACTCGATGCTGTCCGAAGAGGCGGTGCTCGGGTTCGAATATGGCTATTCGCTGGCCGAACCCAACGCGCTCACCCTTTGGGAAGCGCAGTTCGGGGATTTCGCCAATGGCGCGCAGGTCGTCTTCGACCAGTTCATCTCCTCGGGCGAGCGCAAATGGCTGCGCATGTCGGGCCTCGTGTGCCTGCTTCCCCACGGCTATGAGGGCCAGGGACCGGAGCACTCCTCGGCCCGCCTGGAGCGCTTTCTGCAACTGTGCGCGGAAGACAATATGCAGGTGGCGAACTGCACGACACCGGCAAACTATTTCCATGTCCTGCGCCGGCAAATGAAGCGCAACTTCAGGAAGCCGCTGATCCTGATGACGCCGAAATCGCTGCTGCGCCACAAACGCGCGATTTCGCAGCTGTCGGAAATGGCCGGTGACAGCTCCTTCCACCGTCTGTTGTGGGATGATGCCGAAGTGCGCAAGGATCAGGCCATCAAGCTGCAGAAGGACAACAAGATCCGCCGCGTCGTCATGTGCAGCGGCAAGGTCTACTACGATCTTTACGAAGAGCGTGAGCAGCGCGGCATCGACGATGTCTACCTGCTGCGTCTCGAGCAGCTTTATCCGTTCCCGGCCAAGGCGCTGATCCACGAATTGTCGCGCTTCCGCGATGCGGAGATGGTCTGGTGCCAGGAGGAGCCGAAGAACATGGGCGCCTGGGCCTTTATCGACCCGTATCTGGAGTGGGTGCTCGCACATATCGACGCCAAGTACCAGCGTGTGCGTTACACGGGCCGGCCGGCCGCCGCCTCGCCGGCGACGGGTCTCCTGTCAAAGCACAAGGCGCAGTTGGAGGCCTTCCTCGAAGATGCGCTCGGCTGACGACCGCTTTTGCTAATCTGTCCTGAACTGACAAACGGAAACTGAATAAAATGGCCACAGAAATACGCGTTCCCACTCTCGGAGAATCCGTAACCGAGGCGACCATCGGAACCTGGTTCAAGAAAGTGGGCGACGCGATCGCCACCGATGAGCCGCTGGTCGAACTGGAAACCGACAAGGTGACGATCGAAGTGCCGGCCCCCGCTGCCGGAACGCTTTCCGAGATCGTCGCCAATGAGGGCGATACGGTCGAGGTCGACGCGCTGCTCGGCCAGATCGCCGAGGGCGCGGCCGCCGCCGCGCCAGCGGCCACGGAGGCGCCGGTTGAAAGCAAACCCGCCGAAGCGAACGCCGATACCGCCGCGCCTGCCGCCGCGCAGCCCGGTTCCGACATGCCACCGGCGCCATCGGCCGCAAAGATGATGGCGGAGAACAATGTTTCAGCCGACCAGGTTGCCGGCAGCGGCAAGCGCGGCCAGGTGCTGAAAGGCGATGTGATCGACGCTCTTGCCAAGGGCATCGCAGAGCCCGCCCCGGCAGCGCCGGCAGCCGCCCGGGCGCCGTCGAGCAGCGAGGATGAGGCGCGCGAGGAGCGGGTCAAGATGACCCGGCTGCGTCAGACGATCGCCCGCCGTCTGAAAGATGCGCAGAACACGGCGGCCATGCTGACCACCTATAACGAGGTCGACATGACCGCGGTGATGGAGCTGCGCAAGAAGTACAAGGAGCTGTTCGAGAAGAAACACGGTGTCAAGCTCGGTTTCATGGGCTTCTTCACCAAGGCCGTCTGCCATGCGCTGAAGGAGATCCCGGCGGTCAATGCGGAAATCGACGGCACCGACATCATCTACAAGAATTTCTGCCATGTCGGCGTTGCGGTCGGCACGGACAAGGGGCTTGTGGTTCCGGTCGTCCGCGATGCCGACCGGCGTTCCATCGCCGGCATCGAACAGGAAATCGGCCGGCTCGGGCTTGCCGCCCGCAATGGCGAGCTCAACATGGCCGACATGCAGGGCGGCACCTTCACCATCTCCAATGGCGGGGTCTACGGCTCGCTGATGTCGTCGCCGATCCTCAACGCCCCGCAATCGGGTATTCTGGGTATGCACAAGATCCAGGAACGGCCGGTGGCGCTCGGCGGTCAGGTGGTTATCCGGCCGATGATGTATCTGGCGCTCTCCTACGACCACCGCATCGTCGACGGCAAGGAGGCGGTGACGTTCCTCGTGCGGGTCAAGGAAAGCCTGGAAGATCCGGAACGGCTTGTCCTGGATCTATAAGGAAGCATGAACGTTCCGTTCCTCCATCCGATGGTCCTTGCGGCGGCCGTTATGGCCGCGGCGCCGGGCTGGACGGAAGGGACAAGCGGACGCAACTGCCCGCAGGCGCTCGCCGGATACGGGACGACGGACCGGCGCGTTCTGCTCGAGTTCGCCGGATCTGCGGATCTGAGCTTCAGCGTAATTCTCGAGGGCAGGGACGGACGTTTTGACGGGTTCGTTTTTCCTTCCGAGGAGGAAGGCGGCATGGCCGGCGTCATTCTGGACGACTGTCCCGACGGCGATGTCACGGGTGCGGAACTCGAAGCATGCACGGTCTGGCAGGGCCCGGTCCGAACGGTCGATGCAAATGGCAATGCCGGCAACCTGCCGGCGTCCAATGGGACGGCTGCGGGTTATTTGCAACTTGAAGGCCTTGCCGCTGCGCTTGATGAACGGGCGCCCGACCTGACGGACGGGCTGCCGGCCAAGGAAATCGATAGACTAACGCTGCTGGCCTGCCTCGAATAGGCGGCCGAACGAGGATGAAAAGGAAATTCTGATGGCTGAACCCTACGACGTCATCGTGATCGGGACCGGACCGGGCGGCTATGTGTGCGCGATCAAGGCGGCGCAGCTCGGATTGAAGACCGCCGTGGTCGAAAAGCGCGAGACGCTGGGCGGAACCTGCCTGAATATCGGCTGCATCCCGTCCAAGGCGCTGCTTCATGCCTCGGAGATGTTCTCGGAGGCCGAGCACGCCTTTCCGGATCTCGGCATCGATACCGGAAAGCCGAAGCTGAACCTGGAAAAGATGATGGCGCACAAGGATGCGACGGTGAAGTCGAATGTCGACGGCATCGCCTTCCTGATGAAGAAGAACAAGATTGACGTCCATACCGGGACCGGCACGATTGTCGGCAAGGGCAAGGTCTCCGTGACCGACGGCAAGGGCGACAGCGTCGAACTCGACACCAGGAACATCGTCATCGCCACCGGTTCCGATGTTGCCGGCATTCCCGGCGTGAATGTGAAGTTCGACGAGAAGGTCGTCGTATCCTCCACGGGCGCCCTTGAGCTTCCGAAAGTGCCGAAACACATGGTCGTCGTCGGCGGCGGTGTTATCGGGCTCGAGCTCGGTTCGGTCTGGGCGCGGCTCGGCGCCGAGGTCACGGTGGTCGAATTCCTCGACAAGATCCTCGGTCCGATGGATGGCGAGGTTTCCAAGCAGTTCCAGCGCATGCTCGGCAAGCAGGGGCTGACCTTCAAGCTTGGCTGCAAGGTGACCGATGTTGCTGCGACCAGCCGGTCCGCCAAGGTGACGTTCGAGCCGGTGAAGGGCGGAGACGCCGAGACCCTCAGCGCCGATGTCGTGCTGGTGGCAACAGGCCGCAAGCCCTATACGGAAGGCCTTGGCCTTGAAAAGGCAGGCGTGATCGTCGACGACGCCGGCCGCGTTCACATCGACGATCATTTCCGCACGAACATTTCCGGTATCTACGCAATCGGCGACGTTGTCGTCGGGCCGATGCTGGCCCACAAGGCCGAGGATGAAGGCGTTGCCGTTGCCGAGATCATCGCGGGGCAGGCGGGTCACGTGAATTACGGCGTCATTCCGGGCGTTGTCTACACGCAGCCCGAGGTCGCCTCGGTCGGCAAGACGGAAGACGAACTGAAGGCGGAAGGCGCCGACTACAAGGTCGGCAAGTTCCCCTTCTCGGCCAATGGCCGCGCCCGCGCCATGCTGCAGTCGGACGGCTTCGTCAAGGTGCTGTCAGACAAGGCGAATGACCGGGTACTCGGCGTGCATATCGTCGGCTTCGGTGCCGGCGAGATGATCCACGAGGCGGCGGTCCTGATGGAATTCGGCGGCAGCGCCGAGGATCTCGGCCGCACGTGCCATGCGCATCCGACCATGTCCGAGGCGGTCAAGGAGGCGGCGCTTGCCGCCTATGACAAGCCCATCCACATGTAGGGGCAACATGTAGGGGCAGCCCGGTTTACCGCACAGCCGTGACGGTGTAGCCGCGGTCACGCAACAGCGCGACGAGGCCTTCCTCGCCTGGCAGGTGCAGTGCGCCGACGGCGACGAAGGCGTTGCCTTCATCAAGGATCGGCAGCACGCGCTCGGCCATGGTGTGGTTGCGTTTCAGGACGAGGTTCTTCTCGAACTCGGCATAGGCGCCGGTGTCGGCGGTGTCTGTCTCGATCGTCGTTGCTTCGACAAGCGGCATGATCATGCCGACCTGGCCGTCGAGATAAAGCTCCGTCATCGTTGCCGTCACGTCCTCCAGCAGATCGCCCAGCGTCGCCGTGTCGACCAGAAGCCGGGCCTGAACGTCGAGCGGCAACCCGGACAGCACGGATAGCTGCTCCTTCAGCGTTTCGAGGCCCTTGAGGCTTTTTCCCTGCTCCAGCGCATCATCCGCCAGCTTCTTGTCGAGGAAGGAGATGCCCTTGCCGCGCCGCACCAGTTCGCATTCGGGAACCGAAATCAGGCTAAAGACCATCCATGGCTGCATTCTGGAAACGAAGGTGATCGGAACGCCGCGCTGTTTGAGCACGGTCTCCACCTCGGCCAGATCGGCCTCCTCCAGAAGGCTCTGAAGCGTTTCGCCCGCACCTAGCATGGTCAGGCTCGGATCCGTCATCAGCGAGGCCATGGCACCCTCGAGATTCGTGATCTCGGACGATTCCACAACAATGGTCTGCGCGCCGTCGAAGGCGGACCGGGCGGCGTCGGACATCTCCAGCACACGCGGGTCGGTGGCATGCATGGTTCCGTAAAGCCAGGACGGCTCGGCTCCGGCGTGCTCGATGCGCCAAAGCAGGCTGTCGCCATTGGGCGTCGCCGCCGCCTTTTGACGGATTTCAGCCAACCGATCAGGGTTGTCGCGCGCCATGATTTCCACGAGGTTCTCGCCGCGGCATGCGACGTCCTGCGCGTTTGCGCGCTGTGTGGCCAGCAGCAGCGCGGCGACAAAGGACAATAGGAAGATCAGATGCAGCACGACCGCCGCGGCAAGACCCCAGTTGATGCGGACCGCCTGAATGCGCTCAAGTGGCGGCGAAATGAATGTCATGACTGTTTCCGTGTGACGAAAAGTTCGCGCTTAGAATAGCCGCGCAGTGCGTGCCAAACGGTTAACGGCGCCTTGCGCCAAAGCCGATCGACCGCGCTGGTTAACGAAACCTTGTTGTCCAGTGCGTTTCCGCCGACGGCGCAGGCAAAGGGATATGCGCTAGACGACCGGTCTAATCGATCTTTGACGCGTCCTTGTACATGACCCGGTGCCGGCGGTTGCGGATCCAGTCGTCCAGTTCCTCGTCGGTCATGAAATGGCCGGCCTCGAAACGGTCGCGATTGGTGATCTCCTCCAGCGGCTTGCGCCAGCGCTTGTAGGGTTTCTGCGCCGGCGGGCCGAACAGGAAGATGTCGAGCACCGACAGCTCGTCGGGTATGCCGAGCAGCGGCTTCATCGCCTTCTGGGCATTTTCCTGGCCGATTGCCGTTACCCACCAGACATTGTAGCCAAGCGCCGCCGCCGCCAGATGGGCCGACATGGTCGCCGCCGCGACGGACTGCAGCAGGATGCGTTCGGCGTTCTCCTTGTACATGCGGTCGAGATCGCTGCCGTCATTGAGAACCGGAAAAGCGTTGACCCAGCGCATATCGGAGCAGACCACGACGAAACCCGGTGCCGTCGCGAGGCCGCGATAGTCCGGTGTCGGAAACTTCATTTTCGCCTTGGCCCGAAAGCGCTGCTCGGTCACGAAATAGTCGGTGATCGCGTTCTTGACGGCCTGATCGCGCACGATGACGAAATGCCATGGTTGCGCGTTGGCGCCGGACGGTCCGTGGCGGGCGGCCTCGAGGATCAGATCGTAATGCTCGTCGGGAACGGCGAATTCAGCATCGAATTTGCGCACGGTCACGCGGTTGCGCACCACCTGCATCAATGCGTCGTAACGATCGCGCGCGCCGATCTGCGGCAGGTCGACCTCCGCCTCGGCTTGCTCAAGATCGACTGCGGGGGCGGTATTTTCTGACATGGCTCTTTCTCCATTGGCGCTGCCGCGGCGCGAATCCGGAAGCGTGATCCCGCCAGGGGTTTCCTGAAGGAGCGGTCAGTATATGGCCTTGGCCGGGAGTGAGAAAGCCGCTCACACCCGCGGATGGGCCTTCTGGTAGGCTTCCAGGAGGCGTGCCGTGTCCACACCGGTATAGATCTGCGTGGTCGAGAGGCTGGCGTGGCCGAGCAACTCCTGGATCGAGCGCAAATCGCCGCCACCGGCCAGCAGATGGGTTGCGAAGGAATGGCGCAGCGCGTGCGGTGTCGCCGTGTCCGGAAGGCCGAGCGCAGACCGCAGCCGGCGCATTTCCTTCTGGATTATCGCGGGCTGCAACGTGCCGCCGCGCACGCCCCGAAACAGCGGCTCACCTGCTTCAAGGTGCCAGGGACACAGATCGCGATAGTGGTGGACGGCCGCCGAAGCCACGGGGATGAGCGGCACCATGCGCATCTTGCCGCCCTTGCCGGCGATGTGCAGCGCTGCCGGATTTCCGGCGAAATCCTGTGGACAAAGCGCCAGCGCTTCGGAGATACGCAGGCCACAGCCATAAAGCAGGGACAAGACGGCGGCGTTTCTTGCTGCGACCCAGGGTTCTTCGGCCAGTTGCTCGCCACTGCGCGTGACGGCGACCGCTTGCCTGTCCGTCAGCGGTTTCGGCAATGATTTCGGTTGTTTAGGCGCCCGCATGGCGTGGATTCCGGCGGCGTTCGCGAGCCCGCGTTTCTCCAGGAAACGCAAAAGGGAGCGGATTCCGGCCAGGCTGCGCCCAAGCGTGCGCGCACCGGCGCCGTCGCGGCGGCGGTGGGCAAGGAAGGCGCGCAGATCCGCAGGCCGCAGATTGTCGATGTCCGACAGGCCGGGCGCGCCGGCCAGATGACCGGTCAGGAAGGTCAGGAACTGGCGGACATCGCGCAGATAGGCGTCAAGCGTGTGCGGCGACAGGCGCCGCTCCTGCCTGAGATTTCCCGCCCAGGCTTGCAGCTGGTTGGCCAGATCCGGCCGCGCTGCGATCAAAAATCCCTCTTCCGCCATAATCAGCCGTGAACCGTTTTCCGGGCGTTTGCGGCTTTGCGTAGCCGCCGACGCCAAATCGCCGCTTGAAGGAACCGGCCAAAAGCATTACGTGACCAGCAGTTGATTGCGGTAGCATTGTCGCGCACCTCGGTTATGCTACTGTTAACTCGACTGAGCAATGGAGGTGGGGCGGCCCGTGTCATTGTGAGTACACATTTGACTGCAATAGAGGCACTACACCGTCGCGGGGATTGTTTATGGCCCAAAAGCGCTTCCAGCTGATGAATCTCGATGATCTGGCTGATCGGATTGCGCTCGTTTCCTACGGGCAGCCCGGGCATGTCGTCGATGAGCTGATCGCCGAGCGTGGGCAGAAAATCGTCAAGAATCCGCTTTGGCCCGTCATGCGTCCGCTGCTGCACTCGGTGCTGCATTACCGCCAGGCGATCGCCTTTGCCGACGCGATTGCCAATCTTCCAGGCTACGATGCCATGGAATATGCCAGCAATCTGCTGAATCTCGAGCTCAAGGTGCGCAACGGGAATCGTATCCCCGAAAGCGGCGGTTTCGTGCTTGTCTGCAATCACCCGACCGGCATAGCCGACGGTGTCGCCGTGTTCGACCTGCTCAAAGGCCGGCGGCCGGACATGATGATCTTCGCCAACAGGGATGCGCTGCGTGTCAATCCGCGCTACGCGGAAGTCATCATCCCGGTCGAATGGCGCGAGGAACACAAGAGCAATCTGAAGGCGCGCGAGACATTGCGGCTGACCAACAGAGCCGTCGAAGAGGGCAAGGCGACAGTGCTCTTCCCGTCCGGGCGCATCGCCTACTGGGCCAACGGAAAGCTCAATGAACGCCCGTGGAAGCAGTCGGCGGTCGGCCTGGCGCGGCGCTACAATTTGCCGGTCCTGCCGGTTCACATGTCGGCCCGCAACTCGGGCCTGTTCTACTGGCTGTCGAAATATTCGACGGAACTGCGCGACATGACCGTTTTCCACGAGGTGCTCAACAAGAAGCGCAAGACGTTCGAGTTCAATATCGGGCACCTGATCCAGCCGGAGCGCCTTGAGGGCGATGTTGCCGCCATCACCCGGTCGCTCGAACATCATTGCGTTTGCGAGCTTGCCGACGATCCGGACCGCGAATTCGTCAATAACGGCTGATAACCGCTAGGCTGTGGTGACCCTTTAACCTTTGTGCCGGTTTGTCCAGATTTGTTCAGGATCGGTTTATGAGGAGGAAGGACATGCTGTTGCATATTCGACGACGAATGGGCCGATCGTGGGCAAATCCGGGAAAATCCCTACGGGACGAGGCACATTTCGCCCCTGGACGTCGTTGCGCAATGCTTGAAGTGGCGCACACTGCGGCGCATTTCGCGCCTTGCCAGGAACGAAATGTGCCACGCCGGCGCATAGGTTAAAGGGTCACCACAGCCTAATTCTTTTCAACTGCAATTCATGGCAATGGGCTGTTTACCATGCCGAAAGCATTGCGCGCTAAAGTGGTGCCCGGCGCTAGCGGCGCAGAGCGGCAACGTATTTGAAAGACCGCCTCTTCGCGTTTCTTGAGGCATGAAGCCGCCGCCAAACTGGCTCATCCGGAGCGATGCGTGTAGCCAAGGTCCGTCGCAATCTGCGAGGCCTCATGCGGTGGTGTGGGATTGTCCGTCACAAGAAAAGGCTGGATCGTCATTGCGGCCAATGCGTCGCTCGTGGCCGTGGTCCTGCTGCTGGCATTTGCCGTGCCGCGCAGCCCCTATCTGATCGTGGTCGCTCCTCCATGGCATGCTGACCGCCCGGCCCTGCACATCATCGCCGACGCCGGCGGAACGATTGTCGAAAACGGCCGTTACGACTGGATCGCCATCGCCCACTCGGAACAATCGGAATTTGCATCCCGGCTCATGAAGCGCGGTGCGCTTTTGGTCATGGACCACGCGCTGGCGGCCGGATGCCTCAGGAGGACTACTCAATGAATGCACTCGAAGCGCTCCGTTCCAGGGTCTCCATCGGGGTCATGGCCCTGTTGTGGATCAATCTCGCTCTGCTCGCGGCGCGGGCCGCGTTCGGGACCGAAGCCTCGTTGCCGGTGCTGCTTGGCGGCGGCTTCGCCATTACGGCTGCGGCGACGGTGACCTGGTATTTCGACCGTACCGGACCCGTGACGCGCATTGTCACTTCGATCGCCCAGTTCGCGCTCGTCTCGCTGCTTGTCTACGGCTTTACCGGCTCGCCCCTGCAGATCGACATGCACATGTATTTCTTCGCCTCGCTGGCAGTCTGCGCGGCATGGATCGACTGGCGCGCCATCATCGCCTTCGCGGGCGCGACAGCCTTGCACCATCTCATCCTTTTCTTCGCGCTTCCGCTGGCCGTGTTCCCCGGTGAATCCGAACTTGCGCGGGTGGCGCTGCATGCCGTCGTCCTCGTCCTGCAGGCCGGTGTCCTTCTCATCATGTCCTGGTCGGTCGAGCGGTCGTTGATCGCGGCCGAGTCGGCAACGAACGAAGCGCAGTCCGCGCAGGAAGCGCTGGCGGCCGAATCCGCCAAGGCGGAAGAGCTGCACCAGCAATCGGACGAGGAGCGCGCACAGCGCGATGCGGAAAAGGAACAGGCCGAGCAGGAACTGCATACCGCCATCGAGCATATCGCCGCGGGGCTCGGCCGGCTCGCGAATCGCGACTTCTCCACCGGCATCGATACGGCGTTTTCCGGCGATCTCGATCAGGTGCGGACGGATTTCAACCGTGCCGTCGGGCAGCTTCAGTCTGCGCTGCGCGACATCAATGTCAGCGCCGGAAATATCAATGCCGGTTCGGCGGAAATCCGCAATGCGACCGACGATCTGTCGCGCCGCACGGAGCAGCAGGCCGCCTCGCTGGAGGAAACGGCCGCCGCGCTCGGCGAGATCACCACGACCGTGCAGAGCGCAGTCGAGCGCGCGGACGAGGCGCGCAAGATGGTATCCGAAGCGAAGGTCGATGCCGATGAATCGGGAGAAGTCGTCGAGAAGGTGATCAAGGCGATGGACGAGATGGAGGAATCCTCCAAAAAGATCGGCCAGATCATCGGAGTGATCGAGGACATCGCGTTCCAGACCAACCTGCTGGCGCTCAACGCCGGCGTCGAGGCGGCGCGGGCGGGCGAAGCCGGCAAGGGATTTGCCGTCGTCGCCCAGGAGGTGCGGGAACTCGCGCAGCGCGCCTCCAATGCGGCCAAGGAGATCACCACGCTGATCGAAGCCAGCGACGGCCATGTCACGTCGAGCGTCGAACTCGTCAACAGGACGGGAACGGTGCTCAATTCGATCGCGGGCAAGGTCGTGGATATCGACCGCCACATCGATGCCATCGCGAGTTCCTCGCGCGAGCAGTCCGCAGGTTTGCAGCAAATCAATGTTGCCGTGAGCCAGATGGACCAGTTTACCCAGCAGAACGCGGCTATGGTTGAAGAGACCACCGCCTCGACGCACAGCCTTGCCGCCGAACTCGAGGGTCTTTCCGGCCAGATTGCCCGCTTCGAACTGGGCAGCGCCGTCTTGTGCGGTGAGGACGAGCAGGATGGGGCCGAACAGGTGGACGCGCTCGACGAGGATCAGGCCTATCGGCAGGAGACCGCTGCCTGATTTTCCATAATCGGGTGGTTCAGTCCGAGTTAAAAGCGGTCTAGTTTCGGCGCATGTATTTGCGCTCCATGTCCGCCGAGAACTACCGGTCCCTGCGTTCGATCCGCATGGATCTGGGATCGGTGAATCTCTTTGTCGGCGCCAATGGCGTCGGCAAATCCAATCTTTACCGGGCCCTGCAGCTTATCAAGGCGGCTGCCGAGGGGCGTCTGTCGCACCTGATCGCCGAAGAGGGCGGTATCTACTCAGCCTTCTGGAGCGGCGGTACACGCAAGCACGAGAAGGCACGCATCAAGCTTTCGGCGGAGATTGTCGATGAAGCGACCGGCATCGTCTACCGATACAGTATCGAAACGGGCTTCAAACAGGCGGAGCCGTCGGCGGGTTTTTTCCACGAGGCACAGATCAAGGCCGAGGAACTGACGGTCGATACGGGCCGCCGGCCGGTCGTTACCATGCGGCGCGAGGGCGCCCATGTCTCGGCGCGCGGCGAAAGCGGCCGGATGGAAGACTATCCGGAGCAGGCCCTGACCTCGGAGACGGCGCTGTTCATGCTCGGCGATGCGGGCCGCTATCCCGAGATCAGTACCTTGCGGCACATTATCGGCCAGTGGCGGTTCTATCACGGCTTCCGCTCCGATGCCGGCTCGCCCCTGCGCCAGCCATGTCTGGCCATCACCGCGCCGATGCTGGAAGAGGACGGCGCCAACATCGCCGCCGTCTTCGCGACCATCGCGCATACGCGCCAGGACACGATCGATCTCGACCGGTCGGTCTACGACGCTTTTTCCGGCGCGGCGCTGTCGGTTCCGGTGCCGGAGGAATATGCCAGTTTCGGTCTCGTGTTCCCGGATTTTCCGGAACGTATTTTCCAGCCGCGCGAACTGTCCGACGGGCAGATCCGTTTCCTGGCGCTGGCGGCGGCGCTGATGTCCTACCGGCGCCCGCCCTTCATCGCGCTCAATGAGCCGGAGGCGAGCCTGCATCCGGACATGCTGCCGGCGCTCGCCGGCATGATCGCCAGTGCTTCGGCAGACAGCCAGGTCTGGGTCGTGACACACTCGCAGATATTGGCGGATGCGATCTCGGAGCGCTGCGGCGTGCGGCCGAAAACCGTGATCCGCCGCGACGGCGCCACGTGGATCGAAGGCATGTCGCTGACCGGGCGGATGGACGACGAGGAGGATTGAGCCAGGTCAATGCGGCGCGGGGCCTTTTGTGGCAGAACAATCCGGCGGGTGCGCATTGCCCGCCTGTTGGAGACAGTGCCATGTACAAAAACATTCTTGTGCCCATTCTTCTCGATGACGAGCACGATACGCAGGCATCCTATCTTGCCGCGCGCACGCTGGCTGATGCGGATGCCAAATTCACCGTGCTGCACGTGATGGAAGCCATTCCGAGCTTCGTTGCAACGCAATTGCCCAAGGATGCTCTGGACAACTCGCACGACCAGGCCGAGAAGGCCCTGAAACAGTCCGCGGCTGCCCTCGAAGGCGCCTCGACACACCTGGCGGTCGGCCATGCCGGACGTTTCATTGTCGACTATGCCGGGGAAAACCGTGTCGACTGCATCATCATCGCCTCGCACAGGCCCGGCATCGAGGATTATTTCCTCGGCTCGACCGCGGCGCGGGTGGTCCGTCACGCCCAGTGCGCGGTGCACGTCATCCGCTAAAGCGGCTGATCAATCGGGCATCGCGCCCGGGACCGTGATCACCTTGTCGAATTCGAAGCGCCGGACGATGCCGCGCAGGTCGTCGATCAGGTGCCGCTGCCTTGAACGTTCCCGCGCCAAAAGTGTCACGGACCGGCGTGCCGTCAGTTCCCTGATGCCTCGAAAGGCCAGCTGATCGGTCATGATCCGAACCACGGCCTCCGGCAGGATGGTGACCCATTTGCCGCTGCGCACCATGCTGATCAGCGAGAGGGTGTTGTGCACCGTTACGTTGGCCGCCGAGAGCTCGGCGCGGACTTCCTGCGATTGGATCAGGTTGCACAGATTGTTGTTGACGAAACCGGATGCGACGACGTCCGCGACGGTCGGCGGGTCCCCGGTCAGCGCCAGCGGATGGTCGGGTGCGCAAAGCAGGCCGAATGTATCGTCAAACAGCACTTCCTGACGGATGCCGCTCAGCGCGTGATGCCCGGAGGCCACGCCAAGATCGACCTGCCCTCTGAGCAGTGCGTCGATGACACGTTCGGTATCGGCGTCCCGCAGCTCGACCTTTACACCCGGGTGGAGCCGGACCAGCTCCTCGATCGCAGAGGGAAAGACCAGGCAGGCCACCGATGGCACCGATGCGATGCGCAGCAGGCCGAGCGGTGCTGCGGCGGTGGTCTCGATGGCGTCGACCGTTTCATCGAAGCGCCGCAACTGCTGACGGGCGAGTTGGAATATCTCCTCGCCCATCGGCGTCAATTGGCTCTTTCGTTCGCCTTCGAACAGGCGCTGGCCGAGATGCTCCTCGAGCTGCTTGAGGGTCATGGACAGCGCCGATTGCGTGCGGCCGAGCCGAATGGCCGCATCCGCCAGGTTGCCCGTCTGCGCAACGGTGCTGAAGCAGCGTAACATCTCTATTTTGATTGCCATATTTCAGGAATTCTGAAGTTTGTTTAATTTATTTTAGTTTGACTGATATCGCCCAAATTGTCCACGATGCGGAATGGCGAATGTGGGGCAGCGGCATGTCTGAGCTGGGACTTAATCTTATTGCCGGGGAATGGATGGCCGGTGAGGGCGCGGTGGAGAACCGCAACCCGTCGGATGTGTCCGACCTTGTGGGCATGTTCGCCCAGGCCAGCGGCGATCAGCTTTCGACGACGCTGGATCGGGCGCGCGCGGCACAGGCCGAATGGGCGGCTTACGGCCTGGAACGCAAGCAGGCCGTGCTGATGGCGATCGGCAACGAGCTGATCGCGCGGGCGAAGGAACTCGGCACGCTTTTGAGCCGTGAGGAGGGCAAGCCGCTGGCAGAGGGCCAGGGCGAGATCGCGCGCGCCGGTCAGTTCTTCACCTATTATGCCGCCGAATGCCTGCGCCAGATCGGCGAAAACGCCGATAGCGTTCGCCCCGGCATCGAAATCGATGTCCGCCGCGAACCGGTGGGGGTGGTGGCCGTCATATCTCCGTGGAACTTTCCCACCGCCACCGCCTCATGGAAGATCGCACCGGCGCTCTGCTACGGCAATGCCGTGGTCTGGAAGCCGGCCAATGTCACGCCCGCCTCGGCCGTCGCGCTCGCTGAAATCATCGCCAGGCAGGATATCCCCAAGGGGCTCTTTTCACTGGTCATGGGATCGGGTCGCAGCATCGGGCAGCGACTGGTCGAAAGCCCTCTCGTCAACGCGATTTCCTTCACCGGCTCGGTGCCCGTCGGCAAGGGGATCGCCACGGCAGCGATCGCCAATCTCACCAAGGTCCAGATGGAGATGGGCTCGAAAAACGCCCTGGCCGTCATGGATGACGCCGATCTGGACATTGCCGTCGCCGTCGCACTTGGCGGCGCCTTTGGCGGAACCGGGCAAAAATGCACCGCATCCTCGCGCCTGATCGTGCACGAAAAGGTGCATGATGCCTTCGTCGACCGGCTGGTGGCCGCCGCAAAGGAACTCAAAGTCGGGCACGCGCTTGCGGAGGGAACGCAGATGGGCCCGGTGGTCAGCGAAGAACAGCTCGGCGAAAACCTCGCCTATGTGGATCTCGGCCTGTTCGAACGCGCCGAGCTTGCCTGCGGCGGTGTCCGGCTCGACAGGCCGCATGACGGCTTCTACATGTCGCCCGGCGTGTTCGTAAACACGACCAACGATATGCGGATCAATCGCGAGGAAATGTTCGCGCCGCTCACCTCGGTCATCAGGGTCGGCGGATATGAGGAGGCCCTGGCCACCGTCAACGACACCAATTTCGGCCTCACGTCAGGCATCGTGACGCGCGACCTCGCCCGCGCGACGCACTTCCGGCGCAATGTCCGCACCGGCGTGGTGACCGTCAACCTGCCGACAGCCGGGACCGATTATCACGTACCGTTCGGCGGGCGCGGCGACAGCTCCTACGGGCCGCGCGAACAGGGACGAGCGGCCGCCGAATTCTACACGACGGTCAAGACCGCCTATATCAGTGCCGGGGAGCCCGTCTGATGCGGATCGACGGCCTGCAATATGCCAACTGGTCGCCAAAGATCTTCCGGCAGATGCACGAAGGCGGCGTCGATGCCGTGCATGTGACAATCGCCTACCATGAGAACTTCCGGGAAACGGTGGCCAATTTCGAACGCTGGAACCGCTGGTTCGAGCAATATCCCGATCTGATCATGAAGGGCCGCCGGGCGAGCGACATCGACACGGCGCGCGAAACCGGACGGACGGCCATATTCTTCGGGTTCCAGAATCCCAGCCCGATCGAGGACGATATAGGCTTGGTGGAAATCGTTCATACGCTGGGCGCCCGGTTCATGCAGCTCACCTACAACAACCAGTCGCTGCTGGCGACGGGATGCTACGAGGCGCAGGACACCGGCATTACCCGCATGGGACGCCAGGTCATCCGCGAGATGAACCGCGTCGGACTGGTTGTCGACATGAGCCATTCGGCCGACCGATCGACAATCGAGGCAGCGGAGATTTCAACCCGCCCGATCGCCATCACGCATGCCAATCCGCACAGATGGGCGCCCGCGCTGCGCAACAAGAAGGACGATGTCATTCGGGCCGTGGTCTCGAATGGGGGCATGTTCGGGTTTTCGGTCTACCCGCACCATCTGAAAGACAAATCGGTCTGCACGCTGGAGAGTTTTTGCACGATGATTGCCCGGACCGCGGAGACGTTCGGTGTCCGCAATTTCGGGATCGGGTCGGATCTTTGCCAGGACCAGCCGGACAGCGTTGTCGAATGGATGCGTGTCGGGCGCTGGACGAAGGAAATCGACTATGGCGAGGGTTCGGCCGACAACCCCGGATTTCCGGATATGCCGGACTGGTTTCAAGACAATCGCGATTTCGGCAATATCGCGGACGGTCTGCGCGCGGTCGGGATGAACGCCGACGAAGTCGCCGGGATCATGGGCCAAAACTGGTATCGCTTCTTTGCCGAGAACTTCACGGCGGAGACGCGCTAGTGTCCGGCGCCAAGACAGCCCGCCGCGATCCGGCCATCGTCATGCGGCTCTCCCGCCTGGGTTCGCTGCACCAGTGCCGGCTGAGCTTCATGCGTGTCCTCACACGCCGCATGGCGCGGGACCGCTGGCGGTTCGAGCGACGGCAGTTCGATATTGACAATGCCGGTGTCGGCACGGCGGTCTATACGGCGCATGGTCCGGAGCGCAGTTATTCGCTCGTCGCCTTTGCCCATGACCTGCCGGACGCGTTGCGCTCGGACCGGGTTATCGCGGAAGCGTGGGACGCGACCTTCGCCCTTTATGACGGCGTGCCGGACGAAGCTGACATCAAACGCCTTTCGCAGAATGTGCCGCTGCAGGAAGCCGGGCGCGTCAGCGAACGCGAACTGACGCTGTCGCGCGCCAACCGGTCCGTGCGGCTGTGGAAGCACGTAGTCGAGGCGCTTGCTGAGGGGCGCCAGCCCGATTCCGACCAGATCGACGCCGTGGGCTACCTGATGCGCACAACGGCCGTATACGGTTCCGGGAAATTCGGTGCGGCCGACCGTGAGACAATCGCCGACCGGCCCGAGATGCACGGGCCGTTTCAGGTCGAGATGCTGAGCGTCTACCTGATCCGGACCTTTGTGCGGGACCTTGTCGAACACATGGCGCGGGCCAGAGGCGGCGGCAATGCCGTCGCACTTGATCCATCGATCGCCAGGCGGCTCGGCATCGGCAATTCCACCGGCCTCGGCATGGCGCCTTATATCGTCAATCACCCGGTCCTCTTCGGCAACTGGATCATGGCGCGCGAGGAGGCGATTGCCCGGGTGTGCTCGCTCGCGGAAGCGAACGATGGGGAGGTCGAACTGTTTCGGGACGTCCTGAGGCGAGCCGAAATATCGGTCGAGCGCTGGCGATCGGAGCATCCGATCCAGATCGAAAAACTGGCGCTGCTGCGCGCAGATCTCGACGCCATCCGGGACCGCATGGTATCCGGCCTGCATGGCGATCATCCCTGGCGTCGGCTGATCGACTGGGCCGGCAAAGCCCTGAACGAAGAAGGCCAGGAATTGCTAACGTCCCTGATCCTGGAGCCCTATGGCGATCTTGTCGACGGCCTGGCGGATTGCATGGCCGACACCAGAACCGACACGTTCCGCATCGACGGTTCGATGCCGGTCGCAAAGGTGCGCGATCTGATCGCATCCAGTTTCGGCTGGGCGCTCGATGCAAACTGGCAGGAAAGACAGAATTGTGCCCGCGTGTGGTACGTTTCGGAGGAAAAGCTGGAGCCCCGCCTTGGCGAGCGTCACGAGGAGCCGCTTGCCGCCTATGAACAGCCGCTGGCACCCGCGCGCGATGCCGCCCTGGCTTATGAGGCGCTGGCGCAATGGGACGAAAATATACCGGTAGCCCGATTCCTTTTGAAACATCCCGAACACCGTCACACCGTGCGTCGGGCACAGATGAGCCGGTTCGCGCCCTATGGAGAGATCCGTGACAACACGATCGGCGCACAGGTTCTGCCGATCGACATGCTGAGGGCCAAGCTGTCCTTTTTCGGTGCGACCCATTTCGATCCAAGGTCGGATCGCTGGGTGCGGATCTGCATGTATGCCGGCGCGCCTTTTCCCGAGGAGTTGAACGAGAAGAATTCGGATCTCTGGGTCTATCCGGAGGCCGGATCATGACCCTTTCGATGAACGAGGTAGAGGCGACGGCCAAAAGAGCGGCGCGCGGCGCAGGCTATTCCTGGGGGCTGGCCGAAGAAGCCGGCAAGGCGACACGCTGGCTTTGCGAACGGGATGTCGACGGGTGTGCGGCCCTGGCGGTTCTGCTGCAGGCGTTTGATTGTGCGCGGGAAGCCGATTGGTCGCCGCTTGCCGAAGGTTCGCATTGGCAGGCGCCGGGCGGCAATCTTTGCCCATTGCTTGCCGGAGCGGCCCTTTCGGACCATGCGCGTGATTTGCAAGTGGGTGCTCTCGTGTTTGGCGCGACTTTAGCGCCGGTCCTGCTTCTGCCCTTTGCCGCATCCTGTGCGGCGCAATCGCAGGGGATTGTTTCCGTTGGGTTGCCCAATGCACGGGCGGTGACCGACGGCGACGCGCTCGCTATCGACGGCGTGTTTCCGGAACGCGCCGAAAACATGGAAATCCATATGGGCGGAGAGATCGCGGCGCCTGCGGCCCGGCGCAGCCGCGCCGCGCCCGGCTCCGACATGTTGCAGATCCTTGACCGTTTTGCGCGCCGGACCTTTGCGCCCGCGACGGAACAGTCACGGCTTTCGGGCGCCGGCGCCGGTCTATCGGACAATGATTGAGAGGAATTCCGGATGATCGAAACAAAGACGATGAGCCTTGCCGAGATTGAGGATCTGGCATTTCGCGCGCTCGTTGCAGCCGGAACGACCGAAGACAATGCACGGCCGCTTGCCGTCGCAACCGCAGCGACCGAAGCCGATGGCGTGGCAAGCCACGGGCTGGCCTATATCCCCATCTATTGCGAGCATGTGCAGTGCGGCAAGGTCGATGGCACAGCGGTTCCCGCGATCACGCAACCGCGTCCCTCCCTTGTAGTCGCGGATGCTGCAACCGGTTTCGCGCATCCGGCCATCGATCCCGGCTTCGAGAGCCTGATGCCTATGGCACGCGCGCAGGGCATCGCGGCCCTCGCCGTTCGCAACAGCTACAATTGCGGTGTCCTCGGCTATCACACCGGCCGGCTGGCGCAGGCCGGCCTCGTCGGCATCGGCTTCACCAATGCCCCGGCCTCGATCGCACCGTCAGGCGGCTCAAGGCCGGTCGTCGGCACCAATCCGTTTTCCATTGCCGCACCCGGCGAAAACGGCGAGCCTGTCATCCACATCGACCAGAGCGCCAGTGCGATTGCCCGCAGCGAAGTCATGAAACATGCCCGCGAGGAAAAGCCGATCCCGGTCGGCTGGGCGCTGGATGCCGACGGAAACCCGACCACCGACCCGGCGGTCGGTCTGAAAGGTTCGATGGCGCCGTCGGGCGGTTACAAGGGCGTCGGTGTGGCGCTGCTTGTGGAAATCATGGCCGCCGCCCTCTCCGGTGCGACGCTTGGAATTCACGCTTCGCCTTTTTCCGGCACGTCGGGCGGCCCGCCGAAAACCGGCCAGTTCTTTATCGCAATCGACCCTGAAGCAAGCGCGGGCGAAGGCTTTGCGCAACGGATCGCCGATCTGGCGGCGGCCATTCGAGATCAGGAAAACGCTCATCTTCCGGGTGACGGGAGGCGGACAAAACGGGCGGATGCCGAAAAGAACGGCGTGCGCGTCAGCACGGCGACACTGGCTCGTATTGAGGCATTTACCGGGTAGCCGGAGAGCTGTGGATTAGTCGCAAATCGTTCACAAAGCGGCGACACCGCACAAACGAACGGTCTGCGAATGGATCAAAATTGACAGTTGGAATGCGCAAGGGAGGAAACGCATGTCTATAAAACCACCTTTCACCGCGCTGGAGGTCCGAAAGGCCGCCAGCGGCTTCTATGAAGGGCATAGTCTTGAAATTGCCCTGCTCAGCAAGGCCATCATGGTCGCGCTGGTGATCTGGGCGCTGGTCTGGCCGGCAAACGCCAATGGTGTGCTCGGCAGCCTGAACTGGAAACTGCTCGAAGATTTCAACGCGTTCTACATCATCATCGTGGGGCTGTTCATCTTCTTCCTGGTCATTATCGCGGCGCTTCCACAAACCGGAAAACGCATCATGGGCCGTCCGGGCGAAGGAACGGAGTTTTCCAATTTTTCCTGGTTTTCCATGATGTTCGGCGCCGGCCTCGGCGTCGGGCTGATGGTCTTCGCCACCGCCGAGCCGCTGGGGCTCTGGGGTTCGAATCCGGTCGTTATCTCCGGCGCGGTCGAGGGCAACACGCCTGAGGCCCTGCAGTCGGCCTATCGCTGGACCTTTGCGCATTACGGCTTTCACGCCTGGGCGATCTACGTCGTCACCGGCCTTTCGCTGGCCTATTATGCCTATACGCGCGACATGCCGCTGACCATCCGTTCGGCGCTGACGCCGCTCTTCGGCAAGCTGATGAACGGCATTCTGGGCCATATCGTCGATGTCCTCGGCGTGGTTGCGACCATCCTCGGCGTTTCCGTCACCATCGGCTATGGCGTCTCGCAGTTCATCGACGGCCTGTATGCGATTACCGGCATGGGCTGGATGATGGATCTGGGCGGTGAAGCGCCCGCGCCGGGCTCGGTCGGCCTGATCGCCGGTCTGCTGGTCATTATGGGCCTGTCGATTGTCTCGGCGGTATCGGGCGTCGGACGCGGCGTCAAATATCTCTCCAACCTGAACCTGGTGCTCTCGCTCATCCTGCTGCTCACCTTCGTGGTGTTCGGGTCCTTCGTCTTCGCCATGACGACATACGGTTCTGCGATGGTCGACTACATCCTGCACTTCCTGTCGCTGAGCTTCGGGGCCTACGGTCCGCAGACGGCGGCCGAATTCGCAGCGGCCCTGCCGCCGGATGCGGCGCCCTTCGCCGACGCGCTTCGTTCGGGCGCGACCAGCCCATGGGGTTCCTTCGATGCCTTCAAGAGCGGCCTCGAGGGGGAAGCAGCCAACCTGTCTGACCAGGTGCTGCAGGCAGCCTATGCAGCGGGTGAGCCGGGTCGTCAGTTCGGCTGGCAGGCCGGATGGACCACATTCTACTGGGCCTGGTGGATCGCGTTCTCGCCGTTCGTGGGGCTGTTCCTTGCGCGCATTTCCCGTGGCCGTTCGGTGCGTGAGTTCATCATCGGATGCGTCTTTGCGCCGGCGCTGGTGTGCTTTGCCTGGATGACCATCCTGGGCGGCACCGCCATCGACCTGGAGCTGAGCGGCGCCGCCGAAGGCGCGATCATCGGCGCTTCGAACACCGCTAAGCTGTTCGTCACCCTAGCCGAGATGCTTTCCGGTACGTTCCTGTCGCTGATCACCATCATGTGCGTGGTTCTGATCCTGACCTTCCTGGTCACCTCGGCCGACTCCGGCATCCTGGTGATGAACACCATCATGTCCGGTGGCGACCAGAATATCGGCAACAAGCACAAGGTCGTCTGGGGCGTCATCCTGACGGCTGTGATCGGCACGCTCCTGATCGCCGGCAAGACCAATGGCGGCGCCGATCCGATGGAGGCGCTGCGAAGTGCGATGATCATCGGTGCATTGCCGTTCACGGTGGTGATGGGCCTGATGTGCATTGCGCTCGGCAAGGCGCTCTATCGCGACGGAATGCGGGAAAAGACCGGCGCACCCGTTGCCGAAACGGCCGCCGAATAGAAAACCGCCGGGCGGGGAACAATCTCCGCCCGGCATGATTGCGCCGTTTTTCAATACGGCCGGTCAGCTTGCGGACGAAAAGACCCCGCGTTACGCTGTTCCGAACAGAACAGAACGCCGCTTTGCTTCCGCCAATGGACGAAATCCGCTTTTCAGACTTTACCTTACAGCGTCGCGCGCGGCGCCTGGCAAAAGGCGGTGAAGAAATCTCCCTTGGCGCGCGTGCCTTCGATCTTCTCGATTTTCTGATCGCAAAGCGCGAAGATGTGGTCACGCGCGATGAGATCATGGCAACGGTCTGGCCGGATACGGTTGTCGGCGAGAACAATCTGAATGTGCAAGTCGGCAATTTGAGGCGCATCCTGGGCCCGCACGCGGTTGTGACCGTGCCCGGCAGAGGCCTGCGTTTCGCACTCGACGTTGAAGAAGGCCGGCCGGCGTCGCTGAGCCTGCCCGACAAGCCGTCCGTGGTGGTCCTGCCGTTCTCAGACCTCGGAACCGAAAGCGGACTGGACTGGATCGCCGACGGTTTCGTCGAGGATATTACGACCGAGCTGTCGCGGTTCCGGGACCTTTTCGTGGTGGCGCGCAATTCTGCGCTGGCCTATGAAAACGTGCCGCGCGATTTGCGCGCCGTCTCGCGCGAGCTCGGGGTCCGCTACGTGGTCGAAGGCAGCGTTCGGGCGTCGCTCGACCGCGTGCGCGTGACCGCAAAACTTATCGACGCGACAAATGGGGAACAGGTCTGGGCCGAAAATTTCGACGAGGACCTCTCCGGTCATTTCGAGACGCAGGCAAAGGTGGCCCGGGCCATCGTGACTTGCCTGGTTCCACAGATCGACAGGGCCGAGGCACAGCGGGAACGCGCAACCGCGCCGGAAGACATGACCGCGCACGGCCTTGCCAGGCGGGCCTGGGCCGTCGCCGTCGGGGGGCACATGGCATACGATCAGGAGCCCCGGGAACGCGGGGCGGAACTGGCGCGGCAGGCTCTGGACCGTGACCCGGGCTGCAGCCTGGCCTGGCGGGTGCTGGCATGGGTCGCCTGGGGCAACGCCTATCACGGCACCACCGATTCGGTCCCGCGCACGCTGTCGGAGGGCATTGATGCGGCAACCAGGGCGATCGCCGCAGATCCGGCCGACCACCATGCGCGGCGGCTGCGGGCGCTTCTGCATTTCATGAACCAGGAATCCGATGCCGGCCTGCCGGAGCTCAGGCAAGCCCACGAAATGAACCCCAACTGCAGCTCGACGCTGGCCTGGCTGGGCCTTTATGAAGGGCTTCACGGCGATGCCAGTCGCGGCGTGCCGCTTGCACAGGCCGCAATCAGGCACAGTCCGCGCGATCCGGCGCGGGGAACGCATCTGGCGGCCCTGGGTTTTGCGCAATTTGCCAATCGGAACTACGCGGAAGCGGCTGATACGGCGACGGCCGCGCGCGCCGAGGCAGCCGGAAGCGCCGTGCCGCTTGTCCTGGCAACGATTGCCAATGTTGCCGCCGGCCGGCTGGAGCCGGCAACCGATGCCTTCCGTGAACTGGAGAAGATTGCGCCGGCACTCGTGGAGGCACGGCTTTCGGGCCGGTGGCTGGCCACCAATCCGGAATATCTCAAGCGGGCGCACACATTTTTTCGCATCGCGGCTGGCCTCGAGCCGCCGCAGTCAGCCGGTCCCTTGCTATGACCGTCTCCCGGCCGGCTTTAGATTTTTTTAGTTCCGCATATAGCGCCGATCCGCCCGTTTCCGCATTTGTCGGGGAACACGAATGCGTGCCAGCGCATCGCCGACATATGCGGGAGATATCCATGCGGGCTTTTGACATTACCGGCCTTTTTTCCGCGCTCACCCTGCCGTTTCCCGGCAGGCTGGCGCGCATTCGGGATGCGAACCCGGACAAAAGCCTCGTTGAATGCCTGCGAACGCCCCGGGACCCCGGCACGGCGCCATTTGTGCTTTGTCCCTATCTGGGCACCTGGGTGAGCGCGGAAATGGCCCTGGATCATGTCTCGCGGTACGGCCCGTCCGGCGACGACAGCGACAAAGACGGCAGTCCATGACCGTCCCGGACGAAGCCTTTGCGCATCATCCCGAACTTCGCGACAAAATCGCCGATCCCATGCGCTCGTTCATGCGCGGCCTCACGGTGGAGATGCTGGTCGAGCGGTATCCGGAACTCGAAGCCGCCCTGGAATGGGTGCACAGCGATGACGAGCGCGAGGAAACCAGAGCACGGACGCTGTCCGAACGGGATGACGGCGATTTGTGGGTCTTCGCCTATGGCTCGCTGATGTGGGATCCGGCATTGCGGTTTGCCGAAGTTCGTCGCTGCAGTATCGCAGGATATGCCAGGCGGTTTATCCTGATGGATGACAAGGGCGGTCGCGGCTCGCCGGATGCCCCCGGTCTCATGGCGGCACTCGACGAGGGGACGGGATGCGAGGGTCTTGCATTCCGTATCGCCGCGGACGACATCGATACCGAAACCGAAATCCTGTGGCGGCGGGAAATGATCGGGCCGGGTTATGAGCCGCGTTTCATTACCGCCCGTATCGGTACCGATAATGTCGAGGCCCTGGCCTTTGTCGCAAACCATGCGGCCGACGTGATCCGCCCGGAGCTCAGCCGAGCACAGCAAATCCGTTACATCGCACATGGCTCGGGTTTTCTCGGGACAAGCCACAGCTATCTTCAGAAAATCGTCAGCCAGCTGAACGTGCTGAACATCCACGACCCGGATTGCGCGCGGCTTTTGAAGGATGTCGATGAATTCCTTCGCAACTGCCAATCCGAGGTGCCTGGCGAGACCGATCAATGAACGGAAACATCAGCTATTTCGACGGCCATAACGACTTCCTCCTGCGATTGATGAAATCACCCGCGCCGCGCGAGGAAACCTGGCTCGGAACCGGGCGCGCCGGCCATCTCGATCTGGCGCGCATGAAGGAAGCGGGCTTTGCCGGCGGCCTGTTCGCGATTTTCGTGCCGCCTGTGTCGAGCGGTCCGCCGCCCGACTTCAAGGCCCTGATGGCCAATCCTCCCTATGATCTGCCGATGCCGCCGGAGATGGATTGCCGGACCGCGCAACCCGATGCCCTGGAGATGGCCGGTCTGCTGCACTGGATGGAACGCTCCGCGCCGGACGACTTCCGTGTGTGCAGGACGCCGGAGGAAATCCGGGCGGCCATGCACAGTGCCCGGATTGCCGGCCTGATGCATATGGAGGGGGCCGAAGCGATCGGGCCCGATCTCGATGCGTTGCACCTGTTCCACGAGATGGGGCTGCGCTCCCTGGGGCCGGTGTGGAGCCGCCCGACCGTATTCGGCCATGGCGTGCCGATGGCTTTTCCGGCCACGCCGGATATCGGGCCGGGGCTGACCGGTGCGGGCAAGGATTTGGTCAGGCTTTGCAATGCTTTGGGAATCCTGATCGACCTGTCGCATATGAACGCGGCGGGGTTTGACGACGTGGCGGCGATTTCCAGGGCTCCGCTGGTGGCGACCCATTCCAACGCCCATGCGCTGTGCGCCTCGCCGCGCAACCTGACCGACCGCCAATTGCATGCCATCAGGGATACGGGCGGTCTGGTCGGCTTCAATTTCGCGACCTTTTATCTCAACCGTGACGGCACGGCGTCCGCCGATACCTCCTTTGACGTCATGCGTCGCCATATCGATTACCTGATAGCCGAACTGGGCGAGGATCATGTCGGCTTCGGGTTGGATTTCGACGGTTGCGTGCTGCCCGACCTGATCGGCGACGTCACCGGCGTGCCGGGGCTGTTGCGTGCGCTTTCGCAGGCCGGCTATGGCGATGCTCTGCTGGCGAAACTCGCGCACGAGAACTGGCTCTCCTGTCTGGAGCGCAGCCTTCAGCCGCTCGGATAAGGCGTCTATCGAAGGCTGGGCCATCCGCCTGATGCGCGCTGCTAGAGCGATACCATGCGGCGCAGATATTCGATGAGCTGCCTGGTCTCGGCGCCCGACAGATTGGCAGTCAGGTCCGCTTGGTAGCCGGGGTTTTTCAAAGCCGCGTCGGCAACGATCTCGCGGCCCTTGTCCGTCAGCTTGAGAACGAAGGAGCGCTTGTCCTTCTGGGAGGTCTCGCGCTTCAGAAGCCGTTTCTTGACCATTCTGACGACGAGTTCACTGACCGAGTTGCGATCCAGTGCGATGATGTCGCCGATCGCGTTCTGCGATGCGCCGGGGTTCTGGTCGACCGCGACCATCAGGGCCAGTTGACGGGAGGTCAGCCCGTCGCGGCTCATCGATTTTGCGAAGCGGGCCTCGGCAAAAAAATGGGCGCGCCGCAACAGATGCGACAGCATGAACCGCATATCGGTAAACTCAGCCGTGCCGCCGGAAACAACCGGCTCGGCCGGGTTTGGCTTGTCGTTCTTGTCTGCCACCTGTCGATCCATCACGATGTGGTTCGGTTCCTTCTTTTAGCACGAGCGTGCAGCGCGTTAAGCGCGATGGCCAGTCAATGCCTGCCGGGATAGGCGATTGACATCGCTCTGTCAAATTAGTACGTATAATGACTAATTTGCAGCCGAGCGAAATGCGGCGCGGGAGAACTGCCGATGGCGAAGCGGGTCGGAATCATAGGATGCGGCTTTATCGGCTCCGCCCTGGCCGAGCGTATCATCGCATCAGAGGGCGCGATGGAGCTGGCATTCGTCCACAACCGCACCGCCCACCGGCTTTCCGCGTTCGATCCGTCCCTGCATCTGCATGATCTTGCTGCGTTTCGCTCTCGCGAACCGGACCTGATCGTCGAAGCTTCGCACCCGGTGGTTACGGCCGATCACGGAACGGCCTTTCTTTCCCACAGCGATTACATGCCGTTATCGACGACGGCGCTGTTGGATAACGGTTTGCGTGAGCGCCTGAAGGCCATTGCGGCGGATAGTGGAACAAGATTGTTTTTGCCGTCCGGAGCGCTGATCGGCGGCAACGAACTGGTCAAACGGCAGACGCCGTGGAAGCATGTCAAAATCACCTTCCGCAAAAATCCGCGCAATATCGATTTCGAAGATACGCAGCCCTGGCGGGGCAAAGGCGGCGATCCGGTCACGCTGGCCGACGGTCCGGTGCGCGAAATCGCGAAACAGTTTCCGCGCAACGTCAACACCATGGTGACCTGCGCCCTTTTATCGACCGGGCTGGATGCGTGCCAGGGTGTGCTGATTGCCGATCCGGGGCTGGATTGCGCGGTCGCCGAACTGGAAGCCTGGGATGTCGACGGCGGCTATGTGCGAACCGAAAAGCGCCAGCCCGCGATTGGCGTGTCCGGGACGGAGATGGTGGATTCGGCCTGGTATTCCCTGCAGCGCGCCGTTGGTCTGGGGGCGCAGCCGCTGACCTATGTGTAACCGCCGGGCTGACGCCCTGGATAAAGAAAACTGAAATCAAAGGGAGGATATCCGAATGAACAATCTGATCAGATCGACGACCGTCGCGATATCGATCGTGCTGGCCGGGGTGGTTTCGGCCATTCCCGCCACTGCCGCCGAGAAGAAAGTCGCCATCGCGAATCTCGGGCCGCATGTGGCGCTCAATGCAGTTGTTTCCGGCTTCAAGAAGGGGCTTGAGGAAGGCGGCTTCAAGGAAGGCGACAATGTCGCGTTCGAATACAAGGACGCGAATTTCGATCCCGCCGTGGTCGCGCAGATGATCACCGCGCTTGAGGCGACCGATCCGGACCTGTTCCTGACGGTCACGACCCCGATCACGCAGGCCTCCAGGCGGGTTGTCCGCAACAAGGATATTCCCATCGTCTTCGCGCCCGTCACCGATCCGGTGGATGCGGGACTTGTGACGTCGTGGGACAAGGGCAGCGACCGGTTTGTCGGTGCGTCCAACCTGCAGTCGATGCAGACGGTGCTGGAGTTCGGTCAGACGCTTCTGGGCGATGTCGAGACCGTTGGCCTTCTGTACAATCCGGGCGATGCCAACGACGTGGTCAATGTGCGCTATGCGGAGGAGGCGGCCGAAGCAATGGGGATCAAGCTCAACGCCGTCAGCGTGGACACCCCCAATGATATCCCGGTCCGCATCGCCGCTTTGAAGGGCGTGGACTTCATCTACCTTATTCCGTCAAGCATGCTGCAGCCGGCCATGCCCGCGGTGGCCGCGGCGGCCAATCGCGCGAACATCCCGGTTATCAATGCATCGCCGGCCGGCGTCGCAGACGGGCTTGTTCTGGCCTCCATGTCGGTATCCTGGTTCGATGTCGGCCGTCAGGCCGGTCTGCGGGCCGCACAAATCCTGGAAGGCGCCAAGCCGTCTGACCTTTCGGTGTTCCGCCCGAAGCCCGAGGACCACAGCGCATTGATCAGCGCCAAGCGCCTGGATGCCATGGACATGAAGCTGCCGGATGCACTCAGCGACTGCGATTGCGTGAAATAGATCGGCCAGGCCTTGGTGGATGAAAGCACATATCCGGCAATCCGGGTGGAGGATATCCGACGGACCTTCCACCCGGGGACCGTCCAGGAAAAGAAGGCCCTGAGAGGCGTCAGTTTCGATTTGCGGCCGGGCGAGTTCGCCGTGGTGATCGGCAGCAACGGAGCGGGCAAAAGCACCCTGCTCAATGCGCTCGCCGGCGAAATACCGGTCGATTCCGGACGCATTGTCGCCAATGGCACCGAGATACAGAACTGGCCCGTCCACAGGCGGGCCCGACTCATGTCGCGTGTGTTTCAGGACCCGATGATGGGCACGGCGGCGGCGCTGACGATCGAGGAGAACCTGTCGATCGCGGCGCGGCGCGGGCAGCGCCGGAGCCTGCGGTTCGGGATCCGAAAAAGCGAACGGGAGGCCTTCCGCGCGAAGCTGGAAATGCTCGGCCTGGGGCTTGAAAACAGGCTGTCGGACCGGGTCGACCTGCTGTCCGGCGGGCAGCGGCAATCGCTCACACTGGTCATGGCAACGCTCAAACAGCCGCAATTGCTGCTGCTGGACGAGCATACGGCGGCGCTCGATCCGAGGGCTGCGGCACTGGTGATGCGGGCGACGACGGAAGTGGTTCACGAGAACGCCACGACGACGCTGATGGTCACCCACAATATGAGCCATGCCATCGAGTTCGGAAACCGGTTGCTGATGATCCATGAAGGCAAGGTCATCCTGGATGCATCGGCGGAGGAAAAGTCGAAACTGACGGCGGGCAGCCTGGTCGACCGTTTCCACGATGTTGTCAGCGACCGCATGGTGTTGAGTTAGTTCGCATGGAAATTTTATCGACCTATCTCAACCTGCTTCCGGTCAGTCTCGCCCAGGGCGCGGTCTACGCCTTTGTCGCGCTTGGCGTGATGATCCCGTTCCGGGTGCTTTCCTTGCCGGATCTGACATCGGAAGGCACTTTTCCGCTCGGCGGCGCCGTTCTGGCGACGCTGCTGGCAGCGGGCTTCAACCCGGTCGCGGGTCTGCTCGTCGCAATCGGTGCCGGTATTCTCGCCGGCGGCGCGACGGCGCTCATTCATCTGCTTCTGAAGATTCCGTCGCTGCTTGCCGGCATCATCGTGCTGACAATGCTGTTCAGCATCAATATCCGGATCATGGGCAAGCCCAATACGGCCATCTTCAACTATGAAACGATCTTCACCGAACTGCTGAATGCCGATGGCGGCGCGCCGCTGTCGCAGTTCGCGCTGCTGATGGCGATCATTCTTGGCGTTTGCGGACTGCTCTTCTGGTTCCTGCATACGGAGATCGGCGTGGCGCTGCGGTCGGTGGGCGCCAATCAGATGATGTCACGCGCGCAAGGCTTGCCGACGAAGTGGTACATTGTCGGCGGGCTGGGCCTTGCCGGGGCGCTCAGCGCCTTCGGCGGCGCCATCATGGCGCAGTTCCAGAGCTATGCCGACGTGACCATGGGAGCCGGCGTGCTGATCATCGGGCTGGCCTCGACGATCCTTGGCGAGGCGCTGGTCGGCACAAAGACGCTGGTGCGGCAGATCGCGGCGCCGGTTGTCGGCGCACTGGTCTATTTTCAGGTGGTGGCCGTAGCCCTGGCACTGGGGATGGAGCCGTCGGATCTGAGGCTGCTGACCGGCATATTCGTGCTTTGCACGCTCGCGGCACCTTTGATTGCCAAGAGAGTGGCGCGCATGCGGTGATCGCCCCCCTAGGAGTGATACGGGACAATTGTTCATGCGCGGTACGAAAAAGGCGGCCGGTAAGGCCGCCTTTGGTCGTGAACTGAACGCTATGGCGGCAACAAAGCCGCGCGGGATCAGCCGATCGACTGGCCGGTCTTGGCCCAGTCGGCGAGGAAAGCCTCGAGGCCCTTGTCGGTGAGCGGGTGCTTGACCAGCGCGCGCAGCGTGGCCGGCGGCACGGTGGCGACATCGGCGCCGATCAGCGCGGCTTCCTTGACATGGTTCACCGTGCGGATGGAGGCGGCGAGGATCTCGGTCTCGAAATCGTAATTGTCGTAGATCTTGCGGATCTCGGCGATCAGTTCCATGCCGTCGATCGCCATGTCGTCCAGGCGGCCGATAAAGGGCGAGATGAAGGTCGCTCCTGCCTTGGCGGCGAGCAGCGCCTGGTTGGCGGAGAAGCACAGGGTCACGTTGACCTGCTGGCCGGAGGATGTCAGCGCCTTGCAAGCCTTCAGGCCGTCGAAGGTCAGCGGCACCTTGATGCAGATATTGTCGGCGATCTTCGAAAGCACCGCCGCTTCGGTCATCATGCCGTCGAAATCGGTCGCCGTAACCTCGGCCGAAATCGGGCCGTCGACGATCGCGCAGATTTCCTTGGTCACTTCCATGATGTCCCGTCCGGACTTCATGACCAGCGACGGGTTGGTGGTCACGCCATCGAGCAGGCCCAGCGCGTTCAGTTCCTGAATTTCGCTGACATCTGCCGTATCGACAAAAAATTTCATTGTGTGTCTCGTCTCTCGTGAGCGGTTAATTGGCGGTCGCGGCTTTTCTTTAGTGCAAGATGGGGTCAAGGTCACCCTCAAGATGAAAGATTCGCCGCTCCTGCCGCTGACCGACCGAACGGTCGCAATCGTGCCGGTCATGCTGCCGCTGCCGACGATGCAGGCCTATTCCTACGCGGTGCCGGAAGAGGTTCAGGTTCAGCCGGGCTCGATCGTGCAGGTGCCGCTGGGGCCGAGGCAGGTCGCGGGCATTGTCTGGGACAGCGAGACCGACGACGTCGACCCGGAAAAGTTGCGCTCCATAACGCTGGCCTTCGACTGCCCGCCCATCGCGCGTGAGATGCGCCGCTTTCTCGACTGGGTCGCCACTTATACGCTGTCGCCGCCCGGCATGGTGGCGCGCATGGCGCTGAGGGCGCCGGCGGCGTTCGAGCCGGAAGCGCCGGCCGAGGGCGTGCGGCTGACCGACCGGCGGCCGGAGCGCATGACCTCGGCCCGCGACCGCGTGATTTCGCTCGCCGCGGACGGTTTCAGCTGGACGCGGTCCGGGCTGGCGCGGGCGGCGGGCGTTTCGGTGAGCGTCGTCGACGGGCTGCTGAAACAGGATGTCTTCGAGACCATCCAGATCCCGCCGCAGCCCGTGGTGCCGTACCCGGACCCGGAGTTCCGGCTGCCGGATCTGAGCCCGGACCAGCAGGCCGCCGCCGATGCGTTGACCGCGCCGCAGGACAATTCGGCGCCGGTCTTCCTCATCGACGGTGTAACGGGTTCCGGCAAGACGGAGGTCTATTTCGAGGCGGTTGCCGAGACGATCCGCGCCGGGCGGCAGGTGCTCATCCTTCTGCCCGAGATTGCGCTCACCTCGGCCTTTCTCGACCGTTTCGAGCGCCGCTTCGGCTGCAAGCCGGCCGAATGGCATTCCGACATCGCGCCGCGCATGCGCGAGCGTGTGTGGCGGCAGGCCGCGACGGGCGATATCCGCGTCGTTGCCGGTGCGCGCTCGGCGTTGTTCCTGCCGTTCGACAATCTCGGCCTCATCGTCGTCGACGAAGAGCACGACAGCGCCTACAAGCAGGAGGACCGGGTCTTCTACAATGCGCGGGACATGGCGGTGGTGCGCGCCCATATCGGGCGCTTTCCGACGATTCTTGCTTCCGCGACGCCGTCGATCGAAAGCTGCGTCAATGCCGATCACGGCAAATACCGACGCATTCACTTGCCTGAACGGTTCGGCGGCGCGGCGCTGCCGGACCTCAAGCTGATCGACATGCGGCGCGATCCGCCGGCGCGGGGCGGTTTCCTTTCGCCGCCATTGCTGGACGCCGTCGGCAAAACGGTGGAGGCGGGCGAACAGGCGCTGCTTTTCCTCAACCGGCGCGGCTATGCGCCGCTGACGCTGTGCCGGGTGTGCGGTCACCGTTTCCAGTGTCCCAGCTGTTCGGCCTGGCTGGTCGAACACCGGTTCAGGAACCAGTTGCAGTGCCATCATTGCGGCCATACGGAGCCTGTGCCGGAGGCGTGCCCGGAATGCGGCACGCTCGATCATCTGGTGGCCTGCGGTCCGGGTGTCGAGCGTATCGCCGAGGAGGTCGACCGGCATTTTCCCGAGGCGCGGACCATCGTGCTTTCTTCCGACATGATGGGCGGTGTGCGGCGGTTGCGGCTCGAACTGGAGGCGATCGAGAAGGGGGAGGTGGATATCGTCATCGGCACGCAGCTCGTTGCCAAGGGGCATAACTTCCCCATGATGACGCTTGTCGGTATCGTCGACGCCGATCTCGGCCTTGCCAATGGCGATCCGCGCGCCGCAGAGCGCACCTTTCAGTTATTGTCACAGGTGACCGGCCGCGCCGGGCGGTCCGGACGCCGCAGCCGTGGCTTGCTGCAGACCTATCAGCCGTATCATCCGGTGATCCAGGCGATTGTCTCGGGCGATCGCGAGACGTTCTACGATCGCGAGATCGACGAACGCGAACGGGCCAAGCTGCCGCCCTTCGGGCGCATGGCGGCGCTGATCGTTTCCGCGGCCGACCGGCCGGATGCGGAGGCACATGCGCGGGGATTGCGCCGCGCCGCGCCCGCGGCACGCGATATTCAGGTGCTCGGGCCGGCGGAGGCGCCGATGGCGCTGATCCGCGGGCGCTACCGCTACCGTCTGCTCGTGCATGGCAGCCGGCAGTCGGACCTGCAGTCCTTTGTCGCCAAGATGATCGAGGATGGACCGAGGCCAAGAGGCTCGGTCCGCGTGCAGATCGATATCGATCCGCAGAGTTTCATGTGATGTCATCACGGGGGAAGTCGAAATGATCGCGTTTTACTGGCCGGGAACAACCGGTGAATGGCTGGCCTTTCTGGTGGCCCTGATCACCATCGGCTTCGGTGTGCTCCTGTTCTTCATGCCGCGGCTGTCGTTTCGCATTCTGCGCCTGAAGACCCTGGACGGAAAACCGGACGCCATCGCCGAGGGGCGGGCTACAATGGCCGGGTTCTATCTCGGCTGCGGCCTGAGCTGCATCCTGCTGGCGCAGCCGCTGCTCTATCTCGCGCTCGGTCTTTCCTGGGCCTTCACGGCGCTGGGTCGGCTGGTCTCGATCCTGTTCGACCGGGCCGGAACGCGTTTCAACTGGCTGTCGATGATATTCGAGGCGGTGCTTGCCGCGCTGCCGCTCGGATTTGCGCTCGGATATCTGTGAGCTGTACACGCTTGTAGGCAACCGGTCAAAGCAGCAGGGGGCAACGCCGAAAACGGCGGCGAACCGGTTATTTCCTTGCCGTGGCAAACGACGAATGCGCGGCAAAGCTGCGCGCCGAAAGCGCATTTTTTTCGATTCGCGCGAAAGAATGGCCGGACTCATCCAAAAGCAGGGGTCAAAGCGTGTTGCGAGTCCAAGACACGTGTGCTAGACGAACCACGAATTTTCGGCCACGGCATGGTTAGGCGATGGTGTGGTTGAAGAAAAATCGAAACAAATTCAAGGATTTGCGGAGGCATTCGGCTCCGGTTCCGAATCCCTGAGTTCAGTTCAGAGAAATTTGCGCCCGTGGCAGACACATCTTCGCTCATTTCCGGTGTTGCAGAACGGTATGCGTCATCCCTTTTCGATTTGGCGCTGGAAGCCAAATGCGAAGCAGCGGTTGCCGAAGACCTGACCCGCCTCGAATCCCTGATTGAAGAAAGCGACGATCTCAAGCGTCTGATCGTCAGCCCGGTGTTTTCCGCCGAAGACCAGTTCAAGGCCATCGGTGCCATCGCCGACAAGGCTGGCCTGACCGGGCTTATCGGTAATTTCCTGCGCGTGGTCGCCAAGAACCGGCGGCTGTTCGCCATTCCCGGCATCATCCGCGCCTATCGCGTGATCGCCGCGAAGCATCGTGGCGAGGTATCGGCGGAGGTCACCACCGCCCATGCGCTCAGCACCGAGCAGGAAACAGAATTGAAGGCGGCGCTGAAGAGCGTCACCGGCAAAGACGTGGCAATGCATGTCACCGTCGACCCGTCGATCATGGGCGGGCTGATCGTCAAGGTCGGCTCGCGTCAAATCGACACATCCCTTCGCTCAAAACTTTCTACCCTTAAGCTTGCACTGAAAGAGGTCGGCTGATGGACATCCGAGCCGCGGAAATTTCCGCAATCCTAAAAGAACAAATCAAAAATTTCGGCAAGGAGGCGGAAGTCTCCGAGGTCGGCCAGGTGCTGTCCGTCGGTGACGGTATCGCCCGCGTCTACGGTCTGGACAATGTGCAGGCCGGTGAGATGGTGGAGTTCCCCGGCGGCATTCGCGGAATGGCGCTGAACCTTGAATCGGACAATGTCGGTGTCGTTATCTTCGGTTCCGACCGCGACATCAAGGAAGGCGACACCGTCAAGCGGACCGGCGCCATCGTGGACGTTCCGGTTGGCAAGGAGCTGCTCGGCCGTGTTGTCGACGCGCTCGGAAATCCGATCGACGGCAAGGGCCCGATCAACGCCAAGGAACGCCGCCGCGTCGATGTCAAGGCGCCCGGCATCATCCCGCGCAAATCGGTGCATGAGCCGATGTCCACCGGCCTCAAGGCCATCGACGCGCTGATCCCGATCGGCCGCGGCCAGCGCGAGCTCGTCATCGGCGACCGCCAGACCGGCAAGACCGCCATCCTGCTCGACACCTTCCTCAACCAGAAACCGATCCATGAATCCGGCGCCGAGGAAGACAAGCTTTACTGCGTTTACGTCGCCGTCGGCCAGAAGCGCTCGACCGTCGCGCAGTTCGTGAAAGTGCTGGAAGAGCGCGGTGCGCTCGAATATTCGATCATCGTCGCGGCAACCGCCTCCGACCCGGCGCCGATGCAGTTCCTGGCGCCCTTCGCCGGTTGTGCCATCGGCGAATATTTCCGCGATAACGGCATGCACGCCCTGATCGGCTATGACGACCTGTCCAAACAGGCCGTCGCCTATCGCCAGATGTCGCTGCTGCTGCGCCGCCCGCCGGGCCGTGAAGCCTATCCGGGCGACGTTTTCTACCTGCACTCGCGTCTCCTGGAGCGCGCCGCCAAGCTCAACGAAGACAATGGCGCCGGCTCGCTGACCGCGCTGCCGGTCATCGAGACGCAGGGCAACGACGTTTCGGCCTTTATCCCGACCAACGTCATCTCCATCACCGACGGCCAGATCTTCCTGGAAACGGACCTGTTCTATCAGGGTATCCGTCCGGCGGTGAATGTCGGCCTGTCGGTTTCGCGCGTCGGCTCCTCGGCGCAGATCAAGGCGATGAAGCAGGTCGCCGGCTCGATCAAGGGCGAGCTTGCGCAGTACCGCGAAATGGCGGCCTTCGCGCAGTTCGGCTCAGACCTCGACGCCGCGACCCAGCGCCTGCTCAACCGTGGTTCGCGCCTGACCGAGCTGCTCAAGCAGCCGCAGTTCTCGCCGTTGAAAACGGAAGAACAGGTTGCCGTCATCTTTGCCGGCGTTAACGGCTATCTCGACGATCTCGACGTGAACGATGTCGGCAAGTTCGAGCAGGGTCTGCTGGCGCATATGCGCGGCGACGGCAAGGATGTGCTGGAAGCGATCCGTGTCGAGAAGGCGATCAGCGACGACATCAAGGACAAGCTCACCGCTGCCATCGATGCCTTCGCCAAATCCTTCGCCTGAGCGGCCGCAAAACTAGCAACGGACGGATAACGGATGCCTTCCCTTAAGGATCTGAGAAACCGGATCGCCTCGGTCAAGGCGACGCAGAAGATCACCAAGGCGATGCAGATGGTCGCCGCGGCGAAGCTGCGGCGCGCCCAGGAAGCGGTCGAGGCGGCACGCCCCTATTCGCAGCGCATGAGCGCCGTGCTCGGCAACATCTCCAACGCGGTCAGCGAGGGCGACGACACGCCGCGCCTGATGACAGGCACGGGCTCGGATCAGACCCATCTGCTGGTCGTGTGTACGGCGGAACGCGGTCTTTGCGGCGGCTTCAACGCGCAGATATCGCGCCTGGCGCGCGAGCATGTCGGCAACCTTCAGGGCCAGGGCAAGGATGTGAAGATCCTTTGCGTCGGCAAGAAGGGCTATGACATCCTCAAGCGGCAATACAGCGAACTGATCATCGACCGCGTCGACCTGCGTGAAGTCAAGCGCATCGGATTTGCCAATGCCGACGAGATCGCCCGTCAGGTCATCGGCCTGTTCGACGATGGCGCGTTCGATGTTTGCACGCTGTTCTATTCGGAGTTCCAGTCGGTCATCACGCAGATACCGACAGCACAGCAGATCATTCCGGCGACCACGGGCGAGGCCGAAACGGAAGAGGCCGGAACGGACGCCGTATACGAATACGAACCGGATGCATCTGCCATTCTCGACGATCTGATCCCGCGCAACATCGCCGTGCAGATCTTTCGCGCATTGCTGGAAAACGCCGCCTCCGAACAGGGCGCGCGCATGACGGCGATGGACAATGCGACGCGCAATGCCGGCGACATGATCGACAAGCTGACGCTCAACTACAACCGTCAGCGGCAGGCGCAGATCACCAAAGAACTGATTGAAATTATTTCGGGCGCGGAAGCGCTCTAGAGACTCTGGAGAAGGGTTAGAAAACATGGCTAAGGCAGCTACCAAAACAAAGACCGCAGCCAAGGCGGCCGGCGTAAAAGGCACGGTCACGCAGATCATCGGCGCCGTCGTCGACGTCGCCTTCGAAGACCATCTGCCGCCCATTCTCAACGCCCTGGAGACGGACAACCTCGGCAACCGCCTGGTTCTGGAAGTGGCGCAGCACCTTGGTGAAAACACCGTGCGCACGATCGCCATGGACTCCACCGAAGGTCTCGTGCGCGGCCAGGAAGTCACCGATATGGGCGGTCCGATCTCCGTTCCCGTGGGCGACGAGACGTTGGGCCGCATCATGAACGTCATCGGCGATCCGATCGACGAAGCCGGACCCGTCAAGACGACCACAAATCGTTCCATCCACCAGGATGCGCCTGAATATGTCGACCAGTCGACGGAAGCCGAGATCCTCGTGACGGGCATCAAGGTCGTGGACCTTCTCGCGCCCTACGCACGTGGCGGAAAGATCGGCCTGTTCGGCGGCGCCGGCGTCGGCAAGACCGTTCTCATCCAGGAATTGATCAACAACGTCGCCAAGGCGCATGGCGGTTACTCCGTCTTTGCCGGTGTCGGCGAGCGTACCCGCGAAGGCAACGACCTTTACTGGGAAATGATCGAATCGGGCGTGAACAAGGACCCGCAGGAGAACAATGGCTCCACCGAAGGTTCGAAATGCGCGCTGGTCTTCGGCCAGATGAACGAGCCGCCCGGCGCCCGTGCCCGCGTTGCGCTGACCGGCCTGACGATCGCCGAGCAGTTCCGCGACGATGGCCAGGACGTGCTGTTCTTCATCGACAACATCTTCCGCTTCACCCAGGCGGGTTCCGAGGTGTCGGCGCTTCTCGGCCGTATTCCTTCGGCCGTGGGCTATCAGCCGACGCTCGCCACCGATATGGGCACCATGCAGGAGCGCATCACCACCACCAACAAGGGGTCGATCACCTCGGTGCAGGCCGTCTACGTTCCGGCTGACGACTTGACCGACCCGGCGCCCGCGACCTCCTTCGCGCACCTTGACGCAACGACCGTTCTCAACCGCGCGATTTCGGAAAAAGGTATCTATCCGGCCGTGGATCCGCTCGACTCCACGTCGCGCATGCTCGATCCGATGATCGTCGGCCAGGAACACTATGACGTTGCCCGCCAGGTGCAGTCGATCCTGCAGCGCTACAAGTCGCTTCAGGACATCATCGCCATCCTCGGCATGGACGAGCTTTCCGAAGAGGACAAGATGACGGTTGCCCGCGCCCGCAAGATCGAGCGCTTCCTGTCGCAGCCCTTCTTCGTGGCCGAGGTCTTCACCGGTTCGCCGGGTCAGCTCGTCGATCTCGACGACACGATCAAGAGCTTCAAGGGCCTCGTCGAGGGTGAGTACGACCATCTGCCGGAAGCCGCCTTCTACATGGTTGGCGGTATCGATCAGGCGATCGAGAAGGCCCAGAAACTGGCAGCCGAAGCCGCCTGATATCCATCGGACGGGGCGGCGGGACATTCTGCCGCCCGTGTCAACCACCACAACAGGGTGATCAGCTATGGCCGATAGTTTCAATTTCGAGCTTGTGTCTCCGGAGCGGTTGCTGCTTTCAGCGGCGGTGAACGAGGTCATCCTGCCTGCCACCGATGGCGAGATGACCGTCATGGCCCAGCATGCGCCGGTCATGACCACGATCAAGCCGGGCATCGTCGAGGTTCGCGAAGCCGATGGCGGCTCGAACCGCTACGTCGTTTTTGGCGGCTTTGCCGACATCCTGCCCGATGGCTGCACGCTTCTGGCCGAATCGGCGGTCCATGTGGACGATATCGACCACGAAGCGCTGGCGCAGCGTATCCAGGATACCAAGGAAGATCTTCAGGATGCGACGAGCGATGCGGACAAGACGCGGTTTGCCGAGCGCCTCGACCACCTGACGACGTTGCAGAACGCGGTCTGATCGAAAAGCCGAATTGAAGTGATCGAAAGCGGGCCGAGTGGCCCGTTTTTTATTGAAGTGCCCGGTCCACCGCGACGACAGCGTGCAGGGCGGTCGTGTCGTAGCATGGCAGCGTGCTGTTGGTTTCGTCGACAGCCATGGTGATTTCCGTGCAGCCCAGAATGACGGAATCGCAACCGCCGCCGCGCAAATCCTCGATGACGGCGCGGAAGAGGCGCCGCGCATCGGCCGTTACCTCGCCAAGGCACAGTTCCTCATAGATCACCCGGTGGATCGCATCGCGCGCCGCCTTTTCGGGAATTTCGATGTCGAGGCCAAACCGCGACCGCAGGCGGTTCGTGTAGAAATCCTCTTCCATGGTGAAGCGTGTGCCGAGAAGGCCAACGCGCCTTCTCTTGTCGGCGAGCAGTGCTTCGCCGGTGGCATCCGCGATGTGCAGCACGGGAAGTCCCGAAGCGGTTTCGACCTCATCGGCGACCTTGTGCATCGTATTGGTGGCGATGACGAGGAAATCGGCGCCGGCCGATTTCAGTCCGATTGCCGCCGCCGTCAGTATTTCGGCGGTGCCCCGCCAGTCGCCCGAATGCTGGCGCTGCTCGATTTCGTGAAAATTGACCGAATGCAGCAGGATGCGGGCCGAGTGCAGACCGCCCAGGCGCTGCTTCACCGCCTCGTTCATCAGCCGATAATAGAGCGCGGTCGATTCCCAACTCATGCCGCCGATCAGTCCGATCAATCGCATGACGCTCAAGCCGTCACATGGGAAAAGGCGGCTACGACTTTTTCGTAAACCGCGCGTTTGAAGGGAATGATCAGGTCCGGCACGTCCCCGATCTTTCTCCACTTCCAGTCATCGAACTCGGCCTTGTGACCGTCGGGCGGCGGGTTGATGGCGATCTCGCTCTCATCGCCCTCGAAGCGGAAGGCGAACCAGCGCTGTGTCTGGCCGCGATATCTGCCCTTCAGCGCGACGCCGATCAGTTCCTCCGGCAGATCGTAATCGATCCAGTCCGGCGCTTCGGCCAGCAGCGAGATGCTGCTGATGCCGGTCTCCTCGTAGAGTTCCCTTTTTGCCGCGTCCAGCGGCCCCTCGCCCTTGTCGATACCGCCCTGCGGCATCTGCCAGACATGGTCCGAGGCGGCGAACTCGCCCTTGTCCTCATAGAGGCGCCGGCCGGTCCACACCAGGCCCTCCCGGTTGACCACGACGATGCCGACACAGGGCCGGTAGGGCAGATCCTCGGCTTTCGGTTTGCTCTTCGTCATCCCTCAGAGATCTTCCGGATCATTGGCAAGCGCCGACACCGATACGATCTCGATGCCGCGCGCCTTTGCTTCATTGGCCCAGGCCGCGATGGCATCCACGCTGGCCTCGAACGCGGAGGCGACGGCGATGGCCGAGCCGTTGCGCCGTGCGATACGCTCCGCATCGTCAAGTTTCTTCAGGATATCGGCGCGGCCGACCTTGCCGTCGACCACGATGTCCGCCTGCGCATGGGGCACGCCGACGGCGCCGGCTATCGGCTCGGTGACGGTTCGCGCCGACGTTCCGTCGTCCAGAAACAGCACCCCGCGTCTGGCAAGGTCGCGCATGACCGTTTCCGTCGCCTTCTGGTCGGAGAGGAAGCGCGCGCCCATGAAGTTCATGATGCCGGTATAGTTGGTGATGCGCCCCATGGCCCAGTGCAGGTCGGCCAGGTTCTGCTGCGGCCCGTCCTCAATGAGGAGTGTGTGCGGTCCGGGGTTGTTTTGCGGATAATTGAACGGCTCGAAAGGAACCTGCAGAAGCACTTCATGTCCGCCGCGCCGCGCTTCCTGAAGCCAGCGCTGCAGGCTGTTGCCGGTGGCCGCGAAGGCCAGTGTTATTTCTTCCGGAAGCGTTGCGATGGCGTATTGCGTGCCCGTCTGGCTTAGGCCCAGGCCGCCGACGACAATGGCCAGCCGGGTCCCGCGCGCGCCGGACCAGGGACGCGCATAGGCATCGAACGGGCGATGGCCGCTGGCGCTCTTGACCGGCAGCCGCCCGAAATCCGTCTTTTCAAGGAGTTCGGGAACTGGAAGATGCGCGACGCGGGGATCCTGTCCAATGGTTTCAGCGCCGGAGATAATGAGCGGACCGTCACCGGTCCGATCGATCGGAGAGATTGTGGTCACGACCTGCCCGTCATCGGTCAGCGTGCGTTGCACATCGGCGCCGGAATCGCCTGCTATGCGGCCATCCTCGGTCTTGCCGCCCTCAATGACGACCGGAAGCGTCTCGGTGGTCTGCTGTTGTTCTGTCGGATCGGACTGGGCCGTTTTTGTCGGCTGCCGCAGCGGGTTCTGCTGCAGGGCGATGAATCCGGCACCAATGACGACAAGTGCGGCGGCAGCCACTGCAAGCCAGGAACGCAAGGAACCACGCGGCCGCGATCCCGGTTGCTTTTTCCGGCGATCCTGACCGAGCGGTTTGTCTAGTTGGGAACCTGTCTCCACTGCCGCCGGCTCAACCTTATTGTGTCCCGGCGCCGCGCGATTCGCCGCGCGGCGCCGTAACGCTTATTCGGTCTTGCTGTCGGTCTTGTCAACATCCTTGGCCGCCTTTGCCGTCTTGTCGGCATTCGGCGGATAGGCCGGGTCGGACTTCTCGCCGCGGATCAGTTCAAGCGCGTAGCCGAGCTGCTCGTCGTCCTCAGGCTCCGGCGGGACATAGGCGATCGAGCCCGAGCCCTCTTCCGTTTCGTCCTGTCCCTGGATATGTCCGCGCAGCTCCGATTCACCGGTTTCGCGGACACGGCCCTGGAGTTCCTCGGGCAGCGGCTGCTGGACGATGATGTCCGGTTTGATGCCGGTGCCCTGGATCGACTTGCCGGACGGCGTGTAATAGAGCGCCGTCGTCAGCCGCAGTGCGCCATTTTCACCAAGCGGGATGATGGTCTGGACCGACCCCTTGCCGAAGGAGGTGGTGCCGACGATCGTCGCCCGCTTGTGGTCCTGCAGCGCGCCGGCGACGATTTCCGAAGCACTGGCCGAGCCGCCATTGACCAGAACGACGATCGGCTTGCCGCCGGTCAGATCGCCGGGCCGCGAATTGTAGCGCCGGGTTTCCTCGGCATTGCGGCCACGGGTCGAAACGATCTCGCCCCGGTCCAGGAAGGCGTCGGAAACATTGATCGCCTGATCGAGAAGCCCGCCGGGATTGAGCCGGAGGTCGAGAACATAACCCTGCAGCTTGTCGGAGGGGATCTTCTCTTCGATATCATCGATAGCGTTGGCAAGATCGTTGTAGGTCTTCTCGGTGAAGGAAATCAGCCGGATATAGCCGATATTGCCCTCGACACGGTGCTTGACCGCCTTGATCTTGATGATGGCGCGGGTGATCTCGATATTGATCGGCGCGTCGGCGCCTTCGCGCAGGATCGTCAGATCGATACCCGATCCGACCGGACCGCGCATCTTCTCGACGGCCTGCGAGAGCGTCAGGCCGCGCACGGGCTCACCGTCGATTTCGGAGATCAGGTCGCCGGCAAGGACACCGGCGCGCGAGGCGGGCGTGTCGTCGATCGGCGTGATCACCTTGACCAGTTCGCTGTCCTGATCGAGCGTCACCTCGATGCCCAGGCCACCGAATTCGCCACGCGTCTGCGTACGCATGTCGTCGGCATCCTTGGCGTTGAGGAAGCTCGAATGCGGATCGAGCGATGTCAGCATGCCGTTGATGGCGCTTTCAATCAGCTCGCTTTCTTCCGGCGGCGTTACATATTGCGCCCGAACCCGCTCGAATACGTCACCGAATATGGAAAGCTGCTTGTAGGTCTCGGAATTGGCGGCGATGGCGGATGTGCCGGCCGATTGCAGCGCGCTTACGGAGACCGCGCCAATAAAGACGCCAGCGGCCAGAATAATTACCTTACGAATCATTGCTTACCCTTCCGGAAGGTTTGCTGGCCCACCACGGAGCCGGATCAACGGGTTTTCCGTTCTTTCTGAATTCAATGTAAAGCGTTGGCTCTGCCGTAGCCAGTGCCAAAACCGATGCCGATACCACTTTTGCCGTGTTCATGCGCCCGATCGGCTCGCCGGCCACGACAAATTGACCGATATCAGCGTTGGTGCTGCCCATGCCCGCAAGCACCAGATGGTAACCGTCCCCGGCATTCAGGATGATCAATTCGCCATAGGAACGGAACGGTCCGGAGTATACCACCCAACCGTCGGCGGGTGCTGTCACAATCGCGTCAGGGACCGTTGAAACCATCATGCCCTTCAACGGGCGTCCCGTGCCGTCATCCTCGCCGAAACCGAATTTCCTGTTTCCGGCGACCGGCAGTTCGAGTTTCTTCTTCAGTTGCGAGAAGGCGAATGCCGGGGCGATGCGATCGGCGTCGGGCGGCGCCTTGCGGGCCGTTTCGCGCGCCTTTTCCCTTTGCGTCCGGGATTGCTCGGCACGCTGCTTTTCTGCAAGTTCCGCCTCTTGCACGGCTCTTTGCACCGATTCGATCTCGTCACCGAGCGAGGCAATCAGATCTTCCAGGCTGCGCGCGCGGGCCGCGAGCCGCTGCGATGCCGCGGCTTCCTGTTCGAGCTTTTCGCGGCTCTGTTCGGCGAGCTTGCGTTTTTCGGCAAGAAGCAGGGTCAGCCTTTCTTCCTGCTCCGCCTGTTCCTGCAGCGTCGCGATCAGGCGTTCGCGCTCATTGGCGATGGAGGCGCGCACATCCGTCAGTTCCTTGAGGTCCGCAACGAGCTTTTCGGTCTGGCCGCGAATTTCAGGGACCACCGCGCCAAGCAAGATGGCGCTGCGAACCGAGGACAGGGCATCTTCGGGGCTGACCAGCAGCGCCGGCGGCGGGTTTCGTCCCATGCGCTGCAGCGCGGCAAGCACCTCCGCGAGCACGCCGCGGCGTGCGTTGAGCGATTGGCGCAGTTCATCGTGCCGGCCGCCAAGGCTGGCAAGGCGCAGTTCGCTTTCGCCGACCTCCTCGCTGAGTTTCTTCTGGGTCTTGGCGCTCTGTATAAGCTCCGTGCGGATCGTCGCCTGATCCTTCTTCAGCGAGTCGATGCCGGATTCGAGTGCCGCGCGCCGCTCGCGCGAAAGCTCGATATCGGCCGTGACCTTCTCAAGCTCGCCCAGGCCCTTGCGCCGCTGCTCATCCAGTTGTTGGACCGTGGCCTCGCCCGCCCGGCCAGATTTGAGCGACTGGGACGTCTGAACGCTCTGCGCGTTGGCCGGCGTGACCGGACCGGTAAGGATTGCCGCCAGTATTATGCCGCCGGCAGCCAGACCAGGCACATGACGGCTGCGCCGTCGTCCGACCGCGTTGCCGGCGTATGGACTTTCTTGCCGGATGCGAATCATCGGTTCCCGTCTTTGCCCCATGCAGCCATTATCGCCGCTCCATGTCAGCCAATGCAATATCCTCGTAAAGGCGGGTATTGTTGTCCCAAATATCCCAATATTCCGTTGCCGGGACCGCGCATTGCGAAAACAAATCGGCACGCGCGGTGACGAATCGCCGTACCGGCCTGTCTGTCAGACAAGAGTGGCCGCGATAAGGCAATGGTCCGCTCGCTCCCGCCGGCGCTAATTGCGATGATAGGGGTGGCCGCTGAGGATGGTCGATGCCCGGTAAAGCTGTTCGGCAAGCAGGATCCTCACGATCTGGTGCGGCCAGGTGAGCTTGCCGAAGGCAAGGACCGTGTCCGCCCGGTCGATCAGCCTGCCGTCGAGACCGTCCGCGCCGCCGATCGTTATGGCAAGGTCGCGGCGGCCCGTATCGGACCAGTCCTGCAGCAGGCGGGCAAAGGCGTTGGAATCGACCGCCTTCCCCCGTTCATCAAGGGCAAGAATCAGCGAGTCGTCGGGTATTTGCCGGGTGAGGGCTTCGCATTCCTCGCTTTTTCGGGCTTTGGCGGCGGATGCGCGGCTCTCGGGAAGCTCGACAATCCGGCCCAGTGTCAGGCCCCGGGCGGCGCCGGTTTTGGAGAAACGATCGAAATAGCGCGCTGAAAGCTCTCTTTCGGGGCCGGCCTTCAACCGGCCCACGGCATAGATCGATACCCGCATTTCGCCTCGCATGGTCGCCGTGCCCGGTACGGGTCGAGGGCGACCGGTGCATTGTGTGGCCGGATGGAACCGCGCAACGTCGTCGCGTGCGGGGCCAGACCACACTCAATCACTATGTTACCAACGTCATGTTGCACCCGGTGCTGCTTGCAAGCGGCTTTCGCGCCAGGCAAGCCCAGGCTTGTGGACGCTAGTGTATCGTGTCCTCGTCGATCTCAGGCGTCATCCACATCTTCTCGAGATTGTAGAATTCCCTGACTTCGGGGCGGAACACGTGAATGATGATGTCGCCCGCGTCGATCAGGACCCAGTCACCATTGCTCAGACCTTCGACTTTCGCCGTTCCGAAACCGGCATCTTTCAGGTCGCGCAGGAGATGGTCGCAGATCGCCGTGACATGACGGTTCGAGCGGCCGGACGAGACCACCATGTGGTCGCCCAGAGCCGACTTTCCGGTAATGTCGATGGAGACAACGTCTTCGGCCTTGGATTCCTCGAGGCTGGCGAGGACCAGTTTCAACGCACGAAATGCAGCATTGCCGCTTTCCAGTGCGGATGAGGAAATGTTTTCAGCATTTCCCTTGCTGTGTGCTGTTCTCAGTGTCTTTCCTTTCCGTGACAGAACAAGCTGTGTACCTGCCCATGCGCGGAGACCTGCCGGCCCCATTGCCGTTGTTTCCCCGCTTAACCGCCGTTCCACCGGTAAAACCGACTCAAACGGCGCGTGTGGCGGCAAATACACCCAAAGATAGGCATGGAAACCTTAAGGTTTCAAGACAAGCTTCTTCACGATTTTTCGGCCGGCATTTGCCGGCTGTTGCGGATTGCCGTCGATGACAGCGGCGAACGCGGGCCGTGGATGAAGGTCCAGGCGGGCGGGCGCAGCCGCGCCAGCGCTCCGCACTGAGCCTCGTCGACCCGCGCGTGATCGAAAGTCTTGGCCATGACCGAGGACAGGTAGGACAGTGTCGATCCCGGCCTGTCGATGACAGCGATGGGCATCGTATTGGCGATATATTGCCAGTCCTGCCAGCGGTGGAAGCCGGCCAGATTGTCGGCGCCCATCACCCAGACGAAATCGACGCCGCGGTTGCGTTCGGTCACGAACTGCAGTGTCTCGGCCGTGTAACGCAGATCTTGCGCTGCCTCGAAGGCGGTGAATTTGACGCGCGGATCGGTGACAATCTTGCGGCTCCATTCAATTCGGGTCGCCAGATCCGCCAGATTACTATTGTCTTTCAACGGGTTGCCGGGTGTGATGATCCACCACAACTGATCGAGCCGAAGCCTGCGCAGGGCCGTATCTGCCACAAGGGCATGGCCCTCATGCGGCGGATTGAAGGACCCGCCGAACAGGCCGACGGCCATGCCGGGCTCGACATGGGGCATGCGCAGATACGAGGCCGGGATCTGTTGCAATTGCGTCACCGCATCTGACGGCTCACGGCCGTGTCTGGCCGCTGCCGCGCACCCGGTACTTGAAGGAGGTGAGCTGCTCGACGCCGACCGGCCCGCGGGCATGCATCTTGCCCGTTGCGATACCGATCTCGGCGCCCATGCCGAACTCGCCGCCGTCGGCGAACTGGGTCGAGGCGTTGTGCAGCAATATGGCCGAGTCGATCTCGTTCATGAAGCGCTCGACAACGGACGCATCCTCGGCGATGAGCGCCTCCGTGTGATTTGACGAATAATTGCCGATATGGCCGATCGCACCACCGATTCCGTCGACAATCGCCACCGAAATGATCGGCGCGAGATATTCGGTCGACCAGTCTGATTCGTCGGCGGGAACCGCCTGCGGATAGGCCTGGCACACCGCCGTCGAGCCGCGAATCTCGCATCCGGCGGCGCTCAGCGCCTCAAGCACGGGAACGAGATGGGTCTGTGCCGCCGCCTTGTCCACAAGCAGCGTTTCGGCGGCGCCGCAAATGCCGGTGCGGCGCATCTTGGCGTTGACGGTGATGGCCTTGGCCATTTCCAGGTCGGCGGATTTGTCCACATAGACGTGGCATAGCCCCTCCAGATGGGCAAAGACCGGAACGCGCGCCTCGCTCTGAACGCGCGCGACGAGGTTCTTTCCGCCCCTCGGGACAATCACGTCGATGGCGCCTGAAAGGCCCTTGAGCATCTCGCCGACCGCTTGCCGGTCGGTGACCGGAACACGCTGGATGGCGTGCGCGGGAAGGCCAGCGGCCTCAAGCCCGCTGACAAGGCAGCGATGAATGGCGGACGAGGAGTTGTGCGAATCCGAACCGCCGCGCAGGATCACCGCGTTTCCTGCCTTCAGACACAGTGCTCCGGCATCGGCCGTGACATTCGGCCGGCTTTCATAGATGACGCCGATGACGCCGAGCGGCGTGCGCACACGCTCGAATTCCAGGCCGTTGGGCCGGCTCCAGCTTGCGATGACGTCTCCCACCGGATCCTTCAGCCCGGCGATGGCGCGAACACCCTCGGCCATCGCGGCAATGCGCTCCGCGTCGAGTTTCAGACGATCAAGAAACGACGCTGCCATGTCGGTCTCGGCGGCGTTTTTCATGTCGACCGCATTCGCCTCCAGAATGGCTTCGGTCTCGGCAAGGATGGCGTCGGCCATGGCAAGCAGCGCGGCATTCTTCTGCCCGGTGGTGGCAACGGCCAGTGGCGCGCTGGCAGCCCTGGCGTTCTCGCCCATTGCCGCCATCAGTTCAACCACGTCAGCCTTTTGCGCAACTTCGTCAAGCATCGTACCGTTCCTGTTGCCGTTACTCGTCTTCATTCAGGGCTATTTGTGCCCCTGTCAACACCATGTCGTCGCGGTGGACCATTGCCGCGCGGCCTGAATAGCCCAGTATTTCGGCGATCTCGGAGGATCTGCGGCCAGCGATCAGCCCGGCTTCCTCGGCGCCATAGGCGGCGAGACCACGAGCGAACTCGAAACCGGCCAGATCGCAGATGGCGACCGTGTCGCCGCGCGCAAATGCGCCGGTGACCCTGCGCACGCCGGCCGGAAGCAGGCTCTTGCCGGATTTGAGCGCTTCGAGCGCGCCGGTGTCGACAAAGAACCGTCCTGCGGGATCGAGCTGGCCGGCAATCCATCTCTTGCGGGCCGTCACCGGCGAGGCATCGGGTTCGAACAGGCTGTGGCGGGCGCCCTCCTCGATGGCGCGCAACGGGTGGTCCCGCTTGCCCGACGCGATGATCATCGCGCAGCCGGCCTTGGTGGCGATGCGGCCCGCCTCGATCTTGGTCTTCATGCCGCCACGCGACAGCTCAGAGCCGGCATCACCGGCCATCGCTTCGATTTCAGGCGTGATTTCCGGAATATGCGGCAGGAATTCGGCGTCCGGATTACCATCGGGCGGCGCGGTATAGAGGCCGTCGACATCCGACAGCAGCACCAGCAGATCGGCGCCCGCCATCGAGGCGACACGGGCCGCCAGCCGGTCATTGTCGCCATAACGGATCTCGTTGGTGGCAACGCTGTCATTCTCGTTGATGACCGGCACGGCGCCGGCCTCGAGCAATTGCTGGATCGTTGCGCGGGCATTGAGATAGCGCCGCCGGTCCTTGGTGTCGTCCAGCGTCAACAGGATCTGACCGGCGACAAGCCGCTGCCCGGACAGGGCCTGCGACCACGCATGGGCAAGCGCGATCTGGCCGATGGAGGCCAGAGCCTGGCTTTCCTCAAGCTTGAGGCCGCGCTCATGGCCAAGGCCGGTGCCGCGCATGACGGTGCGTCCCAGCGCGATCGAACCGGAGGAGACGATCATCACATCCGCGCCGTTCCTGCGCAGGGCCGCGATGTCGAGGCACAGGGTTTCGACCCAGTCCCGGCGCAGCCCGTCCTTGCGGTCGACGAGAAGGGCCGAGCCGACCTTTACGGCGATGCGGCGGTAATTCTTGAGGGGGTTCGCGGCCATGACGTCAATCCTGCCCGCTCACCGTGTCTTGACCTGCAATTTCAGTCTGCTTGTCCTCATCGATGATACGGGCGAGCGTGCGCAGCGCCTCCTTCATGCCGTATCCGGAGACGGCCGACAGGATGAGGGGCTTGCCGCCGCAGGCGGCTTCCAGCTCGGCGCCGAGCGCGGCGCGCAATTCGTCGTCCAGAAGATCGGCCTGCGAAAGGGCGACGATTTCCGGCTTGTCGCAAAGGCCGTGGCCATAGGCCTCCAGCTCGCCGCGCACGGTGCGGTAGGCTTCGCCGACATCCTCCTCCTGGGCGGAGACGAGATGCAGGAGCACCCGCGTGCGCTCGACATGGCCGAGGAAACGGTCGCCGATGCCGGCGCCTTCATGGGCGCCCTCGATAAGTCCCGGAATATCGGCGATGACGAATTCGCGGCCGTCGGTGCTGGCAACGCCGAGATTGGGATGCAGTGTGGTGAAGGGGTAGTCGGCGATCTTGGGCCGGGCCCGCGTGACGGCTGAAAGAAGGGTGGATTTGCCGGCATTGGGCAGGCCGACAAGACCGGCATCGGCGATCAGTTTCAGCCGCAGCCAGACGGTCTTTTCGACGCCGGACAGCCCGGGGTTGGCGCGGCGCGGCGCCTGGTTGGTGGAGGATTTGAAATGGGCGTTGCCGAAACCGCCATTGCCGCCGGCGGCGAGCCGGTAACGCTGGCCTTCCTCGGTCAGGTCGCAGATCAGCGTTTCATTGTCTTCTTCGAAGATCTGGGTTCCGACCGGTACTTTGAGGATCTTGTCGGCGCCAGCCGCGCCGGTGCGATTGCGGCCCATGCCGTGAATGCCGGTCTTGGCCTTGTAGTGCTGCTGGTAGCGATAGTCGATCAGCGTGTTGAGGCCCTGGACGGCTTCGGCCCACACGTCACCGCCGCGCCCGCCGTCGCCGCCGTCGGGTCCGCCGAACTCGATATATTTCTCGCGGTGAAACGACACGCATCCCGCGCCGCCGTCGCCCGAGCGGATATAAACCCTTGCCTGATCGAGAAATTTCATCTGTCTGCTATCGCTTCTTCTGGCCCGGCATACCGATAATGCGCGCTTGGGCGCAGGTCAAAGGCAATCGACTTTTTTCGGGGTTCAAGGGCGCCATGGCGGTGTTCCTTCCAAAAACAATGACCCGCGGCTCTTGCCGCGGGCCGGTTCTCATGCCGCCGCCCAACTGCGCAGGGAAATCCACGTCTTGCGGTCGAGGCGGTACCACTCGACGGGCACGGCGCTTCCCAGCGCCAGCGAGTTGACCATGCCGGTTCCCTGGAACTGGAAGCCGCATTTGTGGATCACCCGGCGCGAGGCAAGATTGGTGACCCGGCAGCGCACATCGATGCATTCGACGTCGCGGGTGCGGAACGCCATGTCGATCACCGCATGGGCGGCCTCCGTCGCGTAGCCATTGCCCCAATGGGGCTCGCCGATCCAGTAGCCGAGCTCCAGCGTGACGGGATCGTCCTGCGGCTCGATCCCGCAACAGCCCAGAAACCGGCCGTCCTCGGCATTCGTTACGGCATAGATGCATTTGCCGATCGCGCCGATTGCGGAGCGGCGGATGAAATCCGTCGCGTCCTTGCGGGTGTAGGGATGCGGCATGCGCGATACCATCGTAGCGACCCGGGCATTGTTGGCGAGATAGGCAAGTGCGTCCGTGTCCTCGATATGCGGGGCCCGCAAGACCAGCCGTTCGGTAACGAGAACGGGGCACCCCCCGCGTTCGTGATGGCTGTCTTCGTCCTGACTTTCCGTTTCCATTTTCAGTCCTCCAGTTGCAAATGAAAAGGGGAGATGGTGTCCCATCTCCCCTTGCAACTCTTGGCCTGATCAATGTCAGCCGGGTCGATGAGACGCCGGCTGTCCCCACCGGCTATTCTGCTGCTTGCGCACGCGGCATTACGGACACATAGCAGCGACCGTTTGCTTTTGTGCGGAAGGACACATTGCCTTCCACGGTCGCGAAAATCGTGTGATCCTTGCCGAGGCCCACGCCCTGGCCCGGATGCCACTTCGTGCCGCGCTGGCGCACGATAATGTTGCCCGGAATGACGGCTTCGCCGCCGAACTTCTTCACGCCGAGGCGCTTGGACTCAGAATCGCGACCGTTGCGCGATGAACCGCCAGCTTTTTTGTGTGCCATTGGTCTACTCCTTTACCTCGATCCCGTTTACTTCGCTTCGTCCGCCAGGGCCTTGGCCTGACCGATCCAGTCGTCGCGCTCGATGCGGCCCTTGAAGTTCAGGGCCTCGTCGAGCTTGGCGATATCGTCCTTGGTGAAAGCCGCGATCTGCGCATATTGCGTAACGCCGAACGCATGCAGTTTCTTCTCAAGGACCGGGCCGACGCCGGAGATCTTCTTCAGATCGTCGGCATCACCCTTCGGGGCCGAGAAAATTGCAGCCGGCTCTTCCGTGGCGGCTTTCGCCTTGGGCTCGGCCTTTGGTTTCTCAGCGGCCTTCGCCTTCTCCGCAGCTTTCGGCTGCTCGGCCGGCTTGGCCTTTTCCGCTGCCTTCGCCTTCGGAGCCTCGTCGCTCTTCTTGGCTTCGGCCTTCTTCGGTGCGGCTGCCTTCTTCTTTGGCTTGGCGCCGCCCGTCAGAATTTCGGAAATCCGGATCGTCGTCTCGTGCTGACGATGACCGCGGGTCCGTTTGGAGTTCTGGCGGCGGCGTTTCTTGAACGCGATGACCTTGCGGGCGCGGCCCTGTTCGACAACTTCGGCGGTGACGAGCGCGCCATCCACGAAGGGCTTGCCGATGGCTGCATCGGCGCCTTCGCCGACCATCAGAACTTCATTGAACTCAACAATGTCGCCGGCATCGCCGGCCAGTCTTTCGACCTTGAGGACGTCATCGGCAGCAACGGTGTACTGCTTTCCGCCCGTTTTAATGACTGCGAACACTTTCTTGCCTTTCCATGCTCGGTCCGGCTTGTCGCGGTTGCCCGCACAGCCGTCTTTTTATTCAGTCGGTTACGAATGGTCGCCGGATCGTGCTGATGGTCCAAAACGAAGCCTTCAGCGCCAAGCGGCGGATTTTCCCGAAGCCGTTTTTGACAGGGCCCGGCCCCACAAAAACAGATGGCGCAAGTTGCCTCACGCCATGGATGATCGGGAGATACGGGAAAGCGGCACGCAAGTCAAGGAGGCGCCGGCCTTTTTCAATGGCTGAACATGCGCCTTCCCGACGGTTTCCCGGCCGGTGTTGCCGATATCGCGCAGGCGTGCCGAAAACGTTCTTGTCTCGGCGCCCTTGAATGGTTATGACAGCGCCCGCATATTGTTGCGCACCACGACGCGGAGAGGTGGCTGAGTGGTTGAAAGCACCGCACTCGAAATGCGGCATACGGGCAACCGTATCGGGGGTTCGAATCCCTTCCTCTCCGCCATTTTCCTCAGGGTCCATTCTTGTCACATGGTTTACACCTAATTCCGGACACATGGTTTACAGGTTGTCCGGGGCGAATGGGTTTTTGGGGGCCGGTGTAATTTGCCATCTGCAACCAAAATTGACCGGAGACGCAGAGAATCTACACTGGGTTCACAAGCGACGATTTGCAAATTCTACGAGGTTTTGCCATCCAAATGAACGCTATCGCATTGCGTCTTGTGGCCATATTCGCAACAACAATTGTCTTTGATTGCTTTGCCGCAGAACAGTGGCGTGGCCAATCTACTTTTCGGGACTGCCCCGATTGTCCGGAGCTAATTTTACTGCCAGCAGGCAGTGTGGTCATGAACTCGGATCAAATTTCCGCGGTCCACGAAGAAAACAAAGTCACACCTGATCGCCATGCGGTTCCTGCTTTTGCGGTCGGTCGTTTCGAAGTAACAGTAGAAGAGTGGGGCAAGTGCGTGGCTGCCGGCATATGCCCGCAACTACCTGACAGTGGCAATGACGCCGGCAATCATCATCCAGCAACCCATATGACCTGGTTCCAAGCCAACGACTACGTACGTTGGTTGTCGGAAAGGACCGGCCAAAGTTACAGGTTAATGTCCGAGGTTGAGTGGGAATACGCGGCACGTGGCGGACGCGTAACCGAACACTCATGGGGTGACGGATCAGTCGAGGAAGCCTGTGCACATGCCAACTTCGAAGATATCTCCTACAAGTCTCGACTGAGTAACAAATCGTTCGCGAATCGATACGCGGAATGTGACGATGGCTTCATTTACGCCGCGCCGGTTGGCTCGCTAAAGCCAAATAGCTTCGGGCTCCACGACACCAGTGGCAACGTATGGGAATGGACTCGGGACTGTTGGGACAAGAGCAGATTCTCATCCAGCAGTGTCGTTACAGGGGCTAAGCAGCCTGATTGCCAAAAGGCTGCGATACGGGGCGGATCCTACAGAATAGGCTTGGCGGCAGTACGACCGTCCATGAGAGCAAGCAGATTTCGGGATTTCTCAAATATTGACATTGGTTTCCGTGTGGCGCGCGATACGGAGTAATCGTGCGAAAATCTATCCAGCGCCGATTATAGGTCCGCCATTCATTCATTCCAAGGTTGGTTTCGGCCGTCCCCCAGAATTGAAATCAGACAACCGGAATGCGGATATCCGTGCGCAGGTCCTCTGGCGAGACATCGCGCGGGTTGTTGACGTAGAACTCCACAAGCGGCGCGTCCCTGAGTTCGATATCGGAGGCCGGCAGCCAGGTTCCGAAGAACCATTGATAGGCATCGTGCAGCGTCATGTACGGGCCCTTGTGCTCGACGATCGCATACCGGCTGGCGGCGACCGGCATGATGTCCAGCCCGTCGATGTCGCGCGGAAAACCGTCCGGGCGCGCCAGGATGACGCCGGCATGGGCGCGCAGTTCTGTTTCCGGCACCATGTCGGAATCGTCATGGTAGAGAGCAACCATGCCGGCCCACTGGTCGAGCAGGCCGCGGCTGAAGAAGATCCGGACCACCTTCTCGAAAGCGGCGCTCAGCCCTTGATAGGGGCCCTTGTGCGCCACCGCCGCAATCGTCAGTTCGGGGCATTTCTCGATCTTGACCGGATACATGTTGTCGGAGCCTCTCGATTTCAGGAGCTCCAGCCGCGCCGACTTGCGCTTTTCGCGAAAGGCCGAAGGCGACAGGCCTTTTTCAGCGGTGAAGGCGCGGGTGAAACTTGCCAGGTTGGGATAGCCAAACCGGTCGGCAATGCTCGAAACGGGATCGTCCGTCGCGATGAGCTGCAGCGATGCCTTGTGGAGGCGTATGCGGCGGACCGCCCCGGCGACGGTTTCGCCGGTCATCGCGCGGAATACGCGATGCCAGTGAAAGCGCGACATGCACGCCACATCGGCCAGGGTGTCGAGGCTGAGGTCGGTGTCGGCGTGATCGTGGATATAGGCGATCACCCGCAGCACGCGGTCCTCATAGCGGTTCCTTTGACCCATTGCCGCGACGTCTCCCTGCATTGATCGTGTTTGACCCTTGCAGCATGTCACAGGCGCGGTTGGCAAATCTTGCTGAAATGGCTTTGGCCGGGATGTTATGCGGCAGCGCCGGCCACCGTTGCGTAGACGCTTTCGATCTGCGCCGATATCGTGTCCTCGTCGCACTGTGTTTCGAGCCGTTTTCGACCGCTTGCGCCGATGCGCCGGGCGCGTTCGCTGTCGTCGATCAGACCCTCGATGGCGGCTTGCGCCGCATCGCGATCCAGCATGTCGAGCGCATAGCCGTCGATGCCGTTGCGGATGAGTTCAATGGCCTGGCCGGTCTTGTAGGCCACGACGGGCACCGACGCCGCCATTGCCTCAAGGACCACGATCGGCCCTTCTTCCTGCTTGGATGTGCTGAGCAGAACGTCGAAACCGGGCAAGAGGCGCTCCGCATCGTTGCGATGGCCGCATATGATTGTCCGGTCCGCGATCTGCGGGTCATTGAGGAGCCTTTGCCAGTCGGGCATCTCGGCCGCGTGCTGCAGCGTTCCGATCACCACAAGCCGGACATCGGGATGACGTTCGGCGAGCGCACGCAGGATACGCAGGCCGTCGACCTGGTTCTTGCGCCGGCAGACACTGCCGATCATGCCTATCACGAAGGCGTCTTCGGGAATGCCGAGTTCCGCCCGGATCGCGGACGCTGTGGCTTCACCGGTTTCGTCCGCTGCCTCAAGTGTCATGAAGTGCGGAATGACATGCAGCTTGGACCGGCGCACCAGATTGAATCTGTTGTGGAAATCGGCGGTCTGGCGGCTGGGCGCGATCACCGCCTTGAAGAAGGCGAACGGTATCTGGACGTGGCGGCTGTGGGCGGTGGTCACTACCGCGGCGTCGGCGGCGATGCGGTAGACCATGCCGTATTTGTTGGCCCGGCTTCCGTGGCAATGGATGACGTCCGATCCCCAGTCGCGGATTGCGTAGCCGACCCGGCGGATTTCGGACGGACGGGTCTCAAGCCTGGTGTCGATGCTTGCGAAGGGCGCCGGGAACTCCTGCGCCGCGAGCCACGACCTTGAGCGGCCGACCAGCAAAATCTCGTGACCGCGACGCATCTGCGCCGCGATCAGGGTCCGGCAACTGCTGGAAACGCCGTTCTTGCCGACATGGGAAACGATATGCGTGATTTTCATTCCGTTACCGTTTCCGGGGCCTTTTTCCTTGCGCGACGAATTGATCTGCCGCCGATCATAACGTCGCTGTCTTCTCCGTCAGCCGGTCACGGGCCTGGCGGCCGTCAGTTGCAGCACCGCAAACAGGCACAGGAATCCGATCACGATTTCAAGCGCTGTCGCCTGAACTAACCCGGAAGCCGGCATGCCGTCCAGCCCCATCGCGATGAGGCGCGATGTGCCGTAGGACAGATAAAGAATGCTGGCCAGAAGCGCCGAGGTGAATGCAAGCCGGGAGATAAAGGCGCCGCTGGCGATCAGCAGGCCGCTGGCAAGAAGCGCACCGCCCTGCGCCCTGATTTCGCTGAGCTGGCTGGCATCGCCCCCGAGCGTGACCCCGTAGCTGGCGTAGAGTGCGTGCGGTACCAGCAGGAGGGCGCCGCCGATGGCCATTGCCACGAGCCCGGCGCCGATCAGTATCGCTTTCACAATCCGTGTCCTGTGCATGATGGTTTCTCCTTCGGAACGCGGCCCGGAACCGGGCCGCCATTTGGATCTGCTCTAGGCCGACTGCGCTTCCGCCGGCAGGTTCCAGACGCCCGAGGCGGCTGCTTGCCGGCAGAACGCGGAGAAATCGCGCGGAGCCCGGCCGAGCGCGCGCTGCACGCCGTCGGCGAGCGATTCATTGCGCCCGTCGAACACCTCCCGGCAAAGGGCGGTCAGCATGTCCGCCATTTCAGGGCCGGCCTGTTCACTCAGCGCAGCGTGAAACTGCTCGAATGTCACCGGGAGGTATTCAACGGTTCTGCCGCAAGCCTGCGTGATTGCTTCCGCGACATCCGCGAGGCTCAGCAGCTGGGGTCCGGTGACTTCATAGAGCTCGCCAGCATGGCCGTCCTCGGTCAGCGCGGCGACCGCCACATCGGCGATGTCCTCGATGTCGATGAAGGGTTCGCGCACCTCGCCGGCGGGCATGGCGATGGTTCCGCCGAGGACCGACCCCAGCAACTGGCCCTCATCGAAATTCTGGAAGAACCAGCTTGCGCGCACCAGTGTGAAATCGATGCCGCTTTCGCGAACGATTTCCTCGCAGCGCTCGGCATTTGCCTCGCCGCGGCCGGACAGAAGCACCAGCTTCTTCAGGCCGGCGGCCCTGGCGGTTTCGACCAGTCGTGTGATCGCTGCGGGTGCCTGAGGCACGGCAAGGTCGGGGAAATAGGAAACATAGGCGGCCGATACGCCTTCGAGGGCCGCTGCCCATCCCGACGGATCTTCCCAGTCGAAGGGACGCTCGGCATGGCGTGAGCCGTGCCTGACCATGTATCCCCCGGCTTGCAGTTTTTGCGCGATGCGCCGTCCGGTCTTGCCGGTGGCGCCGATGATGAGAAAGGGTGCATTGTGCATGGATCTGCTCCTTGAATTGTTCACATGATCCGAAATCGGCGCTGGCTGCGGGATTATCAATGTCATCTCGTCTGAGATTATTTGCAGATCGTCCAAAAAAGCTGGACGATGTTGTGCGGGTATGACAGTTTCCGGGAATGACCGACACGAAACCGCAACTTCCGTCCTATGCCGACCCGCTCGGCGAGACGCTGCATATGCTCAAGCTCAATGGAACGCTCTATTGCCGTTCGGAGCTGACGGCGCCCTGGGGTATCGACCTGCCGCCGATCGAAGGCTGCATGATGTTCCACATCGTCACCGCCGGACGGGGATGGCTGGAGGTGGAGGGTGAAGAGCCGGTGCTTCTGGAGACGGGCAGCCTGACGCTTGTCCCGCATGGCGCCGGGCATGTCATCCGCAGCAGCGCCGATTGCCCGGCCGAACCATTGTTCGACATTCCGGTTGAGCGGGTCAGCGACCGCTACGAGATCATGCGCCATGGCGGCGGCGGCGAATACACCCATTCGATCTGCGTCGTGGTGCGGTTCGACCATGTCGCGGCGGAGCGCCTGGTCGCGCTGCTGCCAAGGATCGTGCAGGTGGATGCCTGGGACAGCGATGCGGAAAGCTGGCTGCAAAGCACGCTGCGGTTTATCGCGCGCGAGGCCAAGGAACTTCGGCCCGGCGGCGAGACCGTGATCACCCATCTTTCCGACATCCTCGTCATCCAGGCGATCCGCTCCTGGCTCGCCACGGCGCCGGCGGCGGATCAGGGCTGGCTTGCCGCGCTGCGGGACGGGCAGATCGGGCGGGCGCTGGCGATGATCCACCGCACGCCGGACCGTGACTGGAGCGTCGAGGGCTTGGCACGGGAAGTCGGCATGTCGCGCTCGGCCTTCTCGGCGCGCTTTACCGAGCTCGTCGGGGAACCGGTCATGCGTTACGTCACCCAGTGGCGCATGCAACTGGCGCGGACCCAGATCCTAGAGGGCGCGGTTCCGCTCGCCGCACTCGCCAGGCAAATGGGCTACCAGTCGGAGGCCGCGTTCAGCAGGGCCTTCAAGCGCATGTTCGGCATGCCCCCCGGTAAGGTCCGGCGCGCGCCGCCGCTTGTCCCCGGACAAATACCAACCACAGATTGAAGAGCGCTATCGGCTCGTTCATAGTCCTCCCGACTCGGTGCGGGAGGGATTTTCATGAGCGACGGGATGGCGGATGCGACACAGATCGCTCATGAAGGCCTTCATCGCCATATCGGCGCCTGGGGCATGCTGCTTACCGGGCTGACCGGCATTATCGGATCGGGCTGGCTGTTCGCCTCGCTCTATGCCGTGCAGATCGCCGGGCCGGCGGCCGTGATTTCCTGGCTGATCGGATGTCTGCTGGCGCTGACCCTGGCGCTTATCTATGCCGAACTCGGGGCCCTCATACCGGCCGCCGGTGCGCTGGCGCGCATACCCTTCGTGGCGCTCGGACCGCTCGGCGGCTTTCTGAGCGGCTGGCTCTGCTGGATCGCCTATGTGGCGATGGTCTCGATCGAGGTCACGGCGGTGCTGGGCTATGCCGGCAACTACCTGCCGTGGCTGACCGAGACCATCGGCACCGACCGGATTCTGACCGGCCGGGGTATTCTGGTGGCGGCGCTGTTGATCGCGGTCTTCACCGCAATCAACATTGCCGGCGTCAAATGGATGATCCGCTCCAACATCGCCATAACGATCTGGAAGCTCGCCGTGCCGGTGCTGGTGGGGGTCATGCTGATCATCGCCGGTTTCCAGGCGGAGAATTTCACCGCCTATGGCGGTTTTGCGCCCTACGGCATCAACGGCATCCTGGGCGCGGTCTCGAGCGGCGGCATCATATTTTCCTTTGTCGGGTTCCGTTCGGTGATCGATCTTGCCGGCGAAGCCCGCAACCCGGCGCGCAATGTGCCGCTGGCGCTGGTCGGTTCCGTCGTCATCTGCCTTGTCATCTATGTGCTGCTGCAGGTGGCGCTGATCGGCGCCATCCCGGCCGAACATCTCAAGGACGGCTGGGCCGGCGTGGTGGAAAACTTCGCCGCCGGCCCGTTTGCCGGCCTTGCGCTGATCCTCGGACTGCAATGGATGGCGCTGCTGGTCTTTGCCGACGCCATCATTTCGCCGGGCGGCACGGCGCTCGCCTATGTCGGCTCCTCCGGCCGGATAAACTATTCCATGGCGCAGACAGGCCTTTTCCCGAAGTTCTTCGCCCACCTCAACCGCAATCACGTGCCGGCCAATGCCATGGCCGTCAATTCAGTCATCGGCATCATCATCCTGGCGCCGCTGCCCGGCTGGCCGCAGCTTGCCGGTTTCATATCGTCGGCGGCGGTGCTGTCCCTGGCCATCGGTCCGGTCGCGCTGGTCGTGCTGCGCCGGCAGGCGGCGGATTATCAGAGGCCGTTCCGCATACCGTTCGCGCACGTCTTTTCGACCATAGCGTTCATATTTGTCGGCTTCATCGTCTACTGGTCCGGCTGGCAGACAAACTGGAAGATCCTGCTGATCGCCCTTGCCGGCTTCGCCTATTTCGCCCTTCGCAACCGTCTGCGCCGCGAGCCCGCGCCGCTTTACGTCAGACATACCGGCTGGCTGATCGTCTACTACATCGTGCTGGCGATCATCTCATGGCTCGGCAATTTCGGCGGCGGGCTCGGCGTTATCCCCGTCTATCTCGATTCGGCCCTGATCATCGTGCTGTCGGTGACGATTTTCCAGGTGGCCGTCGGCAATCCGTTGCCGATCGACGTGGTGCGCCGTTTCATAGCCGATACCGATGCAAAGAAAGTAGCCGGCTAATTTCTGTTCCATCCATGGTTGACCGGGCCGTGGCCATGTCCGACGGATAGCAGCCCGCTATGGACAATCGCACCGTGAACATAGTCCTTGGCGGCGCCGACGGCTTGCAGCAGCGAGCCTTGGCGGGGGATTTGCGCCGCGATCGCGGCAGACAGTGTGCAGCCGGTGCCATGGGTGTTTTGCGTGTCGATCCGCTCGGCCCTGAGCCACGAACGGGTATTGCTCGCGACCAGAAGGTCGCAGCTCGAGGCGCCGGAAAGGTGCCCGCCCTTCAGGAGCACGGAGCCGGATCCCATGCGCAGCAGCGCGTCGGCAGCGTTTTCCATGTCCTGAATGGAAGACGGCACCGGCGCCCCCAGCAATTCGCCGGCTTCCGGAAGGTTGGGCGTCAGCACGCTTGCCAGAGGAATGAGCCGGTCTTTCAAGGCATCAATTGCGTCCGGCTCGAGCAGCCGGGCGCCGGATGTCGAAACGCATACCGGATCAAGAACAACCGGAATGTCGGCAAACCGGCCGAGGCCTTCGGCAACCGCCAGCACCGTCTCGGCATTGGCCAGCATGCCAATCTTGATCGCGTCAACGCGGATATCCTCGGCGATGGACAGCATCTGGTCTTTGACGAAACCGGTCGGGACCACGTGGACGGCATCGACGCCTCTCGTGTTCTGGGCCGTAAGGGCGGTGATGACGGACATGCCATAGGCGCCGTTCGCCGCTATGGTTTTCAGGTCCGCCTGTATGCCGGCCCCGCCCGACGGATCGGACCCTGCAATCGTCAATATGTTGGGTATCGCCATGATGCGCGCAACTCCCTTCGCCGGCATTATCCAGATCAGGTTCAACGGGTATGGTCTCAGCCCCCTTGGGGCACCCCGGTTGAGGGCAATCGATACGAACGAAGCGGCAAAGTCAAGGAAGGCGGGTATTGCCGTTCAAACGTCTTGAAATCTTCGCACTTTCCTGTTGCGTTAGGTGCGGTGGGCGCAGACATGATGAATCCTTGATGGGAGGAAACGATGTTCAGGCATTTGCGACATGCGGCGGCCCTTGTGGCCATCGCCGCCATCTCCGTGTCCACGGCTTTCGCCCAGACGAAGCGCCTCGAGATCTTCGACAATGCCGATTTCTACGGTTTCGACCTGCGGGCGGAAAAGGATGTGACGCTTGAGCAGTGCAAATCCTACTGTCTTGCCGACAATGCCTGCCGCGCCTTTACCTACAACACCGGTGCCGCGCGCTGTTTCCTGAAATCGGACTTCAACCGGATGGACCGCTTTGACGGTGCCGTTTCGGGCAAGGTGGTTTCCGATACGAACGCGCCCGATATCGGCGCCGCGCCGGAACTCGCATTTCTGTCGCGCGGGCTCTCATCGGAGGCGTCCGCGCTGAAAGCCGAGGCGCCCGGCTGGCACGATGCCGGCCTCGGCCTTGCCGCGACGACGGCGGCGGCGCGCAATGCGCTGGCGGTTGGCGAGGCGCCGGCGGCAATCGACTATTTCGGCAAGGCGTTGGCGATCGATCCGGATGATCCGGGCCTCTGGCTCAGCCTTTCGCAGGCGGCTCTGAATGCCCTTTATACCGGGTCGCGCAATGACTACAGGACGCAGCGGGCAGCAACAGCAGCCGCGCTCAACGCCTATGAATTGTCACGCGATGCGCCAGTACGCGCTCAGGCGCTCGACCTGCTCGCCAAGGGGCTCGAGCTGCGCCAGCAGTACCGCCCGGCGCTGGAAGCCTACAAGGCCAGCCTTTCGCTGATCGATTCTCCGCGCGTGCGGGCTGATTTTCAGGATTTGAGGGCGCGCAAGGGTTTTCGTGTCGTCGAGCACACGGTGGATGCCGACAGCGCCACGGCGCGGCTTTGCGTGCGCTTTTCCGATCCGCTGGTTCCGACCGGGACCGACTACGCATCCTATGTGCGCATTGACGGGCAGCCGGCACAGTCGATCTCGGCAAAGGGACAGGAGATATGTGCCGACGGGCTCGATCACGGCAAATCGTACCGGCTGACGCTGCGGGCCGGTCTGCCGGCGGAGGTCGGCGAAACGCTCGAAGCGCCGGTGACGATCAATGTCTATGTCCGCGACCGCGCGCCGTCGGTGCGGTTCGATGGCGACCGTTTCGTCCTTCCGGGTGCCGGGCGCCACGGCATTCCGGTGGTCAGCGTCAATGCCGATGCCGTGGATGTTGAACTCTACCGGATCGGCGACCGGTCGCTGGCGCCGGTCCTGTCGCGGTCGCAGTTTCTCAAGCAACTTGATGCTTACGATGCGAACAACATCCGCGACGCGCTGGGCGAACGGGTCTGGCAGGGAAGCCTGCAAACCGCCGGTGAACTGAACCGCGAGACGGTGACGAGCTTTCCCGTGGATGAAGCGCTGCCGGAACGCAAGCCGGGCGTCTATGTGATGATGGCAAGCGTTGCCGATGCCCGGCTCGACAATTGGGAAAGCCGCGCGACGCAATGGCTGGTGATCTCCCATATCGGCCTTTCCTCTTTCTCCGGCAGCGACGGCCTGCATGTCTTCGCCCGCTCGCTGGACACCGCCAAGCCGGTGGAAGGCGTGAAGCTGACGCTGCTTGCCCGCAACAACGAAGTGCTCGGCGAGGCCAGAAGCGATGCCGAAGGGCGGGCGCATTTCGCCGCCGGTCTGACGCGGGGGAAGGATGGCCGCGCCCCGGCCGTCGTCACCGCCGATGGCGGCAATGGCGATTTCGTCTTTCTGGACCTTTCGCGCGCCGGTTTCGATCTGTCCGACCGCGGCGTGACGGGCCGCGCCGCACCCGGTCCGCTCGACATGTTCGCCTGGCTCGACCGCGGCATCTACCGGGCCGGCGAAACCGTGCATCTGGCGGCGCTGCTGCGCGATGACGCGGCATTTGCCGTGGCCGACCTGCCGCTGACATTCGCGGTGATCCGGCCGGACGGCAAGGAAGAGCGGCGCGTGGTTCGCAACGGCGGTCCGGCTGGCGGCTACGGTCTCGATCTCGACCTGCCGGCCAACGCCATGCATGGCGTATGGACCGTGCGCGCCTTCGCCGACGCCAAGGGGCCGCCGCTCAGCGAAAAGCGCTTCCTGGTCGAGGATTTCAGGCCCGACCGCATCGCATTCGATCTGGAGATTCCGAAGGCGCCGCTGGTTGCGGGAAGGCCGGAGACGGTCGGGATCGACGGGCGGTTCCTGTATGGCGCGCCGGCGGCGGGTCTCGCTGTGGAGGCCGATCTGAAGCTCAAATCCGTGCGTGAACGATCCGATGCGCCGGGCTACGTCTTCGGCCTTGCCGACGAGACCGCCATCGATACGCACTATGATGTGGGCACTGCCTCCAACCTGGATGCGCGGGGGCACGGCTCCGTCGACATCGACCTTCCGTCATTGCCGGCAACCACCCATCCGCTGGTTGCCGATCTTACCGTGCGGGTTCGCGAAGGCGGCGGAAGGGCGGTCGAGAAGACCGGCACCATCACGGTGCGTCCGCAAGGCTCCATGATCGGCATCAAGCCTGAGTTCAGTGGCGATCAGGTGGGCGAGAACAGCACGGCGCGGTTCCAGGTGATCGCCGTCGGCCCGGATGGCGACCGGCTCTCCGAATCCGGTCTGAGATGGTCGCTGCTGCGCATCGAGCGTGATTACCAATGGTATCGCGAGGGCAACCGCTGGCGCTATGAGCCGGTCGAATACACCAGCCAGGTCGATGACGGCACGATCGATGCCAGCGAAGGCACGGCTGCCCAGATTGCCGTTGCCGTCGATTGGGGGCGTTACCGGCTGACGGTCGAATCGGGCGATCCGGGCGGAGCGGCAACCAGTGTCGAATTCGACGCGGGCTGGTATGTCAGCGCCGCCTCGACGGAAACGCCGGACGGGCTGGAGATTGCCCTTGACCGCGACCGCTACAGCGCCGGCGATATGGCAAAGCTGCTTATTTCGCCGCGCTTTTCCGGCGATGCGCTGATCACGGTGTCGAATGACCGTTTGCATGATGTCTTTACCGCCACGGTGCCGGCGGGCGGCACCGAGATCGACATTCTCGTCGATGCGGCCTGGGGCGCCGGAGCCTATGTGACCGCGACCCTGATCCGGCCGGGCAGCGCTGCCGAAAACCGGATGCCGTCGCGTGCCGTCGGCATCAAATGGCTGCCGATCGATCCGGGCGAGCGGGCTCTGGACGTGGCGCTTGAGGTGCCCGAAAAGATCAAGCCGAACACGACTTTGGATATTCCCGTTACCGTTTCGGGTGCCGGCGCGGGCGAGGAAGCCTATGTCACGGTTGCGGCCGTGGATGTGGGCATTTTGAACCTGACGGCGTTCGCGGCGCCGGACCCGCAAAACTGGTATTTCGGTCAGCGCCGCATGGGCGTCGAGATCCGCGACCTTTACAGCCGGCTCATCGACGGCGCGCAGGGTGCGACCGGCCGAATTCGCAGCGGCGGTGACGGGCCCGGCATGGCTGTCAAGGGCAGCCCGCCGCGCGAGCGGCTGGTGGCGCTTTATTCCGGCATTGTGCGTTTGGACGCCGATGGAAAGACCGTGATTTCATTCGATGTTCCGCAGTTTAACGGCACATTGCGGCTGATGGCCGTCGCCTGGACGCCGCAAGGCGTCGGGCAGGCTGATAAGGATGTCATCGTCCGCGATCCGGTCGTGATCACCGCAAGCCTTCCGAAATTCCTGGCGCCCGAGGACTATTCCCAGATCCGCTACGATATCGCCAATACGGATGGTCCGGCCGGCACCTATCGGGTCTCGCTGGACACGGGCGATGCGTTGCGGGCGGAAATTTCCGGCCTGCCCGGCACGATCCGGCTCGATCAGGGTGGCAACGCTGCTTTCGTCGTCGGGGTCACGGCCGGCCGGCCGGACCTTGCGCAGGTCACGCTGCGGCTGGACGGTCCGGCGGATTTCAGCGTCGAAAACACGCAGCTGCTGAATGTGCGCCCGGCCACACTGCCCGTCACAACCCGTCTGGAACTGCCGCTGGCGGCCAATGGCGGATCGGCGGTCATCGATCAGGAATTGCTGGCGGCCTATTATCTCGACGGCGCCAGCGTCAGCATCGATGTCTCGCGGTCGGATTTCGACGTGCCGGGCCTGCTTCTGGCACTCGACCGCTACCCCTATGGCTGCGCCGAGCAGACGACAAGCCGTGCCCTGCCGCTGCTTTATCTGAGCGAGCTCGATGCACCCGCGGCGCTTCTGGACGACCCGGATCTTCGCGAGCGGGTCCAAAAGGCGATCGCCCGGGTGCTGTCCTACCAGTCGGCAGGCGGAAGTTTCGGCCTTTGGGGGCCGGGCGGGGGCGATCTGTGGCTCGACGCCTATGTGACGGACTTCCTGACACGGGCGCGCGAAAAGGACTATGCGGTTCCCGCCCAATCGATGCGCCTGGCGCTCGACAATCTTCAGAGCGTTCTGTCCTACACGAACAACGTCGCCGACAATGGCGACGGTATCGCCTATGCGCTTTACGTGCTGGCGCGCAACAAGCGGGCTTCGGCGGGTGATCTGCGCTACTATGCGGATGCCCAGCTCGACGCGTTTGCTACGCCGCTGGCGCGGGCGCAGATCGCGGCAAGCCTGGCACTTTACGGCGACAGCGAGCGGGCCCAGCGGGCCTTCGGTTCCGCCTACCGGCTCGCCAACGCGGCCGGGGCCGCCAATCTGCGCCGCACCGATTACGGCTCGGCGCTGCGTGACGATGCGGCCATGCTGGCGCTAGCCGGTGAAAGCCGTCCCGTCACGCCGCTGCTCGGCGACATGGTGCAGCTCGTTTCTGCCCGCCAGTCACAGAGACCGGCGCGCACCACACAGGAACAGGCCTGGATGCTGCTCGCCGCGCGTTCGGTACAGGAGACCCAAGAGACAGCAAGGCTCAGCGTCGACGGGCAGCCGGTGAGCGGACGTTTCGGACGCACCGTCAGCGGCGATGCGATCGTCGACCAGCCGATCCGCCTGCGCAATGACGGGTCCGAGCCGGTGCGGGCGGTTGTCACGACGGTTGCCGCGCCGCTGCAGGCACCGCCCGCGGGCGGAAACGGCTTTACCATCAGCCGCAGCCATCATGATCTTGACGGGCGCGAGGTGTCCATCGATTCGGTGGCGCAGAACCAGCGTTTCGTCGTCGTCCTCACCGTCCAGCAGACGAACCGGCTGCCGGCGCGGATCGTGCTGACCGATCTTTTGCCGGCCGGGCTCGAGATCGACAACCCAAGGATCGTTGAGAGCGCGGCGCTTTCCGGTTTTTCCTGGCTCGGCGAGACCGCGCCGGCGCATACGGAGTTTCGCGACGACCGGTTCGTTGCCGCATTCGATGCGAATGGCGGCGCCGACGGACCCATTCGGGTCGCCTATGTGGTGCGTGCCGTCGTTCCGGGCTCCTACGCGCTTCCGGCGGCACAGGTCGAGGACATGTACCGCCCTGAATTCTCGGCGCGCACCGCTGCCCGCTGGATGACGGTGCGCGACGCGGACCAATGAGGCAGGCTGGCAAACGACGGCTGACCTTAGCTGCGGCGAGCGCGGCAGGCCTTGTCGTCGCACTTGGGGTGCTTGCCGCCGCGCTCGACCGCGCCTATCCGCCGCCACTTCCCGATTCCCGGGCGCTTTCGGTCGAGGTCACCGACCGGGACGGCGAGCTCCTGCGGGTGTTCGCCAACAGGGAAGGGCGCTGGCGGCTGCGGCCGGATCTCGATGCGCTTGATCCGGAATTCACGGCCCTGCTGGTTGCCTATGAGGACAAGCGCTTCTGGTCGCATCACGGGGTCGACCCGCTGGCCATGGGCCGGGCCTTCGCCCAGATGATCGCCAACGGACGTATCGTCTCCGGCGGCTCGACCATCACCATGCAACTGGCGCGGCTGCTTGAGCCGCGCCCGTCGCGGTCGCTCGGCGCGAAACTCCGGCAGATGGCGCGGGCGCTCCAGATCGAGCGGCGGATGAGCAAACAGGAGATCCTTTCCTGGTATCTTACGCTGGCGCCCTATGGCGGCAATCTGGAGGGGGTGCGCGCGGCGAGCCTTGCCTATTTCGGCAGGGAACCCGACGCGCTGAGCCTGCAGCAGGCGGCGATGCTGGTCGCGCTTCCGCAGTCGCCGGAAAGCCGGCGGCCCGACCGTCATGCGGAGGCGGCGCGCAGCGCAAGCTTGCGTGTTCTTGAACGCGCGGCGCTGAAGGGCCTGATCGATCATGGCGAGGTGGCGCGGGTTGCCGGGCTGGAGTTTTCCGTCCGGCGCAGGCCGCTGCCGGCGCTGGCGGCCCATCTCGCGGAGCGGGCGCGGGCCGCCGAACCGGGCAGTCTCACGCACCGCACGCTCCTGTCCGCCAGCGCCCAGCGCAATCTGGAGGCCGTGGCAGCGGACGCTGCGGCGCGTCTGGGCCGGCGGCTTTCCGTCGCCATCGTGATGGCCGACAGCCATGACGGCAGCATTCTGGCGCAGGTCGGCTCGGCCGGCTATTTCGACGGCGGACGCGCCGGATGGATCGACATGAGCCGCGCGGCGCGATCGCCGGGCTCGACGCTCAAGCCGTTCATTTACGGCCTTGCCTTCGATGAGGGCCTGGTCGTGCCCGAAACACTGATCACCGACCGGCCGGCCAATTTCTCCGGCTACCGGCCGCGCAATTTCGACATGCAGTTCCAGGGCGATGTCAGCGTCCGCCGCGCCCTGCAGCTATCGCTGAATGTTCCGGCCGTGCGGCTGCTCGTTGCCGTCGGCCCGTCTCGCCTTTCGGCGCTCCTGCGTAAGAGCGGTATGCGCTATGCGCTGCCGGCGGCGGCCGACCGACCTGGCCTTTCCATCGGGCTTGGCGGCATCGGGACAAGCCTTGTCGATCTGGTGCAGCTATACGCGACGCTGGCAGCCGGTGACGGCCGGCCATTGGCGCTGTCCAACGGCATCGATCCGGTCGCACGGCCGGAGACGTCGAATGCCGTGCTGAGCAGCGTGGCGCGCTGGCACGTGCGCGACATATTGAGCGATCTTCCCGCGCCGGCCGGCTCGCAGCAGATCGGCATCGCCTACAAGACGGGCACGAGCTATGGCTACCGCGATGCGTGGTCCGTCGGCTTCGATGGCCGCCATGTCATCGGTGTCTGGATCGGCCGGCCAGACAACAGCGCCGTTCCGGGCCTGACCGGCCTCAGCGCCGCAGCGCCGGTTCTGTTTGACGCCTTCGCCCGGTCGGGAAACGATATCGTTCCGTTCCGGCCGCCGCCTGCGGGGGCGGTGCGCCTTGCCCGCAACGCGCTTCCGGAGCCGATGCGGCGATTCCGCAGTTTCGAAGAACGGTTGCAGGCAGCGCCGAGCGGCGAGACCGCACCGCAGATCGCCTATCCTCCGAGCGGTGCGCATGTGGCGCTCAGCCGGTCCTCGGACGGCAGCTACCGCCCCCTGGTGATCAAGCTGCAGGGCGGACGGCCGCCGTTCCGTTGGCTGGCGAATGGCCGGCCGGCGGCGGCCTCCGTGCGCCGGCGCGACTGGCAATGGGTGCCGGACGGGCCGGGCAGCGCGCGGCTGTCCGTCATCGATGCGGCAGGGCGCAGCGTCGGTGTCGAGATTGTCGTTGAATGACTATTTCTTCATGACCGAATCATGCACCGCGACATCCGCATGGCCGTCCGGCGTCATGCCGTTGCGGTTCTGATAGTCGCGGATGACGGCCCGCATCTCGAGGCCGATGCGCCCGTCGGTGCGCGGCACCGCATAGCCCAGCGCCTTCATCTTTTCCTGCATGGCGATGCGTTCGGCCTTGTTGAGCGGCCGCTCGACATTCCAGTTGCCGGCCAGTGGCGCGTGACGGTTGGCGATGCGGTCGGCGAGATGACCGACGGACAGGGCATAGGCATCGGAAAAATTGTAGGATTTCAGCACCATGAAGTTTTCGGTGGCGAGGAAAGCCAGGCCCTCGATGCCGCTGGGAAAGAGCAGTGTCGCCGATCCGCGGTCGGGAAGGGCGCCGCCATCCATGCGCACGACGCCGCGCTTGACCCAGTTGCGATAGGTGTCCGTTGCCTTCATCAGGTCGACATTCTTCGGCAGATTGACCTGGAATCCCCACGGGACGCCGCTTTGCCAGCCTTTGCCCTTGAGGTAATTGGCAGCCGAAGCGAGCGCGTCCGGAGGGCTTCCCCACAGGTCGCGCTTGCCGTCACCCGTGTGATCGACGGCATATTCAAGGAAACTCGACGGCATGAACTGCGTATGGCCCACAGCACCCGCCCAGGAGCCGCGCATCTGCTTGCGGCTCAGCTTCTCCTGCTGCATCACCAGCAATGCATTGATGAATTCCTTCTGGAAGAAATCGCCGCGATAGCCGGCATGGGCAAGCGTTGCGAGCGATCCCAGCGTGTCGCTCTTGCCGATGAAGCCGCCATAGTTCGTTTCCATCCCCCAGATGGCCAGCAGGACATGACGGTCGACGCCGTATTTCTTCTCGATTGACGAAAGGGTGCGATTGTATTTCCCGGCCATCGCCTGGCCGGACTTGATCTGCCCGGATGTGACCCGTTTGCCGACATACTGGCCGATGGATCGCTTGAATTCCGGCTGGCTCTTGGTGAATTTCAGGATGCCCTTGTTGGGTTTCAGACCCTTCGTCGCCGCCTCGAACGTTTCCCAGGAAACGCCTGCCGCCGCTGCTTCCGGGTAAAGCGAATCGACATAGTTCTTGAAGGATATCTGGGCGCTGGCACCGGAGGCCGCCAGAGGCAACAACAGCATTGCCGCAAGCGCCAGACCGATCCGAATGGGACTCTTCGTGCTCGACATGGGCGGAGCATAGCAAGAACAATGTGTCAGGCAAGCCGGTGTTTGGGGAAACGGTTCACGCTGTTTCCTGCCGGGACGCTACGACAGTTCATCAATCACTTTTCTCAATTCACAACAGCGGTTAATATCCCCTTGGGTGGAATTTGCACTTGGATGGGAAAGTGGTACCCGGCGCGCGCGCCGGGTTGTCATTGCACGCTCGCGACCGAAGATCGTTCGGTCGCGATTCCTGTCGACCGCACTTCGGGAAAGGAAGCCGAAGCGCGGCCGATGAACGAATATCTGGCAAGATAGGTGTCTTTGTGAATACGGACGCAATCATCGAATTCCTCGAAGCTGTGAACACCCATGAAACGCAGTCGTCGATCATCGAAAGCCTGGAATCGGTACTGGATGTCCACGGCTTCGATTATTATGGCGTCATCCGCCAGCCCAAAGCCTCCGAGGACCCGCTCAGCCTGGTGCTGGCGGGGCGCTGGCCCGCGGGCTGGCCGGCCCATTACATGGAAAAGAAATATGTCCTGATCGATCCGACGATCCGTTATCTCGGACATGCCCGCAAGGGCTTCAGCTGGGCCGAGGCCATTCCGGCATTCCAGTCGGATCCGCATCGCCGCCGCATGCAGCGCATGATGGTCGATGCCGTGAGATTCGGCCTGGAGGGCGGCTATATCTTTCCGATTCACGGCCGCCGGGGACTGATGGGCAACCTGTCCGTCGGCGGCAAGCCGGTTGAGCTGAGCCAGACCGAGATGGTCCTGTTCGACGCATTGGCGAAAACGGTTTTCTGGCGGCTGCTCGAACTGACCGACCCGCTGATAAACGAGGAGCTCTCCTCATCGGTCGATGTGCAACTCACCCGCCGCGAAATGGAGGCGCTGAGCTATCTCGCCGACGGCATGACCTCCAACGAGATCGCCGCTGTGCTGAAGCTGTCCAATCACACGGTCGACTGGTACATGAACGCAGTGCAGACGAAATTGAAGGCGAAGAACCGCCACCATGCGGTGGCGATCGCGTTTCGCCTGGGCCTGATCTCCTGAAACCGCATGTGATGGTGCGATGCACATTTCGACCGGCTCCGGCAGGGAGCCGGCGATATCAAACGCTTCAAATTGGGCGACACATGCTCTAAGAGGGTGCGACTGCGGCGAATTCATACTGCGCCGCACAATGACGGAGACCCTCGCCTTGCCGATTTCCAAAATCCTTGTCGCCAACCGATCTGAAATTGCCATCCGTGTCTTTCGCGCCGCCAATGAGCTCGGCCTGAAAACGGTTGCCGTCTGGGCCGAGGAAGACAAGCTGGCCCTGCACCGGTTCAAGGCGGACGAATCCTACCAGGTCGGCCGCGGACCGCATCTTGCGCAGGATCTGGGTCCCATCGAGAGCTATCTGTCCATCGACGAGATGATCCGCGTCGCCAAGCTGTCAGGCGCCGATGCCATCCACCCGGGTTACGGCCTCCTGTCGGAAAGCCCCGAATTCGCGGAAGCCTGCGCGGAAAACGGCATCGTCTTCATCGGCCCGAAACCGGAAACGATGCGCCGTCTCGGCAACAAGGTGGCGGCGCGCAATCTTGCCGTCGAGGTTGGCGTTCCGGTGGTGCCGGCGACCGAGCCGCTGCCGGACGACATGAACGAGACCGCCAGGATGGCGCGCGAGATCGGTTATCCGGTCATGCTCAAGGCCTCCTGGGGCGGCGGCGGGCGCGGCATGCGCGTCATTCGCTCCGAGGACGATCTGGAGCGCGAGGTAACGGAAGCCAAGCGCGAGGCAAGGGCCGCCTTCGGCAAGGACGAGGTCTATCTGGAAAAGCTGGTCGAGCGCGCCCGTCACGTCGAGGTGCAGATGCTTGGCGACACGCACGGCAATGTGGTGCATCTTTTCGAGCGCGACTGTTCCATCCAGCGGCGCAACCAGAAGGTCGTCGAGCGGGCGCCGGCGCCCTATCTCGACGATGCGCGGCGGGCCGAGCTGGCTTCCTACGCCATCAAGATCGGCGCGGCGACGGACTATATCGGCGCCGGTACCGTCGAGTTCCTGATGGATGCCGATACGGGCGCCTTTTATTTCATCGAGGTCAATCCGCGCATCCAGGTCGAACATACTGTGACGGAAGAAGTCACCGGCATCGATATCGTCAAGGCGCAGATCCACATTCTGGAAGGCCATGCGATCGGCACGGAGCAGTCGGGCGTGCCGGCACAGGCGGATATCCGCCTCAACGGACACGCCTTGCAGTGCCGTATCACCACGGAAGACCCGGAGCAGAACTTCATTCCCGATTACGGGCGCATCACCGCCTATCGCGGCGCAACCGGTTTCGGTATCCGGCTTGATGGCGGCACGGCCTATTCAGGCGCCGTGATCACCCGCTACTACGATCCGCTGCTTGAGAAGGTCACGGCCTGGGCGCCGACGCCGGAAGAAGCCATCAACCGGATGGACCGGGCGCTGCGTGAGTTCCGCATTCGCGGCGTCGCCACCAATCTGACCTTTCTCGAAGCGATCATCGGCCACCCGCATTTCCGCGACAACAGCTACACCACCAAATTCATCGACGACACGCCGGAGCTGTTCGAGCAGGTGCGGCGCCAGGACCGCGCCACGCGGCTTCTGACCTATCTTGCCGATGTGACCGTCAACGGCCACCCGGAAACGCGCGGCCGGATCATGCCCGACGAAGAGATCAGCGCACCGATCGTGCCGTTCGCCGGCGGCGATATCCCCGACGGCAGCAAGCAGAAGCTGGATGCGCTGGGGCCGGCGAAATTCGCCGAATGGATGCGCGCTGAAGAACGCGTGCTGATGACCGACACGACCATGCGCGACGGGCACCAGTCGCTGCTGGCGACACGCATGCGCACGCATGACATCGCACGCATTTCCGGCACCTATGCGCGGGCGCTGCCGCAGCTCCTGTCGCTGGAATGCTGGGGCGGCGCGACATTCGACGTCGCCATGCGCTTCCTGACGGAGGATCCGTGGGAGCGGCTGGCGCAGATCCGCGAGGGCGCGCCCAATATCCTGTTGCAGATGCTGCTGCGCGGCGCCAATGGCGTCGGCTACAAGAACTATCCGGACAATGTCGTCCGTCATTTCGTCCGTCAGGCGGCCAGCGGCGGCATCGACCTCTTCCGCGTCTTCGACTGCCTTAACTGGGTGGAAAACATGCGCGTCGCCATGGATGCGGTGTGCGAGGAGGACAGGCTCTGCGAGGCGACGATCTGCTATACGGGCGACATCCTGAATTCGGCGCGGCCGAAATACGACCTCAAATACTACACGGATCTGACCCGCGAGCTGACCGATGCCGGCGCCCATATCATCGCGCTCAAGGACATGGCCGGGCTGTTGAAACCGGCGGCGGCGACCGAATTGTTCAAGGCGATGCGCGAGGCGACGGATCTTCCGATCCATTTCCACACGCATGACACTTCGGGAATTTCAGCCGCCACCGTTCTGGCGGCGGTGGATGCGGGTGTCGACGCGGTGGACGCGGCGATGGACGCTTTGTCCGGCAATACGTCGCAGCCCTGCCTCGGCTCGATCGTCGAGGCGCTGCGTGGCGGCGAGCGCGATCCGGGCCTCGATCCCGAATGGATCCGCCGCATCTCGTTCTACTGGGAGGCCGTGCGCGCGCAATATGTCGCTTTCGAGAGCGACCTGAAGGGTCCTGCCTCGGAGGTCTACCTGCACGAAATGCCGGGTGGCCAGTTCACCAATCTGAAGGAACAGGCGCGCTCGCTGGGTCTCGAGACCCGCTGGCACGAGGTGGCGCAGGCTTATGCGGACGCCAACCAGATGTTCGGCGATATCGTCAAGGTGACGCCGTCGTCGAAAGTGGTGGGCGACATGGCGCTGATGATGGTCTCGCAGGACCTGTCGGTGGCCGATGTCGAGAATCCCGAGCGGGACGTTTCCTTCCCGGATTCCGTCGTCTCGATGATGCGCGGCGATCTTGGTCAGTCGCCGGGCGGCTGGCCGGAAGGGCTGCAGGAAAAGGTGCTCAAGGGCGAGAAAGCCTATGCCGTGCGTCCGGGTTCGCTTCTGGAGGATGCCGACCTCGATGCCGAGAAAACAGAGATCGAGAAGGCAATAGACCGGTCGGTCGACGACTATGAGTTGGCATCCTATCTCATGTATCCGAAGGTCTTCACGGATTATGCGCTGGCGCGCAACACCTATGGTCCCGTTTCGGCCCTTCCGACTCCGGCCTATTTCTATGGCCTGCCGGTCGGCAGCGAACTCTTCGTCGATCTGGAGAAGGGCGTGACGCTGGTGATCCGCAACCTGGCGGTGGGCGAGCCCAATGAAAAGGGCATGGTCACCGTCTTCTTCGAGCTTAACGGCCAGCCGCGGCGCATCAAGGTTCCGGACCGCGCGCATGGCGCGTCTGCCGCCGCGCAGCGCAGGAAGGCCGATGCCGGAAACGAGGCCGAAGTGGGCGCGCCGATGCCGGGCGTTGTCTCGACCGTCGCGGTCGCCGCCGGGCAGGAGGTTCAGGCAGGCGATGTGCTGCTTTCCATCGAAGCCATGAAGATGGAAACGGCGATCCATGCGGAAAGGGATGGCGTCATTGCCGAGGTGCTGGTAAAAGCCGGCGATCAGATCGACGCAAAAGATCTTTTGGTCGTCTACGCATAAATCAACCATATCCGCCGGTCGGCGGACATTGAGCAATCCTGTCATTGACTGCTCTGGGAGCCACGGGCATGCGCGCAGCGGTATCCGCGATGTTCCTGATGAACGGCTTTGTCGTCGGCAGCTGGGCGCCGCTGGTGCCCGAGCTTGCGCAGCAGCACGGCCTGTCGGAATCGGCGCTCGGGCTGCTCATCCTGACGCTGGGGCTCGGCTCGATCCTGATCATGCCGGTCTCGGGCGCGCTGATCGCCCGCATCGGCGCGCTGCCGGTTCTGCGCGTCACATGCATTCTGTGCTCGCTGGCCCTTCTGCCCGTGGCGCTGGCGCCGGGCGTGCCGGTGCTGGTCGGCGTGCTCTTCGTCTTCGGCGGCATTATCGGATCGATGGATATCGCCATGAACGCCAATGCGGTCGTCGTCGAAAAGCGGCTGAGAAAGGCGATCATGTCGTCCTGTCACGGCTTCTGGAGCCTTGGCGGGCTCATCGGCGCGGCGGCGGGCGGCGTGCTGATCGACCGTTTCGGAAGCGGCATGCAGGTGGCCCTCGTCAGTGCGATTGCCCTTGTGATCGCGCTGTCCTTCGTGACGCGGCTTGCACCGGATCTGCCGCTGGCGGCCGATGCCAAGCCGCGCTTCCGGCTGACGCTCGCGCCGATGCCCTATGTCGTCGGGCTTGTGGCGCTGTTTTCCATGGTTCCGGAAGGCGCGATCCTCGACTGGGGCGCGCTTTACCTGCGCCAGGACCTCGGCGCCGACGTCACCTATTCCGGGCTTGCCTTCGGTGCCGTGGCGGCAACCATGGCTGTCATGCGTTTCGCGGGCGATGCGGTCCGGCGCAAATTCGGCGCGGTGACCACCATGCGCTATTCGGCGATTGTTGCCGCGGTCGGGCTGCTGCTCGCCGCAACGGCAAGCGGGCCGACCATGGCGATTGCGGGTTTTGCGCTGTCGGGCATCGGCATCGCCAACCTGGTGCCCGTGGCGCTGTCGGCCGCCGGCAATCTGCCGGGCCTGCAGCCTGGTGTCGGGATCAGCATTGCGACCTCCATGGGCTATTCGGGCATTCTGATGGCACCGGCGCTGATCGGCTTCATCGCCGAATATCAGAGTTTTTCGGTTGCCTTCATGGGCCTCGCCGCGCTTTTCATCGTCGTGCTCGGACTTTCCCCGGTGGCGCGCCATGCCGATCTGAATGAGGCAGCCGAGACGCCTTTTGCTGGCGGCTGACTGCCGCTACTGGCGCAGCAGCAGCGCGCCGGGGAGAATTTCGAATGTCGCCTTCAGGCAGCCGGGCGATTCGCCGTCAATATCGAGCGGAACCTTCACACCGGTCTGGTCGACGGTTTCCGCGACAATGTGGCGGCCCGTTCGCGCAAGGATCATCGGGTGGTCCAAATGGGCGCCGCGGTAGACCTGGCGCAGGTCCCTTGCCAGTGCCAGCTTCGCGCCGCCGCGCAGGATGACGATCTGAAATTCACCACTGTCGAGCCGTGCCTTGGGCGCGACATGCATGCCGCCGCCGAAATATTGCCCGTTGGCAATCGCTGCCATGGAAAGATCGACGGTCAGTTGCTCGCGATCATCGATGGTCAGGCGGACGGTGCGGCTGCGGTGGCGCAGCAGCGCCCCGAGCGTTGCGATATAGTAGGCGGCCTTTCCGGGCAGCAGGCCGGTCATGCGTTCGGCATTGACCGCACGGTCGACCTCGCCGGAGAGGCCCATGCCGGCGATGTTGATGAACAGGCGCGATGCCGGATTGCCATTATCGTCCACATAGGTCACGCGGCCGAGGTCAATACGCCGCCGCTTTCCGGAGGCAATGCCGCGAAGCGGATCCGGGGACGGGCCGAGGCTGCGGACGAAATCCGCGCCGGTGCCGGCGCTGATGACGGCAAAGGTGCAATCGCGCCGGACGGCGCCGTCGTCGGTGACAAACCCGTTCACCGCCTCGCTGATCGTTCCGTCTCCGCCGACGGCGATGATCAGTTCCGCACCTGCCTCGACGGCCTGGCGCGCGAGTCTCGTGGCATGGCCCCGGCCTGTGGTGAACGCATGATCGAAGGGACCGATCCCGCCAGACAGGGCGGCGGCGATGTCCGGCCAGCGCCGGCCCGTGCGACCGCTGCCGGCGCGCGGATTGACGACGACGAAAACACTCATGGGATCGTGGCCGCGATGCGCCTTCTGGGGCGGTTCACAAGCAAGACTATTGCGTTTCGATCGGCTTCGGTTCGATGGGTTTTTCCAGCAGTTGGCCCCAGTTCGTGCGGTCTTCCATCTGTTCGCGGGTCCGGGCGTTGACGAAACCCTTGACGTTGGGCGGCACCCAGCCGCCGGCAAGGCCCTTGTAGACGGAAATCAGGTTGGTCAGCACGTTTGCGCGGGCGACCAGCAGGCGGGCTTCGGAGTCGAGAAGGGACCGTTGCGCGTCAATCACCCGGTCATAGCTGGCCGTCCCGTCCTGGTACTGGGTAAGAACTTCCGCCTCGGCCCGCTTGGAGGCCGCGACGGCGCGCGACAGATACACGACCTGCTGCTTGGACCGGACGAAGGCGACGAGCGCAGTCTCCACCTCGGCGTAAGCGTTGAGGACCGTGTTCTTGTATTGCTCCAGCGTTTCCTGGAACTCGGCGTCCTGCACGCGCACATTGTTCTGGATGCGGCCGTAATTGAGCACGTTCCACGAAAATGACGGGTTGATGAACCCCTCGAAGCTTCGTGTGTTGAAAATGCCCTTGAAATCGCTGGCCTTCAGGCCGATGGCGCCGGAGATGGTGAATGCGGGATAAAGGTCCGCCTTGGCGACGCCGATCTGCGCCGACTGTGCTGCTGCCAGATATTCGGCGGCGCGGACATCGGGGCGGCGGCGCAGCATATCCGCCGGCACGCCTATGGCGACGGTCGCCGGCACGCGCGGCAGGCGGGCATGCTTCTTCAGGCGCGGCGCCACATTGCCGGGCGGCTCGCTCAGCAGCACGCTCATGGCGTTCATGGCCTGCGCCAGGTCGGCCTGGTAGCCGGGCAGGGTGGCGAGCGTGCTGTTGTATGCGGCCGTCGCCTCGTCGACGTCGAGGCGCGTCGTGGTGCCGCCTTCGAGCTTGACCTTGGCGATGTCGAGGCTCTTCTTCTGCAGCGCCAGGTTCCGGCGGGTGATGGCGATCAGGCCCTGCAGCTCGCGGATTGTCACATAGGTGGCGGCGATGTCGCCGGTGAGCGTTACAAGCGCGTCGTCATAGCTGGCGATCTGGTAGAGCAGATTGGCCCTGGCGGACTGTATGTCGCGGCGGATCTTGCCCCAGAGGTCGATTTCCCAGCCGGCATCAAAGCCGGTGCTGTAGCGGGTGAAATTCGGATCCAGCGGGATGAATTGCTGAATATCGCGCACCAGCGGCTCGTTCCGGCTGAGCTGTACCTTCTCGACGCCGGCCTTGGCCTGCTGCTGCTGGGGAAACAGTTCGCCTTCGGCAACGCCGAGCTGGGCGCGCGCCTGGTAGACACGGGCGCCGGCGGCTTCGAGCAGCACATTCTGCCGGTAGGCCTCGTCGATCAGCGCCGTCAATGTCGGATCCTTGAACAGCGTCCACCAGTTGTTGACGGCGGCGCTGCGCGTGGTGAAGCCGGTCTTGGCATCGACCGGAAGGCCGGCGCCCTTGCTCCAGCTTCCGAGATAGGGCGCTTCAGGACGTTCGAAATCCGGCCCCACCATGCAGCCGGCCAGGACAAGGCCGGTCGCGACAATGGCCGGGAGCGGGCTCAGGCGCTTGGCATATCGGATCAGTGCGCTCATCGCTTCCGCCTCGATCACAGGTTCAACGGGAACAGGAGGTTGGCCCAGGAATAGAGCCGGATGTTGATGCGCCGCAAGGGTTCGAACCCCTTGCCGAGGCCGGTATAGATGGCCACGGCGCCATGGACGCCGGCGGGAAATCGCTTGAGCGCCGGATCGTCGACCTTGATCTGCACGGCTATGCGCCCCTGGACCTTGGGAAAACGGAATGTCGGCACGTTGCCGCTGGGCTTGATCTGACCCTGGCCGGTGCCCCACCAGACCGCCTCGACGCTGCCTTTGAAAATCTGCCCGGGGAAGATGTCGAGCGCGACCTCGACCTCCTGGCCGGGTTCGACGAATTTGAGGTGCTCCTGATAAAAGGTCGCCAGCATATAGGGATCGGCATCGGCGACCAGGACCGCCAGAGCGGCAATGCGGCGATTGCCGACAACGAGGCCCGGGCGCGCCTGCTGGGTGACGATGATGCCGTCTTCGGGCGCGCGTATGGTTGTCTGGTCGAGATAATATTGCGATTTGGCGACCTCGGCCTGCGCGCCGTAAACTTGCGCGTTGATGCCGTCGATCTTGGCGTCGCGGGCAAGCTCGGCCTTGGTGATGTTGGCCTGGGCCTCGGCGACCTGCGCGTCGGCGGCCGCAAGCTGCTGGATCCACTTGTCGAGCGTTTCCTGGCGCGCGCCGCCCTTCGGAACAAGATCCGTGTAGCGCTTGACCTCCTCCTGCGCATAGGTGCGGTTGGCGACCGCCTCGGCCATCGCGTCATTGGCCTGCTGCACATCGACATCGAGCATCTTGGCGTTCTGCTGCGCCTCGACGAGCTTCGCCTGGTTGGCGGCCAGATTGGCCTCGTAGATCGTCCTGTCGAACTGGTACATCACATCGCCGGCCTTGACCTGCTGGTTGGAGGTGACCAGCACCTCCTTCAGGATCGTGGGCTGCGGCAGGCGCGGCACGAGCTGGACGGTCGGGCGTATGACGTGGCCGTCGATGGAAAAGGGCTGGAAGAAGCGCAGCGCGATCAGGAAGATCAGCAGCATGTGCACGCCGACCCAGAAACCGACAATGCCCCATACGATATTGAATTTGAGAAGCCGGAAACGGAAAAAGACGAGCCAGACGAAGACGATGTAGGTTACGACGATGCCGACGGCAATTAACATCCACCCACCCCGCTATGCCGGTTTTTCGGTATCGTCCTTTTCGGACGTACCGGCCGTTTCGGGCGGATTCGCATCACCATCAGCCGGTGGCGCGGCGTGTATTTCGGCGACGTCAACCTGTTTGGTCGGACCGCCCGGAAGCGGGACGCCGTAGACGGTGGCGCGCTGGCCTTCGAGATCGGTGTTGCTGTCGGGCATGGAGCGCACATCGACCAGCGTCGCCTCATGCAGCGCCCAGATGATCGCGTGTATCCACGGAAAAACCGTAAAGAGACCGATCCAGCCCACAATCTTGACCGCCTCGGCATGCGGGTGGTTGCGCCGTTCGGCGATCTTTCCCGGAAGGCTGCCAAGCTGGATGATGACGTAGAAGAAAACGACAATGAGAACGATCAGGAACAGGAAGGTCAGATAGTCGTAACCGGTGACCGGGAAGTCAATCAGATGCATTAAACCGCCTCCCTTCCAGTCGCCTGTTCCACGATTTCCAAATCGGCGGCAGTGTCGCCTGACAAAAGGAATATTGCAACACCATTGAGCCCGGCGTTACGTGTCACCGAGCGGCAGGGCGTTGATGCGTTCATGGAGAAAGTCCATGACACGCCGAATGCGCTGGCTGGTGCGCAGTTCACGGTGTGAGGCCAGCCAGATGGGCAGGGCGGGGATCGTGATATCCGGCAGTATGCGCCGCAGTTCCGAATGACCGGCCGCCAGATAATGGGCAATGAAGCCGATGCCTGCACCGGCCCTGACGAGTTCGAAATAGGCGATCTGGTGATCGGTACGCACGGCGAAACTGTCTCTCTGGGCGTGAATGCCGAGATCTGCCATGCCGTCGACGATAAGATTGGAGCGGTCCATGCCGATGAGTCGATGGCGGAAGAATTCCTCGATCGTCTGCGGGGTCCCGTGGCGGGCCAGATAGTCCGCATGCGCGTAGGTTCCCATGCCGAGCTCGTTGGTCTTGCGGGCAATCACGTCGTTCTGGACCGGCCGGACCATGCGCACGGCAATGTCCGCGTCGCGGCTCAGCAGATTTTCCACCGTGTTGCTGGGCACGAGTTCGATCTGGATGTCCGGCTCGGCAACGCCAAGAGCGGCGATGATGGGCGGCAGGATATAGGTCGAGACCACTTCACTGGCGGTGATGCGAACGGTGCCGCCGAGCGATTGCGCGCGGCTGGCGGCTTTCAGCGCCAGGCGATCGGCCTCGAATGCCATGGCTTTCGCGTCCTCGATGATGGAGAGCCCTGCCTCGGTCGGTGTCATGCCGTGCCGTCCGCGGGTGAACAGTGTCAGGCCGAGGCTTGCTTCCAGCGCATCGATGTGGCGGCCGAGCGTCGGTTGGCTTACGCCGAGATTTTGCGCCGCCTTCGCCAGCGTTCCGGTTTCGGCGATGGCAAGAAAGCTGCGGATCAGGTTCCAGTCCATTTGATACATTTTTGAATAGAAAGCATACGGCAAGATCAATTTAAAATACGATTTTGTATGCATATTGTCCATTCACCACGTCATTTCCCAACAGGAGCAGGACAATGCAGACGATCGCAGTTCTCGGCGCCAACGGGCGCCTGGCCAGCCAGGTGGCCATGGCATTTCACGACAAAGGCTACCGGGTTCTCGCCGTTACGCGCTCGGGCGCGGCAGCAGGTCTGCCAGCCGGGATCGAACAGCGCACTGCCGATGCCATGGACCGCCGGGCCCTGACCGCCGCGACCGAGGGCGCGGATATCATTTTCAACGGCCTTAATCCGACCTACACACAGTGGCGCAGATATGTCCTGCCGATGGGCGAGAATGTCATTGCGGCGGCGCGGCAACACGGCGCGCTGCATCTGTTTCCCGGAAATGTCTACAATTACGGGCACGAGGTTCATCCGGGCATGCGGCCGCAGGACCCTCAGGGCGCGACGACGAGCAAGGGCCGGATCCGGATCGCGCTCGAACAGCTTTTCGAGCGCGAGGCGCAACGCGGCAATGTGCGTACCATCATCTTGCGTGCAGGCGATTTTTTCGGCGGGCCGGTGAAGGGCTCGTGGTTCGATCTGTCCATCGCCGCGAAGATCGACAAGGGCATCTTCACCTATCCCGGACCGATGGACCTTGCGCACAGCTGGGCGTACACGCCGGATCTTGCGGCCACCTTTGTTGCGTTAGCGGATCGCGCCGGCGAATTGGGGCCGTTCGAAATGTTCAATTTCCCGGACCATACGCTGACCGGTCAACAATTGATGGATTGTTGCGAGCAGGCTGTCGGGCTTCCCCTCAAACGCGCCGGTATACCCTGGCCGCTCTTGCGTGCTGCCGGTCTCTTCTCGCCGATGATGCGTCATGTGTGCGAAATGTCCTATCTCTGGCACGTCCCGCACAGCCTGGATGGCGACAAGCTGCGCACGCTGCTCGGAACGGTTCCGCATACCGATGCGGATTCGGCGGTGTCCGCGGCACTTTCGGACCTCGGGATAAACAGGAACGCATCGCCGAAAAGCGCCGCGGTCGCGGCGGCCTGACAGCCATTGGACGAAGCCCGCAAGCGCGGTTGGCACCTCCGGACCCTGCGAGCGAACCGTCATCATGTTGACATTGCGGGCTGGTTGTACCACCTCACATCCAGTAGACATTTCCGGCTCCACCGAGCACTGCGGCCAGAGGTTGCGATGGGCAGTTACTATTCCGAAGTTTTTGACCGGCGCGAATCCGTTGCCGTTGATGTCGGCGGCGTGAAGGTCGGCGGCCCCAATCCCATCGTGGTTCAGTCCATGACCAACACGGACACCGCCGATATCGACGCAACTGTCGCGCAGGTGGCCGCTCTCCACAATGCCGGCTCGGAAATCGTGCGCATCACCGTCGACCGTGACGCGAGCGCGGCGGCGGTGCCGAAGATCCGCGAAAGGCTGGAAAGGCTGGGCCTTGACGTGCCGCTCGTCGGCGATTTCCACTATATCGGCCACAAGCTTCTGGCCGATCATCCGGCCTGCGCCGAAGCGCTGGCCAAATACCGCATCAATCCCGGCAATGTCGGCTTCAAGGACAAGAAGGACAAGCAGTTCGCGCAGATCGTCGAGACGGCGATCCGCTACGACAAGCCGGTGCGTATCGGTGTCAACTGGGGCTCGCTCGACCAGGCGCTGCTGACCCGCCTGATGGATGAGAACCACGAGAAGGGCGGGCCGATGAGCGCCCAGGAAGTGACGCGCGAGGCCATCGTGCAGTCGGCGCTGCTGTCGGCGGAACTCGCCGAGGAGATCGGGCTTTCCCGCGACCGCATCATCCTGTCGGCGAAGGTCAGCCAGGTGCAGGATCTGATTGCCGTCTACACGGAACTGGCGCGCCGGTCCGACCACGCCCTGCATCTGGGGCTGACGGAAGCCGGCATGGGCAGCAAGGGCATCGTCGCATCATCCGCGGCGCTCGCCATCGTCATGCAGCAGGGCATTGGCGATACGATCCGCATATCGCTGACGCCGGAGCCGGGCGGCGACCGCACGCGCGAGGTTCAGGTGGCGCAGGAACTGCTGCAGGTCATGGGTTTCAGGCAATTCGTCCCGGTTGTCGCCGCCTGTCCGGGGTGCGGGCGAACCACATCAACGGTGTTCCAGGAACTGGCCCAGAAAATCGAGGACGACCTGCGGCGCAACATGCCCGTTTGGCGCGACAAATATCCGGGCGTCGAGACGCTGAATGTCGCGGTCATGGGCTGTATCGTCAACGGTCCGGGCGAATCGAAGCACGCCGATATCGGCATTTCGCTGCCGGGGACGGGCGAAAGTCCGGCCGCACCTGTCTTTGTCGACGGCAAGAAGGTCCGGACCCTGCGCGGCGACAATATTGCCGGCGAATTCGAGACCATGGTCGATGACTATATCAGGACGCGCTTTGGAACCGGGCAGGTCGAGGATCCGGACGCCGCATGAGCCCGCTTGCCTAAGCAGTGTCGCGGTAGGTGCCCGCCTCATCAGTCTCGGCGAGCCAGGCCTCGATCTTCTGAGCCAGTTTTTCCGGTGAGATGGGTTTCGGCATGTAGTCGTCCATGCCCGCCTCCAGGCAACGGGCCCGGTCGTCCTTGAGCGCATGGGCGGTGACACCGATAATCGGCGTATGCTCGCCCTCGACCGCCTCCTGCTTTCGGATATGGGTGGTCGCCTGATAGCCGTTCATGCGCGGCATTGAAACATCCATCAGGATCAGGCGGGGTTTGAGTTCGCGCCACAACTCGACAGCCTCCTGCCCGTCATTGGCGATGCGGAATGCATAACCCGTTTCACCCAGCATGTGGTCGAACACCATCTGGTTGACCTCGTTGTCCTCGGCGACAAGGATGTCGATCGATGGCTGGCCGGTTCGCTGCGGCGCCGGTTCAGGATGGGCATTGCCGGAGACGACGGGCCGGTCCGCTGCCCGTGCGGTTCCGTTTTCCTCGGGTGCCGGTTCGAGACCGGCTGCCGGTTGCTTATGGCCGGTCGCCTTGTTCGTCAAAATCGCGGTGATCGTCTCGAGCAGATACGAGGCGCGCACGGGTTTGGTTACATAACCGGTGATGCCGAGCCGCTCGCACAATTCGGCGGTTCCGACATGGTCGACGGCGGTCATGAGGAGGATGGGAATTTCCGCAATCGGCGGCGTTGCGGCCAACGCCGTCCGCAGCTGTCCGGCGGCCTCCTCGGGAACCGGTGTATCCAGGATGATCAGGCCGGGCGGCAGGCCGAGTTCGGCGGATTTGCGGGCAAGACCGGTCGCGAGAGGAATGGATTCCACCGCGGCGCAGTCGAATGACCAGCTGCGTAGCTGTTCGCGGGCGACATCCTGGCTCATCCTGTTGCCGTCGACGAGGATGATGCGTGCGCCGTTGATGTCGACAGGGGTCTCGGGTCTTGCGTGTTCTGTGGCGCGGCTGATCGGCAGCTTGAGTTCGAGCCAGAAGTTCGACCCCTTGCCGACGGCGCTTTCCACGCCGATGCGCCCGCCCATCAGTTCCACCAGCCCGGCGGCGATGGCGAGACCGAGGCCGGTGCCCTCGAACTTGCGCGTCGAGGATCCGTCCACCTGGCTGAACTTGTCGAAGATGATGCCAAGCTTGTCGGCGGGAATCCCGGGTCCGGTGTCCTTGACCGAAATCCGGATGTCGGCGGTGTCCTGGGACGCGGCGCCCTGGATGTTGACCATGATCTGGCCGCGGTCCGTGAACTTGACCGCGTTTCCGATGATGTTCGTCAGGATCTGCCGGATGCGACCGACATCGCCGACAAAGGCGTCGGGCAGTTGCGGGTCGTAACGCACAACCATTTCCAGGTCCTTTTCCGCCACGCTGCCGGACAAAAGGGTGGCGATGTCCTCGATTGCCTCGCGCAGGCTGAAGGGGGCCGGGTTGAGCTGCATCTGGCGGGCGTCGATCTTGGAGAAGTCCAGGATATCGTTGATGATGGTCAGCAGTGCCTGACCGGACTTGACGATGATATCGGTGAATGTGCGCTGCTTGTTGGACAAATCCGTGCGCGCAAGCAGTTCGGCCATGCCGAGCACGCCGTTCATGGGCGTGCGGATCTCGTGGCTCATATTGGCCAGAAACTCGGACTTGGTCTTTTCCGCCGCCTTTGCCTTGCGGCTTTCCTGGCGCGCCTGGGCGATGGCCAGATCCAGCTTGCGCAGGGCACGCCACAGAAGCAGATCGATGGGAAGGAAGACGAATAGACCGAGCGCCAGCAGCACGGCGATGGTGGTGAGCAGGAAGGTCTGGACACGCCGGCCCTGGGTGATGGTCGTTTCCTTCAGCGAATCCAGGATTGTCTGTGTGACCTTCGCGCCCGTCTGATTGAGGAAACTGTCATAGATCGAAAAGAGAACCTTGCCGGCCCAGCGCAGGTCGTCGACCGTTTCGGCGTTTTCGACGTCCGTCGTATCGGTGATCTGCCGATATTGTTTGAATGGATCGTCCGCGCGCATGTAACGGTCGGCCGCATAGACGCTTTGGCGCAGCGATTCCGGCGTTTCAGGCGACAGCCACAGCTCCCGGAAACGCTCGAATTCCGTCTTCACGGCATTCTGCCGGAAGATCAGACCCTTCTTGACCGACTCGACACCGGCATCGTCCTGCAGGGTTTCGACCTGCGCCGCCCTGCCGGCCAGTTGCGCCAGCGCATCATCGAGCTCGCCGATGCATTTGACCATCAGCCCGTAGTGGCTGATCGCCCGGTTTTGTGCCTGCTGTTCGCCGTAAAAGACGATACAGATGCCGCCGATGAGCAGGATGGTCGTGACATAGCTGACCCGCAGGAATATCGATATCCCTTTCCGTCCCTTCGGATTTTCGGCCAACTCGCCCATACATGTACCCGTCAATCGATAAATTATGCAGCCGATGTGACCGGCAATTGGCCACGCTTGCGCATTCACTGCATCGGCAAGCTATGCGCGGCGGCGGGAAAACCCGGGAAACGCGCAAATCGGATGCAGGCATATCTTCATGATTGCGCGGGTATTTTTTCAGGGAACCGTTAACGTGCCATTAAGCCTATGAATTAACGGATAAATGGCGGAGCCGCGGGCCGTTCAGCGGTCGCGCTCGGCAATGAATCGCGCTGCTATCCGCAATATCAGCGCCCTGTCGCCAAAGCGATCGAGCAGTGCGTTCGCCTCCTCGACAAGGCCGGAGAGTTGCCGGCGCGCCCATGGCTGCCCGTGCAGTCCCACAAGGGTCGCCTTGCCGCGCTCGGCATCCTTGCCGGTGGCTTTTCCCATGTGATCGCTGTCCGAGGTTACGTCGAGCAGGTCATCGGCGAGCTGGAATGCCAGCCCGATCGCCTCGCCGAACCTGATCAGACATTCGCGGTCCTCTTCGGACGTTTCGCCGAGGATTGCCCCCGCCTCGCAGGCAAAGCGCAGCAGTGCGCCGGTCTTCATGGCCTGAAGGGTGATGATGCCGGCCTCGTCCGGCGTCGTGGTTTCGGCGGCAAGGTCCAGCGCCTGACCGCCCGCCATACCACCGATGCCGGCCGCCCGGGCAAGCGAAAGCACAAGCGCGGTCTTGCGGCTGTCATCGGCCGGCGTTTGCGGCGCCGTGATGATCTCGAAAGCTATGGTCAGGAGCGTGTCGCCGGCGAGGATCGCGGTGGCATCGTCAAATGCGACATGCACCGTCGGCAGGCCGCGGCGAAGATCGTCATTGTCCATCGCCGGAAGATCGTCGTGGATCAGCGAATAGCAGTGAACGCATTCCAGGGCCGCCGCCACACGCAGGGCGGCCTCGGAATCGGCGCCGGTCAGTTCCGCCGTTTCCAGGACCAGAAAGGGCCGCAGCCGCTTGCCGCCATTCAGCACCCCGTGGCGCATGGCGGCCAGAAGATGGGCCGGCCGTGCGATCTCACCCTTCTGCGGATGCGGATCGAGAATGCCCTCAAGGACCGTTTCGACCTGGGCAGCCCGTTCAGCCAGCCGCTGTGAAAAATCCGGTGCGTCGCCTGTCATGCTGCCGTCATCGCACGGCACAGCCGTTGCAGCAATGGTTTGTTTGCCGGATCGGAATCGCCGCGCGGTGGTTCAAATCGCGGCGCGGCTGCTTTATTGAGATTTGGGCCAATATGCAGCGGGGGTTCCTTGGCGCAGAAAAAACGCAAACTCAAGAAGGGTGCCCGCGCCTCGTCCTGGCGCCGTCTGGCTGTCAGGATCGTGCTGGTGATCGTGCTGGTGCCGCTGATCTTGATGCTGTGCTACAAGCCGTCATTCGTTCATCCGGTTTCGACCGTGATGTTGCGCGATGCCGTGCTGATGCGCGGCTATCAGCGCGAATGGGTGGATTTCGACGATATCGCGCCGGCGCTGGTGCAGTCCGTGCTCATGTCCGAAGACGGGAAATACTGCTTTCATGACGGTGTCGACTGGGGCGCCATCAATCTGGTGATCGACGAGGCGCTGGAGGGCGAGCGGCCGCGCGGCGCCAGCACTATTCCGATGCAGACGGTCAAGAATCTCTTCCTTTGGTCGAGCCGCTCCTATGTGCGCAAGGTGCTTGAGGTGCCGCTGGCCATGGCGGCCGACACGATCTGGTCGAAACGCCGCCTGATGGAGATCTATCTCAACGTTGCGGAATGGGCGCCCGGTGTCTACGGGATCGAAGCGGCGGCGCAGCACTATTACAATGTGCCGGCTGCCCGGCTGACGCGCCGGCAATCCGCCTATCTGGCAGTGACGCTTCCAAATCCCTATCTGCGCCATCCGCGCAAGCCATCACGGGGCATGGTGCGCCTGGCCGGCCTTGCCGAAAGGCGGGCGCTGCAATCGGGCGCATATATCAAATGCCTTTATGATTGAATTGATCCTATTCGTTGGTATTCGGCGGTGCCTGCGGTTTAGTATTCCCTAGCCCGGCAGTCTTTTTACCCACCGCGCAGGAGAAACAGCCATGAGCGAACTTGTCCTTTATATCGGCAACAAGAACTATTCGTCCTGGTCGTTCCGGCCATGGTTCGCGCTGCGGGCGCTGGAGATCGAGTTCAGGGAACAACTGGTTCCCTTCGACATGGCGGCGGGGAACCCGGCATTCTCGGAGTTCTCGCCGACCAACAAGGTCCCGGTGCTCGAGCATGGCCATCTGCGGATCTGGGAATCGCTGGCCATCATGGAGTATCTGAATGATCTGTTCTACACCAAGCATGTGTGGCCGCATGAGCACGACAACCGCGCCCATGCGCGCGCCATCAGTTGCGAGATGCTCAGCGGGTTTTCCGCGCTGCGGTCGGAGTGCCCGATGAACATGCGGCGCGAACCGGCGTCACTGGACGTTTCGGAGGCCGCCAGACGGGATGTCCGACGGATCGAGACGATCTGGCGGGAGTGTCTCGAGCGCCACGGGGGACCGTTTCTTTTCGGCCATTTCACGGCTGCAGATGCGATGTTTGCTCCGGTGGTCAACCGGTTCGACATTTACCGATTGACCACCGACCCGGCGGCGCTTTCCTACATGGACCACATCAAATCGCTGCCGGCCTGGAAAGAATGGGAGGCGGCCGGCCGGGCCGAAAGCTGGATCGTCGAGGAAGACGAAGTTTGATGCGCGACCGGCCCTGCGCCGGATTCGGCAAAAAAATGCGCGCGGGTGCTGGCCAAACGCCGCATAGCCATGTATAAGCCCGCGCAATTTCCGAGATTGACACGTGTCCGTTTCGGCCCGATCCGGCCGAAGAGCACGTATTGCCCGCGAGTGGAGAAGAAAATGGCCGTACCTAAAAGTAAAGTGACCCGCTCGAAACGCGGCATGCGCCGCGCAACCGATGCGCTCAAGGCACCCACCTATGTCGAAGACAAGAACTCAGGCGAACTGCGCCGTCCGCACCATATCGATCTCAAGACCGGCATGTACCGCGGACGCCAGGTGCTGACCAACAAAGACAACGACTGAACTTGTCGACATGACCGAATGCGGAGGCCGGCTTCAAAGCCGGCCTTTCTTTTTGCCGCCCGATATCTTCTGCCATGATTTCGCCGGTAACCATGTTTTACCTAATCGCTCTCGACAGCTGCACGCAGGTTTATGATCTGTGATAGAGCTGATCCAGCACAGATCTGTTCAGATCTTTCGAACCGGGGGCGGTGCGAATTCATGATTGCGGCTATTCCTTTGATGATCTTTCCGCTGATCATCTACAACGCTATGATTTTCGGGCCGTTCGAGGCGGCGGGCACGGCGTGGCTGTCCACGCAGGTGCTCAGCCTGAACATGATCTCGGGCGCGCGCTGGATGATGGAGTATTCGGACCTCCTTATCGTCATCGCGCTGGTTCTGCTGTTCGTCGAGATTCTGAAAGCGACGCGGAGCGGCGGATGGTCGGTGGTCGATCACCTTTTGTCGGCAATCGTCTTCGTGGCGTTTCTGGTCGAATTCCTGCTGGTCAGGGAGGCTGCGACCGATGTCTTCTTCATCCTGACGGTGATCGCCTTCATCGACCTGATCGCCGGATTTTCCGTGTCGATCAAATCGGCGGGGCGCGACGTCTCGATCGGACTTTGAACCCGACAGACGCTCCCGGCCCCGCCTGGTGCGTCAGTTCTTCGTGAGCGCCGTTTCCGCGAGTTTGACCCAATAGGAAATCCCGTAGGGGATGATCTCGTCATTGAAGTCGAAATCGGGATGGTGCAGCGCGGCCGTGTCGCCGTTGCCGATAAAGATGAAGGACCCGGGCCGGGCTTCCAGCATGAAGGAAAAGTCCTCGCCGCCCATGGTCGGCGTCGCCGTCGCATTGACCTTTTCGGATCCCGAGATTTCACCGGCAATCTCGACGGAGAAATCCGTCTGTTCCGGATGGTTGTAGGTGACGGGATAGCCACGCTTGTACTTCACGGTCGCTTCGGCGTTATGCGCATCGGCGATATTGCGGACAATCTGCTCGATCCTCTGCTCGGCCATCGCCCGCAGGTCGGCGTTGAGCGTGCGCACGGTGCCGGCGAGTTCGGCCTCTTCCGGGATAACGTTATAAGCGCTGCCGGCATTGAACTTGGTCACCGAAACGACGATCGAGTCCAGCGGGTTGGCGTTGCGCGAGGCAATCAGCTGCAGGCCGGAGACGATCTGGGCAGCGATGGTGATCGGATCGATTGTCTGGTAGGGCATGGCCGCGTGGCCGCCGCGTCCGCGTACGGTGATGGTGAACTCGTCCGTCGCCGCCATGATCGCGCCGGTGCAGGTGGCGAATTCGCCCGCCGGCAGGCCGGGCATGTTGTGCATGCCGAACACTTCGTCGATCTCGAAGCGCTCCATCATGCCGTCCTTGACCATCGCGTCGCCGCCACCGCCGCCTTCTTCGGCCGGCTGGAAAATGACTGCCACGCTTCCGTCGAAATTGCGTGTCTCGGAGAGATATTTGGCGGCGCCCAGAAGCATGGCGGTGTGGCCGTCATGACCGCAGGCATGCATCTTGCCGTCGACCGTCGAGGACCAGGGTTTTCCCGTGGTCTCCTTGATCGGCAGCGCGTCCATGTCGGCGCGCAATCCGACCACCCTGCCCGTGCCGCCGTTCCTGCCCTTGATCAACGCCACCACGCCGGTGCGCCCGATGCCGGCCACCACTTCGTCGCATCCGAAGGCTTTCAGCTTCTCCTCGACAAAGGCCGCCGTTTCGTGAACGTCATAGAGAAGCTCCGGCCGGGCGTGAAGATGTCGGCGCCATTCAGTGACTTCTGCCTGCAACTCGGCGGCGCGGTTCAATATCGGCATCAACTATACCTCGTTCTTGCTAATGTACTGATCAGATGTATGGCATATAAGGCAGCTTTCGGGTACATACAATTCGTGTCCTTTTCTCCTCTGGGGTTTGAATTCAGCCATGCGCCTTATGACGAGTGTGCCTGCGACGATCTTTGTAATTCTCCTTGCTTTCGCCGTATCGACGGCCGCATCCCGGGCCGCCGGCCCGACGATGGTGGTCGATGTGGAATCCGGAAAAGTGCTTGAGCACAAGGACGCTTTCCAGCGCTGGTATCCGGCTTCGCTCACCAAGCTCATGACGGCCTATGTCGTGTTCCGGCAGGTACAGGCCGGCGCGATCACCATGAACTCACCGGTCACGATCAGCAGCAACGCCACCAAGGCGCCGCCGAGCAAGATGCACTTCAAGGCGGGATCGCAGCTGACGCTCGACCATGCGGTCAAGATCATCATGGTGAAGTCGGCCAATGACGTTTCGATTGCCATCGCCGAGACCATCGCCGGCAGCCACGATTTCTTCGTTGCCATGATGAACAATGAGGCGGCCCGCCTCGGAATGACGGACACGCGCTTCATCAATGCCAATGGTTTGCCGGGCAAGGGGCAACGCACGACAGCGCGCGACATGGCCGTTCTGGGCGTTGCCCTGAAAAGGGAGTTCCCGCAGTACAGTCATTATTTCTCGCTCGAAGCGATCACCACCGGCAAGAAGACCTATACGAACTACAATATCCTGATCGGACGCTTCAGCGGCGCGAACGGCATGAAGACCGGCTTTATCTGCTCGTCCGGGTTCAACCAGGTCTCCTCGGCGACACGCAGGGGGCGGACCGTTGTTTCAGTGGTTCTCGGCGCGATGGACCAGGAGGAAAGGGCCGTCGAATCCGCCCGGCTCCTGCAAAAGGGACTGACCACGCCCGGCCTTGCGAAACCGTCGCTGTATAAACTGCGGCCGTACGGTCAGAACCGGCTGCAGATCGTCGACCTGCGGCCCCAGGTCTGCTCGCAGGAAGCACGCAAGAACCGCAATGACGGGCGCGATGCCAGTGGCCGGCTGACATTGAAGTCGGCCTATATCGCGCCGCTCGGAAGGCAGGCGCGTGCTGCGCGTGTGCGCCTGACGGGCAGCGTGCCCGCAGCGCTGGCTTCGGGCAGGATCCCGGTGCCCAAACCGCGGCCGAATGGTGTCGGCGATATTGATGGCCCGGTCGCGGTGGTGCGCGAAGAGCCGGCCGCCGATGTCCCGGTGCCGAGGGCGCGGCCCAGCCTCTGACCCGAAATGCGCCCGCTTCAACCCATTCCCGTATCTGTGCTGACCGGCTTTCTTGGATCCGGCAAGACGACGCTCTTGAACCGTATCCTGAAAGATCCGAACCTGCGCGATACAGCCGTGATCATCAACGAATTCGGGGACGTGGGCATCGACCATCTTCTCGTCGAGCAATCGAGCGACGGCGTCATCGAACTTTCCGACGGATGCCTGTGCTGCACGGTGCGCGGCGAACTCGTTGACACGCTCGCCGACCTCGTCGACCGGCTGCAGACGGGGCGCATAAAGACGCTGGCCCGGGTGGTGATCGAAACCACCGGTCTCGCCGATCCGGCGCCCGTCCTGCATGCGGTGATGGCGCATCCCGTACTGATGCAGAACTACCGGCTGGACGGTGTGATCACCGCCGTCGATGCGGTCAACGGCGAACACACGCTCGACCAACACGAAGAGGCGATCAAACAGGTGGCCGTTGCCGACAGGATCGTTTTAACCAAAACCGACCTGATCGATCCGGCGTCCAAGGAATTCGCGCTGTTTACGGCGCGGCTGATGCGGCTCAATCCCGGCGCGCCTCAGATTTCCTCGCATGACGAGGACGAAATCGTGGCGAAACTGTTCGACTGCGGGCTCTACGATCCGGCGACGAAGACGGCCGATGTCGCCCGCTGGCTGCGGGACGAGGCCTATCACCCGCGCCATGATCACGCACATGATGTGAACCGCCACGACGCGCGGATCAAGGCCTTCACGCTCAAGCACGACAAGCCGATCGATCCCGGTGCGCTGGAGATGTTCATCGATCTGCTGCGCTCCAGCCAGGGGGAGCAGCTGTTGCGTATGAAAGGGATTGTCGCGCTTGCCGACGATCCCGAAAGGCCTGTTGTCATCCATGGGGTGCAGTCGATATTCCATCCGCCCGCGCGGCTTCCCGGGTGGCCCGACGCGGATCGCACCACACGGCTTGTAGTGATTACCCGTGATCTCGACGAAAGCTATGTCAACCGATTGTTCGCCGCCTTCAGCGGACGCCCGCAGGTCGACACGCCGGACCGGCAGGCGCTGGAAGACAATCCGCTGTCCATTCCGGGGCACAAACTCTGACTCAGAGTTTTTCTAGCGCCTCTTCTCGATCAGGAAATGGTGGCCGCCGTCGACCGTGCGGGTTTCCACCAGCCTGTGGCCGTCTTCGCTGCAGAAATGCGGGATATCGACGACCGCCAGCGGATCGGTGGTCTCAACCCATACAAGCGCGCCGGGCTCGAGCGATACCATTCTTTTTCGGGTCTTGAGGACGGGCAGCGGGCATTTGAGGCCGCGCAGGTCGTAGCGCGCGGCGATGTCGGAGTCGCTCATTGCAGCTACCAGACCCGCCACCAGGATTTCTTGGCGCGGGGTTTTTTCGCTCCGGCGCTGGCGGTATCGGCGGGGGCGGGGATCGGAACGGAGGCGACGCTGTCTGCCTGCGATGCGGGCGGCGGCGGAAGCACGTTCGCCGATGTTGTGTTGGTTGCCGGCTGCGGAAGTGTCGCGGTATTTTCGATATCGCTCTGTTTCTTCTGCGTGCCGGATCCCAGGAGCGTTGCGATGGCAGGCGTCATCTTCTGTTTTTCCAGCTGATTGACGGCCTCGACATAGTCCTTTTCATATTGCTTGGAATGCGCGGCGTAGGCCAGTTGCAGGGATTGCGGCGCCTGTGACGGCGGACAGGCCCGTTGCGCGTGGAATTCGTCGCCTTCTTCCTCCAGCACCTGGTTGAAGACATATCTGCCTTCGCACACATCGACCTTGGGCGGCTGCTTGGTCAGTTCGAAATGATCGTAGCCGACCTTGATCATCTTCCAGTATTCATAGTGCTCGTGGTCACGATGCCGCGCCATGTTCTCGGCCGTCATGCGGAACGGGTAGGCCTGTACCTGAAAGGCTTTCTGACCGCCGCGATGGGCCTCACGCGCAAAGGCGTAGATCTCGATCATCAGTTCGTCGGTCATGGAATAGCAGCCCGCCGAAGAGCAGGCGCCATGGACCATCAGGTGCGAACCGGTGCGCCCGTGGGCACGGTCATAGGCGTTGGGAAAGCCCATGTTGAAAGACAGGTAATAGCTGGAATTGGGATTCATCTGGTAGGGCTTTACATGATAGTAGCCCTCGGGCGCCTGCCGGTCGCCCTCCTTGAATTTCGGACCGAGTTCGCCCGACCACTTGCAGATCTCGTATTCCTTGACCAGCGCGTAGCGGCCGGAGGCTTTCGATTTCCAGACCTCGAGCACGCCCTCTTCCTTGAAGATGCGCATCATGATCGGCGCGCGCACACGCTGATCCTGGGCTTTCATCTTGTTGACCAGTTTCCGGGGAAGCTCGTATTCGGCCTTGTTGTCGACGGATTCAAGCACGTCCTGGCAGCCAGCGAGCGCCAGGGACAAAGCCGATACCGCGATTACCGATTTCCAGCCGATCAGACGCACAGTGCCCCTTTCCCATCCGTGTGGCGCATACGTTCCCGTCCGTTCAAACCTGTCAACGGACCGCATGCCGGTCACATGCCGCAATCAGCGGCAAACACAAACACCCTAAGTCGCCCAAAATATGACCGATATGTTTCCGGAATCTTTACCACAATGACGAATGTGCCGGACTTCACAAATTTGTAAACACGCCTGCCGTCAGAGGTCGCGGCCCATGTCCAGAAACTTCTGCCTGCGGTTGCGCCGCAACATGTCGCCGTCGAGCATGCCGAGTTCGGAAAGCCCCCCGGCGATCGCGTCGCCGGTGGCCGCGATGACGGCGGCCGGGTCGCGATGGGCGCCACCCACCGGTTCCTCGACAATATCGTCGATAACGCCGAGCTGCTTCAGATCCTGGGCGGTGATTTTCATGTTCGCCGCCGCGTCTTTTGCCCGCGTTGCGTCGCGCCACAGGATCGATGCCGCGCCTTCGGGCGAGATAACGCTGTAGATCGCATGTTCCAGCATGTAGATGCGGTTTCCGGTCGCAATGGCGATGGCGCCGCCCGAGCCGCCTTCGCCGATGATCACCGAGACGATCGGCACCCGCACATTCAGGCACATCTCGGTCGAGCGGGCGATGGCCTCGGCCTGGCCGCGCTCCTCGGCGCCGACTCCCGGATAGGCGCCCGAGGTATCGATCAGTGTTATCACCGGCAGATTGAAGCGGTCGGCCATTTCGAGAATGCGCACCGCCTTGCGGTAGCCTTCCGGCCGGGCGCTGCCGAAATTGTGTCGGATACGCGATTTGGTGTCGTTGCCCTTTTCCTGGCCGATGATCGCGACGGCCTCGCCGCGAAAGCGGCCGAGGCCGGCCTGGATCGCCTCGTCATTGGAGAATTTTCGGTCGCCGGCCAGCGGCGTGAATTCCTCGAAAAGCCCTTCCGCATAGTCGCGGAAATGCGGCCTGGCGGGATGGCGCGCCACTTGCGTCTTCTGCCATGGCGTCAGCTTCGAATAAAGATCGGCGAGGGTATCCCTTGCCCGGGCCTCAAGCTTTTCGATCTCGGCCGTGGTGTCGATGATCTCATCCTCACCGGCCAGTTTTTTCAGCTCGTGGATTTTGCCTTCGATATCGGAAAGCGGTTTTTCAAAGTCGAGATAGTTGAGCATCTATATTGTTATCTCGGGCTGTTTGTTGGGCGCGTCGGTTCTCTGGCTAAGAGCCATTGCATCGCAAAGCAAGCAAAAACGCCAGATCGGCGCTCTATGTGCGGTTTTTGTCGGCAATTGCAAGTGGGTGCTTGTCGCTGACCAGACGATGCAGACGTTCTTCGAGGATATGCGTGTAGATCTGTGTGGTGGAGATATCGGAGTGGCCGAGCAGTTCCTGGACCACGCGCAGATCCGCGCCGTTCTGCAGCAGATGGCTGGCGAATGCGTGGCGCAGCACATGCGGCGACAGCAATTTCGCCGATATTCCGCAGCGGGCGGCAAGGCCCTTGAGTTCGCGGGCAAAGACCTGCCGGGACAGATGTCCGCTGGCGCCGCGCGCCGGAAACAGGAAGGGCGAATTCGCCGTTGTCTCCTGCCGGCCGAGAAGCGCCGCATAGCGCGCCAGCGCGTCGCGGGCCGTTGTTGAGAGCGGCACAAGGCGCTCCTTGTTGCCCTTGCCGCGCACGATCAGGAAGCGCTTGTCGTCCTGGCTCGCCACGGAGGCCGGCAGGCTGACGAGTTCGGAAACGCGTATGCCGGTGGCATAAAGCAGCTCGATTAGCGCCAGCAGGCGTGCGCGGCCAAGCTGTTCATCGTTTTCAAGGCCAGCCTCCGCGGCCTCGCTTCTGGCGCGGCCGATCAGCATGCCGACATGTTCGACACTCAGGGATTTCGGCAAGGACATCGGTTTTTTCGGCGAATCGAGCACGCCGGTCGGATCGTCTTCGCGCATGCCCTCGACAAAGAGGAACCGGTAGAACTGGCGCAGGGCCGAAAGGCGGCGCGCCTGGGAACTGGCGGCAAAGCCCCGGTCGGCGATGTCCTGGAGATAGAAGCGCAATGCGTTGCTGTCTGCCGATGCGAGGCTCGCGCCGCCGCCGCTCAGAAACGCATGGGCGTCCTCAAGGTCGTTGCGGTAGGACATCAGCGTGTTGGCGGCGGCGCCCCGTTCGGCGCTCATCATCTCAAGAAAGGCCTCCAGATGCGCGAGGCTCAGATCAGCCATGACGTTCCGCCGTTTGAAAAGCCCGCGCCGGAATCAGTTCGGATTGACCTTTTCCGTCGGTACGCGGATCGTGATCTCCCGTGGCTTGGGATCGACATAAATGGTCAGGGCGAACATGGCGCCATATACCAGGCCGGCTATCACCGCGCAGAACACAAGAAACCGGATCAGGGACGGCATGCCTCATTCCAATGGTTCGATTCGTCTGCCCTTTTATGGGCGAGGCACAGGACCGTTGCAAGGCTGGAATCGGACCATGTTGATAAGAGGCTTAACGGGGCGCTGCTTGACGGGGCGGAAACATTTGTTGATACCGGTCCGATGAAGATGGAAGCGGCCGCATGAACAGCCAGCCGACGGAACCGGGCGGGAACAAGGAGGATAAAGCGCGCGCCTGCCTCGGCAAACGCACGATCGTCTTTGTCGGGCTCATGGGTGCCGGCAAATCGGTGATCGGCAAGCTGACCGCCCAGGCCATGCAGATCCCGTTCGTCGATTCCGATCACGAGATCGAGCAGGTTTCGCGCATGTCGATCGCCGACCTGTTTGCAAGTTACGGCGAGGAGGAATTCCGGGCGCTTGAGGCGCGGGTTATCCGGCGGCTCCTGCGCGACGGGCCGATGGTGCTCTCCACCGGCGGCGGCGCGTTCATGCAGGAGAAAGTGCGCGCCAATATCAAGCGGCGCGGCCTGTCGGTCTGGCTGAAGGCGGATCTCGACGTGCTTTGGGAAAGGGTCCGGCGGCGCGGACATCGCCCGCTGCTCAAAACAGAGGATCCGAAGGCGACGCTGGCCGGGCTTCTCGACAGTCGCTATCCGGTCTATGCACAGGCCGATCTGGTGGTTCAGTCGCGCGACGTGACCAAGGAGACCATCGTCGGCGAAGTGCTGGACGCCATTGTCGGTCACGAGGCAGACGGCCGATAGGAAACGCAAGGGATTGAATGCATGACGAAAGCCGTCGCGGCGCCGGACCGGACCTGTGTAAGGGTCGAGCTTGGCGAGCGTTCCTACGACATCCTGATCGGACCCGGCCTGATTGCGGACGCGGGCGCGCAGATCGCCGCGCGGCTTAACGGGATCAATGCGGCGATCATCAGCGATGAGACCGTGGCGGAGCTGTATCTGCCCATCCTGCGCGAGGGGCTTGCGCGGGAAGGCATCGAAAGCACCGATATCGTGCTGCCTGCAGGCGAGAAGACCAAGAGCTTCGAACATCTGATCGAAGCCGCGCACGGTGTTCTGGAGGCGAGGCTGGAACGCGGCGATGCGGTGATCGCGCTTGGCGGCGGGGTGATCGGTGATCTCGCCGGTTTCGTCGCCAGCGTCGTGCGGCGGGGCATGCGGTTCGTGCAGATCCCCACCTCGCTGCTGGCGCAGGTCGATTCCTCGGTCGGCGGCAAGACGGGCATCAATACCGGCCACGGCAAGAACCTGATCGGCGCCTTCCACCAGCCGGCGCTGGTGCTGGCCGACACGGCTGCGCTCGATACGCTGTCGGAACGCGAGTTCCGGGCCGGTTATGCGGAGGTTGCCAAATACGGCCTGATCGACCGTCCCGATTTCTTCGCCTGGCTCGAAGACAACTGGCCGCAGGTCTTCACCGGCGGGCCGGCGCGTATCGAGGCCATTGCGACAAGCTGCCGGGCCAAGGCCGATGTCGTCGCGGCCGATGAGCGCGAAAACGGCAAACGGGCACTGCTCAATCTCGGCCACACATTCGGCCATGCGCTGGAAGCAGCGGTCGGTTATGACGGGCGCCGGCTGGTGCACGGCGAAGCCGTGGCAATCGGCCTGGTGCTGGCGCATGAGTTTTCGGCGCGGATGAATCTGGCAAGCCCGGACGATGCGCGTCGTGTTGCTGCGCATCTCAAAGCGGTGGGCCTGCCGACCGCGCTGGGCGATATTGACGGTGACCTGCCCGCACCCGATATATTGATGCATCACATTGCGCAGGACAAAAAGGTCAAACGGGGCAAGCTGACATTCGTCCTGACGCGGGGGATCGGACAGTCGTTCATCGCCGATGACGTACCGTCGTCCGAGGTTCTGGGTTTCTTGAAGGAAAAACACCCACAATGATCGCCGAATACTGGCTGACAATACTCGTCATTTTGTTTCTGATCGCGCTGTCCGGGTTCTTTTCGGGATCCGAGACGGCGCTGACCGCGGCATCGCGCGCGCGCATGCACCAGCTCGAGGCGAACGGGCAGAAACGGGCCGGCATCGTGGCGCGCCTGATCGAGCGGCGCGACCGGCTGATTGGCGCTTTGCTGATCGGCAACAACCTGGTCAACATTCTGGCCTCGGCCCTTGCCACCAGCCTTTTCCTCAACCTGTTCGGTGAGGCGGGCGTCGCCTATGCGACCCTTGCCATGACCGTCATGCTGGTGATCTTCGCCGAAGTGCTGCCCAAGAGCTGGGCGATTTCGTCGACCGACCGTTTTGCCCTGACCGTGGCGCCGGTCGTGCGTGTCTTCGTGGCCTTCGTGGGACCGCTGTCCATCGCGGTCAACGCCATCGTGCGCCGGCTTCTCGGCCTGCTCGGCGTGACCCTTTCGACGGAAACCTCGATGCTGTCCGCGCAGGAGGAATTGCGCGGCGCGGTGGCGCTGCTGCACCGGGAAGGTTCGGTCATCAAGGCGGATCGTGACCGGCTTGGCGGCGTGCTGGATCTCGGCGAACTGGAGGTCTCGGACATCATGGTCCACCGCACCGCCATGCGGATGATCAATGCCGACGAGGATCCCGAGACCGCCGTGAAGCAGATCCTGGAAAGCCCCTATACCCGCATGCCCGTGTGGCGCGGAGAAACCGACAACATCATCGGCGTCATTCACGCCAAGGATGTCCTGCGGGCACTCGCCGGTAGCGGCGGCGACAGGCAGACCGTCGATATCGTCAAGACGGCGCAGAAGCCCTGGTTCGTCCCCGATACCACCAATCTGAAGGACCAGCTCAACGCCTTCCTGCGGCGCAAGGCGCATTTCGCCGTCGTGGTCGACGAATATGGCGAGGTCGAAGGGCTGGTGACGCTGGAAGATATCCTTGAGGAAATCGTCGGTGACATCGCCGACGAACACGATCTCGATATCAGGGGCGTGCACCAGGAGGCTGACGGTTCCGTTGTGGTCGACGGCAGCGTACCGATCCGCGATCTCAACCGGGCGCTCGACTGGGATCTGCCGGACGAGGAGGCAACAACGGTCGCCGGCCTGGTGATTCACGAATCGCAAATCATTCCCGAGGAACGTCAGGCATTCACCTATCATGGCATGCGGTTCATCGTGCTCAAGCGCGTCAAGAACCGAATCACCAAGCTGCGCATCCGGCCGCTTTCGGCCGCGAGCGGCGGCTGATCGGCGCTACCAGCGGACTTTCTCGTCGGGCGCGGCCGGTTCGATCGCCAGCGCGTGGACGCCGTCGCGCAGCTCGTCGCCGAGCAATTCGTTGACCGCTCGGTGGCGCGCAATGCGCGGCATGCCGGTGAATGCGGACGAAACAATGCGGACCCTGAAATGGGTTTCGCCGGTGCCGTCGAAACTCTCCTGATGGCCTGCATGCAGGTGACTTTCGTTGATGACCTCCAGCCGCTGCGGCGAAAACGCCTCACGGAGTTTTTTTGTCATGCGTAACTCAATTGAACCGTTTTGCCCTGTCATGACAGCTCTTTCCTGCTATGCTACCGCGCCCCGGACCGAGGCGGATGAATCGCGATCCCGTGCGACTCGGTCCGATCCCGATAATAGGGCAATTTGCGACAAGTCAATTCTTGTTCGCGTTGCCGGCACACATCATAATTGAGCACATGAAACTGGATTCGAAATATTTTGACAGCATTCGTTCGTCCAAACGCAAGGGCAAGGGAAAGGCCGGCGCCAAGGCGAAGGAGGAAACGCCCATCTGCCAGTGGGACGGCTGCGAGAAAAAGGGCGAGTTCCGCGCGCCTGTCGGACGCGATGCGGAGGGAGAATATTTCCTGTTCTGCGCCGAGCATGTGCGCGAATACAACAAGGGCTACAATTATTTCTCCGGATTGTCCGACAGCGAGATCGCCCGCTACCAGAAGGAAGCGCTGACCGGCCATCGGCCGACCTGGACCGTGGGGGTCAACAAGTCGTCGACGGCGCGGCCCAATCCGCAGCAGTCGCAGGCGCGCTCCGGCAGCGCGGCATCCTACGCCAATATGCGCGATCCGTTCCGGCTTTTCGAGGAGCGTCAGGCGGGGCGGCCGCAGCCGCGCAGGCGCAAGCTCAAGACGCTGGAGGCGAAGGCCTTCGACACAATGGGCCTTGCCGCAAATGCGACATCCAACGACATCAAGACCCGCTACAAGGAGCTGGTAAAGCAACACCATCCCGACGCTAATGGCGGCGACCGGGGATCAGAAGACCGGTTTCGCGAGGTGATACAGGCCTACCAATTGCTGAAGCAGTCCGGTTTCTGCTAGGTCGGAAAAATGCTCAAGTTTGAACATCCGACCGCGTTGACCTCGGACATCGATGGGTTTACACCTCGCAGCGGCTCGCCGTGTCAGCAGCCGAATTCGCCGCGGTCAACGGATCAAACCCAAGCATTCCTTGCTCCGGATCATGCCTGCGGATAAACAGCTCACGGACAAAAACGGCGCTCGGATGCGCAAGACGGCTGAACGGAAAGGCCGCGTTGGAGACATGATGAACAAGATTGACCTCGATATTTCCGATCTGCCGGATACGACTGTATCGGTGCGGGAAGCTTTTGATATCGACACCGATCTGACGGTGCCGGCCTATTCGCAGGCCGACGCCTATGTGCCGGATCTCGATCCGGACTACCTCTTCGACCCCGACACGACGCGGGCGATCCTGGCGGGTTTTGCCCATAACCGCCGCGTCATGGTTTCCGGCTATCACGGCACCGGCAAGTCGACCCATATCGAGCAGGTCGCGGCGCGGCTCAACTGGCCCTGCGTGCGCGTCAATCTCGACAGTCATGTCAGCCGTATCGATCTCGTCGGCAAGGATGCGATCGTGCTCAAAGAGGGCCAGCAGGTCACGGAGTTCCGCGACGGCATCCTGCCCTGGGCCTATCAGCACAATGTCGCACTGGTGTTCGACGAATACGATGCCGGCCGGCCCGATGTCATGTTCGTCATTCAGCGGGTGCTGGAATCATCCGGCCGCCTGACGCTGCTCGACCAGAGCCGCGTTATCCGCCCGCATCCGGCGTTCCGCCTGTTTGCCACGGCCAATACAGTCGGCCTCGGCGACACGACCGGTCTCTATCACGGCACACAGCAGATCAACCAGGCGCAGATGGACCGCTGGTCGATCGTGACGACGCTCAACTACCTGCCGCACGACAACGAGGTCAATATCGTGCTTGCCAAGGTCAAGAGCTTCGATACGGAAGAAGGCCGCGACAGGGTGTCCAAGATGGTCCGGGTGGCCGACATGACGCGCGCCGCCTTCATCAATGGCGATCTGTCGACCGTCATGAGCCCGCGAACGGTCATCACCTGGGCCGAGAATGCCGAGATATTCGGCGATCTTGCCTTCGCATTCCAGCTGACCTTCCTGAACAAGTGCGATGAGCTGGAACGTGCCCTGGTGGCCGAACAATATCAGCGCGCCTTTGGCGAGGAGCTCAAGGACAGCGCCGCGAACATCGTCCTGGATTCGTAGGTTCCGATGGCGGGACGCGGTGACAATTCGAGGGCGCCCTCCCGTCCGCCGGTCGATTCCGAGCCGTTCAAGCGCGCTCTGACCGGCTGTGTCCGCTCGATCGCCAATGACCACGAGCTTGAGGTCGTTTTCGCCAATGACCGTCCGGGCGTAGCCGGAGAACGCGCCCGCATACCCGATCTTCCCAAGCGGCCGACGCGCGGCGATATCGATATCACCCGCGGCTTCGGCGATTCCATGGCGCTTCGCAAGGCCTGCCATGACAGCGCGATTCATAACGCCATGGCACCGCAGGGCGAGGATGCGCGGGCGATTTTCGATGCGATCGAACAGGCGCGGGTCGAGGCGATCGGCTCCAACCGCATGGCCGGTGTCGCCGAAAACCTGACAGCCGTCCTGACCGACCGCTGCGCCAAGGCCGGTTACCGCAATGTCACCGACCGCTCGCAGGCGCCGCTGCACGATGCGCTGTCGCTGATGGTGCGCGAGAAACTGACGGGCCAGGCACCCCCGGAAACCGCCGGTCCGGTTCTCGACCTTTGGCGCGAGTTCATCGAAGACAAGGCCGGCGATGACATGACGCATCTGGGCGAAGTGCTGGAGGACCAGCAGAAATTCGCCCGGCTGGTGCGCGACATGCTGGCCCATATGGAGGTCGCCGAGGAATTCGGCGAGGACCCCGAGCAGCAGGATCAGCAGGACAATTCCGACGACGATGACCAACCGCGCTCCGAGGAGGAGAACGATCAGTCTTCGGAAGAAGAAGCCGGATCGGACGCCGCTCCCGCCGAGGAAAACGAATCCGCCGACGAGCAGATGGAAGACGGCGAGATGGACGGCGCCGAGGTCACCGACGAGGACATGCTCGACGATGACAATGAGGACGCCGAAACGCCGGGCGAGACGCGCCGGCCGAACCTGCCCTTCGACGATCTCGGCCAGAAGGTCGACTATGGTGTCTTCACCGAGCAGTTCGACGAGACGGTTGCCGCCGAGGAATTGTGCGAGGAGGCGGAACTGGATCGCCTGCGCGCCTTCCTCGACAAGCAGCTCTCGCATCTGCAGGGCGTTGTCGGGCGGCTCGCCAACCGCCTGCAGCGGCGGCTGATGGCGCAGCAGAACCGGGCCTGGGAGTTCGATCTCGAAGAAGGCTATCTCGATTCGGCGCGGCTGGTGCGGCTCGTCATCGATCCGATGCAGCCGCTGTCCTTCAAGATGGAGCGCGACACCAATTTCCGCGATACGGTCGTCACGCTGCTGATCGACAATTCGGGTTCGATGCGCGGCCGCCCGATCACGGTTGCCGCAACCTGCGCCGACATCCTTGCCCGCACCCTGGAGCGCTGCGGCGTCAAGGTGGAGATCCTCGGCTTTACCACCAAGGCATGGAAAGGCGGGCAGGCGCGCGAGAAATGGCTCGGCGAGGGCAAACCGGCCAATCCCGGCCGGCTCAATGATCTGCGCCATATCATCTATAAATCCGCCGATGCGCCATGGCGGCGGGCGCGGCGCAATCTCGGCCTGATGATGCGCGAGGGGTTGCTGAAGGAAAATATCGACGGCGAGGCGCTGATCTGGGCGCATAACCGGTTGCTCGGACGGCCCGAGCAGCGCCGTATCCTGATGATGATCTCGGACGGTGCGCCGGTCGATGATTCGACGCTTTCGGTCAATCCCGGCAACTATCTCGAACGGCACCTGCGGGCCGTGATTGAAGAGATCGAGACGAAATCGCCGATCGAATTGCTGGCGATCGGCATCGGCCATGACGTGACGCGCTACTATCGCCGCGCGGTGACGATCGTCGATGCCGAGGAGCTTGCGGGCGCGATGACGGAACAGCTTGCGTCGCTGTTCGAGGAGGAATCCGGCGGCGCCATGATGCGCAGGGCCGGGTAGGTAAGGCATTATGGATATCCGGGCTGCAATGGCTCTCGCCGCTGTTCTCGCGGCCGTTCCGGTCTCCGCCGGGGCGAAGGATGAAAAGCTGCATCAGATCTCCGTCGAAGCCACGCAAATACCGAAATTCAAGGTGCGCTCCAACCAGACGGTCTTCGGCGATCTTGAATATCTCGGCGGCATCGAGATTTCTTCGTCGGAAGATATCTTCGGCGGTCTGTCGGCGCTTCGGCTTCTGGGTGATCGCTCCCGGTTCATCGGCGTTCTCGACACGGGCCACTGGATCGCCGGCCGCCTCGAGCGCGACAGTGAGGGGCGTCTGTCGGGGATTGCCGATCTGCGCGCGGCCGCTATGCGCGACAAGGCCGGGCGCGTGATCGAGGCGCGCTGGCGTGCCGATGCCGAAGGGCTTGCGGTTGACGGCGAGGATGTCTTTGTCAGTTTCGAGCGCCGGCACCGGATCGAGCGCTACCGCCTGGACGCTGTGCCGCTGGCCAGCCCGGTTGCCGATGTTCCGCAACCGATCCCGACCCATGAATTCCGCAACAATCGCGGTCTGGAAGCACTGGCCAGGGCACCCGCCGGATCGCCGCTGGACGGCGCGCTGGTCGCGGTAAGCGAGAAGAGCCTCGACAAGAAAGGCGATATCTTCGCGGCGATTGTCACCGGCCCGGAAAAGGGTGTGTTTTTCGTTCGCCGTTATCCGCCTTTCGACGTGACCGACGGCGATTTCCTGCCCAATGGCGACCTGCTGCTGCTGGAGCGGCGTTTTTCCATCGCCGAGGGCGTCGGCATGCGCATCCGCCGCATCGCAGCGGAAGATGTCGCGCCCGGCAAGACCGTGGACGGGCCGGTGCTGATCGAAGCCGATTTCGGTGAGCAGATCGACAATATGGAAAGCCTGGACGTGTTCGAGGCCTCCGATGGCGGAACCCGAATCCTATTGGCGTCGGACGACAATCACTCGATCCTGCAGCGCAATCTCATTCTCGAGTTCGCGCTGGTCGAGGAAGAGAATGCGAACTAGCCGTTCTGCCCGGCCGGACGATGCAGCCGGAACAGCGACAGAAGCACCCGGTAGGGCGCCAGCATCATCAGCGAGACCAGCAGCTTGACGCTGAGGTCGCCGAGCGCCCAGGACATCCAGCGCGGCACTTCCACGGAAAAGAAGCCGACGAGCGGCGCCGCTTCGATGGCGAAGGCATCATTGGCTCCGAGCACGGCGAAGCTGGCCGCGAAGGCAAGCGAGAAGAACAGGACCGTGTCGAGGATCGAGCCGAGCACCGACGAAAGCAGCGGCGCATGCCACCAGTGGGAGTGGCGCAGGCGGTCGAAGATCGAGACATCCAGCAGCTGCGCGACGAGGAATGCCGTGCCGGAGGCGATGGCGATGCGCGGGGTCGCGACATAGACCGAGATGCCGACAGCGAGGACAAAACCGGCCGTTACCACGAGACGCGCCTTTGCCGGGCCGAAATGCCGGTTGGAAAGGTCGGTCACCAGAAAGGCGATCGGATAGGTGAATGCGCCCCAGGTCAGAAGGTCTTCGAGGATGAACGGTCCCAGCGTGTACATGACCGGGAACTGGACGAGATAGTTCGACGCGATGACCACCAGGGTCATGGCAAGCATATAGGGATAGATGCGGGAAATCGCGCCAAAGGCGGTGCGTGCGGATTGAACGAGCATTTTTTTATCCTGGGTGATGCCACCAGCGAGGCCCGAACCGGAAACCGGCCGGCCACAAGAATACGGGCCGAATTGCCGGCCCGCCACTACATAATTTTCACGTCAGCCGTTCAGGCCGCCGTTTCGGCAATCTTCTTGGCAACCTGGCGCTTCAGCAGGCGGGCGCGCATCGAGAGTTCTTTCTCGCTGGCCTTGAGCAGGAACGCGTCGAGACCGCCGCGATGCTCTACCGTACGCAGAGCCGCCGCGGAGACGCGCAGGCGGTAGCGCTGGCCGAGCGCATCGGAGATCAGCGTGACGGCGTGCAGGTTCGGCAGGAACTTGCGGCGCGTCTTGTTGTTCGCGTGGCTCACATTGTTGCCCGACTGGACGGCCTTGCCGGTCAATTCGCAACTGCGGGACATGGGTTTCACCTTCGTGTTTATTGGGCCTTGGGAATACGTCCGCGGTGCCGTGCCCGGCCGCAGCGTCCTGACCTGTCATTGGAAAGTCGCGGTTCTATAGTCTCAGCCGGGGCGTGCGTCAAGTCGGAATGGACTCTTCGCTAGCGTGTCCGCGGCGAATAAGCTAGATAATCCGGCGCCCGGGCCGATCCCGCCCATCAGATCGCGAAAGACGGAATTCATGCAGGCAACGCTGATCGGATTTAGCGCCATCATCATGTGGTCGCTGCTGGCGCTGCTGACGGCGTCGTCGGGCAATGTGCCGCCCTTCCAGCTTGCCGCCATGTGCTTTTCCATCGGCACGGTCATCGGCCTGGTTGCGCTGGCGTTCCGCCCCTCGGGCCTTCGCGCCCTGCGCCAGCCGCTGCCGGTCTGGCTGCTCGGCGTCGGTGGCCTGTTCGGCTATCACTTTCTCTATTTCACGGCGCTGCGCAACGCACCGGCCGTGGAGGCGGGCCTGATCGCCTATCTGTGGCCGCTGCTCATCGTTGTCGGGTCGGCGATGCTGCCGGGAGAACGTCTCGGGTGGCAGCACATCGCCGGCGCATTTGCCGGTCTTGTGGGAACGATCCTGATCGTGTCGCGCAACGGGCTTTCCTTCGACGACCGGTTCGCTTTTGGCTATGGCGCCGCGCTTCTGTGCGCCTTTACATGGTCGGGCTACTCCCTGCTGTCGCGTCGTTTCGGCGCGGTTCCGACCGATGTGGTGACGGGCTTCTGCGCCATGACGGCCGTGCTTTCCCTGGTCTGTCATCTGTTCCTGGAGCAAACCGTGTGGCCGGCCGGAGCCGGGCAGCGGCTGGCGGTCGCCGGGCTCGGCCTGCTGCCTGTCGGCGCGGCTTTCTATGCCTGGGACTACGGTGTCAAGCGGGGCAATATCCAGGTCCTCGGCGCGGCCAGTTATGCGGCGCCGCTGCTTTCGACGCTGATCCTGATTGCAGCCGGCGCAGGACGCCTGGACTGGCGCATTGCCGCCGCCTGCCTGCTGATCACCGGCGGAGCGGCGCTCGCCGCCAAGGATCTCCTGTTCGTGCGCGCGCCGCAAAAACGGACGGAACAGTAGATGCCGATCTTCGAATACGGTATCGACTCGCCGCAACTCGGCAGTCTCCTGTTTTCAGCCGCTGCCGCGTTTCTTTATCTGTTCATGGTCGAAAGACCGCCATCGGCGCGGCGGACCGGCGCCAAGACCTTGTCCGTGGCTCTGCTTGCGGCCCTGTCGGTCATTGTCGGCGGGCCGATCCTGCTGACAGCGGCGCTGCTTTTGTGTGCAGCGGGCGACGCATTCCTTGCGCAAGACGATGAACGGGCCTTTCTGATCGGGTTAGCGGCCTTTCTCGTCGGGCACATTCTATATGCCGTGCTTTTCCTCGGCCTTGGTTCGTCGGAGGTCGTGGTCGCACAGCCCTTGCGGTTCGGGATCGGTGCGGCGATCGTCCTTGCCGCAATGGTTGCTTCGGTGCGCATCATTCCGGCGGCAGGGCCTATGGGGCCAGCCGTTGCTGCCTACATTGCCGTTATCGTCGCCATGGGTCTTTCCGCGCTTTTGATTCCCGGATGGGGTGTTGTTGCCGGTGCGCTGCTCTTCATGGCATCGGATACGGTGCTTGCCGCACAGAAGTTTCTCCTGGGCCCCGAGGACGCGCCGTTCCTTCGTGCGCGTTTCGTGTGGGTCAGCTACTATTTTGCCCAGGTTCTGATCACCCTTTCCACGTTGCAGCTGATCTGACCGGCATCGCGTTTTCGCCGCGGTTCCTGCCCCTTTCGCTTTTCAGATCGGTCGATTGCACGGCACAACAACCACATTTCAGCGGGCAAATCGGACTATCAACTGAGAGTTGCTTTTCGGCTGGTCGCATTATCTTAAGTAAATTCGTTTATTGGTGTTGTGATTGTCGTGACCAGGTACTGATTGCTGAGTATTATTATGCGTTTCTCTCCGGCAACCCGGCGACGTGCCATCGCTTCTATTTTGAAGCCGACCCGTGTTTCTACGGCGATTGCTTTGGTGGTCATCGTGATTTGCGGATACTTCGCGGATATGCTCAATCAGCGGGTTATTGAGCGCCACTTGCGTTCCGAAGTGTTGAGCGAGGCGAACTTAATTCGCACCAAGCTTGAAGGAAACATCAACAGCAATATTCAAATGGTTCGCGGTCTGGTCGCGACCATTGCAACCGAACCCGACATGTCGCAGAACCGGTTTGCTGAACTCGTCGGATCACTTCTGAAAAAACGCTCTCAGTTGCGCAATATCGCCGGCGCCCCGGACCTTGTCATTTCGCTCATGTATCCGCTGGAGGGGAATGAAAAGGCGATCGGTCTCGATTATCGACGCAATCAGGCGCAGCGCGACGCCGCACTGAAAGCACGGGATCTCAATGAGCTGATCCTTGCCGGACCGGTTAACCTGGTGCAGGGCGGTCAGGGGTTCATCGGGCGGCTGCCCGTTTTTATCGATGGTGAGAACGGTGCAAGCACATTCTGGGGCATCGTTTCCGCTGTCGTGGATGTCGAGAAGCTCTACCGTGACAGCGGACTTCTGGACACGAATCTGCCGATTGACATAGCCGTATTCGGAACGGATGGACTCGGCCTGGACGGCGAACAGTTTTACGGTCCCGATCACGTCAGAGATTCTGACCCGGTCAGCGTCGAGATTTCCCTGCCGTGGGGGTCATGGGTGCTGATGGCCACGCCAAAGGACGGGTGGGCCGCGCCAGCGGCAGAAGTCTGGTGGATGCGTCTGGCGATTGTGATTTCCGGCATCCTTATCATGGTTCCAATCCTGGTGACCGGCAGGCTGATCGAGGAAAGACAGCGCCACGCCACGGAAGCCCGCAGAAGCAAGGCCGAACTGATGCGCCTGTCGCGGCGCCTGGAACTGGCGCTCGATGCCTCCAAGGTCGGTGTCTGGGAACTGGATCTTGTCACCAACAAGCTCGTCTGGGATGCCAGGATGAACGAGCTTTACGGCTATCCGGATGATGACGGGGAACGCACATATGAGCATTGGCGCGACGCCCTGCATCCCGATGATGTGGCCAAGGCAGAGCAGGAGTTCAGCAAGGCAATTGACGTCAAGGGACGGTATTACTCGAATTTTCGCGTCAAGCATCCCGGCGGCGGCATCCGCAATATCCGCGCCATTGGCGCGGTCTATGAGGAATCGGACGGCTCATCCCGGATTGTCGGCGTGAACTGGGACGTGACCGCAGATGTTGCGCTCAATGAGGATCTTCGCCGGGCCAAGCAACTGTCAGATGCGCGCAATGCTGAACTGGAAGCGGCCAAGGCTCATATCGAATACAATTCCCTGCATGATCCGCTCACCGACCTTCCGAACCGGCGATACCTGGACAACGAACTGAGCGGAGCCGGCAACTCGTACTCCGCCAATTCGGCCATGTTGCATATCGATCTTGACCGCTTCAAACAGATCAATGACACGCACGGACACAGCGCCGGCGACGCCGTCCTGGTGCATGCTTCGAAAGTTCTGAAATCGAATAGTGCGGAGACCGATTTCGTTGCCCGGATCGGTGGAGACGAATTTGTCATCTTCTGCCGCGCGGCACATAGCAAGGAATACCCGATAGAACTGGCCGAGCGGATCATCGAGGAGATGAAACGTCCCATTTCCCATGACGGGCACCAATGCCGGGTCGGTGTCAGCGTCGGGATCGCACGCAACGAGGAAAACCTCTTCTCTCCACACCAGCTCCTGATCAATGCCGACATCGCATTGTACCGGGCTAAGAATCTCGGCCGCAACCGCTATGAAGTCTTCACGCCTTTGCTGCAGATAGAAACCATCCGCAACAAACGCATTGCAGATGAAATCCTGTACGGCATCGAGCGCAACGAGTTCGTTGCCTATTTCCAGCCGCAGTTCGACGCGCAGTCTCTTGAGCTGGTCGGGGTTGAGGCGCTGGTGCGCTGGCATCACCCGACCGAAGGTCTTCTCGCGCCGGGCTACTTCATGAAAATCGCCGAGGAATTGCATGTCATTTCACAGATCGACAGGTCTGTACTGCTGCAATCGACCCGGCTGTTCAAAATGTGGAAGGCTGCCGGCATGACGCTGCCGAAGGTCTCTGTCAACGTGTCATCAAAGCGGTTGCACGACGAGGGACTGATCGAGGAAATCAAAGGCATCGAATTCGAACCGGGGACCGTATCGTTCGAACTGGTGGAATCCATCTTTCTCGACGATTGCAATGATGTTGTGAAATCGAACATCGATCAGATAAAGAAACTGGGCATCGACATCGAGGTCGATGATTTCGGAACCGGTCACGCGTCGATCGTCAGTCTGCTGCAGTTGAAACCGCGCCGGTTGAAGATCGACAGGCAGTTCGTTGATCCGATCGTCAGTTCGAAAGCGCAGCAGAACCTGGTCGCTTCAATCGTCGATATCGGCCGCTCCTTCAACATCGAAGTGGTTGCCGAAGGCGTGGAGACGATGGAGCATGCAATGATCCTGCGCGACCTGGGTTGCAATATTCTACAAGGCTATGCCTTTGCGCCCGCCATGCCGCCGGACGATCTGATCCGCATGTTGCGGGACCAGAAATTGGCCCATGTGTCCTGACTGACCTTCGCCGGTCCGTCCCGGCCGGGCATGTCCAGCTCGATCAGAATCTGTCCTTGCGATGGCGGATCTCGGTGAAGACCTCGGCGTCCGAGGCGTCAACCATGCCGAGATGCGCGCGGATTGCCGCATCGTCCGGGCGCAGGAATGGATTGGTCGCCTTTTCCAGGCCGAGGGTGGTGGGCAATGTCGCCATGCCGGCATCGCGTAGCCGGGCGATTTCCTCGGCCCGGCGTTCAAGCGCCGCGTTCTGCGGATCGACCGTGACCGCAAAGGCCGCATTGGATGCGGTATATTCGTGCCCGCAATAGACGATCGTGTCGTCAGGAAGGGCGGCAAGGCGCTGCAGCGACATGTGCATCTGTTCGGGAGTGCCCTCGAAAAGGCGGCCGCAACCAAGCGCGAACAGCGTGTCGGCGGCGAAGAGCACGCCGGCTTCCGGCATGTAGTAACAGATATGGCCGAGCGTGTGGCCCGGCGTTTCGATGATTTCGACGCGCAGGTTGCCGAAATGAAAATGGTCACCGTCGGACAGGGCCTCGTCGATGCCGGGTATCCTGGCGGCCTCGGAGGCCGGGCCGAAGACATTGGCGCCGTAGCGTTGCTTCAAGGCCGGAATGGCCTCGACATGGTCAAAATGATGGTGGGTGACAAAGATGTGGTTCAATCCCCAGCCCTTGCTCTCCAGCACGTCGATGATCGGCGCTTCCTCGGGCGCGTCGATGGAGGCTGTCACGCCGGTTTTCGGGTCGTGGACGAGGACGCCGAAATTGTCCTCGCGGCACGGAAACTGCTCGATCTTGATCTCTGCCACTTTTTTCTCCCGGTTTTGTGTGTCGGGTTTTCTACAACAAAGGCTCGCGGTCCGTTAACGTCAATTGGAACCAAACCGGATTTGAGGTCCGCAACGCTTCAAATCAAGCGCATCACGCACTAGGTTTGCCGAATGCATACCGATATCGTCGATTTGCGGCAGTTTTACCATACCCGGCTTGGAAAGCTGGCGCAGGAAGCCATCGCCATGGCGGTGTCGTCCCTGTGGAGCGATCTGCCCGGCGAGCGGCTTATGGGTCTCGGATATGCGGTTCCCTATCTCGACCGGTTCCGGGCCGACGCGGAACGCACATTCGCCTTCATGCCGGCCGGCCAGGGCGCCATCAACTGGCCGACGCTGGAAGCGTCCGCGACGGCGCTCGTCTTTGATGAGGAACTGCCGCTGCCGGACGCTTCGCTCGACCGGATCCTGATGATCCACTCACTGGAATATGCCGAAAATCCGCGCGAGACGCTGAAGGAGGCATGGCGGGTGCTGGCACCGGGCGGGCGGCTGGTGATTGCCGTGCCGAACCGGCGGGGTGTGTGGGCGCGGCTCGAACACACGCCATTCGGTTCCGGAACGCCCTATTCGCGCAACCAGATCACCGGTCTGCTTCGCGATGCGAGTTTTACGCCGGGCGCCTTTGCGGAGGCGCTGTTCTTTCCGCCGTCCCGGCACAAGGCCATCCAGAGCATGGCACGCACCACCGAACGGCTCGGCCGGCGCTACTGGCCTTTCTTCAGCGGGCTGGTGATCGTTGAGGCCCAGAAGCGTCTTTACCAGGGTTTGCCGGTCGCCGAACGGGCATCGCGCCGGGTTTTCGTACCGGTGCTCGCGCCGCAGGGCGCGTCGCGAACCAGCCGCGTGGGGCTTAGAGCAATTCTGAGTTAGCTTGAAGCATTTGATTTTCCCCACCCTCGAAAGGACGTTCGTTTTGAAGATCAAAGACGAATGGGCCGGGCGATATTGGTCTCTGGCGTCGTTGGCTCGCACTTGTGGTGGGACGCACCACGGCGCACAACCCGCCTAGCCAGAGACCAATATCGCCGCGGTCAAATGATCCAAGCTAACTCAGAATTGCTCTAGGCGCTGAGGCACACAGTATTAGCCGTCCATCGAGTCGAGCTTGTCCTGAAGCGCCCGCAACTGGTCCTTGAGCTCTTTCAGATCCTTGCTTTCGGTCTTCGGCTTTTCATCCTCGGCCGGCTTGGAATCGGTTGCCGCGAAGGGCGAGAACATCTGCATCGCCTGCTGGAACATCTCCGTGTTGCGGCGCACCTGTTCTTCCATCATCTGCATCGGCATCTGCATGTTTCGGGCCATCGGCGTTTCCCCGAACGCCTTGGTAATCTGCTCGCGCATCTGGTCCTGCTGAGCGGTGAAGGCCGTCATCGAATGTTCCAGGTAGCTCGGAAGCAGCATCTGCATCTGGTCGCCGTAATAGGAAATCAGTTGCCGCAGAAACGACACCGGCAGCAGTGTGTTGCCCGTCTTCGATTCCTGCTCGAAGATGATCTGCGTCAGGACGGAATGCGTGATGTCATCGCCTGACTTGGCATCGAGGACGACGAAGTCGTCTCCGTTCTTCACCATGACCGCCAGATCGTCGAGCGTCACATAGGTGCTGGTACCCGTATTGTAGAGCCGACGATTGGCGTATTTCTTGATGACGATTTGCCCATCAGACTTGGCCATGCATGCTACCTCCCTGCCGGCATATGCTGGGTTGTCGTCCCGGTCGGACCTTGCCTGGTCGGACGTTTCCGATGGGAGACATTATACTTTTTGCCCCGAAGCCGACATCAAAAAAACCGTGTAGTATCCCCGATGCGAAACAAGATGATCATGAGTGCGGGAAAAAGTATAGCATTATTTCTAACGCTTTGTGCAATGCGGCGAGCTCGGCGCTTCAAAGCGGCGCGATAGGCGCAGGACAAGGAATTGCGGTTATGCTGCAGGTGCGTTTGACTTCCGCAGCAACCTGCTTCAATTTCATTGGCGACACGATCCCGGATCACATTCAACCTTCAGGGAAGAGCAATGACAAATTCACCAATCGTTATAGCCAGCGCGGCCCGCACGGCCGTCGGTTCCTTCAACGGGGCCTTTGCAAATGTCCCGGCACACGAACTCGGCGCGACGGCGATCTCGGGCGCCCTTGAGCGCGCCGGCGTCGATCCCGCCGACGTGGATGAAGTGATCATGGGCCAGATCCTGCAGGCCGGCGAAGGGCAGAACCCGGCCCGCCAGGCGGCCATGGCCGCCGGGGTGCCGCAGGAAGCAACGGCCTGGGGCCTCAACCAGCTTTGCGGCTCGGGCCTGCGCGCCGTTGCCGTGGGCATGCAGCAGATCGCTACCGGCGATGCGTCGATTGTCGTTGCCGGCGGACAGGAGTCCATGTCCATGGCGCCGCATTGCGCGAACCTGCGCGCCGGACAGAAGATGGGCGATCTGAAAATGATCGACACGATGATCAAGGACGGCCTGACGGATGCTTTCTACGGTTACCACATGGGCAACACGGCCGAGAACGTCGCCCAGCGCTGGCAGCTTACGCGGGAAGAGCAGGATGCGTTTGCGGTGGCCTCGCAGAACAAGGCGGAAGCGGCCCAAAAGGCTGGCCGGTTCAAGGACGAGATCGTTCCGTTCACGGTAAAGACGCGCAAGGGCGACATTGTCGTCGAGGATGACGAATATATCCGTCACGGTGCTTCGCTCGAGCAGATGGCCAAGCTCCGCCCGGCCTTCTCCAAGGAAGGCACGGTTACGGCAGCCAATGCTTCCGGCATCAATGACGGCGCGGCGGCCGTGGTTTTGATGAGCGAAGAGGAAGCGAACAAGCGCGGCATTACGCCGATGGCGAAGATCGTTTCCTGGGCGACCGCCGGCGTCGATCCGCAGATCATGGGCACCGGCCCCATTCCGGCCTCCAAAAAAGCGCTTGAAAAGGCCGGCTGGTCGGTTTCCGACCTCGAACTTGTCGAGGCCAATGAGGCGTTCGCGGCGCAGGCCTGCGCGGTCAACAAGGATCTCGGCTGGAGTTCCGAGATCGTCAATGTCAATGGCGGCGCCATCGCCATCGGCCACCCGATCGGCGCCTCGGGCGCGCGCGTTCTCAACACGCTGCTCTTCGAGATGCAGCGCCGGGGCGTCAAGAAAGGTCTTGCCACCCTTTGCATCGGCGGCGGCATGGGCGTTGCCATGTGCATCGAGCGGCCTTGATACCATCAATGGAAGGCGGCCATCGGGTCGCCTTTTTTCCTAAGCATCGGGGGAGATGTCATGAGTAGAGTTGCAATCGTAACCGGCGGAACGCGCGGCATTGGCGCGGCGATCTCGGTCGGTCTGAAAGAGGCCGGATACAATGTCGCGGCCAATTATGCCGGCAATGACGAGAAGGCCAATGCCTTCAAGGACGAAACCGGCATTCCGGTCTATAAATGGGATGTGTCGGACTACCAGTCCTGTGTCGACGGCATTGCCAAGGTGGAGGCCGATCTGGGGCCGGTCGAGGTGCTGGTCAATAATGCCGGCATTACCCGGGACACGATGTTCCACAAGATGACGCCGGAAAACTGGACCGACGTGATCAACACGAACCTGACCGGTCTCTTCAACATGACCCATCCGGTCTGGCCGGGCATGCGCGATCGGGGCTTCGGCCGCGTGATCAATATCTCGTCGATCAACGGCCAGAAGGGCCAGATGGGCCAGGTCAACTATTCATCCGCCAAGGCCGGCGATCTCGGCTTCACCAAATCGCTGGCGCAGGAAGGCGCGGCAAAGGGCATTACGGTCAATGCCATCTGCCCCGGCTATATCGGGACGGAAATGGTGCGTGCCGTGCCCGAAAAGGTGCTCAACGAGCGCATCCTGCCGCTTATTCCGGTCGGCCGCCTGGGCGAGCCCGAAGAGATCGCCCGTTGCGTCGTCTTCCTGGCATCGGATGATGCCGGCTTCATCACCGGCTCGACCATCTCCGCCAATGGCGGGCAGTATTTCATCTGATTGTCCGAACAATCCATCCATTCAGGGCGGCGTCCGACGGGCGCCGCTTTTTTGTTTTCCGATTCGGGAAATCGGCGCGCGCGCCTGTGCCCGGTTGGAACTCGATCGCCATGATTTTCCCGTTCGTTAACGTTTTGACGGCTTTTTCGCGAAACGTGGCGGTTCGTTCTCCGGCTAATTGGTATCTCCGGCTTGATGCCGCACCAGATATTGTGAGAACAAATCAAAAACACGGGCCGGTCAGCGATTCGTCGCCGATTCGTTCCGCTTTTGGTCGGTTCCTTAACGGATCCGGCGATTTTTGACGATGGGCCGATTAACGGTCTGTTAAAAATTCGTGTTCGGTAACAATTGCTTAACCATGGCCGTCATGCGCCAGGGCGACATGCCGACGGCGCGTTAACGATTTGCGCCGATTTCCAGCGTCGAGACACATGGGCAGGCCCGGCGCGATTCAGCATATTGTGTCTTGCGGGAGACAATGGGGAACATTTTGCCGTGAACAAAACCTGAATCACCTTGAGTCAGCGATTCGTCGCCGATTCGTTCCGTCCCTGTTCCAAATCTTAACGGCGGCCATGAAAATTGCGGTGTTCAGCACCATCTGACGTGTTATGAGAGCACCAATCAGTCCCGAGATGTTTCCCTTTTGATGCGCCAGAATTCCATTTCTCAAAACCAGCCCCTGGTCCTCAGCGGCCGTGGCGTCACAGCCGTGCTGGGCCCCACCAATACCGGCAAGACCCACTATGCGATCGAACGCATGGTGGCGCACAGGAGCGGGGTCATCGGCCTGCCGCTGCGGCTGCTTGCGCGCGAGGTCTATGAGCGCATCTGCGTGAAGGTCGGCTCGGCGAATGTCGCTCTGGTCACGGGCGAAGAAAAGATCGGCCCCAAGGATGCGCGCTACGCGGTGTGCACGGTCGAGGCGATGCCCAAGGAGACGGATGCCGAATTCGTCGCGATCGACGAGGTGCAACTGGCCGGCGATCTGGAGCGCGGCCATGTCTTTACCGACCGGATCCTGCATCTGCGCGGCCGCGAGGAGACACTGCTTCTGGGCGCGGCTACCATCAGGGGCATACTGGAAAAACTGCTGCCGGGTCTGACCGTCGTTTCACGCCCGCGGCTTTCGCATCTCGCCTATGCGGGCTCGAAGAAAATCACGCGGCTGCCGCGGCGCTCGGCCATCGTGGCGTTCTCCGCCGACGAGGTCTATGCCGTTGCCGAACTGATCCGCCGCCAGCGCGGCGGTGCGGCTGTCGTGCTCGGAGCGCTGAGCCCGCGCACGCGCAATGCGCAGGTGGCGCTCTACCAGCAGGGCGATGTGGAATATCTGGTGGCGACCGACGCCATCGGCATGGGCCTCAATCTCGATGTCGACCATGTCGCTTTCGCGCAGGACCGCAAATTCGACGGCTACCAGTTCCGCAGTCTCAACCCGGCCGAAATCGGCCAGATCGCCGGACGCGCCGGCCGGCATATGCATGACGGGACCTTCGGCGTGACCGGCCGGGTCGATCCGTTCGGCGAAGAGCTGGTGGAGCGGGTCGAGGCGCACGAGTTCGAGCCGTTGAAGGTCCTGCAATGGCGCAGCAAGCAGCTTGATTTCAGTTCCGTGCCGGCACTGTGCGCGAGCCTTGACGAAGCGCCGAGGCTTGCCGGCCTCAGCCGGGCGCTGCCGGCAGTCGACCGCCAGGCGCTCGACCATCTGGCGCGCGATGCCGATGTTGGGGGGCTTGCGACGGACCGGCAGTCGGTGGAGCGGTTGTGGGATGTGTGCGCATTGCCCGACTATCGCAAGATCACGCCGGCCCAGCATGCGGATCTGATCGCGACCATCTATGGCGATATCATCCGGCACGGCAGCGTGCGTGAAGACTATGTGGCCGAACAGGTGCGGCGGGCCGACCGGACCGACGGCGAAATCGACACGCTTTCGGCGCGCATATCGCAAATCAGGACCTGGACCTATGCGTCGCACAGGCCGGGATGGCTGGCGAATCCGTCACACTGGCAAGAAAAGACGCGAGAAATCGAGGATCGGTTGTCGGATGCGTTGCATGAAAGGTTGACGAAACGCTTCGTTGACCGCAGGACATCAGTGCTCATGAAGCGGTTGAGAGAGAACGCGATGCTTGAAGCTGAAATTGGTGTTGACGGCGATGTCTTTGTCGAGGGGCATCACGTGGGACAACTGAACGGATTCCGTTTCACGCCGGACGCAAATGCCGAGGGGCCCGACGCGAAGGCGGTGTTGGCCGCAGCGCAGAAATCCCTCGCGCTTGAATTCGAGGCGCGTGCCGCGCGCCTGCATGCATCCGGCAATGGCGATTTCGCGCTCGGGTCCGACGGTTTCGTGCGCTGGCTCGGCGATCCGGTCGCCCGCCTGACGGAAAGCGACGAGGCCTTGAAGCCGCGCACCTTGCTGCTTGCCGACGAACAGCTCTCGCAACAGGCGCGTGACGTCATAAATGCCCGTATCGAACGCTTCGTCGGATTTCACATCAGTTCGATCCTCAAGCCGCTGGAGGATCTTGCCACCGCGGAAGACCTGGAAGGGCTGTCAAAGGGGCTGGCCTTCCGGCTGGTGGAGGGTTTCGGTATTCTGTTCCGCCGCGATGTCGCCGCCGACGTCAAGGCGCTGGATCAGGATGCGCGCGGATCGCTGCGCCGTTACGGGGTGCGCTTCGGCGCTTATCATGTGTTCATGCCGGCGCTGCTGAAGCCGGCGCCTGCCGAACTGATCACGCTGCTGTGGTCGCTGCGCAATGACGGCTTCGACAAGCCGGGCTATGGCGAGATCACAGGCGCGCTCGCGGCCGGCCGCACATCGATCGTCACGGACCCCACCTTCGAGCGGGAGTTCTATCGGCTGGCGGGCTTCCGGTTCCTGGGAAAGCGCGCGGTGCGCATCGACATCCTCGAGCGGCTTGCCGACATCATCCGGCCGCTGCTGCAATGGAAGCCGGAAACCGGTCCGCGCCCCGACGGAGCCTATGACGGACGCCGCTTCGTGACGACACCGGCAATGCTGTCCATTCTCGGCGCAACGCCGGACGATATCGAGGAGATCCTCAAGGGTCTCGGCTACCGGGCCGATGAGGCCAGCGCCGAGGACGTCGCGGTCCATTTCGCGGAACTGGACGCCAAGGCGGCCGAAAGCGGCGAAAAGGCGGACGAGGCGGCAAAGCCGGATGAGACGGCGCAGGCCGCCGCGGATGCGCAGCCGGAAAAAACCGCTGACGACGCGGTCTCCGATAACGAGCAGCCGCAGGCCGAAGCGCAGGAAGCTTCCGAACAGAAGGCGGCCGAAAAACCGGCCGAAGCGGAAGCACCGGCAGCGGACGGAGCCAGTGACGCCGCGCAGAGCGGCGGAGAACAGGCTGCTCCCGAGGCTGGTTCCGAGGAGCAGGGTGAGCCGGAGCCGCCGAAGCCCGTGCTTTTGTGGCGCCCGGCTGGCCGTTCCGATGGCAATCGTGGTCGCGGTCGCCATCAGCAGCCGCACAAGCAAGGCGCGGGGCGCGGCAAGAACCGCGGCCATCAGCGCGATGGCGAGCGTGGCGGCTACAAAGGCAAGGGCGGTTTCAAGGGTAAACCGAACAAGTCGGGCAAGGCCGGCGGTTTCTCGGCGCGTCCCCCGCGCAAGGACAAGCCCGTCGATCCGGATTCACCCTTCGCCAAACTCGCTGCGCTCAAGGAGCAGCTCAACAAGTGACAGCGCAATTCTAGGCATCGATGGTCGAGGGCCGGCAACGCATCGACAAATGGCTGTTTTTCGCGCGGATCGTCAAATCGCGGTCCCTGGCCGCGAAGCTCGCCCAGTCCGGCCGCGTTCGAAAGAACGGGGACAAGGTCGACCAGCCGAGCACAATGGTGTCGCCCGAAGATGTGCTGACGGTGACGCTGGATCGAAAGGTTCTGGTGCTGAAGGTGCTGCAGCCCGGCACACGGCGCGGACCCTATGACGAGGCACGGCTGCTCTATGAGGATATGAGCCCGCCGCCTCCGGCCCGTGAAAAGGGGCTATCGGCCCTGGCCCCCTTTCGCGAAGCCGGCAGCGGCAGGCCGACCAAGCGGGAACGCCGGCAGATGGACAAGTGGAAGTCAGGCGGCGACGATCACTAATCCGGCCGCTGGTGCGACAATTTGTAACAGAAGCAAGCGCGTTTGCGAGCGGCCCCCCAGGCAATAGTGATTTGTTCACCGGGCACGGGAAATTAGAACGTCTTTTCTGGAAGAAAGGCCTCAGCGCGGCACTATATGCGTTGAGGTCGCGGCAGTCTTGCCAAGGGAAAACAAAGCCGCTACCTGAACGTCTGATCAACAGAGCCGAACACCGCACCGGAGCCGTCCATGACATATATCGTCAACGACAATTGCATCAAATGCAAACACACGGACTGCGTCGAAGTCTGTCCGGTGGACTGTTTCTATGAAGGCGAGAACATGCTCGTCATCCATCCCGATGAATGCATCGATTGCGGCGTCTGCGAGCCAGAGTGTCCGGTCGAAGCCATCAAGCCGGACACCGAGCCGGGCCTCGAGAAATGGCTTGAGATCAATACGAAATATGCGGAGATATGGCCCAATATCACCATCAAGAAGGATGCGCCTGCCGACGCGGCGGAATATGACGGCATGGAAGGCAAGTTCGAGAAGTTCTTCTCGCCCGAGCCCGGTGAGGGCGACTGAGCGGATCAGGTCCTCCGCCGGGCTGTTTCCACGCTCCAATCGGGGCTGCCTTGAAAATGTTCATGAATTAACCAATATTGTGATTGGTGCTTGCCGCACCATTGTGCAAGTGCGGCAAATTATTGATTCGCGCTGTTTTTTGTGGTACTTATATAGGACTGACCATAAGCAGGTTCGATGAGCCTGTCGGGATTGCCACGATCACGGAAGAAAAACATCCCCGCGAACCGACGTTCTAATGACAGCAGCGCGATTGTTCGGCTGTCAGTTGTGGACGGATGTTGATTTCCAGGTGCGCAGCGGCGCCAGTCGATCGGATGGGTGGACCGCGGATACCGGCCCGGCCCTGATCTCAGTCCATCAGTACCCAACCCGGCGTTCTCCGGGACTGTAATAGGGAGTATAAAAAACGTATGACAACCCAGCAGAAAAAGTCTTCTCAGCGTCAGGGTTTCAAGACCAACGAGTACATAGTCTATCCGGCTCATGGAGTCGGCCAGATTGTGGCTATTGAAGAACAGGAAGTGGCTGGGCACAAGCTCGAGCTTTTTGTTATCGATTTCGACAAAGACAAGATGCGGCTCAAGGTTCCGGTTGCGAAAGCGTCCTCGATCGGCATGCGCAAGCTCGCCGAGACGGATTTCGTCGACCGTTCGCTCAAGGTTGTCCAGGGACGCGCGCGCATCAAGCGCACCATGTGGTCCCGTCGGGCACAGGAATACGATGCCAAGATCAACTCCGGCGACCTGATCTCGATCGCCGAGGTGGTTCGCGACCTTTACCGCGCCGACAACCAGCCGGAGCAGTCCTATTCGGAGCGCCAGCTCTATGAAGCTGCGCTCGACCGGATGGCGCGCGAGATCGCGGCAGTCAACAAGCTTTCCGAAACGGAAGCTGTCCGGCTGATCGAGACCAATCTGAACAAGGGTCCGAAGCGCGGCAAGGCAGCCGATGACGACAGCGCCAATGACGGCGAGACGCAGGAAGCGGCTGCCTGAGCAGCCGGTTTGCCCGGGTTCACCGGAAAGTGAACTCGGTGTTCCCGTGAGGGAATATCCGTCAGAATGATGCAAAGACCCGGTTTATGACCGGGTTTTTTGCCTTTTTCAGTCATGTTTTCTTTATTTGGGAACGATTGGTTCCAAATCGTGAACACAGCGTTTCCTTGTAATTGCGGTGATCCGCACACACGATTGTTACGTAAAGATAGTGCGTTTGCCCGTATTAATAGTGGGGCGTAACGGGTCCGCATATCTCCGGCCCATCGGGAAACACAGGTTTTGCGTTTTTCGAATTCTTTCAATCAGGAGTGCGATATGAGCGGAGTTCGTGCTGGAAATGACATGATCAAGGCGGCCATGGCGGCGCCTTATCTCGACCGCGAAGAGGAGCACGAGCTTGCGGTCCTTTGGAAGGAAAAGAGAGATCAGGAGGCCCTGCACAAGATCGCAACGGCCCATATGCGGCTCGTCATCTCCATGGCCGCGAAATTCCGAAATTTCGGCCTGCCCATGAACGACCTTATCCAGGAAGGCCATGTCGGCCTGCTGGAAGCGGCCGCGCGGTTCGAGCCTGAGCGCGATGTGCGTTTTTCGACATATGCCACGTGGTGGATCCGCGCCTCGATCCAGGACTATATCCTGCGCAACTGGTCGATCGTTCGCGGCGGTACGAGTTCGGCGCAGAAGGCGCTCTTCTTCAATCTGCGGCGGCTGCGGGCGAAGCTTTGGCGCAGCAATGAGAATATGGGCGAAAGCGCAATCCACCAGGAGATCGCGCTGGCTGTCGGCGTGAACGTCAAGGATGTCGCCGTCATGGATGCGCGCCTGTCCGGTGCGGACACATCGCTCAACGCGCCCGTCTCCGATTCGGAATCGCCCGGTTCCGACCGGATCGAATTCTTGAAGAGCGACGATCCGCTGCCGGATGAGCAGGTCGGCATCATGATCGATCAGGAGCGCCGCTCCGAATGGATCAAGTCGGCGCTCGGCAAGCTCAATCCGCGCGAGATGAAAATCATCCAGGAGCGGCGGCTGAGCGAGAACGGCGCGACGCTGGAAGCGTTGGGCATCAGTCTCGGGATTTCCAAGGAGCGGGTGCGGCAGATTGAAAACCGTGCGCTGGAAAAACTGAAAATCGCGCTTGAGAAGGACGCGCCGGCCATCACCACGCTCTGAACGGATCGGCATATCCGCGCGATGAAACAACCGCCCCTGCCTTGCTGAAGGTGGGGGTTTTTTACTGGAAAAGGTGCGTCTTTATCCTGGCGTATCCATATCCTATGTGAACGCGCTGTATATGGCCGACGGCAGCAAGGTCCCCATGCCGAAGCGCCGTGCACAAATCATCAAGCTCATCGACAAGGGAACGCGCCACCTCCGGACCGACTTTCTCGGCGACCTGATACCAGGTGCTTGCGGCCTGATAGTAGGTCTGGCGCCAGAAGGACTGTAGCACCGCATTGCCGATCAGATCGGTGATCAGCTGATTGAGCCTGTGGTTGATCACCACATAGCGCTTCTCGTCGAACCGTTCGGCCAGTTGCCTGGCTTCGTCGAGCAGGGCATCGGCCCGTTCGATATGCGTGTCCTGAACCTCGGTCGGGCTGACGGTGCCGATCAGCGGAGCAAGCTGCAGGCGCATCTCGTAAACCTGCGCAATCTGCCTGTCGGAAAGCGTGATCACGACGGTGCCGACACCGTTGCGCGATTCGATCAGCCCCAGATGGCTGATACGGCTCAGCGCATCGCGAACCGGCGTGCGGCTTGTACCGAATTCGGCGGCGAGATCTGCCTCGCGCAACTGGTCGCCCGGCTGGTACTGAAGGAAACAGATGCGTTCGAGGATGATGTCCTGCAGATCGGCGGCGGCGGGGCGTCCATCCTTCTTGTCCGGCATATCCATGCAGGTTTTTCCTTTTTCAGTTCACGGCTGCCGGCCATCGGCCAGCAGGCTGCCATATCCCGTCACCGTGTCGTTCAGACCGGCGAGGCCCAGCATGTCCCACATCAGCGCCTGGTTCGAACAGATGACCGGCTTGGAGAGACGCTGTTCCAGTGCGCCGACGATATCGAGACTGCGCAGAGCGCCGCAACTGATGAACAGCGCGTCGGCATCGGATGTGTCGGCATCGGCGGCGAACTCCATGATGTAATCCGGGCGCACGCGGATCATGTCGCTGTCTTTTTCAAGCCCAAGGCCGACGATGTTGGTGATTTCGAAATCGCGCCGCGAAAGATAGTCATACTCCCGGCGATTGATTTCGTCGAGATAGGGTGTCGCGATGGCCAGTTTGCGTGCGCCGATATGATGCAGTGCCTTGATAACGGAGGTGATCAGCGATGTCGGTTCTGCACCCGGCGCGCCCTTGTGCAGCAGCTCGAAGACACGGTCCTCGCCGATGACGAGACTGCCCGACGTGCAGGCATAGGCGATCACGTCTAGGCTGCCGTCGGGAAGCAGCGTGGAGGCGGCTGCGGCAAGCGCGTCCGCCTGGGCCGAAAGGCTTGCGACCGTGATGCTGTCGGGAATTGGAGCGCGCGTGAAGTGCAGCCCGACGCCCTCGGGGCACAGGCGGAACATGTTTTCCTCGATGGTCTGTTCCGTCGCCAGCAGGACGAAGCCCAGCTTGGCCCGGTGGTGCTGTCCGTTGTCGAATATGTCTGTCATATGAGGCGCTATTGCTGTGTACATTAATTCTATGTAGTGCGGAAAAGTCAAATAATAATTCCGTTTGACAGTATAGCTGTACACAGCTAGATGTCGAGCCTCAAGCAGAAAGCGACACATATGCTGAAACCGGAGTTTTGAGGATGCTGGAAGAGGCCCGGGAACGGACGAAAACGCTGCAGCACCGGATGCGGGAACGCGGCATTGCCAAGGCGATCTTCACCGATGAGAGCTCGATTGCCTATCTGGCCGGTTTCTGGGGCTATCTGGGTATCGAGTTCGGCCGGCCGACGATGCTGGTGGTCGATGCAAACGAACCGCCGGTGGTCATAACGCCCCTGATGGAATCCGAAATGGTGGGCGCAATGACCTGGGTCGAAGACATCAGGGTGTGGGAGGATGCCGGCCAGCGCAGCTGGGGCCGCGCCCTTGGCGAGGCTGTCGGGGACAATCCGAAGCAGCTCTGGATCGAGCGCAATCACATGCCGGCCATCGTGCGCAATTATCTCGACGAGGCCTATGCCGGTTCCGAACTGTGCGATATCTCGCCCGTGCTTGGCGAAATGCGGATGATCAAGTCCGACTTCGAGATCGGGATCATGCGGCAGGCAGGGGCGATCGCCGGCGCCATGATGGAGGCCGCGCATGGCTCGCTTGCGGAAGGGGCACATGAATATGAGTCGGCCATCGCCGTCATCGAAGCCGGCTCGCGTGCCGCGGCAATCTTCCTGACGGACCGGGGCTGGGACCGCTTCGTCTCGCCGATGATCCACAATCTGCAGATCCTGCAAAGCGGATCGGACACATCCATGGTCCACCGGCGTGCAAGCGTCAGGGCTTATGAGAAGTTCGACCCGGTCTATTTCTGTTTCTGCAACATGGCGCAGTTCAAGCAGTACAAGCTGGGCTTCGACCGCATGTTCCATATTGGCGGCGTCACGGACGAGGCGGCGCGTGTCCAGGAAGCCGCGATCGCGGCGCAGCAGGCGGCGATCGCCGCGATCCGGCCCGGCGTGGCGGCCGAAGACGTGGCGGCGGCGGCCAATGCGGTCTACCGCGATCGCGGCTATGAAACCGGCTATCGCACCGGGCGTTCCATCGGTGTGGCCTATCTCGAGGCACCGGAACTGAAGGCCGGGGACCGGACGGTCCTGAAACCGGGCATGACCTTCGCCGTCGATGGCGGCATCTCCGTCGACGGCGTGACGGCGGGGCGGATCGGGGATTCGGTGGTCGTTACCGAAAACGGTGCCGACTACATCACCGACTATCCCCGGACAATCCTTCTCAGCCACGGATAGGTCATGCAGGAAATGCTCAATGTCGCGGTCGCCCAGAGCCCGGGCGCCCTCCACGGACCCGATGAGCGCCTGACCTGGCTCTCCGACACCGTGGAAGGTATCAAGGATCGCTCAGTCGACCTTCTCGTCCTGCCTGAACTCTTCCTGTGCGGCTACAATATCGGCGATGCGGTCGGCGAACGGGCCGAGAGACCCGACGGTCCCGCTTTTCGGAAGATCGGCCGGCTGGCGCGCGAAGGCGGCGTGGCGATTGCTTTCGGCTATGCGGAAGAAGCACAGGGACGGGTCTACAATTCTGCCGCCTGTATCGCGAAAGACGGATCCGTGGTCGGCACCCACCGCAAGCTGCTGCTTCCGCCCGGCTTCGAGAGCGATCATTTCGACCGCGGTTCGGACTGCTCCCTGTTCAGGCTCGGTGCGTTCAATGTCGCCTTCCTGATCTGCTATGACGCCGAGTTCCCGGAAGCCTTCCGCCGCGTCGCAGCGGCTGATCTCGTGCTTGTTCCGACAGCGCTTGCCGCTCAGTGGGGCGTGGTCGCGGAGCGGGTCATTCCGGCGCGGGCATTCGAGAACGGCGCTTTCGTGTGCTACGCGAATCATTGCGGCACGGAGAACGGCCTGAAATATCTCGGAAGCAGCTGCATCGTGGCGCCCGACGGCACCGACATGGCGCGCGCTGGCGACGCAGAGGCACTGATATCGGCGCAATTGCAGCGCAGCCGGGTCGGGCAGGCGCGAGAAAGGCTGCCCTATCACGCGGATCGTATGAAATTTCCCTGGGGTGTTACATCCGCGCTGTAATGCGGCGCATCAGCGGTCCGAGATGATCTTGACCTCCTGCCCGACAGACAGGCTCGCTCCGGGCGAAAGCGCGTTCAATAACTTGAAAAGTTCGAGGCGCCGGTTTGTGCCGCGCATCCGCCCCGCGACCGATGCGACCGTATCGCCGGCCTTCACGGTGTAGAGCCGAACCCTCAGGGGTTTCAGGGAGGCAACTTCCGACAAGGACATCTTGCGGAAGGAATTGCGGACGATCTGAGCGGTCGGCTCCAGATTCGGGCTGCCCTTGGGCGCGGCGGTCAGCAGCCGGTAAATCCGGTTCTTTACCCGGATGACGGTTACGTCGAAATCCCATTTGCCGGCGGAGGCGCGTGCCGTGGCCGCATCCAGACCGTTAATCTTCAGCGGTCGGATCGTCGATGGCAGGAGGCCGCTGACCCAGCCGCTGGCGATGTAGTTGGTCAGCGGTGTGCGGCGTTTGTCGGTAACGCCGTCAAAACGGATCGCGATGTCGCCCGGACCCGTCGCCAGAACCGCCTGCGCCGTATTGTCGATCTGGAACCCCTTGGGGACGCTGAAACGTATCCCGAGATTGGGGTGAAGAAAGGTCAGGCCGCGCACATAGCCTTCGTTCGGACTGTCGCCATAGAGCAGGCCATCGACGCCCTTGAGATACATGTCGCGGTCGCGGACACCCGTTCCGGGCGGGCCGAAAGCACGCGCATGCCGTTCGGCCAACTCAAGCCGTTTCGGCGCATCCGGATGGCTGGAAAGAAAGTCGAGGCTCTGATCGGCATTGGCGTCTCCGGCGCGAAACTTGCTGTAAGCTTCCATCGAGCGCAGGAAACGGGCGGCGGCGTATGCGTCGAAACCGGCCTCGCCCAGCATCCGCACGCCGATCACGTCGGCTTCCAGTTCCTGCTGGCGCGAGAAGGCCGCGAGGCGCAACTTGCTGCGGGCGATCACCTGCTGGCCGTCGATCTTGTTGGACAGCACTTCCGCGGCCACCCGGCTTGCCAGGATCTCCGCTTCCTCGGCGCGTTTGCGCTGCAGGCCGTGATTGGCGGTGACATGCGCCATTTCATGGGCGATGACGGCAGCGACCTCGGAGGAATCATTGGCAAGGGCCAGCAGGCCGCGCGTCACATAGAGATAACCGCCCGGCAGGGCGAATGCGTTGACGGCCGGTGAATTCAGGATGGTGATGCGGTAGGTCTGTTTCGGGTTCTCCGAAACCAGCGTCAGCGCGCCGACGATCCTGGCCAGCATCCGCTCGACTTTCGGATCGCTGAACTCGCCTCCGTAGCTGGCGACGATGCGCGGGTGTTCCTGGGCTCCGAGGCGGGCGCGGGGATCGTTCTTCTGCAACCGCTGAACCGTCTGCGGATTGTCGGACGGTCCGACCGTCGGCGAATAGGTTTCGTTGAGAAGCGTCTGGCAAGCGGCAAGCCCAAGGCACAGCAATCCCGTGCACACAATCCGCGCCACCGTTTTTCGCGGCGAATTGCGCCTTGGCGTCAAGCCGAGGGACCCGTCGATTTTATGCGCCTGTGAGATGAATCTGCGCCTTGTCGGTTCGCCGCACGTGAAACGGGTTGATGTCATCAATGCCGCCTGGCCCGCAGAACAGGGCGATTCGGCGATTTTCGCCCTATTGTTCTCCCTGACCAAGATAATCGGCAAGACCTTTTACGTCGTCGCGCTCAAAAAAACCATCCGCCGGGCCGGTGGCGACGGTTCTGCCCTTGTCCAGGAATATGATCGTGTCTGCAATCGCGGCAGCCTCTTCGGGCTGGTGCGTGACGATCAATACGGTCATTCCTGTCTCGACCTGCAATTGGCGCACCAATAACAGCATATCGCGGCGTAATCGAGGCCCCAGAGCGGCGAAGGGCTCGTCGAGCAGCAGGACCGGCCTGCGGCGCACGACGGCGCGGGCGATGGCGACGCGCTGGCGCTCGCCACCCGAAAGGCTGCCGGGCATGCGGGCTTCGAACCCGGCAAGTCCGACCCGGCTGAGCGCCTCGGTCACCAGCGCCCGGTCGGACGGATCCGTGGTCAGCCGGGGCCGGATGCCAAGGCTGACATTGGTGGCCACATCAAGATGCGAAAACAGATTGTTTTCCTGGAAAACCATCGTGACCGGCCGTTCGGACGGCTCGGCATCCGTAACATCGGCATTGCCGATGCTCAGCCGGCCGCCATCGGGCGTTTCAAAGCCGGCAATCAGGTTAAGCAGTGTCGATTTGCCGGCGCCGGAGGGGCCGATGATTGCGGCAATGGTTCCGGCCTCGACTTGCGTGTCGAATCGCATGTCAAAGGTCTCGCGCCTCAAAGTGACCGCGTCGAGTTTCAGCGTTTCACCGATCATAGCTGGGCTCCGGCTGCCGCGCGCTGGCGTCCGCCATCGGCAAGCACCATGAGAAGCAGGCACACCAGCCCGAGCAGCAACGCGATCCCGGCGGCGTCGTCCGTCCTGTAGCTGCCCATGCGCTGCAAAAGCAGATAGGGCAGCGTGATGACGTCCTGGCTGCCGAACAGGGCGATGGCGCCGAGATCGCCGAGCGACAGCGCCATGGCGAAGGCGATCGCCAGCAGAAAGGCCCGGCGAAGGCCCGGCCAGTCGATGAGGATGAACCGGTTCAAACCGGATATGCCCAGCGATGCGGTCAGACGGGCCGTGCGGGCCATATGTGTCGTATGGGCGGGCTCCAGAACACGCACAACGAAGGGAAGCGCCATGAGCGCATTGACGGCGATGACAATCAGCGGTGCGATGGCGAAGACATTCACGTGCCCGCGCAACAGAACGAACCAGCCGGCACCCAGCACGATGGGCGGCACGAGAAGCACCAGGCTCGAGCCGGAGGCGGCGGCCGCACGAAAGCCCCGCGCCCAGCCATGCCGTTGCTCCAGTGGCAGGGCGGCATAGCGTGCGCGGACCAGTGTCATCGCCATAATGACCGACAGAAACGCCGCGGCAATGGCGATCAACAGGCTGGTCGTGATGGCCCGCCACACGATCGTTTCGCCGAGCAGGCGGCCGAAATCGGCAAGCAGACCGGCAATCGCGATTGAAACAAGCGGCGAGACCAGGAACAGCGCCGCAAGGACAATCAGGCCGAAATCGGCGAAAAACGCACCGGAGCCCCGCCCGGGGTGGCGCCGGATCGCATGACCGACGGTGGCGCCTTCCTCCGGCGCTCCGCCAAGCAGCGAAAGCGCCAGCAAGAGCGCCGCTGTCGAAGACAATTGCAGGAGCGCCAGTATGACGGCGCGCTGCGGATCGAAGTCGAAGCGCAGTGCCTGGTAGATCGCCACTTCGATCGTTGTCGCGCCCGGGCCGCCGCCAAGCAGCAGGACCAGGGTGAAGCTGGTGATGCACAGCATGAAGACAAGGCCGCAGACCGGGGCCAGGTGGCTGCGCATGAAGGGCCACTCGATCAGCCGGAAGACGGTCCAGGGGCTGAGGCCGAGCTGCTCCGCGTTGCGCCACTGCTCGGACGGCACGCGCTCGAGCTGGGCGAGCAGCAGGCGGGCGGACAGCGGCATGTTGAAGAAGACATGCGCCAGCAGGATCCCGGCCAGCCCGTAAATGGAGACGGGCTGCTCCAGCCCGGCTGCTAGCAGCGCCGAGTTGACGATGCCCTGACGCCCCCAGATCTCGATCAATCCGAGGGCGGCAACGATCGGCGGCAGGCCGATGGGTACGGCCAGCAGGCGCAGGAGCCAGCGGCGGCCTAGGAAGGATTGGCGGCGGGCAATTGCGCGCGCCAGCGGAATTGCGAAGGCCACCGAAAGAAAGGTCGACAAGACAGCCTGCAGCAGGGTGAATTGGGCGACTTTCCAGATATAGGCGGAAAACACCGGTCCGCCGTCGGCCGGAAGCGTTGCCGCCGCCAGCAACAGGGCCAGGACGGCAGCGCCGATCAGAAGCGCCATGCCGCCAAGGACGACACAGCCCGCACCGATGCTGAAACGCGTCTGCCGCCTGCCCAGCATTCAGGTCAATTGCTCATGACCGCCAGCCACTCATCGACCCAGGCCTTGCGGTTTTCAGAAACCTCGTCGGGGCTGAACAAAAGTGTCTTGTCCGGCTGCACGAGTTCGCCGAAAGCGGCCGGAAGCGGCTCCGATGTCTTGCCCGCCGGGAACATCCAGTTGGTCGTCGGGATCGCGTTCTGGAAATCCGGTCCGGTCATGAATTCCAGGAACTGCCGGGCGAGCTCCTTGTTCTGCGAGGACTTCACCAGTCCCGCCACCTCGATCTGCAGGTAATGACCTTCCTCGAAGGAAGCGGCCTGATAGCGGTCGGTGTCCTCGGCGACCATGTGGTAGGCCGGGGAGGTGGTGTAGGAAAGAACCATCGGCACCTCACCGGAGGTGAAAAGGCCGTAGGCCTCGGACCAGCCGGGCGTGACCGTCAGAACCCGTCGTTTCAGGCTCTCCCAGGCCTGCGGCGCCTCGTCGCCGTAGACGGCCTTGACCCACAGGAGCAGGCCGAGGCCCGGCGTCGAGGTGCGCGGATCCTGGATGGCGATCTTCTGGTTCGCATCGCCTTCGACCAACTCCCTGAGGCTTGCCGGCGGATTGTCCAGCGCATCCGTGTCGTAGACAACGGCGAAATAGCCGTAATCGTAAGGAACGAAGACGTCGTCGCTCCAGTTGCCGGGGACGGCGACATTCGACTGGTCGATGCCGCTTGGCTCGAACAGTCCGGTGTTTTTCGCCTCGGTGACGAGATTGGTGTCGAGGCCGAGCACAATGTCTGCCTTGGTCGCGTCACCCTCAAGTTTCAGCCGGTTCAGCAGGGCAACGCCGTCGGCGATGCCGACCCAGTTGAGTGTGCAGTCGCATTTGGCTTCGAAAGCCTCCTTGACCACGGGGCCGGGGCCCCATTCGGCCACGAAGCTGTCATAGGTATAGACCGTCAGTTCACGGTCATCGGCAAGTGCAACGGTCGCTGCGGATATGCCGGTCAATGCCGCAAGAGCAGCGGCAAGCAGAGTCGTTCTGGCGGGCATGTGCGCCTCCTTCGTTTGAACTCTTCGGGAAAAAGGCGCTTTGCGGCGTCTAATCCCTCCGCCGGTACGAGCCGGATCAGGTTCTTCGGGTTGGCATGAGCCTCTCAGCCGTCCGCACGCGCGGCCGGCACCCCGTTAGAGCGACAACCGTCTTAGTCCGGCTGTTCGGCGCTGGCAAGTGCGGAAAAAGCTGCTATGTGCTTCCGGCAATGCACACAGAGACGACATTTCTGATCCTGCTCGGCGGGAATCTGGAGATCACGGCGCGGCTGCGTGATCAGATCGCCGGCGCGCGGGTGATCGCCGCCGACGGCGGAATGCTCCATGCGCGCGATTTGAAGCTCGATCCGGAAATGTGGGTCGGCGATTTCGATTCCTCGCCCCCGGACTTGCAGGACCGGTGGCCGCATACACCGCGCAAGCCGTTTCCGGCCGAAAAGAACCTGACCGATGGCGAGTTGGCCGTCGAAGAGGCGCTGGCGCTCGGGGCGCGGCGGATCATCCTTGCGGGCGCGCTCGGCGGCGAGCGCAGCGACCATGCCTTCTTTCACATGGTTCTGGCCTGTGCGCTCAAGGCCCGCGGCATCGACGTATTGCTGACATCGGGATCGGAAGAAGGATGGCCGCTCGGCGCGGGATCGCGCACTTTCGATCTGCCGCCCGCGTCGCTGTTTTCCATCCTCAATTTCGGCAACGTCTCGGCGCTTGATATCGAGGGCGCGCGCTATCGTCTCGAAGACTACGATCTTGAATTCGGTTCCTCCCGGACGATATCCAATGTCGCGGAGGGGCCGGTGACGGTGACGCTCGGCTCAGGAACCGCGCTGTTGCTGGCGCGCCCGTTCGATCTTTCGGGTGAATGAGCCATGGCGCCGCCGATCCTCAAGCTTGACGATATCCATCTGACATTCGGCGGCACGCCGTTGCTGGATGGCGCCGCGCTTCAGATCGAGGCCGGCGACCGTATCTGCCTGGTCGGCCGCAACGGATCGGGCAAATCGACGCTGATGAAAATCGCCGCCGGCATTGTCGAGCCGCAAGCAGGAACCGTGTTCACGCATCCGGCCACGACGGTTCGCTATCTGGAGCAGGTGCCCGATTTCGAGGGCCACGCAACCGTCCGCGCCTATGCCGAGGCGGGTCTCGGCCCGGGCGACGATCCGCACCGGGTGAGCTACCTTCTGGAGCATCTCGGTCTTTCGGGCGACGAGAACCCGGACAATCTCTCGGGCGGCGAGGCACGCCGTGCGGCGCTGGTGCGCGTGCTTGCGCCGCAGCCGGACGTGCTGCTGCTTGACGAGCCGACAAACCATCTCGACCTGCCGGCGATCGAATGGCTTGAGAAAGAGCTGGCGCGGGGCCGTGGCGCTCTGGTCGTCATCTCCCATGACCGGCGCTTCCTGGAAAATGTCTCGCGCGCAACCGTCTGGCTTGACCGGGGCATGGCCCGGCGCCTCGACCAGGGCTTTGCGGGTTTCGAGGCGTGGCGCGACAAGGTCCTCGAAGAGGAGGAGCGCGAGCAGCACAAGCTCGGTCGCGCAATCGTGCGCGAAGAGCACTGGCTGCGATACGGCGTCACGGCGCGGCGCAAGCGCAATATGCGACGATTGTCCGAACTCAAGGACATGCGGGCGCGTTTTCGCGGCCATCGGGGGCCGGAGGGCACGATCGAGGCCACGGCCGCAACGGCGCGCGATTCGGGCAAGCTGGTCATCGAAGCGCAAACCATCGAAAAATCCTTCGGCGGGCGCAAGATCGTCGCGGATTTCTCGATGCGCATTCATCGCGGCGACCGCATTGGTCTGGTCGGTCCCAATGGTGCCGGCAAGACGACGCTGCTTAAATTGCTGACCGGTGAACTCGCACCGGATGCCGGAACGGTGCGGCTGGGAGCCAATCTCGAAATCACCACGCTCGACCAGCGGCGCTCGGCGCTCGACCCGGACGAGACGCTGGAGCATTTCCTGACGGACGGTCGCGGCAGTTCGCTGATCGTCGACGGTCAGCAGCGGCATGTCACCGGCTACATGAAGGATTTCCTGTTTCAGCCGGAACAGGCGCGCACCCCGATCCGCGAGCTTTCGGGCGGCGAGCGCGCGCGGCTGATCCTTGCCCGCAACCTGGCGAAGCCCGCCAACCTGATCGTGCTCGACGAGCCGACCAACGATCTCGACATGGAAACGCTGGATCTGTTGCAGGAGATCGTCTCCGGCTTCGCCGGTACCGTGATCCTGGTCAGCCACGACCGCGATTTCCTCGATCGCACGGTGACCTCGACCATCGCGCCGGCCAACACCGATGCACCGGACGGGCGCTGGATTGTCTATGCCGGCGGCTACAGCGACATGCTCGCGCAGAATAAGCAGACCGGTACGGTTTCTGCCGAAAAACCGAAACGCGAAAAGGCGGCGGCCGCAAAGAATGCGAAAGCGCCGCCGCCAAGGAACAAGCTTTCCTACAAGCAGAAATTCGCGCTCGAGACGCTGCCGCAGAAATTGCAGGAGGCCGAGACAAGAGCGGAAGCATTGGAAGCCCGCATGGCCGATGCGGATCTGTTTTCCCGCGATCCGGACGGTTTCCAGCGCCTGGCGGATGAGCTGTCGGGCCTGCGCGCGCGCATTACGGCCATGGAAGAGGAGTGGCTGGAGCTGGAAATGCTGCGCGAGGAACTTGAAAAAGATGCGTCCTGAGCCAGTTCCGGCGTAACGCTTCGCAAGAACTGTTCCCATTTGAACAAAACCCGCCTAATGTCCCGGCGAAATCATGCGAGAGACAAAAATATGCAGTTTGAAGGCACAAGCGCCTATATTGCGGAAAAAGACCTAAAGGTCGCGGTCAATGCGGCGATCACCCTGGAGCGGCCGCTGCTGGTCAAGGGCGAGCCGGGTACGGGCAAGACCGAGCTTGCCAAGCAGGTGGCCTCGGCGCTCGGTCTGGACCTGATCGAATGGCACATCAAGTCGACGACCAAGGCGCAGCAGGGCCTTTATGAATATGACGCCGTCTCGCGCCTGCGTGACAGCCAGCTCGGCGACGACCGGGTCAACGATGTGCGCAACTACATCAAGCGCGGAAAGCTCTGGGACGCCTTCGCCGCGCAGGAGAAGGTGGTCCTTCTGATCGACGAGATCGACAAGGCCGATATCGAGTTCCCGAACGATCTGCTGCAGGAACTCGACAAGATGGAGTTCTTTGTCTACGAGACCGGCGAGACGGTGAAGGCCGTGCAGCGGCCCGTCGTCATCATCACATCGAACAATGAGAAGGAACTTCCGGACGCTTTCCTGCGCCGCTGTTTCTTCCACTACATCAAGTTTCCGGATGCGACGACGCTGCAGAAGATCGTCGACGTGCACTATCCGGGCATCAAGCAGGAGCTGGTGAGCGCGGCGTTGACGCAGTTCTACGAGATCCGCGACGTGCCAGGGCTGAAGAAGAAGCCGTCCACATCCGAGGCGCTGGACTGGATCCGGCTGCTTGTCTCGGACGATGTCGCGCCCGCCGACCTGCGCGGCAGCGCCAAGAACGCACTGCCCCGATTGCATGGTGCTTTGCTGAAGAACGAGCAGGATGTGCACCTGTTCGAACGTCTGGCATTCATGGCACGGCGCGACGGCGCCTGATAAAAACGTACTCCGTTTTCCATGAAGTCCATGCAATCAGATCGACAGTTCCATGCCCATCAAGATTCCAGACCAGTTGCCCGCGCGAAAAACGCTTGAAGCAGAGGGCGTGACGGTCATGACGGAGACCGCCGCGATCCGCCAGGACATCCGGCCGCTGCAGATCGGGCTGCTCAATCTGATGCCCAACAAGATCCGCACCGAGGTGCAGATGGCGCGGCTGCTCGGCGCGACGCCGCTGCAGGTGGAACTGACGCTCGTGCGCATTGGCGGCCACAAGGCCAAGAACACGCCGGAGGAACACCTGCTGGCGTTCTATCACACCTGGGACGAGATCAAGCACCGCAAGTTCGACGGTTTCATCATCACCGGGGCGCCGATCGAACTGCTTGAGTTCGAGGAGGTCGCCTATTGGGACGAGATGACCAGTATCCTCGACTGGACGGTGCACAATGTGCATTCCAGCCTGAATGTCTGCTGGGGCGCGATGGCGGCCATCCACCATTTCCACGGCGTGCCGAAATATTCGCTGAACGAGAAGGCTTTCGGGGTCTACCGACACCACAATCTCAATCCGGCGTCGCCCTATCTCAACGGCTTCTCGGATGATTTCCAGATTCCGGTGTCCCGCTGGACGGAAGTGCGCGACAGCGACATCGATCCGGCCTCGGGGCTTGAGGTGCTGATGAAGTCGGACGAGACGGGTGTGTGCCTGGTGCACGAGGCGTTCTGCAACCGCCTCTACATCTTCAATCACATCGAATATGATTCCTTTTCGCTCGCCGAGGAGTATCAGCGCGATGTCTCGCAGGGAAAGCCGATCCACATCCCGCACAATTACTTCCCTGAGGACGATCCGCGCAACGAGCCGCAGAACCGGTGGCGCAGCCATGCGCATCTGCTGTTCGGCAACTGGATCAATGCGCTTTATCAGTCGACTCACTACGATATGTCGCTGATCGGGTCGGACAGGGGCTAGAGCCGGAAAGGGAGACGCGCATGTTCATACCCTTCTTTCTGGAGCTGAAAGCGGCAAAGATCCCTGTTTCGCTGCGCGAATATCTGACGCTTCTGGAAGGCATGGATGCGCGTCTTGTGCCCTATGACGTCGAGGGATTTTACTATCTGGCGCGCTCGGCCATGATCAAGGACGAACGTTTCATCGACCGGTTCGACCAGATCTTCTCGCAGGTCTTCCGCGGCGTCGAGGCGGTCTCGGGCGAGGCCGGGCCGGAAGCGGTCGAACTGCCGGAAGAGTGGCTGCGCAAACTTGCCGAGAAGCATCTGAGCGAAGAGGAAAAGGCGCTGATCGAAAGCCTCGGCGGTTTCGACAAGCTGATGGAAACGCTGAAGAAGCGCCTGGAGGAGCAGAAGGGCCGGCACCAGGGCGGCAGCAAGTGGATCGGCACCGCCGGGACCTCGCCCTTCGGCGCTTACGGTTACAACCCGGAAGGCATACGCATTGGCCAGGACGGCAGCCGCAACCGGAGCGCGGTCAAGGTCTGGGACAAGCGCGAGTTCCGCAATTTCGACGATTCGGTTGAACTCGGCACCCGCAACATCAAGGTGGCGCTGAAGCGGCTGCGGCGCTGGATCCGCGCCGGGGCGGACGAGGAACTCGACCTTAACGGCACCATCCGCTCGACCGCCGAGCATGGCTATCTCGACGTGCAGACGCGGCCCGAAAGGCACAACGCCATCAAGCTTTTGATGTTCTTCGATGTGGGCGGCTCGATGGACGGCCATATCAAGGTCGTCGAGGAGCTGTTCTCGGCGGTCCGCACCGAGTTCAAGCACATGGAATATTACTACTTCCACAACTGCCTCTATGAGGGCGTGTGGAAGGACAACCGGCGCCGCCACAGCGAGGTTTTGCCGACCTACGAGGTTTTACGCACCTACGGTTCCGATTACCGGGTCATCTTTGTCGGCGATGCGTCGATGAGCCCATACGAGATCGTCTATCCGGGCGGTGCGGTCGAGCACTGGAACGAGGAAGCCGGCGAGGTCTGGCTGCGCCGCGTCCTCGATCATTTCGGCAAGGTCGTGTGGATCAATCCGACGCTTGAGAAGCATTGGGGCTATACCCATTCCATCGGATTGATCCGGGAAATCTTTTCCGAACGCATGTATCCCTTGACCCTGGCCGGGCTGGAATCGGCAACCCGCGAGCTTTCGCGATGACGGTTGAACCAAGGCTGTTCGGGACGACGGATGACGGGCAGGACGTTCACAGCCTGACCATCAGCGGCGGCGGTTTGACGGCCGACCTGATGAGCTGGAGCGCCGGTATCCGGGATCTGCGCCTGGAGGGGCATGAAGTGCCGCTGGTTCTCGGTTTCGAGGACTTTGCGCACTATCCGGCCCATTCGCCCTATTTCGGCGCCACCGCAGGGCGCTATGCCAACCGCATCGCCCATGGCCGGTTCCGGCTCGACGGTGCCGATTATCAACTCGACCGCAACGAGAACGGTGTGAGCCATCTGCATGGCGGATCGCGCGGCATCGGCAAGCGCGTATGGTCCATCTCGGATTACGGGGCGGATTATTGCCGCTTTGAAATCAGCGATCCGGACGGCCATATGGGCTATCCCGGAACCTGCTCCATTTGCTGTACCTACCGCCTGAAACCCGGAGGCGTGCTCTCGGTGGAACTGGAGGCCGAGACCGACCGCCCGACCCTGTGCAACCTTGCTCATCACAGCTATTTCAACCTCGACGGCAGCGCCGATATTCTCGATCATGAGGCGATGATCGCCGCCGATCACTACCTGCCGGTCGATGATACGCTGATCCCGACCGGAGAGGTCCGGTCCGTCGACGGCACGGCGTTCGACTTCACCGAGATGCGGCCAATTCGTTTCGACGACAACGGTGCACCCTTCGCCTACGACCACAATTTCTGCCTTTCGGACCGGCGCGGACCGAAGCGCGCGGTAGCGCTTGTGCGCAGTCTGAGTTCGGGCGTTGCCATGGAAGTGTGGACGGGAGAGCCGGGTCTTCAGTTCTATACGGGCTTCAAGCTCGATGTTCCGGTAGCTGGCCTTGACGGGCGGCGCTACGGCGCATTCGGCGGCTTTTGCATGGAGAGCCAGGTTTGGCCCGATTCCCCCAATCATCCACAATTTCCGAGCGCTATTCTGCGGCCCGGTGAGCGTTTGCGGCAGGAAACCGACTATATTTTCTCGCGCGGCTGACGCAATAATTCGCAACGAATTCAGATGATTATGACCCGGTCGGGTGCAACGGGGCGCAATGATGCGCGTGCAGGCAGCTTGACAGCGCGCTCAGAGTAAGGCCCATTAATATATATTATATAAGACTCTGCGGCGGCGATGTCCCGTTTGGGAGGACATGACATCCGAGCGGCCTGCGGACGCATTATGCGGGGGAGGATCATGGCTGCCATCGTTGCCATCATAAGACCGCTGGCATGGGTTAACACCATGCTCCTGCGCATCGGGCGCAACATCGCCTGGGTGGCCATGGGGCTGATGGTGCTGATCATCGTGCTCCAGGTCGTGTTCCGTTACGTGCTGAATGACGCGCTTTCCTGGTCGGAGGAAGCGGCGCGCTTCCTGATGTTGTGGATGACCGGCCTCATCGCCCCGAGCGCCTATCGCTGGGGCGGCTTCGTGTCGATCGATCTGGTCCATGACATGCTGCCGAAGCGTCTCGGCAACATCCTCGTCCTGATCCTGCTGCTGATCAGCCTCGCCGTCCTCGTTGTTGCGCTGCAGCTCGGCTACAAGCACGTCAATTCCGGATGGCGGTTCGATTCGCAGACGCTGAAAGTGTCACTCGATTTCATGGGATACGGCATCGTCCGTGCCAAGCAGGCGTGGATGTATATGTCGCTGCTGGTCGGCGTATTCCTGCTGCTGCTGGTCAATATCGAGCTCACCCTGAAAACGATCGTCGGTATTGTCGACCCGTCCATTGAAGTGCCTGCGGACCAGGATCACCTGGTTATCACAGCGGAGTAGACCAGATGCTTTTTTTCTTTCTTCCGCTGTTCCTGATCTTCCTGATGATCGGCCTGCCGGTGTTCTTCGCTCTGCTCGCGGCGCCAGGGATCCTGCTGTGGCTGGCCGATCAGCCGCGCGACTTCGCGTTGCTCTACAAGAATGTCTACAACGGCATGAATTCCTTTCCGCTGATGGCCATCCCGTTCTTCATGCTGGCGGGCGAACTGATGAACCGGGGCGGCATCACGCTGCGGATTGTCGAGTTCAGCCAGTCGCTCATGGGGCATCTGCGCGGCGGTCTGGCACATGTGAACATTCTGTCGTCCATGCTGTTTGCCGGCCTTTCCGGGTCGGCGGTGGCCGACACATCGGCCCTGGGATCGATGCTGATCCCGGCCATGGAGAAGAACGGCTATACGCGCAAATTCGCGGCGGCGATCACGGCGGCCTCATCGGTGATCGGGCCGATCATCCCGCCGTCCGGCATCATGATCATCTACGCCTATGTCATGGGCGAGTCGGTGGCGGCGCTTTTCCTGGCCGGCATTGTGCCCGGCGTTCTGGTCGGCGTCGGGCTGATGCTGATGACCGCCTATCTGGCGAAATCCAACGATTTTCCCGCGGCGGCCGAGCGCGCCACCTACCGTCAGCGAGGGCAGTCGTTTGTGCGGGCATTCTTCCCGCTGATGACCCCGGTGATCATCCTCGGCGGTATCCTTGCCGGTGTCTTCACGCCGACCGAAGCCGCGGCCGTGGCGGCGGTCTATGCGTTCATCGTGTCGATGTTCATCCTGCGGACCATGGTCTGGGCCGATCTGCCGCGGGTGCTGATCAAGGCGTCGCTGACGACATCCGTCGTGCTGCTGCTGGTCGGCGCGGCGATGGCCTTCAAGACCGTGGTCAGCCTCAGCCACGCGCCGGAGATCCTGGCCGCTTTCATCCTGAATCTGACGGAAAATCCCTATCTGCTGCTGTTTCTCATCAATGTGCTTCTGTTCATTGTGGGCATGTTCCTGGATGCCGGTCCGGCGATTATCATCCTGGGGCCGATCCTGGCGCCGATTTTCACCGATCTTGGCGTCCATCCCGTGCATTTCGCCATCATCATGAGCGTCAACCTGACCGTCGGCCTGGCGACGCCGCCCATGGGGCTGGTGCTGTTCGTGGCCTCCAGCGTCTCCGGCGTGAAGGTGGAAACGATCGCCCGCACGATCCTGCCGTTCCTTGCGGTGGAGATCCTGGTGATCTTCCTCATAACCTATATTCCGGGGATCTCCATGGCGGTGCCGGAGTTTTTCGGCTTCATCAAATAAGCGGGGCGGAAACCGCGAAAATTGAACCACCAGGCGCGCGGCAGGGTCTGCGCGCTTGACAAGCGAATGCCAGTCTTTAATCTTTTATCTTATATAAGACTTGCCGTGCGATTGACTTCGGGAGGATCCAAATGATCGCGAAAAGGACTGCAAATATTCTGGGCGCTTTTGCGCTCGGGCTGTCGATGACCGCCGTGTCCACGTTGACGGATGGCGCCATGACGGCTGCTGAAGCGGCGGACTACAAGCTGCGCGCGACGGCCAATTCGAACGAAAACGACGAGGACTATGACGGTCTGATCGTTTTCAAGGACTATGTCGAAAAGGCATCCAACGGGGCCATCGAAGTCGAGCTGTTCATCGGAACGCAGCTCTGCTCCAACGGCGCGGAATGCCTGCAGGGCATTTCCGACGGTACCATCGACATCTACATTTCGACCTCCGGCGGCGCTTCGGGCATCTTCCCTTACGTGCAGGTCCTCGACCTTCCCTATCTGCTGCGCGACGACCGCATTGCCGAGGAAGTGTTGAGCGAAGGCACGTTCACACGCGCCATTCGCGACCTGGCGCTCAATGATTCCGGCGGAACCATCCGCCTGATGACCATCGGCAACACCGGCGGCTGGCGCAACTTCGCCAACACCAAGCGCCGCGTTCAGGCACCCGGCGACATGGAAGGCCTGAAGATCCGTACCGTGGTCGCCGACCTGCCGCAGGAACTGGTGAAGGCGCTCGGCGCGTCTCCGACCCCGATTCCGTGGCCGGAGCTCTTCACCTCTTTCCAGACCGGCGTGGTCGAAGGCTCGAAGAACGGCATCACCGATATCATGGGCATGAAGTTCCCGGATGCCGGCCTGAAATATGTCACCCTCGACGGACACGCCTATATGGGCGCCCTGTGGTGGATGAGCAATGACACCTTTATGTCGATGCCTGAAGACATGCGCCGTGTCGTTGTCGACGGCTTTGCCGCCCTGCAGCAGGCGACATTCGCCTCGCCCAAGCGCAAATCCATTCAGGCCTATTCGGACTTTGTCGCCGAGGGCGGCGACCTCTACGTGCCGACGCCCGAGGAAAAAGCCGCTTTCAAGGAGGCTGCGGCCCCCGTCTATGAGTGGTTCAAGGCCAATATCGACAATGGCGATGCTGCATTCACGGCCCTGACCGACGCGGCTGCCGGTGCCGAAGCAAAAATTGACGGCAATGCCGCAATGGATGTCAAATAGGCGGACTCTTCCGATTTCGGCCACCGGCTGAATCGGACCGACGAAAGAAGAGGCCGCACGGTTGTGCGGCCTCTCGCATTGAGCGGGATGTGATCCGTCAGCGAAAAGGATACATCCAGGGTTTGTAGTCGTTGATGAGGATCTGCGCGTGCTCAATCTGATCAGGCGTCATTTTCTTGACCACCTCCTCAAGGCTGATCGCCGCATCGGGGTCGCCGCCGATCGCCGAAAGCACGTACCACATATAGGCGCGTACCAGATCGGGCTCCGGCATGCCGCGGCCGATCTCGTAGTACCAGCCGACACCCGACTGGGCGCCCGGGTGGCCCTTCATCGCCGAGCGCAGATACCATTCGAAGGCACGCACATCGTCGCGCGGCACGCCAAGGCCCATGGCGTACATGATGCCGATCAGCTCTTCCGCGTCGGCATTGCCCGAGCGGGCCGCCGGAAGCAGTTCCTGCATCGCCTCCTCGAAACGGCTTTCCTCCATCAGGTCGCGGGCGGTCTCTATCTCGGCAAGCGCCGGCGAGCCGCAAACAAGACCGGCAAAAATCAGCGCCGCAACAAACCTGGCCGAATAACCCATATATTCTTGTCCTCTCTTCGTGTCGGTCCCGGAGGGATACCATGTTGAAAACGAAGCATAGCAACCGCCGGCGCATGGGCAAGGTCTGCGTGATTGTCGGCGCCTTTGTTGCGGGGTGGTGTCCGGCGCTGGCGCTCGCCGACGCGATAACGCTGCCGCAGGCGCTGTCGGAAGCAGATTTTCTTCCGTTCGACGAAAAGAAGGCGGCACTCGGCCGGCTCCTGTTTTACGACCCCGTCCTGTCCGGCAACCGCAATATCTCCTGCGGCACGTGCCACCATCACGACCTGGCCAGCGCGGACGGGCTGGCGCTCGGTGTCGGCGAAGGCGGCGAGGGCATCGGTGATGAGCGCACAACGGGCGCCGGCCGCGACAGGATCGACCGCAGGGTGCCGCGCAATGCGCCGGCGCTGTTCAATATCGGTCACAAGGACATACGCCATCTGTTCCATGACGGACGGCTGAGCATCGACGATCTTTACGGCAATGGGTTCAATTCGCCGGCGGAGGAATATCTGCCGCAGGGGCTGAACAGCCTGGCGGCGGCGCAGTCGCTTTTCCCGATCACATCGGAAACGGAAATGGCCGGTCATTCCGAGGAAAACGCCGTCGCCGGCGCACGCAACGACCGGATCGATCATGCGTGGCGGCTGATTGCGAAACGCGTCAGCGTCGTTCCCGCCTACGGACCCTTGTTCGCGGACGCCTACCCGGACGTGGGCGGCCCGGCGGACATCACGATCGTGCATATCGGCAATGCGATCGGGGATTTTGTCAACTCCGAGTGGCGTTCCCACGACAGCCCGTTCGACCGCTATCTGAGTGGCGAGCCGGGCGCGCTGAGCGAGGAAGCGCGAGCCGGGATGGATCTGTTCTACGGGCAGGGCGGCTGCTCATCCTGCCACAGCGGCGCTCTGTTCACCGACCAGGAGTTCCACGCGCTGGCCCTGCCGCAATTCGGGCCGGGCCGCACCCGCATGTTCGACCTCATGCAGCGCGATGTCGGGCGCATGGTGGAGACGGACCGGCTTGAGGATGCCTATCGTTTCCGCACGCCTTCGCTGCGCAACAGCGCCCTGACGGGACCCTACGGCCACAACGGCGCCTATGAGACGCTGGAGGGCATTGTCCGGCATCACCTCGATCCCCAGGCGGCGTTCGATCGCTGGAGCCGCGAGCAGGTATCGCTGCCGGCGGCCGAGCATCTTTCGGAAGCCGATTTCGCGCCGCTGCAGGACAGGCGCGAACGGGCGCGTGTGCGCAATGCGGTTGACATCGAGCCGGTTGCCCTGGAGGACCGGGAGGTGCAGCAGCTTATCGCATTTCTGAACGCGCTGACGGGCGACAAAAGTGTCAAGGGCCGGCTTGGCAGGCCGGACAGCGTGCCCAGCGGATTGCCGGTCGACTGACTGTTCAGGAGCGGTTTTTTCCGCCCGGCGCATTTTGCGCTCCTGTTGTCTTGTATATTATATAAGACTTGATAGATTGCACGAAAACTGGAGACCTAACCACTCCGTCATGCCCACTGTTCTTGCTGCCGGCGCCGCCGTCGTCGACTTCGTTTTTCAGCTTGATGAAGCCCCTTCCCGCTCGGAAAAACACCGGGCGCGCGATGCGGCGATCGTCGGTGGCGGCTGCGCTGCCAATGCGGCGGTCGCGGTGGCGCGGCTTGGCGGAAAGGCGGTGCTGGCCGCCCGGCTAGGCAACGACGTTATCGGCGACATGATCATTACGGATCTGGAAAAGGAAGATGTCGACTGTTCGCTGGTCAAGCGGATCGAAGGCCGGCGATCGTCCTACTCGTCGGTGCTTGTCGACCCGCAGGGCGAACGCAGCATTGTCAATTTCCGCGACCGCGATATCGATGCCGGCGGCAGCTGGCTGGACAAGCTCGAATTGCCCTCCTTTGACGTGGCGCTTGCCGATACGCGCTGGCCGGACGGTGCGCGGGTGACGATGGCGGCAGCCCGGCAGCGCGGCGTGCCTGGTGTCATCGATGGCGAAGCGCCTGTGCGCGAGGCCCAGGAAGCGCTGAGCAGCGCCACGCATATCGCCTTTTCGCGCGCCGGCCTGCAGGATTTCGACGGCGGCGACGACATCGGGACAGCGCTGAAGCGCGCCGCCGAAGAAACCGGCGCCTGGGTCTGCGTGACGCAGGGCGCCGAAGGTGTCCACTGGCTGGAGGGCGGCGCCATGAAGCATATGCCGGCTTTCGAGGTCGCGGTGGTTGACACGCTGGGCGCCGGCGATATCTGGCACGGTGCCTTCGCGCTTGGATTGGCGCAGGGCAAGAGCGAAGAGCAGGCGATCGTTTTCGCCAGCGCCGCCTCGGCGATCAAATGCACCCGTTTCGGCGGCCGTATGGGTACGCCGTCCGAAAGGGACGTTGAACAATTCCTCAAGGAGAATTCCTGATGCAGCTTTCACCGGGTAAATTGTGGGGCCTGCGGCGCATGGCCGACGATGCCGGACGCTTCAAGATGACCGCTGTCGACCAGCGTCCGCCGATCAAGAACCCGATCGCCGCCCATTACGGGGCGGATGAGGCGCCTTATGACGATGTGGCGCGCTTCAAGGCACTGCTGATCGAAATGCTGCAGGAACAATCCTCGGCGATGTTGCTCGATCCGCACTACGCCGTCCCGCGCGGTATTGAATTCCTGTCTCCGACAAAGGGACTGATCGTCACGCTCGAGGATTCGCTTTTTGAAGAGACGTCCGGCGGCCGCCTGTCATCGGAGATCGATGACTGGTCGGTGGCCAAGATCAAGCGCATGGGCGGCGATGCGGTCAAGGTGCTGGCCTGGTACCGGCCGGATGCATCGGCTTCGGTCAATGGGCATCAGAAGGATTTTGTCAAGCGCATCGGCGAGGCCTGCGCGCGCTACGACATTCCGTTCCTGTTCGAGTTGCTGGTCTATCCGCTGTCGAGCGACGCGCACCAGACGACCGACTATATCGAATTGCAGGGCAAGAAGGCCGACGACGTGCTGGCCTCCGTCGAGGAATTTGCCGGCGCGGATTACGGCGTCGATGTCTTCAAGCTGGAAAGCCCGGTCAATGCGGACGATGTGCCCGGCGTCGGCAATGACGGCTGGGAGGCGGTCCAGAAGGTCTATGACGAGATGGGCCGTCTGGCCGGCCGTCCCTGGGTGATGCTGTCGGCGGGCGCCGGCAAGCCGCAGTTCCGCAACATCCTGACCCACGCCTACCGCGCCGGCGCGTCGGGCTATCTTGCCGGACGGGCGATCTGGCTCGACGCTTTCGCGCAGTTCCCGGACTGGGATCTTGTCCGCGCCGGTCTCGGCGGTGAGTCAGTTGACTATATGAACGATTTGAACGCTCTGACCGACGCCGAGGCCGCGCCCTGGCAGTCGCATCCTGCCTATGGCGAAGGCGGTGCGCGTTTCGCTCCCAACGACGCCAGCTTCCGGCACGGCTATGGAGATTTTGCCTAATGACGGCTTGGCTTGCACAGCCGGAACTAGTCCAGCAGGAGGCGGGCGGCTACCTCCAGCGCCGGCCCTTCCGAACCGCTGTTGCGCGCCGGTGCGACGATAACCGCCTCTCCCTGCCGCGGAAGGATGCCGGTCAGTGCCTCGACATTCTCCGGGTGGGTGACCATGACCTGATTGCCCGGCCCGCGAAACTGGCGGATGATCTCGATAACCTCTTCATTCCTCTTGGCAAGCAGGTCCGGATCGTCCTCGACGAGGTCGAGCGCCTCCAGCGGTTCGGCCTCGACATCGCGGAAGGCGTTCTGCGCCGTTTCAAGCGTGCGGCACCACTGGCTGGAATAGATCCGGGAAATCGATACCGCGCGCGCCGCAAAACGAACGCCGCGCCGGCGCGCCTGCTGGCGTCCGCGATCGGAAAGATTGCGCTGGGTCGTGCAGTCGTCGAGCTCGAAAAAAGGTGGATCGCCCACACCCGGCGCGAGGGCGTGCGTCAGCAGGATCGTATAGCCGCCGGTCGCCAGCCGTGCCCATGCCGCCTCCGTTGAACCCGCCTTGGACGCAACAAATGAAAACACCAGCACAAGAATGGCGGCAAAGGCAGAGGGACGTCGTTTCATGCAGCGGCTCCAATACCCGTTAAGTTTAGGAGTTTAATCGGCAAATGAAAGAGGTACAGACATTAGGTGTGCTGCCGCTCGGTCGACCGACATTCGATGTCGCCTTTGCCGAAGAAAAACTCGCGGCCATGTTGAACGCTCTTTCCGCCACGGGCAAGACGCTGATTGGCCCGGGCAGATTGCTGATGGACGGCGAGGAGACGGAAGCAGCCATAAGAGACGTCGCGGCAGCCGGCCCGGATGCGGTGCTGATCCTGCAGGTCACATTCACCGACGCGGTCGCGACAATGCGCATCGCCAGTGCCTTCGACAAGCCGATCGCCATCTGGGCGGTGCCCGAACCGCGGCTCGGCGGACGCCTGCGGCTCAATGCGTTTTGCGGCCTTAACCTGGCGTCCCACGCGCTCGGACGCGCGGAGCGTGCGTTTTCGTGGATCTATGCGGATCCCGCAGAGGCACGCATCGGTTCCGAGCTTGCAGCGTTGTTTGACGGCGCGCGGCAGGTCTCGCCGTTGACGGGAACGCCGCCATCCGGCGATAGCCAGGCCGGGCAGCGTATCGCCGAGGGTCTTGACGGCAAGCGCATCGGCCGGCTGGGCGCGCATCCGGACGGTTTCGATACCTGCCGTTATGACGCAAAAAAACTGAGCGGGCTCGCCGGCATCGAGGTCGAGGAACTGGCGCTCCAGGGACTTTTCGACAGGGCGGGAGAGGTCCCGGATGCGGCGCTTTCGGGCATTCGCCAGACGGCGGAAGCCGAGCTTTCGGGGCTGGGCGACGTCGATCAGGACCAGCTCGACCGGTCCTTGCGCCTCAAGGCGGCCATCGACGCGATCAGGCAGGACGGCGGCTACGACGCCTTCGCCATTCGCTGCTGGCCCGAGACATTCACCGAATATGGCGGCGCCGTATGCGGCCCGGTGTCGATGATGGGCGAGGCGCGTGTGCCGTGCGCCTGCGAGGCGGATGTCTATGGCGCGGCCACGCAACTGCTTTTGCAGGCGGCGGCCGATGCGCCGGTGTTTCTTGTCGATCTGGTCGACATGGATGCGGACGACAATACCGGTGTCGTCTGGCATTGCGGCCAGGCGCCGGTCTCGATGGCCGATCCCGCAACGAAACCGACCGCCACGATCCACACCAACCGCAAGATGCCGCTGCTTTACGAGTTCAAGCTGAAGCCCGGACCGGTGACATTCCTTCGCCTCAGCCAGGCGCGGGGCCGCCATGCGATGATCATTGCCACCGGCGAGATGATCGATCGGCCCATGGCCTTTACCGGAACGTCGGGCGTCGTGCGTTTCGAGCGTCCGGTCGCGGACGTTCTGCCGGACATCATGAATTGCGGGCTCGAACACCACATGGCGCTGGCCTATGGCGATCACGGCGAAAAACTGCTGGATGTGGCATCGGCGCTCGACCTGCCCGTCATAAGACTTTGAGAGTAACGCACAGATGAGCACACTACGCTACGGCATTATCGGTTCGGGCATGATGGGGCAGGAGCACATCAGGAACCTGGCGCTGATCGACGGCGCGAAAGTCAGCGCCGTCGCCGACCCGAACGGCGATATGCGCCGGCAGGCGGCGGAACTGGCCGGGCCCGATTGCCGCATGTTCGACGACCATGACGCGCTGATTAAATCCGGCGGCTTCGATGCGTTGGTCATTGCCGCGCCAAACCACCTGCACCGGCCGATCCTCGGCGATGTGCTGAAGGTCGACGTGCCGCTGCTTGTCGAAAAACCGCTCGGCATCGACGGGCTGCAATGCCGCGAGATCATGGCGACGGCGAATGGCCGGCGCGCGCCAGTCTGGGTGGCGATGGAATATCGGTACATGCCGCCGATCGCCCGCCTGCTCAAGGAAGTGCATGCCGGGGCAACGGGCACGCCCAGGATGATCGCCATACGCGAGCACCGGTTTCCATTCTTGAGCAAGGTGGGCGACTGGAACCGTTTCCAGGACCAGACCGGCGGCACGATGATCGAGAAATGCTGCCATTTCTTCGACCTGATGCGGCTTGTCTCCGGTTCGGAGGCCGTGCGGGTTTTTGCTTCCGGCGGCATGGATGTGAATTTCCGCGACGAAACCTTCGGCGGCCGCAAGGCCGACATTCTCGACAATGCCTTTGTCATCGTCGATTTCGAGAACGGCATGCGGGCCATGCTTGATCTGTGCATGTTTGCCGAAGGCGCCTACTGGCAGGAAACGGTCAGCGTGACGGGCGACAAGGCGCGCATCGATGCCTATGTCCCCGGCCCGGCGCGCTTCTCGCCGGATGGGCAGGAGCGGCATGCGAAGCTGGTAATCTCACCGCGCGAGACCAAAATGCCGGTCAGCGAGGACATCAAGACCGACGAGGCGATCCTGTCCGCCGGTGATCATCACGGCTCGACCTTCTATCAGCACCAGAAATTCGCACAGCTGATCCGCGAGGGCGGCGCGCCGGAGGTGACGATGGATGACGGTACGCGGGCGGTCGAAATCGGCGCCGCGGCAGAGGAATCGGTGAAGACCGGAATGCCGGTTCGTCTCTAATTGGTTCCTAAGGCAGGCTGACCGTGTAGTGCATGGCATCCGTCAGGCAGCGCGAGGATCGCAGTTCCACCGCATTGCCCTCAAGATCGCGGGCGATGCGGGTGATCAGAAGCAGCGGCTCGCCGACACCGCAGCCAAGCTCGGCCGAATCGCGCGCGTCGCACAGGATGGCCTTGAGCTTCTCGTCGGCCTTGGCGATGGTGATGCCCCAGCGCGTCGAATAAAGCCGGTAGATGTTGTTGGGTATTTCCGAAAGCTCGTCGAACCCGGGATAGATGGCGCTCGGAATGGTGATCGTCTCGGCCAGGACCGAACGGCCCGCGAGCATGCGCACGCGCTCTATGCGCCAGACCTGGTCTTTCGGATCGATGGCCAGCGCCCGGGCTTCCGCCCCGGTTGCCGGTTCCAGCGACCAGTTCACAAGGCGCGAATTCGGGAAGCTGCTTTCATCGGTCTTTTCATCCGACGCCAGGCGGAAAAACTGGAACAGGATACGCGAATCCTCAGGCTCGGCGACAAAGGTGCCACGGCCCTGCTGCCGCACAAGCAGACTTTCGGCCGTCATGGCGTCGAGCGCCTTGCGGACGGTGCCCTGGCTGACCTTCAGCTCGCGGGCGAGATCCTGTTCGCTTGGAATATTGGTGCCCGGTTGCCACGTGCCGTCGACAAGGCGGCGGATAAGCTGATCCTTGACCTGAGCGTAAAGCGGTTTGAAACCGATATTCGTATCTGTCTCTTGCAAAGGCGGTCCCTTGATTCTTCCCTCCTGTTTACCGCGATCCGGTTGACAAAGCCAGCATATTGTATCTTATATAATATATAAGACTTGGCGCGCATGCGCCGACTTTCCAACCCATATTGGAGGCAAGCGTGAGTATCCCGCAACTGCTGGTGCACGACCACAAGGACAATGTCGGTGTCGTTGTCGTCGAAGACCTGACTGCCGGCACGAACATGACCTGTGTCGTGACCGAAGACGATTCCGATTTCGAGCTGACATCCAACGACGATGTTCCCATCGGCCACAAGGTGGCGCTGCAGGATTTTGCGGTTGGCGACACGGTGATCAAATATGGCGAGGACATCGGCAAGGTGGTCGCGCCGATCAAAAAGGGCGCGCATGTCCACGTCCACAATCTGAAAACCAAGCGCTGGTAGGAGGCTGATCATGTCACGAAAGATTATGGCGTACCGGCGCGAGAACGGCCGGGTCGGCGTCCGCAATCACGTTGCCATCCTGCCGCTGGACGATATTTCGAACGCGGCCTGCGAGGCCGTGGCCAACAATATCAAGGGCACGATGGCGCTTCCGCACTCCTATGGCCGGCTGCAGTTCGGCGAGGATCTGGAGCTGCATTTCCGTACGATGATCGGCACCGGCGCCAACCCCAATGTCGCGGCCGTCGTCGTCATCGGCATCGAGCCGGAATGGACGAAAGTCGTCGTCGACGGCATTGCCGAGACCGGCAAGCCGGTCACCGGCCTTTCCATCGAGCAGAACGGCGATATCGCCACCATCGCGTCGGCATCGCGTGTCGCGAAGGAATATGTGCATTGGGCGACGGAACTGCAGCGCGAAGAATGCGACATCTCCGAATTGTGGATCTCGACCAAGTGCGGCGAGAGCGACACGACCACGGGCCTTTCTTCCTGCCCGACCGTCGGCAACATGTATGACAAGCTTTTGCCAGGCGGCATTTATGGCTGTTTCGGCGAGACGTCGGAAATCACCGGCGCGGAGCATCTTTGCGCCGAGCGTGCGGCCACGCCGGAAGCCGGCGAGAAATTCATGCGCATCTGGCAGGCCTATCAGGATGACGTGATCGAGGCGCACAAGACATCCGACCTCTCCGACAGCCAGCCGACCAAAGGCAACATCCTGGGTGGTCTGACCACGATCGAGGAAAAGGCGCTTGGAAACCTTGAAAAGATCGGCCGCACGTCCCGCTATGTCGATGCGCTCGGTCCCGCTGAAAAGCCGCAGATGGGCAACGGGCTCTATTTCATGGACACTTCGTCTGCCGCGGCCGAGTGCGTGACGCTGATGGCTGCTGCCGGTTATGTCATCCACACTTTCCCGACGGGGCAGGGCAATGTCATCGGCAATCCCATCGTTCCGGTCATCAAGATCTCGGGCAATCCGCGCACGCTGCGCACGATGAGCGAGCATATCGATGTCGATGTGACGGGCGTCTTGCGGCGCGACATGACCATCGATCAGGCGGGCGATGCGCTGATCGACATGATCGCGCGCACGGCGAATGGCCGCAGCACGGCGGCCGAGGCGCTGGGGCACCGCGAATTCGTCATGACCAAGCTTTACCGCAGCGCCTGATTTATGGAAGGGTCGTCCTTCATCCAAATTGGCGCTGAAAACCGGTAGAACTGATGTCCAAGATTGTCATCACAGAATTCATGGACGACGCGGCCGTGGCCGCGTTGTCGCAGGGGCATGAGACCCATTACGATCAGGGGCTGGCGGACCGCCAGGAAGAAATTGGCCCACTGATTGCCGATGCCGCTGCGCTTATCGTGCGCAATCGCACGCAGGTGAACCAAGCACTGCTGGACGCCGCACCCGGTCTCAAATGCGTCGGACGCCTGGGTGTCGGTCTCGACAATATCGACATGGATGCCTGCAAGGCGCGCGGTGTCGCGGTCTATCCGGCGACGGGTGCGAACAATGCCAGTGTCGCCGAATATGTGATTGCCAATGCCATGCTGCTACTGCGGGGTGCCTATCAGTCGACCGGCGCGATGCTGCAGGGGGACTGGCCACGCCAGGCGCTGATGGGTCGCGAGCTGGCGGGCCACACGCTGGGCCTGGTCGGCTTCGGCGCGATCGCACGCGAGGTCGCGGTGCGCGCCGGCGTGCTCGGCATGGATATCGTCGCTTACGATCCGCATCTGATGGCGGACGATCCGGGCTGGCAGCTTGCCCGCAATGTGTCGCTGGACGGCGTTCTGGAACTGGCCGATGTCGTCAGCCTGCACACGCCGCTCAACGACAGGACGCGGCACATGATCGATGCGGATGCCCTTGCGAAAATGAAAGAGGATGCGGTGATCATCAATGCCGCGCGCGGCGGTGTCATCGACGAGGAGGCGCTTGCGGCGGCTCTGGCACAGGGACGGCTGGGGGGCGCTGCTCTGGATGTCTTCGAGACCGAGCCATTGACCGCCGAGGCCGCGATGAAATTCAGCGGCCTGAACAATCTGGTTCTGACGCCGCATATCGCCGGCGTGACCGTGGAATCGAACATTCGCGTCAGCGCGCTGACCGTACAGAATGTTCTCAACCATCTGGCGGGGACGGACGGCCGATGACACAGGCGGGCGAACGGATGAGCGCCGATGCGGTGCATGCGCTGATATGCGGCGCGCTGGAACGCAGCAACACATCGCCGCAAAATGCGGCCAGCGTCGCCGATGCGCTGCTTGCTGCCGAACTTGCCGGCCAGAGGGGCCACGGCCTGCGCCGGGTCCCGACCTATGCGGCGCAGGCTGCCGTCGGCAAGGTCGACGGTCATGCCGTGCCCGGCCTCGAACAGCACCGGCCGGCGGCGGCGCTGGTCGATGCCGCAAACGGCTTTGCCTATCCCGCCATTGTGCTCGCGCATGACTGGCTGGCCAGGACCTGCCCGGAACAGGGGATCGCCATTGCGGGCATCACCCGCTCGCATCATTGCGGCGTTGCCGGTGTCATCGTCGAGCAGCTCGCCGAGCAGGGTCTTGCTGCCATGCTCTTTGCCAACACGCCGGCGGCGATGGCGCCGTGGGGCGGCAAGCGCGCGCTTTACGGCACGAACCCGATCGCCTTCTCCGCGCCGCTTGCCGATGGCGATCCCGTGACGGTCGACATATCGCTTTCACGGGTCGCGCGCGGCAAGATCATGGCCGCGAACCAGAGCGGCGATGCCATTCCCGAAGGTTGGGCCTTCGATGCGGACGGCCAGCCGACCACCGATCCCGCGGCGGCGCTCGCGGGCACCATGGCGCCGCTCGGCGATGCCAAGGGCACGGTGCTGGCACTGATGGTCGAGTTGATGTGCGCCGGTCTCACGGGTGCCAACTACAGCTATGAGCAGACCTCGTTCCTCAACGCGGAAGGCGGGCCGCCGGGCGCCGGACAGACACTGATCGCCTTTGACCCCGGTCTTTTCGGCAGCGACGGGCGGGCGCGCTTCGCGGCCATGGCGCGGATGATCGAGGAGACGGAGGGCGCCAGGCTGCCGGGACGGCGCCGGCAATCGCTGCGACATGACCTCAGCGCCAACGGCATTCCCGTCGATATGAAGCTGATCGCGGATATCGAGGCGATCGGTCTTTAGAGCGTGTCTGGCTTAGCTTCAAGCATTTGATGGCGGGTCGGTGTTCCTTCCCTTGTCATGCGTTTTTCATAGTTTAAAGGCATGGAGGTCCGGATCGATGCGAGGCCTTCATGACAGACAGCATGTTTTCGGCGCCCGGCCGATTCTTCCGGGGAAATCTGCATACCCACAGCAACCGCTCCGACGGTGCCCTTGAGGCGGAGGAAGTGTGCCGGCGTTACAAGGCGGAAGGTTACGACTTTCTGGCGCTGACCGATCATTTTGTCGGGTTGTACGACTATCCGATCACCGACACGGCGCCCTTTCGGGACAATCAGTTCACGACAATTCTCGGCGCCGAGCTGCATTCGGGCGCCATGGCCAATGGCGAGCTGTGGCATATTCTCGCCGTCGGGTTGCCGGAGGATTTCGAAGCGCCGAACGCGCCGCATTTCAAGCCGGTCGAAGAACAGGAAAGCGGCGCCGAGATTGCCCGCCGGGCGCGCGAGGCCGGTGCCTATGTGGCGATTGCCCACCCGCAATGGTCGGCACTGACCATGGAGGATGCGCGCACGATCGACGCGGCGCATGCGGTCGAGGCCTATAATCACGGCTGCGCCGTCGGCGCCGACCGCGCGGACGGCTTCCATACGCTTGACCTGCTCTTGTCGGAAGGCCGCAGGCTCGATCTTTGCGCAACGGACGACGCCCATTTCACCGAACCCGACTATTTCGGCGGCTGGGTCATGGTCAAGGCGCAGGAAAACCGCCCGGAAAGTCTTTTGGAGGCGCTCAAGGCGGGCCACTACTATTCGAGCCAGGGTCCCGATTTCGTCAATATCTCATGGGGCGAGAAGTCGGTGGATATCGAAAGCAGCGCCGTTTCCTCGGTGATTGTCCAGGGACAGGGCTCGGCGGCGGTCGCCGTGCATGGCGAGGCGATGACCAAAACGCAGGTGCCGCTGATCCGTTTCACCGATTCACCCTGGCTGCGGGTAACGATCGTCGACCGCGCCGGCAAGCGTGCCTGGTGCAATCCGGTCTGGCGATAGAGCGTGTCCGGTTCAGCCCTCCGGGTCATAGACGTAGCCGATGCCGCGGACCGTCTTGATGACCGAGGGTTTTTCGGGGTTGCGCTCGATCTTGCGGCGCAGGCGCGAGATGCGGATATCGATGGACCGGTCGAACGGGTCCCAGCTTCGGTCATGTGCCTGTTCGAGAATCTGGTCGCGGTTGAGAACCCGGCCCTTGTTTTCGGCGAATGCCTTCAGGAGATTGAATTCCATCGCCGTCAGCGGCACCTCGCCGCCGTCTGCGTCGCGCATCTTTGCCGCCTCGATGTCGAGTTCGTAGTCGCCGAAACGCGCCGTTCCCGGCTTTTCCTGCTTGACGGGCGCGTCGGTCGATTTGCGGCGCAGCACCGCCTTGACGCGGGCTTCGAGCTCGCGCAGATCCACCGGTTTTCCAAGATAGTCGTCGGCGCCCATCTCGAGCCCGATGATCCGGTCCACCACCTCGCCGGCCGCCGTCAGCATGACGACGGGCGTCTGGTCCTCGATGCGCAGCGACCGCAGGGTCGTCAGCCCGTCCTCGCGCGGCATGTTGATGTCGAGAATGATGAGGTCGATCCGATTGCTGGCCATGATCGCCCGCAATTCGTCGCTGCTCGATGCCTTGGAGACGTTGAAGCCGCGCTTGCACAGATATTCGTGCACCATCTCGCGAACTTCCAGTTCGTCGTCGCAGATCAGCAGGTGGTACTGGCTGTTTTCCATCATCCGTCAACTTTTTCGCTGTTCAAAATACCATAAACGAGTTCGCGCAGTTCTGCCGGCGAGACCGGTTTTTCGAGATGCGGGCGCTGCGATTCCCGCAACAGGCTCTGGGAAGCCGCACCCATCGTGTCGCCGGTAATAAAAGCTGTTTTGTCAATGAGATAGGGGTGGCGATCGCGGATCGTTTCATACAGGCCGCGCCCGTCCAGCGACGGCATGTTCAGATCGCTCAGCAGCAGGTCATAGCGCTCTTCGCCAAGGCGTTCGACCGCCTCGTCGCCAGAATGCGCGAGCGTGACCCGGAAGCCTTCCTTCTTGAGAATCTCGGCGATCAGCTCGGCGACCTCGACCTCGTCATCGACGACAAGCGCCCTTACGCCTGCGCGGCTGCGGGCGCTGTCTCCGGCGGCCGTATCCTCGTCGGTGCCCGGCGCGCCCGCCGGCAGCGAGATCACGAAGCGGCTGCCGCCGCGGAAATCCGGATCCGCCCAGATATGGCCGCCATGGGAATGGATGATGCGGTGGCAGAAGGCCAGTCCGATCCCGGTGCCGTCGCCGACATCCTTGGTGGTGAAGAAGGGCTCGAAGATCCGGGCGATGATGTTCTTGGGAATGCCCGGGCCATTGTCGGTAACCGTGATTTCGACCGTGTCGCCGGTTTTTCCGCTGCCGGTGGCGACGGAAATCCGATTGCCCTCTCCGGCCGCCAGGATCGCCTGCTCGGCATTGATGATGAGATTGATGATCACCTGGGTGATCTGATCGGCATCGGCAACGATCTCCGGCATGTTTTGGGACAGGTCGCAGACGATCTCCAGGCCCTCGTCCTTCTTGCCATAGCCGGCGACATCAACGGCGGTCGTGATGACGGCGTTGACATCGGTGTTTTCCATCTTTGCCGGCTGCTGCCTTGCCATTGCCAGGAAGGTCTTGACGATCTTGGCACAACGTTCGGCGGCACCGCTGATCTTTTCGATGCGCTTGATCGTCTCCGGCTCATGCGCCTCCTCGCGCAGCATCAGCGAGTGTCCGACCACGATGGAAAGAGGATTGTTCAACTCGTGCGCAACGCCGGCCAACAGCTCGCCGAGCGCCGACATCTTCTCGTTCTGGAACAGCAATTCGCGCTGGCTCGTCAGTTCCTCCTGGAGCGCCAGCTCATCGGTGAGATCCCTGGTATTGGAGACAACCACCTGCTCGCCCCGGAACTCGATCAGCCGGGCGGAGATCGATCCCCAGAACGGTTCCTTTTTCGCGTTGGTCAACTGGATCTTGTGTTCATAGATCGAGCCGGTTTTGCGCAAGATGTCGAGATATTCATCCCTGTCTTGCGGGTTGACATAATACTCCCCGGCCATCTCGACGGGCCCGAAGAGCGCGGTGGTCTCCGGACTCCTGAACAACAGCCTGCCGGTTTCGGCATTGGTCATCTGAACCGGCACGGGGCAGGCCTCGAGAACCTTGCGGATCAGCGCCTCGGCCTCGTTCTGGCCGGTCAGGTCGATGGTCGTCGTAACGACCACTTCCTCGCCCTTGTAGTCTGCGATCCGGCCATAGGTCGCGGCGGGGAATTCCTCTCCGTCCCGGTTGATCAGCGTGAGCTTGTAGTCGTCGACCCGCCCGTCGGCGAGGAGCGTGGTGATGTAGTCGGCGCGGTCGTCGATGCTGCAATAATATTCGGTGGCGTTCTCGCGTTTTCCGAACAATTCAATGGCGGCCGGGTTGCGGTAGAGTATCTCGCCGTCGCCGACCCGGGCCATGACGACGGGCGCCGGGCTTGCCTCCAGAACCTGGCGGATCAGGAGATCGCCGTCCCGTTCGGCGATTTCGGCCTGCTTGCGCGCCGTGATGTCCGTACGTGTCACCACGAAACCGCCGAGCTTGGTCGGGTGCACCGAAACGGCATAATAGGTGCCGTCCGTGTGCTTGAGCTCGTAGTCCTGGATGTATTCGATACCGTTCTCGATACGGGCGGAAATCCATTCGTCCTCGCGACCGATCGCATCGGCGTAAACGCCGCGCCGGGCCGTCTCGCGCATCAGGATTTCCCAGTCCAGCCCCGGTTCGAGGAGATCTTCGACGGCATGGTTCATCTCCCGGTAGCGGGTGTTGAACATGACAAGACGGCCGTCCTCGTCATAAAGCGCAAAGCCTTCGGAAAGGGATTCGATGGCATCGCGCAGCATATCGCGTGCCTTGTGCGTGTCCTCCTCGAGTTCCGTCCGGTCCGTCAGGTCCTGAACCGCATTGACGACGAGCTTCAGCCCGTCGTGATCGAGAACGCTGGCGCAGCCGCGGACCAGGATCTCCTTGCCGGTATCGGATTTGGTCTTGACCGGATAGTTCTCGATACTGCCCTTGAGTTCCAGCCGCCGCAGCATCTCGATACTGTCGTCGCGATCGGGGAAGAATTCCGCGATCGAGCGGTTTTCCTGGGCGTCGGGCCGCACATCATACAGGCGGTTGGATGCGGGATTGGAATAAAGCACTTCGCCCGTGTCGATGCGGTTGACCCACATCGGAAGCGGGATGTTCTCGGCCAGAAGTTGCGCGAGGTTCAGCCGTCGTCGCCGCGCGCCGTGGTTTATGCTGAGAAAAAGCGCGCCGCCATCACCAGCGGGCGAAACGGACAGCAGCCGCCACTGGCCGTCGCGGGTGCGCGCCTCGATCGGCACGCCGCCGTGTCTCTTCCACATTTCGACAATCCTGAGGCGATCCCTGGCGCTCCCGCCGATTTCGTCCTGATTGATGGCCGCGAAACGCTCAAGATATTCGCACAACACGTCTTGCTGCCCGGATTGGCCGGACACGACGCTCGGCAGCGTCAGAAACTCGCCATTTGCCTCCATCAGACGGCCGGCGGAATCAAAGCGCACGAAGGCGGCACTCTGCTCGAGAGCGCTATCGGTTTCGGTTGTCGCGTGCCTGGACATGGCAAAATTCCTATCGCGCCAGTGTTTCAGTCGATTTTCAGATCAACGACCTAATGTTTCAATTGTTTCAGCGTTTGGCAAAGTCCGCCGTCGCCGGTGCCGTAAACCATTGAATTCTATGACAGGTGAATTGTGCGGGGGAATGGCCGACAGAACAACAAATGAAACACAAACCCGTCTGATCTGAAAATCAAACGAAACCTTCGCGGCTCAAATAGCGGTCAAACGAAATCGCGACAGGAAAAACCGATGACCGCACATGCCTTTACGAGCCATCATGAAAACGCACCGGTCGTTGCCGTCCACTCCTCGGCATCGAGCGGTCAGCAGTGGAATGGCCTTGCCGATCATCTGGCGGGCCGCTTCGATGTCAGCGCGCCGGATCTGCCGGGTTATGGCGGTACGCCGCGCCTTTCCTGCGCATCGTCATTCGGTGTGGCGGCGGTCGCCGAACCGATCATCGACCACATCGCCGGTTTCGGCCGGCCGGTTCATCTTGTCGGCCATTCGCACGGTGCCGGCGTTGCCCTGAAGATCGCCATGATGCGGCCGGAACTGGTCAAGAGCCTGACCGTCTACGAGCCGGCGACCTTTCACTTCCTGAAGGAAGGCGATCAGGAGGACCGGGCCAGATTTCGCGATATCGCCAGCGTCCGCGCGGCGGTTGCCCAGGGCGTAGCGCAGTGCGCGCCGGATACCGGAATGCGGACCTTCATCGATTTCTGGAACGGAGCGGGCTCCTTTGACCGTTTCGGCGCCGGCACACAGGCAAAGTTTGCCGCCATGGCACCGGTCATCCTCGGCGATTTCGCCCATGGTCTGGCCGAAAGCTGGACACTGGGCGACCTGAAGCGGATCGCCTGTCCGATGCTTGTGCTCATGGGCATGGATTCGCCGGCGGTCGCGCAGCATGTGGCCGTACGCATCGCGGAGGCGGTGGATCATGCGCGCCTGGCGATGCTGCCGGGCCTGGGACACATGGCGCCGGTCTTTGAGCCCGACTGGGTCAATCCGCGGATCTTCGAACACATTGCCGGCGTTGAACGGCCGGTTGCCAACTGCTACTGGCCGCAGCGTTCGGCTGCTTGAATCTGATAACCCGAAAGGAGAATGGACATGAACGTAATGACAACAGCCGAGCAGGCGCCGGACTACACGGCGATCAAGAGCAAACAGAATGCAGCGTGGTCATCCGGTGACTACAAGAGGATCGGCGTCACGCTGCAGATTACCGGCGAGGAACTCGCCGAGACCGCGGGCTTTGCCGCCGGCTCCAGGATCCTCGATGTGGCCGCGGGAAACGGCAATGCGACCCTGGCCTTCGCGCGCCGCTGGTGCGCGGTGACCTCGACGGATTATGTCGCTTCATTGCTTGAAGGCGGGCAAAGGCGTGCCGATGCCGAAAACCTGGATGTGACATTCGAGGTCGCCGATGCCGAGGATCTGCCCTTTGCCGACGGCGCATTCGACGGGGTCGTTTCGACCTTCGGGGTCATGTTCACGCCCAACCAGGAGCGTTCGGCCTCCGAGATGGTCCGCGTATGCCGGTCCGGCGGCAAGATCGCCATGGCCAACTGGACGCCCGACGGTTTCATCGGCGCACTGTTCCGGACGATGGGCAAACACGTGCCGCCGCCGCCCGGCATGAAATCGCCGGCGCTTTGGGGCGATCGCCGCTGGATCGGCGAAACCTTCGAGCATGCCGCCGGGTCGATTTCGACGACGATCAAGCATTTCAACTTCAGATATGCGTCGCCGCAACAGTTCATCGACTATTTCCGTACCTTCTACGGTCCGATGCACAAGGCGTTTGCCGCTGTCGGCGCGGAAGGCGAAAAGGCGCTGATGGACGATCTGCTGGCGCTGATCGATGGCTATAACGCGGCCACGGACGGATCGATGCTGGTGCCGTCCGACTATGCGGAGATCATCGTCGAGAAGGCCTGAATGCCGCGCCCCGGCGATATCGATGCCGGGGCGCAACCTATACTCTGTTTATGCGGTTGAAATAATCGGCCAAGATCAGAAACGGCTGTTGAATTCAACACAATAAGCAGATCAACTATGCCACAGGGGGCATGGACCGATGAGCGAACAGACACTCTTTGAGAAATATGGTGGCTTTTCCAAGATCAGCCGGGTTGTGCTGTCCTTCTACGATACGTTGCTGGACAGTGACGATATCGGGCCCTTCTTCGATGAAGTCGACATGTCGCGCATGGTCGATCACCAGACCAAGTTCGTGGCCTCGCTGCTTGGCGGACCGGCATCCTACACGGACAACCAGTTGCGGCAGTTGCACTCCCACCTGGCCATCGAGGACAACCATTTCGACGAGTTGAAGGTCGTTCTGGGCGAGACGCTGGAAGAACACGGATTCGCCGACGAGGATGTCAGCGCGGTCCTGCAGGAATTTGAAAACAGACGAACTCTGATCGTGGATTAGACCCATCATGTCCATCGAGGCCATCAATGAACAGCTGTTGCGCGCCATCGGCGTGGGCGTCGCCCTTCTCGACGTCAAGAGCTTCTCGTTCCACTTCACCAACGATACGTTCGAGGAGTGGTTCGGAACACCGCAGGAAGGCGCAACTCTCAACGAGGTGTTGACGGAACTGGATCTCGATTCCCTGAGAGCGGGTTTGCGGGAAAAGGGGCGTTACACCGCCGAAACAAGGTTCAAGAAGAAGCGGCGCACGATGGTCATCGCCGTCGACTTTACGCCGACCCGCGAGGGCGACCAGGAGATTGCCGTCCTGGTCTGCCAGAACATTACCCGTATCAGGGAACTGGAATCGATGATCGATTCCTATTCGATGATGGTCGAGCGCAACAACCGGGAAATCAAGCGCGAGAAGGAGCAGGTCGAAAAACTGCTGCTCAATATCATGCCGCGTGCCGTCTATGAGGAATTCAAGACCTTCGGCGTTGTCACGCCGCAGCTCTATGACCCGGTCTCGGTCCTGATGCTTGATTTCGTCGGCTTTACCGACATGGTCGCATCCGCCGATCCGAGCGTCACCGTGACTGAGCTCAACGATATCTACAGCGCCTTCGACCGCATCGGCGAACAGTTCGGCTGCGAACGGATCAAGACCATCGGCGACGCCTATATCACGGTCGCGGGTCTTCCCGATCCGACGCCCGATCATGCAAAGGCGGCCGCCAATGCGGCCATCCGCTTTATCCGCTATCTGGAGCGGCGCAACAGCAGCCATCCGAACCAGTGGCGCTGCCGCATCGGGCTGGCGACCGGAGCCGTGGTCGGCTCGGTTGTCGGTATCCAGAAATATGTCTACGACATCTTCGGCCCGGCGGTGAATCTTGCCTCGAGGCTGCAGGAATTTTCCGAACCGATGCAGATCAGCGTGCAGGACGACATGGCGGTGGTGCTGCGCGAGCAGTTCGAGATGGACAGTCTTGGCACACGGCAGATTCGCGGCTTTGGTGAGCAGGAGGTCTGGCGCCTTCTCGATTCCTCGAAATTCGTGAACCGTACGGGAACTTGACCGACGGCCCCGGTAAGGGTTCGTCAATAAATTGCATTTATTCCCATATACAACTAAATATTGTTGTACGGGCGGTGCAATGGACAGAAGTCAATTCCGGCGCGCGATCCTTATCTGGGTCGCCCTGCTTATTATCTTCCTTTACACGTTTCCGCTTATTCTGATCGCTATCGTCAGTGTGTCCTCCTGTCAGACAACCGGCGGGGCGTGCGGCGCGCTTGCCGCTGTCATCGGCATGATCGCAAAACCGCCGGTGATTTTCCTGATCGGCATCCTCATCCTGCGAGCCGTTCATCTTCGTGTCCGTTGGCTGGAGATCAGTCCCGGATGGTCCGTCGCAGCCATATTGTGGTTTGTCGGCAGTGCTCCTTTTCTAATCGGCATGCGCAATTTCTGGGGCGCTAATTTCGGTCTGGGTTTGCTCTACGTGCAGCCGCCGGGCCTTCTGGCTTTCCTGCTGATCTTCATCATTTTTCTGTGCGTCGTCGAGTTTCCGGTGCTGAGCGGCTGGGACGGCATGCGTCGGGCTGCCTGGCTGGTGGCCAAGATTGCCGCGGTGCACGCCACGGTGCTGCTTTCCACGACCATCGTGGCCGGCATTACCGTCATCCCGTTTCTGGCCGGCATTATCGGTTCGGCCGGGCTTGCGGGCCTGTCACAAGTCAGGCTGATCTCGGGTCAATTGGCGCATCTGGCATCCATCGGACTGCCGGGCTCGATTGTTCTGTGGGCCGATCTCGCGATATTTGCCGCGGCCCTGTGTGTCGTCGTCATACGCCAAAATAGGGGCAGTGGTTGGCGGCCGGAACAGCCGGCCCCTCAAAGCGATGCGAGAGCTCCGGGTCGGACGGCACGCCCATTCGGTCGGCGGGGCCAATCATGATTGGCTGTCCGCGCGGCCGCGGACGTACAGATGGAAGTGCGTACTCCATGAACCGGGCGAACATTGAGGTTGCGGTAAGCACGCTCCAAAAGGACTTCTGTTTCGGACCGGCCCACACTCATTTCATTAACGCCTCGGTGACTATGCAATCATCTGTTCAACCAAAAGGTGTGCTGGTTGCTGGCAGATGAGATTTGTCGTTTTCCTCATCATATTGGGCGCTATTGCCGCGTTCAGCCTGACATCGTTCGGGGCGGCTGTCGCTATCCTTGCGGGGATCAGTTTTGTCGGGTTGCCCCTGTTCCTTGCCATGGCCGTCATTCCCACGCTTTTTCTGGTTCTTCTGCTGGCCTGGCTTGTGCGCCTGCTCTCGCGCCTTTTTGGCGGGAAACTGCATTGGCTGATCTGTTTGGCGGTCGCGGTCGGGCTTCTGGCGATCCCACCCTACCTGGAAAACAAGAGACTGAACGGCATCGCCGAAAGGCTTGTTGCCGACGATCATCATTCGGAAAAAATTTCCGGGCCCTTCGATACTTTCGCCATAGTCCGGTACGGACACAACCGCGGTGTGGCATGTGGCGATCTGTGCCAGCGGATGCTGTTAAACGGTCAGGCCGAGCGTGTTGTCATAGCCAACTCCGATCTCGGGTCGCAGGCGCTGCCCCATCAGCTTTCGGGGATGGAATATTCGTTCGAAGACCTTGGTTCGTGCGCACATACCGCCTTGCTGGAAGGCAATGGTGGTTTCACGGTTCCAGGCGAAGGCAAGGGCAAATCGCGAACCAAGCCTTCAGACCTGATACGGCAGAAAATGGCCGAAGGCTTCTGCCTTGTGGGAGAGCCCGTCCCGGTTGCGCGCGCGGATGCCATCCTCGTCCGGAATCATCTCCGTAGAATGCCGGCGGACCGGGAGGTCGGTCTTCGTTTTCAAGCCGAGACGATCGGAGCCCATCGCTTGTCGCTTTGGGTCAAGGACAGTAATGGATTTACGGAGATGTACAGAAAGACCGGCGTCCGTGTCGATCTTCTGGCGCCGATCCTGGCCCCGACCTATGCCGGCGGCTACGGGCTGGAGTTGGTGCCCGGCTTCCTGCGGCAGCCGAAATTTCTGGGCGGTGTGCGCCAATATGCGGAAGCTCCACCGCTTGAACCCGTGCTGTACGATGTCCTCGATTTGAAACTGAGCCTGGAAACGGGTGGCCGAGATACCGAAACGCGGCGTCTGATAAGCGCCGCCCTGACAAAGTCGTCCGCGCCAACGCCGTCGGAGATTGACCTGATCGATCATTATTTCGACGGCTTAAACGGGAGCAGGAAACCAGAGCAGCAGGACGTGGCGCTTGCACTGCGTCTGCTGCAGGACGACCGTTTTCCGGCGCCGAATGACATTGCAGCGATTGTCAACGCCGAGGTCGTCACCTCGGAACAAATCCGCTTGTTTGCGGCCCTCCTGTTTCGGCGGCTTTTTGAGACGGATGTCGATGCGCGGACGTCGATCCCCAACCTCTCTGGATTTCGTCTCAGTTTCGTCGCGGGCGCGATCTCCCTGCTGCCGGATCATGCAGTCGCTCCCTATCGGAAAGAGCTGGAGGCTCTGGCCAGGGATCGTGAACGACGGGTCCGCGCTGCCAGCGCTTTGGTTTCGCTCACGCATTTCGGTCAGGACGCCGTGCCGACATTTCTTTACCTGATTGAGGATGCGCACCGGCTGAAACCGGATCGCGGCGGTGCGCGTCCCGAATGGCGGGTGCCCTATCTCGCCGGCATGGGTGGGCTGTGCCGCCTCGGCAGGTCGGCCGAGGGTGCATTGCCGGTTCTGTACGATTATCTCGGGCGCGGAATGATCGCGCAGTTCGGGCCCTATTGGAGCTTCACGATCAACACGCTTGTTTCCATGGGAGCGGACCCCGAGGAGATCTGGTCTCACGTCGAGACCGGCCACAGAAACCACACGCGCAAGCACTTTGACGCGGTCGTGGGCAGGGCGCAGAGCCGGTTGAGCTGTTCCCTTTAGAGCGGGTCCGTCAGTACTCCATGAATTCCGTCGCCTTGCCGTCCTCGAACAGCCAAAGGTCGATCTTCGGGCCGGTGACATTGCGGCCGGTGCGACGGTGGGTGAAGGAGCACTCTCCGAAGGCGATGACACGCTGGCCCTGGGCGATGAATTCATTGACGCGATAGAACTCCATGGACCAGTCGTTCGCCAGCTCTTCGTAGTAGTCGATGACTTCCTGCTTCGGCGCGCGCTGGCGCGTGAAGACAAGTTCAGGCATGGCTTCCGCGGAGGACCCCCAATCGATCCGGTCCGCGAAAACCTCGGCCCAGACCGCCGTGTCGCCCCCGGTCTCGTGCCAGGCTGTGTAGGCGTTACGCAATATTTCGACGTTGATTTCTTCTTCCGCCCGGTACTTCATCAATTTCACCCTTGAGGACATCTGCGATCACAGATGCTGCATGGCGAAATTTTGTCTGTATGTGCGAAAACTCACAGAAACGCGATTATTGTGATTTGCCGTGATGTTAGAGCGTGTCAGTCAGAGCCTTGCCGGGGAAACCTGAGCTTGAGAGCGCCGTATATGAGCAATAGGCCGCAACCGAAGGCGGCGCACAGGAAAGGCAGCCGCAGGGCGGTTTCCCGGCCGAGGTCGATCTCCGCGACCGAAACAATCCAGCCGCCGGCGAGCGCACCGAGCGGCATCATACCCCAGCCCAGGAAACGGTAGATGCCGTTGACCCGGCCGAGAAGCGTGTTCGGGATCACGCGCTGGCGGTAGGAGACCGTCACGACGTTCCACAACAGCGCGGCCAGCATTTCCACGAACAGTGCCGTGGCGACGAGATAGGAAGAAGAGGTTCCGGCAATCACCAGATAGGGAAGCGGAAAAATGCCCAGGGCGATCAGAAGGCTCGGGCCGTTGCCGATCCGCCGCGCGATCGCGGGGCACACCAGCCCGCCCAGAACACCGCCGGCGGCGCCCGCTGTCAGCAGCAGACCATAGCCGAAGGCGGAGGCAAGGAGCACTTCCTGCGCGAACAGCACGAGTATGGTCAGGGTCATGGTGTGCAGCGCGTTGAGGATGCCGAGCATGACGGCAAGCCTCAAGATAAGCGTATTGCCGACAATCCAGCGCAGGCCGTCCCTGAACTCGGAGAGGAAGCCGGCGGGTACCCGGATTTCCTTTCTGAGCGGGAAGGCGATCAGCCACAGGCACCAGGCCGACAGGGCAAACATCAGGGCGTCGAACCCGAAGGGGGCTGGAACGGCCAGCGCGATCAAAAGACCGGCCACCGGCGGGCCGACAAACGAGCCCATGACCTGCTCGATGCTCCAGATCTGGCCATTGGCGCTTTCCAGATCCTTCGGCTCGACGAGCATGGGAAGAACCGTTTGGGCGGTGTTGTCGCGAAACACTTCCGCCGTGCCGATAAGGAATGCGACCGAGGCGAGCGCCAGGATCATCGGCAGCCGAAGTGTGCTGTCTTCGGCCAGGGGCAATGCCGGGGAACCGAGGATGATGCCGACAACGCCGAGGCTCAGGAGCAGGCGGATGATGTCGGCGCCGACCATGAGTCTTTGCCGGTCGGCCCGATCCGTAATGACGCCGGCCGGCAGGGCAAGCAGGAACCAGGGCAGCCGCGTTGCGAAGGCAACGATCGCGATATGCATCGGATTGCTGCTGATCATTGTCGCCAGCCATGGAAAGGCGAGCGCGGCGATGCCGTCGGCGAGATTGGACAGGGCGCTTCCTGTAAACAAAAGCCGATAGTTGCGATTCTGGCGCAGCAGAAGATTGTGCACGGCGTGCCTTTCCCGACCGGTCAAACGGCCCGGCCCATTGCTCGGCAGGAGCCTAGCCGGACAAAAAATTATTGCAACGGGCGTGTAAGCCCTTTTCCAGGCGCGCGACTCGTATTATCGTTTGTTCCTGTTTTGTTTCCAGCCAGAGACCCGCCAGGATGCCAGCGTCTGAAACCGATACTCCAATGCGTCTCACAAATGCCGATGCACGGCGCCTGTTCCTGGACCGGCACGGGCTCGCGGATGATCCGTCCAGACGTGTCGCGTTGCCGGAACTGCAGGCGCTGATCGAGCGGATCGGTTTCGTGCAGGTCGACAGCATCAACACGGTCGCGCGGGCGCATGACCTGATCCTGTTTTCGCGCCGGCAGTGCTACCGGCCGAAGCAGCTTAAATCGCTTCTGGAGAAGGAGCGATCGCTGTTCGAACACTGGACTCATGACGCGGCGATCATTCCGACACGGTTCTATCCGCACTGGCGGATGCGCTTCGAGCGCCACGAGGAACGTCTGAAGGAGCAGTGGCGAAAATGGCGCCGCGACGGCTTTGAAGAGAAATTCGACGATGTGCTTGCGCATATCGGGCAGAACGGCCCCGCCATGTCGCGCGAGATGGGCGAGGACGAGGAGAAGACGAATGGCGGCTGGTGGGACTGGCACCCTTCCAAAACGGCGCTGGAATATCTCTGGCGCACCGGGAGGCTGGCGGTGTGCCGGCGGGAGGGTTTCCAGAAGGTCTATGACCTTGCCGAGCGGGTGATCGGGGAGGAGCATCGACAGCACACGCCGCACGAGGCCGAAACCATCGACTGGGCCTGTTCGAGCGCTCTCGAGCGCCTCGGCTTTGCGACGTCCGGCGAGATCGCCGCTTTCTGGGACGTCGTTAGCCCGGCCGAAGCCAAGGCCTGGTGTGCACAGCGGTCGGGAAAGGACCTTGTCACCGTTGCCCTGGAGACGGCGGACGGGCGGTCCCACAAGGTTTTTGCCCGGCCCGAACTTGCCGAGCAGGTTCGGGAGGCCGGTGAGGCGCCGCGCCGAATTCGCGTGCTCAGCCCGTTCGATCCGATGATCCGCGACCGCAAGCGCGCCGAACGGCTCTTCGGCTTCAACTACCGGATCGAGGTCTTCGTTCCCGCGCATAAACGGAAATACGGCTATTACGTCTTTCCGCTTCTGGAGGGCGATCGGCTGATCGGGCGTATCGACATGAAATGCCGGCGCGATGCCGGCGTGCTCGATATCGCGGCGCTGTGGCTCGAGCCGAAAGTGCGGCTTGGGCGCGGGCGTTTCGACCGGCTCGAGGCCGAGCTTGAGCGTATCCGGCGTTTTACGGGATGCGAGCGCATCGCCTTCGCCGACGGGTGGATCAGGGATTAGTCAGTACAACCAGCGCACCAGCCCCAACGTGATGAACGGGAACAGCGCCAGGATGATCACCCGGATGAGATCGGTGGCGACGAAGGGGAAGACGCCGCGATAGGTCTGGGCAAGCGGAATGTCGGGCGCCATCGAATTGATGACGAAGAGGTTCATTCCGACCGGCGGCGTTATCAGCCCCACCTCGACGACGATCAGCACCAGAATGCCGAACCAGAGTGCGAATTCCTCCGGCGACAGGCCGAAATCGAGGCCGATGGCGATGGGGAAGAAGATCGGTACGGTGAGCAGGATCATCGACAGCGAATCCATCACGCAGCCGAAGATCAGGTATAAAAGCAGGATGATCGACAGCACCAGCCAGGGCGAAAAACCCTGTTCGGTGACGTAAAGCGCTGCCTCCTGTGGCAACTGCGACAGTGCGAGGAAGCCGTTATAGATGGCCGCGCCCAGGATGATCAGGAAGATCATGCCGGTGGAATTGGCGGTGTCGAGGATCGAGGATTTGAGCGTTACCCAGGTCAGGCCGCGATTGAACAGCGCGATCAGACCGGTTCCGGCGGCGCCGACGGCGGCGGCCTCGGTCGGGGTGAAGATACCCATATAGATGCCGCCGACCACCAGCAGGAAGACGGCAAGCACCGGCCAGACGCCGAGCAGGGCGCGGAAGCGTTCGCTATAGGGCACGCGCTCGCGCGTTCCGGCGGAGTTCGGCCATATGCGCACATAAAGCGAAATCGCCAGCATGTATCCGACGGCGGCGAGGATGCCCGGAATGACGGCGGCGACGAAGAGCTTGGCGATGTTCTGCTCGGTCAGGATGGCGTAGATGACAAGCACCACCGATGGCGGGATCAGGATGCCGAGCGTGCCGCCGGCGGCCAGCGTTCCGGTGGCGAGCGGGCCGGAGAAGCCGTAGCGCTTGAGCTCCGGCAGGGCGACCTGACCCATGGTGGCGGCGGTGGCAAGGGACGAGCCGCAGATGGCGCCGAAGCCGGCGCAGGCGCCGACGGCGGCCATCGCAACACCGCCACGCCGGTGGCCGAGCCAGGTTTCGGCGGCATTGAACAGCGCGGTCGACATGCCGCCGAGCCGTGCGAACTGGCCCATCAGCAGGAACAGCGGCACGATCGACAGCGAGTAGCTGGAAAAGGTGCCGTAGGTCTGGTTCTTCAATTGCCCGAATATCATCAGGAACGAGCCGTTGATCATGTAGCTGCCGAGCACGCCGACCGCCAGCATGGCAAGGCCGATCGGAATGCGCAGGAAGATCAGGAGCAGCAGGACGGGAAACGACCAGATGCCGATTTCTAGATTGCTCACGACAGTTCCCCGCTGATCGGAACATTCGAGCCGGCCCGGTATTCTCGGATGCTGCGCCAGAAGCACCAGAGCGAAACGATGACGAAAACGACGGCCCCGAACAGGCCGGCCGCATAGGCCCACCAGATGGGGAACTGCAGGATGAAGGTGGTTTCCTGGTAGCTGTATTTGTCCATGGTGCCGAGCCAGTGACGCCAGCAGATCAGGATGGCGAGCAGCATCATCATGAAATTGGCGACGACCTCGATGAAGCGGTTGGCGGTGTCGCTGAAATGCATTGTCAGGACCTCGACGACGGCATTGCCGCGCCGCAGGTGACACCAGGGAAGGAAGGCGAAGACGGCAAAGGCGGTGCCGGCCTCGACGAGCTCGAAATCTCCGGGCACCGGCGCGAGGCCGGCAAAAACCAGTGAGCGGCCCGTGACCGAAACGACGGTGACGACGACCAGCGCGGTCAGCACAAGTCCGCCCGCCAGAGCGGTCATGCGCGCCAGTGTCTCGACCCAGCGTTCGATACGCTCAGACATTGATGTATCCCTTCCGGCCCCTTGTCATCCGGCTATGCCGCGGTTGCCTGACGGTCATGACCGCCGTCCCGGCAGCAGCATATTGCGCCGGTTACATCATGGAAAGCCGCAGTGTTGAAAACCCGGATGCGGGACTTTGCCCGACAATGATGCGACGGGGCGGGGCAATTGCCGTGCCCCGCCCCGTCGCCGGTCAACCTATTTCGTGTTCTTTGCGATCGCTGCCTGGGCGCGCTCGTAAAGATCGCGGCCGTCGATGCCCTTGGCATCCATCTCGGCGATCCAGTTGTCGACGACCGGCTTGGAGGCCTCCTTCCAGCGGGCAACCTCTGCCTCGTCAAGGACGATGATCGTGTTGTCCGTCTTTTCGGCGGCGGCCCGGCCCGGCGCGTCGAATTCCTGCATCGTGCGTCCGGCGAAGGCGGAGAACTCGAGGCCTGAATTGTCGTCGAGGATCTTCTTCAGATCGTCCGGCATGCTGTCATATTTCGCCTTGTTCATGGCCAGCACGAAGACAGCCGTATAGAGCGCCTTGTCGCCGGAGAACTCGGTATGCGTGTTGACAAGCTCCGGAATCTTCAGCGCCGGCGTGACTTCCCACGGGATCACCGTGCCGTCGATGACGCCCTTGGAGAGCGCCTCGGGAATGGCCGGGACCGGCATGCCGACGGGCGTTGCGCCCATCTCGGAGAGCAGGCCGTTGATCACGCGGGTCGGTCCGCGCAGCTTCTTGCCCTGCATGTCCTCAAGCTTGCTGATGCCATCGCCCTGAACGTGGAACATGCCCGGGCCGTGCATCCAGGTGCCGAGGATCTTCAGATCCTTGAAATCGTTGTCCTTCATGTCCGATTCGAACAGTTCCCAGTAGGCGCGGGAGCCGGCCTCGGCATTTGTCATCATGAAGGGCAGTTCGAAAACCTCGGCGCGCGGGAAGCGGCCGGGCGTGTAGCCGGGAAGCGTCCAGACGATGTCGACGACACCGTCGCGGGCCTGATCGATAAGCTGCGGCGGCGTGCCGCCAAGCGCCATGGCGCTGAACACTTCGACCTTGATGCGTCCGTCGGAGGCCTTTTCGATATTTTCCGCCCATGGCATCAGCACGTTCTTCGGCACGTTGGCCTGCGGCGGCAGGAACTGGTGCAGCCTCAGCGTGACTTCCTGGGCAAGCGACGGCAGGGCGCTTGCGCCAAGTCCGGCGGTAACCACCGCGGCAGCGGCGAGCGTTTTCAGTAGTGTGCGTTTCTTCATCAGTATCCTCCCTGAGATCCGAGAAACGTTATTCATCATGAATGTGGCGGCGGAGCACATCCTGGCCGGCACGATTCACATTGCAATTCGAGATGGTCGGGCTTTTGCGCGGCGGCTTCGAGGCCCTGCCGGCTTTCGGCCGTCTGTTCGGCGAAGACATATCCACTTACCAGGTCACCCTTGCCTGCCGCATCGTCCATCGCATTGTCGCCATGAAAGCAGCTTGAATCGGGAAGGTAAAATGAAAAATACCGCCAATTGCATATCCATATCGTTATGATTGATGGCTGGCCGCAATCGCGTGGCCCACATTCGGCGGCGGCGTCTTCGCGCCTTTATCGTATCCCTGTTGTCTTCCTTCTTTCATTGTTGCGTCATTCGAGGCGGGCGCATGCAACGGCTTTATTTTGTAACTGTCCAGAGCCAACACAATGTAACCTGCAAATCCCGTATTTCACCGCCGTTCCAGGATCATTCCAGCGGCAGGACGTGGGTATCCTTGAGCGTCTCCAGAACGATGGCGGATTTGACGTGCCGCACCGATTCATGCGGCAGCAGAATGTCGTTGACGAAGCCGGACAGCGCCTTCAGGTCGGCGGTGACCACCTTGAGCATATAGTCCATCTCGCCGGTCAGCGTGTGCGCTTCCAGCACCTCCGGCAGCCGGTTCACCAGCTCGGCGAAGCGCTGCGCATTGTCGCGGTTGTGGGTGTCTAGCGTGACGGTGATGATATTGACGATGCCGAGGCCGAGCCGGTTGCGGTCGAGGCCGGCGAAATATCCCCTGATATAGCCCTCCTCCTCCAGCCGGATACGCCGGCGCGAACATTGCGACGGCGAGAGATTGACCCGCTCGGAAAGGTCGCCATTGGTCAGCCGCGCGTCCTTCTGCAGTTCCTCGAGGATTCTCCGGTCGAATTGATCGAGCATATATTGTGCGTCTTATGGTAAAAAATTGCGTGAAGTATGCAAAATATCTCATATGGAAGCGCATATTGCAAGCATTGTGCGGAGATTTTGCGCGATAATGACATCCAATCAAACAAGTAAAACCAAACGAGGAGTGCTCCCATGGGTCCGTTTCCGCACAATGCGCCGCCGGCAACAATCAGCGACGAGAATCCGGCTGGCACCGACGGGTTCGAATTCGTCGAATTCGCCCACCCGGAGCCCGAGAAGCTGGAAGCGCTGTTCACACGGATGGGCTACGCGCCGGTCGCGCGCCACAAGACGAAAAACATCACCGTGTGGCGCCAGGGCGACGTCAACTACATCCTGAATGCCGAGAAGGGCTCCTTCGCCGACCGTTTCATCGACCTGCACGGTCCGTGCGCGCCGTCCATGGCCTGGCGTGTCGTTGATGCCAAGCATGCTTTCGACCATGCTGTCTCGAAGGGCGCGACGCCCTATGAGGGCGACGACAAGGCGCTCGACGCACCGGCCATCGTCGGCATCGGCGGATCGCTGCTCTATTTCATCGACACCTATGGCGAGAAGGGTTCGCCCTATGACGCCGAATTCGACTGGCTCGGCGGGCGCGATCCCAAACCCACCGGCGTCGGCTTTTACTATCTCGACCACCTGACCCACAATGTCTTCCGCGGCAATATGGACAAGTGGTGGGATTTCTACCGCGAGATGTTCGGCTTCAAGCAGATCCATTTCTTCGACATCGAGGGCAAGCTGACAGGCCTGGTGTCGCGGGCGATCACCAGCCCCTGCGGCAAGATCCGCATCCCGCTCAACGAATCGACCGACGACAAGAGCCAGATCGAGGAATATCTGCGGAAATACAAGGGCGAGGGCATCCAGCACATCGCCGTCGGCACGGAAGACATTTACGACGCGACCGACGCGCTGGCGGCAAACGGCCTGAAATTCATGCCCGGCCCGCCGCAAGCTTATTACGAGAAATCCCATGAGCGGGTGAACGGCCATGACGAGCCGCTCGACCGCATGGCGCGGCACGGCATCCTGATCGACGGAGAGGGCGTGATCGATGGCGGCATGACCAAGATCCTGTTGCAGATCTTCTCCAAGACGGTGATCGGTCCGATCTTCTTCGAATTCATCCAGCGCAAGGGCGATGAGGGTTTCGGCGAAGGCAATTTCCGCGCCCTGTTCGAATCGATCGAGGAAGACCAGATCCGCCGCGGTGTGCTCAAGGTCGATGCGGCCGAATAGCGGGTGCGCATAGCGGGTAACGTGGCCCCGCCGTGTTCAACGCGGCGGGGTTTTCTTTATGGTGGCCTGAATAGCTTGTTTTGCAGGTTCCCTTTTCAGTTCCGGCGACCGCATCAGGTCTTGGATCTGTCTCTGCTGCACACAACAACATATCATTATTTCAAGTGAACCACAGATTTGTCTCTACATCTTTGGAGTGTTTTTTTGGAGACTACTACACAATAATAAATTGTTGCTGCGATCAATTATGCAATCTATAGTGAAGTTCTAATGAGGCTGCATTAGTTGCTAGCCGTCATTGAGTTATCGAGATTCGATCATACGAAAACGGTCGTGAATGGAACCTCAGATGGACAATACATCAATTCACCCCTTGTGCGATAGCCAGGCACATCTCATCGATATACATCTATGGCGTGGTGCGCCCCAGAATCTAGACGATTCCCGTCCCATTCAGATACTTGTTAACCAAGGTTATGTGGTGGGTTTTTGCTCGGAAAGGCTTCAGCCAGCTTGGTCAGCGTACCGGGTGGCCGATGCTGACCGAGACGTCGACTATGCACGACCGCTCCACTACTACGATGACATGCGACTCGATGAAGAACATCGCATTGGCAAAAGAACATTTGGGAGACTTGGTGGAATTCAGCTTAACGTCGGGCACATGACACCCAATGAGGTAACCAATCGGCAGTTTGGACGTCTCGCGCAAATGGAGACATTTATGATGTCGAATATGAGTCCGCAATACGGATCGCTCAATGGTGGCGTTTGGCTAAAGCTCGAGACCGCGATCCGCAAAGTCAAAGATGAGGATGGAAAGGATCATGTATGGGTGATCGTCGGGCCGGTTTTCGGTGAGGATCCCCCATCGATTTATCGTGGACAAGGCAAGTACCTTCCTGTTCCGGAGAAATACTTCTGCATCATCGTTGATCCGCACTCCTATCCCTACGATACCCCATCAAAAGTTCATATCGATTGCTTTCTCATCCCGCAGGGTGCTCCGAAAGGTTCGTCTCCAGACGACTACCCTGCCACTTTGGAAGAAGTGGAAGCAGCAACGAACCTTAGTTTCTTCAATTCTTGGGGCCGAGACCTGCCGATCGGTTTTGTGGCAAGTGAAGAGAGGCCAACTGAGAGTCGCATAATGCGGGTGCTTGAGGAACAAAGAACAGAGGAAGACACTTCGAATGCGAAGCCTCTGTCGGCCGTTGGCGAGGCGAAGACCATTAATGGATTGATCGAGGTGTTGAAATCCGAAGCAGCTCAGCTCCAAATCATAAGCCGTACGCTCACGGAAGAAGAGCTGGCGAGGCTGCAGACTATCCAGCACACGATTTCTTGGCTGTTACGGGCCCGTGATATTTCGAATCCAAAGAAGAAACCTGTTGGCCCGGCGAATCTGATTACCTACAAAATCACTGCTGACATGGGGCAGCGACTCAAAACTGGGGCGCGAATAGCGTGCAATTTTTGGAATCGCTTTGTAGTACCAAATTACTCCATCGTTATTCGTCTGGGCATCTTCACACAAAGTAGCAATACGATCGCGCGCGCCTATAAACCCTATGCGAAAGATGGTGTTCGATATGGGCGAGTGGAGTTCAACACCAAGTATCTTGCGCAATTTACTGAAAATGAGATCGCAGGTACCATCATCCACGAGATCGGACATTCACTCGGAATTGGTTGGGACGAGTGGGATGGGCTATTTAGCCGAAAGACGGGCAAGTTCAAGCGCAAAGCGGTAAGTCAGTTAGCCACACTCGAAGAAATGGAGGTCGAGTTGGACGGCGGCTCCGGAACAGCCCTCGCACATTGGGACGAGTACAGGTTTGATAAGGAACTTATGACGGGCTATCAGGACCAAGGAGAATACGTTCTTCCCGTCACTATTGACCTGATGGGAGTACTTGGTCATCAGGTGAGTGAACGCCTCCTAGTTAGGACACCGCTTGACGAACTGCTGAATGACGCTGCTAGTGTGGTGTTTTCTCGTCAGGATGAAGTTCGCCAACTCGATCTTGAACATTTTGAGGAGACTGAGCTATTCGAGAACATACCGCATGCGCTTCAAGTCGACGAATAGAGTGCTGAGGCAACCCAAAGCCATAGACGTCAGCCGTCTTATGCAGCAAGATTAAAGTGTCATTGGTCCGATAGTCGATTTAGGGTTCTCTGCCTTTGCTTGATCGTTTCGACAAGTTCGAAGTGTAATTTCGTTTTCAGAATACCAACGATTCCATCACCGATCGCCAGCGCCCGCTCCACCCTTTGACGCCAGCGCCGCGGCCTGTTCCTCGTCGATGATCGTTCGTGCCGCTGCCGAAACCGCCTTCTTTTCGTCCTCGGTCAGGTCATCGGCCCTCTTGCCATCCTCGAGGCGGACCGTCACCTGTTTGTGGGCGAAGTGGATGCCCTCGCGGGCGAAGAGGTCCTGGATGGATTCATAGACGACCTTGCGGGTGACGAACTGCTCGCCGGGCTTGGTCATGAACTTGACGCGGATGATCATCGCGGAGTCTTCCATCTTGTAGACGCCTTGAGACTTCAGCGGCTGCATGAAGGTGTGGCCGATCTGCGGATGGTTCATCAGCTCCTGGCCGAGCTTTTTCACCAGCTTGCGGACTTTCTCCACGTCGGTGTCATAGGTGACGCGCAGCGGCAGCTTCATCAGCACCCAGTCGCGAGAGAAGTTGGTCAGCCGCTTGATTTCGCCGAAGGGGATCGTGTGCAGCGCGCCCAGATGGTGGCGAAGCTGGAAGGAGCGGATCGAGATCCTCTCCACCGTGCCCTTGATGCCGTCGATCTCGACATATTCGCCGTTGCGGAACGCATCGTCGAGCAGGAAGAACGCGCCGGAGAAGATGTCCCGGATCAGGGTCTGCGCGCCGAAGCCGACGGCGATGCCGACGACGCCGGCGCCGGCGAAGATGGGGCCGATGTCGAAGCCGAGGCGCGACAGCACGATCATCACTGCGATGGAAAACAGGACGATGATCATCATGTAGCGCATGATCGGCAAAAGGGTCGCGACGCGCGTCGCGCCGGCGCCGCCGCCTTCGCCGCCGATCTCCTCGGCGTCGGTTTCGGGCGGCCCGCCTTCCTCTTCCAGCCGCTTGTCGATGAAGACGGAAACGGCGCGATAGGCGAGCCAGCAAAGGACGGTTGCGAGGACGATGTCGAGCAGCGAAGCCCAGAAATTGCCCTCGCTGTTCAGGTCCACGCCCCAGCTGCGGACGAGCTCGGCAACGGCGATGGTGGCGATGATGGCCATCGCGGCCATCTCGAAGAAGGGTTTGAAGATCGGCTGGTACTCGAAATTGGCGCTCGACGGGCCGACAACCATCTCCTCGCCGGCAACGGTGTCCACATTTCCGGCTTCCTTGGCCAGGCGTTCCTGCTCGGCAGCGGCCCGTTCCTCGAACAGCCGGATGCGCCTGTCATAGAGGGCCTGGATGACAATGATCACGATGCCGTAGGAAATCAGCGCCGCCCAGAAGACGACGAAAGGCGCGGCGATGACCGTGCCGGGGTTGGAAAGTCCCAGCGCGAGCCGGTAGACGAAAACCCCGAGGGCGACCAGCATGTAGACCAGGAAGATGACGGGCACCAGGCGCGCGAAGCTGGTGCGGAACCGGTAGAGCCAGGCGCTCTGGGCGCGGGGCGCGAAGATATGCTGCCAGATCTTCCAGTCCTTGATGTCGAGAACCAGCAGCACCAGTGTGGCGAAACAGGCGGTGCAGATCTGGATGAACAGGATGTTCTCGACCGTCAGTCCGGCATAATTCTGTTCCGTGCCGATGAAGCTGAGCGATCGCGCGACGGCGGCGAAGACCACCACGACTGCGACCGCCACGCCCCAGTCGCGATGGATGCGAACCGCTTCCTCATCGGTCAGGTTGACGATCCGGTGGTTCGGTGCGTCATAGGCGAACAGGTTCCAGGAGACCGCGCGGATCATGGTCCGATAGAACAGATAGGCCAGCACGATCTCGAAAATGATGCGCCGCGACGGTTCGTGTCCGGTGTCGAGTATGAAGGCGACGGCCATCGCCATGACGAAGAAAATGGCGATATAGACCAGCGCCAGTACGACGCGGAAGATCAGATATTTGGCCTTGTCGGCGGTGGTCTGCGGATCGGGGTCGTACATGAAGCGAAAATGATCGCGGCCCCATCGCAGGATCGGCCGGATGGCGAGTTGCCCGAAGAACAGCCCGAGAAATGCGGTTCCCACGGCCCGGATGATCCAGAAATAGGACCCGTCCGGGCTGGCCAGCCTCAGTGTTTCCTGAATATTCGGCCACAGCGTCGGAACGCTGGCGACGACTTCCTCAATGCGCGTGCGGGCCTGGTAGAAGAGCTCGGCCCGGCTCGCCGCCTGATCGGCATCCGTCTGCGCCGGATCGTCCCCCGGCCTGACAATGATCACCGTCGAGCCGTCCTTGCGCGCCTCCTCGAGCAGCGACCCCATGCCGTCGGGCGCTGCGTCTTCGGATTTCGAGGCGCCGGAACCCGGAAGAAGTTGTGCCTGCGCTGAAGGTAACGCCAGCGAAACAAGGGTCCCGCAAAGGACGATCAACAGGGTAAAGTGAAGTAAAAGCCTGAATTTCCGAAGCATAAAGCGCCCCCAAACGACGGATATTCAACATTGGTAGGCCACGATGGGCTGCTTGTGAAGATACCGGCACGATTGCGCACGGGATACCGCGCGCCAAGGCGGGATCTTCGGCGGTAAACAACGGGCGCGGCAGATGCCGCCCATTTCGACCGCGCCAAAAAGTGCAGTGGCCGAATTCTCCCATCGCCATGCGGTTCGCCTTGTGATAATGGCGATTCAATGTGTCTGGCGGCAATTGCGGCCGATCCGGCACCCGCACCCGATCGTTGGAGAGAACGCCGCATGTGGCGCGCCTTGAAAGAGAACTGGGCCCTGTTTCTGGGCATGTTCATGCTGATGGTGGCGAACGGGCTGCTGGTCACGCTGCTGACGATCCGCGGCGCGACCATCGGTTTTTCCGATTTCACGATCTCGGTCATGCAGGCATGCTATCCGCTGGGGGCCCTGTTGGGCACGATCGCGACGCCGATGCTGATCGAGCGGGTCGGCCATATCAGGGTATTCTCGGCGCTGGCCTCGATGGTCTCGGTGGCGGCAATCGTGCACCTGCTGACCAGCGATCCGGTCAGCTGGGCGGCAATGCGGTTTCTGGCGGGCGCATGTTTTCCGGGGCTCTATGTCATTACCGAAAGCTGGCTCAACGCCAAGACCGGCAACCATATCCGCGCGCAGGTCCTGTCGATCTACTTCATTATCCAGACGGCGGGCCCGGCGCTCGGCACGGCCATGGTGGCGGTGCCCGATCCCTCGGGCAGCGTGCTTTTCGGGCTGACGTCGATCCTGATGTCGGCGGCCATCGTGCCGCTGCTGCTGTCGGTCAACCGGGCGCCGGAATACAGCGCGCCGGAAAACATGCCGGTGCGCAAGCTCTACCGCGTCTCGCCACTGGCCGTGCTCGGCATTTTGTGCATGGGGGCCGGCGTTGCCGGCTGGTTCATCGCCTTGCCGCTCTACGCCATCAGCCTCGGTTTCAACGATGCCCAGGCCTCGGGCGCCCTGGTCGTCGCCATGGTTGCCGCGGCGCTGGTGCAATATCCGGTCGGCTGGATCTCGGACCGGATCGACCGGCGTTACGTCGTCATCGGGCTTGCCGTCGTGTGCACGGCCGCGGCGATCTGGATGGCCATCGATACCGCGCCCTCGCGCATCGTCATCGGCTTCGCCGTGATCGGCGCGGCAACCCTGCCGGTCTATTCCATCCTCGCGGCCCATGCGAATGATCATCTCAAGCCGGGACAGGTTGTTCCCGCCAGCGGCACCATGGCATTCCTGCTGCAACTGGGGCAGTTCTTCGGCACCCTTGTGGTTCCGAACATGATCTTCCTTGCCGACGGTCGCGGGCTGCAGCTCTCGCTGGCGGCGCTTGGCATCGTCGTCGCCTCGATCGCCCTGGCGCGGCGCATCACCAGCGAGGCGCCGGAGGAAACCGGCGAGGTCGTGCCCTCCGGTGTCATCGGCATGGCCCAGCCGGGCATGATCCAGGCGGATGTGATGAGCAAGGAGTTCGACGACGAGAACGGACGGGACGGAACCTGAGCAGATCTTTGACCGGCCGTGGCGAAAGCGATAGGCGTTTGACGGGACCGATGACTGCGGAGACCGCAGCCAAGCACGGCAACTGAACTCGGAGCGAGAATGAAAAAGCGTAAATTGGGTGTCAACGGACCGGATATCGCGGCGATCGGCTACGGCGCGATGTCCTTTTCCGACATGTACGGACCGACGAATGAAGCCGAGAGCCATGCCATCCTGGACGCCTGTCGTGACCTCGGCGTCACCCATCTGGACACGGCGAATGTCTATGGCATGGGCAAGTCGGAAAATGCGATCGGGACCTATTTGAAAGCCGACCCCGGTGCGCGCGACGAATTCGTGATCGCCACCAAGGCAACGATAACCCGCGATGCCGACGGCAACCGCGCATTCGACAATTCCGCGGAACATCTTGAGGCGGAGCTGGATGCGTCGCTGCGGCGGCTGGGTGTTGATTGTGTCGATCTGTTTTATGCCCACCGCCGCGATCCGCGCTTCACGCCCGAAGAAATAGCGGCCAATCTCGGCCGGCTTGTGGAGAAGGGCAAGACCCGGGCGATCGGGCTTTCGGAGGTTGCGCCGTCGACCCTGCGGCGCGCGATGGCGGTTCACCCGATCGCCGCCGTTCAATCGGAATATTCGCTATCGACCCGCTTTCCCGATCTCGGGCTCGTGCAGGCTTGCGGCGAGCTCGGTGTCGCGCTTGTCGCCTTCTCGCCCGTCGGCCGTTCGCTTTTGACGGACAATCCGATCACCCCGCAGCGGATTGCCGATGTGCCTTTCCTTGGCCAGAACCCGCGTTTCATGGAACCGAACCTGACGGAGAACCTGCGGATCACCGAGGGGTACCGGCGCCTTGCCGCGGAGATGGGAATTTCAGCCGCCGGGCTGGCCAATGCCTGGCTTTTGACCCGGGGGGACCATGTCATCCCGATCCCCGGGACACGCTCGGTCGATCATTTGCGCGAGTGCGTTTCGGGTGCAGAGCTGACGCTGACAGAATCGGACCTGGAACGGATCGAGGCCGTCCTTCCCGTCGGCTGGGCGCATGGCGACCGTTATTCGGACGCCCAATGGATCGGGCCGGAGCGGTATTGCTGAGTTCATCACCGCTGCTTTTGCGGATGGATCGCGGGTGACCGGGCGGGCGTCCGGAAAAGCAGCCTGACGTTTGCTTGGAGTCCGCTTGAGACCTCGAATCGCCAGACTTGATTGGTACTCACGGCCCTTTGCTGCCGTTGGCCTGGCAATCAAGATGTTGCGCTTGCAACCCACCTTGCTGCCATTCGCGACATCCGGGAAACCTAGGCTTGTAGAGATCACTCGAACCTTTGCTCATCATCTCTGTCTCTTTGTGCTTCGCGATTTCGCTCTTCGTGTTCCATCTTCCTCAGATTTGGCACTACCTCTGCCAAGTACTCAGCCGTCCCCGAGATTCCCAACTCCGAGATTGCTTCAAGAGCTGTTATCCGTTGGCTAATGATGTTTGCGCGACTGCCAGACCAACTCATGGGAGCGATTTGGTCGACAAATATCGAGAGCACCTCGACCGGGTTTGGCGAAGCGCTGATCAGTGCCAAGCCTTGTTCCGTTAAGCTATCAATTTCACCATTGCGACTACTTCCAAATGGCGAGATTGCCTGGGCCACCAAGCCCCAAGCCGACGCATCGCCTGCGTTGTGACACCAATCAACAAGATTGGCTGGCTCAACTCCCGAAAGCGGGTTCTCGAAGTGTGAGCTTCCTTCAAAAGCGCGAAAGCGCTTGTAATCCTTGATCTCGCCTTGAAGAAGAGCACGTGCTAGGTACGGGCCGTACAAGTACTTAATAATAGTAGAAACGGCAGAGTCGAACCTGTAGTAGTGCATTGCAGCCCCATCTTCGGGATCAAACAAACTGTCAAGCAACTCTCCAAGTGCCGTGTCTTCACAATCGTACTTGAGGCAGTGCCCAAGGACTTTGGTCAATCTATAATCACTATTTCCGCCCGGATCGTTGTCGTGTTCGAGCATATGTTTAGCGGCGGCTCGAAGCGCGAGGCTACGCAAACTTTTGCCAAACAGCTCTTCTGCGTCTTCCTTGTCGTGAAGTCTCATTGACAGCCCTTCCAGAAGGGAACGCTTGCCACCTTCCTTGGAAACCATCACGCTTGCGAGTTGCTCCGCTCTCGCCGATCCTGCGTCTTGATACTCGTCCCGCCAAAGCAATACTTCAAACCCACGTGGATTGTCCGTATCGCGAAGCGCTGCTAGGCATCTTTCGAAATCTTGATCGGAGAAGCTCTTTTGCGGATGGAGCAGCACGATGATTGGACGGAGCAATTCATCAGAGGCTGCTTCGTCTAACAGTTTAGCGGTCAAGGCTTCATCTGTTTTCGAAATCTCATTTAAAGCACCGCATAGAACGCTGTAGTTGAATGACTTCGTATCAAGCGACTTGAGACCCTCGACAAGTGTTTCCCATGTTGATCGAAAGTCCGAAGAGCACTGCATCAGGCCTTCGCCGAATGGCAAAAGATATGGAGCATACCCCGGATTGAATAAGCGATGGGCCTGCTCCTCAAGCATCCCAGCAGATTGGCGACAGCGGCAACCAAGGACCCGCGCTTTTTCGCTCAAACGCGTGAGCGAGGCTTCAAATTTTGAAGGCTCGTCAGAGTCGAAGTCTTCGTCAAGCGACCACATATCGGCACCCGGGTTGACAACGAGCGCTTCGATTTCTGAAAGCAAGTCTTGCGGAGCGAGCTTCTCTTCTAGAGATGCAAGGAGCGCCGCCCCTTCTTCATCTCGATTCTCTTCTGCAACCCGTCGATAGTCAAAGTACAATGTAGATCGCACCGCGTGCCAACCTTCCACCCAAGGCACCTTGTCGTTCATTGCATTCGAAATGTCGATGATCTCAGCCCGAAGGTCAGGGTAGCGCCATAGGCCACGAAGGTTCCCAGCAAGGACGCTTCTACCCAATTTCAAAGCTGTTTCAGAATTGGACTGGGAGGCCTCAAAAGCGACGCCAATGAAAGTTCTAAACCATTCAAGCCGCTCGTCGAAATTTGGGCTGTAGCCGTAATCCCTCGGTCGAGCCCCAAACTCGAACGAGTTGGCGCTGGACCAACGGCAAGCCTCGAGAGCTGAGTCCAAGAGACCAGCGCCAATTTGCACTCGCGTCTCATCATCTGAGTTCAGCAAATCTCGAACGATTCCAGCTCTTTGTGCAGTCGTGGCATGAGTTCCAGATAGATACAGCTGGAACAGATCTTTGAGCTTGTTTCTTACGCTATCGTAGTTGTTGTCTGGATCTTCTTGCTCCGCCACCAACAATAATGCTGCGACGGCGCGGTCAAAGAATTCGGGGTAATACGCAAGTCCCACCAGTATATTTAGCGCGATCGACCTAAATGAATCTCTCGGCCCCAAAGCAGACAATACCTGAGGGCTTGCAAATGATGCCTCAACCAACTCAAGAGCGCGGTTCGGTGAAACAGGAGCAATGTGCATTAAGAGTTGCCGACCGTGTTCGTTCAAAACTGACAAGTCGGAGAGAAGGCCTCCGCTTGACACCCATCGGTCAACAAATGCAACCGCCACTGGGTGCTCATGTAGGAACCCTAGGCGGCGACCAAATGACTTCAAAAGCCGCGCACCAGCTTTCTGCTCAAAGGTGTGTATGAGTTGGTCGAATGGAATATTGCTAAGAGCCTCAGATGCCAGCCTGTTAGCCACGGCATGAGGCAAAACCGCTCGCCAGCGAGATCTCTTCTGTGCAACCTGCCGATCAACGAGTGTCTGCGCCGCCCGATGCATACGCAGCCTAGTTTGCTCGCACAACTCGCCGAGAAGCGCTAACTCATCTACTCCCTCCTCGTCGCTTTCGATTGAGAACGAGTAGACCAAAGAAAGAACCTCGGCCTGTTCTTTAAGGCCAGCGTCTAAGTCATGTCTTTGATGGAAGAGACGATTGAAGAGTTCTTCATCCGACAGTCGCCCAATCGTGTCGTCTAAAGGCGCAGCATCGGCAATTGCGAGTGCTAACCGTGCATTTCCTTCGGAAAAATCCGCAATCTTTGCAGCGTTCACTCGTCCAAGCGTCGGGTACCTTCGGAGTAGTAGTTTCTCTGCGATCTGGGGCCCGTAGGCGTCCAATTGCACCACTTCTGTAGTCTGTGGCTTATCTTCACGGATATCATACTCAACGGTAATCAGCCTTAAGGAATTCGTTTGGTTGGCAAGCCTCGATGCCAGTGAATTGTGTAAGTCGGAGGCACAATTATCTAAAACAACGGTAGCGGAAACGCCTTGCGCGATCATTCTGTCAATCATGACACGAGCGGATGGTTCCGGCTCGTCGCCGATATCTGCGTAGATCACCGAGGTACGATCCAAAGGTGCGTCGCCAACAACATCCTCGAAAAGTGCCTGCACGAAGCGAGACTTCCCAACGCCTGAAAGGCCGGTGATCCGCACTGATTTTTGAGAAGTATCTATTAGCCTCCGGACACTGTCTATCGCCTCGCCAAGCCGCAAAGGCTTTCGAGAGGTTGAGGGAACAACCACTCTAACGCCATCATCTAATATTAGGTCGTCGTTCGCGTCAGCCGGAGTGGCACTCCACCTCCCAAACGGACGCCAGCCAGACAGTGGCCTGCCAATAACCTCCCGAACCCAAATCTGGACGCCAGGGTGTTGGCGCAGCCAAAGGTGGAGGCGCGAACAGTCATAGTAGTCCACATGGAGCACATCGCAATTTTCAAGATTCTCCAGCGCCTCGTTCAACGCATCAATTCGACGCTGGTACGTTAGTGGAGAACAGTCCTCTGTCGATGCAATGATGTATGAGCCGGCCTTTTCAACGAGTTCTCGAATGACGGGTTTGGGACTCCCCTCCGTGAGCATTTCATCAAGAATTTCGGCGCGAGTCATTCGTTTGGCTTTGGCCTGAAAAACGTTGTCGGCTCTCGGCACAAAATCGCCTTCGAAACCCTCTCGGGTTACCGTAACCCTGACATCGACCCCACCATCGGGAGCGGTCAACGATCCTGACCATTTCACATCACGCAAGTAGCCGCCTCGCGCGGATAGTTCGGCTTCGCATAATCTCGCTACCAGTTCCTCAAGCTGACCGTCGTCTAGCTGCGCCAATTCATCTTTTCTTGGTTCAAAAATCGGCAATGCGAATCCAACTCTGCTCACAAGTCACTTGGACTTTGCTCAGAATACTAATCGAACATTTTATGAACAAGACTGCCTGGAGCAGCGTTTAAGTAAATCACGCCAACAAACTCTGACAACTCAACAGCCCACACGATGTCCTGATATGGGCTTTCTGTGTCACCGATCCTCGAATGTCGGCTTCCTGTCCGTACTACGGATTAACTTGCGTATACAGCGAATGTCCGCTCTCCACCCCACCTTCCAATTCGAGCACCAAGGGCGAACGTCTCAAAGGTCCCGCGAAGCTGCCCTTTACACATTTGCCCACGAAAGCTGCCGGCCGAGCGTGTGCTTCACCTGGGCCGGTGCACGGACCCTGTCCGGATGGGCGTCGACGAAGGGTTTCGGGGATTGGTTTTGTGGCGCAGCGGCGCGAGGCTGATGTCTGTCAACGCCGGCGTGCCGCTGTGTTGGTGAGACCTGCTTTCTCCGCCGTCGCTGCACTCCATAACGCTTGCCGAATATCGCTCTGGAAATTGCGAATCCCCGTCCACAAGCGGGAACAATCCTCGCTTGACCTGTCCGATGTTATAACATAACAAATTCGGACGCTTTCTCGAGGTACATTGGAAAACAGGGATGAAAAGCACGCCTGACGTTTCGGATCGGCGGAAGCGGCCGGAAGACTCGCGCGCGAGCAGCGATCGTCCCGTTTCCCGACATCAAGGAACCGCGATCGCCGGAATGCCGGCCGCCGGTTCATTGCGGATCGGCGGGCACGGGCACCGGCATGAGTCCCTCGGCGAATTGCTTGCCTGCGGGTGTGCCTCGGAAGAACCGGCGCCGGTGTTGCCGGTTTGCGAGGCGTGCACGCCGGACGAGATCCGAAGCGCTCAAGATGAAATGACCGCTGGAGGCCATCGCGGCGACGCGGAATTGACCTCGCCATGATCGGGTGAACGAACAGCCGGAATTACCGGTCCGCCGTGGCCGTCCAACAAATCAGCCAACAATCCTGCGGCAAGTCCGCGACAAAGGAGAAGCACAGCCATGAACGATGCGAACAAGCTCCCCGTGACCGTCCTTTCCGGTTTTCTCGGGGCGGGCAAGACGACGCTCCTGAACCGGGTGTTGAACAACCGCGAAGGGCGCCGCGTCGCCGTCATCGTCAACGACATGTCGGAGGTGAATATCGACGCTGATCTGGTGCGCGCCGATACCGAATTGTCGCGGACGGAAGAGACGCTGGTCGAAATGTCCAATGGCTGCATCTGCTGCACGCTGCGCGACGACCTGCTTGCGGAAGTCCGCCGGCTCGCCAGTGACGGTCGGTTCGATTATCTCCTCATCGAATCCACCGGAATTTCCGAGCCGCTGCCGGTCGCCGCGACCTTCGAGTTCCGTGACGAGGAGGGCGTGAGCCTGTCCGACGTTGCCAAGCTGGATACGATGGTCACGGTGGTCGACGCGGTCAATCTGCTCAAGGACTATTCCAGCCATGATTTTCTCAGCGACCGCGGCGAAACGCTGGGCGAGGAAGACGATCGCACGCTGGTGCACCTTTTGACCGATCAAATCGAATTCGCGGATGTGGTGATCCTCAACAAGGTCGCGGACGCCCGGCCGCATGAAGTCGATGCCGCCCGCAAGGTCATTCGCAGTCTGAATGCCGATGCCCGCATCATTGAGACCAATCACTGCGATGTGCCTGCCTCGGATGTGCTCGATACGGGGCTGTTCGATTTCGAGAAGGCCCACCTGCATCCGATGTGGGTCAAGGAGCTTTACGGCTTTGCCGATCATGTGCCGGAGACGGAAGAATACGGCGTTACCTCCTATGTCTACCGGGCCCGCCAGCCGTTCCAGCCCGAGGCGATCTACGCGCTTTTGAACGGCCCGCTGCCCGGTGTGATCCGCGCAAAGGGCCATTTCTGGATAGCGACCCGGCCGGGATGGGTGGCCGAGTTTTCACTTGCCGGTGCCTTGTCGAGCGTAAGTCCGCTCGGCGCCTGGTGGGCTGCGGTGCCGCAGGAGCACTGGCCTGACGATGAAAGGGCGCGCGCGTCCCTTGCCGAACGGTGGGTCGAGCCGTGGGGCGACAGGCGGCAGGAGATCGTCTTTATCGGCGCCGGCATCGATTGGCCGGCTCTGAAACAGCGCCTGGATGCCGCGCTTGTTCCCGAGACGGTTTCGCTTGAGGCGATGCGCGACCTGCCGGATCCGTTCCAGAAATGGGAGCGGAACGAGGCAGCCGCATGACCGCGCATATGAATGTCCTGCGCGATACCGATTTCGGCATCGGTTTTGCGGAAGACGCGGCGGCGCTCTGTGCCATCCGCGAACCCGGTATCAATGCGGTGATATGGCTGCGTCAGCCCTTGCCGAGTTTTCAGGACTGGATCGATGCCCTCGATCCGGCGCAGCTGCCGGCGGCGCGGATTGTCCTGCGTCCCGAGAAGGCCCGCCAGGCGGTAACCCAGGCTTGCAACAGCGCCGGGACGCCGGATTGCCAGGAGCGCGCGCGGCTCATCGATGATGTGGCCGCGCTTGCCGAAATCTTCGGCAATGCGATGGATGCGCATTACCTGCGGCTGCGGCTCGATGTCGTGTCGAACAATGCCTGCCGGAAGTTCCATATCGATGCCGTGACCGCCCGGCTCGTATGCACCTATCGTGGCCCCGGCACGCAATATGGCGTGTCGGAAGACCGTCAGGAGCCTGCCGAAATCTGCAGCGTTCCGGCCTGTTCGCCGATCCTCCTGCGCGGAACCCGCTGGCCGGGCAATGACGCATCCCGGCTGGTGCATCGCTCCCCGCCGATTGAAGGCACCGGCGGCACCCGCCTGCTTCTTGTCCTGGATCCCGTCAGCGATCCGCAGGGCGAGGCGTGAGCGCGCATCGACCGGATTAGAGCGTGTCCGGCTTATCCCGGTGCGCCGATCCTGTCCGGATGGGCGGCGGCGAAGGGTTCGAGCGCGGCGCAGTTTTCGGCGATTGCGTTGATGCGGGAAAGGTCGGCGATCTCCGCGCCCCAGCGGGTTGCATTGTAAAGCTGCGGCACCAGACAGATATCGGCGAGGGACGGCGCATCGCCGTGGCAGAATTGTCCGCTCATCCCGTCGTCGAGCCGCGCCTCAAAAGCGACGAGGCCCTTGCGGATGTATTTCTGCATCCAGCCGCTGTGCACCGCATCGTCGCCGCCGGTGCGTTCCATCACGTCGGCAACGATCGACAGGTTGCAGACCGGGTGGATTTCCATGGCGATGATGTAGGAGAGCGAATGCACGCGGGCGCGCTCAAGCGCTGTGCCGGGCATCAGGGTGCCTGAGCGCGTTTCGTTCAGATACTCTATGATCGCAAGGGACTGGGTCAGCATCTGCCCGTCGATCTCCAGCGCCGGAACGAGGCCCTGCGGGTTGCGGGAAAGGTGCGCCTCGTCCAGATGCTCCCTCTTGAGCAAATCGACCGTCGCGGTCTCGTAGTCGACGCCGAGCAAATTGAGCGCTATGCGCACGCGATAGCTCGCCGAAGAGCGCCAGTAGTCGAAAAGGACCGGCTTCATCCTTGCCTCCCGGATAGATGGCGCCGCCGACCGGCGCCGGAAAATCATCCGGACCTATTTACCGAGTTCCCTGGCGTGCAGCCAGTCCGCATGTTTGGGCGCCTTCTTGGTCCTCGACCATTCTTCCAGCATGTCCCACTTGACGGCATCCAGCCGTTCCAGCATCGCATCCTCTTGCGGGTCCGGGCATGCGAGTTCGACGCGGTGGCCGCTGGGGTCGAAGAAATAGATCGAATGGAAGATGGAGTGGTCGGTCACGCCCAGCACCTCGACACCGTTTTCTTCCAGATGCCTCTTGTATTCCAGCAGCGTGTCGCGGTCTTTCACCTTGAAGGCGATGTGCTGCACCCAGGGCGGCGTGTTCTCGTCGCGGCCCATCTCCGGCTTGGTCGGCAGTTCGAAGAAGGCGAGGATATTGCCGTTGCCGGCATCCAGGAACAGGTGCATGTAGGGGTCCGGCTCATGGGTCGACGGGACCTTGTCCTCGGCGATCGCCAGGACAAAGTCCATATTCAGCATCCTGGTGTACCAGTCGACGGTCTCTTTGGCGTCCTTGCAGCGATAGGCGACGTGGTGAATCTGTTCGATCTTCATGGTTTCGTCTCCAATGGTCGTTGCGAGAACCATAATAGTTGCGTTTGTAACTATCTAGCCCTGACAGTGCGTTTCGCGTGGAGCGGCTAGTCCGTGCCGGAGGGCCGGGCCTTGGCTGCCTCAAGCGCTTCGGTGAGGATCTTGCGCTCGCCGATATGGTTGGCGAGAAGCAGTATCAGCCGGGCGTTGTAGGCGTCGCTCTCGGCCTTGCTCAGCCCTTCATGGGCGGCAATGAGGTCGGCGTAAAAATCGTCCGGGCTGCTGATATTCGTCGTCGTGTTGAGCTTGGTCATTATCTGCTCCTCATGCCCGGCCGGTTGCCGTGTTGACGGCGGTGCGCACCGCGTTTTCGCTGTAGTCGAACCAGCGCGCCGCGACATGCTGGTCGGGCCGGAAGAGATAAACGGCCTGGTCTTCGGCGCCGAGATAGCGCTTCTGCAGGTGGCCGTCCGTATCCTCAGCCGAGCTGATGCGCATGCCCTCGACCCTGACGCCGTCGACGTCGAGACTGGCCGGCACCTCGGTGTTGATGCCGACAAGCTGAAAGCGGTTGCCGATGAGATCGGTCAGCCAGTTGTCGCCCACCGGTGCATCGACGACCGGCGCGCCTGGCCGCGTGCGTGGCGGCAGGTCCGGATCGTCATTGCCGTTGAGGGGTGAACCGTCATAGACGCTGGGCACGGAGAGGCGGCCGGAATTGACCAGCGGCCGCGCGAATTCATGGCTTTCGGCCAGGTCGAGCACGGCATCGCGGAAGATGCGGCTGATCTCGGATTTCGGGGTAATGAAATCGGTCGAGCGGGAGGAGTTCATGATGTTTTCGTCGGCGCCCAGAATGCGCTCATAGTCGTAGCTGTCGAGCAGGCTTTCCGGCGCGACGCCGTCGAGGACGAGCTTCAGCTTCCAGATGAGATTGTCCGTATCCTGCAGGCCGGAATTGGCGCCGCGCGCGCCGAAGGGCGAGACCTGATGCGCCGAATCGCCGGCAAACAGCACACGGCCATGGCGGAATTTTTCCATGCGCCGGCACTGGAACGTATAGATCGACACCCATTCCAGCTCGAATTTGGCATCTTCGCCAAGCATTGCCTTGAGGCGCGGGATGACGTTCTCCGGCTTCTTCTCTTCGTCCTTGTCGATGTTCCAGCCGAGCTGCAGGTCGATACGCCAGACATTGTCCGGCTGCTTGTGCAAGAGCGCCGACTGGTCGCGGTTGAAGGGCGGGTCGAACCAGAACCAGCGTTCGGTCGGGAAATCGGCTTCCATGATGACGTCGGCGATGAGGAAGTTGTCCTCGAACACCCGGCCGATGAAATCGAGGCCGAGCATCTTGCGGGCCGGCGAGGTGGCGCCGTCACAGGCGATCAGCCAGTCGCCTTCGAGCTTGTAGGAGCCTTCGGGCGTATCGACGGTGACAAGCACATGATCGTCGCGCGGATCGATACTGGCGACCCGGCTGTTGCCGCGGATCTCGATCTGCTTGCCTTCGGCCTGAAGCGCCTGGACGCGGTGAACCAGATATTCCTCGAAATGATATTGCTGCAGGTTGATGAATGCGGGCCGCTTGTGGCCCTCCTCAGGCAGCAGGTCGAATTCGTAGATCTTGCGCTCGTCGAAAAACACCTTGCCGAGCTGCCATTCGACGCTCTTGTCGACGAACTCGTCGCCGCAGCCCAGACGGTCGAGGATCTCCAACGGCCGCTTGGCGTAGCAGATGGCGCGCGATCCCCAGCTTACCTTGTCGTTTTCGTCGATGATGACGACAGGCACGTCGTGCTGCGCCAGATCGATGCCGGCGGCGAGCCCGATGGGTCCTGCGCCGATGACGATCACCGGATGGCGCACCGGCGCCGCCGCATCCTGATCGGCCGACCTGTGATAGGGGTAGAGCGGCGTTTCGAATATCTTGCTCATATTGACCTCCCGATACCGGTACCCGTCCTTCAGCCCTGCAGGCCCGCCCACATTTCCTTGTCCCGCTCGGCGGTCCAGATGCGCGGCGTGTCCATGCCGAGCGCCTCGTCATAGGCGCGCGCCACGTTGAACGGCAGGCAGTGCTCGTAGATCGCGTAGTCCGAGAATTTCGGATCGCACTCAGCGCGCACCGCGTCCCAGGCTTCCTTGAGCGAGCCGCCGCGTGCGGCGACAGCCGCGGCCGGCCGGTAGGTGCTGGCAACGAAGTCGCGTGTGTTCTCGATCGCGGCATTGACCATCTCGTCGCCAACCAGCGCGTCGCCGCGGCCCGGCGCGATGGCGCGCGGCTCGTATGCGCGGATGGCGTCGAGCGTTCCGCCCCAGTCGCCGAAATGGCCGTCGCCGCAATAGCAGGCGGAATGGTATTCGACGATGTCGCCGGTGAACATGACGCCCTCATCCGGCACCCAGGCAACGATGTCGCCGGCGGTGTGGGCGCGGCCGAGATGCATGAGGTCGACGCGGCGCTTGCCAAGATAGACCGTCATCTTCTGCGTGAAGGTCATGGTCGGCCAGGTCAGGCCCGGAATGCTCTCATGGCCCTGGAACAGGCGCGGGAAGCGCTCGAATTCCGAATCCCAGTCCTCCTGGCCGCGCTCCGCGACCATCGCACGGCATTTCTCGGAGGCGATGATCTGCTCGGCATTATAGGCGGAGGCGCCGAGCACGCGCACGGCGTGATAATGCGACAGCACCACATATTTGATCGGCTTGTCGGTGACGCTGCGGATTTTCTCAACCACCTTGTTGGCAAGGCGCGGCGTTGCCTGCGCGTCGATGATCATGACGCTGTCGTCGCCGATGATGACGCCGGTGTTCGGATCGCCTTCGGCGGTGAAAGCCCAAAGGTCACGGCCGATCTCGGAAAAGGTGATGGTTTTTTCGGTCATGTCCCCGCGGGACGCGAATTCCTTGGCCATTGTCAGGCGCCCTTCTTGTATTGTTCGACGGTCTGTTCGATCGCACCGAAGATGGAGCGCCCCTCGGCGTCCTTCATTTCGATGCGCACCGTGTCGCCGAATTTCATGAATTCGGTTGCCGGCTTGCCGTCATTGATGGTCTCGATCATGCGGATCTCGGCGATGCAGGAATAGCCGACGCCGCCCTCGGAGACGGGCTTGCCGGGGCTTCCGTCCTCCATCTTGTTGGAAACCGTGCCCGAGCCGATGATGGCGCCGGCCCCGAGCGGCCGGCTCTTCGCCGCATGGGCAACGAGCTGCGGAAAATCGAAGGTCATGTCGATGCCGGCATTGGCGCGGCCGAAGGGCGCGCCGTTATAGTCGACATTGAGCGGCAGGTGGACCTTGCCGCCGTCCCAGGCATCGCCCAGTTCGTCGGGCGTGACGGCCACCGGCGAAAAGGCCGATGAGGGTTTCGACTGGAAGAAGCCGAAACCCTTGCCGAGCTCGGCGGGAATGAGGCCGCGCAGCGACACGTCATTGACCAGCATGACCAGCCTTATGGCGTCACGCGCTTCATCGATGCTCGCGCCCATCGGCACGTCGTCAACGATGACGGCGACTTCGCCCTCCATGTCGATGCCCCAGGCCTCGTCGGCCATGCGGATCGGATCGCGTGGCGCGAGGAATGTGTCGGAGCCGCCCTGATACATCAACGGATCGGTCCAGAAGCTCGGCGGCATTTCGGCGTTGCGCGCCTTGCGAACGAGTTCGACGTGATTGACATAGGCCGAGCCGTCCGCCCACTGATAGGCGCGCGGCAGGGGCGAATGGGCGTCGTGCTCGTGGAACCGTTCCACCGGCTGCGAACCGGTTTCCAGCGCCTCGGCCGCCCGTTCGAGGCGCGGCGCGATATTGGCCCAGTCATCGAGCGCCGCCTGCAGGGTCGGTGCGATGTGGTTGACGACCGTGCACTGCGCCAGGTCCTTGGATACGACCGCAAGCTTTCCGTCGCGCGTGCCGTCTTTCAGTGTTGCGAGTTTCATATCAGTCCCAGTTTCCCTCAATGGTGCCGTCGAAGCGCTTCTTCAGGCCCTTCCAGCAATCGATATAGTCGTCCTGCAGTGTTTCGAGCTGCATGGCGTATTGGGTCACATGCTGCGGAAAACGCGTCTCGAACATGAAGGCCAGCGTCTCGTCGAGCTTGACCGGCGCGAGATCGACCTCGGATGCCTTTTCAAAGCCCATCGTGTCGGGGCCGTGCGGCAGCATCATGTTGTGCAGGCTCATGCCGCCGGGCACGAAGCCCTCTTCCTTGGCGTCGTACTGGCCGTGAACGAGTCCCATGAATTCCGACATGATGTTGCGGTGGTACCAGGGCGGGCGGAACGTGTGCTCGGCGACCATCCAGCGGGGCGGAAAGATGACGAAATCGATATTGGCGGTGCCTTCCTCGCCGCTGGGCGCCGTCAGCACGGTGAAGATCGACGGATCGGGATGGTCGAACAGGATCGCGCCGACGGGCGAAAAGGTCTTCAGATCGTATTTGTAGGGCGCGTAATTGCCGTGCCAGGCGACGACGTCGAGCGGCGAGTGGCCGATCTCGGTGACGTAAAAGCGGCCGCACCATTTGACGTGTACGCGGCAATCCGTCTCCTTGTCCTCCCAGGCGGCGACCGGGGTCTTGAAATCGCGCGGATTGGCAAGGCAATTGGCGCCGATGGGGCCACGGTCCGGCAGGGTGAACTTGGCGCCGTAATTCTCGCAGATATAGCCGCGGGCTTCGCCGTCCACGGGGCTTGCCTGGAAGATCATGCCGCGCGGGATGATGCAGATCTCGGTCGGCGCCACGGTGATCTTTCCCATTTCGGTGAAGATCTCCAGCGTCCCGACCTGTGGGACCACCAGAAGTTCGGCATCGGAGTTGAAGAAATAGTCATCGACCATGGGTGCGTTGCAGATATAGGCGTGGCTTGCCATGCCGACCTGCGTGTGCACGTCGCCGGCGGTGGACATGGTGCGCACGCCGTCGATGAAATTGATGCTGCCGGCCGGCATGGGGATCGGATCCCAGCGCAACTGGCCGATGGGCATGATGTCGTCGCAGATATGCGGTGCCGTCTTCCACTGTTCACGCTCATGGACGGAGAAGCGGGCGGTATGGCGCACGCTCGGCCGGATGCGGTAAAGCCAGGAGCGCTCATTGGTGCCGCGCGGGGCGGTGAAGGGCGAACCCGAAAGCTGCTCGGCGTATAATCCGTAATTGCATTTCTGGGGGCTGTTCTGCCCCTGTGGCAGTGCGTTCGGCAGCGATTCCGTCTCGAAATCATTGCCGAAGCCCGGCATATAGGCTTCAGACATGATATCCCTCATTACAACTTTTCTAATTTGGTTTCATATGTAACAATCGAATTTGTAACTATCAAACGGAGTCGTTCGTGGATCAGACCGAAAAGACGCCCCTGGCGCTGGAGGCGTTCCTTCCCTATACGCTCAGCCGCGCTGCCGAGCTGGTCAGCCGCCGCTTCGCGACGATCTACAAGGATCATGCCGGGCTGACGCGCCCGGAATGGCGCACGCTGGCAACGCTGGGGCAATATGGAACCCTGACGGCGACCCTGATCGGCGCCCATTCCTCAATGCACAAGACGAAGGTCAGCCGCGCTGTCCAGTCGCTGGAAGAGCGCAAGTGGCTGAAGCGCAGAACGGATGAAAACGACCGCCGGATCGAGCATCTGGAGCTGACGCGCGAGGGCGAGCGCAATTACCGCAAGCTGGCGGAACTGGCCCGCGCCTTCGAGGCCGGGTTGAAAGATACGCTGGGGGAGAAAAGTTTTGCGGAACTCAGCCGCGGTCTTGATGCTGTCGAAAAGCAGCTTGGCACGGATGTGTTCTAGTCGGCCGGCCTGAATTGCCGCAAAAAGGGCGCGCCGCAGCCGGCGCGCCCTTTTTTGATCAATAGCCGTCAGGGCACTTGGCGGTGTAGCGCCGGCCGTAACGGTCGCGATAGTAACAATCGTCCGAATTCTGCGCGACCCGGCCGATCAGAGCGCCGGCAACGCCGCCGATCGCAGCGCCCACAAGCGCGCCTTCGGCGGTTCCTGTCGCCACGGCACCGATTGCCGCGCCGGCGCCGGCGCCGATGGTCGCTCCCTGCTGGGTCGGCGTGCAGGCGGCGATGCCCAGACTGACGATTGAAAGCGCGATTATTTTCTTCATCCTAAAGCCTCCGATTGCTTCCCCACCGCAGGAAAGTCGATTGCACATTACATAATTTGCCACCGCTTGCATCATCTTGCGGCAATTTTCCGGCGAAATGGAATCCGCTGTTGCAAATGGGTTCCGCAGGCGGCCCGCAGCCGGACGGTCATGCATAGGGGACCGGCGATGAATGCAAAATGAACGATCGCGGGGGACCGTGGGAACGGCTGCCCCGCGCGCAAGCCGACGATCATGGGGCAAACCGGCAAAAGCTTTGTCAGAACCGGTTGTTGGCCGGAATTTCAGCAAGTACTACGGGACAATTGGGAGTATCCACTTATGTCTGGCCAGGGCTATCGATCCTACATGATCTGCACCGCGCCGCGCAGCGGCAGCACACTGCTGTGCAAACTGCTCGCCGCGACAAAGGTCGCCGGTGTGCCGGGATCGCATTTCCATGTCCCGTCGCTGGACGGTTGGCTGGCCGACTATGATCTTGTTGAAGCCGACTTCCCATCGCGGCGGGATTTGCTTCGCGCGATTTTCGATGCTGCGCGGGCGCGCGGCATGGGCGAAACCGATCTCTTCGGGTTGCGCATGCAACGCGGAAGTTTCGATCATTTCATGCAGCAACTGGACGTGCTGCGGCCGGGCCGCGTGGGTGACGTTGATCGGTTAAAGGCCGAATTCGGCCCGACGCTTTTTGTTCACCTTTCCCGTCCCGACCGTCTGGATCAGGCGATCTCGCGCCTTCGGGCAGAGCAGACAGGCTTGTGGCACCGCTGGGCCGACGGGACAGAGCTCGAGCGGACCGCGCCGCCGCGCGAGGCGTGCTATGACGCCGAGGCGATTGCCCGCCACATGAGCGCGCTTTCCTCACTTGATGAGGCCTGGGAACGGTGGTTCGAACGGGAGAAGCTGCAGCCCTTGCGTATCAGCTACGATGCCTTGTCGGAGGATCCTCAAAAGGTGCTTGCCGAAATCCTGTCCTCTCTCGGCCTTGACCCGCTGATCGCCCGGACAATTGAAACGCCGACGGCCAAGCTTGCCGATGCTGAAAGCCGCCAATGGCGCGAGCGGTTCGAGGCTGAAAACGGGCCGACCTGAAAACCGTTGAACAGCGGTGAAACGGCCTAGCCCGTCAGATCCTGTGCCAGCATCAGCGCGTTGCCGTCCGGATCGTAGAACGTTGCCGTGCTGACCATCCCCTCAATGGTTTCGGTTTCACCGTCAAACCGGACATCGGCCGCTTCCAGTGCCTTTCGCGCGGACGCAATATCCGCCACGCCGAACACCGGGACCGAATTGCCAGGGGTCGGTTCAGCCTGCTCGCCCAGCCCGATGGTGACGCCCTCGGTCATGGTCCTGACCTCGCTCCAGCCCGCATCGTCGGCGTGGTACAGAAGCTCGAAACCGAGCTTTTCGGCATACCACTGTGCGCTGAGATGGCGATCGCGCACGGAAATCGCGATCGTGATGGTGTTTTCCAGTGAAACGATTGGCACTGACTTTTCTCCTGACACAAAATATATATACTATACTTTATGGACATTGAGACGCTTGTCAAGCTGACCTCGAGAGCCTGGTCCCTGAGTATCCTGGCGCATATGGATCGCGGCGTGCCCGGGCGGCAGGCCGCGCTCATTGCGGCGACCGGCGCCGGGCGGACATCGTTCAGGCAAAGTCTCGATCACTTGATTGATCTGGGTCTCCTGGAGCGTAATCCGGGCCACGGCCATCCGCTGCGTCCGGAGTTTCGCCTGACAGATCAAGGCGCCGAGATCGCGCGCGTCGCACACCGGGTGGAAGCGCTGGCGAAAGGGTCGTCCGAGCGTAATCTCCTGCGGCGCGCCTGGAGCCTGCCGATCCTGAGCGCCAGCCGGGAGCCGATCTATTTCTGTGAAATCAAGGCCAGATTGCTGCCGATCACCGACAGGGCGCTCTCCCAGTCTTTGAAGCTGCTGGAGACACACAGCTGGCTTCAGCGGGAGATGGAAACATCCGGCAGACCCCTGCGGCCTCTTTATGTAGCGACGAATGCCGGCGCCGAGATCAGTCGGACGATTGGTGCATAGAAACCGTGCGGAAAAGCGCGTTACGAACGTGCACCAAGGAGCGCCGGGGTGTTGCGATCAGGAGCGATCGTTTTCAGTTCCGGCCCTCTGAGAGCTGATCGGAAAGCCAGGCGACCAACTTTTCGGTATCGCGGTGCGTTTCGCGCGCCGGCCCGCGGAAAACCGAAATCTCGGCGGGACGCGACACATATTCCCTGCACGGCCTGATCAGCTTTCCATCCTCGATCATGTCTTGCGTGGTCCGCTTCCATCCAAGCGCAATGCCCTGGCCGGAGACGGCGGCCTGAAGCGCGAGAGGGTAGCTGTCGAAATGCATGACGCGGCCGGGCTTTGTCGCCTTGGCAGCGACAGCCTCAAACCAGTCCGGCCACTCCATCCAGTCTTGCGGGACGGCATTGTGTGACAGCAGCGGATACCGCACCAGATCCTCCGGCCGCAGAGGTCTGTCTTTCAGTGACACAAGCCCGGGCGCGCAGACGGGGAAAATATCGTCCGAGGCTGTCAACGCCAATCTTGCGGAGCCGAACGGACGTCCCGAAGTCTGCATTGCGACATCGAAATGCTCGGTTGCCTCGGTGATCGGCCTCAAGGAACTGAGGACCCGGAGCTCGACGCCTGGATGAAGCTCATGAAACCCGTTGAGTCTCGGCATCAGCCAATAAAACGCCTCGCACAGCTGGCAATGCAGAACCAGTTCCGACGCTCGCCTGGCGCCACGAAGTGAAGCCACCTCTTCTGCGATATCCGACAGTGCAGCGCTGACAACCCTTCCAAACCGGCGTCCCTCATCGGTCAGGAAGACCGCCCGGTTGCGCCGTTCAAAGAGCCTGGTCCCCAGTTCCTGCTCCAACCGGGCGACCTGCTTGCTGACTGCCGTCTGGGTCATGCCGAGCTCATCGGCCGCGCGTGAAAAGCTCTCGCGGCGGGCTGCGGCCTCAAATGGTCTGAGGCGTGACAGTGGCGGCAATGACTGCGGCTTGTTTTGCATAACCATGGGTTACTCAAATATACCAAAAAGTCGCTTTTTTTAAGCCCGATACATGAATATCCATACCACTCGATCAATTCGAATGGCGTGGCCGTGACGCCTTGCGGCGGCGCCTGGACATCCCCGTATCGGAGCAGCGCTTGATGTCGCGCAGTCATCTCGGACTTGTCTTCTGCCTGTCATTCGTCACCCTGGAAGCCTTCCAGGCCGTCTACCTTGGTGCGGTGTTCCAGGAGGTGGATTCGTTCGCCGTTGGCGGTCTGGTGTTCGGCATCTCCGTCGTCGGATGCACATTGGCGACCGCCGTGATGAGGCCGCAGGAACTGGCGGCGGCCATGCGCGCATGGAAGGTCCTTTTGGTCCTCAACCTGTTCGCGGCCCTGGCATGGAGCGCTTACTTCCTTGCCGTTCAACTTATCGAACCCGCCGTGGTCTTCACGATCTTTTCCGGAATGGTTCCGCTTGGAACGGTTATCGGCTCCTGGCTTGGATTGCCGGAAGCCGGCGGGTCGAAGCGGCGTCTCGCTCATTTCGGCAACACACTGATCCTCGCCGCCATTCTGTATCTGGGCGCGATCACGATCTTCGGGCTTTCCGGCTTCGTTCGGGGCGGCGAGACGGTCGCGATTGCCGGGGTTGGCCTGTCCGCCCTGTCGGGTGCATGTACCGCATTCGTGATCCTTTACTCGGTCCGGTTGAACCGGAAGGGTGTTGGACCGTTGGCACAGTTCGGGCTTCGGTTTATCGCCTATACATTTCTGGCGCTTGCCGCGTTTCTTGCGGGCCTTGATGACAAGGGTGTCCAAACCGATCCGTCAAAACTGGCCGTCACCGTTTTGATCGGCTTTGCGGTGATTGCGTTTCCGCTTTATCTCGTCCAGAAAGCGGTGCCGCTCATTCCGGCACCCACCATTGCGGCGGTCACCGCGCTCGGTCCGGCCATGGTCTTCTTCATGCAACTCTTCGACGGGCGGATTGACTATTCCACCTCCACGCTTGCCGGCCTGGTGATCTACATGATCGGCGCCTTGCTTACAGTCTATGGAGCGATTGCAACGGCGACTTTGCGTTCAACGCGACACGGCCGCCTCAGCCAGGCCAGAGCTCGGTACCGGGATGGAACTGCGACCAGGCGAACCAGAACGCCTGATGGCTGCCGAGATCGGAACCATCCGCATCGACGGCCCTGACGCCGCCGGCATCCAGTTTCAGGCGCACATTCTCAAAGGCGATCTCTTCGCCGTTTTTAAGGGCGACGAATGCCTTGCTGCGCTGAAACGCCACCGGCTTTCCCGATGCCGTGATGACGCCGATGATGTCCTCATGAACCGGCAGGCGCGGATCGACATCACCGACCGGGAAAATCGGACCGTTGGCATCGCGCGTGTTGCGGAAATCCGGATCGCGTCCGAGCGCCAGCCGTTCGACCAGAACCGTCGTTTCCGGGTGCGCCTTCTTCCAGGTGCCCCAGTCGGTCGTGACCACGCTTGCCTGCTTCAGTTGTACATTCTTTTCCGCAAGCGGCCCGGTCACGGCGTTGCCCTTGAAGGTGTCGAAGACGGAGAAGGTGTTGATGTCGTACATCACCTTGTTGGAACGGATGAGCAGTCCCGATGTGCGCAGGACCGGCCGCTCGACCCCCTCCGGCAACCCGTCGGTGAAATAGGCCTGCGCCGCGCCGCACAGTGTGCAGTAGGGAATGCCGAGATGCCGTCCGCCCAGCGTGTCGTTGACCATTTCGCGCACTTCCATGATGCGGCGCGGATAGGCGCGGTATTCGCCGTTGACCTCGATGCCGAATACAACGTCTTCATCTTTCAGCCACGTTGCGTCCTGCGCGCTGGTGACCGGCGGATTGTCGGCCGCGGGAATGCAATTGCAGACCTCGTCGGTCGTGTCGTATTCGCGGTCGTCGATCAGCACGCCGCCCCATGAAACATGGCGCCAGTCAATATCGCCCTCGACGAAGATCCTGTCCCAGCCGGGCACAAGCGAGGTGAATATGGCCCGCTTCACGCGCAGGTAATCCGGAGGCGCTGGAATATCCCATGCCATGAGATGGTCCGTTACGACGCCCCAGTGGTTCTGATCCTTGGGCTCCTTGCCCAGCAGTTTGTAGGCGGTGATGGCGAGAGCCGCCTGCAATTCGTTGTTTGAGACGAAGCGCATCAGATCGCTGATGATCCAGACAACACGCGGATCGTTCGCCTGAGCGATCTCGATCAGCGCCAACATCTGGTCTCCGCCCCAGGTCGACTGAACCATACTGTCGACAAAGGCCACCTGGATCGCCGACTTCAGTTCCTCGGAAAGCGGGCCGTCCGGAACGGCGGGCGGTTCGCCGAATTGCTCGATCATGTAATCGGGCAACGGCGCGGCTTCCTGGGCGCGAATGGAATGGGACCAGAACAGACAGAGCATCGCCAGCGCGACGAGCAGTACGATGCGGGATTGAACGCCGATTGCCGATGTCATGGAGGGGCCTTTCATGTGCCAGTTACCCGATTATGTGCCGGGAAACCGCCGCGCCGCCAATCACGATTGCATCAGCATTCGGTGATGAATGCCGGTCGGGCAACCCGGCCACGTCTGAAAGCGGGCTGTCTGCCGTTGAGCAGCGCCTGGGCATGCGTGTGTCGGTGCAGGCGGCGGCAAGCACTGGCACCGCGATAAGAAACGGTCATCAGGGACAGATCGTCAAATTGAGATGCCTTGCAAACCGGCAATCGGGCCTGAGCAAATCGGATGTCGATTTGGCTGTCGACCGATCTTTTTATCCACCCGGTATGGTGGTATTCGTTCCGCCATGAAACGCAGCTTCATCGTCGCCGCCGCATCGTTCCTTTTGGTTGCCGCCGCCAAAGACGCGCCCCGCGAAGAAGGTTGGCGATCGCAACATCGAAAAAGTGTACCGGATAATATCCTCACCTTGCGCGCGGAGGCAGCGCGTGGAAGCGCGGAGGCGCAATTCAACCTTGGCCTGATCTACCGGAGCGGGGAGGGCGTGTTTGCGGACAAAGCCACAGCATTCACATGGGTTCGCAAAGCGGCGGAACAAGGCCATGTCGACGCGCAATTCTCCCTCGGCTGGATGTACGACATGGGCGAGGGTGTCGCCGAAAACAATATTGAAGCAATCAAATGGTACCGCAAGGCGGCCGAGCAGGGCGATGAATTCGCGCAGCACAATCTCGCCCTGATGTACGACGACGGTGAGGGAACAACACAAGACAAGCAAGAGGCCGTCAAGTGGTACAGGAGATCTGCGGATCGAGGACACGCGAACGCACAGTACAATCTGGGATGGGCCTATCACTATGGCGAAGGCGCGGATGAGGACCATCAAAAGGCCTTTAAATGGTACCGAAGGGCAGCGTGGCAGGGACTTGCGAAGGCACAAAACAGCCTTGGCTTGATGTATGACGAAGGTCTCGGCGTCAGCGAAGACAATGCGGCGGCCGTGAGTTGGTACCGGAAGGCGGCCGAGCAGGGAAACGCGATAGCGCAGTACAATCTCGCGTGGATGTATCACTACGGCGAAGGTATCGCGCAGAACGATGCGGTGGCGGTTGAATGGTATCTGAAAGCCGCTGAACAAGGATATGCCGAAGCCCAAACGGTCCTTGGTGACATGTATGATTCAGGTGAGGGCGTCGTCGAAGACGATGCCAAAGCCGTTGAATGGTACCGGAAGGCCGCCGAGCAGGAGTTTCCGAGAGGTCAAAACAATCTGGGAGTCATGTATGAATACGGGCTTGGCGTTGCGCAATCCTATGATGAAGCGCTGAAATGGTATCGGAAATCGGCCGAGCAGGGCTATGCAATCGCACAGTTCAATATTGCCCAGTTTTACCGGAACGGAACTGCAATCGAGCAAGATCCGGAATTGGCGATCAAATGGTACCGCAAAGCCGCCGAACAAGAGAATGCCCATGCTCAGGTGAACCTCGGGGACATGTATTTTGATGGCGAGGGAACGGCCAAAGACGATGCCGAGGCCGTGAAATGGTATCAAAAAGCCGCCGAACTGGGGAACGCTAGGGGCCAGAACAATTTCGGCTTCATGTATGAAAACGGACGCGGCGTTTCGCAATCCTATGATGAAGCGTTGAAATGGTATCGGAAATCGGCCGATCAGGGGCTTTCAACCGCGCAATACAATATTGCCCAGCTTTACCGATATGGAACCGCAGGCAGCCAGGATCTCGACAAGGCACGCATATGGTACGGAAAAGCGGCCGAGCAAGGGTATGCTGATGCCCACGCAAGTTTGGGCGATATGTACCTTTTCGGTGAAGGTGTCGCCAAGAATTACGACCTTGCCATCAAGCGGTATCGGTCCGCCGCCGATCAGGAACATCCGGTCGCTCAGAACAATCTGGGCTTTATGTACGAAAATGGCTGGGGTGTTCCCCAGTCCTACCATGTCGCGCTGAAATGGTATCGAATGGCCGCCGAACAGGACTATGCGACCGCGCAATACAATATCGGGCGGTATTACCAGCAAGGGATTGTCGTCAAGCTTGACTTTGACGAAGCGTTCAAATGGTTTCGGAAAGCCGCTGCAGAAGAGTCACATGCAAAGGCAATTATCGACGGGATGCCCGATGATGGCGTCTACTGGGCCAAAGTCGCCCGCGGTGAACACCATAGCGAACTCCAGAAATACGATTTCGCCCTAGCGGACTTCAATAGTGCGATCGCCATGGCGCCGGATTTGAAGTGGGCTTATGCGCAACGCGGCCGAATGTACAGGAGACAGAAAAAATACGACCTGGCAATCGGCGACCTTAGCCAGGCTGTCACAATCGATCCTGAATACAGTCTGGCGATCGCTGAACGCGGCAGAGCGTATTACGCGCAGGGCGAATTCGACCTGGCAATTTCCGATTACTCCAGATTGCTGGAGCTCAAACCGGACCATGCCTGGGCCTACACCAACCGTGGAGACACATACAGAAAACTCCGAATGCATGACCTCGCGCTCGAGGACCTTTCCCAAGCAATTGAACTCGATCCGGACCGAAAGCGGGCCTATGTAATACGCGGCAGAACATACAAACAGGCTGAACGTTACGATGAGGCAATTGCCGACTTTACAACAGCCATTGGAATCGATCCTGACTATGCATGGGCCCACGGACAACGTGCTCACGCACACGAAAAAATAGAGAACTTCAGTTCAGCGGTTGCAGATTTCACCAGGGCGATCGACCTCGATCCCGATAACGACTGGTTGTACGCCCATCGGGGAAGAAGTTACAGCGGGTTGAAAGACCACGATTTGGCCATCGCTGATTTGAACAGAGCGATTGAAATCAACCCGACATATGCTTGGGCCTACGGCCATCGCGGCCTGGTTCACATAGATTTGGGGGATCATGAAGCTGCCATAGCCGACCTTACCAGAGCGATTGACACCGGTGCCGATTATTCGTGGATCTATAACCAACGTGGCCATTTGTACTTCATAAATGGAGACTTCGGCGGCGCTGCTGATGATTACACGACGGCCGTGATCCTGGACTTCAAGGACGCCGGCGCGCTCAACAACCTCGCCTGGATCAGGGCGACTGCGCCAGAAGAACGATTGCGGAACGGGTATGAAGCGTTGGGGTTTGCCTTGCTGGCTATCTCATTCCAGCCGGAAATCGCAGAGCATTGGGGTACACTTGCGGCAGCTTATGCCGAGACCGGTCAGTTCGATAAGGCGGTGGAAGCGCAGCAAAAGTCGATCGATCTGGCGGCCTCAGAGGGAAGAGTCATTGAAGGCTCCTTGCATCGATTGGACCTGTTCCGAAACAACAGCGCTTTCACAATGGGATCTGAACGCTGAATTTTTCAGTGCAAAATGCTGATCCGCCGAGGGCTCTCGAGGCAGACCTTGACCGGTGATCCGAAAAAGCAGCGACAGAATCGGATTTCAACTGACCATGGACTTGGAGAGCCGGCCTGCCGCAAGCTCCTGCGCCATGTTGCGGGCTGCGTGGTCGGCCTCGTAGACGGCCTCGATCGAGGTGGCGCTGCCGCCATTGCCGAGCCGTTCCATGACCGTCTCGACGATATCGGCCATTTCCAGGAAGCCGACCGAACCGTCGATGAAGGCTTCGAGTGCGACTTCCTTGGCGCCGTTGAGAACCGCGCCCGACAGACCGCCGGATTCCATGGCCCGGCGGGCAAGGCGCAGGGACGGGAAGCGTTCCTCGTCCGGCGCCTCGAAATCGAGACGGGAAAGGCTTGCGAAATCCAGCCGCTCGACGGGCAGGGCCGGCCGTTGCGGATAGGTGAGGCTGTATCCGATGGCCGTGCGCATATCGGGCGCGCCAAGCTGGGCGAGCACCGAGCCGTCGCTATAGCCGACCATGGAGTGGATCACCGATTGCGGGTGGACGACGACCTCGATCTGGTCGGGGCGCATATGGAACAGATGCATCGCCTCGATCATCTCCAGCGCTTTGTTGAACATCGATGCGCTGTCGATGGAGATCTTTGTGCCCATTGACCAGTTCGGGTGCGCTGCCGCCATATCCGGGGTCACCGAAGCCATCTGTACCGCGTCCAGCGTGCGGAACGGCCCGCCCGATGCGGTCAGGATGATACGCTCGATGCTGTGGCGCTGGTCGCGCTCGAACACCTGGTGAATGGCATTGTGCTCGCTGTCGACGGGCAGCAGCCTGCCGCCGCCGCCTTCGATCTCACGGTGGAAGAGTTCGCCGGCCGAAACCAGGCATTCCTTGTTTGCCAGCGCGATGTCGGAACCTCGGCGGGCCGCGGCGATGGTCGGCGCCAATCCGGCCATGCCGATAATGCCGGCCATGCACCAGTCGGTGTCGCGCTCGGCGGCCTCGATCAGCGCCGCGGGTCCGGCAGCGGCCTCTACGCCACTCCCGGATAGCGCCGCCTTGAGGGCCGTGTATCGGTTTTCGTCGGCCGTCACCGCGATTTCGGCCCCGCAGGCGATGGCCTGGCGCGCGAGAAGGTCGGTGTTTCCCTTGCCGGTCAGGGCGCATATGCTGAAGGAATCGGAGCCGCCGAGATGTGCGACCACGTCAAGCGTATTGCAACCGATCGATCCCGTCGATCCGAATATGCTTATGCGTCGCGGGTCTGACTGTGATCGTTCCGTCATAGGGCGCATTTCGACCTTTGTTCCCCACCGAGAAACCAGATGCACGGTGCGTCGTCAATGTTTACGGAAGGAATTAATGCGTGTCGGCAAAATTGACGATTGCCAAGGGCGCCCAATTTATTTTAAACTTAAAATATATTGTTCAACTCAAGCGGGAGACCTGCCGTGACGGACCGCAACGATGCCTTGAATCTCGACCGCGAAGACAAGCTCGCGCCCTTGCGCGACGAATTCAGGCTGCGCGAGGGGCTTATCTATCTCGACGGCAATTCGCTCGGGCCGATGCAGGCCTGCGTGGCGCAGCGGGTGCAGCAGTGTCTTGAAAAGGAATGGGCGCAGGATCTCATCGCCTCCTGGAACACGGCCGGATGGTACCGGCTGCCGCAGACCGTCGGCGCGAAGATCGCTTCGCTGGTCGGCGCGGGCGCGGATGACGTGGCGGTGACCGATTCCACCTCAGTCAATCTCTTCAAGGTGCTGGCGGCGGCCATCTCGATGTGTCCGGACCGTCGGGTCATCGTTTCGGAGCGCAGCAACTTCCCGACCGATCTCTATATTGCAGAGGGACTTGCCGAATTTGCCGGCAAGGGGCACGAACTGCGCCTGATCGATTCGACGGACGAACTGGCCGGCGCGATCGATGCGGATGTCGCGGCGGTGATGCTGACTCACGTGAACTATCGAACGGGCGAAGTGCATGACATGCCGGATGTGACCCGCAGGGCGCACGAAGCCGGTGCGGTCATGGTGTGGGACTTGGCCCACTCGGCCGGAGCGCTGCCGGTGGATCTTGCCGGGGCCGATGCCGATTTCGCCATCGGCTGCGGCTACAAATATCTCAATGGCGGCCCGGGCGCGCCGGCCTTCGTCTATGTCGCGCCGCGATTGCAGGCGGACGTCTCGCAACCGCTATCCGGCTGGTTCGGTCACAGGGCGCCCTTCGAGATGAAGCCGTCCTTCGAGGCGGCGACGACCATCCATCGTTTCCTCACCGGCACGCCGCCGGTGCTGTCGCTGGTGGCGCTCGATGCCGCGCTCGATATCTGGGACCGGGTGTCCATGGAGGAGATACGCGAGAAATCCGTGAAGCTTTGCGAGCTGTTTATCGAGCTTGTCGAGACGCGTTGCGGCGGCCACGGTCTGAGCCTTGCCAGCCCGCGCGATACGGCAAGGCGCGGCAGCCAGGTTTGTTTTGCGCATGCCGACGCATTTCCGATCATGCAGGCGCTGATTGCCCGCGGTGTGGTCGGTGACTTCCGGGCGCCTGACATCCTGCGCTTCGGGTTTGCGCCGCTCTATGTGCGCTTTGCCGATGTCTATGACGCGGTCGAGCATTTGCGCGATATACTCGACACGCAGGAATGGCGGCAGGAGCGTTTCATGGTCAAAGGTGCGGTGACCTGAACCACAAAATCGACCTTGAAAACATAACAAACCCGGTATGAAATGGCCGGGTTTTTTGATTTTACCTATCCAATTCAATCTGCTTTCATGGATTTTACGGAGGAACCGCCGGTGCAATTTGCTAACATCAATGGCATCACGCTTCACTATCAGCTGATCGGAGCGCCTGAGGGCAAGCCGGTGATTGTCTTTTCCAATTCACTTGGAACGGATTTCAGGATCTGGCGCGACGTAATCGTTCGGTTGGCCGGTGATTTCGCGATCGTAACCTATGACAAACGCGGTCACGGCCTCTCCGACATCGGTTCTTCGCCTTACCGCATGGATGATCACGTGGCCGATCTCGCGGGATTGCTCGATCTGCTCAATGTCAAGGATGCGATCATCTGCGGTCTTTCCGTCGGCGGGCTGATCGCCCAGGGTCTCTACGCCAGTCGCCCGGATCTCGTGCGCGCGCTGATCCTGTGCGATACCGGCCACAAGATCGGAACGGACGACTTGTGGAACAGCCGGATTTCCGCGATCGAGGAGAACGGCATTGCCGCGATATCCGACGCCATACTGGAGCGCTGGTTCACGCAGAAATACCGCGACGAGGAAACGGAGGCCTTTGCCGGCTACCGCAACATGCTGTGCCGCACACCGGTTGCCGGCTATACCGGAACCGCCTGTGCGATCCGCGACACCGACTTTACCGAAGGGGCGAAACGCATCGCCGTACCCAGCATCGGTATCGTCGGCGATCAGGACGGCGCGACACCGCCCGCGCTGGTCGAGGAGATGGCAAAACTCATCCCCGGCGCGCGCTACCAGGTCGTTCCCAATGCCGGCCATCTGCCATGCATCGAGCAGCCGGTCGTGCTGACCGACGTGATCCGTGCGTTCATCGACACGCTTTCCGAAGACAATGCGACGGCACACTGAATGATGCGCCCATTCGCCGGAAAGAAGGGGAGCAACAATGAGCGTCTCGGTCTTTGAGCATCCCTTTCTTTCGCAGCTGCTGGGCGAAGACGCGATCGCGGCGCAGTTCGATGCGTCGGCGGAGATCCGCGCCATGCTGCGCTTCGAGGCCGCCCTCGCGGCGGCGCAAGCGGCGGAAGGCCTGATCCCGAAAGCCGCTGGCGATGCTATCGGCAAGGTCTGCGAGGCGCTTGAGCCCGACTTCGACGCACTCGGACAAGCGACACTGAGGGATGGTCTGTGCGTGCCGGAACTGATCCGGCAGCTACGCATGGCCGTGGCGCCGGGCCACGCTGCCCATGTCCATTTCGGGGCGACCAGTCAGGACGTGATCGACACGGCGCTGGTGCTGCGGCTGAAGACTGTCCTCGAAATCCTGACTGGCCGTCTCGGCGAACTGGAAAGGCGGCTTGAGGGTCTCGGCGATCGTTTCGGCGGGAACCGGCTGATGGCGCATACGCGCATGCAGCAGGCGCTGCCGATCCGCGTGGCGGACAAGATAACGGCATGGCGCCGGCCGATTGCGGGGCTGGCTCAAACGGCCGGACCGTTGGGCGATCGTGTCTTGCGCCTGCAATTGGGTGGCCCGGTTGGTACGCTTGAAGGGATGGGCGACAAGGCGCAGGCCGTCGGCGACCGCATGGCGGCGGATCTCGGCCTGGCCTTCGATGGTTGCTGGCACACGGACAGGCAGGCGCTGGTCGAACTGGCCGGCTGGTTTTCGCTACTGACCGGAGCGCTTGGCAAGATCGGCAAGGATGTGACGCTGATGGCGCAAAACGAGGTCGGCGCGATCGCGCTTTCGGGCGGTGGCGGATCGTCGGCGATGGCGCACAAGAACAATCCGGTTGCCGCCGAGATATTGGTGACGCTGGCCGGGTTCAATGCGACGCTCATCCCGGGCATGCATTCGACTCTTGTTCACGAGAACGAACGCTCGGGCAGCGCCTGGACGCTCGAATGGATGCTGCTGCCGCAAATGGCTGTCACGGCCGGTGCGGCGCTCGCCACAGCGAAACGGCTCATCGACAGCATCGACAACATCGGCACCGATACACAAGGCGGCGACGGGCCATGAACCAGCGCTGGGTGGTTGTCTTCTGCGGTCTGCTGATGTCGCTTTCGGCCTTTTCGACCGACATTACCTTGCCCGCATTTCCCGACATGGTGCGGGAATTTGAAACACCCTACTCCTACGTGCAGTGGACGGTGACCGTATATATCTTCTCGGCGGGTGCCGGACAGCTGATCTGGGGTTCGGTTTCCGACCGGTTCGGACGCAAGCCGACGCTTTTTATCGGTCTGAGCATATTTCTGGCGGGCCAGTTGCTGGCCGTCTTTGCGCCGACGATCGAACTTCTGCTCCTGGCGCGGGTGGTGCAGGGTCTTGCCGCCGCCGCGGCCATTGTCGGCAACCGTGCGATATTGCGGGACCTGTTCTCCGGCAAGGAACTTGCGCGCAACATGGCCATGGCATCGGCGGTGTTTGCGATCGGACCGATGCTGGCGCCCCTGATTGGTGCGGTTATCGCGCAGTATTCCGGCTGGAGAATGATCTTTTTTGCAATGACCTGCCTGACGGCGTTTTTGATCCTCATGCTGTCCTTCATGAAGGAGACGTCGAATGAGCGTGACGTTCACGCGCTGAGGCCGTCGCGCATCCAAAGCAATCTGATTGCCCTGTTCTCCAATGCGCAGTCGCGCTTTTTTCTGCTGACATCGATGCTGGCGATGGCTTTCCTGATTTTGCTCCTGACCGGTGCCGCACCGGTCTATGAGACGGAATTCGGCATCACCGGCATTCAGTTTGCCTTGCTTTTTGCCGTCCACGGCCTCGGAATCATCGGTGGACAGATCCTCAACCGTCGTCTCATTCATTCAATCGGGGTTGTACCGTCCGTCATCGTTGCAAGTTCGGTCATGGCGGTCATGACCGGGATTTTTCTCGCCCTGACCGTAGGCGACCTGCTGACCGTTTTTGTCCTGCCGATCCTGCTGGCGCTGGCAAATGGCGGATTTCTGGTCTTCTACTCGAATGCGACAAGCCTCGTGCTCGATCCTCATCACGACAAGGCGGGCTTCGCGGTATCCATATTCGGTTTCACGACACAGATGGGCGGCGCCGCGATCGCTTCGGTGCTGGTCTATTTCAGCAACGACAACGCGTTCGGCATGTCGTCGATGATGTTTTCGCTCGCGGTTCTCATACTGGTCACGCTTCTGGGCTGGCACACGAGAAAACAACCGGTCAGGGAGGTTTGACCATGCGCACACAGGTGGCAATCATCGGATCGGGGCCGTCGGGCCTTCTGCTCGGGCAGCTTCTGCACAGGGCCGGCATCGACAACATAATCCTCGACCGGGTCAGCAAGGAGCACATACTGGGGCGCATCCGCGCCGGCGTGCTCGAAGAAGGCATGGCGCAGATGATGGAAGAGGCGGGCGTCGGCGCGCGGATGAAGCGCGAGAACCTGCTGCATGACGGGTTCGACATGGTCTTCGACGACGAGGTGCACCGGATCGACCTGTTCAACCTGTCGGGCGGCAAGCGGGTTCATGTCTATGGCCAGACGGAGCTGACCCACGACCTTATGGATGCGCGGGAGGCGGAGGGCCTGACGACCATCCATGAGGCGCAGAATGTGCAGCCGCACGATTTTGACGGCGAGAAACCCTATGTGACTTACGAGAAGGACGGAGTCAGCCAGCGGATCGACTGTGACTTCATCGCCGGATGCGATGGGTTTCACGGTGTTTGCCGCAAGGTGCTGTCGGACGGAGGCATGCAAACCTTCGAGAAGGTCTACCCGTTCGGCTGGCTCGGGCTCCTGGCGGATGTTCCGCCCGTTCATCATGAGCTGATCTACGTCAATCATGCCCGCGGTTTTGCCCTGTGTTCGCAGCGCTCGGAAACCCGAAGCCGCTATTATGTGCAGTGCGCCGTCAGCGAGAATGTCGAGGACTGGTCCGCCGACATGTTCTGGGACGAGTTGCGACGGCGGCTGCCGGACGAAACCGCGCAGAAGGTGATCACCGGGCCGGCGCTCGAGATGTCCATCGCGCCGCTGCGCTCCGTCGTGTCGGAGCCGATGCGTTTCGGTCGTCTCTTCCTCGCCGGCGACGCGGCGCACATCGTTCCGCCGACCGGCGCCAAGGGCCTGAACCTTGCCGCAAGCGACGTGCATTATCTCTTCGAGGGCCTGCGCGAGCACTATCTCGACCGGTCGGATGCGGGGCTTGATGTCTATTCGCAGAAAGCGCTGCACCGCATCTGGAACGCCGAGCGGTTCTCCTGGTGGATGACCAGCGTCATGCACCGGTTCCCGGATATGAGCACATTCGACCGGCGTATTCAGCAGGCGGAGTTCTACCAGCTTGTCCATTCGAAGGCCGCTTCGACGGCGCTGGCGGAGAACTATGTGGGCCTGCCCTATTGATCGCAGGCGGGTCGGCCAGAAATTGCAGGTCATCTTAAGTAATTTGTATTGACAAATTAGCCGATCTCGCGTTTGCTCGTTCCGACAGGGAGTGAGCGATGGTCTTGGTCGCCGGAACCGGCATGACCGCATTCAACCGCCGCAAGGACGGCAGCGGATTCCGCGACTGGGCCTCGGATGCATTCGAGGAAGCGCTGGTTGCCGCGCAGATCGGCCGTAGCGATATCGATGCGCTGGTGGTTGCCAGCGAGAGCGATTACTTTTCCATGCAACTCAACCCGGCGTCCGTGCTGTCCGACGATTTCGGCCTGAGCGGCGTATCCTGCCAGCGGGCCGAGGGCGGCGGTGCTTCGGGGCAGGTCGCGGTGCACGCAGGCGCCACGCTCATTCTTTCGGGTCTTGCCCGCAGGGTCGCGGTGGTCGGCTTCGAGCCGTCCGCGTCTTATTTGAGCGGCGCCGCCGTTTCCGAGCTTTACGGCTATTCCTTCGATGCATGGACGGATGGAATGTCCGGCGTATCGTCGACGGCGCTTTACGCCCTTTCGGCGAAGGCTTTCATGGCGCGCTGCGGCGCGACCCATGACGATTTCGCGGCGATTGCCGTGCAGAACCGGACCTATGCCTGCGACAATCCTCTGGCGCATCTGCCGCTGGAGATCACAGCGGAGGATGTGCGCGATTCGACCATGATCTCCGATCCCTACCGGCGCCTCGACTGCTCGCCGCTGAGCGATGGCGCGGCGGCGCTCATCCTGACCCATCCGGATGCCGCGCCGGAGAGCCGCCGGGCGTGCCCCCGCATTACCGGGATCGGCGCCGGGAGTGATCGGGTGCGGCTCGGAGACCGCAGCGATCCGGGTTATTTCGCCGGCAAGGAGATTGCCGCCAGGCGCGCCTATGCGATGGCCGGGATCGAGCATCCGCATCGCCAGATCGGCCTGGCGGAAGTCTATGACGCCTATTCCGGCGCCCAGCTCCAGGCTATCGAGGCGCTTGGCCTGTCCGAGGATTTCCTGGCGGAGTTCCGTTCCGGCTGCTTTGCCCAATCCGGCCGCCTGCCGGTCAATCTTTCCGGAGGGCTCATGGGGCAGGGCGCGCCCGTCGGCGCAACGGGCGTCGCGCAGGCGGTGAGCTGCGTGCGGCAGATCGACGGGACTTATCATTCCGGGCTGCAGCTGCGCGATCCGCCGCGCGTCGCGATCGCCGATACCCATGGCGGCGTGGCGACGGTGTGCGCGGTCACTGTTTTTTCGGGGGAGGCCGAATGAAGTACCAGCTTGTGCTCGACTATCATCTCGGCGAGGGCGCGCTCGGTCCCTATCTGGAGGGTCTTTCCGAAGGCATTGCCCTTGCCCGGCAATGCAGGCGCTGCGACCGGGTTACCTTTCCGCCGGAACGCAATTGCACCTGCCAGTCGCAGGACAATCTGCCCGCTTCATTCGGCTGGAAAACCCTTGCCGGCACTGCCACGATCGTTCACCGCACGGACGGGCTCGGCGGCGGATATGCGCTGGCCAGGTTCGACGGGGCGGACAATCTGGCGGTTTGCCGTATCGACAATCCGGATGAAGAGGGCGCCTACGCGACCCTGCTTGCCACGGGTGAATACCGGCCCGCCATTACCGTAGAAATTTCTGGAGAACCTTTTGAAACCGTTGAATGAATGGTCCGCCGACGCACTTGCGGAGATCGGACTGGAGAAACAGGATGGCGCGCTGCGGATCGCGATCGCGCCCGACAGCAATATCTACTCCATGACCGTCGGGCGGTATCTCGGTTCAGGTGACCGGGACAGGCGGGCGATCAGTATCGAAGAGCCGGACGGCGCGATGATTCACTACAGTTTCGCCGAGGTGGACGACGCCGCCACGGCGCTTGCCGCGCGGCTGTGCGCCCTCGGCTATGGGCGCGGCGACTATATCGGTCTGCATTGCGGCATGCGCCCGGAAACGGCGATCGCCCATATGGCGATCTGCAAGATCGGCGCCGTCGCGGTCACGCTGTCGCAGCTCTACGGGCCGGATACGCTCGCCCATGCGCTGAACGATTGCCGGGCCGGAATCCTGTTGACGACGGAGGCGGGCTGGGCGCCGCTGCGTGATCAGGCGGCGCGTCTGTTTCCGCATCTCAAGCATGTTCTGGTCTCGTCGAGCGCGGGACCGGAGGAAGACCTTGCTGCCATCCTGCGCTCGGCCCCGCCCGCGGATTTCGAGCCGGAACTGACCGGCGCCGACGACCCGGCGCTGCTGATGTACACCTCCGGCTCGACCGGCATGCCCAAGGGCATCTTGCACGGCCACCGGGTGCTTGCCGCCTACCGCCCATCGATCAATCTGTTCTTCAATCTTTCGCTCGGCGACGAGGATGCGGTCTTCTGGTCGCCGTCGGACTGGGCCTGGGTCGGCGGCCTTCTCGACATGTTGTTTCCCGCCTGGCTCGCCGGCCGTCCGGTGGTCACGTCGGAGGCCCGTTTCAAGGCCGACTGGGCGTTCGCCTTCATGGCGCGTCACAAGGTGACGCACACATTTCTGGCGCCGAGCGCGATCCGCCGCCTGGCGCAGACCGCCGATCCGCACAAGGATCACGACCTTTCCATGCGGGTCATCTGTACCGGCGGCGAGGCGCTGGCGGCGGAGATCCTGGAATGGGCGGAAAACAATCTCGGCGTCGTGTGCAACGAGTTCTACGGGCTGACCGAAGTCAACCACCTGATCGGCAATTGCGCCCGGATCTATCCGCGCCGGGCCGGATCGATGGGGCTCGCCTATCCCGGGCACAAAGTGCTGCTCGTCGATCAGGAGGGCGCGGCGGTTGCTCCGGGCGAGATTGGCGAAATCGTCACCACGGATGATGCGCCGACGCGTTATCTCGGTTACCTCAACAATCCCGACAAGGAGGCGGAACTGCGCCTCGGCCCCTATATGCGCACCCACGATCTCGCGGTGCGCGATGATGACGGCTATTTCTGGTACAAGGGCCGCTCCGACGATCTGATCAAGTCGTCCGGATTCCGCATCGGCCCGGCCGAAATCGAGGAGTGCCTGATCGCCCATCCGGCCGTCGCCGAGGCGGCGGTTGTCGGCAAGCCCGACAAGGAGCGCGGAGCGATCGTCAAGGCCTTTATCCGGCTTGCTGCCGACTATGCCGGCCGCGCCTCGCCCGAGCTCGAGAAGGAACTGACCGATCACGTGCGCGACCGGCTCGCGCCTTACAAGGCGCCGCGCGCGATCGCCTTTGTCGAAAGCTTCGAAATGACCTCTTCGGGAAAGATCAACCGCAAGGCGCTGCGGGCAGCGGAAGGCGGTTGACGGCCATATTTGATTGTACTAATCTGTATTTACAAATTGGGTGGAGCACATGAAATTCGGCATTCATTCCGGGCTCTGGATGACGCGCTGGACCGACGAGATCGATCCGATCATGTCGGTGGTCGCGGATCTCGGCTTCGACGGAATCGAGATTTCACTGCTCGGCATCACACTCGAACGGGCCGCTTCGCTGAACGCCGCGGCGCGCGATCGCGGCCTTGAAATCACTTGCTCGACCGGCCTCGGTGCCCACGAAGATCCGACATCCGCCGATCCCGAAATGCGCAGCGCCGCCCAGGCGGCCATGGAAAACGCCATACGCATCACCGCGGCGCTCGGCGCACGGCAGCTCGCCGGCGTGATCGCCGCGCCGTGGGGCGTGTTCGATCCGGGTGACAAGGCCGGCCGTGCGGAGCGTTCGGCGGCGCTGCTGGGCGGGCTCGACCCCTTGTTGTCGCAGGAAGGCGTCGTGCTCGGCGTCGAGGTGATCAACCGTTTCGAGACCGACCTTATCAATACCGCGCAGGAAGGCATCGCCTATTGCGATGCAGTCGGCTCGCCGCATATCGGCCTGCTCCTGGACACCTTCCATCTCAACATCGAGGACAAGGACCCGCCGGCGTCGATCCGCGCGACCGGCAACCGGCTGGCGCATTTTCACGTGTCCGACAATGACCGGGGAACGCCCGGCAACGGACATTTCGATTTCGCCAGCACCGCCACGACACTGAGCGACATCGGTTACGACGGCTGGGTAACAGCCGAGATGTTCGTCGTGCCCGGCCATCCGACCAGCGCCGACCTTAATATCTGGCGGGCGCTGGAGCCCGATCCGACGGAAGCCGCCCGACAGGCGCTCGCATTCATGAAGGCGACGTTCCAATGAAGGCGCGGCGGTTCTTCGAGAAACTGGAAGCGCTGTACGGCGATGAGCAGGCGCGCCTCAACGAGCTCGACGCGGCGATTGGCGACGGCGATCACGGCAGCACCATGCTGCGCGGGCTGTCGGCTGCCGTGAAGGCCGGCGACGGGTCGCAGGCCAAGGCGTTCATGCGGGCATCCGGCGGCGCCTCGGGAACGCTGTTCGGCCTGATCCTGCATGAGATCGAACTGCATCTTTCGGGCAGCGAGAGGTCCCTGGCCGCTCACCTCGGGCGCAGTCTGCAGCGCATCAAGGAACTGGGCAAGGTTGCTGCCGGAGACAAGAGCATGGTTGACGCCCTGGAGCCGGCCGTGGCGGCGCTCGATGCCGGCGGGGGCACAAGCGACGCGGTTTCTGCCGCTGAAGGCGGGCGCGATTCAACCCGCGACATGGCAGCGCGCCGGGGCCGCGCCCGCTATGTCGAGAATGCCGGCAAGGGACATGTGGATCCCGGCGCCGCGTCGGTGTGCCTGATCCTCGGCGTGCTGGCCGGCGAGGAGGAGGCGCGGTGAAGAAACTCTTCAACAGCCAGGAAACCATGGTCGATGACATGATCGACGGTTTTGTCGCCGCCCATCCGCAGGTTGCGCGCGGCAAGAACGACAAGCGCGTTGTCGTGCGCCGGAAACCGAAGAACAAGGACAGCAAGGTGACACTGCTGATCGGCAACGGTTCCGGACACGAGCCGATCGCCATGGGCTTCGTCGGCGAGGGGCTGCTTGACGCCAATGTGGTCGGCGATGTCTTTGCGGCGCCCTCGGCGGATCTGATCCTTGACGGAATAACGGAAGTCTGCGGAGCGGCCGGATCCATCCTGCTGATCTCCCAGCATTCCGGCGATGTGATCAATGGCGGCGCGGCCGCAATGCTGGCCGAAGAGGCCGGCCACACGGTCAAGCCACTATTCATGTATGACGATATTTCCTCGGCCCCCAAGGGCGAGGAAGCGGAGCGGCGTGGCGCGCCCGGCACCATGTTCATCTACAAGATCCTCGGGGCGGCAGCGGAGGAGGGCATGGCGCTGGGGCCGCTCCTGGAACTGGGCGAGGCGGTGCGCGACGGCACCCGGACGCTGGCGGCGGCGGTCAGCCCCGGGATTTCGCCGCTCACCGGACAGGCGATGTTCTCGCTGCCCGAAGACGAGATTTATCTGGGCATGGGCGTTCATGGAGAGCCGGGCATCGGCAAGGCCAAATACGGCCCGGTGTCGCGGCTGGTCGAAACCATGGTCGCCGCATTGCTGGAGGACAGACCCGTCCCGGAGGGCGAGCGGGTCGCCGTTATCGTCAACGGCATGGGCGGCACCACGCTGATGGAGCTGCTGACCGTCTATCGGGAAACCGGAAGGGCGCTTGCATCGCGCGGTATCTCGACGGTGGCGCCGATGGTCGGCACTTATGTGACGACGCAGGAAATGGGCGGTTTCTCGATCTCGCTGCTGACGCCGACCGACGAAATGTTGCGCTTGTGGTGCGCGCCGTCCGACACGCCGCATTTTCCGGCAATCAAACTGGACTGAGCGGAGTCGCGATATGGGTCAGAAAAAACCAGAACCGCAAATGCCCATGTACGGCGTTGCCGTCGATCAGGGCAGCGGTCTGGGCGCGGCGATTGCAGAGGCGCGCGGCTCCGAAGCGCGCGAAACCGACCTGTTCGACTTCAAGAAGGCCGTGGTGGAGTGCCTGAGCCGCGATGCCTCAGTTCTGCTGGTCGATGCCGAGTATGGCCGCGAGCTTCTGCCGCATTTCAATCCGGCCTGCGAAAAGCTGCTGGCCTACGAGGCCGATGTCTACCGTATCGCGACCAGCGAGCGCATCACCGTGCTTCCCGACAATCTGAGCGTTGCCGATTATGCGGGGCTGGGTGTGCGCCGGCTGAAATTCTTTCTCTATTACGCGCCGCGCGGCTCGGCGGAAACCAATGAAAAGAAGCACGGTCTTGTGCGCGATATCGGCCGGCAATGCGCCGATCACGGTATCGAGTTCCTTTTCGAGCCGATCGTCTATGACGAGACGGTGACGGATTCCACATCGCTGGAATTTGCGCGGCTGAAGCCGGATCTGGTGCGCGAAGCGACCGCGATCTACGCCGATCCAGACTTCGCGGTGGACGTTCTGAAAGTGGAAATCCCTGTCAATCTGGCCTTCGTGGAAGGCTTCGGCAGCGGCGAATTCGATCGCGGCTGGGCGCTCGATTGTTTCCGGCAAGCCGCGGCCGCGGCAGGTCCCATACCCCTCGTCTATCTGAGCGCAGGCGTTTCGTTCGACTGGTTCGAGCAATCCTTGAGACTGGCGCGCGAGGCCGGTGTCAACGCGGCCGGTTTCATGTGCGGGCGGGCGATCTGGTCGGATGCGGTGGCCGAGTTCGGCCATGGCGGCCATGCGCGGCTCACCGAATGGCTGACGGGTGAAGGCCGTCGGCGACTTGAACGGCTGAAGGCGGCGCTATGACAGACCTGATTCCCCTGTTGCCGGATGTCGAAGCCTTTCTGGAAGGCCCGCTGTCGCTGCGGATCGGCGGCGGGAAAATCGATACGGCGGGCAGTATCGAAGTCACAGATCCGTCTTTCGGAACGCCCCTGTGTACGGTCGCGAAGGCTGGCGCGGCAGAAGTCGATCTTGCCGTGGCGGCTGCCGCCGAGGCCTATGAGGGGCCATGGTCGTCCATGACGCCGGATGAGCGCTCGCAGCGCATCTGGCGCCTTGCCGAACTGGTCGATCAACGGGCCGAAATCTTTGGCCAGCTCGACGCGCTGGACAATGGCAAGCCCTTTGCCGTGGCACGCGACGTGGACGCCGCTTATTCGGCGCGGCATTTGCGGTACTTCGCCGGCTGGCCGAGCAAGATCGAGGGCGCGACAATCCCGGTTTCGGTGCCGGACAGGTTCAACTATACGCGGATCGAGCCGGTCGGCGTGTGCGGCCTGATCGCGCCCTGGAATTATCCGTTGCTGATGGCGGTCTGGAAGATCGCCCCGGCGCTCGCCGCCGGCAATGCGATCGTCATGAAACCGGCGGAACAGACGCCGCTTAGTGCGCTTTACCTCGCCGACCTCGCGCTCGAGGCGGGGCTGCCAGAGGGGGTTCTCAACGTCATACCGGGGATCGGCACGGAAGCCGGCGCAGCCCTTGCCGGTCATCCCGGCGTCGGCAAGATCGGTTTTACCGGAAGCACGGCGACAGGCCGGCGCATCGTCGAAGCCTCGATGGGCAATCTGAAGAAGGTTTCGCTGGAACTCGGCGGCAAGGCGGCGAACATCGTCTTTGCTGATGCCGATCTCGAAAAGGCGGTTGCGGGTGCCTTCTGGGCGCTGTTCGGCAATAACGGGCAATCCTGCACGGCCGGGGCGCGGCTTTATGTGCAGCGGCCTGTCTACGACAAGGTGGTTGAAGGGCTGGCCGAACTGGCGGCCGGCGTATCGGTCGGACCGGGCATGGCCGAGGCGGCCCATGATCTCGGGCCGGTGATCAGCGAACGGCAGATGCAGACGGTCACGGGTTATATCGACAGCGGTCTCTCCGAGGGCGCGGAGTGCATTGCAGGCGGTGGCCGGGTGGGTGCGGCAGGCTATTTCGTCGCGCCGACGATCCTGATCGGCGTGACCGACACGATGCGCGCTGCCCGCGAGGAGATTTTCGGGCCGGTTCTGTGCGTCCTGCCCTTCGATGACGAAGCCGAAGTGATCGCCCGCGCCAACGATACGGATTATGGGCTGGCGGCAGGGCTTTGGACGCAGGATGTCACCCGCGCCCGTGTCTTGGCCGAACGGCTCAAGGCCGGGACGATCTGGATCAATTGCTGGGGCGAGACGGACGCCGCCTCGCCCTTCGGCGGAATGAAACAGAGCGGCTACGGCCGCGAAATGGGAGCCGACGCCATCGCCCTCTACTCGCAGACCAAAAGCGTTTGGGTGGTTTGACATGCCGCATTCGGTCATACAAATTGGTATGCAACGAATGAGGGAGGCCTGATCCGTGGAAGCGCGTGCGGAACCGAAATACAAAGTCGCCTATGGCGCATTGCTCAGCCGCCTGGTGTCGGGGCGCTACCCGATCGGCGGGCGGCTGCCGACAGAGGACGAACTGGCCCGGACCTTCGACATCAGCCGGGTCACCATCCGCCGCTCGCTCGACATGCTGGTCAATGAGGGTTTCCTGGAGCGCAGGCAGGGCAGCGGCTACACGGTCATTTCCCTGTCGCCGCCCTCGTCCATGTGTCTTTCGTCCTTTACCGACGCCATGCTGCGCGCCGGGCGCGAGCCGTCTTCACGGCTCATCCGTATCTCGACGCTGGAAGCCGGTGCCCATGGCGAGGAACTGATCGACGAACTGCGGGATGAGCGGCTGACCTGCATCGAGCGCCTGCGCCTTGTCGATAACGAGCCGCAGATGCTGGTGCGGACCTGGGTGCCGGCACGGCTGCTGGCAAACGCGTCAGCCGATGATTTTCCCGGTACGGGTCATGAGCAGTCGATCCTGCGCATATTGCGGCAGCGCTTCGGCCTCGAATGGAACGCCGCCTGCGAAGATATCAGCCCGGCCGGCGCGCCGGCGGATGTGGCGCAATATCTGCAGATCGAACCGGGCCGCCCGCTGCTGGTGCAGGCCTGCACCGCCTTCGACGAGGACGGCAGCGTCGTGTTCTATGAACAGGTCTACCGGATCGGCAAGGTCAGTTTCAATCTCACGGGAGCCTCGCGAGAGGTGCGTTAGCAGGAGTGTGGCGATGCAGGAAGCGGTAACGGTCGGCGTCATTCATGCTTCGCTGCCGAGCTATTTCCCGGACCGGCACCGTGTCTTCGAAGATTGCGGGCGGGTCCTCGAAGAGCTGTGCGCCGGCGAAGGCGCGCGCGTCGTGACGGCGCCGGAGCGGCCGATGAACGGATCGGAAGCACGCCGGGCCGCCGAATTCTGCCTGGCCGAGGGCGCCGATTTCCTACTGCTCATCCATGGCGGCTTTACCATGGGCGATGTCGCGCACACGCTGGCCACCATTCCGGTGCCGATGGGCGCCTGGGCGACGCCGGAGCCGACCCTTGAGGGCGATATCCAGCTCAACAATTTCGTCTCGCTCAATATGACGATGTCGATTGCCAAGGGCGTGCGCGATCTCAGGCAGAATCCCATTCAGTGGTATTTCGGCGCACCGGAAAGCGCCGAATTGCAGCAACGTCTGCGAACCACGCTGCGGGCGCTTGCCATGCTCAAGGGCGTTACGCATACGCGGTTGGCGCTGATCGGCGGGCTGGCGCCGACCTTCTACAATATGGAGGTCAGCGCGGGCACGCTCAAAAGGCGGTTCGGCATCGATGTCGACGCCCATGAGATTGCCGAGCTGACCGGGCGCATGGCGGCAATCGATGCATCGCAGGCCGCGGCCGAAGTCGAGAAAATGGCGGCGGCGGCGACCGTCCGGGATGTCAGCGATGAGCAGCTGACGCTGAACGCAAAGGCGGCGCTTGCCCTGCGCGACATCTGCGACGATGGCGGTTATACGGCGCTTGCGGTCTCCGACTGGCCGGCGCTTCAGGTCGATCCGGGCATCCATCCGGGCGCTGCCTTTTCCTGGCTGGAGGAGATCGATGGCGTGCCGGTTGCCTCCGAAGGGGACCTCCTCGGCGCCGTCACGCAGCTTGCGGCGAAATCCATGACCGGGAAGGTGGGATATCTTCTCGACATGACCGAGCCGGATCTTGAAAAGGGCGATTTGCTGATGTGGCACGGCGGCGGCGGGCCGCTCTATCTGGCGGACGACAATGGCGCTGCCTGGATCAATCATCCGATGATCGGGCGCGGCACGGAAGCCGGGGCCTGCTACGGAACGATCAGCGACCTGGTTTTCCAGGACGGTCCGGTGACCGCCATGCGAGTGGCCGACGACGTGACGACGCTGTTCGAAATGGAAGCGCGCGTGGCCGGGCGTCAGCCGAGCGGCTTTACCGGCTGCCGGGGCTGGTTGCGGGACTTTTCGGTCGGCGGTCAGGCGGCGTCGCTCGAGGATGTGGTGACCACGGTGATGGGACACGGGATCGAACATCATTTTGTCCTCGTGCCCGGACATCATCACGAAGTGCTGATGGAGTTCGCCGGCTGGGCAGGCCTGCGGCCGCTTGAGCGGATCGCGGCGCGGCGGCACTTGATTACGGGGTCCTGAACGGCCGACGGAGCGGTCTTCGGGAGACGGATACTGAATGCGGCAAATGGTTGGATTCGCGGCGGAATTGGCATCGCCGCGATGATCGGGAGAATGGCTGTCCGGGGCGTCCCGGCAGCCGGTTTGGATGGAACGAATTTGTTGACATCAATGCAAATTGATATTACTCATTTTGTTATATCAAATTTTGGTTGGGAGGACCTGGTGCAGTCAGAGTTTGAGCCGAAACGGCGCATCGATCTTCGCCGCCAGAGACGGCGGTGAAGCGGTGACACAGGTTCAGCTTCGGGCCGTCAGGAAGGAGTTTGGTTCCTTCGTCGCGCTCGAACATATCGATCTGAATATCGCATCGGGCGAACTAGTTGCGCTGCTCGGCCCGTCGGGCTGCGGCAAGACGACGACCCTGCGCATGATTTCCGGCCTCGACAATCCGACCAATGGCGAGATCCTGTTCGACGGCAAGGACGTGTCGGAAGTGCCGGTGCGCGACCGCAATGTCGGCATGGTCTTCCAGCGTTACGCGCTTTTTCCGCATATGAATGTGGAAAAGAACATCACATTCGGCCTGCGCGTGCGCAACGTGTCCCCGGAAGAGGTCTCGGAACGTCTTGAAGAGATCCTCGACATCGTCCAGCTTACGCAATTCCGTCACCGGTTTCCGGCGCAGCTCTCCGGCGGGCAGATGCAGCGCGTCGCCATAGCCCGCACGCTGATCACCAAGCCCTCTGTGCTGATGATGGATGAGCCGCTGGCCAATCTGGATACCAATCTGCGCGGCGAGATGCGGCGCTTTATTCGCGATCTGCAGCAGCGCTTCAATATAACGACCATTTTCGTCACCCACGATCAGGTGGAGGCGATGGAGCTGTCCGACCGGGTGGCCGTACTGTTCGACGGACGGCTGGAGCAGTTCGACACGCCCGATGCGATCTACCACCGGCCGGACAAGATCAGCGTCGCGAAATTCATGGGCGCGTCCAATATTTTCGAATGTACCGTCGCCGACGGGATGATCAAAGCCGGCTTCGCGGATCTCGCGGCGATAGGGACACAGGCTTTCGCCCAGGGCGAGCGAGCGGATGCCATGGTCCGCAGCGAGGCGATCCGGTTGCTCAAAGAGCCGCAGGATGGCGCGGCAAACCAGGTCGAAGGCGAAATCCGCACGGCAGATTTTTTTGGCGCCACTGTTTCCTACACGGTGCAGGTGGGCGAGCATGAATTGAATGTCGACGAGCATTCGACGGAAAAGCTGGAGACGGGCAGCAGGGTATTCCTGCAGCTTCCGGGCGACCGGATCTGGCTGTTTCCGAAACGGGCCAACTAAGTGAACCGGTGGCGCGAACGCCGCCAAAACTGGGAGGAATGGCATGACTGGATTAACGAAGGCCGCGTTGCGCAAGGGTCTCATGACGGCAGGCGCGCTGGTGTTGACGACGGCGCTGGCGCATGGCGATGAGGCGGCGGAACAGTTCCGCGCCGATTTTCTCGACGGCAAGCTGAGCTGGGAAGACGTCTCCAAGCGGGCCGCCGATGAAGGCAAGGTCAATTTCTACTACTGGGGCGGCAGCGACACCATCAATGTGTGGATCGACAGCGTTGCGGCTCCGGCCATGAAGGAACTGGGCGTTACGCTCAACCCGGTCCGCATCACCAACACCAAGGACGCGATCGACCTGGTGCTGGCGGAGAAGAACGCCGGCAAGGGCGTCGGCGCGGGCAGTGTCGACGCCATCTGGGTCAATGGCGAGAACTTCTACACGATGAAGCAGCAGGACGCGCTGTTCGGCTCTTTCGCACAGAAGGTTCCGAATGCCGCCAATTTCGACTGGAATCCGGACGATCCGCGCTCGCTGCTTAACCTGCGCGATTTCGGCGTCGTCACCGACAGCAAGGAAATCCCGTGGTCCGGCCAGCAATATGTCTGCGCCGTCAACCGGCAATATGTCGACGCCGCCGACACACCCTCGACCTTCGAGGACATGAAGGCATATCTGGAAAAGAACCCCGGCAAGTTCACCTATGTGAAGCCGCCGCACTATATCGGCAACACATTCGTGCAGTCGGTCATGTATGCGTTCAACCCGGACGGCAATGGCGGCGTCCCGTTCCAGCAGTCGATTGACGATCTGGGCGCTGCCGAACTTGCCCGACTGATCAAGCCGGGCATGGAGTATCTGAAGTCCATCGAGCCGATGCTGCTCGGCGCCGATGGCGGCAAGGCGCGTTATCCGGAGGACATCGCGGCCCTTGACGGCCTGTTCCTCAATGGCGAGGTCTACTTCAACTGCAAGTTCGGCCTTTATGCGGTGCATACCGGTCTGCAGACCGGTGCCTATCCGGAAAAGGCGGAGGCCTTCATCTTCCCGAAGGGCCTGATGATCGCCAACAAGAACTATCTCGCCATTCCGGCCAACAGCCCCAATCCGGCAAGCGCGCTGCTTCTGGCGAACTACATGGCTTCCGTCGATTCGCAGGCCTCCAAGCTCGAAAATGCCGGCATGCCGGTCGGCATCGATGTCTGGAAACTGTCGGCGGACGATGCCTCCATGGTCCAGAAGGCCGCGCCGCCGCTCTATGGCGTGACCCAGGCCGATCTCGACGCCAATGTCGCGCCTGACACCAATGCCAGCCTCGTCGACGTGATCGAAGGCACATGGCTTGAATATATCGAGCGCGGATCGTCCTCGTCGATCGAAGAGATCGTCGATACGATGGTCAAGCAGATGGCGCAGTAGCAGCCAACAGCGCCGCCGGTTCGCCGGCGGCGCCCTGATTTCCGCGTCCGCCGGGATTGGCGGCCCGTTTTACTCGTTTTTTGCACGGACCCATGGCAACCCAGGACACAGCCCTCGATACCCGTTCGGGCCGGCGGTCGACCGCGCAGCGCAACGCCCTTTTTCTGCGTATCGCTGAGCTCGCGCCGATCGTCATCGTGCTCTTCGTGCTGTTCGGCGGCGCGCTGGTCCTGGCGCTGCTGCAGAGCCTTGGCTTCGCGCCGTGGTTCGGCATCAATACATTTCCCGACTTCTCCTATTTCGGGGCGCTGTGGGGATCGTCCGCCTTCTGGGTCTCGCTCGGCCTGACGCTCTATTACGGCCTGGTTTCGACAATCATTGCGCTGATCATGGCGATCGTGCTCAGCCTCGCGCTGATCAAGCCGTTCCGCGGCAAGACGCTCTACAAATATCTCTACAAGCTGCCATTGATGATTCCCTATACGGTCGGTATCGCGCTGGCCGTTCTGATGCTTGGCAATGGCGGCATCCTGTCGCGCCTGATGGCGCTGGTCGGCATGATCGACAACCCCGGCGATTTCCCGCAAATCCTCAAGACCCACTACGGCTGGGGTATCATTGCGGTCTATGTCTGGAAGCAGGTGCCGTTCATGACGCTGGCCATCTATGCGGTGCTGCTGGGCATCGGCCGCGAGACGGAAGAGGCGGCGGCGATCCTCGGCGCCACCCGTCGGCAGATCTTCTTCTCCGTCACGCTGCCGCAGATCCTGCCGGGTATCGTCTCATCAACCCTGATCTGTTTTGCCTTCAATGTCGGCGCATTCGAGGCGCCGTTCATTCTCGGCGGCGGTTATCCGGACACGCTTCCCGTGGTCGCCTGGCGCTATTTCAACGACGCCAACTACGCCTTCCAGCTCCAGGGCATGGCGACGGTGGTTTCCATCGGCATTGTCGCGGGCGTCATCCTGTTTGCGTATCTCGCCGTCTACCGGCGCTATGAGCGCATGCGCGGGAGGGCGTGAGATGGCGCGCAAGGCAACAAACACCTTCACGCATCTGTCGCCCTTCCAGCGTTTTTATCTGGTCGCGGTCGCGGCGCTGATTGTCGGGCCGTTCCTGCCGCTGATTATCCAGAGTCTCGCTTTCCGCTGGGCCTGGCCCAATCTCCTGCCGACGGTCTGGTGGATGGAACAGCGCGAGCGTTCGCCCATACCACTTGCCTGGGACTATGTGCTTTCGCCGTATTCGCGGGTCTATGAGGCGACGTTCAACACGATGGTGATCGGCATCGCGGTGACGGTCATCTGCCTGGCGATTTGCCTGCCTGCGGCGCGGGTCCTGGCGCGCGAGAGTTTCAGGGGCAAGAACAGCTTCGAGTTCTTCCTGTCGCTGCCGCTGATCGTGCCGGAGGCGGCGATCGGTATCGCGCTGTTGATGATCTTCATCAATCTCGGCCTTGCCGGCAGCTATGTCGGTATCATCATCGCCCATTTGATCCCGACCATCCCCTACATGGTGCGCATGCTGACGGCGGTCTATCAGGGGCTGGGGCGCGAATTCGAGGAACAGGCGATGATCCTCGGCGCCAGCCGATGGCAGATCCTGCGCATGGTGACGCTGCCCATGCTGATGCCCGGCGTGGTGGCCGGCGCGCTGTTCACCTTCCTGGTCTCGAGCAACATCTTCCTGCTCACCTTCTTTCTCGGCCAGGGCAAGATCATCACCTTGCCGACCTTGCTGTTCTCCAAGATTTCCGGCGGAACGCTGGACGCCTCTGCGGCCGGCATCACGCTGATCGTCTCGTTGCCGGGCATCATTCTGCTGATCATCTCGGAGCGGTTCATCAAGGAAGAGGCGTTCGGCAAGGGCTTCGGAAACTAACACCATCCGCCATGCGGCGAACCAGACGGCAGAAAGGCCGGGACCCATGAAAACACCCGATCATATTCTTGAGCGTTTTCCCAAGCTCAGCGATGCCGAAATGAAAGCGCGGCTGGAACACCCCGGCAAGCCGGCCCGTGTCATAATCGACACCGACGCCGCGAACGAAATCGACGATCAGTTCGCCATTGCCTGGGCGCTGCTGTCGCCCGAGCGGCTGCATCTGGAAGGCGTGACTGCGGTGCCGTTTTCATTCCAGCACCACCGCGATGCGATCATCGAGAGCGTGAACCATTTGCGGGAAGGGCGCTCGGCAGACGACGACAAGGTCGGCAGCCTGCGCGGCTGGGCGGAACGGGTAATCGCCGCCGGCCGCAAGGCCGAAGACATCAAATTCGTCGCTCCCGACGAGGGCGCCGAGCTTTCCTACGAGGAAATCTTGCGGGTCTATGAAGAATGCCGGATCTCGCCGGACGGCAAGGTGTTTCGCGGATCGCCCGGTTACCTGACATCGCTGGAAGAGCCGATCGCTTCGCCGTCCGCGGATTTCATCATCGAACGGGCCCGGGCCAATCCGGGCGAGCTGCTCTACATCTGCGCCATGGGCGCGGTGACGAATATTGCCTCGGCGTTCCTGATGGCGCCGGACATCATCCGCAATGTCGTGGTGATCTGGACATCGGCCTATCCAAGCCACTCGCCGCACTGCAACGCGCCATCGCTCAACCTGGTGCAGGACACGCTGGCCTCGAGCCTGATCTTCGATTGCGGCGTGCCGCATATCTACCTGCCCGGCTATTTCGTCGGGGCACAGCTCAAGATGTCGCTGCCTGAGATGGAGCGTTTCGTCCACGGCAAGAGTGCGATCGCCTCCTATCTGCACCATCTCTACACACACAATCCGCTGCATGAGATGTTCGCGATCACCGATCCGGAAGAGCGCAGCTGGGTGTTGTGGGACCTGATCGACATCGCCTGGCTGTTCGATCCCGAATGGGTGCCGACCATGCTCGTGCGCTCGCCCGTGCTGGACGACGATCTCTACTGGCAGCATCCGGAGGGCCGCCACCTGATGCGGGAGGCTTATGACGTCAATCGCGATGCGATCATGATGGACCTTTACCGGAAACTTGAGGCGGCGCCGGACTGAACCGGCCGAACCAATCCGAACACGCGGCAAGACAATCTGTTGTCATCCCGCATCTGGACTGTTGACAGTTATCAGACAGCGCATATTTTTAGGTCATGCCCAAGGAAACACCATCAAATGCCGCGCTGGAGCAGATCAGCCAGCGCCGGTCGAAGACGCTGAGCACGATCGTTTGCGAGGCGATCGAGGCGATGATCATCTCTGGAGAGCTGGAGGCCGGCGATCGCATCAATGAAAGCTCGCTTGCCGGCCGCCTCGGCGTCAGTCGCGGGCCGATCCGGGAAGCCTGCCGAAGCCTCGAACAGGCGGGTCTGCTCGTCAGCGCCACCAATCACGGCATGTATGTGCGGGAAATGACGCTCGACGAGGCGCGCGACCTTTACGAAGTCCGTGGCGCCCTTGCCGGCCTCACCGGACGGCTCATTGTCGAGCGGGCCAGCGATGCAGTACTGCAAAAGCTCCAGAAACTGGTAGATGACATGGATGTCGCGGCGCGTGAGGAGAACGTTTCGAGCTACTATTCGCTCAATCTTGAATTCCATGATTCCCTTGTCGATGCGGCGCAGAACCCGGCCCTTGAACAGAGCTACCGACGGATCGTCAACCAGCTGCACCTGTTCCGCCGTCGCGGGCTTGTCCAGAAAGGCAATCTCGCCGTCTCCAACAAGGAGCACCGGGCAATTATCAAGGCGCTGCTCGCCCGCGACCTCGAAGCCGCCGAGACCGCCATGCGGGCGCATGTCGCCGGCGGCTGGGCGCGCATGTCCGCACCATCCTGACCAACACCGACCGATGCGGATTCCGGTTGCCGGAATGCAGGCGCGATGATTGAAAACTAAAAACTGTTGACAGTTTACAGTTTGTGAATTAACGTCTGATCCCATGGACGGTCTCGGCGCCCAGCGTCGGGCCGAGATTTCCGGGAGGATCGAATGACTATCTTGCGCATGGCGGCGCTGGCCGCATCCACACTCGTATTGACGGCCGGCCTGGCTGTCGCCAATGACTACCCCTCGCAGCCGATCGAGGTTGTCACGCACGCATCGGCCGGTGGCGGCACGGACACGACGGCCCGCACCTTGTTGATCCGGGCACGCCGTGAATTGAAGGTCGATGCCTTCGTCCAGATCAAGAAGGGCGGCGGCGGAACCGTGGCGATGTCCTACGCAGCCGGTAAGCCCGCCGACGGGCATACGCTGATGGCGATCACGCCGACCCATCTGATCACCATGGCTCGCGGCCGTGCGCCGATCAGCATCGACGATATCAAGGGCGTGGTGCGTTCGACCGACGATCCCATCATTGTGGTGGTCAACAAGAAGTCGGGCATCGGTTCTCTCGACGATCTGAAGTCGATAAGCGAGAAGGCTCCGATCAAATGGGGCGGCACGCAGGCCGGCGGCATCGATCATATCGCCGCGATCACCTTCTCCAAGAAGTCCGGCATCAAGCTTGCCTATGTGCCTTTCGACGGCGGTGGCGCGATGATCACCAACCTGATGGGTGGCAATATTCAGGCTGCTGGGCTGAATTACGGCGAGGCCGTCGACGGCATCGAATCTGGCGATTTCGTGCCGCTCGCGGTGATGGCCGACAAGCGTCTGGCTGCCCTTCCCGACACACCGACGCTCGCCGAGCTCGGTATCGACGGTGTCAATTTCTCCACCGTTCGCGGCATCATCGTAATGGCCGATACACCTGACGAAAGGGTTGCCGTGCTTGAGGAGAAACTGCTGAAGGCGATGAGCCACGGCACCTATCAGGCATATCTGTCCGGCATCGGCCTGGACGCTTCGTCGGTCGGCGATGCGCAGGAATGGGACGCCCAGATCCGTTCCATGTACGCCAATATCTACGACACGCTCGAAGAGCTGGGCCTGCGCAAATAGTCGAAAACAACTGACGGGATGCGCGTCCTGCGCGCGTCCCCGTGGCTGGGAGGTGACGTCATGACATTGCCGAAGGACCTGCTGCCCGGGACAATAATCCTGGTTCTGTGCGCCGCGCTTTTCTATGTGACTACAACGTTCGACAGCGATCCTCTCGGGGCCGCCCAGGGAATGCCGGCAACCCATATGCCGCGCCTTGTACTCGGCGTGATTGCCTTTCTGACCCTCGTCATGATGGCGCAAGGTCTACGTTCCCGCAGAAGCGGGGAAGGCGATACGCCACCCTGGAAAATGTGGGCAACAGCCGCAATGCTCGCGCTTACGGCTGTTCTGTTCCCGGTCATCGGCGTGCCGCTTGCCATCTTCCTCGTCTGCATTGCGCTGCCCGTACTTTGGGGCGCGCGCGACTTGGGGCATGTCGCCGCCTTCGCCGTTGCGGTACCCGTCGCCATTTATGTCGTGTTCCAGATACTGCTCGGTCTGCGCCTGCCGCTCGGACCGCTGGCATCGCTGTTCTAGAGGGAGGCGACCATGGAAATCGTCCTGGGCGGACTGCTCGAAATCCTGCAACCGCAAACTTTGCTGTTGATCTGTGTCGGCACCGTTGTCGGCGTGCTGGTCGGCGCTTTGCCCGGCCTTTCGAGTTCGATGGCCGTGGCGCTTTTGCTTCCATTTACCATCTATCTTGAGCCGATCCCGGCCATTGCCATGCTGGCGGCGCTTTACTGCGCCGGTACGTTCGGCGGATCGATTACGGCCATACTGATCAACGCGCCCGGCGCACCGCCGGCCGCGGCCACGGCTTTCGACGGCTATCCCCTGGCGAAAAACGGTCAGGCGGGGCGCGCGCTTGGCATGGCGGCGGCGGCCAGTGTCGTGGGCGGCATTTTCAGCCTTTTCGTGCTGATCCTGGCCGCGCCCTTCCTGGCCACCGTCGCCTACCGCTTCGGCCCGCCGGAATATTTCGCTTTGACCATTTTCGGCCTGTCCATGCTCGCATCGATCAGCGGCAAGTCGGCCGTCAAGAACCTGATCGGCGGGGCTTTCGGCGTGCTCCTGGCCACCGTCGGCGTCGACCTGACGACCGGCGTGGAACGCTTCACGTTCGGAGTGCCGGAACTCTATGAGGGCATCAGCTTCATTCCGGTGCTGATCGGCCTGTTCGCCATGGCCGAGCTTCTCGATCAGGCCGGCCAGAAGGACCGTCCGCTGGAGCGTTTCTCCATGTCGGCCCTCAAACTGCCGACCCTTGATGATTTTCGCCGAGTCTGGAAGACCATCCTGCGTTCGTCCGGCATCGGCACGTTTGTCGGCATCCTGCCCGCCGAGGGCAGCACCGTGGCCGCCATGATCGGTTACAACGAGGCAAAGCGCTGGTCGAAGAACAAGGACAATTTCGGCAAGGGCGAAATCGAGGGCGTGGCCGGTCCCGAGGCGGCCAACAATGCCGCCACAGGCGGTGCGATGGTTCCGACGCTGGCGCTGGGCATCCCGGGTTCGGCAACCGCCGCCGTTATTCTGGGCGGACTTCAGATCCACGGTCTGCGGCCCGGGCCTTATCTGTTCGAGAACCAGCCGAACCTGCTTTATGCGATCTTCTTCGCCATGCTGCTGGCCAATCTCGTATTCCTCGGTCTGGGTCTTGTCGGCGCGCGCTATTTCTCGCGCATCTCGCTGATCCCGCGCCAGTTCCTCTGGCCTGCCGTCTTCTGCCTTTGTGTTGTCGGCGCCTACGGTGTCGGACAATCGCTGAACGATGTCTACATCATGCTGATCGCCGGCTTTGTCGGCTACTTCCTGAACCGCGCCGGATTTTCGCCCGCACCGATCATCATGGGCCTGGTGCTTGGCCACATGGTGGAAAACTCGCTCGCCCAGTCGATGATCCTGTTCGATCAGGATGCCTGGCGCTTCCTGACGCGGCCCATCGCGGTGTTCTTCTTTATCCTTGCTGCGCTGAGCATTGTTTCCACGCCGCTCGGCACGTTCATCAGGACGCGCCGCCGCGAGGAGGCGGACAGGCTGGCCCATGGCAATGAATGAATAACGATCATCCACGAAACGAAACCTGCCCTGTGGGCTACCGAGAAGGATCACACCCGATGTCCGTCGCCAGGAATATCTTTGCCGACATGCCCGAACAGACCGCCATTACCGATGCCGCGGCCGACTTCATCGAACGCACCGGCTATGCCGATCTGCCGGAAGAGGCCACCCGGATCGCAAAGCGCTGTGTGCTCGATGGGCTGGGGCTCTATGTTGCCGGCTCTGATCACGAGATGGTCGAAATCCTCATCGAGGAAGCCCGTGAAACAGGCGGGCGCGAGGATGCGCTTCTGCCGGGACGGTCAGACAGGGTTCCGGCGCCGATGGCGGCCCGCGTCCTCGGCACGTCCGGCCATGCGCATGACTGGGACGATACCCAGGTCAGCAGCGATCCGGACCACATCTACGGCCTTTTGACCCATCCGACCATTCCGCCGCTGACGGCATCCATCGTCATGGCGCAGAAACTCGGCGGCGTCGACGGCAGTCGCTTCATGCTCGCCTTCCTCACCGGGTTCGAGGTGGAGTGCAAGATTTCGGAATGGATGCTGCCGCAGCATTATATGCGCGGCATGCATTCGAGCGGCACGGTCGGAACGTTCGGGGCCTATGTCGCGGCGGCCAAGCTGCTGGGTCTGAGCGGCGAAAAACTGCGTGCCGGCTTTGGCATCGCGGCAAGTCTTGCGGCGGGCATACGCTGCAATTTCGGGACCATGACAAAGCCGTTGCATGTGGGGCGGGCTTGCGAAAACGGGATCACGGCGGCATTGCTTGCCGCCCGCGGTTATGGCGCCGATCCTGCGGCGCTGGATGGCCCGTGGGGTTTTTTCGCCGTTCACGGCGGCGGCGTCAGTCATGAAAAGGTCAGCCAGCAGGGCTTCGGTTCGCCCTGGTCGATCCTGGAGCCGGGCGTCTCGATCAAACCCTATCCCTGCGGCGTGCTTACCCATCCGACCATCGACTTGATGCTGCGGCTGGTGAGTGATGCGGATATCGCGCCGCAGGCGATTGAAAGCGTTACCGTGCATGCCGGCACCAACATTCTGAAGCCCATCCGCTATCCCGTCGCTGCCAATCATCTGCAGGCCAAGTTCTCGCTGCCGGCCGCGCTGTCCATGATCGCCCTGGCGCGCAGCGCCGGGAAACGGGAATTCTCCGACGAATTCGTCCGCAGCGATGTTATGCAGACCATGCAGCGCCGCATCCGCACAGAGCTCGACCAGGAGATCGAGGCGCAGGGCTTCGACGTCATGCGTTCGCGCATCACCATCCGCCTGACGGATGGCAGCGAGGTTGCGGGCTGGGCGGACGAGCGCTATCGCGGCGGCCCGGACAATCCGTTGTCCGACGCCGATCTCGAGGCCAAGGTCCGCTCGTGCTGCGCGGGCGTGCTCGACCGCGCAGGTCAGGACCGCCTCATCGAAGCGGCCAGGGACGTTGAAGGCCTTGCCGATGCCGCTGTCCTGGCGACGCTTTTGCAGCAGCCTGCAATGGTGGCCGGGTAGCCCCCACCTTTAAGGGCGCAATCGATCACGGCTTTTTCACCGGATTATGTTTTGCCATTGATTGGCCCGCCGGCGCATTTAGATAGAATCTTGTGCCGGAGCGGGACACTGTGTCTTTCCGCTTCGGCGCATGTATTGATATCCGAGCCAGAGGGGCCGCGCCATGGACAGCCTGTCGAGCCAGTTCGTCATGGGAACGCTCAGTTTCCTGTCGACCCTTTTTGTATTCGCGATTGGACTGGTCGTCCTTGTCGTTGCTGTCCTGTTCATTCTCGACGTCAGCCAGACGGGCGATGCGGTGCGCCGCAACTATCCGGTGCTTGGCCGCTTCCGATATCTGTTTTCCATGCTGGGCGAGTTCTTCCGCCAGTATTTCTTCGCCATGGACCGCGAGGAGATGCCTTTCAACCGCGCCGAGCGCGAATGGGTGGACCGGGCCGCCAAGAACAAGGACAACACGGTTGCCTTCGGCTCCAGCAAGAGCCTGACGCCGCCGGGCACGGCGATTTTCGTCAATTGTCCGTTTCCGACGCTCTCGGAGGATGCCGCCGAATTGCAGCCGCTGGACATCGGCCCCTTTTGCCGCGAGCCTTTCCAGGCGCCGTCGCTGTTCAACATCTCGGGCATGAGCTACGGGGCCCTGTCGACACCGGCGGTGCGGGCCCTGTCGAACGGCGCGCGCATGGCCGGATGCTGGTTGAACACCGGCGAGGGCGGTTTGTCGCCGCATCACCTTGAGGGCGGCTGCGATATCGTCTTCCAGATCGGCACAGCGAAATACGGCGTGCGCGATGAGAATGGCGAAATGAGCGACGAAAAACTGAAGGAGGTGGCGGCGCATCCGCAGGTCAGGATGTTCGAACTCAAGATGAGCCAGGGCGCCAAGCCGGGCAAGGGCGGCATCCTGCCGGGGATCAAGGTGACCGAGGAGATCGCCGCGATCCGCGGCATTCCCGCGGGCAAGGATTCGATTTCGCCGAACCGCCATCCGGAAATCGACAATGCCGCCGAGATGCTGGATGTGATCGGCCGCATCCGCGACGTCACCGGCAAGCCCGTTGGCTTCAAGGCGGTTGTCGGTGCTTTCGGCTGGCTGGAGACCATGTGCAAGGAGATCCATGCGCGAGGCATCGAAAGCGCCCCGGATTTCATCACCATCGACAGCGGCGATGGCGGAACCGGCGCAGCGCCGATGCCGCTGATGGACAATGTCGGCCTGCCGGTCAAGGAATCGCTGCCGCTCGTCGTCGACATCCTGCAGAAATATGGGCTGCGCGAGCGCATCCGCGTCATTGCCTCGGGCAAGCTGATCACGCCTTCGGAGGTCGCCTGGGCGCTTGCCGCCGGCGCGGATTTCGTGACCTCGGCGCGCGGCTTCATGTTCTCGCTCGGCTGCATACAGGCGCTCAAATGCAACCGGAACACCTGCCCGACGGGCATCACGACCCACAACAAGCGGCTGCAGCGTGGCCTCAATCCTGAGAGCAAGGCGGTGCGCGTCGCCGGCTACTGTACCAACATGATCCACGAGGTCGAGGTGATTGCTCATTCCTGCGGCGTGCGCCGGCCGCGCCACCTGCGCCGCATGCATGTGCGCATCGTTCAGGACAATGGCCGTTCCGTTTCAATGGATGAGCTTTACCCTTGCCCGGAGATTTTGGCCGAGTACCGCACGGCGTCCGAGGTGAAGGCGGCTGAAGTGGCTGATGCTTGAAGCCAGCGATAAAAAACCGGCATGGCAGCGCTACAACAATTCTATTCCCATTATATCCCGCGTTAGGGTCCAATGGGGTCGGTAAAGACCTCCTTGATGTACCTTTACTGCATTGACATGGTGGATTTTGGTTGTGCGCCTTACCCCTAACCTTTTACCAGGCGCGTTTTGATGGCCCCTCGCTGCAGGGGCCTTTTTTTGGGTAAATGAATTCGGCGTCGCGGGGCGCGCCGCGATCACTCGGATAATTCTTTCTCAACCATGCAATGATCATAGGTCGCGGTGCCCGATTCGACGAGCAGCGCGCCCTTGCCGACGCTCCAGAAGACGGTGGATTCGTCCCGGTTGGCATAGCGCACCCCGCTTCCCGACAGCGTCTGCGGCAAATTCAGGGTACGCCCGTCGCCGAGCGTGAGTTCGACCGATCCGCCCGGCGTTGGTGGCATTCCCTGCCTGGCCGGCGGTTTCGACTCGCCGTCGAAAAAAGCCGCGGTGAGCGTCTTGCCGCCATCGCAGCGATAACTGTCTGTCGCCACCGGCATCTGGGGAACCGCACCGGCGCCGTAAGCCGACTGGCATACGGCAATGCCCCCGAGAAGCGCGAGCGGGCGCAGGACATCCAATGCTACCGATTTCATGTTCCACCCCAAACGAATCGCTTTGACGAATCTATGTACGGAATTCGGCTGAAAGGTGGTGGGGCTCGAGGAAACTGGCGATCCCGACAGGATTCGAACCTGTGACCCTCAGATTAGGAATCTGATGCTCTATCCTGCTGAGCTACGGGACCGCTTGATCCGGCCCGTCGGTGAAGCGGGCGGATCGCCGATATCCATACTACAAACAGACGGAACATCAAGGTCAATGGGGATCGCCGACAAAGGCCAAGGGTGACGTAATTTTGTCTTTGCCGGAAAATCGTTTGTTTGACCGACGGTGCAATGGCGCGTCTAATCGCCTTTAAAGAAAACAACGAACTGGAAACGCCCGATGTATGGAATAACGCCCTCGGCGCGGCTGCGCCCGTCGCCCTTTTTCGACGCAACCGTGGCCGAAGGGGTAACGAGCTTCACAACCTACAACAACATGCTGATGCCGACCGGATATGGCGATCCGGAGGGCGAATACTGGCGGTTGATCAACGGCGTATCCATGTGGGATGTCGCCGTTGAACGGCAGATCGAGCTGCGCGGTCCCGATGCCGGCCGGCTTGCGCAGGTCCTGTCGCCGCGCGACCTGACGAAATGCGTCGAGGGCCAGGGCAAATATGTGGCCTTGTGCAATCACGCTGGCACGCTGATCAACGATCCGATCCTGCTGAAGCTTGCGGAGGACCGCTACTGGCTATCCATCGCCGATTCCAACATCCTGTTCTGGGCCCGGGCGATCGCCGCCGAGCGCGGGCTCGATGTCGCGGTTACCGAGGCCGATGTTTCGCCGCTCGCCGTGCAAGGGCCGAAGGCAGAGGACGTGGTCGCCTCGCTTTTCGGCGACTGGGTGCGGACACTCAAATATTTCTGGTTCGCCGAGACCGAGATCGACGGCATCCCGGTCGCCGTCGCCCGCTCGGGCTGGTCGAAACAGGGCGGCTTCGAGATCTACCTGATGGACGGAACGAAGGGCGCCGGTCTGTGGAACCGCGTCAAGGAGGCCGGTGCGCCATTCGATATCGGCCCCGGCAATCCCAATGCCTGCGAGCGCATCGAAAGCGGGCTCTTGTCCTGGGGCGGCGATACGGACGATGCGACGAATCCCTACGAGGTGCGCCTCGGCGCGTTTGTGGACCTCGACGTTCCCGACGATGTCGTTGGAATCAAGGCGCTCAGGGCAATCAAGGCTGAGGGGCCGCGTCGGCACCAGCTCGGTGCCGTGCTTGACGATGAAAAACCGACGGCCCTGCCTTTCCGCTGGTTCGATATTGCCGCGGATGGCGAAAAGATCGGCGATCTGACCAACTGCGTGTGGTCATACCGGCTGAAACAAAATATCGGCTTCGCGCTCGTTTCGACGCAAATCAAACCCGGAACCGAGGTCACGATCCACAAGGAAGGGCGCGCGGTCCAGGCAATGCTCCGCGAATTGCCGTTTATCTGACGGCGATTTCCAGCGACCGCTCAAGCGGTGAACAGGCTTTCGGCCGTGCCGGTTGGCTGCTGCCTGGATTGTCTCTAGGAAGCGCCGCAGTTCATCGCTCAGCAAGCCGGCCGGCCCTGGCGATGCCGCATGATGAAATCGATGCAGTTGAAGCACTCCACTGCATGTGGTGGTTATTGAACGTGCGGCATGCAAACCAAACTTGACCAAGCCCTCCTCAAATGATTGAAAATTCAAATTTATTTCGGATCGCTGCATAAGCTATCTTTTGTTGAAGACCAGATAGCGATTGCCCAGATAACTGAGCAAAAACTGTATGGCGGAGGCGATCAGAAAACCGTGATGATAGCTGCGGTTGCCGAGATCCGTCCAAACGAACAGTACGGTCGCACTGACAACGGCAATAGCGAAATAGAGTGCCAAAAAGCGTCCCAATTCTTCAAGAAACGATTCCTTTTGCCGGTCCCGAAAGACCAGGTAGCGATTACCTGTGAATGAACAACCAATGCCAATGCATGCAGCGAAAAAGTTGGCAATGCCGACCGGACGCAGATCAGCGATTTCTACAAGAAATGATAGGGATGCAAAGTGGACGCCAGTTGCAAATAGCCCGTTCAACACAAAGAGAGCGAATTCCACCCAAGGCAGCCTAGCTGGTGGAAATGACTTCATCAATCAGAGCTTCGTATTGGACAGGAACTGCCGGCCCACCGCGCGCGATGCCTGCGAGCATCAAAAAGGACAGTGTTAATGTGCCGGTCTGAATGAGAATGAGAATTAGGAGGCCAAGAACGGTCGAGAACCAGCCTGGAGTTGCCAAGCCAAAGATCTTGAGTACCGCTGCAACGAGCATCGCGGCCACCGATACCATCATGACCAGGATGCAGATAAGGCCTACTCGAACCAATACATCTTCAGCAAAAACCATGAGTGCACGAAAACCATGGAGCACAAGAGATTGAAAATTCATCTTGCTTTGCCCTGAATAGCGTGGGCCGCGTGCAATCGGACATGGTTCAACCCTTAGCTTGGAGGCCAATACGCTGGCCGGTACGTGGATCCAGGTCTCGTGCATGGCCGCCAATCGCCGGACCGCCGATGGGCGTAAGGCCATGAAATTTCCGAATCCGATCTCTCTGCCGGTCAGCAGGCGGAAGATTGCCCGGTAGACCTGATAAAACGCCTTGAACTTGAGTGTCTCAAAGCGGCTGGTGCGGCGAGCCACAGCGGCGTCAACGGTCGGCGACTCAAGCGCGGAAAGCAGCTTATGTACTGTATCTGGTGCATCCTCACCGTCAGAATCCATCACGATGGTTGTGGCATCGGGATGTTTTTCAGCAATGTATGACAGGCCAGTCGCGATGGCACGTTGATGGCCAACATTCCGTTTGAGCCGCAGCACCACCCCTTCCAAACCCGCTTCAGCTATCAAATCAGGGTTGATCGGTTGCCGGACCGATCCATCGTCAACAGCAATGACGTATATGTCGCGGCCCATGAACGAGGCGAGTTCACGGAATAGCCGAGCGCAAGCATTTTTATCTTCATAAATGGGTGTCAGAACCACATAGCTCATATTAACGGCGCCTTTTGAGTCAGTGATGACCAGATTCGAACAGCTGCTTCATCAGGTCCTGCAACAAATACAGCCATGGATTTTGGGTTGAGCAACCGCTGAGGTTGTTTTCGTATTATGCGGTTCTGCCCCGATGGGGAGCGTTTGATGGGAACGGATATGGCTTCCTTGTGCATCCTTATTGATTTGCTCCAACTTTGCGGCCCTGCAGATTTGCCGCAACCAGCCCACACGCCAGCCTGCATCTTCGCGCTCAAGGGCGAAGTCACGAGACACGCCCTAGTCAACTGTTATGATTTCCGGCGAACGCGCTGTCGCAAACTGACAGAGCGATCCATCGCTTCCAACCGCAAACAGTCGGATCCGACCATCCTCTGCCATTCTTACAATTCCCGAGAACCCGGAGTGTAGCGCGTCAGAATTGCCAGTCATGTAACCTTCTTTTTCTAGATGGTCGAAAACGTCTTGTCGGCGAAAACCTCCGCCGGCAAGACCGACAATCTGATCGGCATCATTGACAGCCACGACCCAGTCTATGGGCGTTTCCAGATTTTCCCCGCCACGTACCCAGCCGAAGATCAGTGCAGCACCCTCAGATGACGGCACTCTTTTTGTGTGGTCCAGAAAACCAATGCAGGCGAAATTATCAGCGTTCGAAAATGCTTCATCCAGGAGCTGTCCGCGCCAGCGAAACGGCGTCCAGTCCACAATATTGGAGTTAGCCTCTCTTTGGAATGTCCAAACTCGCCGCAAGGCATCTTGAGTTGGGTAGAGCTGCTGATGACCGACTTCCGCGATGGGCACATCGAAATCAGCGGCTATCGCGGCAAGCTTTATCTCATGATGGCGATGCCGAATGATATCGGAGTTAAAATAGTTGCTAACAAGCGTTAGCGTCAGGAATGACGCTGCAATCAGACCAGATGCGTTGTTGTGTGGCCAGATTTTTTCTGACATCGGGTCTGCGTTACGAAACAGGCCTCCTGCGCAAATCAGAAAAATTATGGAAATGACCGCATATCTTGAATCCTGCCCGTCATTGACATCAAGCCTGACGAGCGCCGTAAGATAGGCTGCTCCAAATGAAAATGCATAGATCATCAAGCTGGTGGCGATACGCGGATCGCCGGTTAGCCGATTCCGGCCATTTGGTGTGAACAACAACCAAAGGGACCGCAAAGTACAAGCAATAATCAAAGCCGCTGAAATAATAAATGCAGCGGGGCCAAAATGCGCCGAACTCATTGGCATCGCAAAGAAACTGACGAGATAACGCAACTGCCCAGCAATATTCACCAGAGATTGTTCAGGATCCGTATGGTGTTTCTCGAAAGTGAATCCCGAAATATAAATTAAAAAAGTAAATACAAAAAAGCCGAGTACGATGAAAAATGGCGTAAAAGATGATGTTTTACTTCGAGAGAGCATCGAAAACAATAAGATAGGCGGCCAACATGCAAGCCCGTATCCAAAGCTGAAAGACGCTGCCAATGCGAACAATCCAGAGGCTATAGCGTAAAAATTGTGATTTGCCCGGCTCTCCAGGCATTTGGATATGCTCAAAAATGCCAGCAATGAAAAGAGAATGGAAAAATATACATGGACTTGTTTTTCCCAAACCAGATTTTCATAGTTCTGAAACGACAGAAGCAGCGCCAAGCCGGACGCAGTCACTCCATACGAATACAGAATTTGCGTGTTTTTTCCGTATGCCCATCCGCTTGCAATATAAGCGATAAATGGAATGGTAGCGTATAGTAAAAGGAGCGGGAACAAGCCCGACGATCCAAATGCCACAAGATCAAAATACCATACAAGCAGCGGAATAGCCGGCCTGTGCTCATTGTCCAGGAAGTATATCGGATTGAAGTCTACAAAAGGTACATTATTTTGAATAACATCCAGAACTTTCACCATATCCCAATACGGCGCGAAATTTCTATATGTTATCATGTTAAAAGATGAATGTGCCAGTATAAATACAGATACCGCGATAATGAAAACGGGGACGTATTTGTTCGATATTTCTCTCAATTTCGATATACTTTATTTCTGATATTTCTGGAATTACAGACGCGGGGACTTTTATCTTTCCACCTGCTTCAGTCGCGCGGAAGATTTAAACGCTTATGAACGTTCCTGGTGTGTTGTGTGTAGAATTTGCGGCATTCCGCTGTTGGTGGTGAATGCTTATCTGGTAACAATTTTTTTTGTGCACGTCGACCGTATTGCGAACCGTTTTCAAGAGCTTTGTCGCCGAGCGCATTGTTCGGTTGTGGTGCGTTTTGCCGTCTGCCATTGGATCACGGAACTTTTGCTTGTCGATCGCCTGCCTAGCCAAAAACAGGCAATACATATGTAAAAATACGTATTGGACTCTTTCTTTTAATTATTTATCCGAAAACAGAGTGCTTTGTTCGGTGTATTTTCTCTAATATATTGAAATATACGATTTCTTTATTGCGCATTGATATTTGTTTATGAATGCTGTTTTCAGCACATGCTTGCTCAAGCGGTGAACAGGCTTTCGGCCGTGCCGGTTGGCTGCTGCTGGTAGATCGTCTCCAGAAAGCGCCACAATTCATCGCTCAGCCAGTCGGGCAGGCCCTGGCGCCGCTGCATGATGAAATCGGTGAAATTGAAGGACGGATCCTCGACGAAGTCGAGCGCGTCGGCGGAGAGGGCGGGAAGGCGGATCTGCCGGTCCATGCCGATCTTCATCAGATCGTGTTCGCCATAGACCGGGGCGCGAAAGGCGCCGATCGCGTCGTTCCGGACCAGAACGAACTGGCTTGAACCGAGCTGCCGGCGCAGGGCAACGGCCGCCTGGATCGAGGCCAGCGTGCGGTCGAGAAAAAAGAACACTGCCACGCCCATACCCGCTGCCGCAGCAGCCTTCTCATAGCCGATATCGTCAAAAATCGAAAAGAAGCGTTCGAGGTGGTGGGCTTCCAGGTCGATCACGTAATCGAATTGCGGGTTTTCCAGAATGCTGTCGAACAGCCGCACCTGGCCGTCCGTACGGGACAGATCGATGGTGGTGCATTCGTGGCCGAAATAGCGCTTGATCGTGCCGTGGGGATAATCGGTGTCGACGATGCGCGGCAGGTCGTCGGTCCCGAGGCGCAAAAGCTCGGCATAGAGCCGCGCGAAAATGGTCTTTCCGTTGCGGGCCTCGTCGGAACAGATGATGTGAATATTGGCGCCGATGGCAGGACTCCTGCTCGCCCCGGTCCCTCGCGTCCGGGATACGAGGTCACTCTAACCCCGTATCCTAACAGCTTGTCTACTTCTTTGCCGCCCGCTGTGGCTCGGCCTTGGGCTTGGCCGCCGTCTCGCTGCCGGCGCGGCCGAGATTCTGCAGCAGGCTGAGATGGTTGAACTCGGCATCGAGGTCCGAAACCCATTTGCGGACATAGCCGCGCAGAACGAAGGAGAAAGTGGCGTCGGCGCCGCGTGCGTCCTTGTTGTCGACAAAATCGGAGAATGTCACGCCGGCGAGGTCGACCTGCTCATAGGCCATTTCATTGAGCTTCGGAATATCGATTTCCTGTGCGTCGGGCAGATCGGCGAAATACTTCTTGAAGGTCTTCTCGTCCCATTCAAAGAAGTTCGTTTCGTTGATGAAATTGCGGGCAATGACGTAGTTGATGCCTTTGATGTATTCGGAGATCTCGTTGATCTCGTCGAGCGATGCCACGGACGGACCCACCACGTGGATCAGGCCGAGGTCGAACTGGCCGTGACGGGCGGCTTCCAGAACGCCGATCCGGTCGAACGTGTCCAACGAGGATGACAGGTTTCCGGCCTTCAGATCGACAATGGTGACCTTGACCGCCGCCGAATCCAGCGTATCGAGTATCTTCATCTGGTCGGCGACCGAGTTCAGGTCGATGATCTCGGTGATGTCGGGATAGAACCGCTTGAGCGTGCCGCGCGGGTTCTCGGTATCGAAGGCGCGGGCCGGCATGTTCTTTCGGGCCAGATGGTCCAGCAATGCGCGAGAGGTCGTGGTTTTTCCGACGCCGCCCTTGTCCGCGCCGACCATGATTACGGTTGGTTTCATAAGATTCTTCCCTGATTTTGCGAGGCTCAACTTTTGTTCCCGCACTCAATGACTTTTTGAACTCAACAATTATTTCGAACGCTACGCTGAAGCCGCCGCACGTCCGATGTCGACAAACTTTCCGGCGAAAACGTGGCGGTTCGGCGATCCGGTCAAATCTCTTTCCGCCTCGGCCCGAGGGGCGCAACCGGTTGCCGAATTGCCCGTGTCGGGCGCCACGGTCCCAAACCATTCAAAGGTCTATTCAAACGCCGATGCCGGTCTATAATCCGGCAAAAACCGGAGGGGTATCTTGGGCATTTTATTGAGCGTCTTCCTGCCGCTGTCGCTGGCCTTCATCATGTTCTCGCTGGGCCTTGGCCTGACCGTCGCGGATTTTGCCCGGGTGGTGGCGCGGCCGAAGGCGTTTTTCGCCGGCGCCGCTTCGCAGATCGTGGTCCTGCCGGTCGTGGCGTTCCTGCTTTTGCAATTGTTCCGCCTGCCGCCCGAACTGGCGGTCGGCGTGATGATCCTGTCATTCTGTCCGGGCGGTGTGACCTCCAACATTATCACCAAGCTCGCGGGCGGGGCCGTGGCGCTTTCGGTGACCCTGACCGGTGTCGTCAGCCTCGTATCGGTGATCACCGTTCCGTTGCTCGTTGCCTGGGCGGCCGATCATTTCATGGGCCAGGCCGCGCCCGATATCAATGTGACGGCGCTGGCGCTCGCCATGTTCGCGATCACCGCCGTACCGGTGGCGATCGGGGTCGCGCTGCGCCATTTCGCGGCATCGCTCGCCGACCGGATCGAGATGCCGGTGTCGCGCATCGCGCTGGTCCTGTTCGTCGTGATCGTGATCGGCGCGCTTGCCGCCAATTGGAGCCTGTTCGTCGCCAATCTCGTGCTGCTCGGGCCGCTGCTTGTCGTGCTCAATATCGTGTTGCTGATGCTGGGGCTTGGCATCGCCCGGGTCATGGGTCTCGACCATGCGGACGGTGTTGCGATCGCCATCGAGACCGGCGTCCAGAACAGCACGCTGGGGATCACGGTGGGCAGCCTGATCGTCGAGGCCGCCAGCGGCCTGCCGCCCTTCAGCCTGCCTTCGGGCGTCTACGGCATCACCATGTATTTCGTCGCCGTGCCGTTTATCTATCTGATGCGGCGGCGCGCCTGATCGAGTTCCCGTATCAGCCTGAGGCCTCAACGGGCGCATAATCCGCCGGGTTGAGCGTACTAGGCCGTCCGTCCAGGTTAATACGGGTCGCGCATGGCTCCGTCTGCGCCAGAATTTCGCCGTTTCGCATCACGGCAAGGCGCGTCGCCCTCAGACGGATGGCTTCAACGGGATCGCGCGCATCGAGAAGGACACAGTTCGCCGGCCGGCCTTTTTCGATTCCGTAATCGTCGAGCCCCATCGCAAGCGCCGAGTTCACCGTGACGGCATCGAAAGCCTGTTTCATGGCGTCGATCGAGGTCATCTGCGCGACATGGACCGCCATATGGGCGACGTCCAGCATGTCGGCGCTGCCGAGCGAATACCAGGGGTCCATGCAGCAGTCCTGGCCGAGCGCCACGTTGATTCCGGCCGACAGAAGTTCGGGCACACGCGTCATGCCGCGCCGCTTCGGGTAGGTGTCGTGGCGGCCCTGCAGGGTAATGTTGATCAGCGGGTTGGGGATCGCATGGATCCGCGCCTCTGCTATCAGCGGGATCAGTTTTGAGACGTAATAATTGTCCATGGAGTGCATCGAGGTCAGGTGCGAGCCGGCGACCCGTCCCTCAAGACCCAGCCGAACCGTCTCCGCCGCGAGCGTCTCGACATGGCGCGAGGCCGGATCGTCGGTCTCGTCGCAATGCATGTCCACCCGAAGACCGCGCTCCGCAGCGATCTCGCAGAGCCTTTGAACGGATGCCGCGCCGTCCTGCATGGTGCGCTCGAAATGCGGAATGCCGCCGACGATATCGACACCCTTGTCGAGCGCCCGCAGCAGGTTGCGCTCCGCGCCCGGCGAGCGGAACAGGCCGTCCTGGGGGAAAGCCACAAGCTGCAGGTCGATATAAGGTTTGACCTTTTCACGGACCTCCAGCAGGGCATCAACGGCCAACAGGCGGTCGTCGCAGACATCGACATGGCTGCGGATGGACAAAAGGCCGCGTGCGACGGCGAGGTCGCAATAGCGCAGCGCCCGTTCCACGACGGCCTCATGGGTCAAAAGCGGCTTCAATTCGCCCCACAGCGCAATGCCCTCGAGCAGCGTGCCGGAGCGGTTGAGCCGTGGCTGGCCGAGCGACAAAGTGGCGTCCATGTGGAAATGCGGGTCGATGAAGGGCGGCGTCACCAGGCGTCCGTCCGCATCGATCGTCTTTCTCGCCTGTGCGTCCAGACCCGGTTCAATGGCGTCGAACCGGCCATCGGAAACGGCGATATCGACGCCGCTGCGGCCATCGGGAAGATTGGCGTTGCGGATCAGTAGGTCGAGCATGGATCACTCCAGATTATTTTGCTTGTGGTCGCCTTTTGGTGCTGGCGATGTATAGCAGCACGACGCCGGTGGGTCGGGCAAGAGGTCGTATACCGATGAGACGATCCGGCCGGACCCATCATCGCCTAAACACTCGACATTCGCGCTCCGGACCGCTATGCCCCGCAGGTCATGACCTGCCGCCGGTCGCCATGCGCCGACGGCATGAGCAGGAAAACGGACCGATGAGCAGTGCCAGAGTGAAACCGTCGCCGAAAGCCGGCGTCATGGATATCGCCGCCTATGTGCCGGGACGGGAAACCGCGCCCGGCGTCGAGCGGGTCTACAAGCTGTCCGCGAACGAGTCTCCGCTGGGGCCGAGCCCGAAGGCTGTCGAGGCACTCGCAGGCATCACCGATCATCTCGAGATCTACCCGGACGGCGCGGCGCATGTGCTCAGGGACGCCGTCGCCGAGGTGCACGGGCTCAATCCCGCCAATATCCTGGGCGGCAACGGGTCCGACGACCTGCTCGCGCTGCTTTGCCAGGCCTATCTGTCGCCCGGCGACGAAGGCATTGTCTCGGAACACGGTTTCCTGGTCTACAAGATCCAGATTACCGGCGCCGGCGCGACACCGGTCACCGTGCCGGAGGCCGATTGCACCGTCGACGTGGACGCGATGCTTGCCGCCGTCACGGAGCGCACGAAGATCGTGTTCATCGCCAATCCCAACAATCCGACCGGAACATATCTTCCCGTCGAGGAGGTGCGCCGCCTGCATGCCGGCCTTCCCGGTAATGTGCTTTTGGTGCTCGATGCGGCCTATGCCGAGTATGTCCGGCGCAACGATTATGAATCGGGCATCGAATTGGTCTCGGCAAACGAGAATGTCGTCATGACGCGCACGTTCTCGAAAATATACGGGCTTGCCGCGTTGCGCATCGGATGGCTTTACGGTCCAGCGGCGGTCGTCGATGCGCTCAATCGCATCCGCGGTCCGTTCAACGTCAATGCGGCCGCCATCATTGCCGGCGCCGCAGCGATACGCGACCGGGACCATGTGGAACGGGCCATCGCCCATAACCAGCTATGGCTTTCGCGCCTCGTCGAAGGTTTTGAGGCGCTCGGCCTGAGGGTGACGCCGCCGGTGGGCAATTTCCTGCTGATCCACTTCGACGGCGCCGCGAAAACGGCGGCGGAAGCCGACGATTTCCTGACAGGCCGTGGCTTTGTGCTGCGCCGGGTCAAGGCCTATGGCTTCGACAATGCGCTGCGCATGTCGGTGGGAACCGAGGAAGCCAATGAGGGCGTGCTCGCCGCGCTGAAGGAGTTTTTGGGTCAAGCATGAGCAACGTTCAATTCAAGAAGATCGCCCTCATAGGTATCGGCCTCATCGGTTCCTCGCTGGCGCGGGTCATCCGCGAAAGGCAGTTGGCCGAGACCATTTCGGTGTCTACCCGAACGTCCGAGACGCTGGAGCGCGCGCATGCGCTGGAGCTTGGCGACAGCTACACGACGTCGCCGGCCGAGGCGGTGCGCGACGCCGATCTCGTGATTGTCTGCGTTCCGGTCGGCGCGTCGGGAAGGGTGGCGCGCGATATGGCGGCCGAACTGAAACCGGGCGTCATCGTCACCGATGTCGGATCGACCAAGAAATCGGTCATCGAACAGATGGCGCCGGCCCTGCCGGACAATGTCCATTTCATCCCCGGGCACCCGATTGCCGGCACCGAGCATTCCGGACCTGACGCGGGTTTCGCGCAATTGTTCCAGGGCCGATGGTGCATTCTGACACCGCCGCCCGGCACGGACGAAGCGGCCATAGAAGCGTTGTCTGATTTCTGGCAGGCCTGCGGATCGATGGTCGACCGGATGGATCCGGATCATCACGATCTGGTGCTGGCGATCGTTTCGCACCTGCCGCAGCTCATCGCCTACAATATTGTCGGAACCGCCGACGATCTCGAGACGGTGACGAAATCCCAGGTCATCAAATATTCGGCATCGGGTTTCCGCGATTTCACGCGCCTGGCGGCATCCGATCCGACCATGTGGCGCGACGTGTGCCTGAACAACCGCGATGCCATTCTCGAAATGCTGGCGCGGTTCTCCGAGGATCTCGCGTCGCTGCAGCGCGCCATCCGCTGGGGCGACGGCGACAAGCTCTTCGACCTTTTCAGCCGGACGCGGCATATCCGCAAATCGATCATCGAGGCCGGCCAGGATGTGGATGTCCCGGACTTCGGCCGCCATGTCGCGGTGACGGAGAACCAGCCGGAAAACTGATTCCGGCGGGCCACGGTTAAAGTGGCGGTATCTTGCCGAGCTGAATGAAGCCGATGCGAACGGTTCCTTTGTCGACATTGATCGGCAGTGACAGGTTGGACCCGCCGCCATTGATGCTGACTGCGATGCCGGCGGCGTTGGCGATATCGTCGGACATGTCCGGAAATACCGTGCCGATGAACTCCTGCCAGGCTTTCATGTCGCGGATCTCCAGGTTGAACTTGCCGGTGAGGTAACCCTCAGCGTCGATCGAAAACGGGCCTTCAATACTGAGCCCGGCGCCATTGTTCAGGTCGGCATTGAGGCTGTTGAGGGACGCGCTGAGATTGCGCCAGGGCTGCTGTTCCGTTCGGCCACCACCCGACAAAAGCCAGGCACGGTCGCCGAGCGTCAAATCGGCCTGCATGTCGAAGGTCGTCGATGTATCCAGCACGCCACCGAAAACGAGGCTTGCCGTGTTCAGTCGAAGCACCGCGTCGAGATCGGCGCTGTTCTGGCGCGCATGCAGCTCGGAGGACGCCGCGGCGACCTCGACCGGATCCGTTTCGCCGGGCAGCGTGATCGCCGCCTGCAGGTTGCGTGTTTCCAGCGATGCGCGATCGAGGCCGCTCAGATTGAACACCGTGCTTGAACGCAGGACCTCCCAGTCGAGATCGGCGAGAAGCCCGATAGCGGCCTCGACGGATACCGGGCCGTCCAGTTCAGAGACGATGTGGTTGGGCTTGTAGACCTGCGCCGCCGATCGGAAGCTTCCGGCCGTCACGGTGGTATCGGCAACATTGTCCTTGGCGAGCACGGATGTGCAGTACAGGCCGAGGCGGAACGGATAGCCGCGCACATCCATATCGCGGCAATCGGCGGTAACGTTCTGATCGCGCAGGTCGCTGAGAAGGAACTGGCTGCGGCTTTCCAACTGGTCGGCAAGGTAAAACCACACGCCCGTATAGGCGCCGATCGCCACGACGATGCCGATCGCCAGCCACAGGAACCTGCGGGACGATTTTGCCGGCTTCTTGCCACTTGACCTGGCCATTCGGTTCTCCAATTGTGCAGCTTGCCGGCGGCGCCCGGGCCGCCACGCTTCGAATTCGGGATACTGATCAACGATATGGATGATTTTTGGGTGTTTGGCTATGGGTCGCTGATGTGGCGTCCGGGATTCGACTTCGTTGAAGCGACGAAAGGCCGCCTTTTCGGCTATCGCAGGGCGCTGTGCATCTATTCATGGGTGCATCGCGGAACACAGGACAAGCCGGGTCTCGTGCTCGGTCTCGACCGTGGCGGCTCCTGCACGGGCATGGTGTTCCGGGTCGACGGGGCGAATCGCGATGTGGTTCTGGCCTATCTGCGCGAGCGTGAGCTTGTCACCAATGTCTATCTCGAACGCACCGCGCCCGTGCACCTGCCCGACGGGCGGCGCATCACCGCCGTCTGCTATGTTGCCGATCAGTATCATGAACAGTTCGCCGGCCATCTGAGCGCCGATGACGCGGCGAGACGCGTATCGGTCTCCGAAGGCCGCTCGGGGCACAATGCCGATTATGTGGCGAGCACCGTCGAGCATCTGAAAGAGATGAAGATCCGCGATCACTGGCTGGAGGATGTCGCCCGGCTCATGGACCGGCCTCGGCGGTGACGGCTTTCTTCGCAGTCAGACCCTCGTAGCGCCTGCGTGCCTGCTCCGGCAGTGGCAGGCCGGGATTTTGCCGCACCGCGTCGATAAGCAGTTCGTCCACGGCTGTCTCGGTGGCGGAAATCAGTCGTTCCATGAATTCCTCCGGCGGCAGCCCGGGCTCGATGGGCTCAAGGAACCGGACCCTGATGTTGCCGGGATAGCGCAGGAACTTGCGGCGCGGCCAGAACAGGCCGGCAATGACCGCGACAGGCATGACCGGAACATTGAGATCCGCATAGAGGCGCGCGATACCGTATCGATAGGCAGGCTCGGCACCCACGGGGCGGCGTGTGCCCTCGGGATAGATGATGAGCTGGCGGCCGTCGTCCATCTGCCGCTTGGTCTGCTCAAGCACAGCCGGCATCACCTTTTCCCGGCTGCCACGGTTGATCGGCACCATGCGCATCTTGCTGACATACCAGCCGAAGAGCGGGATCCAGGTGAGCTCGCGCTTGAGGATATAGAACGGATCGTCCAGATAGGGCAGAAGACCGTAGGCATCCCAGAAGGACTGATGCTTCGGTGCGATGATATAGCCGCCCTCGGGGATGTTCTCCAGGCCTTCCACCGTGTGCGTGGTTCCGACGATCGCGGCGAGCAGCCAGTGATTGGTACGCACCCAGAATTTCGGGATGATCCAGGCCGCTTTCCGCGGCATGAGGAAATAGGGGATCGAGAAGATGATCATCTGAATGATCAGGCTGAGATAGAAAGCAAGGTTGAAGAGGGCGGAACGCAGGTAGATCATCAAATGAACCGGGCCGGGTTTGCAGGTCGGGACCTAGTCTGAGCATCCCCGGCCCGCTGTCAATTGCTGCGACCGGCTTCCGCGGCAACCGGGTTGTCCGCCATCTGCTTTGTCTCACTTGAGCGCAGACCGTTGCGGGCGCTGGAGCCGGGAGCCAACCGGTAGCGGGCCGCGAGATATTTGAGATATTCGGCAGCGACCATGCGCAGCGCCGCCGGGTGTTGCAGCCATTGCAGGTTGCGCAGATCCGTGGCGACGACGGGATAGGGAATGAAATTCGTTTCCGCATCGACGCGCCGCAGTTCCAGAAGGCTGCGCGGCATGTGGTAGTTGCTGGTCACGACAATGACGTCGCGATAGCCGTGTTCTTTCACCCAAAGCGCTGCTTCGTTGGCATTTCCGATTGTATCGATCGCGTCGTGGCCGATGTCGACGCAGCATTCGAACAGTGCCGGCTCGGAGTGCGTCAGCGTCTGTATCTGCCGGCTGGTGGTTGCCGGATTCACACCGGAAATCAGCAGCCGCCCTGCGGTGCCCTCGTCGAGCAGATCCAATGCGCGTTCGATGCGCTGTCGGCCGCCGGTCAAGACGACGATGCCATCGGCCTCCGCGATCTTTCGTGGCGGCTCAAGTGCCATGATGTTGCGCGTGAAGCGCAGGAAACTTCCAGCAAACAGTCCCACCGCCAATGCAAGGACGAGCAGGAACAGCCCTGCCAGCCGCCCAAGCCAGCGCGCGCCCCCGCTGTGCTTTTTCGGCGTTTCGGTGGTGTCCGAATCGCCGGTCGGATCGGTGTTCATACCCCTCCATACAGCGCCTTTGTGGCAAGCGCCAGAGCAGGTGGGATTTAGGCTGTGGGGTTCGCAATGCCGGGTTTCATATCGAGCGCGTCGGATCGGAACGGATCAGATCGATCTCCATGATTGTGCGGATAACGGTTATGCGCGTCGTCAGCGCCGTCAGCACGGCCGTGATGACGACGATCGACAATGCTCCGATATAACCGCCCGCGCTCATGGAGAATCCGCCAAACAGAGCCATGGCCTGATCACTCTCCGGCGTTGCGATGCGCGCATTGGCCCAAAGGCCGGCGACGGCGAAGGCGATCGTTGCGCCCAGGCCGCCGGCAAGGGCGCCCTTCAGCGCGATCATGAAAAAGTGCTTCTGGAATTTGGATGCGACGAAACTTGCCTCCGCGCCCACGAAATGCAGCACCTCGACAATGTGATGATTGCCGGAAAGCGCACCGCGGGTTGCGAATATGACGGTCAGGACGGTGGCGATGAACACCAGCGCCAGAACGCACAGGCCGATGATGACCGTCGTGTTGGCCATGGCCACCAGCCGGTCGACCCAGGTGCGGTGATCGTCGAGAAACGCGTTCTTGACGGAATCGTCGAGCGCGGCGCGCATGCCGGCAAAATCGGGCGGGGATGTCTCGTCGATGGTAATGATGACCAGCCGTGGAACCGGCAGTTCCTCCATGTCGAGACCCTCGCCGAGCCAGGGCTCGAGAAGACGTGCCGTGGCCGCCGTGTCGACTATGGTCGCGCCGGTCGTTCCGGAAAAGGACAGAGCGATATCGCGCGCCTTGGCGAGCTCGGCGTCAACATCCATGCCGGATTCGGGTTTGATCTGTATGGTTATTTCCCGCGAGATCTGGCTCTGCCAGCTATTGGCCGTGTCCTGGACCATGATCACGGCGCCGAGCGTCAGGCACGCCAGAAACGACATGATGGAGATAACGAACATGAGGGAATTGCCGGCAATGTTGGTGGCCGGCACGATCGGCGCCATCGGCCGCAGAACGATCTCGCGCGGATTTTCCCCCAAGCCTTTTTCGCCGTCGGTCATGTCATTCATAAATTTCAAGCCGCCCGCCCGATAATATCATGCGCCGTGCATCGATCTGATCCATCAGCGACAGATCATGAGTTGCGATGATGACGGCCGTTCCGAGCTTGTTCAATTCGAGAAAAAGCCGCAGCAGACGCCGCGCCAGCGGCGCATCGACATTACCCGTCGGCTCGTCCGCCAGCAATATCTCCGGCTGGTCGATCAGGGCCCGGGCAATGGCCGCGCGCTGCTTTTCACCGCCGGAAAGGATCGGCGGCAATACATTCATGCGATCTCCTAGGCCGACCCATTTGAGAAGCTCCATCACGTCCGTGCGGTAGCTCGTCTCTTCCTTGCCGCGCACCCGCAAGGGCAAGGCGACGTTCTCGTAGGTCGTCAGGTGATCGAGCAGCCGGAAATCCTGGAAGACGATGCCGATGCGGCGGCGCAGCTTGGGCAGTTCCTGCTGCGGGATCGTGGTGATGTCCTGGCCGAAAACGCGCACGAAGCCGCGGGTCGGCTGCAGCGACATGAACATCAGGCGCAGCAGGGTGGTCTTGCCGGCCCCGGATGGACCGGTGAGGAACTGGAAGGAACGCCTGGGAACCTCGAACGTCAAATCGCGCAGCACTTCCGGCCCCATGCCGTAACGCAGTCCAACGTTGTCAAAGTCGATCACGCGCGCCTCGTTCGTGCATATCGAAAACCGGAGCCGGCCGCCGACACGGTTAACGAGTTGATAATTTCGCCCCTGTGCAGCACGCCCGACCGACCCGGTTTCCTGTTTGTTAACCCAATGCGTTTACGTCTGTTAAAGAATTCCCGCAATGGCCGGACCAGGGGCACCTTCGACAGCTTATGCAAAGTGGCAGCGGCAAGCACAGATTCGGCTATAGTACGCGAAATCAATTTTCGAAACAGTCTTCGCATAGCCGAACCGAAAAAACATTTCAAAGTCGTGCGCCCGTGCGCGGCCGAATGGCCGATGCCGATATCATCGATGCCGAATTCGAGCATGTAGACGGTCCGGCCCTGCGGACAAGGCCGCAACAACGGCCAGCGCCGAAAAAGAACATTCCCGCTGAAGATTTCGGCCGTCCGTCGCCCGGCGCATCTCCACACATGAATCTCTTCTCCAATGCCAAGACGCGCAGGAAACCGGTGCGGCAGCGGTCTGCCCCCGCCTTCGCGGCCGTTGTGATCGTAGCGAGCGCTATCGGCTTCTGGCTGTCAGGCGGCCATGCGCTTTTCACCGGCTCCGCCGGCAAAGGCGGGCTGACACTGTCGGCAATCTCGGTCGATCCGCTTCGCGTTCAGGATGAATCCTATTTCGTTCTGCACGGGGTGATCAGCAACGAATCTGCGGATGCGCGGGCGGTTCCCCTGCTTGCGATCGAATCGGGTGAGGGACAGGAAGGCCAGATGCCGCTTTATGCCCGCACGGGCAAGGAAAAGCTGGCGGCGGGCGAAAGCACGCGCTTCAGGGTGCGCGTGCCGTCAACGGTTCGCGATTACGATCAGTTAACCATCTCGCTGGCCGGCGCCGGAACCGCCCGTTGACCTGAATCCGGCGCCAGGCCGGCAGAATCCGTGAATACATGACGGTTGTTCTTTTCCTTTGCGCGCCCATGGACTACACCGGCGCATAAGTTAAATGGTCACCAAAGCCCAGAACCTGAAAGAACCGCCATGCCCGTAGTCCGCGGAAAAAACATCGACATCCTGTTTTCGCCGGAACAGATTGCCGAGCGCAACCTCGATCTTGCCGCCAAGATTGCGGAGAAGCCCAAGAACGATCTGCTGGTCATTTCGATCCTGAAGGGATCCTTCATCTTCGCCGCCGACCTGTTGCGCGCGCTGCACGCGGTGGGTCTTGCCCCGGAGGTCGAGTTCATCACGCTGTCGAGCTATGGCAAGGGTACCAAGAGCCAGGGCGTCAAGATCATCAAGGACATCGACAGCGACGTCACCGGGCGCGATATCCTGCTGATCGACGACATCCTCGAATCGGGAAATACGCTGCGTTTTGCGCGAGACCTCATGTTCGAGCGCGGCGCCAATGATGTGTCGATCGCTGTTCTGCTCGACAAACGCAGCCGTCGTGAAGGAACGCTCAACGCCGATTTCGTCGGCTTCGAATGTCCCGACTATTTCGTTGTCGGCTACGGCATGGATGTGGCCTATGCGTTCCGGGAGCTGCCCTTTGTCGGCGTCGTCACGGGAGATGCCGAGTAGTCCCGCGTTTGCGCGCGCCAGGCCAACACTCTGTTAAGCATGATTTGCCGAAAGGCGGGCCGGCGGCCCGATTTGTCGCGCGGAGACATGGCCGTTTACCCGCCGAAAAGGATTGCGTGTTTTGCTGTCAAAGGGGCGCGGAATCCGTTCCGCGCAGAAGTACAGGGAGAGCTTCGGACGGCCTGCATGCCATCCGGGTTCAGACAATTTCGGACGGGAATAGATGGCAAAAATACTGATTGCCGAGGACGAGGATTCGCTTCGTCGTTTTGTCAGCCGCGCGCTTCAGATGGATGGGCACGATGTAGACGAGGCTCCTGACGGCGCCGCCGGACTGGACCAGCTTCGCCAGGACATGTCGTACGACCTTCTGTTGTCCGATATCCGCATGCCGGTGATGGATGGCATTGAACTGGCGCATACGGCGGCAGCCGAGTTTCCCGAGCTGAAGATCCTGTTAATGACGGGCTACGCCGAACAGCGCGAGCGCGCTGAATCATTGTCGAGCGTGATCGTCGACGTTGTCGCCAAACCATTTACGCTGCCTGATATTCGCGGCGCCGTTGCCGAGGCGCTGACGATCTAGAACGCTCCGCTTTCGGATTTTCTAACGGCTGTCCAGCAGCCGTTCGAGATAAAAGCGCTCCATCTCCGGGCGGAATGCGTCGCCAAGCCTTTCCCTGATGGCTTCGAGAATACGGCGCGCACGCTGAATGTCGGCTTCTTCAGGCACTTTGACATCTTCGCCGAAATCCGGGCCGCTATTGGCGCGCGGCCTGCCGAGCGGATCGGTTCCGAGCGGATCGCGCTGGGCCGTTCCGGGCTGGTTGCCGGGGTTCTGTCCCATCGACTGACGCATCTGGTTCATCATCTGCTGGGCGCCCTGCCGCAGGGCCTGAAGGGCACGCCCCTGTTCGTCCACGGCCGTTCCGCCCTCGGCCTCGCCGAGCGCTTCGCCGGCTTCGCCCATGGCCTCGCCGGCCTCGTCGAAACCTTCATTCTCGCCAAGGCCGAACTGTTCGAGCTTCTCCTGCAATTCGCCGAGCTGCTGCTGAAGCTGCTCCTGCATTTCCTGCAGGTCACGCAGCGCCTGCTGCAATTCTTCTTCGGTCATCTCCTGCATGCCGTTCTGCGGGCTCTGCTGGCCGTCCTGCTGCTGGCGCTGATTGTCCTGGAAGAACTCCCGCTGCTGGCGGTCCCTGAGCGCCTGTTCCAGGTCGAAGGTCTGTTCCATCAGCTGTTGCTGGCGCTGCATGAGTTCGCCGAGCTGGTCCATCTGCTGGCGCATCGGGTTGTCGCCCTGAACCTGCTGGTGCTGGCCCATCTGGAGATTGTTCATCATCCGCTGCAATTCGGACAACAATTGCTGTGCCTGGTCCCTGGCGCCCGACTGGGCCAGATTCTCGATCTGGTCCAGCATGCGATCGAGGTCCTGCTGGCGCAACATGTTCTGCAACGCCTCGGGCGGAATCTGCTGCATGGCGCTCTGGTTCTGCTGCATCTGCTGCGCCAGAGCCTGCAGGAACTCCTGCATGGCCTCGCGCAACTCATCCATCAAAGCCTGGATCTCCTCGTCGGACGCGCCGTTCTCAAGCGCTTCTGAAAGCGCTCTTTGAGCATCGCGCAACCGGCGCTCGGCAAAAGAGAGGTTGCCGTCCTCGATGCCGAGGGCGATGTCCCACATATAGTCGGCGGTATCGCGCAGCATGTCGTCGTCCCAGGCCTGCTTGAGGCGGGCGCGCGCCGACTTGATCAGCAGATAATGGGTGGTGTTGTCGATGGTCTCTTCCGGCGCCATGGTAATGGCGTCGTTGAGGTCGAAGACGCGGTCCACCTTGTTGGTGTCGAGCGCAAGCACCTGGCGTTGCTCGGCGACCGAACCGGCGAGCAGGTTGTGAAAGAACCGCCCCGGCAGGATCATTTCATGCGCCTCGCTGCGTCCCGTCTGACCGATGAAGTCCTCGGCGACGAGCGTGATCCTTACCGGCGTGCCGGCCATGGGATGTTCGGTCAGGTTGCGGCTCTCGCGACCCTTGCGTTCGCGCGCCGTCTTGCGCGGCAGGGTCAGGGGGTATTCCGGCGGATCATAAAGGGGCCGCGCGTCCGCCGCCTGCGGTTCGGCCGGTACGATCTCGGCATAGGCGCGCTGAACGCCGTAATCGTCATTGAGCGTAAAGCCGATTTCAAGCGCCCCGTTCGTGGCGCGGCCGGGATTACCGTCGAAGGCTATGACGGGCGGCGTGTCGGCGATGAGCTCGAAACGCCAGCTTTCCGCGAGCTGCGTCCCGCGCCGGATCAGGAGCGTGCCGTCGCCCGGTGCTTCGAACCTGTAGTTGCGGGCGGTTGTCGCGTTGCCCGTAAGGCTGCTTGCCTCGGATGCCGCATCTTCTTCAACAGGAACGCTCGCCGTCTGCCCGCCGCTTTCGTAGACGACTTCCTCGGAGCCGTTGCCGCCGACGATGCGGACCAGCATCTCGCTGCCCTGCGGCACCGCGATGGTTTCGGGCAGTCCCTTTGTATTGCCGGTCAGGAAGATCGGCGCCTTGCCGGTGTAATCCGGCGGCGTGACCCAGGCATCGACCCTGATGCCGGCAACGGCCTGGGCCTGTTTGTGGCTGTGGAACACGTCGCTGAGCAGGCCCGACTGACTGGAGTAGGAATAGGCGAACCCGACAACGAAGAGCAGCGCGACGACGGCGCGCAGCCCGTACGGGTCGACCTTCGGCGTATCGGGCCGGGGCGCCGCCAGGTGGACCGCATCGATCTGCTCGGCCATGCGCTTTTTGTGCGCCTGCCAGAGCGAATGCGCAAAGACGTCGTCTTCCGATACAAGCCGGTCCGACTGCACCGCGATCGCCTGGTGGACGATGCGGTTGTCTCTTTCAAGACGGTCAAGAGCCGATTGGCGGCTTGGCCAGCGCGGGCGCGTAAGCGGGAACAGGGCGGCAAGTGCGCCCAGGCCGAAAAGCCCGCCCGTTGCGAGGCGCAGCCATTCGGGTACGAGGCGGAAATAGCCGAACCAGGAAAACGCGGCAAACAGGGCGGCGACGCAGAACAGCGGCAGCAGCCGCGGCCACAGGCGCTCTGCAAATAAGATGAGCTGCGTTGCCCTTATGCGGATATTGATCCGACGAAGGAGCGTGTTCAGGCCGGGTCCGGTCCGCTGCCTCGCATTCGCCATGGACGACGATTCCCTCTGTTTCCATCAGAAGGATAGCATTCTTTGCGGCAAAGGCGAGACGTTGCACCAAAAAGTGAGCGGGCGATATGCCCTCGAGAACCCGGTTTTGGCGGCCTTTCGCTTATTCGAGCCAGTCAGGCACCGAATCGAGCGCGATCAATTCCTCATAGGTGCCCCTGGGCCGCACGACGTGGAAACGGTCGTCATGCACCATGACCTCGGGCACCAGAAGCCGCGAATTATAGGTGGAGGACTGGACGGCGCCATAGGCCCCGGCCGTGCTGACGGCAAGCAGATCGCCCGCCCGCAACGCCGGCATGTCCCGGTCCTGTGCAAGGAAATCGCCGCTTTCGCAGACCGGCCCGACCACGTCCGCCCGGATACGCGGCGCATCGGCATCCGGTGCCACGACAGGCCTGATATCATGCCAGGCCTCGTAGAGTGTCGGACGGATCAGGTCGTTCATGGCGGCATCGACGATGACGAAGGATTTCGACCCGGTGTCCTTCACATGGATGACTTCGGTGACGAGGATACCGGCATTGCCCGCGATCATCCGGCCGGGTTCGAAAATCACCTTGCAGTTCAGTGATTTGACATGCTCCAGCACGACATCCGCATAGGCTTCGGGGTCCGGCGGCGGATCGTTGTCGTCCCGATAGGGGATCCCGAGGCCGCCGCCGACATCGACATGGTCGATATTGTGTCCGGCATCGCGCAGCCGGGCAACGAGCGTGTGCAGCAGCTTGAAGGCATCGTCATAGGGCTGCAAATCGGTGATCTGGCTGCCGATATGCATATCGATACCGGTGACCTCTATACCGCTTAGTTCGGCGGCCCGTGCGTACACGTCTTCCGCGCGGCGCCAGCTTATGCCGAACTTGTCTTCCTTCTTGCCGGTCGAAATCTTCGCGTGGGTCCTGGCATCGACATCCGGATTGATGCGGAATGAGACCGGCGCCTTCTTGCCCTTGTGTTCGGCCCGCGCGTTGACACGTTCAAGCTCCGGCTCCGATTCGATGTTGAAGCACAAAATCCCTGCGTCGAGCGCGAAGTCGATTTCGCGCACTGTTTTTCCGACGCCGGAAAATACGATCTTCCGGGGTGGAATGCCGGCAGCGAGCGCGCGTCTCAACTCGCCCTCGGACACCACATCGGCGCCAGCCCCCAGCCGCGCCAGTGTCGCCAGCACGGCCTGGTTCGAATTTGCCTTCATGGCGTAGCAGACCAGCGAATCGACACTGGAAAAAGCGTCGGCAAAAACCTTGTAGTGGCGCGTCAGCGTGGCGGTCGAATAGCAATAGAAGGGCGTGCCGACCGATTGCGCGATATCGGCAATGCTGACGTCCTCGGCGAAGAGGACGCCGTCCCTGTATTCGAAATGATTCACGGCAGCGCCTCTACTGGATCAGCGGATCGAGAATGAAGCGCCGGTCCTTGCGCTCCGGCTCCTCATTGCCATCCGTATTCTCGATGACGGGCTCGGAGCGCGGAATGTCCAGATCGCTCTTCTTGCCGCAGCCGGCGGCAACCAGCGCGGTCAGGCTCAAGAGGGCAGCGAGTTTTGCGGCATTCGAAACAGTCATGGCTGGCTCGCATTCATCCGGAATTGCAGGTGCAGACCTTTTAACGGACTTCCGATGAAATGTGCACCCTGTTTGTCTGTTTATCGCCTCACAAATCAAAGCCGACCGCGCCACCAGTTGATCTGTTCGCGGACATTGGCGGGCGCGGTGCCGCCGAAGCTTGTGCGGCTGGCGACCGACGCGTCGACGCTCAGGACGTCAAAGACGCTCTCGGTAATGGCGCCGTTGATCTTCTGAATATCCTCAAGCGGCAGGTCGGCAAGCCCGCAGCCTTTTTCCTCGGCCAGGGCCACCGCCTTTCCCGTCACATGATGGGCGTCCCGGAAGGGCAGTCCGGCCTCTCGCACCAGCCAGTCGGCCAGATCCGTGGCGGTCGAATAGCCGGCGCCGGCGGCCGCTTTCATGGCCTGTGCCGATATCTGCATGTCTCCGACCATGCCGGTCATCGCGGCGAGCGCCAGTTCGAGCGTTTCGGCGGCATCGAAGACTTGCTCCTTGTCTTCCTGCATGTCCTTGGAATAGGCGAGCGGCAGGCCCTTCATGACCGTCAGCAAGGCGATCAGCGCGCCGTTGATGCGCCCGGTCTTGGCCCGGACGAGCTCGGCGGCGTCCGGATTCTTCTTTTGCGGCATGATGGAAGAGCCGGTCGAAAAGGCATCCGACAGGCGCACAAAGCCGAATTGCGGCGTCGACCAGATGACGATTTCCTCGGCGAGGCGCGACAGATGGGTTCCGCAGATGGCTGCGAGACCGAGGAACTCCAGCGCGAAATCGCGGTCGGAAACCGTGTCGATGGAGTTGCGCGTGGGTGCCGAGAAGCCCAGCGCTTCCGCCGTCTGCTGGCGGTTGATCGCAAAGCCGGTCCCTGCAAGGGCTGCGGCGCCCAGCGGGCATTCGTCGAGGCGGGTCAAGGCATCGCGCACCCGCGAGCGGTCACGGCCGAACATTTCCACATAGGCCATGCAGTGGTGTCCGAAGGTGACCGGCTGGGCGGTCTGCAGGTGGGTGAAACCCGGCATGACCGTGTCGGCGTGTTCCTCGGCGCGTTCGAGCAGGACGCCGATCAGCCTGGTCAGCGCCGTCTCGGTGTTTTCCAACTGGGCCGACACCCACAGGCGGAAGTCGAGCGCCACCTGGTCGTTGCGCGAGCGCGCGGTGTGGAGCCGGCCGGCGGCCGCGCCGATCAGCTCGGCGAGCCGCGCCTCGATATTCATGTGTATGTCTTCAAGGCGCCGCGAGAATTCGAAGGTGCCGGCTTCGATTTCTGACAAAATCGTGTTCAGCCCGTCCACTATCTTGTCACGGTCGTCCGCGCTAATTATGCCGGTATCGGCGAGCATGTCGGCATGGGCAAGCGAACCGGCGATGTCCTGGGCATAGAGTTTGCGGTCGAAATCGATCGAGGCGTTGATTTCTTCCATGATCGCATCGGGGCCGGAGGCGAAGCGTCCGCCCCACATCTTGTTGGAGGATTTGCCGGTCATGTCTCAGTCAACTCCGGAGATGACGTGAATGTCAGAACAAAATAAATCGAACCGCGGAACGGTCAAAATTGCGGGCGCCGCAATCGTGCTGGTCGTGGTTGGCGTCGTTGCTGCGGTATACGTGAACGGGGCGGGTTCTGGCAACACGTCCGATGCCGTGGCAGGTGCCGATTCCGGTCCGGCCTGCTCGGCGACCGTCGCGCTTGCCGAGGCGATCCAGCCCTTTGCGAGCGGACAGGTCGCGGCAATGGCCTCGGCAAGCGAGCCGAAGGCCCTGACATCGCTGGCCTTCAACAATCCGGACGGCGAGAAAATGTCACTCGCCGCTCTTTCCGGAAAGACCGTGCTGATCAATCTGTGGGCCACCTGGTGTGCGCCCTGCCGCGAGGAAATGCCGGCGCTCGACGAATTGCAGGCGGCGATGGGCAGTGAGGATTTCGAGGTCGTCGCGATCAATATCGACACCGGCGACGATACGAAACCGAAGAATTTCCTGAACGAGATCGGCGTGGAGCATCTCGGCTTCTACCGCGACAATACGATGGGCGTGTTCAACGATCTGAAGAAGCAGGGCCTTGCCTTCGGCCTGCCCGTGACGCTGCTTGTCGATGAGGAAGGGTGTCTTCTCGCCAATATGAACGGGCCGGCTCACTGGTCGAGCGACGATGCGAAGACCTATATCGGCAAGGCGTTGGAGGGTGTTTCGGAGACACCAAGCGGCTGATTTGCCAATGCCCCGATAGCTTCAGACAACGACCGGGAAACGTCACGATGCATGACTCCGTTAACCTTGCCGAGAAACTTGCCCTATTCGATGAGCACTGGTCGCCGCGAACCGTGGCCGAGTTCAACGGTCACGACGTTATGGTGGTCAAGGTGAAAGGCGAATTCAACTGGCACTCCCATGCCGATACCGACGATTTCTTCCTCGTTCTGGAAGGTCAGATCGATATCGAGCTTCGCGACCGAACCGTCACCCTGAATCCCGGCGAAATGTTCATCGTGCCAAAGGGCGCAGAGCACAGGCCCGTCGCAAGGCAGGAAGCGCATTTACTTCTGATCGAGCCAACGGGCACGCCCAATACCGGCGACCCCGAAACCGCGGCCAAGCGTCAGTGCGTTTGATCTTGACCCCGCGGCCTGCTCACACCGATCGCGTGATGCCGCCGTCGATGCGGATGTTCTGGCCGGTTATGTAGCTGGATTTCGGTGAAGCCAGGAAGGCAATCAGTTCGGATACTTCCTCCACCGTTCCGTAACGGCCCATGGGAATGCGGGTCCGGCGGTCTTCCTTCTCGGGCAGGCTGTCGATGAAGCCGGGCAGCACGTTGTTCATGCGCACATTGTCGGCGGCGTATTTGTCGGTGAACAGCTTGGTGAAGGCGGCAAGACCGGAGCGGAAGACACCGGATGTCGGAAACAGCTCCTCCGGCTCGAAGGCCGCATAGGTGGAGATGTTGACGATCGATCCGGATTTCTGCGCCTGCATGATCGGCGTGACGATACGGGCCATGCGCACGGCATTGAGCAGGTAGAACTCCATGCCGTCCTGCCAGTCCTCGTCGGTCAGTTCCAGGATCGGACCCTTCGGACCATGACCGGCGCTGTTGACGACCGCGTCGATCCTTCCCCAGCGCTCCATCGCCGCATCGACGATGGCCTGAAGGTCGTCGCTGTTGCGGTTGGAGCCGGAACGGCCGAGGCCGCCGAGTTCCTCAGCGAGTTCGACGCCCTTTCCGGACGAGGACAGGATGGCGACGTCAAATCCCTCCGCGCTCAGCTTGCGCGCGGCGCCGGCGCCCATGCCGCTACCGCCGCCGACAATGATCGCAACAGGCTGATCAGACATTGACGTCCTCCCTATCGCGTCGGAACGGGCTCGTCGCCGCGATAATCATAAAAACCGCGCCCCGTCTTCTGGCCCAGCCAGCCGGCCTCGACATATTTCACCAGCAGCGGGCAGGGGCGGTATTTCGAATCGGCGAGGCCGTCATAGAGCACCTGCATGATCGCCAGACAGGTGTCGAGGCCGATGAAGTCGGCGAGCTGCAGCGGGCCGATCGGATGGTTGGCGCCGAGCCGCATGGAGGTGTCGATTGCCTCGACGGTGCCGACGCCTTCGTAAAGCGTGTAGATCGCCTCATTGATCATCGGCAGGAGGATGCGGTTGACGATGAAAGCGGGGAAGTCTTCCGCGACGGTTACCGTTTTGTCCAGCGAGGCGACGAAAGCTTTTGAAGCCTCGAAGGTCAGGTCCTCGGTGGCGATGCCGCGCACCAGTTCAACAAGGCCCATGACCGGCACCGGGTTCATGAAATGGATGCCGATGAAGCGCTCCGGCCGGTCTGTGGCCGAAGCCAGGCGCGTGATCGACAGCGACGAGGTGTTGGTGGCGAGGATCGCCTCGGGATTCAGGACCGGGCACAGATTTGCGTAGATCTTGCGCTTGACGGTCTCGTCCTCCGTCGCCGCCTCGATCACCAGGTCCAGCGAGGCCAGGTCCTCGATCTTCGGGGCTGCCGAAATGCGCGATATGGCGTTGTTCTTGTCGTCGTCACCGAGCGATCCGGCGGAAACCTGCCTTGCCATGTTTCCGTTGATGGTCGCCAGGGCTTCCTTGATGCGCTCCTCGGAAACGTCGTGCAGGCGTACATCATAGCCGGCGACGGCGCATACATGCGCAATGCCGTTTCCCATCTGTCCTGCTCCGATGATCCCAACTGACTTGATCGCGCTGGCCATGATTATTCCGTTCTTTTCGGGGTAGAGCCACGCTTTAGCGGGCGTTTCGCGCACAAACTAAATGGCCGGGCTGACAACGTCCAGCCCGGCCATAAAATTAGCGCCACGAATTTTCCGGCGATGAGACATCGCGCCGCAGGGGCGCTATGCCGTATCGGTCGATTGACCGCCTAAAGCGCCTTTTCCAGTTCCGGAAGAACGTCGAAAAGGTCTGCGACGAGGCCGTAATCGGCAACCTGGAAGATCGGCGCTTCGTCGTCCTTGTTGATGGCGACGATAACCTTGGAGTCCTTCATGCCGGCGAGGTGCTGGATGGCACCGGAAATGCCGCAGGCGATGTAGAGTTCCGGGGCGACGACCTTGCCGGTCTGGCCGACCTGCCAGTCATTCGGTGCGTAGCCGGCATCGACGGCCGCGCGCGACGCGCCGACGGCAGCGCCGAGCTTGTCGGCGACCGGAAGGATGACCTCGTTGAACTTTTCCTCCGAGCCGAGCGCGCGGCCGCCCGAGATGATGATCTTGGCGGAGGTGAGTTCGGGACGGTCGCTTTCCGAAAGCTTGTTTTCGACGAAGCTGGAAAGGCCGGGATCACCGGCGGCCGAGACCGTCTCGACGGATGCAGAGCCGCCTTCGCCGGCAGCGCCGAAGCCCGCGGTACGCACGGTGATGACCTTCTTGGCGTCGGTTGCCTGCACCGTCTGGATGGCGTTGCCGGCATAGATCGGGCGCTTGAAGGTATCGGCGCTGACGACGTCGGTGATGTCGGAAACCTGCATGACATCGAGCAGTGCGGCAACGCGCGGCATGATGTTCTTGCCGTTGGTTGTCGCCGCTGCGATGATCGTGTCATAGCCTTCGGCCAGCGAAACGATCAGCGCGGCGGTCGGCTCGGCGAGGTTTTCGGCCAGCTCGTCGGATTCGGCCAGCAGCACCTTGGAGACGCCGTCGAGCCCGGATGCCGCATCGGCAGCGGCCTGGGCGTCTTTGCCTGCGACAAGCACATGCACGTCGCCGCCGATCTGCGAAGCGGCTGAAAGCGCCTTGGCTGTCTGGTCCGAAAGGGACGCGTTGTCATGTTCAGCGAGAAGAAGAATGCTCATGATCGTGTCTCCTTTCCTTAAAGCACGCCGGCTTCGTTCTTGAGCTTGTCGACAAGCTCCGCGACGCTTTCGACCTTGACGCCCGCCTTGCGGCCTTCCGGCTCCTCGGTCGTCAGGACCTTGAGACGCGGGCTGGTGTCGACGCCGTAATCGGCGGTGGTTTTCTTGTCGAGCGGCTTCTTCTTGGCCTTCATGATGTTGGGCAGTGAAGCGTAGCGCGGCTCGTTGAGGCGCAGGTCCGTGGTCACGACAGCCGGCAGCTTGATCTCGATCGTCTGCAGGCCGCCATCGACCTCGCGGGTCACGGTGGCGGCGCCATCGCCGATCTCGACGTCGGAAGCGAAGGTGCCCTGCGACCAGCCGAGCAGCGCCGAGAGCATCTGGCCGGTCTGGTTGGCGTCGTCGTCGATCGCCTGCTTTCCGACGATAACGAGGCCGGGGTTTTCTTCCTCGACGATCGCTTTCAGGATCTTGGCGACGGCGAGCGGCTCGACCAGGTCGTCCGTCTGTACCAGGATGCCGCGGTCGGCGCCCATGGCAAGAGCCGTGCGGATGGTTTCCTCGGCCTTTGCCGGTCCGATGGACACGGCGACGATTTCCTCGGCCTTGCCGGCTTCTTTCAGGCGGATGGCCTCTTCCACCGAGATCTCGTCAAACGGATTCATGGACATCTTGACATTCGCCAGTTCGACACCCGAACCGTCCGGCCGGACGCGTATCTTGACGTTGTAATCGACGACCCTTTTTACGGGGACCAGGATTTTCATTCGCTTACCTTTCTCAAATCGTGCGCACGAATGTGCATATCCGGAATGCTGAATGATAGCTGGAAGGCGACATCTGCATGTTCAATTCTGGCCAACAGTCGTCCGGACCATTTGATATTTCGAGCCTCGGGGCAGTCACATATCTGCAAGGCACTGCCTACGTCAATCGCGTATGTGATCGCATTGCGCCGATTCGACGCACCGGTGTCCGTGGCGCGCGGCGCTTAGCGCCCCCAGCGGCGCGGTACGTTTGGAACGGAGGCTCCCTTGCGCGCGACCGCGCGCGGCGAGACGATGCGCCGATCAAAGAGCGGGACCTCGCGCCGTTTCATCAGCACAACGAGGATCGCGCCGGCGATGATGCCGCCGACATGGGCGGCCCAGGAAATGCCGCCGCCGCGGTCGATGACGATCATGACAAACTGATAGATCACCCAGAGCGCCAGCGGAATCCAGGCCGGCAGCGGCAGCGGTATACGGCCAAGCGCCAGCACCCAGACCCGAACGCGCGGATGCAGGACAAGATAGGCGGCCACCACGCCGGCCACCGCGCCGGATGCGCCGATGAGCGGAGCCTGGGAGCCCGGATCGAGCAGGCCATGGAGCAGGGCGCCGGCCGCCGCGCAGACAAGATAAAACACCAGAAACCGCAGATGGCCGAGCGCATCCTCGACATTGTCGCCGAAAACCCAGAGGAAAAGCATATTGGTGGCCAGGTGCATGAAATTGGCGTGCAAAAAAGCGTAGGTGACATAGGTCAGCGGCTCGGGCACGAGCGCAAGGTCCGGAGCCAGCTCGGCGCCGCCATAGGCGACGGCGGGAATGAAGCCGAGGCCCAACACCGCTGCTTCCGTCAAGGCGCCGCTCGCGCCGCTCAGCGCCGTAGCCAGCCAGACAAGGACATTGATGGCGATCAGGGCGAGCGTGACATATTGGCGGTCAATATGATCGAGATCGTTGCGGTCGTGCAGCGGAATGAACATGGTTTGGCCTCCGCCGTCCCAATCTGATCCGGACGCACTCTAACGGTGTTCGCCGGGCTTCCAGAGAATGTCCTTGCGGCCGTTTTCGTTGGCGCAGCGGGCGGCCACGAACAGCAAATCGGACACACGGTTGATATAATGCAGGGCCGTCGGGTTGACCTTTTCACCGGTATCGGCGAGCGCAACCATGTATCGTTCGGCCCGCCTGGCGATGGTCCGCGCCAGATGCAGGTTCGCCGCAGCAGCCGAACCACCCGGCAACACAAAGGAACGCAGCGGCTCAAGACCGGAATTCAGGCCGTCGATCTCGCCTTCGATCCGCTGAACCTGGCTTTCCGTCACGCGCAGTGGCGTATATTCCGGTGGTTCGTCGGTCTCCGGCGTTGCGAGATCGGCGCCAAGATCGAAGAAGTCGTTCTGGATGCGGGCAAGGATCGAATCGAGAGCACCGAGTTCGGCTGTATGCAGCCGGGCCATGCCGATCGCCGCATTGGCCTCGTCAACGGTGCCGTAAGCCTCGATCCGCAGGTCGTGCTTGGCGCGGCGCTCGCCGCTGCCCAGTGCCGTTGTCCCGTCGTCACCCGTTCGTGTGTAGATTTTGTTCAGTCTGACCAAAGCCTGCCTCGCATCAGCGTCCGCCACCGGTGATCCACAATACAACCACAATCAGCACGACCGCAATGAACTGCAGGGCGACGCGCAATTGCATGAGCTTGTTGGACAGATTGCCCGAGCCGCCGCGCATCATGTTGAACAGGCCGCGTATCAGGACAAAGACGACGGCCGCCATGACCACCAGGATCAGATAGTAGAGGAATGTGGCCATGAGGGTTCCCTGCCGATTGACATGTGTGGCGCATAGATCGATTTCGCCGTCGCTGCCAGCGTCCGGCCCGTGACATAGTGGCCTATCGTTTTTCCAGTATCCGGTAAAGAAGGCCGGCCGGAAGCAGCCGCTTGAGCGTCGTGCCGATCTTTGCAGGACGCGTGAGAACGTAGTGCGGCCTGGGCTTCGGATTTTCCAGCGCATGCGTCAGCGCCTCATAAACCGCTTCAGGGCCGAGCTTGTGCTTCGACTTCACGCCGCCCTGGCGCATGCGCTGCAATTCCCGTTCGTAATCACGGCGATGCACCGAGCCTTCGATATCGACGTTCTTTTCAATGTAATGCAGCGCGTTGACGGCGATTTTCGATTCGATCGGGCCTGGCTCGATCAGGCTGACATGAATGCCGCTGCCGGCCAGCTCCATCCGCATGGTGACGGACAATCCCTCAAGCGCGAATTTCGAGGCGTTGTAGGCGCCGCGCCAGCGCATCGGGACTAGGCCGAGGATCGAGGAACACTGGACGATGCGCCCCCGGCCCTTCGCGCGCATGACCGGAATGATGCTTCGCGTCAGTTCGTGCCAGCCGAAAAAATTGGCTTCGAACTGGGCGCGAAGTGCCTCGGTCGACAAGTCCTCAACGGCTCCGGCCTGACTGTAGGCGCCATTGTTGAACAGCGCATCGAGCGTCCCGCCGGTCCGCTCCAGGACCGCGGCGGTAAGAGCCGCGATGCTCTGCGGTTCCTGGTAGTCCAGATAAAAGGCTTCCAGACCATCTTTTTCGAGCGCTTCAAGGTCGGCGGGCCGGCGCGCGGTGGCGAAGACGCGCCATCCGTCTTTCCGGAGTGCGCGTGCGCAATGGGCGCCGATGCCCGAGGAACAACCGGTTACGATGATCGTCTTTTGCTGGTTCATGAACGACTCCGGCACCGGTCGCCCTTTCCGGGACCGGAAGGCTGCTGTTGCGCGGTAACGCTCTATCGTCATCCGGACAGGTTTGACAAGCATGGATAAGGTCATGGCGCCGAAAACCGGTTCTTAATGGCGATGGCGTTTGATATTGGTGCGGAGTGTGCGGATCACCAGCGATGAGCGGTGGTCATGAGCGGAGGCAGATGATGACGGGACGGCAGCTTTGGAAAGTGATCTGGGGCGCCATCGTTCACTTCAACGATGATGATGGCTGGGCGATGGCGAGCCATGTCGCGCTGTCGACGCTGCTTGCCGTGTTTCCGTTCCTGATCTTCGCCACGGCGCTGGCAAGTTATGTTGGCGCCGATGCCTTTGCCGATACCGCCGTCCACATCATATTCGACACCTGGCCCAAACCCATCGCGGAGCCGATCTCGCAACAGGTTCTGGAAGTGCTGACGGTCAATCGGGGCGGGGTGCTCACGGTTTCGGTTATCGCCGCGGCATTCTTTGCTTCGAATGGCGTGGAGGCGTTGCGGGTTTCGCTGAACCGCGCCTATCGTGTCAGCGAAAGGCGATCGATCCTGTACAACCGGGCGCAGAGCCTGGGTTTCGTGATCATCGCGGCCCTTATCCTGCTGGCGATCAGCTTTCTTCTGGTGCTTGCGCCCCTGCTGACCGACTTCACGAGAAAGTGGCTTCCCTGGTCGGACGAGCTGATCGCGCATCTCGACAACTGGCGCGTGATCGTGGCGGTTATCGTGCTGTTTGTCGGGCTGATTGTCTGCCATCGGTGGCTGCCGGCCGGTTACCGCACGTTCCGTTCCATCGTACCTGGCGTTATGGTTACCATGATATTCTGGATGGCCGGGGCGCTGTTGTTTTCCGCCTATCTGCAGAGATTTTCCACCTATGTGGCGACCTATGCGGGGCTCGCCTCGATCATGATCGCATTGATTTTCCTGTATATTGTCGCAGCGATCTTCATCCTGGGGGCCGAGCTGAACGCGTCCATCCTTGCCGAGCGCGAATGACCGGTTTCTGCAGCAACGGGCGCGTTAACCAGAAATTTGGTTAAAATGCACTATAGATGTTCCATCGGGCATTAACTGCAATTGTCGGATTCGGCCAAAACCAATGGATTTTGGGGTACCATCTGAGCCGACAAATGAGTTGTCACGCGGAGCATAACCTTCAGAGAAGGGCGGCTCGGGGACTCTGCGTCTGCAAATGACGGAGCAAGGACATGTTTGTATACCTGTCGCCGGAAATGACATACGGCCTGCTGATCACCTGCCTGGTGATCTGTTTCTTCGTCGGCCATGCCATGGACGGCGTTATGGGTCCTGTCGGATTCGGCGTGTTTGGAAACATGATCATTCTGGGAACCGGCATGGCTCTCGGATTGTTCACTGCCGAACTGGTTGGCATGCCGCTGAACCGGATGGAAATCATCGTCGGTTCTACAATGGTCGGGGCGTTCGGGTCATTGTTGGTCCTCGCATTGCTCAAGCACCTGTTCTTGAGAACCTGAAGCGGGCCACTTACGTGAATGCAGGTGAAACCGGCGTCAGATCCTGGCGCCGGTTTCGCATATCCGGATGACTTCATCGGCCGAAAGGCCGTTGCGCCGCAGGGCGGAAACTGCGGTATCGCCATCGCTTTTGGAGAGTTTGCGCCCGCTTCCATCCACCAGCAGGGCATGGTGGCGGTAGCGGGGTTCCGGCAATTCAAGGAGCACCTGCAGCAGCCGGTGAACTGATGTTGCGTGAAACAGGTCATGGCCGCGGACGATGTCGGTTATGTCCTGTAGGGCGTCATCGACAACCACGGACAGATGATAGCTGGTCGGCGTGTCCTTGCGCGCCAGGATCACGTCACCCCAGGCGCGCGGATTGGCGGTGATTGCGCCGGTCTCGCCGGACGGTCCGCGACCCTCCTCGCTCCAGGTGATGTCCTGCGCGGCCAGCGAGCAGGCCTTTTCCATGTCGAGACGCCAGGCAAAAGGCTGGCCTGCTTCAAGCGACGCCGCAAGGTCCCCATCGGGCAATGATCGCTCGTTGCCCGGATAGAGTGGGCTGCCATCGGGATCACGCGGCCAGCTTGTGCCCTGGCGCTCATATTCGGCGACATGGCTGCGGATCTGCGCGCGGGTCACGAACGCCGGATAGACGAGCCCCATGTCCCGCAGCCGGTCAAGCGCCTTTCGATATCCGGAAAAATGCGCGCTCTGGCGCCGGACGGCGCCCTGCCAGGATATGCCCAGCCAGTTCAGATCCTTCAGGATCTGCTCTTCGAATCGCGGGGTGCAGCGCGCGGTGTCGATGTCTTCCATGCGCAGCAAAAGCCTGCCGCCGAGCCTTTCCGCCAGTTCCCTGTTGCGCAGCGCGGAATAAACATGGCCAAGGTGCAAATATCCGTTCGGGCTTGGAGCAAAGCGCAAGGTCCTCTGTTTTTCTGTCATGATCCGCGCCCGGCCCTGTTCCGGAAAATTCCGGCTTCGTGCCTCCCGAAACCGCACACAGGGTGGTAATAGATCGATCCGGGTGCGAATAAAAGTAGCCCGCAGCGTCAATTGGGTCAGGCCCTGGAAACGAACGATGATGCACGTCAGGACGATCGATACGCTGGACGATATTGCCGAGGGCCTCGAGGCCCTGGTCCGGCTTGACGGGCGGCTCGGGCCGGTCGTGCAAAAGGCCGGCGCTGTGCCACTGCGCCGCCAGGCGCCGGGTTTCCAGGGGCTCGCTCAGATCATTGTCGGGCAGATGGTTTCCAAAGCTTCCGCCGAGGCCATCTGGCGCCGCCTGCTTGAAGAGGCCGGCGAATGCACACCCCGTGCGGTTGCCGCGCTCAGCGATGCACAGTGCCGCGGTATCGGTCTGTCTCGGGCAAAGGAACAGACGCTGAAGGGGGCTGCTGATGCGGTTTCCGGCGGACGGCTCGACCCGAAGGCCCTTTGCGTCATGCCAGCGGACGAATCGATCGCCGCCATGACGGCACTGAAGGGTATCGGCCCGTGGACGGCGGAGGTCTATCTCCTGTTTTGCGCGGGACACGGCGATATCTTTCCCGTCGGCGATGTGGCGTTGCAGGCCGCGGCCGGTCACGCGCTTGGTTTCGAGGTGCGGCCGGACCCGAAAACGTTGCGGCAAATCGCCCTTCAATGGCAGCCGTGGCGCGGTGTGGCGGCGCGCCTTCTTTGGGCTTACTACGCAACGGAGATGCGGCGCGGGGACGCCGTGCCGACCGGCTGACCGGGTGTTGCGCATCGGCCACCGGCCTGATCCGGGATCCTGTCAATTTCCTGAGATTACTTCACAATCCTGTAACAACCGGCCTAATATATCGATTGTATCTGGCGAATCACTCAGGAGAGTGAGTTGACGATAGCTGTTTCACCCGACGCGCTTCCGGCGCTGGTGCTGAATGCCGATTACCGGCCGCTGAGCTACTATCCTTTGTCGCTCTGGTCCTGGCAGGATGCGATAAAGGCGGTCTTCCTCGACCGTGTGAACATCCTGGCGGAATATGAACACCGGGTATCGTCACCCAGCATGTCCATGGCGCTGCCGAGCGTCGTGTGCCTCAAGAGCTACGTCAAGCCAAGCCGGTATCCGGCCTTCACGCGGTTCAACGTGTTCCTGCGTGACCGGTTCAAGTGCCAGTATTGCGGAACCGACAGGGATCTGACGTTCGATCATGTCATTCCGCGCCGCTATGGCGGAGAGACAACCTGGGAAAACATCGTCGCGGCCTGCTCGTCATGCAACCTGAAAAAGGGCGGCAAGATGCCGAAGGAAGCGCGCATGTACCCGGCCCAGAAGCCCTATCATCCGACGGTGCACGATCTGCACAATAATGGCCGCATGTTTCCGCCCAACTATCTGCACGAAAGCTGGATGGACTATCTTTACTGGGATGTCGAACTGGAGCCGTAAGGCCGTTTGATTACCGTGCCCGGCCGGCAAACGCGACGCGCAGGCAGCCGGCGGCCAGGGTCACGCTGGCAATCACGTTCCAGCCGGCGAAGGACAGGCCGAGCACGCGAAGCGCGGCCTCGTTGCAGGCCGGCGGTTTGATGGCGTTGAGATCGGCCAGCAGATTGCCGGCGTCCGTCGTCAGGCCGGCGGCGCCGGCGCAGTCGGCGGGACCCTCCCACCAGCTCCATTCGACGCCGGCGTGGTAGACGCCAAGCCCTGCGCCATAGAGCATCAGGCCGCCGCCGGCGACCAGCAGCGTGCGGGTGATCAAGGGCGGTGCCTTCAACATTGCCGAGATGGCGGCGGCCAACATCACCGGAATGCCGACATAGTAAGGCGTGCGCTGCTCCAGGCACAGGGCGCAGGGGATATAGCCGCCGATGTGCTCGAAGCCCAATGCTGTGCCGACGACGGCGGCCATCGCCAATGCCAGGACAAATGCCTGCAGCGCCATGCCGGCACCCTGGTGTGCTGTCTGTTCCGTCATCGCGATCCCATCAGAAAACAAATCTCAGCGCATAAAATCCGCCGATCAGTAGCACCATGAATATGGCGAAAAGTATGCCGAGATATTTTTCGATGAAGACCCGGATCGGCTCGCCGAAGAGATAGAGCAGGTAGGCGACGAGGAAGAACCGGAAGCTTCTGCCGATTATGCTGACAACGATGAAGGTGACCAGGTTGAGGCCGGTGGCGCCGGAGAAGATCGTCAGCACCTTGTAGGGAAACGGCGTGATCGCGGCGAAGAGAACGCCCCAGCCGCCATAGGTGTTGTACCATTCACTGATGCGCTCGAACGAGTCCTCCTTGCCGTAGAAGGCGAGAATCGGCTGGCCCACGGCCTCGAACAGGAAGGCGCCGATCGCATATCCGAGCAGGGCGCCGGCGACGGAAGCGACGGTGCAGATCAGGGCGGTCATCCACCAGTTCCGCCGGTCCGCAATGACCATCGGAATCAGCAGCACATCGGGCGGTATCGGAAAGAAGGAACTCTCGACGAAGGAGACACCGGCGAGACCAGCCCTGGCGTGGCGCGTCGCGGCAAGCGACATGGTCCAGTCGTAAAGGCGTCTGAGCATGGAATGGTCCCCGTTGGCGCGGTCGCTTTTAGGAAGAATCGGAAACGGCGTAAACCGGAATTCCGACAATTGCGCGTGAAAGCTAGCAAAAGCGGGTTGATCATGGGTTACCGGCGCGTCTTGGGCGCCGCTGGCAAGAAAGGTTGGAAAATCCCGGTTGACCCGGTGCCGTCGCACCGTATATTCCGGCTGCGATCTTGCGCTAGGGCGCAAGGCTTCGTGCGGGTGTGGCGGAATTGGTAGACGCGCGGGATTCAAAATCCCGTATCTTAATCGATGTGTCGGTTCGAGCCCGACCACCCGTACCAAAGAATTTTTCCTTTTGGCTACGGCTCTCCGTCGATGACCAGCCAGGCATCCTTGATCCGCTCGCCCGGACCACCGGGAAAATCTTTCAGCGACCCTTCCATAAAATCGATAAATGCGCGCATGCGCTGATGGCTGGTGTTCGGCCCGATATTATCGTGTGGCCCAACAATAGAACCGGTCAGGTTTATACAGCCGACGCTTGCCTTGAACCCGGATCCTTGGTGGATCAGGATTGCCGTACGCTTGTTGGTCTCGTGGACGTAAACACCTGGTCGAGGCCTCTTGTTCTTGAAGTAATTGAAGGTGTGGTACTTCGAACCGGGGAAGCCGTGCGTTCCGAGCGGGTACATACCTTCCTCAATGCGCAGGCCGCGATTCACACCCGTCTTTCCGTTGTTTCCGGGCCCCCTCGGCTCGACGGTCGCACCGCGCATGTCGGGCGCATTGACCAGTGTGCCATCCAAATAGCATTCGTATCTGCCAACCGTGCGGTAACGAAAGCCGCTGTTGTTAGCCCGCCGTTCATTTCGCTCTCGAATTATATGAATTACAAATCCAGTTGTTGGAATAACCATTGGACTCCCCCTAGCATTGGTAGAGAGCCTTATAGGAAACGCTTAATATAATTTCGGTGGCTTTTGCCACATACATTACTATTTTTGCTAGAAATAATAAATATTATTATATTTATGTTTAATTATTTTTTATTACGGATTATTTATATCATAACTTATTTATAAGAACTGTTTTTCGCGTTTAAAGTGTAAATTGCTAGCGAGATTCAAATTTGCAGTAAACAGGGAGGGGAGACATGCTGCGCAGTTTGACCGTTTTTCTGGTCGTCGCGACATTGTCCGGTTGTCTGACCGTTCAATTCGGAGAGCCATATGACAAGGTCATCGACGACGAATTAAATTCCTTCCAGAAAAGTACTGCGGAATTTCTCAAGTCGATGCAGCAGAATTCCGGCAATGCTAAGTCCAGCTACGGATCCGACGAGTCGAAGAAATACTACGCGTCATCGTCGGCTTCTCTCTCCAACATGATGTTGAGGGCCAGCCTGCTGTCGGACAGGGAATGCCCTTCGCAGAGGGTGGCAAAAATCGCGACGCCCGCTCTCACACCATCCGTCGAACGGCTGGACAGGGCGGAAGCGGGTTTGGGGATCAGTTCCTCCAACAATGAAGGTACTTTTGCGGGAATGAACTGCTCCACCGTCGCGATCTGGTCTCTTCAGGAAACACACAAGAATCTCGAGGCAGATCATCGAGAATACGGTCGATTGAGTGCGGGCGTGGCTCAACTGAACGGATTAAGCATCGATCAGTCGGTGAGAGTCGCGCTTACAACGGTGCGCGCAAACAAATAGCGGGAGTGTGCAAAATGAATCCCAACCAACTTGCCAGCCAAATGATTTCTGAAGCATCGCAGGTTGCGATCAACAGTTGGAACGCGATTAAAAGTACGGCGGTAACCGAATTTCGTGGTTTGTCCCAAAGAATCGTGATGATCGCTCGGCTCTACGCGCAGGGTGAGATTTCCAAGGCGGGTGCCAGGCGTCATTTCAAGGCGGCCCGATATCATGTCATTGCTATTTTAGCCATGCTGACCGCTCTCGTTGAAGCGGCGGCGGCCAAGATCGTCAACGCTGCATTGAAGGTGATCGCGGATGCGGTAAATGCCGCGATTGGCTTCAAATTGGTTTGAAGCGGCTTCTCGCGATTCATGACGATTGATTGAAATGGGTCCAAGCGTCGGCTGTCGCACGCCATTCGAAACCAAATGCAAAACGCCCCGGACACCGAAGCGCCCGGGGCGGATCAGGACGCGGAGATTGGCCCGTGTCCCGGGGAGGACCTCCTCGTGGTCTCTAAATCGGTGACCGGCTCCGGAGCGCAGTCACATGCGGGCAAGTGGCTATATGAAAAATACTCATGTTCTGACGATTATCCGCATATGATTTATTTGCGTTTATTATACATCCGACGCGGGGGATGGCTGTCAACTCACAAATTGCCCGTATGTTCCGGGGCTTTGCGGCGGCTGTTTTCTCTACTTTGAGAATCGGAGATTTCACCAAGTTGTGCCGAAGTGTTGCGACAAGTGAAACTGAAAAATCGGTCCGTTCATCTTCAAGGCGCGAGAACAGTCTCAGCATCGATGCCGGAATTGCGAAACCGTTTATATCGATCGGAATGAGGGCTTCTGTGGCACAATTGCAACGATTGATTCGCGGCCGCATGCGGCCTATAATTTCATCGTTGCTCCGCCACTCGGCAGGTTAGAGGACCGGCTTTTCGGCCATGAGCATCTTCGGATGAATTGACGTATCCTGCCCGGAACATCAAAGCACCGCGTATCGGATGACTTTCGGGCGGAGCAACCAAAATCAAGCGCCCGCCCTCGTCCCGACCTCAGCGCCACCCGGTCTTTTCATCGATTCCGCGAACGCCTATAACCCACGGCGAACACGATCCGGTTCACAAGGCGCCAGGCGCATGCGGGCCGCTTTGAGGAGACGGGCATGCTTCCCTTGCGTGACACCTACGAGGAACTGGTCAGGGATTTCGCCTGGGAGATTCCGGATCGCTTCAATATCGCGAAGGCGGTCTGCGACGATTGGGCGGAGCGCGAACCGGGCCGTGTCTGCCTGTTGCACTATCAACCCGATCGCGATCCCGATGAACTGACCTATGGCGCCCTGCGCGAGAAGGCGGATGCGCTTGCCAACGGTCTGCGATCGCTCGGTGTCGCCCGCGGTGACCGGGTCGCGCTCTTGCTGCCGCAGGGTTTCGAGGCGGCGATCGCCCATGTCGCCATCTACAAGCTCGGCGCCATCGCCGTGCCGCAGGCGTTGCTCTTCGGTGTCGATGCGCTTGCTTACCGCCTGAGCGCTTCGGGCGCGAAATGTGTCATCAGTAATGCCTCCGGCGTCGCCAAGATCGCGCAGATCGCGGGAGAGCTTGAGCAATTGTCCCATGTGATCAGTGTGGACGAGGTGCCGGGAAGCATCGCTTTCAACCAGCTTGTCGACGATCATGCCGGCCGGTTCGAAACCGTCGATACCGGCGCTGACGATCCGGCGCTGATGATCTTCACCTCGGGTACGACCGGCCCGCCCAAGGGCGCGTTGCATGCGCACCGGGTCTTGCTCGGACACCTGCCGGGCATCCAGTTTCCGCATGAGTTCCTGCCGCAGCAGGGCGACCTGTTCTGGACGCCGGCGGACTGGGCCTGGGCCGGCGGCTTGCTCAACGTCCTGCTGCCGGCCCTTTATTTCGGCGTGCCCGTGGTGTCTTCGGCGGCGCAGAAGTTCGATCCGGACACCGCCTTCCGCATCATGGAAAAGACCGGGGTGCGCAATGCCTTCATCCCGCCGACGGCGTTGAAGATGCTGCGCACGGTCGATCGGCCGTCGGAACGCTATTCGCTCAAGCTGCGCACCATCGGCTCCGGCGGCGAGTCGCTCGGCAAGGAGACCTATGCGTGGGCGAAGCGGGAGCTGGGGATCACCATCAACGAGTTTTACGGGCAGACGGAATGCAATCTGGTGCTCTCATCGTGCGGTCAAATCGGTGTCACAAGGGCGGGTGCCATCGGACTTGCCGTGCCCGGCCACACGGTGGCCGTCATCGATGCCGAAGGCCGGGAAGTCGCGCCCGGCACGCCGGGGCAGATCGCGGTGCGCAGTCCCGATCCCGTGATGTTCCTGCGGTACTGGAACAACGATGCCGCGACGCGGGCGAAATTCATCGGCGAGTGGATGGTGACCGGCGATCAGGGCATCCGCCATCCGGACGGCTATATCGAGTTTTTTGGGCGCGATGACGACGTCATCACCTCGGCCGGCTACCGCATCGGGCCGGGTGAAATCGAGGACTGCCTGACCGCCCATCCGGCTGTCGCGCTGGCCGCGGCCGTCGGCAAGCCCGACCCTTTGCGGACGGAGATCGTCAAGGCCTACATCGTCCTGAAGAAGCACTACCGGTCAAGCCACGCCCTGGCCGGTGAAATACAGGACTGGGTCAAGGTGCGGCTGTCGGCGCATGAATATCCGCGGGAAGTCGAATTCGTCGATACCATGCCGTTGACGACGACAGGCAAGGTTATCCGCCGGGAGTTGCGCGATCGGGCGGTGCGCGAAGCGCGCGGCTACGGCTGATTGCTATCGCCCCCTGGTCAGACCGCGCAGGCGGTTACGGACCTTGCGGGCCATGTTCCTGGTCTCATTGTAGAGATGCAACTGCGTCTCCACCTGGCGCACGTCCCGGTCGCGCGTCGGATCGGTGCCGACAATGAGGGTGCCCATCCTGCAGCGTTCGCGCCACAACCGGCTCATAACCGGATGGTCCGGTGCTGCGCAGGAGTCGGTGATCGCAATATTGGGATCTTCCAGGTGAATCGCCGTCAGATTGTCCATCAGCAACTGACCGGGCGAAAAGGCGCTGAATCCCTCATTATAGGCGGTCTTCCACGTATAGGCGGTACCGCTCATCACGAAGACGACCATTGAGGCGATCGCCTCTCCGTCGAGATTGAGCGTGTGGATGCGCACATTGTCCGTTTCGGCAAGATCGGTGATGGCTTCGCGCGCAAAGGCGGCCCGGTAGCGGTCGACCACCATCGCCGTCTTGCGGCGTCCCTTCCATCCGTCGGCCTCGAGCGCGAGGAACTCCTCCATTCTTTCGCGTACGTCGCGCGGCTGGCGCGCGACATCGTAAGCGAGCGCACCGCGTTCGCTCAGTAGCCGCCGCTGGCGGCGCCGTTCGCGCAGATGCTTGGCCGAGAGCGACCGGTTGAGATAGGCGGGGCCGTCAAGATCGCTGTGCAGCATGGGCCGCTCGGAAACATCCGTTTCGGCGATCGGCAGGCCTCGGCTGACGGCGACGGCCCTCAGCAACTGAACGAAGGGGCCGTCCAGCCGCGCGCTGGGGATCACCAGAACCGAGGGCAGGCCAAGTGCGCCACCGGCCAGGGTCTCAAGCAGGTCGTCGAGCGTTTCCGCTGCGCCCTCCTGATCCAGCAGGGGCGTTCCCAGCGGGCCGTAGTCATTGGCCCAGGACCGGATGATCGGGGCGCCGATGGAAAAACCGGGCCGTTCAACGGAAAACGGCATGAGGAAACGCAGGCGGCTGCGGCGCTCGTCCTCGTCGCGCATGATCATCAGCCGGATCTGCCGGTCCTCCAGCCGCGGCATGGCGGGCGCCATGAAGCGCGCCGAAAAGAAGACGTTCGGTTCGATGGCACGGTGGGTCAGATAATCCAGCTCGCGGCGAAGATCATAGCCGGCGCGCGCGGGATAGACGCACAGGTGCCGCGATGGGCGGCCGGTTTCCACCGCGGTTTCGGCAGCCGGGCGCTCGATGTCGATGCCGGCGATCCTGGTGACTGCCGTCCCGCCCGCGCCGCCGGGTTCGTCCTGCAAGAACGGATTAGAGGACATTCGGGCCCGCCTTCCTGCCGGTCGCGGCGCCGGGCCTGCTCAACACGGACATATTGATGTCGAGGCGTGTGCGTATGATGGCGTATAAAAGCGCCGCCTCGGCGAACATGGCCATCATCGTCGCGGTTGCCGCGCCGTTAATGCCGAAAATCGGGATCAACAGGATATTGCCGGCAAGGTTGACGACGAGAACCGCGAGATAGATGAGCGCGCAAACCTTCTGCTGCCCCGCCATCGTCAACAGCGTCTCGCCGGGGCCGATCAGCGCCTTGGCCGCAACACCCGCGAACAGGATGAACATGACAGGATATCCGGCCTGGAAGTCCGGTCCGAACAGGGAAAGCAGGAACGGTCCAAGCACCAGGACGATGCCGCCGATAGCGATTGTCGGCCAGAATGTCCAGTAGGCCGCGGTTGCTGCAATCCGTGCCAGCTCGCCGGTGTTGTCGTCGGCAACCAGTGCTGAAAAGCGCGGGGCCATACCTGCCTTCACCGCGAAGAAGACGAAGTGGACCAGGGCCATTATCTTCGCGGCCGCGTAGTAGGTTGCGACCTGATCGGGCGGCAGGAACATCCCCACCATCACCACATCGGCGTTGGTAAGGAGATAGTAGAAACCTTCGATCAGGAATATCGGCAGGGCAATGCGGATCCAGTAACCGAGTTCGATTTCCTTCGGCCCGGCCTCGAAACGCCTGCGCAGGCGCCATCCAAGAATGGTCAACTGGGTAAGGGTCGTGAGGTAGGTGGCGATGAGCGCGGCAATCAGTGCCGTACGGGCGTCGGCCGCGTAGCCGAGATAAACCGCGACGAACATAACGACCGGTATCAGAAACGGGCGGGCGAGGTAGGTCGGTGTGAGCGCTTGGACGATCCAGCTGTTGGCGCGGGCGGTGCCATCCATGATGTCGCCCAACGCGATCATCGGAAGGATGAACGCGCCGATCACCAGCGGGACGAGATAGTAGGACGGCATCGCATCGGCAAAACCGTAGACAAAGGCCACTCCGAGCGCTGCCACGATGGTGGCGCTTGCGAGGGAGAACAGCCGTGCCGTCACGGTAATCCCGCGGATCTTGGCAATTTCGCCTTGTGCACGGTATTGCGGCACGAACCGTATGAGTGCCGTGTGGAACCCGAAACAGGCAAGGTTGCCGACGATGATCGCCATTACCCAGACGAACACGAAGATTCCGTATTCGAACTGACCCATCAGGCGCGCAAGAAAAATCTGCGCCAGAAAGGCTATTCCGGCACTGACAATGCGGATGAAGAAGGCGATCAGCGACATACGGCGGGTTTCACCGTGTTCGTCCTGCCCTTTCATCAGACCGAAAAACCGGTCCAGAAATCCTGTGGCCTTGTGGGGCACACCCGATTCCGGCGCAAGCGGCTTTTCAGCCGCATTTTCAACCGTAATACGCACGGTATTGACCATTTCAAACCCAAAACTCGTTCCCACTATGCCCACGGGCCGTTAAGAAACGGTTGGAATCGGCGAAAAAGTCAGATTTTTACCTGTGCAGCACTTATAGCCGTCCGGTCATACTGCGGCACAGCTGGCCCAAGCCCGCCAAATCGGGCTTGCGAGAACAGTTTTCAGGCGGAAATTGCGGGTTTTCGCAATGCCACAATCGGGCGTTCAGCGTTTACTTGAAGGCCCCGTGGCAGTGTTTGTATTTCTTGCCCGATCCGCAGGGACACAGCTCGTTGCGTCCCACCTTGCCCCAGGTCGACGGATCGTTGGGATCGCGCTGCTCGGCCGGCACCGTGCGGTTCTGGGCCGGCGCCAGGGCCAGGCCCCCCGGTTCACCTTCCATTTCGTCGAATTCGTCATGGCCGGTGGTCGGGTCGATGTGATGGCCTTCCATCTCCTGCGGCGGCTCCGGCTCGGGCGCATCGGCCGCTTCACGTACCAGTTCGACCCGCATCAGCTGCGCCGTCACCGTTTCGCGCAGATTGCCCAGCAGGCTCTGGAACAGTTCGAATGCCTCGGCCTTGTATTCCTGCAACGGATCGCGCTGGGCAAGGCCGCGGAAGCCGATGACCGAGCGCAGATGGTCCAGATTGACCAGATGCTCACGCCACAGATGATCCAGCGTCTGGAGCACGACGGACTTCTCGACATAGGTCATGACTTCGGGTCCGAAACGCTCGGCCCGGTCGGCCGCGGCCTTTTCGACCTCGGTGGTCAGGCGCTCGCGGATATCATCCTCGGCAATGCCCTCCTCGGCGGCCCATTCGTCGATCGGAACCTCCAGGTTGAGGAATTTCTCGGTCTCTTCCTTCAGGCCCTGCAGATTCCACTGTTCCGCATAGGCTCTTTCCGGAATGTTGCGCGCGACCAGGCTTTCGACCACTTCCTGGCGCATGTCCGCGGTTGTCTCGCCGATGTCCTCGGCATCCATCAGCTCAAGGCGCTGTTCGAAGATGACCTTGCGCTGATCATTCATGACATCGTCGAATTTCAGCAGGTTCTTGCGGATGTCGAAGTTGCGCGCCTCAACCTTCTTCTGAGCCCGTTCCAGGGCCTTGTTGATCCACGGGTGAACAATCGCCTCACCTTCCTGGAGCCCCAGTTTCTTCAGCATGCCGTCCATGCGGTCGGAGCCGAATATGCGCATCAGGTCGTCCTGCAGGGACAGGTAGAATTTCGAGCGGCCGGGATCGCCCTGACGACCGGAACGGCCGCGCAACTGGTTGTCGATGCGGCGGCTTTCGTGCCGTTCGGTGGCAAGGACATAAAGCCCGCCCGCGGCCAGCGCCTTTTCCTTCAGCGCCTGGACTTCCTGGCGGATCTTTTCCTCTTTCTGACCGCGCTGCGCCTCATCCTCGATTTCGGCCAGTTCGTGGGAGATCCGCATGTCGATATTGCCACCGAGCTGGATGTCGGTTCCGCGCCCGGCCATGTTGGTGGCAATGGTGATGGCGCCGGGCACGCCGGCCTGTGCGATGATCAAGGCTTCCTGCTCATGATAGCGCGCATTGAGAACCTGGAAGTCCTTGATGTCGGCCTTGCGCAAAAGGTCGGCAAGAAACTCGGACTTTTCGATCGACGTCGTGCCGACAAGAACCGGCTGGCCGCGCTCGCTCGCCTCCCGGATCTCGGCGACGATCGCCGTGAATTTCTCCTCGGCCGTGCGGTAGACCTCGTCGTCCTCGTCGGCGCGCTTGATCGGCAGGTTTGTCGGCACCTCGACCACTTTGAGGCCGTAGATATTGCCGAATTCCTCGGCTTCCGTCGACGCCGTGCCGGTCATGCCGGCGAGCTTGTCGTACATGCGGAAATAGTTCTGGAACGTGATCGACGCCAGCGTCTGGTTTTCCGGCTGAATGGCGACCTTTTCCTTGGCTTCCAGCGCCTGGTGCTGGCCTTCCGAGTAACGTCTTCCCGGCATCATGCGGCCGGTGAACTCGTCGATGATGACGATTTCGCCGTTGCGCACGATATAGTCCTTGTCGCGGGTAAAGAGCTTGTGTGCCTTGAGCGCATTGTTGACGTGGTGGACGATGGCCACGTTCTCCACGTCGTAAAGGGACTCGCCCTTGAGCAGGTCCGCTTCCTTGAGCATGCCTTCAAGCTTTTCCGTGCCTTCTTCCGTGAAGGTCGCGGAGCGCTGCTTTTCATCGATCTCGAAGTCGCGTTCCTCGAGCAGCGGAATGAAGGCGTCCATGGTGTTGTAGAGCTCGGAGCGATCGTCGAGCGGCCCGGAGATGATCAGCGGCGTGCGGGCCTCGTCGATCAGAATGGAATCGACCTCGTCGACGATGGCATAGTTGTGGCCGCGCTGGACCATCTGGCCGCGCTCATATTTCATGTTGTCGCGCAGGTAATCGAAGCCCAGTTCGTTGTTGGTCGCGTAGGTGACGTCGCAGGTATAGGCGGCGCGGCGCTGCTCATCATCCATGCCGTGGATGATGGTTGCCGTCGTCATGCCCAGGAAACTGTAGACCTTGCCCATCCATTCGGCGTCGCGCGTGGCCAGGTAATCATTGACCGTGACGACATGGACGCCCTTGCCGGTCAGGGCATTCAGATAGACCGGCAGCGTGGCGACCAGCGTCTTGCCCTCGCCGGTCTTCATTTCCGCGATGGAGTTCTCGTGAAGGATCATGCCGCCGATGAGCTGGACATCGAACGGGCGCAGGCCGATTACCCGGCGGGCAGCCTCCCGGACGGTCGCGAAAGCGGGAACGAGAATGTCGTCGACGGTCTTGCCATTTGCAAGCTCTTCGCGGAAGTGCTCCGTGCGTGCGGCCAGGTCCTCGTCGCTGAGTGCCTGCATCTCTTCTTCCAGAGCGTTGATCGCCTCGACGCGCGGCCGGTAAGAGCGGATTAGGCGATCATTCGATGAACCGAACAATTTTTTGGCGATGCCGCCGAAGTTGACCATTTACATGGTCCTTTCTTGCTGGTTGGGCGGATATCAAATCGTCATGAACCGGCAAGGAGCGGCGCGATGACGCGGTTTTGAAGCTGATCCGCCCGAAACTGATCTGGACGCGAGATTGCGTGACAGATAAGAGGGGGTGTGATCGATGTCAACGCCGCTGTAGGGGCACCGGATTTGGCAGATTATGGTGGGCGACCCGATTCCCGCTTGTGACATCTCGGAAATCGGCTATTGAAGGAACATTGTGGTCGTCGGCCGCATAACCAGAAAAGGTCAGTTGATCATGCACAGAACAAAGCCATTGTGTGCCGGGCTGGTGGCGCTTGCCGTCAGCCTGAGCTTCGGCGCGGCGGCCCAGGACAGTGAAGACAAGGTGATCGCGACGGTCGGCGGCAAGCCCGTGTATCAGTCCGAACTCACCTTTGCCGAAACCGATCTCGATCCGCAATTCTCCCGCCTTCCCGCCGAACAGCGGACTGCCGCGGCGCTATCGGCGCTGCTCGACATCAAGCTGATGGCGCAACAGGCCGAAAACTCGGGGCTCGGCAAGGATGAGGCGTTTCAAAGGCGCGTCGAATTCCTCAGGGACCGGGCTCTGCACAACGAGTTCTTCAAAACCAGGGTCGTGGACAGCCTGACGGAAGAGGCTGTCAGGGAACGTTACGACAAGGAAGTCGCGGCGACGCCGCCGGAGCAGGAAGTGCGGGCCCGCCATATTCTCGTTGACAGCGAGGAACAGGCCAAGGCGGTCGTGACGGAGCTGGATGCGGGCAAGGATTTCATCGAGCTTGCCAAGGAAAAATCAACCGGTCCGAGCGGGCCGCAGGGCGGCGACCTCGGATATTTCACCCGCGGCCGTATGGTGCCGGAATTCGAAGAGGCGGCTTTCGCACTCGAAACCGGAACCTATACGAAAGAACCGGTCAAGACCCAGTTCGGCTGGCACATCATCAAGGTCGAGGACAAGCGCGACACGCCGCCGCCGAGCTTCGATCAGGTCGCTGACCAGATCCGGCGCGTCCTTCTGCAGGAAGAGTACCTGGCACTGCTGCAGGAAGCCCGCGACGCTGTCGAGGTAGAGGTTACTGACGAGGAACTGCAGGGTCTTCTCGAAGCGGTCAATCCGCAGGGAAACAACTGAGCCCGGCCGGACCCGACACGAGATGAGCGAAAAGGTATCTCCACTGGCTCCGGACCACATCGCGGAGTTGCCGCCTGTTGACGGTGTCCGGATCGCGACGGCCGCCGCCGGTATCAAATATGCGGATCGAACGGATCTGATGCTTATGGTGTTCGAGGCGCCGACAGCCGTGGCCGGCGTGTTTACCCGGTCACTGTGCGCGTCCGCACCGGTGGATTTTTGCCGCTCGAACCTTCCGGGTGGCGTGGCGCGGGCTCTCGTGGTCAATTCGGGAAATGCCAATGCCTTCACAGGCAAGAAGGGCAGCGAGGCTGCCCGGATAACGGCCGAAACGGCATCAAGGGCGGTCGGCTGCGAGGCCGGTCAGGTGTTCCTTGCATCGACCGGCGTCATCGGTGAGCCGATGGATGCCGCGGCCTTCTCGGACAAACTTGCCGCTCTTGCCGATCAGGCCGATGCCGACCGCTGGACGGACGCAGCGCGTGCCATCATGACGACCGATACTTATCCGAAGGTCGCGACACGCATGGCGACAATCGGCGGCGCACAGGTGCGGATCAACGGTATCGCCAAGGGTGCCGGAATGATCGCGCCCGACATGGCGACGATGCTGTCCTTCGTCGTCACAGACGCGGATATCGGCAGCGCGGCGCTGCAGGCTCTCCTCTCCGAGGGTGTTGAAGGCACGTTCAACGCCATTACCGTCGACAGCGATACATCGACCTCCGATACGGTGATGCTCTTTGCGACAGGCGCGGCGGCGGCAAACGGCGCACCGCGCGTGACGGATGCGACTGATCCGGCTCTTGCGGATTTCAGATCGGCGCTGTTCGATCTTTTAAAGGACCTTGCCCATCAGATCGTGCGCGACGGCGAAGGCGCCCGCAAAATGGTCGAGATCACCGTCAGGGGCGCTGCCAGTGCCGGAGCAGCGAAGACAATTGCCTTTTCGATCGCAAACTCGCCGCTGGTCAAGACAGCGGTCGCCGGCGAAGACGCCAATTGGGGGCGTGTGGTCATGGCTGTCGGCAAGGCGGGGCAGGAGGCCCATCGCGACCGGCTCCAGATCTGGTTCGGCGATATCCGGGTTGCCGTCGACGGTGAGCGCGATCCCGACTACAGCGAGGACGCGGCGGCGGCGGTCATGAAGCGCGACAAGATTGATATCTGCGTCGATGTTGGCGTGGGCGACGGCGAGGCGACGGTGTGGACCTGCGATCTGACCAAGGACTATGTCGCGATCAACGGCGATTACCGCAGCTGACGGGCGCGATGCCGGACAGGAAGAAGAGAGCGAACCCCGTTATGCAGCATCTTGCCAGTGTTCGACGATTGGAAGCCGTCGGTTTCCGGGCCTGGCCGGCCGCGTCGATCCAGTATGACGGCAGCTGGCAGATAAGGCTGACGGCGGGCCATCCATCGAAGCGGCTGAATTCCGTCAATCCGCTCGACCCGTCCGATCACCGGGATGTCGAGAAGCGCGTGGAGCGGGCCGCGCAGCGGTTTCGCGCCTATGGGCGGCCGCTGGTGTTCCGGCAATCGCCGCTGGCGCCGCCGCAGCTCGATGCCTATTTCGATGCCCATGGCTGGCGCCGCTTCGATGAAACGCGGGTGATGATGGCCGAGATCGACCAGCTGGATCTTGAGGATGTGCTTGATCATCTGCCGATCCGCGAAATCGGCCGATATGTCGATGCGTCCATCCAGGTCCACGGACGGGACCCGGCTTTGAAGCCAGGCCTGACCGAGGTGCTCAGCTCAATCCGGCCGGAAGCCGGTTTCTTCGTTCTCGAGGAAGCCGACACCGGACCTGTCGCGACGGCGCTTTGCGTTCACGACAACGACATGGCCGGAATATTCGAACTGGCGACGCGCGCCGATCGGCAACGCATGGGCCATGCACGGGAGGTCGTGGCGACGGCGCTGCGCTGGGCACGCATGCGCGGCGCGGAGAAAGCCTGGCTGCAGGTCGAGGCCGGCAACCTCGCCGCAGTGGGCCTTTATGAGGGCTTCGGCTTCAGCGACATCTATCGCTACGACTACCGGCAGGCACCGGAGCTTTCGGCGCATGGGTAGCGGCGGCACCGTTCTGGTGGCGGCCTGCGCGCTTGTCGACGCCGATGGCCGGGTGCTGATCGCGCAGCGGCCGGAAGGAAAATCCATGGCGGGCTTGTGGGAATTCCCGGGCGGCAAGGTCGAGGACGGAGAAACGCCGGAGGAGACCGTGATCAGGGAGCTGCACGAGGAGCTCGGCATCACCACCAAGCGTGCCTGCCTGGCGCCGCTGACCTTCGCCAGCCACAGCTATGACGACTTCCATCTGCTGATGCCGCTGTTCATCTGCCGCCGCTACTGGGGCATTCCGCAGGGGCAGGAAGGCCAGGCCCTCAAATGGGTCCGCCCCAACAAGCTGCGCGATTATCCGATGCCGGCCGCGGATGAGCCCCTGGTGCCGTTTTTGATCGATCTGATCTGACCCGGAATTGCCGCAAGTGGCGCCTGCCGCCCGAAAACGAGACGGATCGGCATGCCCGTTAATCAATTATTCAACATAATACCAGACACTTGCAGGGACAGTGCGTGTGTGCGGGGGCTCTATGATGAGCAGTGACGAATTCTGGTCTTCCGTCTATTCAGGGGCAGCGGAGACAAAACGTTCAGGACGTTTCAGCGTCCTGCGCCTTGCATTGCTGTTCGGCTCGGCCGCCATGGCCCTGGCTCTGATCGTTCCGCCCATGATAGGCGGCTCCACGGATGACTGGCGGCTGATCAGCGGCAGCCAAGGCATTGATTACACGACGACCGCGACGATTCGCAGGAAGCGCGAATACACGATCCATCGCAGTGTTCTGCAGTCCCAGCCGGGCGCCGTATGCATCATCGATGCCAATGGCCGCAGGTCCGGTGATTGCTGAAAACGGCGACACTAATTCCGGATATCGTTAACGGTTTCAACCGCGCGGAGCGGCAGATACCGCCATCTTAACCGAACCGGATAAAATGCCATGTAACCCGTTCAGCGGGCGCTAACCGCGTTTGTTAGGTTAATTGCAAGGGATGCCCGATTAGTATTTCGGAAAGAAATTCGAGTTCTGTGGGAGCCACGATATGGTTGAGCTTGCAAGGCGGTTTCTGCGCTGCGAAAGCGGTGCCACTGCCATTGAATACGCCTTTATCATCGTGCTGATATCGCTTTCGATTATCTTCGGTGCGACCGAGATCGGGAACGGTGTCGGAAACTCGTTCAACAACCTTGCCGACGGCTTTGACCAGTAGGCGACGGTTTCAGAACTTGTGTTCGCGCGTTCCGAGCGCGGCAGCGAGACTGGCTTTGGCGGACCCCGGTGAAAGCGGCTTCTGCTGACTTTCATGCGGCTTCCAGCCCGATAGATAAAGCACACAAAAACTTGCCCTGATACGCCCGTCCGGGTCGCTGTAGCGGTCCGCATAGATTTGTGCGGCGCGAACAAACAGCGCGCGCGTCGCCGGCTTCCGGCTGCGGGCGCAAAGCGGGTTGGCCATTCCCATGTGCCGCAGGTCGCGCATCAGCGCGAACATCGTGTCATAGCGGACCGTGTAGGTTTCGGCGTCAACCACCGGCAGCGCGAAGCCGGCCCTTTGCAGAAGCGCGCCGCAGTCGCGTACATCGGTGAACGGAATGACACGCGGGCTGACACCACCCGAAAGCTCCGTCTCTGCCGTGATCAGCGCATCGCGCAGCTCCGACAATGTTCCGCTGCCCGGCATGGCAGCCAGCAGCAGGCCGTCCGGGCGAAGCGCCTGGCGGATCTGCACGAGCAGACCGGGTAGGTCGTTCACCAGATGCAGCGACAGGGGAGAGACAACAAGCCCCGCGGCTTCGGCGGCGATCGGAAACAGTTCCAGATCCGTGGCGAGCGCCGTTTCGGATTGGCCGTCAAGCATGCGCTGATCCTGCTCAACGCGGATGAGCCGCTCGACCTTGCCGCTGGCGGCAAGCAAAACGGCCAGCTGGTCATCAAGCGCATGCAGGGCGATTGCCGTCTCGAAGCGGCGTTCGACCGCGGCGAGGCGCTCCGACAGCTCGGCATTGACCAGTTTCAACAGGAAATCGGAACCTTCCGGCGCATGGACAAGGGCCCGGAGGCGGTTTCGCCGGACCAGCGCGGTATCAAACAGCCCTTGAGCGTCCATTGTGCATGTCCGTATTCACTGTATTGTGCCTCATATGGCCACCAGTTCCTTGAAATCCAACCGGATGTCAATCGGCACGCAGTTGCGACGGGCGATCGGGCGCATTGGCGATATCGTCTTCCCGCCCGTTTGTCTGGGATGCGGCGAGCTGGCCGGCTCGCATGGCGGGCTTTGCGGGTCCTGCTGGAGCAGGCTAAGGGCCATCGAGGCGCCTGTCTGTGATGTTCTGGGAACGCCCCTTGCCTATGATGCCGGCAAGGGTGTGCTTTCAGCCGATGCAATCGCCAATCCGCCGCCCTTCGCGAAAGCCCGATCGGCGGTTGTCTATGACGATATGGCGCGAGCCATGGTTCACCGGCTCAAATACAAGGACCGCACCGATCTCGCCAAGGTCATGGCGCGGTGGATGATGCGGGCCGGCGGCGACGTGATCGGCGCCTGCGACGCCATCGTGCCGGTGCCGCTCCATCGCCGGCGTCTTTTGACCCGACGTTACAACCAGGCAGCGGAGCTTGCGCGGGCGCTGGCGCCGCTTGCCGGGCTCACCTATCTTCCGGCGGCCCTCTATCGCACGCGCGCCACCCGGCAACAGGTGGGCCTGGGAACACAGGCACGCGCCGACAATGTGCGTGGTGCTTTCAGCGTATCAGCGCATGGGCGCTCGCAGATTACGGGAAGATCGGTTCTGCTGGTGGATGATGTGTATACGACCGGCGCGACGGTCAAGTCGGCATCGCGCGCGCTGCTGAAAGCCGGTGCGGATCACGTTTATGTGCTGACCTTTGCCAGGGTTGCCCCGGGGGCTTCGTAAACCCTATATGGTGGCACCAGACAGCAAGAATGAACATCCGGAGACCTCAATGGCCGATGTGACTATCTATACGCGGCAGTTTTGCGGCTTTTGTACCGCAGCCAAACGGCTTCTCGACAAAAAGGGCGTTGCCTACAAGGAACATGATGCGACGTTCTCCAATGCACTGAGAGCCGAGATGGTCCAGCGCGCCGGCGGCAGGGCGACCTTTCCGCAGATCTTCATCGGTTCCGTCCATGTCGGCGGATGCGATGAACTGCATGCCATGGAACGGGGCGGAAAGCTTGACGCTCTGCTGCAATCGGCGGCCTGAGGACAAAGGCGATGGCGACGCAGACATTCCGGGCGGCGGCGATACAGATGCGATCGGGCGTCGATCCGCAGAGCAACATAGCCGATCTTACCGAGCGCGTTGCTGAAGCGGTTTCGCTGGGCGCGGAGTATATCCAGACACCGGAAATGACCGGCGCGCTGATCGGCGACCGCGCATCGCTGATGGAAATACTGCGCGGCGAGAATGACGATCCGGTGGTCCAGGCGGCATCGGAACTTGCCCGCAAGCACGGTATTTGTCTGCATATCGGCTCCATCGCGGTCGCGGCTGGCGGGGGCAAGATCGCCAACCGGGCATTCGTTTTTGACGCCCGGGGAGAAATCGTTGCCCGGTATGACAAGATCCACATGTTCGATGTGGATCTCGACAATGGCGAGAGCTGGCGCGAAAGCGCCACCTATGAGCCCGGAAGGCATGCGGCCATTGTCGCGTTTCCCTTCGTGCGCATGGGTCTGGGCATTTGCTACGATGTGCGATTTCCGGACCTGTTCCAGAAGCAGGCCCGCGCAGGCGCGCAGATGCTGACGGCGCCGGCGGCGTTCACGCGCCAGACCGGCGAAGCGCACTGGCATGTGCTGCAGCGCGCGCGCGCCATCGAAAACGGCGCTTTTGTCGTCTCCGCCGCACAAGGCGGCAAACATGAGGACGGGCGGGAAACCTACGGCCATTCACTGATTGTTGACCCGTGGGGGCGCATCATTGCCGAGGCGGACCACAATGAACCGGCCGTCATCGTCGCCGATATCGACCCGGCCGCCAGTGCAGCGGCGCGGGCGAAGATACCCAATCTCAAGAACGACAGGGCATTCGATCTTGAGGCAGTTGAAGTCCCGGAGTCCGCTCGAGCGCGTGCATGATCAAGTTCGACCTCATATGCGACAAGCAGCACGCATTCGAAGCGTGGTTCGCGAGCAATGCGGATTATGACGCGCAGAAGGAACGTGGACTGGTCGCCTGCCCGCATTGCGGCTCGAATGCCGTCGAAAAGGCGCTGATGGCGCCGTCGGTCTCCACGGCCCGGAAAAAGGAAGCTGCGATGCAGCTCGCCATGAACAGCAATCAGAAAACGGCCATGGATCAGTTGCGAAAGGCGGTCAAAGCCATTCGGGACAATTCCGAGGATGTCGGCGAGCGGTTTCCGGAGGAAGCGCGGAAAATCCACTATGGCGAAAGCGAGGAACGCGGCATTATAGGACAGGCCAGCCCCGATGAGGTCAAGTCACTTGTCGACGAGGGTGTAAACGTCGCGCCGCTGCCGGATCTTCCAGAGGACAAGAACTGATTCCAGACGTCAGTCCGAAGACGGCCGTGCCGCCAGCATCATGTAATTGACATCCATGTCGCGCGACAGGTTCCAGCTGTCCGACAGGGGGCTGTAGAAAACGCCTGTCCGGTCGATGACCCGCATGCCGGACGCGGCCAGGGGCGTCTCGATTTCTTGCGGCCGCACGAGCTTTTCATATTGATGCGTTCCGCGCGGCAGCCAGCGAAGCACATATTCGGCGCCGACAATCGCCAGCGCCAGCGCCTTCATTGTCCGGTTGATGGTGGCAACGAACATCAGTCCGCCGGGTCTGACCATCCCGGCACAGGACGACAGGAAGAAATCGACATCGGCCACATGCTCGACGACCTCCATGTTGAGGATGACGTCGAATGTCTCGCCGTCGGCGGCAAGATCTTCGGCCGTCACGGCACGATAGTCGATTTCGAGGCCGCTTTGCGCCGCGTGGATGCGAGCGATTTCGATGTTGGTCTGAGATGCATCGGCGCCGACGACCGTCGCACCCATACGGGTGAGCGGTTCAGAAAGCAGGCCGCCGCCGCAACCGATATCGAGTACCCGCAGTCCCTCAAGAGGGGTGGCGGATTTGGGATCGCGGCCATGGTGGGCGCAGACCCGGTCCCGAATATAGGTCAGGCGAACGGGATTGAATTTGTGCAGCGGGCGGAACTTGCCGGTCGGATCCCACCACTCGGAGGCCATGGCCGAAAAACGGTCGACTTCTGCCTGGTCTATCGTCGATTGGGCGGCATCACTCATCACGTGGTCTCCGGAATTGATACCGCATCAAGTCGGACGATCGGGTCGGAAAGTCAAGGGCGGTTGCCGCCCGGGCAGCGGAATGCGGGCTTCTTGCGGCGGCATGGCTTTTTGGGTATGAGAGCGTCGCTGCCGCTCGCTTCGCCGGGCGGTTTGATTTATGCGCATCTCGCACTACTTGATTTCGAGGGAGTTCCGGTCCGACCGATGGCCCGCATTGTCATGAAATTCGGCGGCACATCGGTGGCCGACCTTGACCGCATCCGCAATGTCGCGCGCCATGTCAAACGCGAAGTCGATGCCGGTCACGAGGTCGCGGTCGTGGTTTCGGCGATGGCCGGCAAGACCAATGAGCTCGTCGAATGGACGCGGGAAGCTTCGGCGCTGCACGACGCGCGCGAATATGATGCCGTCGTCGCTTCCGGCGAGCAGGTGACGTCGGGATTGCTGGCGATCACGCTTCAGTCGATGGGGGTGAATGCCCGCTCCTGGCAGGGCTGGCAGATACCGATCCGAACCAACAATGCCCACGGAGCGGCGCGCATACTGGATATTGACGGAAGCGATCTCGTGCGCCGTTTCGGCGAAGGACAGGTGGCGGTCGTGTCGGGTTTCCAGGGTATCGGGCCGGACAACCGGATCGCGACGCTCGGCCGCGGCGGCTCGGACACGAGCGCGGTGGCGATCGCGGCGGCGGTGAGCGCCGATCGTTGCGACATCTATACCGATGTTGACGGCGTCTACACGACCGATCCGAGGATCGAGCCGGCGGCGCGCCGCTTGAAAAAGATCGCCTTTGAGGAAATGCTGGAAATGGCCTCCTTGGGGGCGAAGGTGCTGCAGGTGCGTTCCGTCGAACTCGCCATGGTCCACAAGGTGCGCACATTCGTGCGATCGAGTTTCAGCGAGCCGGATGCGCCGGGTATGGGCGATTTTGACAATCCGCCGGGTACGTTGATTTGTGATGAGGAAGAAATCGTGGAACAGGAAGTCGTAACCGGCATCGCCTATACCAAGGACGAGGCTCAGATTTCGCTCCGCCGCGTCGCCGACCGACCCGGTGTTTCAGCGGCAATTTTCGGTCCGCTGGCCGAAGCCCATATCAATGTCGACATGATCGTTCAGAATATTTCGGAAGACGGAAGTTCGACCGATATGACGTTCACGATTCCATCCGGAGACATGGAAAAATCCCTGACGGTGCTGGAAAAATCGCGCGAAACCATCGGTTTCGACGCGGTGCAGAGCGAGCCCGGGCTGGTGAAGGTCTCGGTCATCGGGATCGGCATGCGCAGCCATGCCGGCGTGGCCGCCACAGCTTTCCAGGCTCTTGCTGAAAAAGGCATAAACATCAGAGCGATAACGACATCGGAAATCAAGATTTCAATCCTGATTGACGGACCCTACGGGGAACTGGCCGTGCGGACTTTGCATTCGGTCTACGGCCTCGATAAAACGTAAATTCTACGATCCGCGGCTTCGGCGGCATGGTCCGGAGCGCAGACAACTGGGAGCGAAGCTTGATGAGAGACCCTTCGGCAGGTCCACGCGTCATGCTGAAGCGTTTGCGCGAACTGATGGCGGAACCGCTGGAGCCGCAGGACCGGCTCGACCGGATCGTGCGCCAGATCGCGCAGAACATGGTTGCCGAAGTCTGCTCGTTCTATGTGCTGCGTGCCGACGGCGTTCTCGAGCTTTATGCCACGGAAGGCCTCAATCCCGGTGCCGTGCACCTTGCGCAGCTGAAGATGGGGCAGGGCCTTGTCGGCACCATCGCCGCGGGCGCCCGTCCGCTGAACCTCTCCGACGCCCAGTCCCATCCGGCCTTTACCTATCTGCCCGAGACCGGCGAGGAAATCTATCACTCGTTCCTGGGCGCGCCGATCCTGCGCGCCGGGCGTACGCTTGGTGTCCTCGTCATCCAGAACAAGGCGATGCGCAACTACAGCGAGGACGAGCTGGAAGCGCTTGAAACCACCGCGATGGTGCTCGCCGAAATGATCGCGACGGGCGATCTGAAAAAAGTCACCCGTCCGGGTCTGGAGCTTGATCTGAGCCGCCCGGTGACCATCGACGGGGACGCCTATTCGGATGGCATCGGCCTCGGGCACGCCGTGCTGCACGAACCGCGCATCGTCGTTACCGAGCTGCTCAACGAGGACATCGACAGTGAGCTTTCGCGGCTGGAGGAGGCGCTTGGATCGCTGCGCATCTCCATCGACGACATGCTGTCGCGCCGGGATGTGTCGATGGAAGGCGAGCACCGCGCCGTGCTGGAAGCCTACCGCATGTTCGCCCATGACCGCGGCTGGGTCCGCAAGCTGGAGGAGGCGATCCGCAACGGCCTGACGGCCGAGGCGGCGGTCGAGAAGGTGCAAAGCGACATGCGGGCCCGCATGATCCACATGACCGATCCTTACCTGAGGGAGCGGCTGCACGATTTCGATGATCTCGCCAACAGGCTGCTGCGCCAGCTGACCGGCTTCAACGTCAAGGCCCACCAGGCCGAATTTCCGGATTCAGCCATCATCGTCGCCCGCGCCATGGGCGCCGCCGAACTGCTCGACTACACGCAGTCCAAGGTCAGGGGACTTGTGCTTGAGGAGGGCTCGGTCACCAGCCACGTGGTGATTGTCGCCAAGGCCATGGGCATTCCCGTCGTCGGGCAGGCATCCGGCATCGTCTCGATGACGGAGAACGGCGATCCGATCATCATCGACGGCGATGACGGCAACGTGCATCTTCGTCCCGTGACGGACCTGGAAAGCGCCTATGCCGAAAAGGTCCGCTTCAGCGCCCGCCGACAGGAGCAGTTCCGGGCATTGCGCGCGGTCGAGCCGGTCACCAGCGACGGCACCGCCGTGACGCTGCAGATGAATGCCGGTCTGCTTGTGGATCTTCCGCAACTCGAAGAATCCGGCGCCAGCGGCGTCGGCCTGTTCCGCACGGAGCTGCAGTTCATGATCGCTTCGACCATGCCGAGGGTCGATGAACAGGAACAATTTTACCGCAACGCCCTGAAGCAGGCCGAAGGCAGGCCGATCACATTTCGGGCGCTTGATATCGGCGGTGACAAGGTCATTCCCTATTTCCGCGCCGCGCCGGAGGAGAATCCGGCGTTGGGTTGGCGGGCCATGCGCCTGGCGCTGGACCGCCCAGGTATTCTGCGGACACAGCTTCGGGCGCTTTTGCGGGCGACGGGCGGTCGCGAACTCAAGCTGATGTTCCCGATGGTGACGGAAATCGCGGAGTTCCGTGCAGCAAGGGAACTGGTGAACAAGGAAGTTGGCCATCTGTCCCGCTTCGGATACGACCTTCCGCGAAAAGTCGAGCTCGGAGCCATGCTTGAGGTGCCCAGCCTGATGTGGCAGCTCGACGAGCTGATGCGCGAGGCCGACTTCGTTTCGGTCGGCTCGAACGATCTCTTCCAGTTCACCATGGCCTCGGATCGCGGCAACGGACGCGTCAGCAACCGGTTCGATCCGCTGGGGCGCACCTTCCTGCGCATGTTGCGGCAGATCGTTATTGCCGCCGATGCGCGCGGCACGCCGCTGACACTGTGCGGCGAGATGGCCGGGCGTACATTGCCGGCGATGGCTTTGATCGGCCTCGGTTTCCGGTCCATATCGATGGCGCCGGCGGCGATCGGTCCGGTCAAATCCATGCTGCTGCCGCTGGATGTCGGCAAGCTGGAGCAAGTCCTGCTGCCTGCCCTTGACGAGGTCGACCCGAAATACACGGTGCGGGAACTGTTGTCGGATTTCGCCGATGCCAACGGCGTTCCGCTTTGATTGGGCCGAGGACTGTTCATGGCAAAACTACCGCTTGAAAAGATGCGCGAACTGGAGAACCGGTTCGGCGAGATCGAGGCCCGCATGGCACAGGGCCCGGAGGCCGATGTCTATGTGAAACTGGCATCGGAATATGCCGAGCTGGAGCCCGTTGTGGCGACAATCCGCAACCACGGAAAGACCGTCAGCGAGATTGCCGACCTGAACTCACTTCTCGACGACGAGGAGACCGATGCCGAGATGCGCGCGCTGGCCGAGCTTGAGCTTCCCGAGCTCGAGGAGCGGCTCGAAAAACTCGAACAGGACATGCAGGTCATGCTCCTGCCGAAGGACGCTGCCGACGACAAGAGCGCGATCCTGGAGATTCGGGCGGGCACCGGCGGATCGGAGGCCGCCTTGTTCGCGGGCGACCTTTTCAGGATGTATGAGCGCTATGCTGCGGGCCGAGGCTGGAAAGTGGACGTGATGAGCGCCAGCGAGGGCGAGGTTGGCGGCTACAAGGAGATCGTTGCGGCGATCACCGGCCGCGGTGTGTTCGCGCGGCTGAAATTCGAATCGGGCGTGCACCGGGTCCAACGGGTGCCGGAAACGGAATCCGGCGGGCGGATCCACACATCGGCGGCGACGGTCGCCGTGCTTCCCGAAGCCGAGGACATCGATATCGAAATCCGCAACGAGGATATCCGCATCGATACGATGCGTGCTTCCGGTGCCGGCGGCCAGCATGTGAACACCACGGATTCGGCCGTGCGCATCACCCATATCCCTTCCGGTATCGTGGTCACGCAGGCGGAGAAGTCGCAGCACCAGAACCGCGCCCGCGCCATGCAGATCCTGCGCGCGCGGCTGTTCGACCTCGAGCGGCAGAAGGCCGAGAGCGAACGGTCGGCCGAGCGCAAGAGCCAGGTCGGCTCCGGCGATCGGTCGGAACGCATCCGTACCTACAATTTCCCGCAGGGGCGGGTGACGGACCATCGTATCAACCTGACGCTCTACAAGCTCGACCGCATGATGATGGGAGAAATCGACGAGGTGGTGGATGCGTTGATCGCCGATCATCAGGCCGATCTCCTGGCAGCACTGGGTGAGACGCCGGATGCCTGATGAAGGGCTGCCGGCAGGAAGTACGAGAGATGCTCTCGTCGCCGAGCTGAAGCGGCGGTTCGAAACGGAAGGATTGCCGGAACCGGATTCCGATGCGCGCGCTCTGGTATGCGGGCTCCTGGATATCGGCCTTACCGAACTCGTGCTCGATCGCGAGGCTCCCGTAAGCGCTAATGAACTGGAGCAAGTGCGGGCCGCCGCCGCGCGTCGGTGCGGGCGCGAACCGGTTCACCGGATTCTGGGGCATCGGCCGTTCTTCGGGCTCGATCTTGCGCTGAGCGCCGAAACGCTGGAACCGCGACCTGATACCGAGACACTGGTCCGGGCTGTCCTGCCTTTTGCAAAAAATCATGCAGCGCAAAACGGGGGCTGCCGGCTGCTGGATCTCGGCACGGGAAGCGGCGCCATCTGTCTTGCCGTCCTGTCGGAAGTCGCAACGGCGCGGGGCGTTGGCTCGGATATTTCGGAAGATGCATTGCGGACGGCGCGTGACAATGCCCGGCGGGCGGGTGTCAGGAACCGGTTCGAAACGGTCAAAAGCGCCTGGTTCACCAATATCGAAGGTGTTTTCGACCTGATCGTCTCCAATCCCCCTTACATTCCGACAGGCGAGATTGCGGGCCTTGAACCGGAGGTGCGCGATTTCGACCCTGTTGCCGCACTCGACGGCGGTCCGGATGGGCTTGATGCCTACAGGGCGATTGCCGCACGGGCCAATGCACACCTTGCGCCCGGGGGGCGCATCGCGGTGGAGACCGGCTTCGACCAGCACTGTGCGGTCGCGGCCCTTTTCGAAGAGGCGTCATTTTTGCTGCTTGAGCGAGTCAGGGATTTCGGGGGCAATGACAGGGTTCTTGTCTTCTCGAAATCGGCCAGCGGACAATGATTGGCGAAGGCGTGATTCCGGTTCTCATGGCCGGCTGCGATCCCTGTTTTCGTCGTCGAATTGTCATCAAACAGGATTACGCCATGGGTCGAGCGCTCTTGCGGAACGACCAAATTGCGTTAGATAAAGAAAAGGCTTGGAATTGAAAGCAAAGCACGCTAATTTCCGGTCATTGCTGAACATATGGTCATCACCAAAGATTCGATCACTCAGGATCGTTTCATGTTTCGCTTCTGTGATCATCGATTGACCATCGGCAACTGAATCTGCCCTTGTATGAATGTGAAGCGGAAAGAGCGCAAGCGCACATCTTTATGCGGCCTGCAGCATGACAGCCGAATAGTGATTTCAAAAGCCGGTTCAGAACGAGCAATCCATAATGGGAAAATTTCAGGTGAGTGACGTATGAGGTCAGGACAGCAGAACAAACGCGGTCGCGGTCGCAATAACAACAACGGAAGAAAAAACGGCAACCCGCTCTCGCGTACCTATGACAGCACCGGTCCTGACGTGAAAATTCGCGGTACCGCACAGCACATTGCGGACAAGTATGCGGCCATGGCGCGCGATGCGCTTGGTGCCGGCGATACCGTGATGGCCGAAAACTACCTGCAGCATGCGGAGCATTACAGCCGCATCATTGCCGCCGCGCAGGCGCAGATGCAGGAGCGCTACCAGCGTGACGAACGCGACAGTGGCGCCGAACGCGAGCAGCCGCAGGGCGAAAGCCCGGAGGCCACTTCCGATACGGCCGAGAAGGAAACGGTCGAGGTGGCTATTGACGGCACGGGTCCCCAGCCGGTCATTTCCGGAACGCCCGCCGAGGTTGCCATTGGCGAAGACGCGCAGCAGCAGCAGCCGGCACGGCGTTCACCATTGCGCCGGCGCGCGCCTTCGCGGCCGCGCCGCAGCCGCAGTGCCAATGACGAGGCGCCGCGAAGCGGCGAGGAAACAGCGCTCAATGGCGGTGGCGCTGAAAACGAGGCGCCGCAGGCTTCGGAGCCGGCGCCGGGGCCGTCCGAGGCGCAGGACAGTCAGCCGGAAGTGGCCGTAGTGGCCCGCGACGCCTGATCGTACCGATCAACCTCCAGATTCTTGACGCCCGGCCTTGCCGGGCGTTTGTCTTGAAGGTCCTGACTGCGACAAGATGGCGGCTTTTTGCCTGAATCAAATATGAAATCCGGGGTTGAACGACCCCCGATGCAATTCCCATATTAGTATCAACCAGGACCTGCCGAATTCGGGGGTCAATCCGGATCCATTGTTTCGTGCCGAATGCGGGCGGAGCATGACAAGGAGATACGCCATATGAATATGGAAAAATACAGCGAGAGGGTGCGCGGCTTTCTTCAGTCGGCGCAGACCTATGCTCTGAGCGAAGGGCATCAGCAATTCACACCCGAACATGTACTGAAGGTGCTTCTGGACGATCCCGAAGGCATGGCCGCGTCGCTGATCGAACGGGCCGGCGGACGGCCGGATGATGCGCGCATGGGCGTTGACGCGGCGCTGGCAAAGCTGCCGAAAGTCAGCGGCGGCAATGGACAGATCTATCTCGCCCAGCCGCTTGCCAAGGTGTTTTCGACCGCGGAAGAGGCGGCCAAGAAGGCAGGCGACAGCTTCGTCACCGTTGAGCGGCTGCTTCTGGCGCTGACCATCGAGAAATCTACGGAATCCTCCAAGATCCTTGAAAAGGCCGGCGTGACCGCGCAGGGCCTCAACCAGGCAATCAACGAAATCCGCAAGGGTCGGACGGCCGACTCGGCGAGTGCCGAGGAGGGCTACGATGCGCTGAAGAAATATGCGCGCGATCTGACCGAAGAGGCGCGCGAGGGCAAGCTCGATCCGGTCATTGGCCGTGACGACGAAATCCGCCGCACCATCCAGGTGCTGTCCCGACGCACCAAGAACAATCCGGTGCTGATCGGCGAACCGGGCGTCGGCAAGACTGCCATCGCGGAAGGCCTTGCGCTGCGCATCGTCAATGGCGATGTCCCGGAATCCCTGAAAGACAAGCAGTTGCTTGCCCTCGACATGGGCGCGCTGATTGCCGGTGCGAAATATCGCGGCGAGTTCGAGGAGCGCTTGAAGTCGGTGCTTTCCGAAGTGCAGGCGGCAGCCGGCAATATCATCCTGTTCATCGACGAGATGCACACCCTTGTGGGCGCCGGCAAGGCCGACGGTGCTATGGACGCATCCAACCTTTTGAAGCCTGCGCTGGCGCGCGGCGAACTGCACTGTGTCGGAGCAACCACGCTTGACGAATACCGAAAGCACGTCGAGAAGGACGCGGCGCTGGCACGCCGGTTCCAGCCGGTGTTCGTCGAAGAGCCGACGGTCGAGGATACGATCTCGATCCTGCGCGGCATCAAGGAAAAATACGAGCAGCATCACAAGGTCCGCATTTCCGATTCGGCGCTTGTCTCGGCATCGACCCTGTCGAACCGCTACATCACCGACCGCTTCCTGCCCGACAAGGCAATCGATCTTGTTGACGAGTCGGCATCGCGGCTGCGCATGCAGGTGGATTCCAAGCCGGAGGAACTCGATGAGCTCGACCGGCGGATCATCCAGATGAAGATCGAGCGCGAGGCGCTGCTGAAGGAAACCGACACGGCTTCCAAGGACCGGCTGGAAAAGCTCGAGGTCGATCTTACGGCGCTTGAGGAGAAGGCCGATTCCCTGACGGCGATGTGGCAGTCCGAAAAGCAGAAGCTCGGCCTTGCCGCCGAACTGAAGAAACAGCTCGACGATGCGCGCAACGCCCTTGCGATCGCGCAGCGTAACGGCGAGTTCCAGAAGGCCGGTGAGCTTGCCTATGGCGAGATTCCGGATCTTGAGCGCAAGCTGGAGGAAGCCGAAAGCAGCAGCGGCGAAGGGTCAGCCATGGTCGAGGAAACGGTCACGCCGGACCATATCGCCCATGTCGTGTCGCGCTGGACGGGTATTCCTGTCGACAAGATGCTGGAAGGCGAGCGCGAGAAGCTGCTGCGCATGGAAGATGAACTCTCCAAACGTGTTGTCGGGCAGGGCGAAGCGGTGCAGGCTGTCTCGAAGGCAGTGCGCCGGGCACGCGCCGGGCTGCAGGATCCGAACCGCCCGATCGGCTCGTTCATCTTCCTTGGGCCAACGGGTGTCGGCAAGACGGAGCTGACCAAGGCGCTGGCGAACTTCCTCTTCGACGACGAGACGGCCATGGTCCGCATGGACATGTCGGAGTTCATGGAGAAGCATTCGGTCGCCCGACTGATCGGTGCGCCTCCCGGCTATGTCGGCTATGACGAGGGCGGAGCGCTGACGGAAGCCGTGCGCCGGCGTCCCTACCAGGTCATTCTTTTCGACGAGATCGAGAAGGCCCATCCGGACGTCTTCAACGTGCTCCTTCAGGTGCTTGACGATGGCCGGTTGACCGATGGGCAGGGCCGCACGGTCGACTTCCGCAACACGCTGGTGATCATGACGTCTAACCTGGGCGCCGAATATCTGACCAACCTGGCCGATGGCGAGGATGTCGATTCGGTCCGTGATCAGGTGATGGATGTGGTCAAGGCCTCGTTCAGGCCCGAATTCCTCAACCGTGTCGACGAGACGATCCTGTTCCACAGGCTGCGGCGCGAGGATATGGGCGCGATCGTCGATATCCAGATGGTCCGGCTTTCCAAGCTGGTCTCGGAGCGCAAGATCACCATCGATCTTGGTGACGATGCCCGCGACTGGCTGGCCGACAAGGGCTACGATCCAGCCTATGGCGCGCGGCCGCTCAAACGCGTGATCCAGAAATACGTCCAGGATCCGTTGGCGGAAAAAATCCTGGCCGGCGATATCACGGACGGGCAGCACGTCGCGATTTCGGCTGCGTCCGACCGGTTGCTGATAACCGGGTCCGACAAGAGCAAGGGTGGTAAGAAGGCAGAGGCCGCATAACGAATAAAGCCCGGCTCAGCCGGGCTTTTTTACATCAGTTCAAGGCAGCAAGACGTTTGGGGTCCGCGTCGCGGTTGACCAGCCGGTCGATCCGCTCGCGCTCGATCTGAAACGCGGTCAGTGTTTCGCCGTTCAAAGATTTGCCGTCCGGCAGGCGTACGCGCATCGGATCGACCTTGCGGCCGTTGACGATCAGTTCGTAGTGCAGGTGCGGACCGGTGGACAGTCCCGTCGAGCCGACATAGCCGATGACTTGCCCCTGCTTGACGCGGGCGCCCGGAACAATGCCCTTGGCGATCTTGGTCTGGTGGGAATAAGAACTGACATAACCGTTCGGATGGCGGATCAGGGTCTGCTTGCCATAGCCGCCCTTGTTCCAGCCGGCCTTTTCGACGACGCCGTTTCCGGCCGCGATGATCGGTGTTCCGCGTGGCGCGCTCCAGTCGACGCCCCAGTGCATGCGCTTGTAGCCGAGGATCGGATGACGGCGCATGCCGAAACCGGAGCGGAATCGGCCATTGGGCAGCGGGTTGCGGATCAGGAACTGCCGTGCGCTGCGACCTTCGGAATCATAGTAGTCGATGGACCCGTCTTCCGGATTGCGGAAACGGTAAAGCGATACCGCGTTGTTGCCGAAGCTGGCCGCCAGATAAAGCAGTTCGGATTCGTCCGAGGCTTCGTTGGTTTCCTCGTTGACGGAAAAAACCGCTTCCATCGTGTCGGTGGGTTTCAGGCGTGCCTGGTAATCGACATTGCTTGCCAGCAGCCGAATGACCTTCTCGGTCATCTCGCCGCTCATCCCATAGGACAGCGCTGCCTTGTAAATGCCGTCATAGACGCGCGGCAGATCGCGGCCGGCAAGGACGGTGACAGGGGTTTCGTCAAAGGCCGAACGCACCGCCGGCGACTGCGGCGGCTCGTTCGCCGCGACAAGAATCTCGAAGTCATTGACGGCAACGGAAGCAACATGATTGGCGCCGTCATAGACGCTGGCGCGCACGATACGGGTATCGCGGCCGCGCTGCTCGAGGCCGATGCGGAACACATCGCCTTCCGTGAGATCGGGCGAGCCGGCCTCGCTTGCAAGGACCTCGGCGACATATTTCGCTTCGCCCTTGGCGTAGCCCGCTTCGGTGAGCGCATCGACCATCGACTTGTCTTCGCGGATGGCGATGACATCGTCGATGAATTCGACGGCGCCATCCTCGGGTGTCAGCGTGGTGGCGACCGAAACATTCTCGGCGACGACACGGGCGTTGAGGTTGGTGCTGAAATCGAACGGGGAGTCGGCACCGGAGAAACGTTGCGGATTGACATAGTGCAACATCGCGACCTGGAAGGTCTCGTCCGTCAGGATCGAGCCGTTGGTCCTGACATCCTCTTCGGCCTCTTCCGCATCCATCGCCGCGGCATAGTCATAGGGTGCGCGGTTGACGGGGAAATCGACTGTCTTCAGCCGGATTTCCGATTCGACTTCCGCGCCATAGATGATCCCGGTGGTGGATTCGGTTTCAGCTTTCCCGGACGAAAAGATCTTCAGCGGATCGAATTTCGGATATTCGCCCTTGGCGGCATGGTTGGCCGCGAGCGCCATCTTGACATGCGCGAAGGGGCGGCTGCGGATGACGCTGCGCTCGCCTTCATTGGTCATCGTGGAAATCTCGACGATCGTCTTGTCGGAAGGCTTTGCCGCAATTGTTGTGCTGACAAGACGGCTGCCCTTTTCGGCGCCTTCCAGCGGTTGCGTTTCGATATCGGTGGCGGCGTAGGCTTCGCCGGGAATGGCGAGCTGCTCGCGCCCGTCGAGTGCAGCGAAGAGAGCGATGCCCATGAGGGCGCTGGAGGTTATGCCGGTGAGGAACGTACCGGACAGCCATCGAATGGAGACCTCGCGGCGGTCGGGCGCCTTCCGACCATCGGCCAAAAGGGGTTCTTCCTCACCCATCTGCCTGCTGAGATCAGTATGCGACGGCATTGATTATCTTATTGCCCCACCGTTGTTTTCCGTCATGCCAGTTTCCCGGCTATTCATCTGCCTTGCCCCGCAGTCCGAGTCAATCGAACCGTACCGGAATCGGGCCCATTTCGCGCAATATCGTTACTGTCAGGCAGTATGCCGCTGTCCCCTTGCACGACATGGTCTTCATTGTTGACATCCCAACTGTGCCGGAAATAGGGCAAAGTGCCGTAATTTCAGAAATATTTCGTCATTTTTACGCCCGGTGAACAAGCGCCGGCGGATCTCTTGACGAATGACGAAAACGGCTGCGTTGCACGGCCGCGCTCGGGGTCGGTGCGGGACTGTAAAAAAAATGACATATTTTGAAATTTGTCTGTTGACTGTTTTTGTTTATTGGCCTTATAAGCTGCGTGTGACGAGGGCGGTTGTCCGCTGGCGGCGGGTTTGTTT